>NZ_JBBPAT010000002.1:0-1329132 GCF_038009145.1 Paenibacillus sp. FSL R5-0923
CGAATCAGTCGCATTGCTTCTGAGAACTGATACAGATGTTTAGATTCATGAATATATAAAGATTTATTTGCTAATACAGTCTATTCAGAATTGGTATAACAGAAGTGTTTTTGATAAGTTGCCGTAAAATTGCCGTAAAATTACATGCAAAGAAAAGATGACAAGGCATAAAGCAAAAGAAAAAGACGATGGAGGAAACATTATTCCAGCGTCTTTTTGTCTGTTTGTTTAGCATCTATAGTGAACAGATTCTCAAACTTATTGGCAGCGGCTTGATCGGCGGAACGCAGGGCATGTCCGTATATGTTCATAGTGGTTGTGATGCTGCCATGCCCAAGTCGTTCAGAAATGATTTTTGCATGGACACCTTGATTAATGAGCTGTGTTGCCGATGCATGACGAAGGTCATGAAAACGGGTATACCGGAAACTATTCTTTTTTACGAATTGCCGAAACCATAGGTAAGGGCGTTCGTGGTGAAAGGCTCTACCGTCCTCATGGGAGAATAGAAAAAAGTATTCATTGCCTTGCCAGGCGTCACCAATCATATTCCGCTCCTTAACCCTATAAGTGTAATAATCTCGCAATTCCTCCAGCACTGAGGGGGGAAGTGCAATCTTTCGTTTGGAGTTTTTGGTCTTAGGTTCCTTCACTATGACTTCACTTTTCAAAGATATAGAAACGCTTTGCTGTACGTCAATAACGCCTGTCTTCCAAACAATGTGCTTCCACTCCAACCCGAGTAATTCGCCACGCCGCATCCCTGTGGTTAAAGCCAGTGTTATCATCATCCGCCAGTGGTGCGGTTCCTTTTTTAGGGCTTGTAACATGGCTCTTAACTCTGCTTCATCGTAAGGAATGATTTCCTTATGCACTACTTTGGGCTTCTTCACTTCCGCCGCTGGATTGTCTTTGATGACTTTCCACTCTACTGCGCGGGAGAAGATGTTTTTTAAAACTCTGTGATTCATTTGGATTGTTCCCGACGATAAAACGCCTGCCTTATTGTCTTTTCGGCTTCCTTTTTTCCCTAAAGATTCGAGAAAATCAACAATGTGCAAAGGGTTTATTTGATCCAGTTGCAAATTTCCAAATGCTGGCAAGATGCGAGTATTTAGATTCACCATATACGTATAGATGGTTTTCCGTTCAAGATGCGTGTCCGCATATTTCTCTTTCCATAACCCTACAAATTGGCTAAACGTTAGCTTTGCGGGGGCTATGTAACTCCCCGCCTCGACTTCTTCTTTGAATTTAAGCCACTCTTGATCCAAAAACATTTCTAAACGCTTGGGTGCTCTTAAAATGCGCTCATCTTCTACCGTAACCGTTTTTGTGCGTCGGGTGTATTTTCCTTTTACACCGCGTCCAAGGCTGATAGTAAGTTCCCATGAGTTATTACCTCGTTGACGATAGTTTGCCATGGTGTTGACGCTCCTTTTTTAACTATTTATTTATGAAAGAACTTAATTTCTATGTAAAAATTAGAAACGGGTTTGACGATTACCCCATTTTATTTTCTATGCATGGTTCACTACCCGAAGAAATAACTCTATAAGCTGCACTATTCTCGCGTCGTTTAGAGCAATTCACCAGCAAACCATTTTTCGAGCGTTGGACGATAAAATAATATCCTACTTCTTGCTTTTGTATGTGGCAGTTGTCCAGAAGCACACATGTTGTAAATTGTCGAAGTAGATAAGCCAGTCATTTCTGCTGCCTCTTTTATCGTTAAAGTAACTTTATTAATTCGGATCGTTGCCATCTTGATTACCTCCCTGTTTTGTCTTGAATAGTTAAATACAATCTGTGAGTTGAGCTATGATCTAATCTGCTGGCTGATCTTTTTGAATAACTCCTGCCATTTCGGTCTTTTCGTTTCTATTATGATAGAACAGAAGAACGGTACAAGCAGGAGAATAGTGAAGCAAAGTGGCTATCAAGGGTAGCTGAAATCAAATCAATCAAAGAAAGCGATACTGTTAATGATTTGGTGTGGATGTTCTATGATTTCTACAGTGATTTTTGGATCAATCGTGTCCAATGCAGAAGCAGGTTTAATTTGGATGAGAAGCCGAAGTATTTGGACTATTTGGACTATATCTATTACCTAGATTGCCAATTGGAAAATGTAAAGGCGTACACGCTTCTCCTTCGTATTTTCAGTGAGCTTGACGAAGAAGAATATCAATTATCCGTTCAAATGGTAATATCACTGGAACAGAAAATTGAAAACTGCCGAGATTACCTTCATCGTAACGAGCTAGAGGATAGATTCGACCCGAAAAACGATGCCTTGCATGGCAAGACGATAAAGAAACTTCACAAACATATCAATATTCTTTTTAAACCGGGATATTTCGTTGATCCTCTGAAAGAGAAGCTATATCCGAATATTGGTCAGATATATGATCGCTTGCAGCTTAGTAGAATTTACAATAGCTTCGAAACGCTGCGCGAGAAACAGCAGAATATCATCATTAAGGCGAAGAGGGCTTTTGAAATTCAAGGCAAAACTACCTTGAATACATTAACTGACTATCCTGTGTATTTCGTCAATTGAACAAAAGGGTAACAATCCTTATCCAGAGTCCTATTATTAGGACTCTATTTCTTTCCATGTCTTCTGAACTAGATAGAGTTATGGTAAGATAACATTATTGTTAGAAATAGATAATATTTGTAATGGGGAATTTACCTATATGCTGCGATACGAAAAAGTTGACCATGGTATCCAAGTGAACTACATGCTTCATATTAATCACAACTATCGCTTATATATCGATATCATTGATGGAGAAGCTCGCTATGGTGTCTGGAGTGAAATAGGAGAAATGAACATTCCAATTTTATCTTGCTGGGGATGGAAAGTTTAAATGGGGTAGAGTGGCATTTGATATTCCAAAATTTGTAGAGAGGTCTGCATTAACTAGAATGAATAAGTTATATGCTTATTACTTAAGCGACCTACAAAAGTCTGATAAAAAATATCAGCCCAATAAGCAGTATATATATATTAGATTACATGTTGGATCGTTCAGAGCTTGTATGACGTAAAAAAGCCCTATCTCTTTAGGGCTTTTTTACGATAAGAGCAGGAAAGACAACTTTCGATAAGAAATAATGTAATCAGAATAGGTGTTTCCTAACAGAGGTTGCAGCACTTTATTACAAACAGGGAAATAGACAACGGAGGCATACACGAATGGCAAAAGAAAACTTAGTTACCAGCATGGAAGACAAATTATGGGCAGCTGCCGATAAGCTCAGAGGCAGTATTGCTGCTTCCAAATATAAAGATGTTGTACTCGGCATCATTTTTCTTAAATACATCTCCGACCGCTTTGACCAGCGCTACAACGAGCTGGTTGCGGAAGGTGACGGATTTGAAGATGACCGCGATGAATATGAACGCTTCAACGTATTTTTTGTACCTGAAAAAGCACGTTGGAAATTTATTATAGAGAATGCAACGAAGCCGAATATCGGTCAAGTCATAGATGAAGCTTTTATCGCGATTGAGAAAGAGAATAAAATACTGGCAGGTGTATTGCCGAAAATATATTCCGGTGCAGATATCGACCAACGTAGAGTTGGCGAAGTTGTGATGGTATTCGAAAACTCCAATACGCTTCTAATTGAAGAAGACGCACTGGGTCGCGTATATGAGTATTTTCTTGGGAAATTTGCTTTTATGCTCGGTCAAGGCGGCGGTGAATACTATACGCCGAGCAGTATTGTTAAATTGCTTGTCGAGATGATTGAACCATTCGAAGGTACGATCTACGACCCGTGCTGCGGTTCCGGAGGTATGTTCGTTCAAGCGCAAAAATTCGTAAAAGCACATGGTGGTAATGCATTTAACTTATCTGTATACGGTCAAGAATTGAATGCTGAGACTCGCAGACTTGCAACGATGAACCTTGCTATTCGCAGTATTGAGGCAAACCTGGGCAGCACTCACGATGATACATTCCATGGCGATCAATTCAAAGATGAGAAATTTGATTATATTCTTGCCAATCCTCCGTTTAACATCAGTGATTGGGGACAAGACAGCCTATTGACGGATGCGCGCTGGAAATGGGGCGTTCCGGCAAAAAATAATGCCAACTATGCCTGGTTATCTCATATCCTTACGAAGCTGAAACCGTCCAAAGGCGTTGCTGGAATCGTTTTGGCAAACGGTTCATTATCTTCCCAAACATCGGGTGAAGGGAATATCCGTGCGCAGTTTATTGAAGAAGATTTGGTAGATTGTATCGTTGCTTTACCTGATAAGCTGTTTTTCACTACGGGTATTCCAGTATGTTTGTGGTTTTTACGTCGCGGTAAGAAACGTAAAGGTGAAGTTCTCTTTATCGATGCGCGTGATAAAGGTACAATGATTAGCCGTAAGCTACGCGAGTTGGAGGATATGGATGTTTCGTTGATTGCGGAAACCTATCACAAGTGGCTCAAGAATGACGGCTATGAGGACGAAATCGGCTTCTGTAAGTCGGCTAGCCTTGAGGAAATACAAAAGCACGATAATATACTTACTCCTGGGCGATATGTGGGTGTGAAAGAGATCGAAGATACCGAACCGTTCGAGGAAAAGATGGAGAAGCTTGTAGCCGAACTTGCAGATTTGATGTCGGAGTCTTCAGTATTGGATGAGAAGATTAAGAAGAGTCTGGGGGCAATTGGGTATGAGTTTTAATATGGTAAGTATAGAACACCGACCATTAACGAGTTTATTGAAATTTATAGTGGATAATCGCGGGAAAACTGTACCGACATCTGATGAAGGCATTCCTTTAATTGCAACAAACTGCATCAAAGATAATGAACTTTATCCTGTGTTTGAGAGAGTACGTTATATATCTCAGGACACATATGATAATTGGTTTAGAGCACACCCCATACCAGGTGACATTATATTCGTAAATAAAGGAACTCCAGGAAGAGTATGCCTTGTTCCAGATCCCATAGACTTTTGCATAGCGCAAGATATGATGGCATTACGTGTTGATGAAGATGTTATTGATAACAGATACTTGTTTGCTGTTCTAAGAAGTCCTCTATTCCAAAATCAGATTAATAATTATCATGTAGGCACAATGATCCCACATTTTAAAAAGGGAGATTTAGATAAGTTATTGATTCCTATTCCTTCAATGCGTATACAAGAGATTATTGGGGATTATTACTTTACACTATCTCATAAAATTGAAACCAACAACCGTATGAACAAAGTGCTAGACCAAATGGCACAAGTAATATTTAAGCAATGGTTTGTTGATTTTGAGTATCCGAATGAAAACGGTGACCCTTATAAGTTAAGTGGGGGAGAGATGGAATGGTGCGAGGAAATGGGGAGAGAAATTCCAAAGGGATGGTTGATAGATACAATTGGAAATTCTACTAGCCTTGTAACAAGGGGGATTGCTCCTAAATATGCTGAGAACTCAGAAAAACGTGTTATAAATCAAAAATGTATTAGAGATGGTTCTATAAATCTAGAGCTCTCAAGACCGCACATTAGTAAGGTAAGTGAAGATAAACAGATCCAATTTGGTGATATTCTTGTTAATTCTACTGGTACTGGTACTTTAGGTAGGGTAGCTCAGGTGTATGAAGATCTAGAAGATTATACAGTTGATTCACATGTAACCATTATCCGTCCCAACCTGGAGAATGGCTTAGGGTATATGGGGTGCTTGATAAAAAATATGCAGCCTTTATTTGAAAATGCCGCGACAGGTAGTACGGGGCAAACAGAATTAGGGCGTGAAATAATCAAGAAAATGAAAATATTGCTTCCTGAATCGCATATAAACGAAAAGTTTTCCGGGATATATCATTCTATTTGTGAGAAAATGATTCGCTCTCAGAAGGAGAATATTGCTCTATCGAACCTTCGTGATACCCTCCTTCCAAAGCTCATTTCTGGGGAATTGGACGTGTCTGAAATCCAACTATAGATTGGAGGCGAAACCATGTTTACCGAAGATAGCTTAGAATCAGTCGTCCTTGAACTGCTACAGGACGAGCTTAACTATAAGGTTCAAAACGGCTATGACCTTGTTCGTGACTATCATACGGTTGTTCTAGAAGAGGAATTGCGTGAGGCGCTTTTTGTAATCAATCCAACATTGTCATCAGAAGTCATAGAAGCTGCGGTTCGTAAGCTTCTATATATTGACGATGCCAGCCTAGTATCAGCCAATCAACAGTTTCACCGTTATCTTATTGAAGGTGTTCGGATTGAAGTATATGGGGATGATGTCCCTGCACGTATCGTAAAGGTGATTGATTTCGACCATCCGAACAACAACAGTTTCATAGCGATTAATCAGTTCACTGTCATTCATAAGGCTGAGAAACGACCTGATGTTGTTTTGATCGTTAATGGCTTGCCTCTAGTCGTTATTGAATTGAAATCAGCGGTTCGAGAGGATGCAACAATTCAGGATGGCTATCTTCAAATCAAGACGTATCAAGATATGATTAAGCCGCTCTTCCACTATAACGCCTTTAACATTATAAGTGATGGTGTGAATGCACGATACGGCTCCATTACTGCTGATTATGATCGTTATATGCAATGGAAACAGGTAGATAGCCACTCTCCCATTGTGGATGAAGCGCACATCGCTCAAATTGGGACTTTGATGAAGGGGCTTTTGCATAAAGAACGTTTACTTGACGTTATACGTAACTTCAGCTTCTTTGCTGGAGGCAAAGCTAAAATTATATCTGGCTATCATCAATACTTTGGTATGAACAAAGCAATTAATAGTGTGGTTCGTGCGGTTGACGGGGATAAGCGTGGGGGTGTAGTTTGGCATACGCAGGGGTCAGGGAAATCATTCTCAATGGTGTTTCTATCTGCTGGTCTGATTACTCGCTTGAACAACCCAACCATCGTTGTAGTAACAGACCGCAACGATTTGGATGAACAAATACATGGGACATTTAGCAGCGCGGCAGAGTATCTCCGTCAAGCCCCTGTTCGCGCAGAGTCGCGTGAGAATTTAATCGAATTGCTGGAGAATCGCTCTAGTGGAGGTATCTTTTTTACCACAATTCAGAAATTCACCGAGGAAACAGGCTTGCTCTCGAATCGCCACGATATTATTGTTATTGCGGATGAGGCGCACCGTTCCCAATATGGTATAGACCCTGATATCAAAATTGATAAAAAGACGCTTGAAGCCGAGCTTGTTTATGGATACGCGAAATATTTACGAGATGCACTTCCGAACGCGACCTTTATTGGATTTACAGGTACCCCAGTAGACTCTAATGATAAATCGACCATAGGTGTATTTGGTGAACTTATTGATGTATATGATATGACGCAAGCAAAGCTAGATGGTGCGACTGTAGATTTGCATTATGAGAATCGTCTAGCGAAAGTGCATTTGGATGAAGGTATTCTCGACCAGATTGACAAAGAGGTTGCGAGTATTGAAGCGCAAGGTCTTACTCCCGAAAAGATTGAGAAACTGAAAAAAGACCTTGTCACGATGGAAGCGGTCATTGGTGATGAAGATCGGTTGAATTTAGTCGTAGACGATATTCTCGCCCATTATGCTATCCGTAAGGATATGCTAAAAGGTAAAGCGATGATTGTTGCTTATTCTCGCAAAATCGCCTACCGCATGTATCAACTCATTAAAGAAAAGTCTCCTGAAATTGGATCCCAGATCGGTCTCGTGTTGAGTGATAGCAACAAGGACACGAATCAGGAAATGAGAGATATTATCGGTAATAAACAACATCGCCAGACGCTAGCCAATCAGTTCAAAGATGATAATAGTGAGTTGAAAATTGCCATTGTCGTAGACATGTGGCTAACCGGATTTGATGTTCCAAGCCTAGACACCATGTACATAGATAAAATTATGAAAGAACATAATTTGATGCAAGCTATCGCAAGGGTTAATCGCGTTTATAAGGATAAACAAGCGGGACTGATTGTTGATTACATCGGGCTTAGCAAGTATTTGAAGGAAGCGCTTAACACTTATACAAGTCGTGATAAAAACGGTATTACAGAGATTGAAAAAGCTAAGGAAATCCTCATGACGGAAGTAGAAATTCTAGAGGGGATGTTCCATAGATTTGATTTCAGTATATATATGAACGCAACTCCAAAAGAACGATTCGAATTAATTCAAGACGGCGTAGAGCATGTGCTTAAGGAACGAGCGAAAGAAGTATTTCTCAAGCATGTAGCTAGGCTCCAAAGTGCCTATAATATTTGTGCTACTGCTTTAGATTTCACCGTTCGGGTGCAAGTCAGCTTTTTCACGGCGGTAAAATCATTTATCGTTAAGGTCGAACGTGATGGAATGCCGGATGTAGAGGCTTTCAAGCGGAAGATTACAGCGATGATTGAGCAAGCCATTATTAAAGATGGCGATGAGGTTGTTTCTATCTCGGCGAAGAAAGAGAAGAGTCTTCTGTCTGTCGAGAATCTGGAAAAAATCATGGCAATGAAGCGAAGAAATGTCGCAGCAATAATCTTAAAGAAGCTGATCGACGATAAAATAAAATGGTTCGAACAGACTAATATAGTTAGGTCTGGATTTTTTTCTGAGAAGCTTAAGAACATTGTGGAGCGGTACAATCAGGCTGAAGACATTGACGTGTTAATTACTCAGATGATTGATATCGCCAAAGAAATTGAGTCCGCAATCAACGATGGTATCGATATGCGGTTGTCGCCTGAAGAACAAGCTTTCTATGACGCTCTAGCAAGACCTGAATTGGTTAAGGAACATTATCAATCTGATGTGCTTCGGGAGATGGCGAAGAATCTTATTCAACTGATTACTGAGAATAAGACACCAGATTGGTACAAAAGAAATGATGCTAAAGCTAACATGCGCTCACTTATCAAACGCTTGCTTAAAAAATACAAGTACCCACCTGATGAAATTCCAGAAGCGACAGAGCTTGTAATTAAACAGGCGGAGTTGCAGATGAAGTATAATTTGTATGAAACAAGCTCGAATAAATATACTCATTCCATAGCTGCTGAAAGTAAGGGCACATATTAAATATAAAGGAACCAGTAAGCAGGGAATCTATTGATTCATCCGGCATACTGGTTCTTTGTCATACTGCCTTTGCTTCATTGTCGAGAATTTCTATGTATTCATAGATCTTCTTCACTAGTAGAGAATCAAATTCATACAATTCTTCCTCTTCGTGTGTTCCTTTATTTAGGTAGTTCCATGCAGTATTATTTGTTGTTTCAAGTCCGGTTAAGTAGTCATATGTTTCTATGATACGATCAAATTTCAAGATACCTTCCTTCTTTTTTAGGTCTTTCATTAATTTAGAGAGACCTTGTGCAGCTGACATAGTATCTGGCATACCTTTTGGATGACGGATTTGTACCGAAATCAAAGTGTTATATGATTTTCCTAGTCGTTTCCATAATGAGCTATTAATATTTTCCAATGCACTCCTACAATAACGTAAACAATCCCGTTTCTGTGATCTATCTAAGAAAGTTTTTGCATTGGTGAGATAATGGGAGGTAGAAACGGTATCTGTCCGGATAACTCTATTCTCTGGAGTGAGAAAAGTAACTCTACTAATTAATTTATTATGTTGCTTTTTCGCAACTTGATTTTCCAGGTCCTTAATGAATTCTTCAGCGTGCGAAGTGAGAATTATTTGTTTGTTGTTTAATAGCGGGCTATTAAATAGTAACTCTCTTATTCCTCCCCGATGGTCATCATCGATAGCATTGACAACATCATCAAAAATAATAATATTGATGTTGTCTCTTACGATTTTAGATAACAGTAAAGATAACCCAAGGCACCTTACATGCCCCTCACTTAATACGTGCAAAGCATCAACAGCTTTAGTTGGATTATCCTTGAAATAAGCATTAATTCTATCATCTGGTTTTACTGGTAATTCTATTTTTTCAAGTAATTCGAAATCTGCGTCGTGTTTATTAATTTCATTATAAAAGTCTCGTGTGAGATCATTCATATTGGATATCAACTTAACTGGTAACTCCGAGTTGTACGTCTTCAATTTTGCTAAAGTTGATTTATATGCAATAACAAACTGCTTATTTATCGCGATTTGTTTTTTTTCAGCTTCAACCTCACGTATTAACTCTTTATTTAATATATCAAAATTTGTAAGCCTCTCTTCAGCATCCCTTATTAAACTTTGATAGGTACTTTCTTTTGTTTTGATAGACTTTAACTTATCTGAAATTATTTGTAAGTTATTTTTTTCTTCTTGAAGAATAGTTTTCCTATGGATAGAATCCTCAAATTCTAAATTCTTGAATTGAAGCAATTTCTCAATTGCTTCGAGTGATTCCTTATTACGTTTGACCTCGTTTACGAGTTCTTCGACATTTACTAATTTATCATTTATATTGTAATGTTTTAGTTCTTTTGATAATAAATCTTGGGTAAAACTAAATTGTGCGGATAAACTAAGCTCTTTTGCGTATTTGATTTTAAGTTGTATATCAGCTAAAAGCTTTATGGTTTTGGAAATGATATCTTCAGAAATTAATTTTATTTTGTCCTCCATTTGTGATAACTTACTTAGTTCGGATAACTTTTCTACTGCATGGTCAAATGGATTTAATAGAGTAGTAGTAATAGGAGTATGGCAAGCAGGACATTTGTTTTCTGATATCTTTCTCAGTTCATTTACGGATGTGAAAAGTTGTTTAAAGCTAATTTGGTCTTTAGATTTATCTAAACTTTCTTTTAACTGCTTATATTCATTTAAAGATAAAAGTAATTTATCATTATCTCCAGTCATATTTATTAAGCTGTTACTTTCGTAACGGATAGAACTCATGTTTTGTATTTCATTATCAACATCGAATAGTCTGCCTTTTTTAGTTTCATCTCCATGAATATAGATATCCAATTCATGAAAAGTCATTTTTAATTTACTTTCTGTTATAAGACGTTCTTTTTCGCTGGAGAGTTTGGAGAGTTCATTCATATTTTTCTCGACATTTGTTCTATCTAATTCTGTTTCTCTTGTTTTTTGAGCTAATTCTTTGTGCTTTACGCCATCTTGTTCATTGATATTAATATAATTTTCTATGTTTTCTGTAAAGCCAGAAACGTACGAATTGAAGTCCTCTAATCCTAATAATACTGATAACAATTGCGTTTGGTTTGAAGGAGTGTTTGCTGATATCCTAGCAAACCCATCAATCCTGTTTTTTTCAATAAAACAAAAGTGATAAGAGTTGGGGGATGCTGTCACTAATAATTCCTTATCATTGTTATCAATTACAGTTAGTTTAGGAGTCTGACCTTTACCTGTAATAGAATTAATAATATATTTATTTGAATCGTACCGTTTTGATTCGGCTTCACTTAAATATCCTAGTAAAGAGTATTCGAGTGCTTCGCAAAAGCTTGTCTTACCTGTTCCGTTAGATCCAAAAATTAGTGTATAAGGTTTTGGAAATTCATGTGAAAAGACTTGAGAGAATCCTCTGAAATTTTCAATTTCAATTTTTTTTAGTTGCTTTATTGGAAATGAGGTAGTTTCACTATTGGAATTTACAATATTCAATTGATCTGAAACATTCAACCATTCTCGTATAAGTAAATCTTTTAGTAGTTTTGCACGCCTATTACCACCAGAAGTACCTACTTCTGCAATTTCATTAAATTTCTCGAAAACTAGGTTAATAAATTTAATCTCATCGGAAGAATACAGACTGGATTTATTACTAAGCACAAAGTTTTGAAAATCATTCTTTAATTTTGTATATTTACTCAAACAAGATCACACCTCGCTTCAAGAAATTTGTATTATTTTGTAACCTCCTCATTATACAAATAATAGGTAGAAACATCCATCACTTATCAAAGGACCATTTAAAGATAAAATTTTCCTCATCTAAATATGGTAACTTTACGGTAACAAAGCGGTAACAAAATACCGATAATGAGCCAGATTTAGTAGTAACCAGAAATAACACAAAACGTCAAAAATCGATACAATACAAGGCTTCTAAGACTTTTCAATAATCAGAAATAACTAACGGCGAACACTGGCAGTGTAGAAGTCAGAACATAAAAGCGGTGATTGATATTCGCATTATGCTACCGTTCGCCGCTCCGACTCGTTCATATCAAATTAGGTATGTTGCCGTAAATCTGCCGCAAAAATTCGTAATAAAGTATGATGATTTAAGAGAATACCGATTATAGAGAAGCTAAAAAGATGGATTTTACGCGGTTGTAGGCTATTATCACAGAAGGTATAATAACAGGGAAGGTTCCCGCATACGGTGCATGTGGAGTCGGTGGCGGTGCTGGTGAGGGACGTACCAGTGATTCAACCCCCTTTACTTACTTGAGTTTTCCAGTGTCTAGGAAATCTGAAGGAACGCTTGTCAAGTAGACACTAAATAATTGGGCAATTTTAATTCCACTAACGGAGAACGATAAAAGAGCAGCGAGTTAGACGAGCGTAGCCCGTAGGCTCCACCATAAAAAACCGCCCTGTTCGCAATGTTGCTTACAGGGCGGTTTGCTATGTCATAGAGGGCAGCTTGAAAGTTAGCAGTCAACCTGCACTTTACAAACTATCTTGCACGTTTTTAAGGCTAACTTATTAATAGAGCAGTTACACAAACATAAGATTACTCTGCTACAACTTGTTTGCCTGCAATCCGGCCGAATGTGAAGATATCAGCGATGGCATTACCGCCAAGACGGTTTGCACCATGAATGACCCCTGTTACTTCACCTGCAGCGAACAGCCCAGGGATGACTTCGCCTTTTTCATTCAATACGCGAGTCTTCTCGTCGATCACCAAGCCGCCCATTGTATGGTGAACGGAGGGTACAGCTTTTTCGATGTAGTAAGGGCCTTTTTCAAGAGATTTCAATCCACCGCGATGTTTGAAATCAAGGTCTTTACCTGTTTTCGCATAATCATTTACTTTATTAATCGTTTCTTTCAAAGTGTTCACGTCAATTTTAAAGAAATCAGCCGCCTCTTCAATCGTATCGGCTTTAAAGAGCAAGCCTTGTTTAACGAGTTGATCGTATTCGTCTTGATGAACTTCGATCGTTTTACCAATATCCTCAATGCCTTGATTCCATAATTGATACGTATATCCACCCGTTTGGGCAAGAATTGCTTTAGAAATAACGTCACGACGTTCTAATTCCTCAACGAAGCGCTTGCCTTCTTGGTTAATCAGGATCGCACCATCGAAGCGGGAGTCTGCAACCAGGGAAATAACACCTGTCTCAGGATTACAGATTGGATACGTTTGAATACTCTCCATATTTGTCAGTTTGGCGCCAATCGTTTCTGCCATAACGATACCGTCACCTGTAGTTCCTGGTGTATCGGTAGACATATATTTTTCATCCATTTTAGGGTTATACTTTTTACGCATCTCTACATTGGATCCAAAACCACCGGTAGCGATGATGACGCCTTTGTTCGCATGGAATGTGATCTTGTCGCCAGTACCCGAAGTCGCAGTTACACCTGTTACTTTGCCGCTTTCGTCCTTCAGCAAGGTTTCGGCTTTCATATTCGTTTTGATCGTGATTTGATCAGCGTCTGTTTTGGCTTTTAACTTAGTAATCAATTCAACACCTGTATGACCTACAGGAATCAACGCACGTTTTCTGGAATGGCCTCCAAATTGGAACAGATGATCAGGTAAGAACTCTACCTTGATCTCATCGCGCAGCCATTCGGCAGATGATAGAGCATTGTCGGCAAGAATACGAACCATCTTTGGATCCCCGAGGTTGTCTCCGCCTTTCATCGTATCATTATAGAATAATTCAGTCGTGTCATCTGTGATGCCTAGAGCACGTTCAACCCAGTTGTCAGGCGCATTCATCTCACCACCGGAGATCAATGTGTTGCCGCCAACAGCTGGCATTTTCTCGAGCAGAACTACACTTGCTCCAGCGCTCTTCGCTTCGATAGCCGCACTAAAGCCAGCACCCCCGGCACCGATGACGACAACATCATAGGTTTGCTCGGCTTCTTCTTTGTCTTTGCTTCCACTGACTGCAGCGCCAGCGACAAGGGTAAGTCCAGACTTCGTAATTGCATCTTGAATGGCTTCGAGATATCCTTTGCTTGTAACCGTAGATCCGCTAACGGCATCAACTTTTGCACTGTTAGTTGCCATGACATCTTGCTTGAGCTGCGTATAAACAGGTTCTGC
Organism: Paenibacillus sp. FSL R5-0923; assembly: GCF_038009145.1. Lineage (NCBI taxonomy): Bacteria > Bacillati > Bacillota > Bacilli > Caryophanales > Paenibacillaceae > Paenibacillus > Paenibacillus sp. FSL R5-0923. Next base: position 14,216 of record NZ_JBBPAT010000002.1, read on the forward strand.
AAGTACTTCATTTTCCTTATGCTCTGTTACTTTAATGTCAGTGATCTTGTTATCTAATAAGGAAACTTGTACTTTAATATCGCCATGTTTACCTTGCCCAACTCCTTCAAAGACTTGAACTCCGTTTGCATCTGCAGCGGGTGCTGCATCTTTACCGCCGCAGGCAGCAAGCGTGAACATAAGACTGAGGACTAGTAGAATAGATAACAGCTTTTTCGTGTGAGTTCGCATAATATCTCCTTCATTCTGTTGTGAATTGGTTACATACATTAGGGAGAGGAAGATTTGCTAGGCAAATCCTTTATCTCTAGCCTAGACATGAATGTTATTTCATGTGAAAATATGCACAATACCTATTATAGATTTAGTACAGCATTATGTATTTGCACAGATTAGCGTTTTTTTGTCTTTTTCGGGCATGTAAGAAACGGATATTGTGAAGGGCTATGATTACAATGAAAACAATTCACTTAAAAATTACGTTAATCGCAGGAAGCTGCTTCTTGCTGCTGTTCATTGCATTGCTTGTAACAATATATTTGGAGATGAACCATACGGTTGTCCCTTTGAATAAGAACTTAACGCAGCAAGTGGTTAATGCACGCAGCGACCAGATCGATTATTGGTTTAATCAGCGCATCGGTGAGATAGACATGCTTGCTTCTCTAGCTTCGGACCATCAGTGGACACGAGATGAATTGCTGCATGAGATTGATAAGTTCGAGGCGAAGAAGCAAGTAGAGTACGAATCCATACGCGTGGTGGATATTCACGGAAATTCCTGGTCAGCAAGGGACAAGCCTTTTTCGATACTAAACCGACCCTACTATCAAAAACTGCTGCTAAATTCAGATTCCAATTATGTGGTGAGCAATCCGATCGTATCAAAAGCGAATGCAGCTGAAATCGTCGTCATTCTCTATCGCGTGAATCCATCGGTGAATGATGAGGTAGCTTATATTGCCGCAGCCGTCTCCGTCAAGAAGATGAAGGAGATTGCTCAAGATGTAATGCTATATGACCAGTCAGGCCAGCTTATCATCGATTGCAGAGAGCTGGGTGAAGGAGATGGAGCGGAGGATGCAGCAGATAAGAAGAACATGAGTGTATTTGAGGCTCCAATTCAAAATGTGGAAGGCTGGAAGCTAGTACTCGAAGTACCGAATTCAAGTCTATCGCTAGCGGTGATCAAAACCCAGCGGACTGCATTGCTGGTAGGCGTTCTTATCGGTAGTGCGTTTATTGTCTTTCTGATGCTGCTTGCTTCTTCCATTATTCGTCCAATTCAGTCGCTTCGCCAGGTAATGGAAAATGTGCAGAACGGCAACCAAACCATACGAGCAGATGTTACGCGCTCGGATGAGATCGGCGATCTTGGGCGAAGCTTCAATGACATGCTTGTTCAATTATACGCTGTGGAGCAGGACCGAAAGGAGATGGAACTCAGACTGATTCATGAGCAGATCAAGCCGCACTTTTTATATAACACATTGGATACGATCCAGTGGATGGCAATGGAACATGGAGCAGACAATGTGGTGGAGATGGTGGAAGCGCTTAGCGCGTATTTCCGATTAGGGCTTGGCACAGGCAGTCCCTACATTCTGCTTGATCAAGAGTTGTACCATGTCGAGAGTTATCTTCATATTCAAGGCGTGCGATATGAGGAGATTCTGGACTACGAGCTTCGATATGATGAAAAGCTTGCTCAGTGCCAAGTCGTTCGCTTCATGCTGCAGCCGTTGGTGGAAAATGCGATTTATCACGGGATTAAGCCACTTGGGGATCAAAAATGCAAAATTTCGATTACAGCATATAAACAGGTCGATTATTTGGTCATTAAGGTTGAAAATAATGGGGTTATGATTCCTGAAGAGAAGCTTGAACAGATGAATCAAGCCCTTCTTGATGATAAATATGATCGTTCTGCCACAGGCTTTGGGCTATACAGTGTAAACCATCGCATTCGACTAGCTTACGGGGTGCCATATGGCCTTGCAGTGAAGAGCGAAGATGGAATTACCGTTATGGTCATTCGAATACCTTTGGACGGGGAGTGGAATGAAGATGTGGAAGATTGTCATCGTCGATGATGAAACGATCATTCGCAAAGGCTTACGACAATACATTGAGGAGAGTTCGTATCTTTTTGAAGTTGCAGGAGAAGCAAAAAGTGCAAACGAAGCATTGAATATGGTGGAGGAAGCCCCACCACATGTATGTCTTGTGGACATCAACATGCCGAATATGAATGGGCTCGATCTGATAAATATATTGCGCGAACGCTGTCCGTCGGTTCTGGTTGTCATCATCAGCGGCTACGATAACTTTGAATATGCGCGTCAAGCCGTGCAACTACAAGCATTCGATTATGTATTGAAACCTGTGCCGAAGAGTGATCTGAACAAGCTGCTTCATCGGATCGATGAGCATCTTCAGGCAAAATATCCTTTGCATTCACATGAAAGCAGGGTGGATAAGGAGCTGGGGCTTCCCGGGTATACAGGGGATGGAACAGTGCTTATCCAAAAAGTGACCGAGTATATTGACAGTCATTATCAGGATCCGGAGCTGTCTATTACTCGAGTAGCAGCGCTATTTCATATCAACCAAACCTATCTTAGCAAGCGTATGAAGCAAGAAATCGGTGCTTCATTCCTTGACTATGTCACCGAGCTTCGGATATCGAAGGCGAAGGAGATTCTGGATGACGTAATGCCGAATATCAAAATCGGGGATCTGGCCGTGAAGGTAGGGTATAAGAGCCAGTACTATTTTAGTCGTGTGTTCAAAAATAGAGTCGGTTCAAGCCCCTTAGAGTACAAAAAGCATCCGTTCGGTTATGGATAGGGCATCAAGTTAGTAGAACGCCGCAGCAATTAGGCGCCACCATATATAAACACGACGCAGCCTCGAGGGGGTTGCGTTTTTTATTTGGCGGATTGCTTAGAGGACATTGATAGAAAATAGGTAGGACCTAAGGAGGTAAGCGCTATCTTTATACCTATAAAGACGCGACGTGAAGGCCTTCATGTCAACAAGTGTATACCCAATGTCATTAATTATCTATTTGAAAGAAAGGCCACTTTTCATAATGTTACTATAAGGACATTGACATATGTTATAAGCTTCTATGACGTGTCGGAATCTCGGAAGGGAGGAAAGAGCATCGAGGTAAGCTGAAATGGAAGCGCATACCATTTAGGAGATTGATGTTTCTTGACTCAAGAATCAGAAGGGAGTTCGTACGATATGAAGAGGAGTAGACAATGGGTAGCTCTCGTCATGGTTGCGATCATGATCGTAACCATGATGCCGATCGCGCAAGCGGAAGAGGCGCTGCCGCCTACACAGACAGAGGAACAGACACCAGCGAACCCGCCGGGCGAAGCCTATCCGGTCGAGGTGACGATTCCATCAGACCTACCGGGAGCGGGTACGGAGGGTGTTATTGCGTCAGTGTATGGGGCGGTATATCACAATCTTGCAGCGGGCTTATCTTATGAGTGGTCGCAAGAGCCGGAAGCTTCCTATCCGGATGAAGGCAACAAACTTACGGATGGTATATATGGGGCAAGCAATAGATCCGACGTAGCATGGGTTGGACATCATTTGGGTAAGACACGCGAAGTTGTGTTTGATTTGGGGGCGAAGAAATCACTCACGGGTATTAAAGCCAATTTCCTCGAAGATTGGCCAACGAACAATGTACTCGTGCCACTCACGGTATCGATGTACGTCTCCGATGACAAGGTGAACTGGGGACTGCTCAAAGACAATGCCACGCAGAAGCTGTGGAATGACGGCAAATACACGGAGACCTATGTGTGGGATGGCAGCAAGGACGGTATTAAAGCGATCGGCCCAGATGCGAAAATCGCGTATGCTCGGTACGTGAAAGTAACATTCACAATGCATACGCGTGCAATGACCTTCGTGGATGAGATTGAAATCCTCGGTGAAGACGGCAAAGTTGCCGGAGCCGTAACTGTTCCAACGCATACGCCGAAATTCTTGGCGGCAGGCGAAGCGACAGCGGGTATAGAGCATCTTGGACTTTTGTATAACGGGCAATATGCGAATGACTTAGGCATCTGGACGAAAGAACGGATCATTCCGAACATTAGTTATGTCGATAAGGACGGCAAGATTAAGGATCGACTCTTCGACGGCGTCCTGTATCTTGGCATTAACTCTCCAAATCCAGGTCGTGATTTCGGCGGGCGGGCTTATCTGGAAGATTGGCAATGGTATCTGGATAAGACCTTTGCGGTAGGCGGTGATATGGATGCGTTAAACGCAGCGGCTAAGGAAGTATCCGATGCGCTGAACGAGTCTGGCGTGAAGGAAAAGGTTGTCCTCATGATTCCGGATCCAGGTGAATCGATCACTAATTTCGGAGCTATTGAACAAGGTGGAGAATCGCTGAACTTTAATGATTCCGTTGGCAAAGAGAAAGCCCTTGCGAACCGTGAAAAAGCAGTTCAATGGTGGCTGCAGCAAGTCAAATCGAGATGGGAAGCAAAAGGTTATGCTAACCTCGAGCTTGTAGGTATGTACTGGTTCGAAGAGCAAATCAGCACAAGCCAATCCGGACCGGATCTGATCCGTTCGGTGAGCAGCACCCTGCATGACATGCAAATTAGCGGCAAGGACCTGAAGTTCTTCTGGATTCCGCACTTCTTCGCTTATAAAGCGTTCATGTGGAAGGATGTCGGCTTCGATGCGGTGACGATCCAACCGAACTACTTCTTCGAGCCGACGGATATCGAGCGCTTGGAGGATTCTGCGAATCTGGCGAAGCAGTATGGCATGTCCAATGAACTCGAGTTCGATGATCGGATGCTGACGGACGGCGTGTTCCGCGAGCGGTATATCGATTACTTGAACAGCGGTGCGAAGACAGGACTCATGAAGGATGGCTTCAAATCGTATTACCAAGGCAACAATGCAGTCTATAACACCGCGGTAAGTAATGATCCAGCGACACGCGTTCTTTACGACTGGCTGTATCAATTTGTTAAAGGAACGTATCAGGTCAACGAGGCTCCGCCTTCCGAGGTAGACGTACAGATGAACGGCAAGCCGTTCCAGAGCGGGATGAAGCTGCCCGATTCAGAATCCGTATCCTTTACATGGAAGCTTAGAACGGATGATGGTCTGACGAAAGTGACGGCGACGTATGACGGCAAGCCTTATACAGCGGGTACCGTTATTCCGCTTGCAGGCAAGCTTGGCAAGCATGAGCTTAACATTACCGTTACGGCGGGGCATATGGTGACAAAGTCATATGTTATCGAAGCAACGACAAATGCATCTGGTATGAAAGCGTTAGTCGATCGCTTCGAACAAGCGAAGCAATTTACCAATTCTGCAACGGTGCGTTCTTTGAACAACTATTTGGAAATGATGAAGCGCTATGAAGGGAAAGATACAGCGCAAGTCACCAAGTATCTCCAAGGCTTTAACGCAAAGCTGGATGAATTCAAGAAGGCAGGTACGATAAAAGATGAGGCGTACAATACGCTGAAGGAAAGCGTCTATTACCTGATAGGCAATTTGGCGCAGAATAAAACGGTAGAAGCTTCATCGACCGAAGGCAATAATGCGAATTATGCACCCGCTAAAGCCGTCGATGGATTCCCTGCTTCAAGATGGGCGAGCGAATACGTGGACAATACTTGGTTCCTGGTCGATCTCGATGAAGTGAAGGAAATGGATACGGTTCGAATCGATTGGGAATATGCTCGCGCTGATAAATACAAACTTCTTGTGTCGAACGATAAGCAGAACTGGATCAATGTCATGCCAAATGACGGAATTATTACCGCGCATGATGGCAAAGAAACGATTCAGTTCAACCCGGTCAAGGCAAGATACATGAAGTTACAAGGCATAAAAAGAGCAACCGATTACGGATATTCCATCTACGAGTTTGGTGTCTATAACCTCTCGGGCGCTGTAGACGTGAAGGGCATTGAGGGCATACAAGTAAAGGTTGACGAGGAAACGAAAAAAGTAACGATTGATGGATTGCTGATGAATGGCGTCCTTACAAATGTGAAGTTGAAGGTGCTTGATCCGAAAGGCAAGGTTCAAATCGAAGATGAGACGAAGAGTACAGTCGCGGGAAGCTTCCAATTCACATTCAAACTTACGGGTAATTTAAAGGGAACCAATGAGGCGTATCTATCGACTGGCTATATGAGCGAGCCTGTAAAAGTGACCTTTGAATACTCAAAAGAAAACCCGGGTAAAGGTCACGATAAGTAATGGAGAAATAATCCATCCAAGCAGCAATAGGACCCGCGCTGAAACTTCCTGTACCGGTTATCGAATTATCTGTCCGAGTAAGACTAATAACCGAAGTGAAAACGTTTGAGGCGTAACATAACAAGCCGATTAGGTACCAGACCACGGGGTCTATACCTAATCGGCTTGTTTCTATGTAGACGTGACAAATAGAGGATTAGATTATATCAAGATATTATTCAGGTTTTAGTGGGATTGTATTATGTATTGTATAATAGAACGACTGCCTCAACAGGTATTTATAACATAAAACATAGGAGGATACATGTCCTGGAGCAAATTGAAGCAACAACTGGAGAGTTTTCTCTGTCCTGCGTTATACGGCAGGGTTGAATATCGCGCAAGTAGTTACCGTTATTTACCTGATAAATCAGGGAATTGTTATATTTCGGTAGATAAAAAGAACGTACTTAATATGAATGATAGAACTAGCTCAATTAGATGGTATCAGACGGAGCAGGAGATTAAGAATGATTCAGATCTTCAAATTCCTATCAACCATGAAGAAATTGAAGCGGTTAGAAAAGATAGCAAGGGGATCATCCCGGAGGATCGTTTAATAGTCATTGCAAGAAGCAGAAAAATATCAGAGGTTGCAAAGGAGCTTTTGTCAGCACAGGCATCATTAAGTAAATCGAATTTTATTGTTATAGCTACTAAGTATTTATCTATTTCCATTGAGGAGAGCTTAGAAAGCGACGATATCTTATTGAATATTCTAGCTTTAGTGGACAGACGAGTTGGGAAAAAGCGAATTTTAAACATGAGCGAGAAGATGAAGTTAAAGCATCCAAGTGTGCAATATTTTTATGAACTAAGGCGTAGTATATTATAAAAATAAATAACTTCATTGAATATTCAAGAAACACTCTCTACAAAAATCCCTAATTCTACGTGACTTCTTCCCACCATAACAATAGCCATGATAATGAGAGGGATGTTTGCATATGGTGCATATGGAATCGGAGAGTGTCGCTCTACTGGTAAGGAAGGATACAGTGTTATAAAATCCTTATATTTATTGGACTTTACGGACAAGTATGAGGAAAAATCTTTGTTTAAGAGATGGCATCATTGCCGTCTCTTTTTTGTTTCTTTTGTCACTTTTTTAGCATTGCTCTGACTCTGGTTCCCTCTACGGCATCCTACGATCACAAGCATGAAAGACTGCACGAAAATTAACGTTGATGCTTATGTTTAACCCCTCTCTGCTCTGCTAGGTGACGGGAATCATAGACGTACTTACGTGATGTTGCTACGATGTTTCATGGAAATTAAGTGAAAGTGATCACAAGAAATTACAGAAGGAGTTATTTATCGTGAAAAGAATCGTAACACTAAGCACCCGCAAACTGATGGATACCGCAAAACACGGCGGATGCGGCGCATGCCAGACATCTTGCCAGTCCGCTTGCAAAACTTCCTGCGGCGTTGCAAACCAGAAGTGTGAAAATGCAATGAACAGATAGGATTCGGAATTTTACCGCCCATTGCTCTGCTGATGGGCGGCTATTTTTAAGAAATGGATACTATCCCTAAAGGATGGCAAAGCCGTTTCTACTTGTGTGCAAAAGGAGCTTGATTAGTAAGTATGATTCATCAATATAAACTAAACGGATACAATATCGTGCTCGATACCTACAGTGGCTCGGTGCATGTTGTTGATGACCTAGCATATGAAATTATAGCGGATTATGAGAAAACTTCTGCCGAAAAAATCGTGACAACGCTGTTGGATAAATATAAAGATGATTCCAGCATTTCCGAGAGCGACATTCGAGAAACCATCGCGGATATCGAGGCGCTTAAAAATGATGGTCAGCTTTTTACAAAAGATGAGTATGAGAACCTCTCGCTCGATTTAAAAAAACGAAAAACTTATGTTAAGGCACTCTGCCTCAATGTTGCGCATACCTGTAATTTGTCATGCGACTATTGCTTCGCTAGCCAAGGGAAATACAACGGAGATCGGGCAATCATGAGCTATGAGGTTGGACAAAAAGCTATCGATTACCTGCTTGAAAATTCGGGTCATCATCGAAACCTGGACATCGACTTTTTCGGCGGGGAACCGCTTTTGGCCTGGAAAGTTGTTAAACAGATCGTAGCTTATGCAAGAAGCAAGGAACAAGAATACAAAAAAAAGTTCCGGTTCACCTTTACGACGAACGGAATGCTGCTGAACGATGAGGTCACTGAGTTTTTAAATCAGGAAATGTACAATGTCGTATTAAGCCTGGATGGAAGAAAAGAGGTTCATGACCGACTTCGCCAAACGGTTAACGGAAAAGGCAGCTACGATCATATTGTTCCGAAGTTCAAGGAATTCGTTCGTAAGCGCGGGGACCAAGAGTACTATGTTCGAGGAACTTACACTCGTAACAATGTCGATTTCACCAACGATATATTTCATATCGCAGACCTTGGTTTTGACAAGATCTCGATGGAACCAGTCATCTGTGATCCAAAGGAACCTTATGCACTTACCGAGGAGGACCTGCCGGAGATCTACAACCAGTACGAAATTCTCGCCAAGGAAATGATTGGACGTGATGAGCAGGGCAAGGGGTTTACCTTTTATCACTACATGCTTGACCTCTCGGAAGGACCTTGCATCCAGAAGAGAATTACTGGCTGTGGTTCAGGAACCGAATATCTTGCTGTCACCCCTTGGGGAGAGCTTTTTCCTTGTCACCAGTTCGTCGGGGATGAAGAATACAGCATGGGAAACCTCTGGGATGGCATCACAAAACCTGAGCTGCAATGTCAATTCCAAGAGAGCAACTGCTACTCGAAGCCGGAATGCAAGGACTGCTGGGCTAAACTCTACTGCAGCGGTGGTTGTCCTGCCAATGCACTGCACGCGACGGGTTCCCTCGTCGGAACCTATGACTTCAGCTGTGACGTCTTCCGCAAAAGAGTCGAATGTTCCATGATGGTAAAGGTTGATGAATCTATTAGAGCGATGGAAGGGCAATCTAGCTAGTTAACGTAACGGATGAAAAAACTCTAACCGAGAAATAGACACTTTTAAATAAAGTGCCTTTCTCGGTTTTTTTTGTATTAACTAGAACTATGATCATAGATCGTTTTTTCCATCGGCAATCAGGATGAGGAATTCAAAACGTGACGGCCTAATCTGTTTAATAGACAGAGAGGGCTTTTTTAATGTGCGAATCTATGATTTTTTCTTTGAACACAAATATATATGACTAAAGTCATATTAAATTCGTGATTTAGCGTATTTTTTTGTCGAAAAATAAACTATTTTCTAAGAAATGTCGATATAATAGGATAGAAATCTGCTTTTCTGTATTAACTGCAATTACGGAAGCGTTAACAATTATATGAATAGTCATTCGACAAGGAGGAAAGCAATGTTAAAAAAGTTAGGCAAGATTGGATTGGCTTTTATATTAGTCATTGGACTGCTACCGATGATTTCACTCCGGGCATACGCTGCCATCCCCTCATTCACCAAAACGGTGGACTTTCCCATTCAGACTCCAGTTACAAACGCCTCGGGTAAGAATGTTTCTGATGTTGATGTTCTTCCTGACGGAAGTACCGCAGTAGTGTTGAACACATTCGCTTATCAAGGAAATTCCTATGTTTATTCTTATTTTTTAAAGATTTTTGACCGCACGGGAGCACTTAGATCAGATGTTGATCTGAGTAGTCTAATGGATACCTATTACAAAATGATTGATGTGAATATGCTTGCGCTAAGTGATGGAAGGATTCTGATTACTTACCATAAAAGCGACAGCGGCGATAACAATTTGCAATTGGGAACCGTTAGGGAGAGTACTCCCAATGCCTATTTCATGGTGCTAAACCAGTCAGGACAAAAGGTGGTCGGTCAGACACAGATTAATACATACTCTGCCGCCAGTACCCCGGCACTCACGCGCTTTGTCTCTATAACGGAATTGTCTGACGGCAATATAGCTTTTTCCTGGCAACGGAACGACAATATTAGCACGGCTACGCGTGTGTTCACTGTTGAGGGTAACCCAGTTTCGGGAGAAATACTTCTGGTTTCCCATAATGCGAGCATGTCTAATGTATCCGCTGGAGACGGTGTATATATGGTTGCTTACAATTCAGGAGTAGGACCCCAGACGGATACTGTTTATCTGAAAATATTCAGTAATAGTGGGACTCTGTTAAATACGATTAATAAAGGAATAAGAACGGATGAAAAACAGCTGTTTCTATCCACGTTGAACAACGGGAATTTCATGTTCAGCCAATATAACTATAGAAACGACTCATCAACGGTTTCTTTATATGATAAGAACGGTACGAGTAAGGGTGATTTTACAGTAAGTGGCTCTCTAGGCGAATCTTCGGCTGCTATTTATAGGGATGGTGCAAATCCGGGCTTTGTAACCGTAAGTACGGACCCCACTTCTACCAATGCCATCAATGATGCGTACAACAACTTTAAAGAATGGTCGGGAACGCAGTATGCTTACCTGAATTATTATGACAATGACGGTAACTTAGTCTTTACATCGGATCAGCCGGTGGATTCCGCTCCGGTGGCTATGCAGGGTTTCAATGAAGCCACTTGGATGTACGCTGTGGAATATTATCCAAGCTTCAAATTGTATCCCACCTTTGGTGACAAGCTTGTCTTGGTGACAACCGATAATACGGATGCTGATCATTATAGAATAACCGCTAAAATATTTGAGACGGGAGCTCCGGCACCAGCGGCTATCATTGACTATGCGGCTGAGCAACTGACCGGACTGACGCCAAACAGCGCCTACTCGGTTAACAACGGTACAGCGGTAACGGTGACAGCGGATGGTAAGCTGGCTATAGACAGCAGCTGGTTGGGAACGTCAGTGAGCATCGTGAAGAAAGGCGATGGTTCGACGACAACGGATAGCCCAGCACAAACGCTGATTATTCCATCCCGTCCAGGCGCGCCGACTGGTGTAACGGCGACGAATGAAACGGCGATAAGTGCTAACGATGGTACATTGACTAACGTAACAACTGCGATGGAGTACAAGAAGGGTGTGGCGGGTACTTGGACGAATATTTCAGGTGCAACCGTAACGAGACTTGATCCGGACATCTACTATGTCCGGACAAAAGCGACGGTGACGGCGTTTGCGTCAGAAGCGAAGAGCGTGACGGTGGCTACGTTTGTGGCAACACCGGAAGCGACACCGGCAGCTATCATTGATTATACGGCAGAGCAGTTAACCGGTCTGGTGCCAAACGGCTCGTATACGGTGAACGGTACGGCAGTAACAGCGACAACAGATGGTAAGCTGGCCATTAACAGTGGTTGGTTGGATACGTCGCTGAGCATCGTGAAAAAAGGCAATGCCTCGACGACATTGGATAGCGCGGCGCAGACGCTAAGCATTCCGCCACGTGCAGAGGCGCCGGCTGGTGTGATAGCGACGGATGAAACGGAGATCAGTGCTAACAATGGTACATTGACGAACGTGACAACCGAGATGGAATTCAAGAAAGGTACAGCAGGTGTATGGACGAGTGTAGCAGGTGTAACCGTAACGGGACTTGTTCCGGACACGTATTATGTGCGGACGAAAGCGACGACGACGGCATTTGCTTCAGAAGCAAAGAGTGTTACGGTGGCTACGTTTGTGCCAACGCCGGAAGCGGCACCGGTAGCCACCATTGATTATGCGGCTGAACAGTTAACAGGTTTGACGGGAAGTGGCTCGTACACGGTAAACGGCGCTTTGGTAACAGCGTCAGTTGATGGCAAGCTAGCTATTGATAGCATTTGGTTGGGGACGTCATTGAGCATCGTGAAGAAGGGCAATAGTTCTACGACAACGGATAGCACAGCGCAGACGCTAAGCATTCCGATCCGTCCAGGGGCGCCGATAGGTGTGACGGCGACAGACGAAACGGCGATAAATGCTAACAATGGTACATTGACGAACGTGACAACGGAGATGGAATACAAGAAGGGTGCGGCAGGTGCATGGAAAGATGCGACGGGTGTAACCGTAACGGGACTGACTCCAGACATGTACCATGTGCGGACGAAAGCGACGGCGACGGAATTTGCGTCAGCTTCAGTGCAAGTGGCGGTGGTTGCTTTTGTAGCAACACCGGAAGTGGCGCCGACAGCTGTTATTGATTATTCGGCCGAACAAATGACAGGTCTCACGCCAAACAGCTCGTACACAGTAAACGGAGCTTTGGTAACAGCGACAGCAGATGGCAAATTAGCTATTGGTAACAGTTGGTTGGGAACGTCGCTGAGTATTGTGAAGAAAGGCAATGGCTCGACGACAACGGATAGTGCGGCGGAGACGTTAAGCATTCCGTCCCGTTCAGGGGTGCCGACTGGTGTAACGGCGACGGATGAAACAGCGATAAATGCCAACGATGGCAAATTGACGAACGTAACAACCGTGATGGAATACAAGAAGGGCACAGCAGGGGCATGGACGGATGTGTCAGGCACAACCGTGACAGGACTTATTCCGGACACATATTATGTGCGGACGAAAGCGACTTTGACAGCATTTGCCTCAGAAGCGAAGATCGTGACGGTGGCTACGTTCGTGCCAACGCTGGAAGCAACACCGACAGCCATCATTGACTATGCGGCAGAGCAGTTGACAGGCTTGACGCCAAGTGTCTTGTACACGGTAAATGGTTCAGCGGTTACGGCGACAGCAGATGGTAAGCTGGACATTAATAGTAGTTGGATAGGAACATCGCTAAGCATCGTGAAGAAAGGCAACAGCTCGACGACAACGGATAGTGCGGCGCAGACGCTAAGCATTCCGTCCCGTTCAGTGGCGCCGACTGGTGTAACAGCAACGGGTGAAACGGGATTGAACACAAACGATGGTACATTAACGAATGTTACTACTGAGATGGAATACAAAAAAGGTACAGCAGGTGCATGGACAGATGTACCTGGTACAAGCGTGACGGGGCTTACTCCAGAAACGTATTATGTGCGGACGAAAGCAACAGCGACGGCATTTACGTCGGCTTCGGTGCAAGTGACGGTATCGGCATTCACGAAAATGCCAGAAGCGACGCCAGCGGCCGTCATCGACTATGCTACTGAACAGTTGGCAGGCCTGACGCCAAGTGGCTCATACATGGTAAACGATACAGCGATTACGGTGCCAGTAGATGGCAAGCTGGAAATTGATAGCAGCTGGTTGGGAACGTCACTGAGCATCCTTAAGAAAGGTGACGGTTCAACAACTACGGATAGTGCGGTACAGACGTTAAGCATTCCATCTCGTGCAGCGGCTCCGGTAGGTGTGACTGTCACGGATGTGACGTACAATGGGGCTAATAATGGCACCATTCAGAATCTGACAGTCCAAATGGAATACAAAATAGGCAGCACTGGTCTTTGGACAGAAGCTACAGACACAATGATTACTGACCTTGCGCCGGACACGTATTATGTTCGGGAAAAGGCAACGGCAACAGCATTCGCTTCTATTGCTGCTCAGGTTATCGTTCATGACTCGAATGCGGTCATCCCGTCCGCGCCTGAAGTCACGGCTGATGATCTGAACAATACGATTGTTGGTCTGGACACAAGTATGGAATTTTCTGTGGACGACGGACCTTACGTACGGTACGACGGAACCAACTTGCCGGATTTGAGTGGTGAGCACATCGTTAAGGTACGTGTGGTAGCTAGCGGGTCCGTTCCGGCAGGACCGGCTACCACGCTGACCTTTACAATTAATATGCTTAACCCTGCGGGTGGCCTGAAGGTGAGCGCCATCGATCCAAGTGGCTCTGCAAATAACGGCTATACACAAATCACCGTTATACCTGCGCTGGCTGAAGGACATAAGCTCTTTTATAAGAACTTTGGCGCTGGTAGCATCGTCGTACCCAATGTGGGAGATGTCCTGACTGGATACACACTTGTAGGCAGTGAGGGATTGGTGCCTGCGGCCAATGGGGATACGATTGGGATTGCAGAGGTAGATGCTGACGGCAAAGTGGTGAAATACGGTAGGGCAACAGCAGCTGTGGCAGCTGATACCGTAACACCTGGTACTGATCCGGTCAGCCCAGGATCCGGAAGCAACTCGAATAGCGGAACAACCCCCGGTAACGCGAACACAGTCGTTACTAATGTGATCGTACTCGTTAACGGTAAAGAAGAGAACGCGGGCAAAGCAACAACAACGGCCTTAGGAAACGTGGCAACAACTATTATCGTCATCGACCCAGCTAAACTCCAAGCGAAGCTGGACGCGGAAGGTAATGGGGCGGTGGTGACCGTTCCTGTGACGCTGGATTCCAACATCATCGTCGCTGAGCTAAACGGTCAAATAATTAAGAACATGGAGAACGCATCGGCTACTCTAGTGTTTCAGACAAGCAAAGGTACTTATACTTTGCCAGCCGACGAAATCAACATCAGTGCGTTAGCTGAGAAACTTGGAAATGGCTTGAAGCTGGGAGATATCAAACTGAAGATTACAATCAGTGAGACCTCGCCATCCATGAACCAGGTAGTGGCAGGGGCTGCAAGTAAAGGTGGCTTTACAATCGTTGCACCGTCACTAGATTTCACTGTTACCGCTACTTACGGTACATCGACAGTTGAAGTGAGTCAGTTCAATGCTTACGTAGAGCGGATAGTGCCACTTCCAGGTGGTATTGATCCGAACCGGATTACGACTGGCGTCGTTGTGGAGCCAGATGGCACAGTGCGCCATGTGCCGACCAGATTCGTTCTGAAGGACGGCAAATACTACGCAGTTATTAAGAGTGTGACGAATAGTTCGTATTCGGTGATCTGGCATCCGCTGATGTTTGCGGATGTGGAGAATCATTGGGCGAAGGACGCAGTGAACGATATGGGATCTCGTCTGGTGATTAATGGAGTGAACAAAACGACCTTTAACCCGAATGCAGATATCACCCGGGCAGAGTTCGCGGCGATTATTGTACGCGGTTTGGGACTAAAGCTTGGGGAAGGGAAGACAGCATTTGCGGATGTACCAGCGAATAGCTGGTATGCAGGAGCAGTTGAAACGGCATCCGAGTACGGTCTGATCACCGGCTTTGAGGACGGGACATTCCAGCCGAATGCTCCAATCACTCGCGAGCAGGCCATGAACATTATCGCTAAAGCGATGAAGTTAACTGGCCTTGCGGACCAGACTGGCACAGTGGATGCGACAATCGTACTGGCTGCATTTACAGATGCAGGCAACATAGGTGTTTGGGCTAAGGACAGTCTGGCGCTTGCGGCCAAAGCTGGCTTGATTAGTGGCCGTGGTGACAATAAGCTGGAGGCAAAGGCTAATGTCACCCGCGCGGAAGTGGCAGTTCTGATTCAGCGGTTGCTGCAGAAGTCGGGGCTTATTGATTAAATTGTGAAGGGTAATGAAAAGCGGATTCAGCATAGGGCTGAATTCCGCTTTTTTTTCTTGATAGGGCTTCGTAAAGATCTGTTTGGAGAAGGATTGGTCAAGGCACGTTTGATTATTTGTGTAATTTCGGATTCTTCTGTCAACATAAGGAGGGATTACAAGGGGGGGGAAGCCCACAGCTTGTCCGATTAATTCATCATATGCAGGAGTTTGTCTTTATAGATGAACCCTATCAATTGATTCGTGCTGATTTGATAGAAATAGTAATTGGACAAATTCAAGCACTTAATACGGAATTAGTATCTGTGAAAATGCAGCTACAATACATAGAGAAGTATAAACATAATGCGGCTTTTGTCTGCTTGCTGGAGCAGGATCAATCCAATCTGATTAAATACCTTGCACCTATTGTATATATGGATGATATAGACGAGCATGCCAAACGCTTTGATAATTTAATATATAGTCTAATGCTTGCACAGGTTGAGGAATCTCCTCAAATGATGAGGGCTCATCGTATAAAGTTTGTTCACACTGTCTACCCCACTCATGTAGAATGCATAGTATTGATGGAAAGAAAGTCGCAACCCCAAAAACTCGTGAAAAAAACGGGGGAATCATCAAATTCAAGTGTGTCTTTATTTATGCGAACAATGGTGATTGCAGGTTGTGGCTGTTTTTAACAGGGGGTTATTCATATTGAACAAAGAGGTTAGCCAAATGGCTAAACCCCTTTTTAAGTTGCTTTTGTAAGTTGTAACTGATTTCTATTCAGTCGTCTTTGTGAACGTTTAAACAGTTAATTCATCTTGTGAATCAAAGCTCCTCTTTAGAGTTCTTCATTGGCTTTGAAGCATGGAGATGTTAGAAGGATCCTACCATGAAAAAACCAAACAAAATTACTGCTGATTTCTAAAAAGAGAAAATATAGGTATTTAGTGCTAATAAAATGGATACGAAATACCGATGTAATATTATGGGTGGTGACAATATGAGAATTGCGCATAACATCTCTGCATTAAATACATTAAATAAATTAAATAAAAATAACAAATCCATAGGAACTTCATTAGAAAAGTTGTCTTCAGGATTATTTATTAATAAAGCGGCAGATGATGCAGCGGGATTGGCAATATCGGAAAAAATGAGAGCGCAGATTCGTGGATTAGCTCAAGCTGGAAGAAATATTCAAGATGGTATTTCACTAATTCAAACCGCTGAAGGGGCATTAGGGATAATACAAGACCCTAATCTTTTAAGGTTAAGAGAACTTGCTGTACAGGCTTCTAATGGTACTTTAACTGATTCAGATAGAAGTCATATTCAAAAAGAAGTTCAACAAATTAAGCAAGGGATAAATGAAATTGCAAATAACACAAATTTTAACGGAATTAACTTATTGAATGCCAGTTCGAGCAATTCAGGAACCTATACAATATATACAGGTGAGAATATTTCTTCATTAACTAGTTCAACTTTAATTGGAAATAGTGACAATATTCATAATGCTGCAGGGGTTGAAATTATTGCCGGGGTGAATGATGAGCTGACGGTGAAAGTTGATGGGAATTCTTATTCTGTTACTATTGCCTCAGGGATGTATAACGGCTCTTCAACTGCTATATACAATGATATTAATTCCAAACTTGCAGCATTAGGGGCACCTGTAAAACTTACTGATGTGTATAGTAAGTGGGATGATACTCATATGAGAACATTACTTACGAGCACAATACCAGGCAATCATATGATCGAAATCGAGGGAACTGCATTTAATGAGATATTTGCTCAAGAAGATAACTTTTTGGGGAATTATCAAGTGTGGGGAAGAGAGGCGGATTTTTCAATAGGTTATACCGTGGTTTCAGGTGTAAACGATACGCTTGATTTTAAAGAAAATGGAGTATCCAAAACGATTGTGCTAACTGAGGGGGCCTATAGCAGAGATGAGTTTATTATTGAATTAAATAAACAACTCACGAATGTCGGAGCCCAAGTTACGGCGTCTTTTACTGGTCCAATTGGCGTAAACACGAGCGCAGGGCCGGGTAATACTCATTACATGCTCTCATTGAAGCATAATTCAAGCAATTCTAAGAATGCCATACAGTTGGTATCCGGCAATGCATTGAATCCATTATTTATACGTTTGGCTAATCCTGGTGATGTTTGGACTCCAAGTACAAAGAGTTACCTCTTAACCAATATTGATATTTCAAACGGAATATCAATAGAAAATAGTCAAGATTGGGAATTTACCGTTGATGGTTCAATCAAAAAACAAGTTACATTAGGCGCAGGTTCATATACTACTTCCGATTTCATTAATATCCTTAATAATCAATTTGACAAAATTAGTGCTGGTATAATTGCTAAAAATGATAACGGCATACTTAAGTTTGAGCGAGAAATGAATGGTAGTAGTTATACGGTATCTGATCTAACAATCATTGATGCTGCTAAAAATAGTAATACATTACATTTAGAAGTAGGTCCGAATGCAGGTAATATCTTTATAGTTAATTTATCAGACGCGAGGACAACTGCCCTAGGCATTAATGGGATTGACTTTTCAACAATACAGGGTGCAGAATCAGCAATATCCAAAATTGATAAAGCAATAAAAATAGTTTCAGCAGAGCGGTCTAAGTTCGGTGCTTATCAAAATGCATTAGAACACATACATAATAATGTTTCGAATTACGGAGTTAATTTAACGGCAGCGGAATCAAGGATAAGAGATGTGGATATGGCGAAAGAAATGATGAGAATGACTAAGAATAATATCATTGCTCAAGCATCTCAAGTGTTATTGGCTCAAGCCAATCAAAAACCACAAGATGTCTTAGAATTATTAAATATATAAGTTTAGTTCCTTCTTGCTTAAGAATCAACCAAGGCTAAGATGTATGGGCTATTATAACAATTAAGCGAATACTGCCACATCAGGACTGTCCAATAAGTGTGGAAAGTGTGGCGTTTCTTGTGCGAAAGTTGTAGCCCCACAATAAACTCGTGACTAAAATCGAATGAAGACGTGATAGACATCGGAGAAAAGCATGAGTGAAGAAGTGAAAATCTTATCCATCAAGCCTTTCCCCTGTCTTTCTATCAGGATATTATTCAGATTATTATAAAGTCGTGATATAAAAAAGGAAATAATTGGGGAAATTACGGTTTTTTAACAGGAGTTTATTAATACGAACAACGGAAATAACGAATGAGAAGTTATATGGGATTGGGGGATTGCCTTCTCTTCATTGAAAGGTATTATTTGATGTCTACCTAGCAATAGAAATCATCTGTAAGCGACTGAAGCATACAAAGTAAGAATCAGAAGTTGCTTCAGTTCTCCATCTTTTTGGACGTTATACGTACGTACTTACGCTTGATCGCCAAATCTTTTTTCAGCAGTAGAGTTCACCATCAACATCACTTCACTAACCCTCCCCCAACAGCTCCCCAACAGAAACATCCAGAGCTTTCGCAATGGCAACCACCTCATAATCCTGCACGAGTCTATATTGACCCTCCAAGCGCGATAAACTGGTTGGACTGATGTCTAAGCCGAAGGTTTGCAACCTGGCAAGGAAATCCTTTTGCTTCATTCGCTTAGCTTTTCGAATAGCTACAACTCGGGTTCCAATGATATTTTTGTCACCTGGGGGCTCTTTGCGATGCCTCATTTTGGTCTCACCTCACAATTTAACCAAATTGTATGCGAGGTAAGTGTTGTTTTAATGCGGATATCGAATTAAAATGAAATAAACCGATAAACGCATTAAAATTTCCATACATCGTCTACAGATATAGCTTTTCCGGAAGGTGGGGGTGCAATGCAACATCTGATGTGCAAATATGAGGAGGAAAAGCGTAAGCTGAATGAACTCGGACAGCAATCACTAGAGCAGGGAATTCCGTTAAGCAGCAATGAAGAGGTTCAGGCCCAGAGTCGTAAGGTTGACGAACTGATTAATCGGATGTACCAAGAAAAAAACGGACATGCAGCGTCGTTTCGTTTGAGTTTCTATCTTGGAGGGGATATGTTGAGCTTTCCTGCATGGTTTTTACAGACGATTCAAGGTCGATTGGATGAGGTGACCGCACAGATTGAACATCAATCCGAGCCTAGGCATGTTTTTGAAGAAGAGCGCAAAGCTTTTCAAGCGTTGTTTGACTCCATGGACATTGCACGTATGCCAGAGTTTGAGTACTGGGAGGATAGGCTTCAATCGAAGCAAGCCGTTCTTTATGAACGTCTATATCTACAAGGACTGAAGGATGGCATGCAGCTTGCAAATGCCTTTACTGCCCCTTCAGTTCCCTCAGACTAAGACATGTCCTGTGGCTGCCGGAAAAGCATATAAGGATCGGAACTAAAGGGGATAAACGCATACTTTATTTTCGGACTGTCCTTGCGACAGTCTTTTTGTGTATATATGTTTGGAATTTTTGTTTTTTTAGATGCTGTTCATCCAAAAAGAGGGCAGACCTCCATTCATGGTTTGAATAAAGGGATAACTTCCCATATTGTCGAATAACCATACATATTGTAAATCTATATCAGGCGAGGTTTTGCTATGTTTAAAGCGCTATTGTCTCTCTTTAAAATATCCGACACTAAGCCACCACAGGCAGTGCGTAAGGCACAAACTCCTAAGTCGAAACCGAAGGTTGCTTCCACACGAATTGGAGAGTTAGGTGAGCATAAAATCAATATTCAACTCGACCAGTTACCTAAGGAGTGTAAATCGTTAAGCGATCTATTACTCCCTAATCCCAAGTCTCGAACAGGGTATACCCAGATTGATCATATCGTTATTTCCCCGTATTGCTTATTTGTCATTGAGACGAAAAACTATAATGGAGAAATTAAAGGTGGGCGAACGGATCAACAATGGTCAGTGAGCAATCGTTACAAGATGTATAATCCGCTGAAGCAAAACTATGGACATATTAAGGCCATCGAGAGCCTGATACAAGGTATAGCTGCAGTGAAATTTATCTCTATGGTTTCATTCACGATGAGATGTCGGTTCATTATTGATCCGGAGCTTCGGAAAATCCACTCGGACGAACTGGTTGTCTATGATGTGGAACTAAGTGAGTTTATCTCTAGGAAGCTGATCAGTTTAAAAACAGTAACTCCTGAACCTTCTATCTCTCCGGCGCAAATACAAACGATTTATGAGCATTTGCTTCAGGCCAATATAACCGATGCGGAGATTCGCAAGCTTCACGTACAGAGAATAAAGCAAAAAAACTAGAAGTACCTATGAGTTACCTATCATTGTACTAAGGGAGTTAACATAAATGATCAAACAACTACGAAGCTGGTGGAAGGATACAGAGATCCCTAACCTAATCGGTCGGAAAAAGGTGGACTTTTCCATGTTTCGTGATGGCACTCATATTCCAGTTGAGTTTCATCCGGATTTTTTAGAAGCTAACCAAGGTCAACAGCCTAGTTTAGGTGAAGGGCGAAAAGTTAAGCTGGTGCATGAAGATCAGAACTATGAAGCCACATTATTTAAAATTGATCAAGTATCTGCTGGTCGGGAAGCCCTTCAACTCCGCTATAACGGAAATCAAACGTTGAAGAATTTGTTAATTGAAACCTTCTCGCATTCATATTCCTACATTATGCAAGAGAGAACGAACCAACAAGCAGATGATGCGAAGAGACCTCAGGTTGTCGTTCCTGAAGATCAAGCTGAATACATAGATTTCTTTGCCACAGGAGTTCCTTTCGAATACCGTTTAGAGTTTATAACGTTTAAGTCGAAGCCTAATGTATGGTGGGTGAATCAGGGAACGACTATTCAAGCGGAGAAGGAAGAGGGGATTCTGTGGGCGCCCCTACTGAATTCGCAAGGCCGAAAGCTATATCATTGGGAGATGATGAGGGAAGTTAAACAAGGAGATATCATCCTCCATTATTCAAATAAAGCTATTCGTTATGTAAGCCAGGTAACTGATGCTGCGGTGGAAGCACCCAAGCCAGGCTCTATGGCCAATACGAACTGGCAAGAGGATGGTCGTTTGGTTCGAACAGAGTATGTGGAACTCATTCCGCCCATTATGCTACAACAGTTTAATCAGCAAATTATGCAAGTAAACTTAACCCAAGGTCCGCTTCATTCTGGAGGCGGAGTTAATCAAGGATATTTGTTTCGCTTTTCAAGACAAGGACTTCAAGTGCTTCAATCGTTAACTGCTGAGGTCATTTGGCCTAATTTTACCATTCTAGATCAAGATGAGGCTGCCTCCAATACGGAGAACGCACATGAGGTGATCCCTATTTTACCACCGACAGATTCTACGATTATAACATTACTCCACCAAATCCAATCCCACATCCGCCGCAAAGGTTTCTTCTTCCCTGAGCACCTTATCGAGAATTTTTACCTCTCCCTAAAGACAAAGCCTTTTGTCATACTAGCGGGGATATCGGGTACAGGGAAGACTCGGTTGGTGAAGCTGTTTGCAGAGGCTTTTGGTGCAACGGGGAATAACGGCCAGTTTACCTTGATCCCAGTGCGGCCGGATTGGAGTGATCCTGCGGATCTGCTGGGATACAAGGATCTTTCGGGCAGGTTCAAACCGGGTCCGCTCACGGAAGTATTAGTAGAGGCGCGGAAGCCGGAGAATGGACATAAGCCATATTTTATCTGTATGGATGAGATGAATTTGGCGCGGGTAGAGCATTATTTCAGTGATCTGTTAAGTGTGCTGGAAACACAGGACTGGCAGGAGGGGAAGATACAGACACAGGATCTCATATCTTCTACCCTGCTGGATACACCTGAGGATCAAGTGAAGTTTGGCAGCCTGGGTATCCCGGAGAATGTGTTCTTAATCGGGACTGTGAACATGGACGAAACGACACATCCTTTTAGCAAAAAGGTACTGGATCGAGCCAATAAACTAGAATTCAATTATATTAATCTGCAGCAGTATCCGGATTTCAATGTGCAGGTAGAGACCAGTGATAGCTCTGACGTTGCCGAACTGAATCATCTTTTTCTGCGTTCCGATTATTTGCAGCTAGTGGATGCCTATGATACAAACAAAGAGCTTGTTGTACGGACGACAGAGAGATTGGTTAAGATCAATGCTTTGCTTGAGGATATCCACGCTCATGTAGGTTTTCGGGTACGGGATGCGATTTGCTTCTATATGATCTATAACGAACGGTACAAGCTGATGAGTGAGGAAGAAGCGTTTGACTGGCAACTGCTGCAAAAGATACTACCACGTATTCAAGGAAGTCATTCTTCGGTTCGCCGGGTATTATTGAAATTGATGAAAGAGGCTCTTGGTACCGGATCTGGTGTGACGGTAAATATTGAAGATCTTATGGACAATGATGCTTCTCCACTCTACCTGAAATGGGCTGCTGGCCAAACTCCACCTACGGCTAAACATCCACAAAGTGCGCGTAAATTGGCTTTTATGCTTAGGAGGTTAGAGGAAGATGGATTTACCTCTTACTGGCTCTCTTAATCAGACGGTAGAATTGCTCCGTGTAGAAACGGAGCTTTTTACGCTTTTTCTTCAAGGACGGCCTTATCATCCTACGGTGGAGACCTTGCAGCTTCATCGTTCTTCTGGTCAGGAATGGGTGAGTGCGCAGCTAGGGCTTGTTTGCTCCGAACGGCTTGGTAATGTTCAGATTAAAGTCTTTTCTCCTGAAGCCCAAGGGATGGTGGACTGGCAGCCGGGGGAGTCAGTTTTTCCTTGTTTTTATGAGACACAGTCGTATGAGCTGGTGATTCAGAAGAAGACCGCTGCTAACCTATCTTTTTATCATGAAAATGTGCTGCTTCGGCAGGCGATTAAGCCCCTAGGTGAGTCTATTCTTGCGGGTGTGCTGAACTTTGGGAATGAGGTAGGTTTGACGGAGTGGGAGATCCGTAGTTCAGGACAGGCTTTGCTGCGGGTAGAGATGGAGATCTTTCCCTCTAAAATGGATTACAAGCTGGATTACCAGAATATTTTAAATGAAGTGAATGAGCAGATTTATAATTTGGCCTTTGATTTTTTGCGTAAAACCTACCAATTAACAGGCCTGCGGGAAACGCAGCATCAGAGCTTGACGGAGTTTTTCACTATACTTCAGCATGTATTTAGACAGCTTCTGGATGCCGTTGAGCGGATTAACAAGAATCCTAATTATGCTCTGCTCCAGGATCGCCGACTAGTGGACGCCAATCGGGTCAAAAAGGCAGGAAGAGAGAACATCCGCGAGCTCGCGAAGCATCCCGAACGATTAAGAGAAGACATGGACCATGGATTCCTGACCATCGGCAGCCGAAATTACACAGCTACACATTTAATCGAGACACGAAGACGCCTCGCCTATGATACTAATGAGAATCGGTTCATCCGCTGGATGCTGGAACGTATTCATGGAAAGTTGAAAGAGCTCAAGAGTCGCTGGAAGATTAAAAACCGAACCCCAGATCCATTACTAATAAAAAGGATAGACACCATGCTCACTCAACTAGAGCGGGTGCTCAAGATGGATTTTTTGCGTGAGGTTGGAGTACTGAGGCAGATGTCCGTTACACTGGTGCTGCAGATGGCCCCTGGATACCGCGAAGTCTATCGCTGTTATCTCATGCTGCTCAAAGGCTTGTCGATCCAAGGCGATCTGCTGCGCCTGTCTATGAAGGATGTCGCGCAGCTCTATGAATACTGGTGTTTCCTCAAGTTGAATCAGCTTCTGGGGCAGAAGTATAAGCTGGTGAAGCAGGATATTATTAAGGTGAATCGAAATGGTATTTTTGTTACGCTTGACCGCTCGCAGAGCGCTAAGATGGTGTACGAGAATCCAGTTAACGGAGAGCAGTTCATCCTGTATTATAATGCGATTCCTAGCTCGGATAGGACCCCGACGCTCAGTCAGCGTCCGGATAATGTACTGACACTGAAGAAGAAGGATGCTGGCAAAATCAAAGAGTATAAGTATGTCTTCGATGCAAAGTACCGGTTAAATCCTGCTTATGAGGGGACTTCCTATCATCAGAAATATGGACAACCTGGACCGGAAGAGGATGACATCAACACGATGCACCGCTATCGGGACGCCATAGTGTATCAGGAGAAAGATTCGGGGGAATACGAACGAAGCATGTTCGGTGCCTATGTGTTATTTCCCTACCCGGATGAGGAGCGGTATAAGACCCACCAATTCTACAAAAGCATCGAGCTATTGAATATTGGCGCTTTGCCATTCCTACCGAATTCTACAAGCTTGGTGGAGCAATTCTTAGATGAGATTATTCAGGATAGTCCGGAAAAAGCTTACGAGCGTTCCACCCGTCCACGCGGTACGAAAGAATACTATGCCAACCAACTCGCGGGTAAAAATGTTCTTGTCGGCTCTGTTCGTGGCCCCAAACAAGTGGAGGTGGCCAGGAAGCATTCTTTTTACCATGTACCTGTGGAGAACCTTGCAAGCCAGAAGATAATAACCCAAATCGAATATGTAGCGATGTGCCAATCCAGAAGGAAATTCATCGATCCTGCAAAGACAGGGATTCATTGGGTGGGTAAAGTGGTAGATTGGGAAGTGGTGAAACGGAAGGAAATAAAGGAGATCGTCCCTGAGCCTCATAAGGAAGAGAAAGATTATGTTAGATTTACAGTCGAGGAATGGATACCTTTAAAGCCTCACATTGCTTTAGGGGGACAGGGAATAAATACGGTCCTTTACACAAGCAAATATGTCCTAGACCGAGCGCTGGAAATCGCGGAGCTTCGCTTAGAAACGGAGGAAGATCTTCGTGAATGGCGTGAGAAACGCCGAAAGGGCAGAGTGAAGGTGAAGGTCGATCATGAGCAGTTTGTGGATTTAGGAAAGGTTGTGGAAGTTCGGAATATTTAAAGTTAGTGAAAATGAAGTAAGGTTATTGTCCTGCCGTTTATCAAGCATCCCGCTGGATAATGGCAGGATTTTTAAATTGGGCAAATACAAAACATCCTGTTAATAGACGGTACTTGGAATGAACATGTTATGATAACAGTTATATAGAAAGAGATCACATGGAAAAGCTTATAGATGCACTGGATGTACAAGTGTTTTGTATAGATTCTAAAAGTCTTGAAGTACATAATTTGAAATTATTGAATTGTAGCGCTGAGCTTCTTCCCTTCTCTCCCTCACATATATCCACCCCGCAACTCAAGTATCGCCGCTTTTACGGATTGTGATCTTTCACCCTTTTCCCACCATCCCACAATTATCAAAACATTTGTTAATGGTTTGGGCTTTTCTACGTATTAACTTATGTAAGTTTCTTCACAACAAATTGCGCAATTTGTTTAGCTTTTCGATGAAGGTGAGGTGGAAGGAGGGTGAAGATGGAAGTTATCCAGGGTACTGCGGACCGTTACAAGAATATCGAAAGATCACGTGGTGCCATGATGTCAAAAGAGGAATTTACCCGGATGTACGATACGTACTACAAACGTGTTTACAAATATATTAGTTATCGTATTAATAACCATCACGTGTCAGAGGACATTTGCAGTCAGGTATTTGAGACGGTGATGTGCAAGTATTACAGCTTTTCAGAAGAAAAATCGAATTTTGAGGTTTGGCTGTTTGCCATTGTAAGGAACGCTGTGACGGATTACTTCCGGGGGCAGAAGAAAAGAAGCTACACCTCACTAGATTCTTTGCTGGAGCTCATATTTCCCAAGCCGTCTCCGGAGGAACTGGCGATTCGTGAGGATAATAATCAAGCACTGTTCAAGGCGCTCTCCAAGCTACGTGAGAAGGAACGTAATATCATTGCAATGAAATATGGGGCTGGACTGAAAAATTCCGAAGTCGCACAGATCATGGGCGTCAGTGAGTCCAATATTGGTGTCGTATTGCATAGAAGTCTGAAGAAACTGCATATTTCCTTAAAAGCAGGAGGATTCAACCATGAATAAGAAAAATGATGATCTCACAAAATTCAGCAAAACTATAGAACTGCTTGAGAATGTTGAACAGGATAACACTGCCGCCAAAGAAAGAATTTATAACCGTTTAGTATACAAGTTGGACCATGGAGCTCTTGAACTCAAATCAGAGAAAAAGGACGGGATAACGATGAAAAAAAGTAGCTGGAGAAATGTAATAGTGATTGGTAGTGCAGTAATTTGTCTAGGTGGCGCATTCTCTGCAACCTCCTATGCACAGGATATGTTCCAATCGATCATGGCAAAGTTTGAAGTAGGAAATCTCGAAATCACGCAATACGATAAGGAAATCCCTTCAGCTGCACAGTCAATGACTCCATCTGAAGAGGGGAAAGGCGGGGAGAATGTTGCCATTGAATTGCCGGTTGCGGCCAAGTTGACCCTGGATGAAGCACGTGCGGAGCTTGGAATGAACTTCCCGGCACCAACCTGGATGGCAGACTATGAGTTTGTGAATGTTGTTCTTCAGGGGACCAGCATGGTTGAAGTGCAGTATAACTCCGGGGATAAAGCTGTTAATTTCCTAATCTCCAAGGGCGGCGACAATGGGATCAGCACTACAGAAGAAGTGAAGACAGAAGTAATTAACGGGACTAAAGTTTATTTTGCAAATGGAATTGTGATTTGGGAAAAAGATGGCTTTACCATTGAACTTTACGCTCAAGAAGACTTTGACAAAGCTACACTTGGGAAGATCATCGACAGTTTCAGCATCGGTGCTCCTGTGCAGTCCTTAGGGACTGAAGAAGTGAAAGAGAATTTACAGAAGAATGAAGGAGTAGTTGCAGCTCCAGCTTCCGTTCCGGTTGTAGATTCAAAATAAGATGGTCTACTTAGGGTAGAAATGCCCATAGATACACACAAAGAAGACGCGAGGGGATTTCCCTGAGCGTCTTTTTTATATCGTTTTCGTTTTCAGCTTTTCTAAAAGAACCTTCCACCAGTGAATAGATTGCTCTAGTTGAGAAACGTAGTAGCTTTCCATGAAATCTACGACTTCACGAGTGGAGCTAACTATATCTATTTGATGGTAAATTTGATTTAAATGATCTTTTTTTATCAGTGACTGTTCAATTTTCTTCTCGATAATCGGGATCACTTTGTCAGTCTCTACAAAACGAAGATTCACAAGAGCGACAATCATATCTGAAATCGATTCTGCATTTTCTATTACCTGATAAATTTTGAGCGGGAGTTGCTTGCGCCCTTCATCAGTAATAGAAAACACCTGTTTGTCTGGGCGATGTTCTTCTTTGATAATCTCTACCTGTTCAACTAAGCCCTGTTTCGAAAGAGATTCAAAGTGATAATATAGCTTGCTTTCAGATAGATTGAGCAATTTATCAAAAGGAATAGGGGTGGATAGTTCTTTTTTTAATTTATAAGGATAATTATTTTCATCCATTAACTTACTTAAGATATAAATTTGAATTGACATCACAGAACCCACTCCTAATTGTTGGCTAAACTCTATCTTACCAAACCTAGGCGGTTATTTCAGCTGTATTTTTAATTTCAACGGGCAGTATAGTTTCTTTAGTCAGAGGTACAGGTTTATGAACAAACCGGACGATTACAATGTTAATCATCATAGCCCCGGCAAATACGCCTGCTAATCCCCATAAGAAGGGTGCTGGACTGATGGAACCAAACATTTGTGCCAAATAAGCTTGTACAGAATAATACATCGGTGTGATGCGGCCGAACCAATCGTATGGTGTATACATCATATCACGAGGCATGGTAGCACCATTGGCGATGGTTTGCATGAGCAGGATTGGAATATTTAAGACCATACCGCCTTCGCCAACTAGGAAGACCATAATCGCACATACGTTAAATGCAGCCATATACATTAGAATTTGCTGAGCAGCAACTGGTAACAGTAAGGATAGGTCTACATCTGCAATAGAGAATGCAATGGCTAAAGCAACGACTGTTGATAATATAGCGATTAATAAAGCTGTTAATTGAACGAACATAAACAGTTTTGTCTTGCTTGCTTTCCCGCGGTTCGCTTTAAAAGAAGCAACTAATTGCATGGAGGCAATCATTGCCCCAACATAACCAGCCATAGTTAAGAACATAGGTAGCATGTTGTTATGCATGCCGTCTGGAACATCATTGATGACAACATAATTCCCGACATAACTATTTTCAATTTGTGTAGCCATTGCGGTAGCTTGTTCTTCTGGTACGTTAAAGTTCATTAACACACCTTTTGCGGTTTGCTCTGAGAAGTTCGCGCTTAATTGTTTGTTAATCTCTCCTACAACGGAAGACATGGCTGAAGATACCATGGTGGCAGAGGCTTCGTTGACTGTGAAATCAATACTTGCGGATACCTTACCGCTTTGAACGTTGGCGGAAAATTCTTCTGGAATATGGACAACTAGAGCTAACTTATTATGCTCTAATTCATCCATCGCCTTTTTATTCGATACATCGGTTTTTATCGTTTTGAATGGTAAGCTCTCCGAGAACTGACTTGAAATCTGAGCCCCATATTTACCTGCATCATCGTTGACAATAGCAATTTTTAAATCATCCATGTTCCCTGGAAGTGCTGTATACCCTGGTAAGAAAATACCTAGCATAGCAATGGCATAGAACACACCCATA
Organism: Paenibacillus sp. FSL R5-0923; assembly: GCF_038009145.1. Lineage (NCBI taxonomy): Bacteria > Bacillati > Bacillota > Bacilli > Caryophanales > Paenibacillaceae > Paenibacillus > Paenibacillus sp. FSL R5-0923. The sequence continues at coordinate 43,507 of NZ_JBBPAT010000002.1, forward strand.
AAAATAGAACCAATGGCCCCTTTGGACTTCAAAAACTGTGAAAACTTCAACTGTATACCTTCTTTCTTCTCAATAACACTTTTATTTTAGTACTCTAATTAAAGTACTTTTAACTGAGTGGTGTTTATAGTACGATAATTCATTATAAATGTCAAATTTAAGATACAATGGATAAGTAGTGAATGAATCATCATTCGGGTTGTTACATTGATATATAGTGGATGTGTTAATGTATTGATTAAAAGTGAATAACTGAAGGGACTTCGGACATGAACAAGGTTATTGTAATTGGTGCAGGGATATTAGGGGCTTCAGCAGCTTATCAGTTAAGCAAGTTAGGTGCTGAAGTCATCATTATAGATCGTAAAGATGTTGGACAAGCAACAGATGCAGCAGCAGGGATTATTTGTCCATGGTTGTCTCAACGCAGAAACAAAGCATGGTATCGTCTTGCTAAGGCGGGAGCAAGCTTTTATCCGGCACTTATTCAAGAGTTGGAAGAGGCTGGAGAAACCGAGACTGGATACGCAAAAGTTGGAGCGATATGTATTCATGAGGATTTGAAAAAGTTACTCGCGATGAAAGAAAGAGCGGAGCTTCGTAGAGAGGACGCCCCTGAAATTGGTGAGCTTACGATGCTGACGGATCTTGAAGCACAAGAGAAGTTTCCATTATTATCGGAAGGTTATCATGCGCTTCATGTATGGGGTGCAGCAAGAGTGGACGGACGTGAATTACGTGATGCTTTGCTAAGGGCGGCACAGCGTAACGGTGCGCAAATGATTGAGGGAGATGCTATTCTTGAGCATGATGATCATGAAATTAAAGGGGTTAGCGTAGGAGAACAGACATTCACAGCAGATGAAGTGATTGTGTGTGCAGGGGCCTGGTCTAACGCTTTGCTTCATCCGCTCGGGATCATGCTCCAGGTGCGTTATCAGAAGGCTCAAATTATGCACTTGAAGCTTGCTCAACAAGCGAGTACAGAGCAATGGCCTGTGGTAATGCCGCCTACAGATCAATATATACTCGCATTTGCGGATCAAAATATCGTGGTAGGTGCTACTCACGAAAATGATGTCGTAGGTTATGATACTGCTGTAACCGCAGGTGGAATGCAAGAAATTTTAAATAAAGGTCTTCAAATGGCTTCCGGTCTTGCAGATTGTAGCCTAAATGAAATAAGAGTAGGGTTCCGTCCATTTACAGCAGATTTTCTGCCCGTGTTGGGCAGGGTTCAAGGATGGAATAAACTAATTGTTGCTAATGGACTAGGGTCATCCGGATTAACGATGGGACCCTTTCTTGGTGAGCAGTTAGCCAAGCTAGCCATGGATCAACAGGTAGATATTCCGCTTGAAGACTATGCATTAGAGCATGCGATTAATTGATTAGAAGCAACACGTAAAAAACCTTCTATATAAGTTGAACTAAAAGTATTCTGAAAAGGAAAAGTGATGGAGGGGAAGTTTGGAACTGTAGGAACGTAGTGACCGCCTTTGTCACCGGATTTCAACCATGAAACATGGTAATAATCAAGAAATCTGGTGACAACAGCGGCCGGAAGTCCAAACATTCACCGCAGTCACGCACTTACCTTAATAGAAAAATTTTAAGTTCAACTAATATAGCGAAGGTTTTTTTTATCCTTTATACTGAAAAGACCAATTTATCTTCCTAGGAGTTGTCTAACGAATCATGATAAAGAAAGAAGTCGCGCATATACGCAAGCAATTTAAGCTGGATCACGATTTAATGAATATTTACGATATTCTCAACGTGTATATTATGAAGGAAAGTAACGAGATCTATCATTGGGAGCGCCTGCCGTTTGGAATGGTGGATAGAGAGAAGCAGGAGCTGTATATGGGCAATTTCAAAAAGCTCTTGACCGGCGAACTGGATCAGAAATTGTTCGAGTTGAAGTTTCAGGCGGAAGCGGAGGAACCAGCGCAGGTGATGCTTCACCAAGCTTTGGTGACAGGGGATCCAGATGAATGGCAGGACCTGATGCTGCTGTTGGTGGACAGAATGATGGCGGATACTCATTATGAACGCGATACGGTGATTACTTTCGTTCGCGGACAGTATTACCGCCCGACCAAAGATAGAAACGATGAAGCCGAGGAAAGTGAGAAAAATGAAATGTTCGCGCATCCGTTTATTCTATGCAGCGTGAATTCCACGGAGAAACAACGGAAAGCTCTCTTATTTGATTATGTGGAAAGGGAATTCAAGTACAACGTCATTGTAGATCCGATTGTTAAGTTAAGTACACCGGAGCAGGGCTTCTTTTACCCGAGCGTGACGGATAATTATTCCGATGTGAACCGCATTCTGTATTGTACGGGAAAATCCAACTTTCCAGATCCGCATTTCATCGAGCAGGTCTTGAACGCCGAAAGATCCGTGACGGCACTGGAAGAGAGAGCTATTTTCGAAGACATCGTGAAGGAAGTGGCGGGCGAACAACTTGACGCGACCACCATTGCTCAGCTGTACGAGGAAATCCACCAGGTCATTGAAACCAACCAAGATGAAGAAGAACCTCCTAAGCTCGACTATAGAGATGTAGAACGTGTGCTGAAGGTAAGTGGCGTTGAAGACGTGACGATGGAAAAAGTGGAACGTGCGTTTGAAACCATCGTAGACGACAAGCACTATGAAATGAAGGCAAGTAGTGTGATGCCGAAATTCACTACAAAATCGATAAAGATCGAAACAAAGGTAGCTACGATTTCGGTCAGTCCGCAGGATTTGAAATATGTGAAGCAAGTGAATTATCAAGGTAGACGTTGTATCTTGATTGAGGTTGACGAAGATGCCGTGATCGAAGGATTTACACTCACTACAGAAACGCTTTAGATTTTTTAATAGCGGGCTATCCTTAAAGTCTTTTATCAAGACTTGGGATAGCCCTTTTTGTATCAAATATGGTACTTAAAGATATAGTTGATATATTCTTTTGCACTAGTATTAATTTCTTCATCGCTGGCTTGAAATGAAGCTCCAAAAACAGCAAAGTACGGTAATGCTTCTGCACCTACATGTTTGGCACTGGCTTTAAAGGGTGCAATTACTTCGTCTACGGTAAAAGAAACAGAGCCCTCAGGTTGATAATTTTCTTTTTTATCGCCTATGGATATAGCAAGCCCTAACTTTTTCCCGTTAAGCTTGTCACCGTTTGATCCATAAGCCCATCCGTAAGCGAACACATCGTCAAACCATTTTTTTAATAGAGGCGGATAACTATACCAATACAAAGGGAATTGAAAGATCACATAGTCATAGGCTTCCATTAGATTTTGCTCTCTAGGAACATCAATATTCCAGTCAGGATACTCTTTATAAATCTCATGAATGGTAATATCATTTGGATATTGTAGTAGCTCTTCTTTCCAGCGTTGATTGACCCTCGAATTCTCAAGGTTGGGATGTGCCACAATCACCAGTGTTTTCATAATGAATCTCCATTCCAGGCCTATATTAAGCGTATTTCTTCAAAATGCTGTGCCTTATTTTTATGAATATCATCATTATCTTGCAGGTTTTAAAAAAAGAAAATACACACAATAAAGTAAGATGGTTACTTTGAAGTACGTACTAGACTCACGAAAAAATATATGCAAAAATGAAGTTTTGGGTAAGTTTAATTAGATCCGTATGAACGAGGTGTTATTCTATGAAACAATATAATCTAGGAATAGAGGCAACACTAGAAATCATCGGCGGAAAGTGGAAAGCTTTGATCATTTGCTTATTGATGTCCGGTGCCAAAAGAACAAGTGAATTACAGCGTAATATACAGGGTATTTCACAAAAGGTTCTGATCCAGCAGCTTCGTGAACTTGAGAGAGATGGACTTGTCAAAAGATTCGTTTACCAGCAGATGCCGCCAAAAGTCGAATATAGCCTCACGGAATATGGCGTTACAGCCAATAAGATCGTTGACGTTATGTGTTCTTGGGGAAAAGAAAATATTAGAATCAGACAAGAACAAGGAGAAGAGGTCGTCTTGTTGGAGGAGTTCCAAGAGTTGTAGCCTTTGAATAGGTTTGCGCGTCATTTGAATCAAACTGATTTTACAGAATTGTTATCAAACTATTAAAAAAAAGTAGGGTTGTTCAAATCCCATGGTATAGCCAATGAAAGCGTTTCTATTAATTTTGCGACCGCTATCCCCGAAAGAAATTGGCATTATTTAGTGCTTGAAGTTCCTCTGATTTGGATATTTTATTTAGTTATTGTTTTATTTCAATAGGATAATGTTACCTTACCGTCACTCTGTCCTATGTTTCTAGGAATATAATGAGATTGTATTCGACACCAACCTTTATAAACCATCGGAGGAAACACAATGAAAATTAAGAAAACATTATCCGTTGCATTATGTGTAGCAGCAGTCGCATCTTTCTCATCTCAAGCAATGGCCAATCCTGTGACAACGCCAACCAGTTCAACCGTAGCATCATCCACTAATCAAGTTGGACAAAAATTTACACTAGCTGGTGTTAAAACGAACGCCAATACAGTATTGATAGCAACGAGCACGGTTGATCTTGATTTGGATGGCGTGAAGGACACTTTATATCTCATTGGCGACAAAAATGAATCTCCTGACTTCGACAACATTAATCTCATCGTTGTAAACGGCAAAACAAACAAAGTGTTAAACGCAGGGATTAAAGACTTTGGTGGTTTGAACGCGAAAATCAGCTATGTGAGTGATTTCAATAATGACCATGCACTTGATGTGATGATTACCGCTTACTCAGGTGGTAACAAAGGGTCTACCAATGCTAGAATCGTAACCTTCAAGAACGAAACACCTTCCATTATTCTGGGCGGGGACTTGAAGATCAAAGGTGAGCGGGCATTGTTCAAAACATTAGAAGCGGTTGACGTAGAGAATGATGGTGTAAGTGACCTACTTGGAATCAGAACCCTCTATGGTGATACTAATGCCGAGGTAAAAGGCTATGAAAAAGTATGGTTTGCGTACAAAAACGGCGAATTCCAAGTTAGCAAAACAGAAACTACTAAAGAAGACCCATTTAAACAACCTGCACTTGGTGAACTGACTGTTGGCCAACCTTTCGCATTGCAAGGTGTTAACACAACAGATAAGACTGTTCTTATCAGAAAACAAGTTAACGATGTTAATAAAGACGGTGTCCAAGATAAAATCTATCTGATCGGTGACAAAGCAGATGAGCTTGGTTATGTAAGCAACATCAACCTGGTTGTTGTAGATGGCAAAACAAATACATTAAAAGATGCAAAAATCAGCGGTTTCGATGGCTTTAAACCAGAAATTCAATGGATTGGTGATTTCAACGGGGACAAAGCAAATGATGTAATGTTTACAGCATTCTCTGGTGGTAACAATGGTACGACAGATGCCTACATATTGTCTTTCACAGGTGATAAGGTACAACCACTTTTGAGTGTAAAACCTGTTGTGGATGGTAAACCAGCATTTTTCAACACTTTAGAGCAAGTAGATCTTAATAAAGATGGTGTATATGATCTGGTGGGGACTAGAAAAATTCGCGGTGACGCTGAAGCTATAGTTCTAGGTGAGGAAAAAACAACATTCACATTCAAAGACGGTGCCTTCAAGGTTGTAGGTACAGAAACCATTAAGTCCGATAGCAAGCCAGCGACTACTCCAACAACTACAACAAGTGATTACACCGTTGGCAAACGTTTTGAGCTTAAGGGAATTACAACAACAGCAAAAACAATCCTGCTTGCGAAACAACAAGTGGATGTAACTGGTAATGGTGTTGCGGATAATGTTTTACTGATTGGTAACAAGGATGCCGCTAATGGTGGATTGGTTACAGATATCAACATCGTCGTTCTAGAAGGAAAAACTAAAAAAGTGATTAACAGTAATATCAAAAACTTCTCGGGTTACCAACCAAAGATCAACTTCGTTGGCGATTTTAACGGAGATAAATCTAAAGATGTGATGATTACTGTATACTCTGGCGGTAACAACGGCAGCACTAATGCTTACGTAGTATCCTTCAAAGATAGTGGTGTGAAAGTTCTTCTTAATGAGTACGTGAAAGTGAATGGCAAACGCTCGCTCTACAACTCAATGAAAGTCACTGATGTAGATAAAAACGGAGTCTATGAGATTGTAGCAAAAAGAACGATTCATGGTGAAGCTACTTCCGTAATTAAAGGCGAAGAAACCGCTGTTCTTGCTTACAAAAATGGAGCATTTCAAGTTAAATCGACGACTGTAAAGAAATTTAAATAATCTTATAACAGATACTTCATTGAGGGAGTCTCCCGATAGTCATAAAAAGTGGCTACCGGAGGACTCCCTTTTGATTTTTTTTGAGTAAGATTGACTATGCTCTTGGTGAGAACACCTAAAACTAAACTCTCCCTTGCTCAATAAGTCTTGCGGATCCATTATTAAATTACAAAATGACCCGTTATTCTAAAGGAGAGAAAACAATCTTATGGAACTGAAAAAAATAAATGAATCTATTTATTACTTAGAAAATGTTAGGGAAACAGACAGACCTATTTTGGGATATGTTGTAGGTGAGAACTTTTCAATTATGATTGATTGTGGGAATTCAAAATCGCATTTTGATGCCTTTATAAAGGGTTTGGATGATCACAATCTACCACGTCCCAAATATGCTTTGATTACGCACTGGCATTGGGATCATACCTTTGGTATACATGCTTTTGAGGGGGAAACCGTAGTATCATCAGCAACGAATGAGGTACTAAAGCGATTGAAAGCGTGGAAATGGGATGAAGAGTCCGTTATAAAACGTCTAGAGACAAAAGAAGAAATAGAATTCGCCTATAACTGTATGAAAAAAGAATATGATACGTTCGATAAGATTTCGGTCAGCACAGGATCGATTATTTTCAAGGATTCTTTAACATTGGATTTAGGGGGCATCACTTGCCAAATTCTCAAGGTAGGAGGGCCACATGAAGCAGACTCTTGTGTTGTATATGTTAAAGAAACGGAGGTTTTATTTGCAGGTGATGCACATAGTGGAGATTATTATCATGGAGAAGGTAAGATTGATCCCATAAAAATGAAGGAATATGTTGAGTTTTTAAAAAATCTTTCATTCACTACGTATATCCCAGGGCACGATGCCCCTATGAGCAAGGAGCAAATCATTCATGTGTTAAGTAGATTTTGTGAAGTGAGGTAAACAGGGACTCCCTTTCCCTATACCCACCCCGTAAACTCCAATATAGATGCTTTTGCAGATTGGGCTTCGGAATGTACGGCTTTACGCCATTGTTTGGGAGATTCGCCCATAAGCTTAGAGAAGCATCGATTGAAGCTGGAAATGGATTGAAAGCCGACTCGTTCAGAGATGGAGAGGATGGAAGCATCCGTGCTTTTTAACTGCTTGCAGGCCTCTTCAATGCGGGTGCTGTTTAGGAAATCTAGAGGTGCGGTCCCCATGATCTCATGGAATTTTCTGCGAAAATGAGTGGTGCTTAGATGGCACAGATCAGCTAGGTCATTGATGGTAATAGGTATCATATAGTTTTTGGTGATGTATTCCAGAACTGGAGAGATGACAAAATCACCTTTCAGGTTATGGTCTGTTTCTTGCTCTACTAAGGGTTTATTCCGGGAATGAATTCTAAGCAGTTCTATATAAAGGGATAACAATAAGCCGTAGGCACTTTCCTGATAGAAATTATTTTTTTGCTTCAATTCCTCTACGACCGATGTCGCAAGTGTATAAACCTTGGGATGTTCCTCCTTGTTCAAAATACAATTCATTCCCTTGATCGCCCATAAATTTGGCTCGAAGTCACTATAAGCGCTTTTGAATGAATGCTGAAAGAGCTCCTCAGGTGAAAAAAAGATATAAGACCAAAGACTAGCTTCATTTGGCGAACTATACGTGGTATGAGGCAGATACCTAGGGATGAAGGTCACATCTCCGGCTTTAAAGGGTACGGATTCACCTTTGATCTCCATGATGCCGCTATCCGAATGACAAATGCCAATCTCTAAATGGTTATGGAAATGGAGATGTTCACTTTTGATATCGGAAATCTTCCAACGTTCACCGCTTAGCAGTAAAATAGGAAAGTTTATCGGCAAGCTGTAGTGGCGGTATTCAATGACGGGCTTCTTTTTTCTGGGCATATTCTCAATACTCCCATTCTTATTACGTAGGTTGAGTAGATTATAGGTTAACGTTATATCAAATTCAACTATATAAAGAGAACTTGATATTATACAATTTGGGATAAAAGTGGCGGAGGAGAAGTTTGGAACTGTAGGAGCGTTAGCGTCCGCCTTTGTCTGCAGATTTCCACCGCGAAGAGCGGTATAAAATCAAGAAATCTGCAGACAACAGCGGCCGGAAGTCCAAACATTCTCTGTAGTCACGGCCAATCCCGAAATATAAGAACCACTAGTTTATGGTTGAAATTGCACAGTTTAGTTATGAATATGCTTAGAATCAGACCATTTTACTCCTTACAATAGAGTTAGTAAAGCGTTTACATAGGACGGACAGCTCTCAGCGCCAATGGGGGCGTGTGCGAAAGAGAGGAGAATCAAGATGCTTCAATTAACTTATGACAGAGAAGAGATTCTAAGCGTCATCGACAAAGTCGTTAGAAAAACAATGACGATGGATTTAACATGGGACTGGCCTTGTGGTGTGGCTTATTATGGGCTAACAAGAGCTTATAAAACGACAGGCAATAAAGAGTATTTGGATATGCTTGTCCAGTGGGCAGATGAATATATTGAGCTGGGCCTGCCGGACTGGACGGTAAATACCTGTGCCATGGGGCATATGCTGATTACCTTGTATGAAGAAACAGGCAATCAGAAATATTGGGATATTGTAATGAGCAAGGTGGATTATCTGCAGAACCATGCGCTCAGATTCGGAGATCATGTGCTGCAGCATACCGTATCCGTCTCTAATGATTTTCCAGAGCAGGCATGGGCAGATACGTTGTTTATGGCGGCATTTTTTCTGCTCCGTGTTGGAAGTAAATTAAACGATCAGGAAATGATCCAGGATGCCCTGAATCAATATTACTGGCATATCAAATACCTGCAAGACCCTAGCAGCGGCCTCTGGTACCATGGCTACAATAATGTGAAGCAGGATCATATGTCCGGACTATATTGGGGCAGAGCAAATGCTTGGGGCGCATATACCATGTCGCAAGTCAAAAAGCTTTTGAAAGAATGGTATTTGTATCCGGCGTGTATGGACGTGGAGTGTTCGCTGCGCGATCAATTGGCGGCACTCAAGCTTGTGCAAACGGAGAACGGCTTGTGGCGGACAGTGCTTGATGACGAAGAATCTTATGAAGAAGTATCTGCCTCTTGCGGGATAGCGGCTGCAATGATCAATAACGGCAATCCGCTGCATACCAAATATGTGCAAAAGGCGCTGAAGGGTATCCTAAGCAATATCAGCGAGGATGGACGTGTACTGGGAGTATCGGGCGGAACAGCGGTTATGAAGGACCGGGAAGGCTATCGCAATATTCCAAAAGACTGGATTCAAGGCTGGGGTCAAGGCTTAGCACTCTCTTTTCTGTCCGATATGCTCAAATAGGAGGGATCCAAGTTGTCCAAGCAAACAACGGGGGCCTTTACACTACCGGGCGAATCCGGTTATGAGGCACTGACCTTAGAGTTAGCTGAACGGTGGGGTGCCGATGTCATCCGTGACAGTGACGGTACACAGTTGTCCGATGAGATTATCAACGCAGGATACGGCATTTATTCTACAATCTGTATCATCAGAGATCATAACGAATGGGCATCCCAGAACCCTGATAAGCTACAGCAGAGCTTTTTAATTACTAATCCGAAGGTAGCGGTCGAAGATTATTTATCCATCTATTTGATGGAAGACTTTTTCGCTGAGCAATTCCGAGTAAATGATTCCAAAGAGGCGTTTAAGTACTGGCAGGTTTTTGACCGAACTACTGGTGAAGAGGTTCCAAAAGAACAGTGGAATTATGAGCGGGAATCAGGAAATGTAGTCATTACTGGAATTGCGCCTTGGCATAAATACACAGTCAGCTTCATGGTTTACCGGATTTGGGAAGAGATCTCCATGTACAATCACACCACGAATCACTGGGAAAAAGAACATCTAATGCAGATTGATCCCATCTATGTTGAAACGCAAAAGTATTTGCTCCATTGGATTGAAGATTGGTGCCGTAAGCATAAGGAAACAACGGTGGTTCGGTTTACGTCCCTATTTTATAATTTCGCCTGGATCTGGGGCAGCAATGAGCGCAATCGCCATTTGTTCTCGGACTGGGGTTCATATGATTTTACGGTAAGCTCAAGAGCGCTTGATCTGTTTGCTCAAAAATATGGGTATTCGCTCACGGCCGAGGATTTTGTGAATGGTGGAAAATATCGTGTCAGTCATATCCCGGCGCAGCAGCGCAAACTGGACTGGATGGCATTTATCAATGATTTTGTCATCGAATTTAGTAAGAAATTAATTGATATTGTGCATGGGCACGACAAGCTGGCATATGTCTTCTATGATGACAGTTGGGTTGGCATGGAGCCTTACAATGATCGTTTCGAGGAGTTTGGCTTCGACGGGATGATTAAATGTGTGTTCTCAGGGTTCGAGGCAAGAATGTGTTCAGGTGTAAAAGTAGATACCCATGAGATTCGGCTGCATCCCTACTTGTTTCCGGTTGGTTTAGGTGGTCTGCCTACCTTTATGGAGGGAGGGAACCCTACACTAGATGCCAAAAAATATTGGATCAATATTCGGCGTGCTCTACTCAGAGAGCCTATAGATCGAATTGGATTGGGTGGATATTTGCATCTTGTAGAGCCTTATCCGGATTTTTGTGATTATATCGAAAAGATTGCGGATGAGTTCAGAGTAATTAAAGAGCTGCATCATAAAGGCAAACCGTATCATATTAAGACGAAGGTAGCCATTCTGCACGCTTGGGGCAAATTGAGATCGTGGACCTTGTCTGGGCATTTCCACGAAACGTATATGCATGATTTGATTCATATCAACGAGGCTTTATCCGGATTGCCGATTGAAGTACAGTTCATTGATTTTGAGGATATCCGTCAGGGAATATTAAAAGATTGTGATGTAGTGATCAATGCCGGATCTGCTGGCTCAGCATGGAGTGGTGGAGAACGCTGGAGGGACAACAAGTGTGTGGACTTACTGACAAAGTGGGTGTATGAAGGTGGTACTTTTATAGGCGTGAATCAACCTTCAGCGCTTGAAGGGTATGACAGCTTTTTCAGAATGGCACATGTGCTCGGTGTAGATGAGGATACAGGCTCCAGAGTAGCGCATGGAAAATGGACATATGAAGTGAAGGATGAGCTTGGTGTAGTACCTATTGGGGCTAGCATAACACCCAAAAATAACATTTATCTTACTGATGGAGCAGCAGCGGTTGTGACTGAAACGGATGGTCTAATAACACTGTCCACCCATGCTTTCGGTAAAGGAAAGGGGATCTACCTTCCATCTTTCCAATTCAGCTTTGAGAATACAAGATTGCTGCTGAATTTGATTCGTTTGGCGGGTAATGAGTTCACGGAGATCAAGTACATTACGGACAACTTATATACAGAGTGTGCTTATTATCCAGAAAGCAAAATACTCGTGGTCATTAACAATAGCGATCAGCTTCAAAAAACTACGATTCATACGGAATATGGACAGCAAACCTTGGAATTAGATCCGTATGACACGATTATTAGAACTATTGGGGACTAGTAAGATTGAATAAAAAGCTCAAGCTGTGGCTATCCTGCCGACGCTTATGTTCACAATATCCCTCGCAACAATGACTATAACTAAACTCTCCCTTGCTGAGCATGGCCTGCCTCATCCATTATTTAACTAAGAAATGATTTGCAGCGCCATAAAAGATTGGAGACGATGTTTATTCATGAGGGACTTTGTAATCCGAAATCCGAAGGATGAAGATGCGGAGCAAATTGAAAGCATGGACTTTGTTCTAAAAATGCTATATCTGTACCATGGAGATCTAGATAAGCGAAATATGTTCTGTGCAGTGAGTGGCGACGGAGAGGTTCTGGCCGTTGCTCATCTGATGGAGCATGATACTTTTCATGCGGTTGGACATGATGAAGACCCAAAATTCAACAGATATCTTAATTACGAAATTATATTTGCAGAGAACGCCGAGGATGAAGGTATCAAAGCCGCACTGATTGAAGCATTAATCGGACGGGCCAGAGAAATTAAAGCTGGGTATCAAGAGAAGCGCATTATCATGGCTCAATATCTCGACACAGATGATCTCGAAGAGTTGAGCTTCTGTCTAGCGCGTGGATTTACGATTTGCGATACGATTGTCGTGTATAAATTTGACTTGAGTAGGGAGATTCCTAAGTATCCTTTATCAAAAGGGGTTCTGGTGAAGCCAACTGCACTGAACAATAGTGAAGCTCAGGAACAATATCGTCATGCTGAACTCGCAGCCTTTGACGGTGTGGCGTGGAGTCTGAACCATTTGGGGTGGATGCAGGGATCTCCCGAAATCGTTAATTTCTGCGCGTTTCATGGCGATCAATTGATCGGCAACACCTCAACCTGGAGAATCACGGACGAGAGGAGTGCAACGGAGAATGTATTCGTCATTCCTGAATGGCAGAAAAAAGGTGTCGCTCGTAACATCATCTGCACCGCTCTGAACTATCTAAAACAGCAGGGAAAAACAACCGCCACTTTGGGCACGCATGGTGATAATAAGAAAGCTATTAGGCTATACACTCAGATCGGGTATGAGTTGTGCGGTTCAAGATTTACCGTTGGCTATGAAATCGATTAATAAGCATTTACTAGACGACTTCGGTCGTCTTTTTTATTTACAAGGACTACTGATCTTCTTTATTGAATTATTACTAATAAGGTATTATTTTCAAAATAATATGTTTATTTAAAAAGGGAGTTTAGAGGAATGATTAGAATCTGCATTTGTGATGACGAGCAATTACATAGTTCCAAGTTAGAGAAGATTATTATGGATAGTGCAGGTTTGTATCAAAACATAGAGCTAGATATAGACATTTATGAATCCGGAAAATCATTGTTGAATGCTTTAAAAGCTAGAAACGAAGAGTATCAAATATTATTCTTAGATATTGAAATGGGGATTTTAAATGGAATCGAGGTCGCTAGGGAAATTAGAAAAATAGATAAAAATATGATTATCATTTACGTTACCAGCTATGACAATTACACCATGGAAAGCTTTGAAGTTTCTCCTTTTCGATACATACTAAAACCAATACAAGAAGAGCAAATAAGTAAAGTATTACTCCACGCAATTGATGAGGTTAGAAGGAATAACCAGTATTTATTCTTCAAAACTCAAAATCTTAACTATCAAATCAAAAGTGAGACGATTCTATCCATTTCATCTGAGAAAGGTAGGATTATACATGTTGTAACCGTTGATGACGAGTTTTCATTTTATGGCACGATAAAAGAGATTGAAGAAATGCTTGATCCCTTGTCCTTTATAAAAGTAAATCAAGGCACCATTTTAAATCTAAATTATGTACATATTGTTTCGGGAACCGATATTATTCTCACCAATAAAGAAAATTTCACAATTAGTAGAGGTCAGAGAAAGGTAGTTAAAGATGCTTATAACAACTTCATAAAAAGGAGGATTGGCTTTTGAGAAATTTTGAGTTTATGAGCATTGCGGTGCTAGCTATTCTTTATACGCTAGTTCAGGTAACATCTATTTCTATTTATTTCAATGGATTCCTTAACCTCAGAATTTCAAAGTATAAATTTTATTCCTTAACATTTCTTGCTATGGGAGTAATAAAATTATTGTCTAGTGATACAAACTCTATGGTTAAGTTGTTTTTATTTGTTGTTCTTTTGAGTATCTGTATACTGTATTCGTTCTACGGATCAATGGCTCAAAGGATCTACCACATTATCTTTTTTACGCTGATCACTACACTTGCAGACTTGGCGTTGTCTATTATTACATATAATTATGATCAAAAATTTGAAGGTCAGTTATTCATTATGCTAGTCGTATATTTTAGTGCAAACTTTTTATCGTTGTTAATTGTGATGTTGTCGGCAAAGCTGTTACTCTATTTTAGATCTGATAATGAGATCGGATTAAGTAATAAGGAATGTTTGTTATTAAGTATTGTGCCTTGTCTATCATTAATGAGTATATATTGGATTTTTCAGTATAAAGATATCAATCAATTCGTTCCATGTGTTTTTTTGTTAATTGTGAATGTGTGCATTATGCTGATTTACAATAGTTTAGAAGGGAAAAATTTTCTTATACATAAGTACTCCATAATGGAGACACAAAATAAATATTACGAAGAGAGCTTAGAGAATCAAAGAGAAATGTCTAAGCTAAAACATGATCTGAAAAATATTTTATTAAATATAGCCTATGGATTGGAGAGGAAAAAAACAGACGAGGTAAAAGAGGAGCTACAGGAGTTATTGAAAACCAATGTATTCTCATATAGATTATTAACCGGGTGTATACCCATCGATGCCATTCTTAATAGTAAGCTAGAACAAACCAAAAAGTATAATATAGAATGCACTTTAGACCTCCAAGTTCCTCATGACTTATTTATAGAACATACCATTGACCTAGCGGCCATATTAGGGAATCTTTTAGATAATGCCGTTGAAGCAGTACTTAGATTAACAGAAGAAATAAAAAAGGAAATTGAAATCAAAATAAAGTTTAGTGAGGGTAAATTATTCATAATCATTGTAAATTCGTCGAATCATGTGAATGTGGATTTCTCCTATGGGCGATTAATCTCTGAAAAAGGGAAAAATAGGTACGGCATTGGAATCAGCAGTATCAATGAACGAGTCAAAAAGTTAAAAGGATACTCAGACTTTTCGTACGATGAGGGCTATTTTAATTCAATCGTGGTCTTACCAATTCCATAAAATAAAAAAAAGGCGACTTTCCATTCAAAAGAATGAGAAATCGCTTTTTTATTTTGCAGATTACAACGAGTATTGTGCGGATTACAACGAGCATCAAAAAACAAAAAAAATATTGGTTTATGATTTCAATGTAGGTTATCAAGGGCATGAATATTCCAAAGTACAAAAAAAGTGAAATAGGGGGGAGCAAAGAGTCGCCATTGTGCGGGCTTTCATTATGCAAACTGTATCCATTTCTTTTTTGGACATGTGAATTCTAAATCAAATAGGAAAGGAGGGAGAACGTTATGATTCCATTAGTTGTATTAGTTGTTGTATTTGCTTTATTGACTATAACGCTATCATGTCTATGGCTCTACAACGATTGTATGTACCGAGGGATAAATCCTTGGATTTGGGTATTCTTAATGATTGCGACCACTCCCATATTGGGATTCATTTTATATTCTCTTATTGGAAAAAGAGGAATATCAATTACGGGTAAGTCTAGAAAGAATAAGTATATAGGATCTGCGGTTTTTATTACTATACTGTTGCTTATCTTTTCAAGTATCGGATTAGCATTTTATTCAGTGACATAGGTAGAAAAGTTAGATTCAAGCTGACAGTGCTCTGTAGAGTTTCTACAGAGCTTTTTATTATTGTTATAATTCATTTCAATATTTTACCGCCTATGCTACTATATCTACGATCATAAAAGGAATAATTTAGAAGATTGGGTGGATTTCATGGAAATCGGTGCTGTAACTTTGATTGTAAAAGACATGGAAAAGATGGCCACATTCTATCGGGACGTCATGAACATGGCTATAGAATGGGATGGTGGCGTATTTACCGGGGTTCAGCTAAAGAGTGGTGTATTTTTTAATTTGTGTCAGCGGGATGCGCTGAGTATTTCAGGACTAGGTTATCCCAATGGGTTGAATGGGACAATGGAAGTCTCATTTGGCGTTCTCTCACCTGAAGAAGTCGACAAGGAATTTGAGCGTCTGGTGAAGGCAGGTGCAACTCCTATAAAAGAACCTATTTCACAGCCCTATGGGTTGCGTGAAGCTGTTGTGGCTGACCCAGAAGGCAATTTGCTTGAGATCGTAGCTGGCATTCCACAAGAATAACTGGATATATACAATCACCCGAAAGGAAGAATTGCTCTTGAGAACCCCTATAACTAATGTAAACTGGCTTGAACACCATGAAATCATGGATGAGCTACTCTATCATGAAGCCAGCTTAACCACGCATCCGATGGATGATGGCTTTGAAGCAGAGGTTCTAAAGATCAATCTAGATCAGGAAAGCTATGTCTTGAAAACATGGAGTAAGAGCTCCAAACCAGATGTTCAGTTTCAATACCGTTTATTAGATGTCCTGTCCGAACGAGGGGTAGCTGTCTCTAAACCAGTGGGTTGGGGAATCAATCCGGACGGAAATAAGGTGTTGTTAACAAGCTTTGACGGAACGCCAATTCATAAAGTGAATAATAAGACAATGAAGGAGCTCGCGAGCATTTTAGCCAGAATTCATCAAATAGATATCGCTGAGCTGGAACATATACAACTACCTAAGTACGATTTCATCGACTACTTTTTTCCTGAAGTGAGAGAGCATACAGACCTTAATCAAGCTCTGATTTCTCTAGTGGAGCAAACTCCAATGAGACAAGATCGTATCATTCATGGAGATTTTCATTTAGGAAATATAGTAGAGGAACAACAGCGATTTACCGTCATCGATTGGACGAACGGCCAGTTGGGAGATCCTAGATATGATTTTGCATGGTCATTTATTCTGCTGAAAATCCACATCTCTGAGCGTTACGCTGATATGTTCCGTTCTGCTTATCTATTGGAGAATTTTATGAAACAGGAAGAGCTTGAGGTGTTCGAAGCTTGGGCTTGTCTAAGATGGATCTTACTGAATAGACGGGGCAGTACACCTAAAGGACCTAATGTATCGAAGAGGGTAAAGAGCATACTAGGAAGTAATCGATTCCTGAAAGATTTGGATTTCCAAGGGTTTAAATGAACTTCATCTTAAAAAAAATTACAATACAGACCGCAACCCTTTGCGAGGGAGGTGGTCTATTTACGTTTATTCGCTGCTTTCAATCAATATTCAGTTTGGGTGTTTATAATGCTTTTTATGAATCGGGGGATGTGCTTGTATAGACTTCGACTGTGAAAAGGAGGTTTTCCATGGTAAGGGCAATTCAAAAAACATTGTATCTCATACTGGCATGCTTCATAGGACTGTTTATCGCTTCCTCCTTTTTTATCCGGGCGAAATATAATTATTTCGTATATGGGGACACGCCAGTTTTGGAGAAGCAACAGCTCGGCCTTTTTATTCTAGGGATTGTGGTGGTGCTGGCGTTAAGCGTTATTTTGTATAAAATATGCCTGAAGCTTAATCAGTACAGTTGGAAAATCGTCATTCCAGCCATATTGCTATGTTCTTTTGCCATTCAGATCGTGATCATTTTTCTATTTCCTCGCTTGCCGACGGATGATTCGCAGACGGTGCTTTCACTGGCACTCGATATGCTGTACAGAAATGATTATTCATCTTTTGACACGACAGGTTATCTGCATATGTTCCCGTTTAACTTCTCGATTGTTGTGTACTTAAAGACGTTGCTACAGTTATTTCTGGATAATTATCTGGTAATCAAAATATTCAATATTCTATTTACACTCTTAACCTCGTTAATGATTTACCTGCTGTATAAAGAGCTCAAGGGTAAGTCTGAGGATCATGATTATGGCATTCTCGTGTTTGCCGCTACCTATATCCCTTCTTTGTTTATGAGTAATTTAATTTATAACGATGTGATCGCGACTGCCTTTTTGACAAGTGCTTTATATTTTGCTGTGAAATTTATAAAAAGAAAGTCCTTAAAGGATATTGTTTTCGCAGCCATCTTCCTGGCAGTCGGCAACTATTTCCGAAGTATTGGTGTTATTTTTCTGATTGCTGTGGTAGTCAGTCTATTGTTTAACATGCGTGCGATCGGGGTGAAAAAGGCTCTAAGCGCGTTGTTTATTACGGCTTTATTGTTTAATGTTCCAGGTTGGGCGCAAAATGCTGTGCTGCAGGCGACGAATGTCGTAGATGAACCGATTAACGAAAATTCCGCACCGGTCTATATGTGGCTGAATATGGGGATCAATCTGGAGACGTTTGGATTCTGGGATAACTGGCAGAGCTATACGATCTACCAGCAGGATGCCAATTATAATAAGGAAGAAAGTACGCAGCTATTTAAAGAGGAAATCAGCCATAAACTCTCCGAGGCGAGCCTAAGCGACGTAGTGAAAATGTATTATAAAAAAATCGTTTGGACCTGGACAGAAGGAACATACCAGATGGAACGATATGGACTTGGGAATGATGGATCATCCAGTAATGGTGGAAGAATGGGCTTTGTCATGGACCGTTATAGCTACACTAATGCTGCTACGGATCTATTTAAGGGGGATTCGAGCTACCGCAGCGGGCTACTGTGGTTGCTGTATGTCCTGAATTTTCTGATGTATGTTTTTATACTCGTTCGCTTAATCGGTGGAATAAGAGCCAAAAGATTTGAAGAGACCTCTTTGATTCTTGTGGTGCTGGGCTTTATCGGATTTTATCTACTATGGGAGATTAAGTCTCGATATATTTACCCGGTATATCCGCTGCTGATCGTGTTATCCTACATGGGTTTTAACGATGTATATGATTATATGTTAAAAAGATATTTTCCACGTTGACCATGTTTGCTCGGAAAGAGGGGGTTCAAAGATGCGGATCAAGCGATATCTCACTTTGCTCATAGTAGTGCTTAGTTGTTCCATGGTGCTCATCTCCTGTGACGCCATCACCGCTCAGAAGATATCAAGTACAGATTCTGGTTCAAGGGCGAACGGGGGACAGGGCTTTAACGGTGGTCGGGGTAAAGATGGAGGTAGCTCTCCCGGCATGAATGGTGGGACAAGAAGAAACGGCAGCCAAGGTACAGATGGAGGAGTTAGCGGGCAAAGTGGGCGACAGAGAACAAATTTCATGAACTTGCCCCAAGCTTACGAAGATTAAGTGTGATAGGATAAGATTACATTTAAATTCCCCGCGGGGGTAAGAAAAGAGAAAAGGGAGCAACATGAGAATCATTATATCGCCTGCCAAGAAGATGAAGATGGATACGGATTTTATGGATTGCCGCCAGATGCCGCAATTCATAAGCGAGTCGCAGACTCTTCTGGCCTTATTACAAAAGTTGAATTATGAAGAAGCCAAATCGCTATGGAAATGCAATGATGCCATCGCCACGCTAAATGTGGAACGGATTCGGGATATGGATGTAACACAGAATCTTACACCGGCTATCTTTTCCTATGAAGGTATCCAGTACCAGTACATGGCACCCGGGGTACTTCAAATGGAGGAGCTGGAATATCTTCAGCAGCATTTGCGGATATTGTCCGGGTTCTATGGAATCGTCCGGCCGTTTGACGGCGTTGTTCCGTACAGGCTGGAGATGCAGGCTAAGCTTAGCGGACCAGGTTTCAAGTCTATCTATGAGTTCTGGAACAGGAAGCTTGCAGATCAGCTATTTTCGGAGAGTGACATCATTCTGAATCTGGCCTCCAAGGAATATAGCAAGTGCATCTCCCCGTATATTGGCGGAAACGTTCGAATGATTAGCTGTGTATTCGGGCAGGAAATCGGCGGTAAGATCGTTGAGAGAGCGACCCTAGTCAAGATGGCCAGAGGTGAAATGGTACGTTTCATGGCTGAGCGGCAAATCACCTGTGTGGAGGATATCAAAGGCTTCGACGGGTTTGATTTCAGCTTTGCTGATGAGCTGTCGGATGAGAGTACGTATGTGTTTATACAAAAAAAGAATGAATAGAGTTAGTAGTACTACGGGTAATCTTGGAGGTGGTTGAACAACCAGCTTCAGGGTTACCTTTATTTTTGATTAGCGAAACTATATGGGAAATTCTAGTTTTTTAAAGGGGATAGATTGCAGTATAGAGAATAAAGTTCGGATGGAATAAGAACAGGTGAAAGAGGAGGGCTTATGATTTTTAAAAGAGATCCATTGGACAAACAGAGCTTACTTAAAGAATTGGATTCACTAGGCTATTCCGACAGAGTCAAAAAAGTAGCGATATTAGGCCGTGATCATCTTGGATCTGTCCAGTACTCCCAATTACTAGCCTCCTTGCTGGAGGATGGCGTTTATGAAGCACGACTTGCCTTAATTGGTGCCATTGCAACACATGATGCCCCTATTATTCTGTCAGCCCTGCGGCATCCCATGGCAAGTATCAGAAATACGGCTGCGGGTCTTTTGGCAAAGGTGGCTTCAGATGCTGATATTGAACGTGAGCTCCCCGATTTATCATATGATTGCCGCCGTAAGCTGCTGCACAGTATTTCACAGATTAACCGTCAGGAATTGGCGGAACGTTTATTACCTGTGGTGTACGACCGATGGGGAGCGGAGGAGGCAGCAATTGTACTGCAGGCCTGTTACTCGGAAACAGTTAGTAAGTGGCTTGCTGATATAGGATATGTCATAAAAGACTGGAAGAAACTAGCCAGCAGGCATCTTGACGTAGTAGCGGAATACTTTGAAACAACGCTAGAAAGCACACCACTCAGGGAAAAGGGATATGTCTGGTGGAGGTTCTCATCAGCTATGGAGATTCTATGCAATCTGAAGGCAGATCTGGTACTTGCGTGTGCGATGAATCATGGACCCGAGGGTATCATACATCCTGCGTTAAAGGAACAACTTGGCACGCTAGTACGCCAAAATCCGAATATGGTGTATCAGCTGCTGACACGAACGGAGTCGCGGAGCGATCTGATTTCTTATGGTGTGCCTGAAGGGGTTCTAAAAAGAAAAAAATATTTATCCATGGAGCAATGGATTGAGATAGCGAAATTACTCGCAGATCACCCGATGCATTTAGCGAAGTTGCTGCATAATATTGCACCTTCCAACCGCCAAGTGATTTTTGATGCCGTGTATGAAGAAGATAAACGCCAAGACCGTGTTTTTCCGGAAAGATTACTTTATGTATTACCGCATGCCTTGCGTGACAAGGAAGCCACCCGGATGCTTGGCCTTCGTGAAATCAATGATGACCGGGAGAGAACAATCAGACTCACCGCTTGCCGTTCGATTCTTCATTCAAGAGCGGGGCTTGAACAAGCAACAAAGGTATCCAGTTCAGAAGAACGTTCCACGGCGCTTATGCAACTGATCAGAAGTACGGTTCTGTCGAGACAGGGTATGCATGAGACTTTGGTATTTTTGGGTCGGATTAGAAATGAGCAAGATCCTGTTCGAGGTTTTGTGTTTAAGGAGCTTTCAGAAAGTCCTGCATCTGTGTTCACCGATGCCCATATACAAGAACTTACTATGCTTGTTGATAGTGTTATAGATGCCAGAGATACTTCATATGGTACGAAGTTTTCCGTTCAACAACTGGCATTTGCTATTCTCCGGCATAACGCACTAAATCCTCACAGTGAGTTGTTCAAGTTCTCTTTAAATACGATCCGGAAACTGGCCCAGCAGAACGGACAGCTTTCACTTCCATCGCTGGAGAAGAATTTACCACAGGGAGTAGAAGAGGTCATCTTTGATGAAATCTATACATTAGCTGTACAGGGCAACAAAAGAGAAGACTACAATCTGGTGCTTAGCCTGGCTAGCTCATTTGGTAAAAGAGGTTACGGCATCATAAAACTTCAGAATCTGTTAAAGGAAGCAACGAGGGCAAAGGCAGATTCTACAGCCATACAAGCGGCCAGATACTGGCTTGCGCCTCGTACAACACGTGATGCCAGAGTTAAGGAATTATTAGCTTTAGATAAATCGTATATTACGATCCATGAAGTATTCCAGCATCTGCATCTGAAGCGTCAAGAATGGCTCGATCCTTTTATTTCAGGGGCTGTCATTAAGGGCAAGTTCCTATCAGGCAAAACTATCTATCTTGTGCCGGCCGCGGATGGATTCCACAGATGGCTGCCACGTCAGCAACAAGCATTAAGTGCCTTATTAGAAAAAATTGCATACGATGCCAAACGTAATCTTTGGGAGCGTGCAAGAGTTATTAAGATCATGGCAAGCATGCCTGATCTCGGTTCGGATAGGTTACTTGGGCTTATGCAGGATAAGGAAGTAACTGTAGTAGAAGCTGCACTTCATGCCTTTTCACTTATGGAAGAACCGGAGAAGGCACTTCCCATTCTGCTGGAGAATCTGGATGGGGACCGGGCACGTGTAGCCATGTACTCGATACCCAGATGCATCCGCAGGGTGAATCCGGTGTTACTGGTTACCATGCTGAAAGAGCTTCTGAATCGGGATAAGCTGAAGATCACTGTCAGAAAAGAGGCCATCCGCTTACTGGGTGCTTATAGAAGCGATGACAGCATTCCGCTATTGATGAACGAGTTCGAGAAACCAAATGCACACAAGGATGTAATCATTGCCATAGGGCATGCTGCAAAACAGCTTTTAGATGATGAGCGCGCTTGGGAGATTTTAAGTGCAATGGCTGCTTCATCAGAAAGTGATATCGCAAGAAGCTTGTTATCCCAACGGCCTAATGATCTTCCGCTAGACTATAGACTTCGCTATTTAAAATTAATCATTGAAATCGGAAATCATCCGGATGGGTTTGTCGGCAAGTATGCTTTCAGTTCTATGATGTGGTGGACCAATGGAAATGAAGGCATTGTTGCAGCCGCCACCTCTCAGGCTATTACGGATTTGAAAGACAGCACTAGATGGGAATTTGCCATGAACACGCTGATACAAACCTGCCGCGATGGTAAGATCAATGAGGTTGTAATCGGCGTTTGTCAGAAATTAGCTAGTGCGACGATAAGGGATGAATGGAATGCAACTACCAGTAGAGATTTGCCTCATCGGCAACGTCTCCTGAAACTTATCAACCAGCTGAACGCTTTGCCAACAATCACCCGGGTGCACCTTAAACCTTTGTATACGGGATTGATTGAGTGTCTAACATCGGATGAGACTTTACAGCAAGTTGTGATGAAGCTGTATATAGCAGTAATAGACTGGAATAATGTGAAGGAATCCGCCGCTTATCTGAATCAGATGGTTAACTGTATTTCAAATCAGCCGCAGCTGTTGAGCGACGGCTATAAGCAGGTTGCTTATAATTTAAAAGACAGCACAGGCTACTGGAGTCCGGAGACTTTATTGGAAATTGTAGATGTGCTAGGGTCTGAGGGGAGTTACGAATCTCAGTATATTGGACTTTCGTTGCTTGAGGTTGCCGGAAGTGCTCTACTCTGGAGTCCAGAGCCTGCGGAGCGTTTGAGGGTGTACAGAAATCACACGAATATTGCGATTCGCTCACTTGCGCTAAATATTTGGACGGTGATAGATTAGTTTTCATATTTTTAATAAAATATAAACACCAAAAAAGCTCAGGCTACAATTCGGCCTGAGCTTTTTTGGTGTTTATTCAATTAAGCTTCCATCTTCTGCGCCGTATAAAGGCGGTGGTAAAGCCCCTTTTGTGCGATAAGCTCATCATGTGAGCCGCTTTCTGCGATGCCTTTGTTAGACACATACATAATGCGGTCGCAGTTTTTTACGGTGGACAGGCGGTGCGCGATAATGAACGAGGTACGTCCTTTAAGGAGCTCATTCAGACCTTTTTGCAGCAAACGCTCAGTCTTCGCATCGATCGATGAAGTGGCTTCATCTAATATGAGAATTCTCGGATCAGCCAAAAGCGTTCTTGCGAACGAGATGAGCTGCCGCTGTCCCTGAGACAGCTTGGAGCCACGCTCGTTGACCTCCGTCATGTAGCCTTGATCGAATTCACGGATGAATTCGTCGGCGCACACGGCTTTCGCCGCAGCAATCACTTCTTCCTCGGTGGCATCGAGTTTACCGTAACGAATATTGTCCAAGATCGTACCGGAGAAGATGAAGCTGTCTTGAAGCATAATCCCCATCTGGCTGCGCAGGGACTTCAGCGTAACCTGCGAGATATCCTGATCGTCGATAAGAATCTTACCGCTAGAAATATTATAGAAGCGCGAGATCAGATTGACGACTGTAGTTTTGCCTGCACCTGTTGGTCCCACTAGAGCGATGCTTTCTCCCGCTTTGATCTTAAAGGAGATATTCTCCAGAATATTGAGTCCTGGGTCATAGGCAAAGGTCACATCGTCGAAAGTGACATGGCCCTCTACAGGCCGCAGTGTCTTCGCATCCGGAATATCACTGACGGTAACGGGCTCATCCAGCGTCTCGAAGATACGCTCGAGATAGGCAACGGCGTTGATGAAGTTATTGTACAGGTTCGAAAGATTCAGAATCGGCTGCCAGAAGCGGGCAGCGTAGCTGCTCATCGCCAGAATGACGCCGAGGGTCATATCTTGTGGACTCAGTGTTAGTAGGCCTACAAGGAAAATCAATGATGTAACGATCGTAGACAAGTTGTCTACGGAGAACGGAATAAGTAAGTTGTAACGTTGAGCCTTCATCCATTCTGTACGGAAATTACCCGCGAGACGTGTGAAGATTCCTTCGTTGCGTTGTTCCCGGGAGAACATTTGCGTCACACCAATACCGCTGATACTTTCTTGCAAATAGGCGTTTAGGTTGGAGCTTTTATTGGATACTGCTTGCCAAGCCCGACGTTGCCGAGTTTTGATCAGCATCATGATGACAAAGAATACTGGCAGCCCTGCAAGGATGACAAATGATAGACGTACGTCAACAGCGAACATGAAGGCTGCGATAAAGAGCAAATTCACGATTTCTAGAATAAAGTTGATAATACCGTTGGATAACACATCTGAAACGGCATTAACGTAGTTTACGACCCGGATGAGAATCTTGCCTTGCGGACGGTCGTCATAATACTTAAAGGGCAACTCTTGCAGATGCTTAAACAAATCTGTACGGATGTCAAAGATAATATCCTGCCCAACACTCGTCATGATACGTGAACGAATAGTAGCCAGATAAACGCTGACCACAATGGTCAGAAGCATCAGTCCAGCCCAGCCCAGTAGCGCAAGCTTCGCTTTTGCCGGAATGGTCACGTCGATCACATGCTGCATGATCAGTGGAGCTGATAGTGAAATGGCCGCTGAAAGTGCACTGAGGATAAATGCAACAATCATTGGCGTTTTCTTTCGTTTGATGTATACCATCGCACGCCGGAAGTGTTTTATATTAAACGGCGATTCCAGATTCTCATCGACGTCGAATTTATTCCTTGCCACTTGCGGTCACCTGCCTTCCAATACCCTCGTTCTGCAGTTTAAACACATCGTAGTAGTAGCCTCGTTTCGCTAGCAGTTCGGCGTGGGTGCCTTCCTCAACCAGCTTCCCGTTATCCAGAATGAGAATACGGTCAGCCTGCGCGGTCGTAGATACACGCTGCGCGATAATAATCTTCGTGCAAGGATAATCCAGCTCGCGTAGACTTTTCTGAATATGCTCCTCCGTCTCAAGATCGACAGCAGAGGTCGTATCATCCAGAATGAGGATCGGACGGCGAACTGCCAAAGCACGTGCTAAAGCGATACGCTGTTTTTGACCTCCAGATAAGCCGACTCCTCGTTCTCCGACAACGGTATCATAACCTTCAGGCATTTTGGTAATGAAGTCATGTGCGGCTGCGAGCTCGGCAAAGCTTATCGCATCTTCTTCCGGAAGATCAGGATCACCATAGGCGATGTTTCCATCGATAGTATCAGAGAACAAGAGCACATCTTGGGTCGCCATGCCGATATTATCGCGCAGCTCATCGAGCTCCAGCTTTCGGACATCAACGCCGTCGACGAGTACACGTCCCTCGGCTACGTCATAGAAGCGAGGAATCAGGTTGATGATTGTTGTTTTGCCTGATCCGGTCGAGCCCATGATTGCTATGGTTTCACCAGGTTCAACGCTAAAGCTAACATCATCAAGTACGATAGCGCTGTCATATTTGAAGCGGACATGATCGAATTCAATACGGCCTTCGTAACGGCGTTTGTTAGTAGACGTATGCTCGTTTACGATATTAGGCTTTGCGTAATAGATATCAATGATTTTGGACAAGCTCGCAAAAAAGCGCTGAATGTCGTTGATAATAATACCAATGTTGCGCATAGGGTTGGATATAGCCCAGATCAGTGAAGAGAAAGCTGTAAATTCACCGAAGGTGATCCGGCCGTTCATCAGGAACAAACCACCTGCCAGCATTAGAATGACGTTGAAGCCCTGAGCGAAGGATTCCAGAAAAGGAAAGTAATCAAGCCATACAAGGGCGGCCTTTTTGTTCGCTGTAGAGTAATTGACATTCTTCTCCGTAAATTTTTGAACTTCGAACTCTTCGCGGGCAAAAGCCTTAACCACACGGTTGCCTGAAATATTCTCCTGAGTAGTCGTGTTAAGCTGGGACAGCCGCTCACGCAGGTCAATATACATAGGACGGACGCGTTTAGCGAATATGTAAGCCACGATAAAAATGGGCGGTGACAGGATTAGCATCCACAGCGTTAGCTGAGCATCTATGGTGAAAAAATAGATAACAGCAGCAATGAAGATCGTTAGCGATTCAATGATCGTTTTGAAAATCCATGCCATCGAGTGCCGAACCATGTCCAGATCCCCGGTCATCTTGGTCATGAGATCACCGGTACGGTTACGGTCGTAATATTCTCTGTCCTGTCCTTGAATCTTGTTGTACAAAAAAATACGGATATTGTACATCATGTTTTGCGAGGATCTTTCGTACTGCATGGTTGTAATATAAGCAAGTCCTGTGCGCAGTAGAGAAAATCCAATCATGCCCAGACAGAGCATAATCAATAATTGCCGTTCTTGTGTAAGATTCTGCAGCGCATTGTCACCTGCTATAAACGTATCGACAATGCGCTGACTGATGTAAGGGTTTACAATCGTAAGACTTGAACCCACTACTGAGAGGCAGAGCGCTAGAATGTACCGTGTCCGGTTGCCCTCTAAGTTCTGCCATAGCCATTTCAGTTCGAACATCTGATCACCTGTTTCTGATTGTTCTTGTTCTTTCACTCTTGCCTGAAAAGAGTGAATAAAACAAAGTGATTATAACATTATCAATTGACTAAGTATCGTTTACGGTAAAATTTCCTTGTTACATTATTGTTACAAAAAAATGAACTTATTAATGATGTGAATTTATCCTTGAGTAATGAGGGTTTGCCATTCGGGCTTGGGCGTTCTAATTATGATAAACTGAAACAATGTAAAGTGATTAGGCTTGGTTTGGATAGAGACAGGAGGATGGAAAATGAGCTTTGTTGCTGTCAAAAATGAGTACAAGCGTTACAAAATGGGTGAAAGTGTGATCGTTGCCAACGACGGAATTGATTTTGAGATAAATAAAGGTGAGTTTGCAGTGATTGTCGGCCCCAGCGGTGCGGGCAAATCGACGGTGCTTAATATTCTTGGCGGGATGGATTCTGCTGACGAAGGCCAGGTCATTGTGGACGGTACGGACATTGCCAAGTTCAGTGCCAAGGAGTTGACGGGCTACCGCCGCAATGACGTGGGTTTTGTGTTCCAGTTCTATAACTTAGTGCCGAATCTTACCACACTGGAGAATGTTGAGCTTGCTTCTCAGATTTCCCCGCGTGCACTAGATGCGCGTAAGGTGTTGGAGGATGTGGGATTAGGTGCACGGCTGGATAATTTTCCGGCTCAGCTGTCTGGTGGCGAGCAGCAACGTGTCGCTATCGCTAGAGCGCTAGCTAAACAGCCGAAGCTGCTCCTCTGCGATGAGCCAACTGGTGCGCTAGACTACAATACTGGTAAGCAAGTGCTTAAGCTGCTTCAGGATACCTGCCGTAACACAGGCACTACGGTCATCGTAATCACGCATAATTTGGCGATTGCGCCAATGGCAGACCGGGTTATTGAGATTAACAATGCTAAGGTACGGAAGATGGTAACCAATCCTTCGCCAGTATCCGTTGAAGATATCGAATGGTAAGGAGAAGGCATCTATGAAAAAGCGTGCGTTATGGAAAGATATTTTTCGTGAAATTAGGCACACTAAGGCCCGATTTATTTCGATTTTTGCAATCATTATGCTGGGCGTTAGTTTCTTTTCTGGCATCAAGTCAGCCGGTCCAGATATGCTGGATACAGCCGGAACCTTTTACCAAGAGACGAGACTAATGGATCTGAAGGTGCAGACCAACTATGGTCTGACCGAAGATAACATCGAACTGCTGAGCGATGTACCGGGGATCGATGAAGTCCAGCCGGGTTACAGCGCAGATGTGTTCAGCGGCGATAATGCTTTGATACTCAAAGTCCATTCTTACAATTCAGATAAACCTCTTAACCAGTACAGTATGATTGAAGGACGTCTTCCAGAAGATTCCGGAGAAATCGTATTGGATGACAAGCTGGCTGGAAAGTATGCGCTGGGCGACAAAATAACGTTCAGCGGAGCTGGAACGGATGCGGAGTTGTCGAACAACTTTGAAACTTTGAATTATACTGTTGTGGGCTTTGTGCGAAGTCCTCAATTTATAGAGAAGAGTACCCGGGGTACCAGCGGAATTGGTAAAGGGACGGCGGATGCATTCGCAGCGATCCCAGAGTCAGATTTTAAGCTCCCGGTCTATACGGAAGCCTATCTATCCTTCAAGGATACAACCGGAGTGAAGGCTTATTCACCAGAGTATGAGGGATTGATCGAACAGCATACCAAGTCAGTAGAGCAGGCGATGTCCAGTGTGCCGGAAGCTCGGCTTGCGGAGATGCGCGCGGAAGGTGAGAAAGAGCTGTCCAGTGGACGAGGCAAGGTGGCCGCCGCCGAGAAGCAGCTCACCGATTTAAAGCGCCAGCCAGAAGTGGTGCAGCAGGGACAAGCTGCAAACATGAAAGCCATTGCTGATGGGCTGGTCTCTGCCAAGGCGGAACTGGCTGCAGGGGAGCAAAAGCTTGCAGAACTAGGGCTCCCGAAGGTCTATGTCACTGACCGCAGTGCCAATCCGGGATATGCCGAATATAAAGACAACGCTGATCGATTATCGGCAATTGCGAGTGCTTTCCCGGTATTCTTTTTCCTGATTGCTGCGCTGGTCAGCTTGACGACTATGACTCGAATGGTCGAGGAGCATCGTTTGCAGATCGGGACACTTAAAGCGCTTGGGTATGGCAACCGTGACATTATGGCCAAATTCTTGGTTTATGGTACACTTGCCAGCTTGACGGCTTCGGTTGCGGGACTTGCGCTCGGTTTTACCATGTTTCCAACCATTATATATAATGCGTACAGTTCGCTTTATAATCTGCCGGATCTTATCAAAAGCTTCTATCCGTCGTATTCCATCATTTCCATTATAGTGGCGCTTATCTGCACTACATTGACGGCTTGGATTGCCGCACGTGTAGAGCTGCGTAGCAATGCTTCTGTGTTAATGCGTCCGAAGGCGCCAAAGAGCGGGCAGCGGATTCTACTGGAGAGAGTTACGTTTGTATGGAAACGGCTGAGCTTTGTTCAGAAAGTTACCGCACGGAATTTATTCCGCTACAAGCAGCGGATGTTCATGACTGTGTTCGGCGTGGCCGGCTGTACGGCGCTGATTCTGACCGGGTTTGGTCTTAAAGACTCGATCGGCAGCATTGCCCCTCAGCAGTTCGGCACGATTATGAAATATGATGCACTTGTAGCGCTGCATGAAGATGTGTCTGCTGATGCGCGGGATGCCTACGAGCAATTGATCACTGGCGAGTCCACTATAACTGGATCACTAAGTGTGGCACAGGAAACGATGAAAGCGCACAGCAGTGGTGTAAATGATCAGGATGTGCATATGTTCATCCCTGCATCTGTTGATGCGATATCCGATTATGTGGAGCTGCGGGATCGAGTGAGTGGAGAAAAACGCACGCTTTCGGACGAGGGCGCTATAATCTCGGAGAAGCTGGCTAAATTATACGGGCTTGAGCCCGGCGACCAGTTGAATGTGGTGGACAAGGATAACGAGACATTCAAGATTAAGGTCATAGGGATTACAGAGAACTATGTAATGCACTATGTTTATATGACACCTGCGTATTATTCTTCCGTATTTGGACAAGAACCGGTGTTCAACACAGAGCTGCTGAACTATACCACGCACGATAAATCATGGGAGGACAAGTTCGGCGAGAAGCTAACGGACAATGAGGGAGTGGCCGCGGTCAGCTTTTCCAGCAACGTAGGTACTGCCTTTGATGACACCATGAAGAGTATGGATGTTGTAACCTTGGTACTCATTGTATCAGCTGCTGCTTTGGCTTTTGTCGTCCTCTACAATTTGACCAATATTAATGTCTCTGAGCGGATCAGGGAACTATCAACCATCAAGGTATTGGGATTTTATGATAAGGAAGTAACGTTGTATATTTACCGCGAGAATATGCTGCTAAGCCTACTTGGTATTGTAGCCGGATCGGGTCTTGGCATTATATTGCACAGCTTCGTCTTAAATACAGCTGAGCTGGATGCGACGATGTTCGCGCCGATTATTAAGTGGCCAAGCTATGTGTATGCCGCGCTATTAACACTGCTGTTCTCAGGCATAGTCATGGCTTTCATGCATATTAAGCTCAAACGGATTCATATGATTGAGGCGTTGAAGTCGGTAGAATAAGCGGAGCTTCCACACCAAAAACAAAAGTTGATCCTACTTAAACACAAAGGACCGCTTCGAACAGCCATTGTTATGGCTACTCGAAGCGGTCTCTTTTGCTTTGAGAGGCGATGGAATCTTTTAACGTGAGCCGATCGATAACTTCATATGCAGGATAGGAAAAGGATTCCCCTGTTCATCCAGTGCAGAACGCTCAAAAACTTGAAAACCCATATGCTCATAGAAACCTAAGGCCTGCGGATTTTGTTCATTTACATCAACGTAGCGTACGTTCAGTGTCTGTATAGCATAAGCAACGAGCGATTTACCAATTCCTTTTCCCATTGCAGCAGGTTCTACGAATAGCATTTCAATCTTGTTATCCTGAATCCCTATGAATCCAAGCGATTGGTCATGGTCATCTATAAAAGCAAGCAGATGACTTATATGCTCCATCCCTTGTATAACCAGTGGCCGCAACGTATCAATGTCCTGTTCAGACAGGAATAGATGGGTATGCCGCACAGATAATTCCCAAATATTCAGTAGACGGTATAAACATTCTTCATTTCTAGCGGTGATTGGTTGTATCGAGTCCATGTCTTCCCTCGCATTTCCACTTAATTTGAAGAAGATGAAGCTGCAGCCGCAGCCGACGCAGCCGCAGCCCCAGCAAGAGCAGCCTGCTGTGCGATCACAATATTAGTGATGCTGGTGGAAAGCATCGAGGTTACAATGCCGCTTTGTACATCCTCTACATATTTGAAGGCTACCAGCGCAGCTGACAGCAGTAGCAATT
Organism: Paenibacillus sp. FSL R5-0923; assembly: GCF_038009145.1. NCBI lineage: Bacteria > Bacillati > Bacillota > Bacilli > Caryophanales > Paenibacillaceae > Paenibacillus > Paenibacillus sp. FSL R5-0923. The sequence continues at coordinate 74,959 of NZ_JBBPAT010000002.1, forward strand.
CCTGCTTTACAATGGACCAGCTGCCAAAGCCTTTTTTGGTACGCAGTAATTCGAAGGTCTCTGAGACTTCCGTAACCATGTCCTTATTGTTGGAGGAGAGCAAAGTTAGCACGCCCAGCGAAGAAAGGGTATATTCCTTATCTAACCGGATGCCATGTGCACGGAACGCATCTCGTAATGCCAGTACACGATCCGCTGCTTCTGAAGCTTCTTTTCCAAGAACCAGTACCTGTGTCAGAGCTTGCACACTGTTCCCCGACATAAATTCAGGCTTTAGTGTAGTGTAAAGCTGCTCCATCCGGTCGATGCCGCTGTCCACGTCGATATCGGAAAGGCCGAGCATGGCAGAGAAGATATAATCATCATGTCCGGTAAGGAAACGGTGCTTCGCTTTCATACTATCGTAAAACATCTTTGCGCGTTCTACCGTACGCTGATACTGATCTGTTGTCGTATTAGCGGCGATTTGATAAGCGGCAACGACGAGATAATCAGAGGCTCTAAATTTGACGTCCTTCAATAAGTCATACACGGTCAGTGTGTTTGCAAGCTGTTGTTCCTTGTCAGCAGAAAGAGAGAGCATAGTAGCAATACTGATTGCCGAGTTCCCCCTAAACGAAGAAAACATTCCGGTATTTTCTTTAATAAGCTCGTGGCTCGCACGAATCGCATCCTCATCTGCACTTTTATTCTCTGCTGTGTACAGTAACCCCGCCAAACGGCTAACCATTGCATTATGCCAAGGAAAAGCCTTTTTGATCCTCTGCGCGTTCTCTGCGAACAATTCAACCCTTGCAGCATACTGCTCATTCATTGGATACACCCCTCAGTTATCTATAATTCATAATATTACGAAAATTTTCTGAGTTGGATTCATTTGTTTGGGGTGTTTATTGTTTTTAGATCGTAACCAGCTCTTTAGCATACCGTTTGCCTGACGAAAGAAGGCTGTCGCTCAGTTCAGGGTCATTTACAGTCCTTGCAAGAACTAGAGAGCCAACCATGGTGCTGAACAGTGCGCTACCTTTGGAGGGTTCAATTCCCGCCAGATCGGAGATAAAAGCAATCATCCGCTCCAGTTCCAACGTGAATACTTGCCGAACTTCTTCGGAAGAATGAGATATTTCGGCAGAAAGGGCAGGGATAATGCAGCCCATCTCCGTTTTGTCGCGGTGATACGGACTTAAATAATAGTCAATGACCGCATTGATTTTGGGGTTCTGCTCTTCCTGGTCCGCGACCTTCTGCAAAAGTGCGATGGTATCGCTGATGGCATACCGGCAGGCTTCGGCGACGAGTTGTTCTTTGTTGTCAAAATGTGAATAAAACCCGCCGTGAGTCAATCCGGCTCCCTTCATAATGAATGGAACACTTACATCATGAATGCCATGGGTGCGAAAAGCCTGGGCAGCACTTTCAACAATCGTATTCCGTACTTTTATTTTATGGCCTTTGGGATAGGGCATCATAATCACTCCATAGCTTCATAATTCTACTTTTAAAATATTATATGCATCATAATAAAGCCTGTCAATTTAACGATTCTGGGCACTGTCTGCTTATGAAAGGATAAACACGGTTGTTGACGGTTTTAAAATATGATGGTAATAATATATTATGATCATCATATTTTAAAATAGCAGGTACAGGAGGTATCAGGAGATGGGGAATCTTGAGTTCGTAGAAACGTTGGTCATTGGATCAGGTCCGGGTGGGTATGTGGCGGCGCTGCGATCTTCACAACTTGGAATGAGAACGGCGATTGTTGAACGTAATCAGCTAGGTGGGGTCTGCACTAATGTTGGGTGTATTCCCTCCAAAGCATTAATTGCTGAATCCCATCGTTACGAGTTGCTTAGACCGTTCAGCTCTGCGGATGCGGCAGTGTCATTTAAGAATGCTCAGGATTTCAAGCAAGGAATTGTGAAAAAGCAGGCAGGTGGAGTTGGCTATCTATTAAAGACTGCAGGTGTGAGCATTTTGGAAGGGGAGGCCAGATTGGTCGATGAGCATACCGCTATTATCAGTCAGTCCGGACAAGAGCAAAGCATTTCTTTTAAAAATGCCATCTTAGCCACAGGATCACGTCCGATTGAGCTGCAAGCCTTTCCAGTTGGCGGACGTGTTTTGTCTTCGACAGAAGCTTTGTCGCTCCGTGAAGTTCCAACTAGCCTAGTAGTTATTGGCGGTGGATATATAGGCGTTGAGCTAGGGCAAATGTATGCCAAATTTGGAACAACGGTAACGATTCTGGAGGGAGGAGATCAAGTGCTGCCTGGATTTGAGGCGGAGCTTGTGAGCCCTGTTGGAAGGCAGTTGAAAGCTGATGGGATTAAGATAATTACCGGAGCGACAGCTGTGAACGCAGTGCAGAGTGCAGACGCCATCACACTGCATTATTTGAAAAATCAGGAGCAGCTGCATGTGACAGCGGAATATGTGTTAGTCACTGTCGGCAGAAAACCAAATACAGACGGCGATTTAGGGCTGCACCGTATAGGTTTGCCAGTGACGAGCAGGGGGTTCCTTGAGACAGATGAACAGTGCAGAACGGCTATTCCGAATATTTTTGCAATTGGGGATATTACGTCGGGTCCAGCCCTTGCTCATAAGGCGTCCTATGAAGCTAAAATTGCGGCAGAAGCCATTGCAGGTCTTTCCTCCGAGGTTGATTATAGAGCCATTCCGCTTGTTGTTTTTTCTGATCCAGAGCTGGCCAGTGTTGGCTTAAGTGAAACAGAAGCAAAGGCAAAAGGCATCCCGCTGGTTATTGGCAAATCTTCTTTTGGGATTAACGGGAGAGCATTGGCCTTGAGGGAAACGGAAGGGTTCATCAAAATTGTAGCGGACCCGACCTCGGGAATCGTTATGGGTGCCCAAATTGTTGGAGTAGAAGCATCTACACTGGTGTCGGAGCTTGCCCTTGCCATTGAGATGGGAGCAACCGTAGAGGACTTGGCGATGACCATTCACCCTCATCCCACATTGGGAGAAGTGATTATGGAGGCTGCCGAAAATGCGGCTAAAAAAATGGTAAGGGGAGAGAGTGGGAAATGAAGATAAAAGCAGGTTTATATATTGGAATTGCGATTGCGTTAATCGTTGGAGGTTCGCTACTTGCTATAAAAGGAAAGGATGCTGTCAGTCAAGCTGAGAGCAGGAAACAAGGGATTCTTGATGCAGAGCAAAAGACTATATTTTATCAGAACAGTCCAGGGTCAATTGTAGAGGTCAGTGTGGCTGTAGGTGATTCTATAAAACAGGGAGAGGTATTGTTCAAGGTTAAATCCGCTGAAGAAGGAGAAACAGATGTACTCGCGCCGGAGGACGGATCGGTCAACAGGATTGTTGTAAAGCCGGGAGATCAAATACAGCTAGGAATGCCAATGGCGGTTTTGCAAAAAAACAACTTTTATACAGACCTTTACATACAGGAGAGCGAAATCCAAAAGCTAAAGGTGAATCAAAGTATCGACGTTCATTTTCCGTATTTGGACCATAAAGCCGAGGTGACGGGTGTGGTTACTTCCATCGCAGCCGCCCCTCAATTTGCGAGCTTACGCATGTCACGTGAAAAAGGGCAAGCCGATTTAAGCATGTTTCTTGTCCGTATAGCTATGGATGCGAATGCTGATTTGCTTCCGGGGATGACAGCGGAGGTGAAGCTCGATGAAATCACTGATTGACGAGTGGAAGTACGTGGCGGGCAGTAAGTATTTACGCCTGATTTTTATTGGTCCGCTTATCGCGGCTATATTTTTTGGCTTGATGTTCTCGAAGAATCAAATCAGCGAATCGCATGTTGTAGTCATTGATGAGGATCACAGCTCGTATTCACGACAGCTGATCTCTAAAATAAATGCTTCTCCATATATGAAGGTAACTAATGTGTATGCCAGCCCCTTAGATCCAGAAACATTATTGGCAAATGAGCAGGCTGTCGCGGTCATCACCCTTCCCAAAGCGTTAGGGCTGCATCAGCAGCAGGGGATATCAACGAATCTCGGCATCTTAATGGATAACACCATGCCATCAGGTCTAACCGGCATCCGAACTGCGATTCAGGAAGTCATCCAGACGGAAAATATGACTCTTTCTATGACCCGTTTGATTCAGAAAGGTTTGGATGCCGAAACCTCTAAAGGACTTGCTTCTCCGTTGTCCCTGCAGCAGCGGATGTTGTTTAATCCGACCACAAGTTATGTGAGCTTTATGGTCATTGGATTTGTGAATATTGTGGTGCTGATGATTACAACAAGCGCAGCAGGTTCAATTGTCCCTCGCTTGCGGCAGGAGGGGAAACTTTTTGCAAACGGGAAGTCTCCTTGGCAGATTTGGGTTCGTAGTGTACCATACGCTGTTTTATCAACGATCTCGCTGCTCCTGTGTTATGGCTTATTAAAGCAGGTAGGGGGAATGCGCTTTGAAGCAGAGCCTTATCTTTTTATTATTCCGCTGTTTGTGTATGCCTTTGCTCTGTCACTTATGGGCCTGTTGATTGGTTATACTGCCAAAGACGTATCCAAAGTTAATTTACGAACTAATTTCGTATTGTATCCGTCGTTTCTTGCCACTGGAATCCAATTGAGCCCATTAGCGTTTCCGGAGTTTTTTCAAATTTGCGCTTGGGCATTGCCGATGAACTGGCTTAATCGTCTTATACGCGGGATGGCTTTTCGGGATGTGGCGTTAACAGCCTACAGCCAGGAGCTGGGAGCACTGCTGATCATTATTGGTGTTGTATCCTTATTCATCGGATTGCTGGTGCTCAGAGAGGCGAACAAACCCGAGGTTCAGCTCTCGAAATCAGTCCCAGCTTGAGTAATCTAATCTACTCTAGTCGTGCAAAACGTTGTTCTGTTTTATTAAGATGCTTCACCCGTTCTTCTAAGCTGCGATCTGACATCCCGGCATAATTATACCAACGGAGGTTCTTCCGTATTCCCATTTTGCGGAAGGTCCCTCTGAACAGAATTTTGGTGATGGGGTTGCCAAAAATCCAGCGATAAAAGAAGTCGGGCGTGTTCATTACGGTCAGCAGTGACACTCCTTTAAGATTCGTGAGCAAGCATTTGAAGGGCCTTCCAGGTTTAATTTCCTCGTAGACAATACCTTTTGCGAATACCTTATCAAGAAAGCCTTTGGTGAGAGCGGGCATGGCCTCCCACCAAATGGGGAATAGGAAGACGATATGATCTGCTGCCATAAGCCGTTGCTGATAATTGGCGACTAGGGGGTCGGTGGTTTTCTTTTGTCGCCAAGCAGCAAGTTCTTCGCGCGACATGACTGGATCAAATCCATCGGCATGCAGATCGATAAGATCAATCGTATGACCTTTGGTGGTAAGACCTCGCATTACGGAGGCTAATAAGGCTGCGGAATAGCTTCGCTGATGTGGGATATTCTCGGACGCTGATGCTCCGTATGGATGATCAAAAATAACTATGACATTCATATAAATACCTTCTCTTCGTTTTATTGTTTCCTAGAAATAAAATATTAACTATGGAAACAATAATACGTTTTAAGTTTCCTTGTTGTCAATATTATTTCTAGGAAACTTTATTTATGAGCAGTGTCTTGTTAAAATGAGCATAAGATGAATTTACGAGGAGACTTAACAGTGACGCATTCTTTCGAGAACTTACCTAATAAGGATATTTTGATAAAAAAACTGATAGAGATGATTCCCCAATTACAAAAGCGATTTCAATCGGAGGATGATGAAGAGAAGGCGTGGTTGATTCAGAACTGTAGTAATCCTCTTATCATTGATTTCCTCCAAGACTCCACAGTCATGATGCTGCATGTAATCGATGCAATTGGACAGCTTGAGCCGGTGAATGGCACTACCATTTCGAAGCATTTTGGAATTCCGAAAGGTAGCGTGTCCAAAATCACTAGAAAATTAGTTCTGCAGCAAATTATTCGCACGGAATTTCTCCCCGATAATAAAAAAGAAGTGCTGTTTCTTACAACACCTCTTGGAAAAGAAATATTCGATTTACATCAAGCACTACATAAGGAGATGAATAAAGGGATAAATCGGTTTCTACAGAGATATAACACAGATGAATTGTTATTTCTGATCCAAACGTTCGAGGATACTTTAGAAGCATCATGGGTTCATCCGGAATCGGTTGCTGAAGAAGAACCATTAAATGCTGGAGAATCTCTTGAGGCAATGGAAATCGATGAAATGAGTCAAATCGTAGACATGCTTAACCAACTTGATACACGCAATCTTAAGAAAGCTAAGGCCATTCTTCAAGATGTGTTTTTTACCACTTTTGAGTAGCTTTATAATTTCTGATAGTGGCTTATTTTCTTTTCACCTTTCCAAATTTGCTCTAAAAGCATGGCCAGTATAGTGCCGACAAGCAGACCATTACTGCAAATATATCGAAGTGTGGAAGGAAGACTCTGAAATACCGCTGGAGGCAAAAACATAAGTCCAATGCTTACCAACAACGTTATTCCTAGTATCGTTAATCGGCGATGATCAAGCTGTTCCTGTAGCAAGGAGTGGAATGCAATCCCTACGATTTGTACAAAAGTAGCTAGAAGTGCTGCACTGGCTACAGGAGCTGGAAGTAACGCTAGCATATTGACAACGGATGGCATAAGGGCGATAAAGGTTAATAACATACAGGCCATAAGAAATGGCCGAATTCGCTTCTGCCCTGTTAATTTCATAAAGCCCGCCGAGGCTGGCAATGGAACAACGCCTATCGTTGAGAATAGGGCGGCTAGTATATGAGAGATCCCTCCCGTCCAAATCCCTCGACTTAATGCTGTTTTTTCATCTTTCGGTAAAACCGGAACTACTTGTTTTACAGCGGAAATAGAAGAAATTGTATTGGATACTAACAAAAACGTAAACAACAGTGAGGTAATCATGATCCCTAGATCGAATTGAGGTACTCCCCAAGCAAAAATATGAGGGAACTTCAAGACGGAAGTTGAATCTGTAAATGTTGGCCCCACTTTCCCGAATGCTGCAAATAATGCCGAACCCAAGCCGATTCCAATCAGTACGGCGTAACTACTAATCCATCCTCTCCCTTTAATAGAGAGAAAAATAACAAGTCCAAAAATAAAAAAGGATATGAGTGCTGCCATAACATCTGGTTCGGCGCTTGTTCCCTGTAACCCAAGCATGCCCTTGACTAATACACCGCTTAATTGCAAGGCGAGAATGAATAAAAATGAACCCGAAACTAAGGGTGTAAATAAAAATTGAAGCCTATAAACTAGCCCTGTAGTTCCTAATACGAAGAGAACAAGCCCGGCTACGATTAATCCTCCTTCTAGAATTTGTAATGCATACATTTGATCTTGCCCTTGAATTAAGGCTAAGTTGCCTAATATGACAAAGATACTTACCCATGATCCCGCAGGACCATCTGCAATAAGGTATTTATGTCCTAACCATCCCTGAATAAATGAACTGATTCCTACAACGAAAAATGTCCGCTGCATTAAGGTTGAAATTTGTTCAAACGACAATTGAAAAATACCTCCAATGACAATGGGCAGAGCCACTGCATTGGCTAGCAAAAAAATGAACCATTGTACAGTGCTGAGACTATCAGTAACACGTTTGTTCTCCATATCAACTCACCTTTACTATTGTTAACTATACAATCTATACGGAAAATGAAAGCCACCTTTCGATGTGAAATCGTTAAAAGGTGGCTGGCTCGCTTCTTAATCTATTACCATTTGCGATATGGCAAAAACTTTCCGTTCATCGTCAGAATGATGCGGTCACCGTTTGGATCTTCTTGCTTTTGTACGTCGAATTGGAAATCGATCGCGCTCATGATACCTTCGCCAAGCTTCTCCAAAACAAGTTCTCTAATCGTTGGACCGTATACAAGCAGCATTTCGTATAGGCGATACAGTCCTGGATCTGTAGGCGGCATATCGATGACATCGCCACGGTGTGGGATTTGTGTGAGTGCTTGAACCACTTGTTCGTCGAGTTCAAGAAATTTCCCCATTTTATCTGCTTCATTACGCGTCATTGTCGCTTGGCCCAACAGTGCAGTTACAACCCAGCTTTCTGAATGCTCGCTTTCCTTTGCGATTTCACCCCAAGTTAATCCTTTTGCAAATTTAGCGTCCAATATCTGTTGTGTCGCTTCTTTTCTATTCATTTTCATTGCTCCCTTTAGTTTAGTATAATGAGTATCGCTTAGTGCTTGTCATGGCCTGTTAATTGTTCATATCCATTTACAATCAGATCGAGTTTACCAGTGTCTGGTGCTATCACCAGACCATGAACAGCTACCTCTTTCGGAATGAGCGGATGATTACGCACCAGATCTATGTTTCCTTTAATCGAATCTACGACATTCGTAAAGCCGAACAACCATTTATGAAGATCGATACCTGCATATTCAAGTGAAGAAAGAATTTCTGGTGTCGCGACTCCGCGGTCCATTATTTTTTGAAGTGTTCCTTCAGGGTTACTTTGACTCATGCCACAATTGTGGTGACCGATGATATAAATTTCTTCCGCATTCAGTTCGTAGACAGCCGTTACGATACTGCGCATGATGCTTCCAAATGCATGGGTAATCGTTCCACCTGCTGTTTTGATGACTTTGGCATCCCCATTGTGTATATTTAGGGCTTTAGGCAGCAGTTCAATCAGTCGCGCATCCATGCACGTTACGACAATCATGCGTTTTTTAGGGAATTTCGTTCCCTCATAAGGTAGATACTCCTTGTCTTCTACGAACTGATCGTTATACTCCAAAATTTCTTGTAATAGCATTCTTGGGCCTCCTTTGAAGTGTTTTAGTTATCACTGTTTCAATGGCTACTAACTAGTGAATCAGGATATAACTAAGTATAGATATTCATGCTTAAATGCTGAATAAGTTGGCGAAACGCTATATATCCATTTGCTTTCATGACGAAAGGATTGATTTTTATTTTTGATCATATCGATTTTGCGATACTAGCATTACTAAAAGAAAACTCCAGAATTCAGTGGAAGGACATTGGCCAAAAGATACATATGACCGGCCAAGCGGTCGGAAATCGCATTAGGCGTTTAGAAGATTTAGGGGTTATCGAACAATATACGATCGTTACTAATAAAGCAAAGCTAGGTCTTTCTATCACGGCCTTTATTACATTTTTTGTGGAATCAACCAATCATCCTTTATTCCAGAAGTTCGTGATGGAGGAGGAAGCTATTTCCGAAGTGCATCGAATTAGCGGAGAAGGATGTTATGTGTTAACTGGACATTTTGCTACGAATGAGGAGCTGGAGGCATTTCTGGCACAACTTTTGAAGCATGGCAATTATCGAGTGAGTCTATCCATTGGAAAAATAAAATCATAATTCATACAAAAAAGAGGGGCGTAGGCCCCTCTTTTCTTTTTCCAATTTATAGTTTTTGATAGTGATTTAAGAGATTCTCAACTTTATCCTGAATCATTTGTTTCAAGGCTTCAGGCTTCACCGCTCTAACATACTGACCATAACGCATGAAATAATTAGCTAGAAATTCTTCTTCGCCTGGATTATAGAATCCCTTTATGACTGTTTTCGGGCCAGCTTCTATTTTCATAGAGGGATAATGCTCTTTATAAAAAATATCCTTAGCTTGCTCCGCAATCTCAACTTCAAAGTGAATGCTGTTCTCGGATTGATAAAATTCTAAGGAACGACTAAGAAGTTCTTCTATAGAATAGCGGGCTGTGCGTTCCTCTTCTTCAATGAAGGTTATTCGATCACATCTAAACACCCTATATGTATTCGTATTTAACTCTATTCCAGTAGCATACCATTGACCAAACTTCGCGGAAATTCTGAAGAATTGTACAGGGTAGCTTTTTGTCTGGTTATTTTTTGTGTATTCAATGTTACAGGCACATTCATTTAGAATACTTGCCAGGATTTTATCTAAAAAACGACTGACATGCTTATGCTGATACATTTCGAATTGTAGAACTTTTTTCATTTTATGAATCTGGATGATTTGTGTACTCGATAGACAGTGCTCGAACTTTTCGTTTAGCTTGTTAACACTTAAATGAAAAGGTGTAGATTGATAAGATTCTAGCGTCAGCATAGCAAAGTACAGTGCATAGACTTCATCTATCGTGAAAATAATAGGGGATAACAATCTATTTTTTAAAAGTCCATAACGTCCGTGTCTGCCATGCTCTGAATAAATAGGCATTCCTAATTGTTCTAATGAACTAATATCACGTAGCGCTGTGCTTTTTGAAATATTGTATTTCTCCATAAGGTCACTTAGATTAAAAAACTCTCGCCCGTTTAAGTATCTCATCATGTCATTTAATCGTTCTGATTTCTTCATATAAAGCTCCTTATTAAGGTGTCATGTTTTGATACCTTTATATATGATAATAAGTTTAAGATCACATATCAAATATACGAAGGAGATTTACACTATGAGTACAACACTAGAAGTAGCTATTTTCTTATCAATGAAGGGAAGAGCCAAGGAAGCTATAGAATTTTACAAAAAGCATTTTAATGCAGAGGAATTGTTACGTGTTACCTATCAACAACTAGCAGAACGTGACAGCTCCATACAGCTTACGGATGAAAATAAGGATTATATTACTCACTCTGTCCTGTTAATCGGAAAAACAAAAATAATGATAGCAGAAGATACAATGAATACGAATGAGAAATATACAGTGGGTAATAACACTTCATTATGTATTCAAAGTGCTGACCTAGAGGAAATTGAACACTTCTATAGTAGCTTAATCATGGATGAGCGCGTGAAAATTATTGCTCCTTTATCTAGTAATGTGTTTAGTAAAGCCTACGGTATCATTGAAGATCCCTTTGGTATTCAAATTCAACTCATGTTTGATGAAAGATTACATTAACAACTTTGCTTCTAAAGTAAACCCAGTTCACCGTTCAGCTGATCATAATTCAGGGATTATCCTGATGTTGGTCGGCTTTTTTGTATGTATTGATGGCTATTTTTTATGAAAAACATTGAATTATTATGCATAAAGATGTATAGTGTTTTTTAATTAACGTTAATTAAGTAAGTAAGGGATGTGGAATGTCTTGACCAAAAACAAGTTGAAAGAAGTAGCGATGCGACTATTCGGAGAGAAGGGTTACGAGGGTACGGCTCTCTCTGAAATTGCGAAGGAAGTTGGCGTGAAGACTCCGGCGATCTATGCCTTTTTTGAGAATAAAGAGGATTTGTTTATGACGGTCTTTCGTGAGGCTATGCAGTCCTATAACACTTATATTCAAGAGCTATCGGAAGAGCAGAAAGTACTGAGTGCGCAGGAAAGTCTACGAGGCATATTGTCTAGACAGTATGAGTTCTATCAGAAGAGTCCTGAAGCAAGCAAAATTGTACTGAGGTATGTGGTCTTCCCACCGGCATTCTTAAAGGAAACGATTGAGGAAGCATTTCTAGAGTCCGACGCGATGCTGACGAAGAGCATTGAACAATTCATCTCGAAAGGGATGGAAGAGGGAGTAATTCGCGATCAATCCGTTCAGCTTCTCGCAGATGCTTTTCTCAACTTGATGGATGGATTAAGCATGCAGTATTTCTATTACACTTCTAAGGGAATTTATGAGCGTAAGCTGAACCATGCGTTTGAAATGTATTGGAAGGGTGCGTCCTCATAGCGCTACGGAAGAAGATAACAACAAGGGGATGGGGAGAATGGCAGAAGTAAGTGAAGTAAAGGGGAACGAGCTTAGCTCGGGGGATTTTGAGAGAGAGCCGGTTCCAGCGCATTTGCGTAAAAAATGGCTATCTATGTCGCTCGTCTGGATCGCCATCGGGATTGACCTATCAGCGATGTTCTTGGGTGCTCAGCTTGGCAATGGAATGAATCTGACGGATTCACTCACAGCAACAATAATCGGTTCGTTAATCCTAGGGGTGATCGGAGCGTTATGTGCGTATGTAGGGGCGAAAACAGGGTTATCGACATCGATGATCTCTCGGTTTCTATTCGGAAATATGGGTGCACGTGTCGTAGCGGTTATCCTCGGTATTTTTTCACTCGGTTGGTTTGGGGTGCAGGTCGGGTTCTTCGCTTCGAATATGCAGACTGCTTTTAGTCAATTATGGGATATTCATCTGTCCTTAGGGGTGCTTTCATTCATAGGTGGGCTTTTGATGATGTCGACAGCTATTTGGGGATATCAATCTATTGAACGACTAAGCACCTGGTCCGTACCATTGCTTATTTTGTTTATCGGAGTGGCTATTTATTCCGCGTTCCACACCAAAGGAGCTTCAGCCGTGTGGGAACCGATTAGCGGAGCAGCGATCCCGATGGGGACAGCGATCTCGCTTGTTATTGGTATCTTTATTGTCGGCACGGTGCTTTCACCGGATATCGCTCGTTGGGCGCGCACACCTAAGCATGCTATAACCGCGGCCTTTATTGGCTTCTTTGTGGGTAACAGCTTCATGACGATTGTAGCTATTTTCCTATCTCGAATTATGGACACAGATGATCTGACGAATATTTTCATTGCGCTAGGACTTGGGCTTCCAGCCATTATCGTCTTAACCCTTGCCCAATGGACGACAAACACGAACAATTTATATTCTGCTTCGCTAGGGTTCTCTGTCGTGTTCCAAAAGGTTCCGAAAAAGCTAATTACTATTGTGGCAGGTATCTTTGCTACGTTGCTTGCCGTATTTGGCATCTATGATAAGTTTTTATCTTTCCTAAATATTATTACGGTGTTTGTCTCTCCAATCGGGGGGATATACACGTCCGAATTTTTGCTTGTAGATCGAAAGAAATTCACTTTTGAAGGTCTGGATCGCAATAAGAACTGGGTGATTCGCTCCTTAGCGGTGTGGGTTGCAGCTACGTTGTTCGCTTTTATGACAACCGCAGCGCCAGATGGATTTGGATGGTTCCAAATCACGAGCGTACCGGCATTAGATGCGTTTATGTTCGCCTTTATCGTGCAGTGGATTGTCGGCAAAATCATGACAAAGAAGGGATAACAACATGAGAAATCACAAACTAACAGAATTAAATGAACAAGCGGTGCAATACATTGCTGTTGGTGCAGCCGTTCTTGGAACAGGCGGGGGCGGTGACCCGCATATTGGTAAATTGATGGCGATGGAAGCCATTCGCAAATATGGTCCTGTTCGTTTATTAAGTCCTGAGGATCTGGAGGACGATGCATTGGTTGTTCCTATATCCATGATTGGCGCACCTACGGTTATGAATGAGAAGATTCCTTCGATTCAGCAAATGATCAAGCCTTTGGATATGATTGAGAAAGAGCTTGGACGCAAGGTGAGCGCCATTATGCCGATTGAGGTCGGTGGCGGTAACTCTCTGGTTCCCGTAATTACGGCTGCGGAACGCAATATTCCTATCGTAGATGCGGATGCCATGGGACGGGCTTTTCCAGAATCGCAAATGGTGACATTCTACTTGGACGGTATTGACTGCAGTCCGATTACGATGGCAGATGAACGCGGCAACGGTGTGCTTATGCATGCAATCGACGGTGTTTGGGAAGAGCGGATGGCGCGTGCGGTTACGATTCAAATGGGCGGATCAGCTTCGATTTGTGATTATCCGGTAACTGGAGCGCAGGTAAAGCAAAGTGCAATTCCACATACCTTGACGCTTGCGTATGAAATCGGAAAAACATTGTTCGAGTCCAAGGAATTGAAGCAGAATCCAATTGAAATGCTGCTGAAGCAGCTGAATGGATATGCGTTGTTCCAGGGGAAGGCAGTAGACATTCGCCGTCGTACAGAAGGCGGATTTACACGCGGTGAAGCGATCTTCGAAGGTACAGATGCTAAAAAGGGACGTACGATGACTTTGTTCTTCCAGAATGAGTTCCTTCTTGCCACAGAAGATGGACATTCAATTGCTATTACTCCTGACCTGATCTCTGTGCTTGACCAGGATACCGGTATGCCAATCACGACTGAAAATTTGAAATACGGTGCCCGGGTGAGTGTGGTTGGTTTCCCTTGTGATCCGAAATGGCGTTCACCAAAGGGCCTCGAGACGGTAGGTCCACAATATTTTGGCTATGATGCACCTTATGTTCCAATTGAACAATTGGCAGCAGAGAAAGGGGGAGCAGAGTAATGTCTCATACGAATGTAGACAACATGGAAGAAATATACCGCATTGGGATTGATGTCGGCGGGACCAATACAGATGCAGCCTTGCTCGACTCCAAGTTAAACACCATTCATACGATAAAAGTGCATACCACACGTGATGTGAATGAAGGCATTACTGAATCCATCCGTCGTTTGTTAGCAGAGAGTAGTGTGAATCCGGCGCAGATTCGTTATGCAATGCTCGGAACTACGCACTGTACGAATGCTATTGTAGAGCGCAAGCACTTGGGGAAAGTCGGCTTGATTCGAATCGGGGCACCGGCAACAACTGCGGTTCCTCCACTTGCGGATTGGGACGATACACTTAAGGCAACGGTTTGCCCACATGCTTATGTTGTTCATGGTGGATATGAGTATGATGGCCGCACGATTGTTGAAATGGATGAAGAAGAGATTCTAGACTGCTTTTTGAAAATGAAGGGTGAAGTCGAAGCGGTTGCGATCTGTGGTGTGTTCTCCCCAGTGAATACCTCGCAGGAGAAACGTGTCGAAGAACTAGCAAAGCAAGTACTTGGCGCAGATATGCCTGTGACGTTATCTCATGAGATTGGAAGTATTGGATTGCTCGAGCGTGAGAACGCGTCGTTGCTGAACGGCGCATTACTTAACGTCATTGCTGGAGTCGTAAAGGGCTTCGAAGAGGCGCTTCACACTTATGGAATTGACGCGAGCCTATACATCTGTCAGAACGATGGAACACTGATGTACAGTGAATATGCGCTTCGTTACCCGATTCTGACGATTGCTTGCGGTCCGACGAATTCCATTCGGGGCGCGGCACACTTGTCAGGTCTGAATGATGCACTTGTTGTTGATATCGGTGGCACCACGACAGATATCGGCGTCCTGATGCAAGGCTTCCCGCGTCAATCCTCCGCTGCGGTTGAGATTGGCGGGATTCGCACGAACTTCCGCATGCCGGATATCTTATCGATCGGGATCGGCGGCGGTACAATCGTTCGCTTGGATGAAACGCAGGATCAGGTAACAGTGGGTCCGGACAGCGTGGGGTACGAGCTATTGAAGCGCGGCCTCATCTTTGGTGGTGATACGCTCACAGCAACCGATGTGGCGGTGAAGCTTAATCGATACGAGTGGAAAGATGCGCAGACTGAGGCACTTGATGAATCGATCTGCAAAAGAGCAGATGAGATCATTACGCGGGATATCGAGGAAGCGATTGATCGGATGAAGACAAGCTCAGATCCTGTTGACGTCATTTTGGTCGGTGGCGGAAGTATTCTTGTGGCAGACAAGCTTGAAGGTGTATCACGGATTGTAAGACCGGATCACTATGATGCTGCGAATGCGATTGGCGCTGCGTTAGGTGAGGTGAGCGGGGAGACAGAGCGGATTTATTCCCTGGACGAAATGTCTTATGATGAAGCTAAGGAAGATGCCCGCAGCCATGCAATAGAGCAAGCTGTTCTAGCCGGTGCAGATCGCGATACCGTTCAGATTGTATTGTCTGAGGATATTCCGATTGCATACTTGCCGGGCAATGCCTTGCTGGTAAAAGTAAAAGCGGCTGGACGTTTATAAGATGATTATGGATCTGCCTTGAGGAGTGAACTCTTCGAGGCGGATCTTTTTGTCTTTATAATTGTATTACCAAGAAAGAAAGGGGATTAAGAATAGCTGTCGAAGTGGGTTATGTACATATTTTAACGATGGGAGAGAGGACAATGAAAGTGATTAGCACATTAGAAATCGTAGATGTACATACTGGGGAACGTACTGCGCTCCGCTCATTTGATTATTTAATCGAGGCACCCAATTGGACTAGCGATGGTAAGCGTCTTATTTATAATAGTCGAGGTTGTCTCTATTCGTTCGACATCGCAACCTGTGAGCTTGTTCAAATTGACTCGGGGTTTGCTGCGGAATGTAATAACGATCATGTTCTGTCTTTTGACAACACTAAGATTGCAATTAGTCACCATACGAAAGAAGATGGTAAATCTCGTATATATATTCTTCCCATGGAGGGTGGCGAACCGGTTCTAGTTACACCGAATGCTCCAAGTTATTTACATGGTTGGTCTCCAAACGGTGCTGAGTTAGCTTACTGTGCAGAGCGCAATGGTCAGTATGATATTTATACCATTCCAGTAGACGGGGGAGTAGAGATACAACTGACGGATTCGCCTGGGCTGGATGATGGGCCTGAATATTCACCAGATGGGGGACATATATGGTTCAACTCGGTGCGTACAGGGCTGATGCAGATATGGCGAATGAATGCCGATGGCGCTGAGCAAACACAGATGACTTTTGATGAGAGCAATAACTGGTTCCCGCATGTATCGCCAGATGGTCAGACGATTGCCTACCTGAGTTACCGTAAAGGAGATGTAGATCCTGGCGATCACCCTGCGAATAAGGATGTTGAGATTCGATTGATGGCAAGCACGGGAGGAGATTATCGCACACTAGTACAATTGTTTGGAGGACAAGGTACGATTAACGTGAATTCGTGGT
This sequence comes from Paenibacillus sp. FSL R5-0923, assembly GCF_038009145.1. Lineage (NCBI taxonomy): Bacteria > Bacillati > Bacillota > Bacilli > Caryophanales > Paenibacillaceae > Paenibacillus > Paenibacillus sp. FSL R5-0923. The sequence goes on from NZ_JBBPAT010000002.1 coordinate 91,605, forward strand.
CTCCGGATAGTAAGCGCTTGGCGTTTGTAAGTTATGTGGTGGAGGAATAGGAATAAAATACCGATAAAAATTATAGTGTTTTTATTTATATATAAATGGGGGAAAAGTTGGATGAAGAGGATTTTTAGTGTTTTGCTAATTGTATTACTGGTTATACCAGCGCTCGGCACTACAACCTTTGCGAGCAGTACGGTGAAGGCTAAGGTAACCGAGAGCAGTACATATTTTGACGGAGAACAAAGGGATCTGAACGGATTCAATATCTCGAACAACAATTATTTCCGGCTGCGCGATGTAGCGGAGTATTTCTCGGGAACAGCCAGTCAATTTGATATCACTTGGAATAAAGCAAACAATGCGATAGAGATTATAACCGGGCAAGCCTATACTCCCGAAAAGAAAGCTAGCAGCAACTACTATAGTCGCAATAGAAATTATTCAGCTACGCTGTCGACCTCTAAAGTGCTAGTGAACGGACAGCTACAGTCGATTACGGCGTACAATATTGACGAGAATAACTATGTTCAGTTGCGAGATTTGGCGGGGAAAATTCCATTTGATATCGAATATGACGTTCAGTCTGATCGAATATCCTTGTTCTCAAAAGTTCCAGATCATGCTTACCGGGTAAAGACGGCGGTGAAAACCGAAAGTAACGCTGTATCTTCTTATTTTCCCAGATGGAAAAGTACGGCCACTTCCTATCTCGTGAATAATAATGACGGGACTGTAAGTGTCCTTGAGGCGAATAAGGAAGTTACGATTGAATCATATAATGAGAAGTTTGAACTAACTGGAAATAAGAGTATCCCTTTTGAGCTTCCGATATTTGGTGGTTTCTATAGTGGGGAGAAGTATAACTATATTGCTTTTGGACAAGAGAATCGCGAAGAGAATGATAGCAAAGAAGTGATTCGTATTGTCCGTTATGATAAAAGCTTTAATAGAGTAGATAGTGTCTCCATTAAGGGTGGCGAGAGTTATACGGTTAGCCCTTTTGATTCTGGCTCTGGTAGTATGGCCGAGGCTGGTGATACGCTTGTATTCCACACTTCACGTACAAGATACACGACAGAAGATAAACTAAATCATCAATCCCAGCTGACCATTATCGTGAATACCCAAACAATGACCGTGACGAATGATCTGGGAAGATTCCAGAAGAATCATGTCAGCCACTCTTTTGATCAATATGTATTGTTTGATGGTGCTACGCATGTTCTAGTGGATCATGGTGATGCCTATCCTCGTTCGATTGTGCTGAATAAAGGAAATGGAACCAGCTATAACGAGGTAGACCTGTTTAATATTCCCGGCAAAATCGGAGCGAACACCACAGGCGTTTCTATAGGCGGATTTGAGATGTCTTCGGCGAACTATATTGTCGCTATGAATACGATTGACCATTCGCTTGTCAAAGAATATACGTCTTATGAGATGGTGGGACTGGAGAAGGATCAGAGAGATATCGTTCTTAGTGTTCTACCAAAAGCCAACCTGTCTAGCACAGCAGTGAACCACATCACCTTGGCTAAATATGTTGGTACGAACCAGATCGCTTCCATTCCTAAATTGGTGAAAATAACAGACGACAAAATGATGGTGCTGTGGCAGGAGTTTGATAAAGAGAATCATCCGGGTGACCTGAAATATGTTCTTATAAATGGAGAGGGTGCAACCACTGGCGGTATCCAAACGATTAAGAACTTTGTACTATCAGAAAGCAGCCCTATTGTTAGCGGCGACAAAATTGTATGGTATACCAACAACAAAGGATCCCGACTGTTTTATTCTATTCCATTAAATTAAATTACCAGCAAAAGGTTATCCCGTTAATGCCTACATGAGGTATTACGGATAACCTTTTTTTCTGCCAAACTCATATGCCGTTTCCCTATCGATATGCTCGTTTACAAAGAGGTGCTAACATTTGTACCCCTGATCATCTAACAAAAAGACACCCGTGTACGCCTCAGACTTCTCACTCCAACAATATGACGCCCCATCGCTAACACCTGTCTGTTTCGTAATTCTGACGCCTTGGATAAACTGAAAGCGCATACTTCCTTTGGAAAGGAGTCCAACGATATGAACTTTAATCTTAACACGGTACCCTTCAGCCGAAGAGGCACCTTTCTGGTTATTTCTGAACTACCTGAATCGGATGTCAGGGCGGAGGGACTTTACTTACGGACCGTGCGTGGTGGGGATGATAAATTTGGTGAAGCTTTTCAAATTGAACTGCTGGATGAGAGTAATCAGTATATTCCGTACGAGGCTAAGGCAGAGCCTGCACTGCTTCGATTGAATACGGATACCGACAATATCTATGCGGAGATCTGTATCACAGATGCCCGTACGGTCCGTTTCAAGAGCAGAGGATGTGGCATCCGCCTAACCTTCCGTACCTCAGCCTACGATTATGCTTATGAACATAGCGCAGGCAGTTGGGAAGTAAACAGCTTCACCCATGAATGCCGGTTCATGCTCACCCGGTTAACCGGGGCTCTCCGGATGGAGGTACCTTGGGACAAAATCAAAAGTTCCCGCATTGTGGCGGAGTTCATCCCTGAAGCGGGTACGGAAATTGCCGAGTTCGCGGTGGAAGAATTCCGCACGGTATGGGAACGGCGTGATGCCTGGACACCATGGGAGGAAGCGGTACTAGCGGTGCAACAGGAATATGACCAGTGGCTGGGTGCCAGCTTGACCGTTCCCGAACGCTGGCAAGACGGCCGTGAACTGGCGGCTTATATTACCTGGTCCTGTCTGGTTCCCGCGGAAGGATGTTTGACCCGGCCAGCAATGTATATGTCGAAGAACTGGATGACGAATATTTGGAGCTGGGATCACTGCTTCAATGCGATGGCTCTGGTCAGACATCACCCGGAGCTGGCCTGGGACCAGTTTATGATTTTCTTCGATCGCCAGGATGAGAGTGGCCTGATTCCGGACTTTATTAACGACAAGTACGAGCTTTGGAACTGCAACAAACCGCCTATTCATGGCTGGACGCTGGCCTGGATGATGCAGCGGACGGATTATATTAAGGAATCCCATCTTCGTGAAGTGTATGGGCCCTTGAGCAAGTGGACGAACTGGTGGTTCCATTACCGGGATAACGACAAGGACGGTATACCACAGTACAATCATGGAAACGATTCGGGTTGGGACAACAGTACTGCCTTTAATAACGGGATTCCGGTGGAGAGTCCGGATCTGGCAGCATTTTTAATCTTGCAGATTGAACTGCTTGCCGAAATTGCCGGGCTTCTGGGGCTTACCGACGAAAGCACCGCATGGAGACGATTAGGCGAGGAGACCCTGGAGAAAATGCTGCGTCATTTCTGGAAGGATGGAAGGTTCACCGCTTGCCGTTCTGGAACTCACGAAGCATCCGACGGCGACAGCCTGCTGCTCTTCGTGCCCATTCTGCTTGGCAAGCGGCTGCCGGAGCCAATCTTGCGCGCACTGCTGGATGGCCTGCGGGATGAGAGCCGTTTCTTGACGCCGAACGGCTGGGCTACAGAGAGTGTGAAGAGCCCTTACTACACGCCGGATGGCTATTGGCGGGGCCCGATTTGGGCGCCATCAACCATGTTGCTCGTGGAAGGTGTGGCCGCGGCGGGGGATGTTGAACTGGCAAGCGAGGTAGCCCGCCGATTCTGCAATATGCTGAACAAGAGTGGCATGGCTGAGAACTTCGATGCCCTGACGGGTCAAGGGCTTCGCGACAGGGCGTTTACTTGGACCTCAAGTGTCTTCTTAATCCTAGGGCACGAGTATACAACTTAAAAACATACGGGCACTTCCTCCTGGTCAAGACCGGCGTGAGGGGAAGTGCTTTCCCATTTTCCGAGATATTCCCGAGCGTGCCAGTCCGTGCTACACTTCAACTATAAAAATGAAATATATAAGGCGGGGATGAGAAGTCATGTGGAGTCATTTCTTTAAGAAGTTATATCATCGCTTCTCTATTCGCTCTTATTTCAGCATCCGGACTAAGCTGCTCTTTTGCTTTCTTATAGTCGCGATTATTCCGCTACTGTCACTAGGAGCCTTGAACTATTATCAATCCGCTATAGTCATCAACTCTCAATTCGGGAAATACGGGGAGAACACCGTGGCACAACTTGATCAGCAGATCAGCTCCGCTTTGAACCGGATGAATCAGACGACAGGAACAATTTATTCGTATCTCCTTGATCCTGCACGGGTGGGACTAGGTGATCACGTTCCAACTACGTATCAGGAGATTATGGATAAAGATGACTTCGAGGCGCTGCTTAAATCACTTAAGACGGATCTGACAAGAGGTATTTATCTGATTACCCGTTCTGGTTATTACTATGGAGAGAATAATCTGAATGTCAGTAAGCTTAATGATATCCCCGCCTGGCGGGCCCTTACTTATTCATCCAAAGGGCCCTATTGGCTGGGCTTCTATCCTATGAATCATGGCATGGAAGCTTCGGATACCGGAGAACCTATACTGGGGCTCGCTGTACGGATTAATAATCCGGCTGGAAACCAGCATGGAAGCACGATCTTAATTGAAGAGAATGCGCAGGTTCTTCTAAATATGTTCCATATGTTTGAAGAAGATACCAAAGCGCATTTGACGATAACTGATTCTGAAGGGCAACCCGTTTACCATTCAGATTCTCCATTCACTCCAGACGGTAGCGACGTGGTGTGGAATAGGACACTGGCAGCCAACGGATGGAAGATTGAAGCAAGATTGCCGGCCAAAGCATTTTATTTTTCCTCGAACCTGATCCGCTCCAACACAGTACTTGTAGCCATTGTTTCTTGTCTGCTTGCCTTTGGGCTAGCTTATATATTCTCATCGAAATTCACAGCTCGAATTCGCAGGCTGAAAGACTCGATGCAGAAGGTCAGCTTTGGCAAGCTACACACGAGGACCTTGGTGGAAGGCAAGGATGAACTCGGAAGTCTGGACACCAGTTTCAATCGTATGGTAGGGGGAATTCAATCCCTTGTCCAGGAAGTGGAGCAGAGTGAGCGGCTGAAGAAGGAGGCCGAGCTTAAGGCATTCCACTACCAAATTAATCCACATTTGCTCTTCAATACGCTGAATTCTATCCAGTGGAAAGCAAGGCTCCAAGGGGCAGAGGATATCCGCCAGATGCTCTATCATCTGACGATGGTGCTCGAAGGTAATCTGGATATCTCTCAGGAGTTGATCACACTAGGACGTGAACTCCGTATGATTGAGCATTTTCTGAAAATACAAGAGATCCGTTACGGGTCCGCATTCAGTTATGAACAGACCTGTGAAGAAGAGCTTAAGCCGTATCTGATTCCCCGTATGACCCTTCAGCCGCTCTTCGAGAATATCTTTTTTCATGGATTTGAAGATGGGAAGGGAAACATTTCGTTAAGTGTACTGGAGGAAGGCGAGCATCTGTTGTTAACATTGTCTGATGACGGTGCAGGGATCACTGAAGAGAAGCTGAAGGCGCTTATGCGTGCAAAGCCGGAAAGCAAACCGCAGGGACGCGGAGGACTCGGTGTTCAGAACGCGAATCAGAAGTTCAAGCTTCATTTCGGACAGCAGTATGGCTTGACGGTGCATTCTACGAAAGGTGAAGGCACTACTATCGTAATTCGGTGGCCCAAGAAGGAGGAGAGTCCGCATGGAGACAACCAAGACCATTAAAGTGTTAATTGCAGATGATGAGAGTATCGTGCGAAAAGGACTTCGCTCTACAATTCCTTGGCATAAGTATGGGATGGAAGTGGTGGCGGATGCGCCGAACGGCCTTAAAGCCTGGGAGGCCTATCAGATTCACCTGCCTCAAATAGTGATTACCGATATCGTCATGCCGGAGATGAATGGGATTGAACTGTTACGCAAAGTTAAAGAGGTCGATAAGGACACCCGGATTATTCTGCTGAGCTGTCACCGTGACTTCGAATTTGCTCAGCAGGGAATTAAGCTTGGGGCTTCAGGATATCTGCTTAAGACGGCCTTTGAAGATGAAGAGCTGGAAGGAATGCTGGAGAAGTTCCAGAGGGAGCTGACATCGTCTGCTCCCGTAGCGGATGCTGAAACAAGCGAAATCTATGGAGAACGTCTAGGCTCTCTCTTGTTTGCCTGGCAGAGTGGACACAGCAGCAAATTTGTTGACGAAATAGATAAGCTCATTAGGGAGAAGCTGCCGCTGAATAGGGAACCCTTGTACATTTATCTGATCAAGACCTGTGGATGCGATTGTACTTACCTGGATCTCGTCAAGCTTAATGAGGATGAGAATAGCCGGATGCCCCACAGTGCACCTGTTATCATCCCTTACGGTGAGGACCTTTGCTACTGGATTGTACCTGGTGACGAGCAGGAAATTGCGGACAGTCTGCTCGTTCAGATGAAAAGCCAAATCGAGAAGCTGAAATGGGCTAAGAGAGGACCGCTGGGCAACGCTGAAGATTTAAGCAAGGCCTTCATGGCGCTTCACAAGGAAGCGGAAGTCGAGAAGCTGCATGGTATTTCGTCTCAGGACTGGCCTGAACCGATCTGGAAGGCCGTGAAGCTTCTGCATGAGAACCCTGGAGCGGATTGGTCGGTTAGCGATTTGGCGAGCCAGGTGGGACTTAGCCGAAGCCATTTCTCGATCTTATTTAAGAAGACGGTTGGCGACAGCTTTGTGGCTTTTCAATATAAAAGGAAGCTTAAGCTTGCCAAGGTATTGCTGCGGGATACGCAGTTGACGATGCAGGATATTGCGGAGCGGACAGGGCTGGGCGACAGTAAATATTTCAGCAAATGGTTCAAGCGGTGCACGGGTCAGACGCCTAGTTATTACCGCATACAACAAAAAGACGCCGTGATTCGAACAGATGGACACCCCGATCTGTAAATCGAACAAAAGTACGCAAACATTCGAATAGATATCGGTTTTGAACCGCTTTCATAAAAGTTAAGATGAAAGCGGTTCAATTATTATTACCTCATTCAAAGGGGAGGCTGCCACAGTGAAAAAGAAAATTTCTCTTATTGTACTTGCCACTACGTTAATGGCAACTATGGTCACAGCTTGCGGGGGGAACAGTGAGCCTTCATCATCCACAGGTGCTGCAGGCTCAGGGGAGACGAAGACGCTTCGTTTTGCAACATGGGATACCGGAGACGCGCTCAAGATTGAGCAAGACATCGCCAAGAAATTCGAAGCAGCCCATCCGGGCACGAAGGTTCAGGTAGAGGCTTATGCAGACGGTTTTGACCAGAAGCTTGCCGCCGGATTCGGGGCAACCAATCCGCCAGATGTGATGTATATGTGGGATTTCCCGACCTATCATCAATCCCTGGAACCACTGGACAGCTATTCGAGCAAAGATAAAGAATTGAACATCGAGGATTTCTATCCGGGATTGTTCAACTATGGCAAAATTGACGGCAAGCTATATGGCATTCCGGCAGGGTTCACCACACGTGTGGTCTATTACAACAAGAAGTTGTTCGATGATGCCAAGATCCCTTATCCGAAGGATGGATGGACATGGACGGAGTTCCAGGACATCGCGGCCAAGCTCAGCGATAAGTCGAAGAAGCAGTACGGGTTCGGGGTTCGCGCAGAGAACGATACGTATGACCTTCAGAGCTTCGTATGGAGCAACGGAAGCTCGTTCATCTCTGATGACGGCAAAACGATTGAAGGATTTATGAACAGCAAAGAGACAGCTGAGTCTATCCAGATGCTCGGCGACATGGTTAAGAACGGCTCGGCTGTGCTGACCGGAGGCAAAGGCCAGCAGAGCGGAGATGACATTTTTAAAGCAGGTAAAATCGCTATGTGGGAGAGCGGTATCTGGCCGCTGGAATCGTTCAAGACGGCAGGCATAAATGTAGGTACGGTCGAAATCCCTGCGTTCCCGGGCAAACCGGTCAAAGGCGTGCTCGCGGAGTCCGCTTTGTCCATCGCCAAGGATTCGAAGCAGAAAGATCTGGCCTGGGAATTCGTGAAATTCTATGTGTCTAATGATTCGATCAAGATGCGTGTGGCAGATCTGCCTGTAAGGGTCAGTGTCGTAAACGAGCTGAAGAAAGATCAGGACCCGCTCTATAAACCGTATTACACAATGCTGGAACGTTCCAGCAATACACCTGCGTTCCTGCTCAATCCGAAATGGAATGAAGTGAACCGTCAGCTCTCTGCTGCGGTGGAAGCGGTTATGCACGGCAGCAATGCCCAGGAAGTGTTGAATCAGGCTGTTAAAGATAGTCAACGTTATTTGAAATAACACATTTACAGAAAGAAGGTTAAGAGATGGCTCAGACCTTTCTGCATCAAGCAGGGGAGCCTATGGCCCAGCTCAAGCCTACACGAAAACGTAGTTGGGGTAGGGCTGTTCCCTACCTCTTCATTTTTCCTTGGATCTTCGGATTCCTCGTGTTCACCTTGGGGCCATTGTTATTTTCCCTTATCATCTCTTTTTTTGATTGGCCGATTGTCGGCGAAGTACACTTTATCGGGTTTGGCAATTATGCGGAAATGTTTACGGATGACCCGTTATTCTGGACCTCACTCGGGGTCACCCTCAAATTTGCAGCTCTGTTCGTTCCATTGAACATCATTGTGGCGCTTGGGCTTGCGATTCTCTTGAATCAGAAGACACGGGGCAGTGCTATATTCCGAACCGCCTTTTATATTCCCTCCGTTATATCCGGTGTCGCTCTGGCTATGATCTGGTCTTGGGTGTACAGCGGTGATTACGGGATTCTGAATTACTTTCTGTCCCTGATCGGTATTCAGGGCCCTGATTGGCTCAATGATAAGCAATGGTCATTAGTAGCGATGGTGGTCGCAAGTCTCTGGGGACAAGGATCGATGATGCTGATCTTTCTGGCTGGCCTCAAAGGGATTCCGAGAGATCTTTATGAATCCGCTTCCATTGATGGGGCAGGTAAGCTCAGACAATTCTTCAGTGTGACGATTCCGATGATCACTCCGACGATTTTATTCAACTTAATTACATCCATCATTGCAGCCTTCCAGCAGCTGACCCTGGCTTTATTGCTGACCGGAGGCGGTCCAATGAAAGCAACCTATTTTTATGCCATGTACATGTATGAGAATGCGTTTAAGTATTTCAAAATGGGATATTCGGCAGCTAACGCCTGGTTCATGTTCCTGATCGTGCTCAGCTTGACCTTTCTTGTGTTCAAATCCTCGGAAGCCTGGGTGTTCTACGAAGGTGAAATGAAGAAGAATCCTCAGGAGAAACTGAAGGCTCAAGGAAGGAGACGTTCTTTGTGAAGAAAATACTCGTATACGTCCTGCTGCTCTTTTTTTCACTGTTGTTCATAGCCCCGCTGTTCTGGGCGGTTACGACTGCGCTCAAGTCACAGTCCGAGCTGTATCTTTTTCCACCTAAATGGATTCCTTCTGTATGGAAGTTCAGCAATTTTGCAGAGGCGTGGAACATTCAACCTTTCAATATGTTTCTGAAAAACACACTGATTATTACCATCCTATCGACGTTTGGTCAACTGATTTCATGCACGCTCGTAGCCTATGGATTCGCCAGATTTCAGTTCAAGGGCAGGGATTTTCTGTTCCTGGTTGTGTTGGCAACCATGATGATTCCCTGGGAAGTCACTATGATCCCGCAGTATATGCTGTTCAACGTTCTGGGATGGATTAATACGCTCAAAGCTCTTATTGTACCGTCTTTCTTCGGGTCCGCCTATTTCATTTTCCTGCTGCGGCAGTTCATTCTCACCATCCCGCGGGAGCTAGACGAAGCAGCTACAATCGACGGAGCCAATAAGCTGACCGTATTAACACGGATTATTGTCCCGCTGATGGGGCCTTCGCTGATCCTGGTCGCTGTGTTCCAGGTTATGGGATGTTGGAATGATTATCTGGGTCCGCTCATTTTCCTTAACGACCAGACGAAATACACATTGACCCTAGGGCTCTCACAGTTCAAAGGGATGTACGGTGTGGATATGCAGTCCATTATGGCGATTACAGTTCTGATCTCGATTCCGCCGCTGGCAATCTTCTTTTTCGCTCAACGCTACATCGTTGGCGGCATTGCGACTACGGGCATTAAAGGTTAATTCGCCGCAGCGGGTTCGGAAAATCTAATAACAGCACACAGCGCAGAGTAGAGAAAAGAGAGGAGAAATGAACCATGTCACAGCAAACTATCGGGAGGGATTGGGATGATCTTGGCATCCTTCAGCGAGGGCGGGCCAAAAGCCGGGCCTACTTCATCCCCTATTCTGACTGGTCAGGGGCACTAACTTACAATAGGGGAAGCTCCCCCTGGTTCAAATCCTTGAATGGCATATGGAAGTTCAATTATGCAAAGGGGCCAAAGTGGGCTCCGGATTATTTCTACGAGGAGGCGTATGATACTTCCGGCTGGGATGAGATTCAGGTACCAGGGCACTGGCAGCTACAGGGATACGGAACTCCACATTATACGGACCTATATTATCCGTTTCCAGCAGACCCCCCGCATGTGCCTGACGAGAATCCGACAGGCAGTTATGTTAGAGAGTTCATGCTGCCTGAATCCTGGAACGGACGGAATGTCGCCATTAAGTTCGACGGGGTGGATAGCGCGTTTCATATCTGGGTAAACGGCAAACCGGTCGGATACAGTCAGGGCAGCCGCCTAACCTCAGAATTCGATCTCACTCCTTATGTGAAACCGGGCCACAATACCTTAGCCGTTAGAGTGTACCAATGGTCGGACGGCAGTTATCTGGAAGATCAGGATATGTGGTGGATGAGCGGAATTTTTAGAGATGTGTATCTGCTCTCCGAGCCGTCTTCGCTCCGCATTGCCGATTATCGGATTATAACGGAACTGGATGAATCAAGCCGTGATGGGATCTTGTCTGTTCATGTGAACATACAAGGGGAAGCTGCTGAACAGGGCAGTCTGCGGCTTGAACTGCTTAAACGAAGTGGTGAATCTGTTGCATGGGCTGAGGATCGGGTTACTGCAGGAAAGAATGTGCAGCTTATAATGCCGGTAGGACAGCCGGAACTGTGGAGTGCGGAATCCCCCAATTTGTACCATCTGAAGATCACTTTGTTGGATGAAAGTGGAGATACGGTAGAGATGACGGCACAGCGGGTTGGATTCCGCACAGTTGAGGTGCGCGGCGGACAATTCTTGGTGAATGGAAAGGCGATTCAACTCAAAGGAGTCAACCGTCACGATCATCACCCGGATACAGGTCGCACAGTCACCGTCTCCACCATGCTACAGGACATCAAGATGATGAAGCAGCACAATATTAACGCTGTAAGAACCGCGCACTACCCGAATGATCCCCGGTTCTATGATCTGTGTGATGAGTACGGCTTATATGTTATGGAAGAGACCGATCTGGAGACACACGGATTCGAACTGCTAGGCAATATTTCCAGACTCAGCGATGATCCTGCCTGGCAGGAAGCCTACGTGGAGCGCGTTCAGCGAATGGTTGAGCGCGACAAGAATCATCCTTCCGTGATCTTCTGGTCGCTTGGGAATGAGTCCGGCTTCGGCTGCAATTTCCGTGCGATGGCGCAGTGGTGCAGAGAAGCTGACCCAACACGGCTTATTCATTACGAAGAAGATCGCGAAGCTGAGGTCTGTGATGTGGTAAGCACGATGTACTCCTCCGTTGAGAAGATGGAAGGATTCGGTCAGTTAACTGATCATCCAAAGCCGCATATTCTGTGTGAATTCGCGCATGCCATGGGCAACGGCCCCGGTGGATTAAGACCTTATTTTGATACTTTTGACAAGTACGATAGACTGCAGGGCGGCTTTGTGTGGGAATGGATTGACCACGGGCTGAGCTGGAAGACGGCGGATGGGAAGGCTGATTATGCTTATGGCGGGGACTTCGGGGATGTGCCCAATAACAGCAACTTCGTCATAGATGGTCTAGTCCGGCCGGACCGAACGCCATCACCGGGCCTGCTTGAATATAAGAAAATTATCGAGCCGGTTCGCGTCGAGTATATAAGCAGGAACAAGGTTAATGTGATTAACCGCTATGATTTCCTGACACTGGATCACCTATATGCTGATTGGAGCATTACCATGGATGGACGTACCGTTCAAAGCGGGGTTCTTGCACTGCCAGAGATTGAAGCGGGCGGACAGGCAGAAGTGGAGATTCCTTATGACCACAGTCTTGATGCTCTCCTTCGCAGTGAGGGTGCGGAACAGTGGCTGAACATCAGCTTTTCGATCGCCGCTGACTGTCTTTGGGCGGAGCAGGGGCATGAAGTGGCTTGGGCTCAGTTTCTAATGCAGGATGAGTTGGGAAATCGTGTTGGCGATAATCATACAGGGCATTCAGATGACCATTCCAATGCTGCTATCGGGATGAGAAGTCAGCAGATCAGGCGGAATCTTCACTGCACAGAAGCTGCTGGACAGATCATTCTCACAAATGAGGACTTCCGGATGATCTTTGACACGCGGAGCGGGCGAATCGATTCGCTTCGTCTGAATGGCAAGGAACTAATGAAAGCCGGACCGCGGCTGAATTTCTGGCGTGCACCGATCGACAATGACATGTATGTGCTACCGGACTGGCGCAAAGCACACCTGGACCGGCTAACAGAACGTGTTGATGAGGTTAGCTGGGCCTGGCTTGATGAAGGGAACATCCGCATCACTGTGAGTTCAAGGATTGCTCCGCCAGTTTTTGATTGGGGTTTCCGGTGTGTAATCACCTATACCGTAAACAGTATAGGGCAAATCACTATGGATGTGCAGGGCACACCGGAGGGCAAGCCGCCAGAAATGCTGCCTAAGATTGGACTCCAGATGGAGATTCCGGGCGACATGGATCGGGTGAAATGGTATGGCCGGGGGCCTGGTGAGAATTATTCGGACAGCAAAGAGGCAGGCCGTGTTGGAGTGTACACAGCTTCAATTGATGGACTATTCACTCCATATATATATCCGCAGGAGAATGGGAACCGGATGGATGTCAGATGGATATCCGTCACAGACGCATCCGGACTTGGTCTACTTGCTGCGGGTATTCCGACACTTGAATTCAGCGCGCGCCGTTATACGGATAAGGATCTTGAAGAGGCACAACATGCAAGCGAGCTTGTTCCGCGTGACTTTGTCACACTGAATCTGGATTACCGGCAGAATGGGCTGGGCAGCAACAGTTGTGGACCTGCCCAGATGCCGGATCATAAGGTAACATCGGAAGCTTTTACATTCCGTATTCTGCTCATTCCGTTTTTATCAGAAGATACCACGCCAGAGTGGCTTGCTAGACAAATGCTGTACGGGTTACCACAATCGCATCAATGAGAGGAGGGGTCAGAATGCTCCACACACAGGATGTACTCAATTTAAGCGGAAAGATAGCTGTTGTTACCGGAGGTGCTTCAGGTATTGGCCTTGCTACGGCCGGACTGCTTGCGGATTTCGGAGCACATGTGGTTGTGCTGGACATCAATGTAAGGCAAGGGGAGCAGGCTGTTCATGAGATGAAAGAGCGGGGAAGGAAAGGAAGCTTCCACCGCTGCGATGTCTCCTCTTCGGAGGACTGTAAGCGTGCTGCCTCAGAGATTGAGAACGCGTACGGCAAGGTCGATATTCTGTTCAATAATGCGGGGATTATCCGCCGTAAGACCGTTGTCGAGCTTGAGGAAGCCGACTGGGATCTGGTAATGGATGTATCACTTAAGGGAGTTTATCTACTCTCCAAATATTTAATCCCGGTGATGGAGCGCGGCGGCGGTGGCAGTATCATTAATACCGGCTCCGGCTGGGGCCTTAAAGGCGGGGACCGTGCCGCTTCCTACTGTGCAGCCAAGGCTGGAGTGGTCAATCTCACCCGAGCCATGGCTATTGACCACGGTTCCGCGAACATTCGCGTGAACTGCGTGTCTCCAGGCGACACGGATACGCCGCTTTTACGCGATGAAGCCAAGCAGCTTCAACAGGACGAAGCTACCTTCCTCGTAGCCTCTGCTGGGGGACGTCCATTGGAGCGATTGGGTACACCACGTGATATCGCAAATGCGGTATTGTTCCTAGCTAGCGATCTGTCTTCCTGGGTCACCGGAAGCGTACTCGTTGTGGATGGCGGCGGCATTGCCTAACGGTTAAAGAAATAAATACTTTAAATCAACCATTTAAGGACGGAGGCGTTAACCTTGTCTGAACATAGAACCTATGCCCATCCCTATATCCCGAATACAGCACCGGAAGTCCGTGAGGCAATGCTGAAGGAAATCGGCCTGAGCTCCGTCGACCAGCTGCATGATGCTATTCCAGACAGTCTGAAGCTTAAGCGGGAGATGAATCTTCCTCCAGCTATGAATGAATATGAGCTTCGTCGACATATCGAGGCTCTGCTTGCGAAGAACAAGCATGGCGCCGATTATATCAACTTTCTCGGGGCTGGCTGCTGGCAGCATTTCGTTCCGGCTGTATGCGACGAAATTAATCAGCGCTCGGAGTTCGTGACGGCTTATGCAGGAGAGCCTTACGAAGACCACGGCCGATTTCAGTCCTTGTTCGAGTATCAGAGCCTGATGGCCGAACTCGTCGATATGGACGTAGTTAATGTCCCTACCTTCGACTGGGCACAGGCAGCCTCCACGGCCATCCGAATGGCGGGCCGGATTACAGGCCGCAGGATTGCGCTACTATCCAGATCCGTCGATCCGGATAAAGCCAAGATCATTACCAATTACTGTACACCTGTAATGGAGATTAGGTACGTGGAAATTGATCCGGTGACAGGAAAAATAGATTTGGATGATCTGCAGGGCAAGCTTGAGGAAGGAACGGCGGCGTTCTACTTCGAGAATCCAGGTTATCTCGGAATTATTGAGGATCAGGGTGCTGAAATATCTGAGCTTGTGCACGCGGTAAATGCTATCTCTATTGTGGGCGTTGATCCAATCTCCCTTGGCGTACTGGAACCTCCAAGCCGTTATGGCGCTGATATTGTCTGTGGGGATTTGCAGCCGCTGGGCATGCATATGAACTATGGTGGGGGTCAAGCCGGATTCATCGCTACCCGGGATGAAGAGACTTATGTGATGGAATATCCGTCCCGCTTGTTCGGTATTGTTCCTACTGAAGTGGAAGGTGAATATGGCTTCGGTGATGTAGCCTATGAGCGTACATCCTTTGCCCAACGGGAGAAGGGGAAGGAGTCGGTGGGAACACAGACTGCCCTGTGGGGAATTACCGCCGGAGTCTATCTATCCCTGCTTGGACCAGTGGGGATGCAGGAAGTAGGAGAGACCATTATAAAGAAATCTCAATATGCGGCGAATAAGCTGTGTGCCATTTCTGGGGTCTCTTTGCGCTTTAAAGATACAGCCTTTTTCAAAGAATTTGTCTTAGATTTCAACGAGACTGGAATATCTGTTGCTGAGATTAACAAGCGTCTTTTGGAAGTAGGGATTTTCGGAGGAAAAGATCTATCCTCCGCATATCCCCAGTGGGGACAATGTGCTCTATACTGCGTAACTGAAATTCATATGCAGGCAGATCTGGACCGGCTTGCCTCAGCTATCGAGAACATTGTCTGCAAGAATTAATAGTACAGAAGAGTAGGAGGAAAGCCATGAAACGGATTCGTAGAGATCATAAGGTGCGCCGCTTTCACCAGGCCAAATGGGATGAACCGGTGATCTTCGAGCTTCACCGATCGGGTGAGCGCGGAGTGATCCCGCCGGGCACCGAGGCTGGGATTGCCGAGGTTGTCGGTCAAGGCTCCGCCCGAATTCCATCAGCGATGCGGCGAAAAGAAGCACCGGCGCTGCCCGAGATCGGTCAGGCCAAAGTTCTTAGGCATTATTTAAGACTCTCTCAAGAGACTTTGGGTTCCGACCTTAATGTAGAGATCGGACAGGGGACATGTACGATGAAATATATTCCCCGTATCAATGAAATGCTTATACGTACCCCAAATCTGATGGAACTGCATCCTCTGCAGGATGCTGGATCCGTTCAAGGAATTCTGGAAATCTACTATAGGCTGGACCAGGCGATGCGTGAAATATCAGGGATGAATGCGTTCTCGTTCCAGCCAAGCAGTGGCACCCAGGCCTTGCTGGCCATGGCTTCCATTGTACGCGCATATCATGATTCACGTGGCGAGGGAGACCAGCGGGATGAGATCATTACGACGATCTTTTCACATCCGTCCCAAGCGGCGACCGCAGCTGTTAAAGGATATAAGATTATTACACTGCATCCTGACGAAGACGGATTCCCGGATCTGGAGAAGCTGAAGAATGCCATTTCTGAACGCACGGCGGGTTTCGTCGTGGCCAATCCGGAAGACACAGGTATATACAATCATCGTATCCGTGAGTTCACGGACGTGGTTCATGAAGCAGGAGGAATCTGCTTCTACGATCAGGCGAACGCGAATGGGCTGCTGGGTATCACCCGGGCCAAGGAAGCCGGGTTTGACATGTGTTTCTTCAACCTGCATAAGACCTTTGCGGCACCTCACATGTGTGGAGGGCCGGCTACAGGCGCTCTTGGGGTAACCGATTCCCTTAAGCGTTTCCTGCCCGGTCCGCTTGTTGACTGGGACGGTAGTCGTTATGTCCTTGTAGAGCAAAGCGGTGATAGCATCGGCAAAGTCCGCAGCTTCCACGGCGTGGCCCAGACTGTACTTCGTTCCTACGCTTGGATTATGAGCCTGGGGCCAGACGGTCTTAAGAATGTGGCCCAAATCGCTGTACTGAATAATAACTACCTGTATCACAAAATTCTGCAAATCCGCGGAGCCAGCGCTCCTTACATCAAAGGTCGACGTCTTGAACAGGTAAGGTACAGTTGGAAGCAGCTTACGGATGAGACTGGGGTAACGACAGAAGACATCACCCGCCGGATGTGTGATTTCGGCCTGCATTATTGGACTTCCCATCATCCGTACATCGTTCCGCAGCCGTTCACCCTGGAGCCGACTGAATCTTATTCGAAGGAAGATCTTGATGAATATATCGAGGCGCTGTCCCATATTTCGAATGAAGCTTACACGCAGCCGCATATCGTCAAATTAGCTCCGCACAACAGCACCGTTCACCGGAATGTGGAATCTTCTCTTGATGATCCTGCAAAGTGGTGTATTACGTGGCGGGCTTATCTAAAGAAGACACAGCCGGAATAGGGCTTGGTCCCTACAATTAAAATATACATTTGAAAGTAGAGGGGCTCCGTTTGGAGCCCTTCCTATTTGACTGTATCACCAAAGAAAGGGGTTATGGGTATGTCTGGGTATATGAGGAACTTGCTGCGCCTGTCTGTCGGCGTCCGCCGGTTTCTTATGACCGAAGCCATGTATGGCATCGGCATCGGTATGTATTCGCTAGTTCTTAATTTGCATTTGCTGTCCAAAGGAATGAAGGAGGATGAAATCGGGCTGCTCATGTCCATAGGTATACTGATCATGGGTGCATTGGCTATTCCTGTATCCATATCGGCAAACCGTATAGGTCGTAAAAAGCTGCTAGTATCCGGCATCATGTTTATAGCGGCAGGAAGTGCACTTTATGCGATTGGCAATCATTCCGGCATATTCTATTTGGCTCAAACTTTGGTCTCGATTGGCCTTACTCTTGTGGAGACGACTGAGGTGCAGTTGCTATTTCACTATTGTGCCTCGCGCAAGGAAGAAGCAAGTGCCTTCTCCCTGATGTTTGCCGTGTTTACTGCATTTACAGGGGCAGGAACCCTGGTTGCCGGATACTTGCCGAATTCGGCTGATAGCGGGGATGGATATGGGCTTACGCTGCTGCTTGCTGCACTGGTTTTCGTTGTTCACAGTATGATTAGAGGACTCTGGCTTCCCTCTGAGGGGAAGGAAAGCGAAACGGTTAGAACCTCTGAAGTTCTGGAAGTGAACCGTGAAGTCTCTAGTTTGAGGAAAAAGCTGCCTTCCGGCACACTCTGGCTGTTCTCGGTATTCATGGCCCTGCTCGGAGGAGCGATAGCCATCACTGGGTCATTTCTTAATGTAATTGTGAAGTATAGACTGAACTGGATGGATGACAAAGTGTCCATTCTCCTGGCGGTAAGCGGAGTTGTTTTGTTTGCAGCTTCTTTAATGACGCCTTACGTATTAGAGCGTTTTGGCCACAATGTGGCGATCGTATCTGTCTTTTTGGTTAACATACTCGTGTTCGCCTCATTATCCTGGGCTATGCCAGTCTGGATGTTCACAATCGTGTTTCTGGTTCGCGGGGGAGGGCTTACGATGCTGTCTAATCTGCTGGATAGTCAGTTGATGTCTGCCTTTAAGGAGCGGGAGAGGAATCTCTACGCAGGGATGAGATCCGTATTTCGGAGCCTCGGATCATCCGGCGCCGCTCTGCTTACGGGATGGATTTTGATTGGACAGGATTATGAAATCCCCTTTTTTCTGACATCTGTAGTACTGCTTCTCTGTCTGGTTTATTATATCTGGTTCATCCGCCCAATTCTGGATAAAAGGCTGAAAGAATGAATGGCTGAATACAATGTTTAAGCTTGCAGCGTACCGCTTCTATTTGAATAAAAAAGCTATGCAAGTTATACTTTGATGAGAAATACGGACCCGCTTATCCTTTAACAGATCCGTCCTTAATAGGGTAGGGATCTTATTTTTCGTAGGTATAATTTCATTCAGATATGGAGGCGTAACCTTGCAGCTAATTAATCAATCCGAAATACAAGAGAGGATCGACCTGCTTAAAGATCAGGATCTATATATCCATCTTGAGATGACGACGGGAGCATACGCTGCCCATTTCGATAGTTCTAAGCACCCAGCGGCTACTTTCATTACTAATGCTGTGATCAAATATTCTCATGGTTCGATTTCCGGTCATGGACCTTATCGCGTAGGCCTAAAAATGTCACAAGGCTGGGTGTACTCGGAAGGACTAACTCACTATGAAGAGAGTGAGACCGAAAGATTAATTCTGGCCGGTCATGACAGCCAAGGCAAACTGGTCGTATCCTTGCAATTAAGCCGGGAGCCGTTCTAATGGTAGAGGAGATGAGGAGTTCAGTGGAAAGACATATTCTAGTTATATTACCGCATCCGGATGACGAGGCCTTCGGTATATCTGGAACACTAGCTAAAAATGTGCAAAACGGCACCCAAGTCACCTACGCTTGTCTGACACTTGGAGAGATGGGCCGGAATATGGGCGTGCCGCCATTTGCGAATCGGGTAACCCTCCCAGAGATCCGTAAAAAGGAGCTGGAAGAATCCTGCCGAGCGATTGGAATACAGGATTTGAGAATGCTTGGTTTCCACGATAAGACGATTGAATTTGAGGATCAAGCTCTGCTTGAGGGCCATATTGATGCGCTTCTGAAGGAACTTAACCCCTCACTGATCATTACGTTCTATCCGGGGTACAGCGTTCATCCCGATCATGATGCTACCGGAGCTGCAGTGGTTCGAACGGTTGGAAGAATGCCCAAGGCAGAGAGACCTCCTGTTCACTGTATAGCTTTCGCCAATAATATTGAAGAGATTGGAAAGCCTCAGGTTATCATTGAAGTGAAAGATTTCCTGAAGCAAAAGATGGCATCCATTCAGGCGCATAAATCCCAATTCCAAGCCGCTGAACTGTTAGGCAGCAAAACGCTAGAGGATAAAGAAATCCAAGATCGTTTTGGAACAGAGCATTTCTGGATCTATCCATTTGAATGATATTAAGTCCGAGCATAAACGCTCGGGCTTTTTCTTTGGGGCCCACTGCCGTGGTCAGGCTTCATTTTTCTAATATAAGGCATGAATATCTGTGTCTTTTTTCAAATATATGGTAAGGTTTAGGAGGGATCAACCAAACCGGTTTCGTCAGGCCAGGAGGTGTATTCGTTTGAAAAAATCATATTTCAATCTCATTTGTGGAATAGTCATTCTTTTGCTGGTATTCACTGCATGCAGTAAGGAAAGACCCAAGTATGCTGAGCTTTTCACACATGTGGAAGAGCATCGGGCTGTGTTCATGCAGCCGCGTGAAGAAGGGCTTGCTGCTTTGCAAATTGCGGATGCAGTGGGTGAATACGATACAACCTTGGGTACAATTATGCAGGATGATATCTTATCCGTGAATCAAAAGGAGTTTATACAGCAGATTGTGGTAGATGTTAAGACCAATAAAATCATTGGTTACCGGGTAGGAACGGTCTTTCCCAGATCGGAAAGCGGTTATCAAGATGCGAGAGAACTGGTACGTGCTTTTATGAACCAATACAAACCTGCGGATGAGGAGGCGGCTGAAAAAGTCGAAAAATCTATCCTAACGATTGACAGGATGACTCTTCCGCTAAAGCCATTAACTGGCTCTATCGAAGAATCATGGTCATACGGCAAGGGCGAGGATAAATTGTATATAACCTACAGGATGTCGAACAGTTTTCAAAGTGATGATGAATTGCCTTTGAACTTTTATTTCAGCTATGAGGGGGAGTAAGGAACGAAGAGATAAGATGTGATTTACAAAAAAATACACAAAGACTATTATATTTCTATAGGTAATTATATCCTTTTTTTCCTAAACAATTGTTCGGACTAAATAACTGGAGGATCAAATGAAAAAGCACGACAAAATCATTTCCTTCATCTTCATACTTGTTATGATGGTGACGGCTATTTACTGGGCCATTTCGACTCAGAGCTGGACCATGTTGGGCACCCTCGCTTCTGTGGTCTGTTTCGGGCTTTTTGTGCTATTGGGGCTCCGCACTATACCTGTATTGACGGATTTTGTTTTGACGAATCCAGCACCTGAAGTGACTTGGAAGAGTAAGGAGCAGGATAGAAGACAGGCTTGGCTTTATATTATTGGATGGATATTGGCGAGTCGTATCCTGCTTATGCTCATCGGGTATTCATTTTTGATCATACAGAATGGCTATTCAGGTGGTCTGCTTAGCAAAATGGCAGAGACTTGGCATATCTCTGGAATCGATGCTTCTAGTTATCTGGGGATTGCCGAGAACTGGTACGTAACGGAGGGAGATCCAAAGTTCCATATTGTATTTTTTCCCTTTTTCCCAAATCTAATTAAAGTAGTTCAAGTATTCGTAGGCAATTATCTTGTCGCTGGATTCATCGTTTCCAATATCTCATCGATTGTCGCTGCATTGGTTGCTTATGAACTGGCAGCATTAGACATGCATCGAAAGAATGCCATGCGGGTCGTGAAATACATTTTCATATTCCCTGCCGCGTTCTTTTTCTTCATTCCGATGACCGAGGCTCTATTTCTGGCATTATCTTTGATGTGTTTATATTTTGTGAGAAAAAAGGAATGGCTGATCGGATGCTTATGCGGTGCACTTGCAGCTTATACACGTTCTCCCGGAGTGCTTCTGATTGTACCGGTTGCGATTGAATTTGGACGGGATCTGATAGGCAACTATAAGCTATTAAGTAAAAAAGTCTTTATACATAGAATCATCAGCGCTGTATGTTTTCTCGCTATCATATCAACGGGCTTGCTGGCCTATCTGTTTATTAATTATCACGTGACGGGAAATGCGTTTCAGTTCAGTATTTACCAGAGAGAGCATTGGTCTCAGCGGTTTTATCTCTTTTTTGATACGGTAAGATATCAGATGGAATACGCTGTGGGCACCTTTAAGAGTGGAGATAGTCGTTCTTTTCTCGGCTTATGGCTGCCTAATTTAATCGCTATATTCTCAGCACTAATTATCATGTTTATGGGTGCAAAAAAGATACGACCTTCATACACCGCCTATTTCATCGTGTATTTTGCGTTCGTAGTCGGAGCTACCTGGCTGCTGTCAGCCCCGCGGTACTTGCTTGTTGCATTTCCACTAGCTTTTGCTGCTGTCGCGCTCACTGAAGAGAAATCAAAGGATGCTATCCTTACTGTAGTTTCTGTTGCGGGGAGTCTTTTGTATTTAGCGATGTTTGTGGCAGGATATCCAGTGTATTGAGGAATCATGTTAAAATAGGGGGGGACGCTTAAACGCGTTCTCCTTTTTTTTGCGAATAACCTTATAGAAACGATGGTGGGTATGAAGATTGAGTACGACAATCAGGTGATCGAGTTTAATGTTCAATATGGAAACGGCAAGAAAATCTCCATTCACATAGATTCTTCAGGGCGTATAACGCTCAAAGCTCCCAAGAAAACAAGTGAAGAGACGATTAAAAGCGTGGTTGAGCGTAATGGGAAATTAATAGTGGAGAAGCTGCAAAGTATTGAAGCGAACCGAGAAACACCAAAGCTCAAAGAGTATGAAGACGAGGGTAAGTTCCTGTATCTAGGCAAATATTATTCGCTGCAAGAGCTAATAGAGACAGGGGATTTAAATGAGGAAGAGCTTAAACTTAAGCTGAAGAAATTCTATTTCGCTAGCTGTAAGAAGGTTGTAGGTGAACGGATCAATAAATATCAGACACAGCTTAGAGTAAAGCCTAAGACGATTGACATTGTTGAGTCTAGAACCAAGTGGGGAAGCTGTAGCTCGGATAAAAAGCTAACCTTTAACTATCGCCTAGCGATGGCTCCAGTGGAAGTTATCGATTATGTAATCATCCATGAACTGTGTCATTTACTTCATATGAATCATGACCGCTCTTTTTGGCGAAAGGTTGGAAGCCTCATGCCGGATTATAAGGAGAAGGAGGAGTATTTAGCTAGATATGGGCGTGCTATGACGCTGTGATAATCAGAGAGTAATTCAGATGGTCCATTTTCTGGTGAATAAAAGGAAGGGAAGAGGTAAAACTATGTTCACAAAATAGAACTGGAAGAAATTTAAATGCGGAGGTAAATGATGATACAGAATAAAGGAAATTCACAACGCCAGATTCGAACTTCAATTCTTTGTTTGATCTGTGCCTGCACCGTCCTATTAAGTGGCTGCTCTAAAGCTGCCAATGAAACCACACAAGTAACTCCAACGCCTATAACAGAAGCCACTGCACCTGCGGCTACGAACAATGCAACAGAACAACCCAATGCATCATCCGGTACAAATACAGAGGGACTTCCGGCGGATGTTAGCGTTCAGAGAGTCATTAAGGAAGTCACTTTAAAGGACGGCTATCATAAAAAGATTGAGCTGCTGACAGACGGCGGCAAGCGGGTTACCATTACGGATCCGAGCCAAAAGATTGTTTTGCAGCAGATTGAATATGATGGGAAGATTACTACGTCTAATGGTAAACAGGTTACCGTTAAAGTCGAAGGTGGGGGAGAGCAGACCCTAACCATCCCCGATCATGTAGTGATCGAAGATGAGGACAAGCTTGGACTGATGCCAGGTGTTGATATCGAGTGGACAGTGAATGCCGAGGGGCAAATCGAAAGTGTTGAACTGGAGGATTAAAGAGATACAGAGGTGGCTGGCTAAATGAAATTTCTAATCGTATTTGGCAGTATAGTGGTTCCCGTCGCCATGCTAATGATACAACGGAAATGGATAAAGTGGCGTATTGTTTTTAATGTAACTTCTGTGTTGTCTACGCTTATTTTAGGTAATATTTCTGCCCTAGCTATATATGAAATATTAAGAGATAACACGGTATTTATGACCTCGATCCATGCGATTTTTTTGAATCCAATGTTTCTTTTAACGGGAGCATATCTTGGAGTATATCTGGTCTATCGCTTGATGTTGATGACGTATGAAGAAGTATATGTATGATGTAGTTAAAAAAGGAGTGTCCCCGTGAAGGGACACTCCTTTTTTATATTATACAGCGAAAGCTAAGAAGACTTTCCTACAACGTTTGTTCCACTCTTCGTGATCTTGTACGTAAGGATATCACCATTCCAGAAGTGGAATTTCAAGATGACCTCTCCATCTTTAACATCTTTAAAGAAGGCTGGAAGCAGCTTGATTTCTTTCGTGTTATAAGAGGGTGAGAACGTATTGCCGAACTCCTTGAATGGTGTCCAGTCTTGCGGGCCTGCATTGCCACCAGCGGTATAGACAGCCTCCATCGTGGCAAGCTGGTTACCATTAAAGGTAGTTGGAATCACAAACGATTCAGTCGTACCTTTGGCATCACTTAATTTGGCAGTGTCATTCACGATGATCTTTAGTCTCCACGCAACACCTTTGTTGAATTTCAACGTTAACACAGCATTTTCACCGTATTTTTGGGAAGCTGTGAGTTTTTTGAGTTGGCTGGCTTTGAGTGTCAGCTCCTCGCCATTCAAGGTGTAATCTTTTCCCTTTGTTAGATACTTCCCATTTGCACTAATCGTGGTTAGCTTATTGCCGTTTAGGTTCAGCTTCACCTTGGTGTCTTTGATCGCTGCACCTTTTTTTAGATAGACCAGATCGCTTTCAGTGCTGGAGGAACGTTCCTTCAGACCAGACATTAATACACCCTGCAGCTCAGAATCGGACCACTTATACGTTTTGCGGTTGAAATGCTGCCCATTATCCCAGAGCATGGAGGTCATTTTCTTTTCTTTTAAATAATAGGTAAGGTACTCGAAGAATTTCAGCTTCTCGCCTTGTTCAATCACACCTGTATCTTTATCGAATCCTAGCAGTCCAAACTCACCAACGATAACAGGGATTCCTTTGGCTACGAAAGTGTTGTAAACGTTATCAAAAGTTTGGGTGATATCGTTTTTTGTATCTTTTTCAAACGTGGTGTAACCAGCGATATTCACACTGAACGGCCAGAAGCCATAGTAGTGAACGGTCGCAATTATGTTCGGATCGTTAAGAGCTGTAATCGTCTTGTAGAGCTGATCCATTCTAGGTTGGGTAGGAGAAGTCTCTAATGAAGGTAGCACTAGCGGACGGACATCATTTTTTCCACCTGAGTTTCGAACGATCTGATGGAAGGAATTGTTGAGCTCTGCAAGCATTTGTTCCATCTTCGCTTCATCCGTACTTCCGCCATCCGTGAAACGAGGTTCATTAATGCTTTCGAACATCAGCTTATCGGATTTATCCTTGAAGCGGTCCGCAATTTGAGTCCATGCTGCATTATAACGCGCCAGCGTCTCATCATGCTTCTCTTCCATATGACTTACCCATAACCAGGAGTCGTGATGGACATTGATCATTACATATAACTTGGCGTCTAGCGCCCAGCCTACAACTTCTTCGACACGGTTGAGGTAAGCTTGATCAATGGTGTAGTTCGGTGCTTCACCTATGTGTGAATCCCAAGTGATAGGAATCCGGATACTTTTGTAGCCTTGTGCGGCGATTTTCTTAATCAGTTCTTGGGTCACACGCGGATTGCCCCAGGAGGTTTCATCCTCACCTGTAGCATCTAGAGTATTGCCAAGGTTCCAACCGGGCTGCATATCGTCTACATAGGATTGGATCTTACTCTTTGGTGCTGCCTTAGCTTGTTGCTCGTCCTTAGTGGCAGCGGCGGCAATGGATGAGAACAAAGAGAGCAGAAGAGCGGTGACAAGGGTCAATGATAAGAATGATTTCTGGATTCGAGTAGTCATTGAATTCTCCTTTGTAAGATCATTTTTGAGGATGCTTAAACCTGACCTTCCTTAGTACTTTGGTGCTTAGATGAACACGTACACCTCCATGAATTCATTGTAAACGCTTACCAAATACCCTAACATAGAATAATTTCAACGAGTACCTTACTAATTTGTGGTAAATTCATATATGAATTAGTGATTTGTAGTGATTCCAAAGTTATGGAGGGCAATCCAGTGAGCAGATTTCATTACATAGGCTCGGCTACAGAGCTTCCGTTAGGAGAAAGAGGCAGTGTACCGTCAGCAAAGACATATAATGAAGTGAAAAATTCCCCGGAGTATAAGAAACAAAGAGAGGCTCAGCGCCTGCAAGGTATAATTCCTTTGGATGACATCGCAGATCTATCTCATTTAAGAGATGAGGATTGTCTTGTATACGACTCGGAAGAAGATGCAGCGGGTATTTTTATAGAGGAACTTGGGTATTGGAACGATGAGATTCGCAAGCATTTTCGGAGTCCATATGTGTTTCGGATTTCACCGAATTGGGGCGGCTTCTCTGTATCCCCTAAGCTAAAAGATACTCTACCGGGATCGTATAACGCCTCACTCAAGTGTTGTCGGGAGTTATTTAGGCTTATGACAGATTATGGGGTATCTGGTGCCGAGTTTGAGCTTTATACATGCTGGGCTGAGGAAGAAGGGCTCCCACGTAATAAAAAGTATGATCGAATCTTTGATTTGGCCTCTTTGTCACTGGAGGATGGTTTTGAGCTGAGAGAAAAAGAGTATATTGTGGTTAAAATGATTTGATATTCAATAGGATTATCGCTAACTACTCGTTATACAAAAAACAAATATTGCATGACAAAAGCATATATATTAGATATGATGAAGCATGGAAAAATTAATATTAGCAATAGGTGCCAATTATGAATGTTTCGGAAATACAATCATAGATTGGTTAAATGGAAAGCGGGTGTGAATCCCGCGCGGTCCCGCCGCTGTGAAAGAGGAGTCCTTGCAAGGTACCACTGGGAAACTGGGAAGGTAGCAAGGGTGATGATACTTGAGCCAGAATATCTGCCTGTTTCTGATACACCGTTAAACTCTACGAGCGATAGAGAGGTGTTTGATATAGTATATGCCTGCTATTGTTGCGGTTCACTATCTTAAACCTCTTGACGTTATGTTGAGTGGTTTTTTTTTGTGAATGCCATCCCTTAATGGGTGGCGCTGGTGTTTTTTCTCGCTGGGTTTAATTCTGTTTTTTATCATAGGAAAAGAAGGGAAGGGTTATGAAACATGAAGAAAAATAAGTTTTTAGCTTGGTTACTTATTGTAGCTGTATTCATCACGACATTCTCTACAAGTGTAATTCCGGCTCATGCAGATGGAGCAAGCTCTACGCTTAAAGGGTACGCAACTGTATCTGTAGAGAAGTTCACATTGGGTCAAGGATATATTAAGGAACCTATTAAAGTTCCGATCTACGAAGGGGACAATGGCGCATCTTTAATTATGCGTGCGCTAGGAGAGGGCAATTATAAATATTTAGGAGATATAAATAGTAGCTTTTATCTATCTGAAGTTAAAGATAATGCCAGAGATGAAGTGAATATTCCGAAATATATTTTAGATATGATCTCAGCTGGTGGGATGACAGTAGGAACTAAAGTAAATCAACAATGGTTGAGTCAGTTTGACTACACCCCCATGTCTGGTTGGATGTATGCAGTAAATAATGAATTTCCTCCAGTTGGTTTTTCTCAATATGATCCTCAAGATGGTGACATCATCCGAACTCAGTTCACCACGTATGGCTATGGTTCTGATCTTGGTGGTGGTTGGGGAGAACTACCAATTCAACTTGCCAATAAGGACGCTTTAACTGCTGAAATTGCAGAGATTAACAGCGATCCGAATAAAGAAAGTATTTTGGATAGAACTGTAGTACAATCGGCAGTCTACCAAGCCTATTCCGTGCTCGAAAATATTGAAAGCTCTCAAGTAAGTGTAGATCATGCGCTTGTCGGGCTTACCAATTCTTTGGATATAGAGCCACCTGTTATTACTGTAAGTGGTATTCAGGATAAACAGGAAGTGTCCGATAAAGATTTAAGTTTCAGAGTAGTTGTCACAGACAATATATTTAAAGATATCATGCCAGCAGTAAAACTTAATGGAGTCGTTCTATCTGCTACTAATGGTGAGTACAAAGCATCTCTAAGCCCAGGTAGTAATGTAATCACTGTAACGGCAGTAGACGGAGCAGAAAATAGAGTAGAGAAAACATATCAAATTACCTACAAGCTGAATGCTACCACTGGCGCAAAGGAACAGTTAGATAAAAGCTTGGCCTATATTTTAAAAACGGTAAAGAATCCGTCATTTGGTACTGGCAGTGGGGAATGGTCGATCTTATCTTTAGCACGTGCCAACTACGAAGTACCAAGTGGTTATTATGATCTCTATTACAACAACGTAGCTAAGAAAGTAACAGAATTAATGAAGGATGGAAAACTCGATGCTATTAAAAGCACAGAGCATTCCAGAGCGATTCTAGGACTTACCTCGATCGGGAAGGATATCACGAATGTTGCGGGTAATAATCTAATCAATGCACTCGCTGATTATCAATATGTTCAGAAGCAAGGGATTAATGGTCCCATATTTGCACTGATTGCCTTAGATAGTCGTACGTACGAGATCCCCGTTCTATTCCCTGAGCCTGATAAAGATGGGGTAATATATCAGACTACAAGAGAGAATTTGATTAAGTATATTTTAGATAAAGAAATCAAAAAAGGTACAGCGGACGCCGGAGGTTGGGCATTAGGCCCAGCAAAAGCTGATACCGATATTACTGCGATGGCTATGCAAGCTCTTGCGCCTTATTATGCAACTAATCCAAATGTAAAAGCTGCCGTGGATCGGGCGATTGCATGGTTATCGAGTACGCAAAATGCTCAAGGTGGATATACAAGCTGGGGAAGCACAAGCAGTGAGAGCATCGCACAGGTTATTGTGGCTTTAACTGGCGTAGGCGTAGATCCGCACAGTGACATTAAATTTGTAAAAGAAGGAAATTCGCTTATAGACGCGCTACTTACCTTTGCTGGACCGGATGGTGGATTTAAGCATACTCTCACCGGAAAAGTAGATGGAATGGCAACGGATCAAGGTACGTATGCACTTGTTGCTTATGATCGTCTGATTAATCATAAGAACCGTCTGTATGATATGAATGATGAAAAGCCGGGACCTGAACAACCAGAAGATCCAGAAGAGATAGAAGTACAGATCCCATCAGGAGATAAACCAGAAATTAAAATTCCAGAGGGCGATAATTATGATTACATCATTCCGATACGCCCCGAAGATAGCAACAAAGAAATCACAGTGGAAATCCCAGAGTATAAGCAATCCGCAGTAAGTGTCAATTTACTTGGAAATAGTACTCTTCCTCAAATAGAGGCTACTAAAGGTGACGTATCTGTAGTCATTCCTAAAGGTGCAAAAGTTACAAGTGGTGATGCTAAGGTTGAGCTTATTTCATCTATAGCAGGCACAGAAACTGCGCTTAAGGATAGTCTGAATCAGGTTATTCCTAAGGACAAGAAGCTGGAGAGTATTGTTCAGGCTTTTTCAATGGGCGGCAGTGCAAGAGTAGAATTCAGTCAATTCATTACGTTAATTTTTAAGGATCTTAAAGGAAAAGATGCAGCTTATATTCAAGACGGCACACCACATAACATTCAAAAGTTTGCAAATGATGACTTAGGTTTTGCAAGCGGTAAGTCTGAGTATGCCTATGATAGTGGAAATGATTTAATCGTAAAAACCAATCACTTCACTGATTACGTTGCTTACACCACTAGTACAGTACAAACACCTGGTGGTGACGGTAGTGGCGAAGGTAACGGTGGCGAAGTCACTCCACCTAAATCAACTGTAACTTTGTCTGTGGATAAGCTTACCATCAATAAAGGGTATGTTGTTCCATCTGCACAGGTTGAGCTACAACCTGGTGACACAGCATGGACTGTACTAAAAAGAGTTCTGGATAGCCGCGGTATCGTATATAAGTTTAAGTGGACAGAAATATACAATAGTGTATATGTCGAATCCATTGCTGGTGATGGGGAATTTGATCATGGTAGTGGTAGTGGATGGATGTATAATGTGAATGGAAAGTATCCTGGGTATGGGGCATCTCTATATACCCTGAATGCTGGAGATAGTCTTCAGTGGCGTTATACTACGGATCTAGGTGAGGACTTGGGATCAGGATTTAAACCAACGCCTACTTCAGCTCCGGGTGGTGGATCTACACCAGGGACTAATGTTAATACTGACGGAAAGCCATCTCCAACAGAGGGTCCTAAGGATACTTCGAAAGATAATAACTCGAATGCAAATGATATCAAAAAACTGTATACAGACGCCGATAAGATCTCACCCTGGGCGTACTCAGCGATTGAAACAGCTACACAAAAAGGATATATCCAAGGTAACAATGGTAAATTCAATCCGAAGTCTGAAATTACAAGAGCAGAATTTACTAAGATCCTAGTATCAGCATTGGAACTGGATATCAAGAGTGACAAAGGAATTACCTACAAGGATGTCGCTCTGGGAGATTGGTTCTATCCATATGTGAATGCTGCTCATAAAGCAGGGTTAATTACAGGCTTTAATAATGAATTTAAGCCAAATGACAAGATTACTCGCGAACAAATGGCAGCCATTATTGTCAGAGCATTATCAATCCCGGCTACGAAGCCAGGTACAGCTATTAAAGATATCAATACTGTGTCTGCGTGGGCAAAAGCAGATGTGGAAACCATTGTTGCCACCGGACTTATGTTAGGTGACAATAATCAGTTTAAGCCTAAAGAGCTTGTAACTAGAGAAATGGCAGCTGTTGTAGCTACTAGAACCCATGATTATAAGAGTGGCGACAAAGCAGTTAGTCCATACATTCAGAACACAGCAGCCTTTTTGCAAAAAACAGTAACAAACCCGGTCATATCCTCGGTTGGCGGGGATTGGACAGTGTTCGGGCTGGCACGTTCTGGTGTGAAGGTTCCAGATAGTTATTACGCTAAGTACTATGCGAATGTAGAAGCCACCCTTAAAGAAAAAGCTGGGAAGCTGCATAGCGTAAAATATACGGAATATGATAGAGTTATTTTGGCATTAACTTCAATCGGCAAAAATATTGATAAAGTGGCGGGTTATAACCTTCTTGAACCACTCGCTGATTTTGATACTGTAATCAAGCAAGGCATTAATGGACCTGTGTTTGCCCTGATCGCTCTGGATAGTAATCATTACGACATTCCAGTGGTTAAGGATGTAAAGACGCAGACAACTAGAGAGATGCTCATTGATTACATTTTAGGCAGAGAGATCGACGGCGGGGGTTGGGCACTAGGCAGTAATGCTACTGCGGCCGATCCGGATATTACGGGAATGGTTATTCAAGGCTTGACCCCGTATTACAAAACGAATGCCAAAGTAACGGCTGCTGTGGATCGTGGAATTGCTTGGTTATCCAAAACGCAAACAGCAGATGGTGGTTTTGCAAGCTGGGAATCTACGAACTCCGAGAGCATTGCTCAGGTTATCGTAGCTTTAACTGGACTTGGAATTGACCCACATAAGGATTCCCGATTTATTAAAAATGGTCGTTCCGCAGTTGATGCGTTGCTAGGCTTTGCTGCATCTGAAGGTGGTTTTTATCACGTGAAGCAGGGTGGCGTAGGTAACGGAGGCGCGAAACCAGGAGAAGTAGATCTTATGGCTACGGATCAAGCGATGTATGCACTGGTTGCTTATGATCGGTTCGTTAAGGGTCAGACGAGTCTTTATGACATGACAGACGTTAAATAGAACTTTATTTAAAGAGATAAGCAAGGGTAGCGTGTATACCCTTGCTTATTATTTAAGGTGGGGAACTTAAGAAATGAACAAGAAAAAATGGCTAACAGCGATACTAATTATTGGTGTGTTGGCGATTGCCTTCTTTTGGGGCGGGAATTATCAAAAGAGCCCGAACAAGGTTGCGAGTAACAGTGTTGAGTCTCGAGTTGTAGAATCAGCCAATACGGCCTCCAATCAGAATGTTGATGTAGAGCCTACAACCTCAAGTGATGCCAAGACAACGGAGATAGCTCCTACAGCTACACCTGATGAAACAGCTAAGCCCGTTGAAACGGTAAAACCAACTGAAGAGGTAACGCCAACCGAAACTGCGGCAACAGAGGTTGAAAAGCCGACCGCAACACCTAAATCGGATACACAGGCACAACCGACCGCAACACCGAAAGCGGCTAAAACGTCCGTGCCGGAAACGAAAGCGACGGCAAAACCAGTAACCAAGCCGGATTCAAAAGTAGCGACAACAGAAACAAAGCAGGAACCGAAAAAGGATAAATTCCTTACCGATCCAGTGCCGAGCGGGAAACCTAAGCCCGTGGAATGGCAAGATGCAACGGTAGATAAGAAGAAGCAATTAACGGCTACTTTGTCCGTGTCGGCAGCAACGATTTTAGATAATATGGATATTTTCAATAAGGATAAGGTTGAAGTATTGCCGGCAGATGGTATCATTTATAAAGCGCAGAAGGTAACCTTTTATGAAGGTGAGTCTGTGTTTGATGTTTTGCTAAGAGAGATGAAGAAGAATAAAATCCATATGGAATTCAGTATGACTCCGATCTATAACAGTAATTATATTGAAGGCATAAATAATCTTTATGAATTTGATGCTGGAGAGCTTAGTGGATGGATGTACAAAGTAAATGGCTGGTTCCCTAACTACGGCAGTAGTCGTTATGTTCTCAAGGATGGCGATGTCGTTGAGTGGGTATACACTTGTGATTTAGGTCGAGATGTAGGTGGTTATGTAGCCACAGGAGGAGCTCAGAAATAATGAAGGATAGCTTTTCTACCTTTCATCCGTTTGTGAATTTTCTTTATTTTGTTGTTGTGTTGTTATTTAGCATGGTGTTCATGCATCCCATATTTCAGGTGATTGCTCTTATTAGTGCAGTGGTCTACTCCTTTATGTTAAAAGGAAAGAAAGCCATTCGATTTAATCTGCTGTACATGATTCCTTTTCTACTGTTTATGGCGGTGATGAACCCTGTTTTTAACCATCAAGGGGTAACCATCCTGTTCTATTTAAATAACGGGAACCCGATTACGAAAGAATCCATTCTTTATGGCGTAGCAGCGGCGTGCATGTTTGTGACGGTAATCATATGGTTCTCCTGTTATAACGTCGTGATGACCTCGGATAAGTTTATTTATATATTCGGAAAAATACTGCCGGCACTGTCGTTGATTTTTTCGATGGTGCTTCGTTTTGTTCCAAGATATTTAGCGCAAATCAAGGTGATTTCGAATGCTCAAAAATGTATAGGCCGGGATGTCACGCAGGGAAATCTCCTCGCGCGAGCGCGAAATGGGATAACGATCCTATCGATAATGACTACCTGGGCTCTGGAAAATGCGATTGAAACGGCAGATTCCATGAAGTCAAGAGGATATGGATTGCCTGGACGTACAAGCTTTTCGATCTTCCGTCTAGATGCCCGGGACAAAGTAGCCCTCTTGATCATGATAGGCTTAATTGCGATGGTAGCCATCGGCGCAGCAATGGGTGAGAACACGATGAGATATTATCCGTCGATTAAAGCGAGCGCAATTACACCTTTTAGTATCCTTGTATATATCGCTTATTTTGCGCTATGTATGATCCCTGTGCTCATCAATATGGTGGAGGCAATGAAATGGAAATCTATCGAATCGAAGAACTAAGCTTTGCTTTTCCTGAACAAGAGCAGATGGCTCTTTCGAATATTAATCTTACGATTGCAAGCGGAGACTTTATTACTGTTTGTGGAAAGTCAGGCTGCGGCAAAAGTACCTTACTAAGACAACTGAAAACAATCCTAACCCCACATGGCAAACGCCAAGGGGCGATTTATTATAAGGGTCAACCTGTAGAGGAGATCGATCAACGGACACAAGCAGCGGAAATCGGTTATGTACTCCAAAGTCCGGACAATCAAATTGTGACAGACAAGGTGTGGCATGAGTTGGCCTTTGGCCTTGAAAGCTTAGGTTATGACAATTCTACGATTCGTTTGCGCGTGGCTGAGATGGCGAGCTTTTTCGGAATTCAGACCTGGTTCCATAAAAGTGTGACTGAGCTATCGGGTGGCCAGAAGCAGCTACTCAATTTAGCGGCGATTATGGCTATGCATCCCTCGGTTCTAATCCTTGATGAGCCTACCTCTCAGCTAGATCCCATCGCCGCTTCCGATTTTTTGGAGACGGTCAAAAAGATTAATCGCGAGCTTGGAACAACCGTTATCATGAGCGAGCATCGTCTAGAGGATGTTCTTCCGCTTACAGATCGGCTGATTGTGCTGAATGAGGGCATCGTGATTGCTGATGATACCCCGCAAAGGGTGGGAGAAGCTCTAAGCAAGCTGAATCATCCAATGTTTCTGTCCATGCCCTCACCGATGCAAATTTACGCAGGCGTAGAGAATGACTTAGCGTGGCCTGTTACAGTGAAGGAAGGACGCCAATGGTTGGATGTTTTTCTAGAGGATAAGACACCTGCAGCGATCGCAGAATTTCAGCCAAGCTCGAAAGTGGAAGGCCCTGTAGTCATAAAGTTTAAGGATGTATGGTTTAAATATGATAAACACGGACCGGATATTATTAAAGATTTGTCCTTTGAAGTGAAGCAGGGACAGTTCTATTGCATTGTTGGTGGAAATGGAACGGGTAAGACATCGACGCTGTCACTGATGAGCGGCATCCTTCAGCCCTATCGAGGGAAGGTTCTAATCAGTGGAAAGAATCCAGCGAAGATGAATGCCAAAGAACTGTTTACTAACAATCTGGGCATCCTTCCGCAAAATCCACAAACCTTATTTGTGAAGAAAACAGTCGAGTTAGATTTATACGAAATGTTATCCCAGCTCTCTTTAACGAAGGAAGAAAAGACGGCTAAAGTTGAGGCCGTGGTTAAGTTCGCAGAACTGGAACATCTTCTCTCGATGCATCCGTATGATCTTAGCGGGGGAGAACAGCAGCGTGCGGCGCTGGCCAAAGTGCTTTTGTTAGAACCAAAGATTCTGCTGCTGGATGAACCGACGAAGGGACTGGATGGACCTTTTAAAGAGAAATTAGCTTTATTCTTACAGAAGCTTAATGCTGAAGGTGTTACCATCGTAATGGTTTCGCATGATGTTGAATTCTGTGCCAAATATGCTGAGGTCTGCGCCATGTTCTTTGATGGAAGTATCATCACTACGAATGAAGCCCAGAAGTTTTTTGCTGGAAACAGCTTCTATACGACTGCCGCCAACCGTATGGCGCGTCATGTATGGAGCGAGGGAGTAACGATAGAGGGTGTGATTGATTTATGTCAACGAAGCAGGTAACGGGTCGTCGTTTGAGTCGTCGAACTTTATTAGCAGGACTGCTAATCTTTATAGTTATTCCAGCTACAATTTTGTTAGGTATCTTTGTCCTAGACGATCGCAAATATTACTTTATCAGCCTATTGATCGTCCTCTACACGATGATTCCGTTTGCGCTGGTGTTCGAGAATCGGAAGCCGCAGGCAAGGGAACTAATCGTCATAGCGGTGCTAGCAGCTATTGCCGTTGCTGGACGCGCAGCCTTTTTCATGTTGCCGCAGTTTAAGCCGGTTGTTGCCATTGTCATCATCGCAGGGGTGAGTTTGGGAGCTGAGGCAGGATTTCTGGTCGGTGCTGTTGCGGGCTTCGTCTCCAATTTCTTCTTTGGGCAGGGACCTTGGACGCCTTGGCAAATGTTTTGTTTTGGCATCATTGGCTTCCTGGGGGGCATTTTCTTCAAGAAGGGTCTGCTTAAAAAGACTAAGCTGTCTCTCTGTATATTCGGGGGGCTAGCGACGTTCTTGGTATATGGAGGCATTATCAATATAGGCTCGCTGATGATGTTCACTTCAGAGTTCTCATGGTCGGCTTTGATGACGACTTATGTTTCCGCCTTTTGGTTTGATATGGTGCATGCGGTCTCGACGGTGGTGTTCCTCTTTTTCATTGCTAACCCTATGATTGAAAAGTTGGATCGGATAAAAACGAAGTATGGGTTGATTGAGCCTTAGGTTTTGGAATTGGGTGTTTGGCGTTTTAAGTGCTGCGCATTGCGCTGGCGGACGCTCCGAGAACGGACTGTTGTTACAATCGCTGTTGTGTCCAGATTTTTTTGAATTTTTCCCCTAGGGTAAAATCCGGACACAGCATATGCTTACGAAGTGAGCTTTCCTTCGGAAAGCTTTCGGGCGAACGCTCCGCTTTTCCACAATCAGTCCGTTCTCTCCGCTGCTATCAGCGCGAAACCCAAACCCACATCGACGAAAGGCTCAAAGAACCCCCCTTCGGTTTTTAGCCGAAGGGGGGCGGTAGTACCTAGTGGCTGGAGGTTTGGCCACTATAAGATATTACAATCGGTATGGAATTCTAGTAGCGATGCTTCTAGATCTAACCTTAAAAAACAGGCGATGCTCCGGTCTACCGGTATCGCCTGTTTTTTGATTATTCCCTTACGATATCCATAGGCGCTGAGGTATCTTCAAAGGGCTTAAGGCTCTTTCGGCTGGGAGCAGACGGGGAGACGGGCAACCTAACGATAATCGTCGTTCCCTCTCCGATAGCGCTGTCTACCTCTATCCTTCCCTGATGCAGAGAGACAATTTTTTTAACGATCGCAAGTCCGAGACCGTTGCCATTGTTGTTTCCGTTCCGCGACTTGTCTATTTTATAAAATCTTTGGAATACGGCATTGAACTCTTCCGGGGACATCCCGATTCCATTATCGCTGATGGTGACGGATACTTCTGCTGCACTACTATCTATACTGATGCGGATATTCCCGCCTACTGGTGTGAATTTGATGCTGTTGCTGAGCAAATTCATCCATACTTGCTTCAGCTGATCTTCATCACCCTTAAATTTGACCGCTTCCGGCAGCTCTAGATCGATAACGATGCCTTTGGCTGACCATTGGGGCTCACAAGTCACAACGATTGTTCTAATCTGCTCGTCAAGATTGAAGGAACTTGCGTTGAAGGGATGATGTTCAGAATCCAGGGAAGCGAGCTTCAGTAAATTATCACTTAGCCTCGACAGACGTTCACTCTCCGCAATGATGATATCAAGATATTCGCTGCGTTCCTCTTCCACGATCAAATCATGGTTCTGCAACGCCTTGGCAAAGCCGGAAATGGACGTAAGCGGTGTCTGGATTTCATGAGAAACGTTGGATACGAAATCCTGCCTCATTTGTTCCAACTGCTTCAGCTCCCCTGCCATCTCCACATAGCTTTGTGTCAATTCCCCGATTTCATCTATTCGGTTCACTTTAAGCTCCACCTCGAAATCACCCTTGGCCAGTCTTTTTGTCGCATTCGTCAGCGCTTTGATCGGCTCCACCAAATATCTGGCGGCAATAAGAATGCATACACTACCCAGCAAAAGCACGAGTAAAAGCACAAAGAGCACCATCCGATTGACGATATTTTCGTTCTCAGCAGAATACTGCAAGAACATCGCACGCCACTCCCCGTCCAACATAAAGGGCATCCCGATAAAAATATCCTTATCTTCCGCGGAGGAACGGTA
Source organism: Paenibacillus sp. FSL R5-0923 (assembly GCF_038009145.1). Classification (NCBI taxonomy): domain Bacteria; kingdom Bacillati; phylum Bacillota; class Bacilli; order Caryophanales; family Paenibacillaceae; genus Paenibacillus; species Paenibacillus sp. FSL R5-0923. The sequence continues at coordinate 128,740 of NZ_JBBPAT010000002.1, forward strand.
GAGCTTTCCTTGTAGTACTTGTTTGACAGCTTCGGGGGGGACAGTGACAGCCGGACTACCCTTGAGCCCATAAAAGGTATGTTCTCCAGCATGATTGTACAGGTGGATAGGGTGTGCAGATACCTTAACCATACTATTCAGGAACTCGTCCGTATCTTTAGGTTTGGCGTCATCATAGCGGTGAATGATCTCTTTTCCCACTACGATCATTTCATTCTGTCCCTCGTAACTTATTTGTTTCTGAAAGACATACAAGCCAATGAAAAAGGAACAGATTAGACTAAAGATAATGATGCCCAGAAACGTGAGAATGACGCGTACATACAATGTCTTGATCATGGCGTAGGGATCAGCCGATATCCCAGTCCGCGGGCCGTTTCGATTTGAAATTGCTCGCCCTTGCCGCTGAATTTCTCCCTCAACCGACTTATATGCACATCTACAGTCCGGCCGTCTCCTTCATAATTCAATCCCCAGATTTGAAGGATCAACTGTTCTCTTGTGAAGATTTGCCCAGGATGGCTGGCCAGTAGAAACAGCAGCTCAAATTCCTTCAAAGGAATTGTGACCGGTTCTTCACCACGCGTGACCTGAAAAGTGCGCCGGTTGAGCGCCACATTACCCAACTGCACGGACTGGGAAGAAACGACCAGCGAGCGTTTAAGCAAAGCTTTTACTCGCATTACCAGTTCAAGCGGATCAAATGGTTTCGTTAGATAGTCATCCGTACCAAGTTGAAAGCCTTTCACTTTGTGTGCAGATTCTGCTTTAGCTGTCACCATGAGGAGGGGGATGTTGGCATCCCAGCGCCTGATTTCTCTGCACAGATCCCAACCATCCAATCCTGGCATCATAATATCTAGAATGACGAGATCGACACGCGAGTTCTGTATAATAGACAGAGCTTTGGTACCATCCCTGGCTTCTTTGAGTTCAAAACCTTCTTTTCGCAAAAATAAAGACATTAGTTTTCGGATGTTATCATCATCATCAGCGATAAGTATAGTAGCCACGATTTTCCTCCTCTATTAAGCTTTCATTATATCTGATTTGTACTTGGCAAGTAATGGTGTTATCCGAACTGCCAACCCAACAGGTTCCAATAGTAGAAGAACAGAGTCATCGCCACAGCCGAAAGCGCCACTAACGTATAATGCACACGCTTGAAAGCTGTCCAGTATTTATTCTTCCAAACCAGTATAGCCGAGATTAGCAAAGCTAAAGTCAGACCAGCTAAAATGATTGGCATAACTAAACTGAGAGAAAGCGAAAGACTGAACCCGCTGAACTTCTGCATCATGTCCATGGACATAACCACCATAAATATCGTGACGAAAGATAGCAGCGCCCAACCAGCAGTTCCCGCAGATAGGCGGATGGCCCACTTTTCAGGTGGCGTCATCGCCTTAATCTTGCGTCTGGAGAAGATTAGTCCGAGCAATGCAGTGATGAAAATCAACCCCGATAACCCTAGTACGATAAACCAAAATTTATTCTGATCCAAGAGAGGCGTACGCTCCAGCGGCATATCCGGTGCCATCCCTAAGATCATATGTGTAACCTTACCGGACTCATTCGTGCGGAAGGCAATTTGTTCGGTACCTCCCTCGAGTTGGAACATATTCGGACTGACTTCATTATACAATTGTTGTTCACTACCACTTCCCAAGGATAGCTTATTATCCTCAACCGAGACATTCAGCTGAGCGAAAAAGTTGAAAAACTTATCAATATCACTGATGTTTCGGCGTGTAAATTGATAGGCTCCTGCATATTTTTGAATAGATTCATCAGAAGCGATGAATTCAGGCTGACTCGCATCAGGAGCAGTGTAGTAGCGGTTGAAAAAGGCTTGGATGAGGTCTGCTGCGGAATCACCGCCCTCACCGCCGTTGTAGGATACAAAGATGCCTACATGCTTGGCAGGCACAAGATACAATCCCGTATTAAACATGGGGTCAGAACCACCATGAGTGATCAGCGTGAGCCCATTGATTTGTTTCTCTGCGAACCCAAGATCCACCCCCGGCAGACGTTTATCAAATTGAAACGCCGTTGAATGCATTAGTTCTGCCGTCTCGGGTCTCAGAATCTGCTGGTCTCCATATTTCCCGTTCTGCAGATGGGCGATCATGAAATGCGCCATATCTACTGCTGATACTGTACCCGAGCCGGCAGGACGAAACCCGCCCTCGAAGGTAGGCGTGCCTGGAATAAAACTGCCATTCTCGCTCTTGTACCCCACAACTTTGTTGGGCATAAATGACTCCGGCAAAGGTTCTACTACAGTCGAATATTTCATGTCGAGCGGATCAAAAATATATTTCTTTATATAATCATTGTAAGGAACACCGCTAACTTCCTCTACAATTAGACCTGCGAGTGTAGCACCGTAGTTCGAATAAGAACTTATCTGTCCGGGTGGTCTTACCCGTGCCAACATATGCTTATTGAGTGTTTCAGAGATTGACCCCGGCAATTTGGCAGGGTCTGTAGTGATTTGATAACCCACTCCACCCTCTTCAAACCCTGCTGTATGTGTCATCAAATGGCGCATAGTGATAGGTTCAGGATAAGTAGCAGGGATCTTCACTGATTTCAGGTAGGTGTTAATATCCGTGTCTAGATCAATTTTGCCTTGCTCGACCAGTTGCATCACCGCTGTCCAGGTGAACAGCTTTGTCGTTGAAGCGATTCGAAACATGCTGGTTGTCGGGTCAACGGGGGCTGCTGCCTCTAGATTGGAACTACCATAACCTTTAGCCAAAATAATCTTGTCATCTTTTACGATGGAGATCACGGCTCCCGGAATTTGTAGCCGATTCATATCTTTTTCCATGATGCCATCAACGAAGGTGGTCAGACTCTCGGTATCATCGAGATTGGCAGGGGCTTCAGTCTGAGTTAAAGTTAGCGCGGTTTGATCCGTCTTAGTCTCGGCCGATGCCTGTTTCCCGGGCAACACCAGGCTTGCGCCTAATCCGGCACTAATCACAGCCAATAGGGTTAGACCAGCGATCAGTCTTTTTTTTATAGAAGTTAACATTATTATCCTCCGCATCATCATTTATTGGGCTTGGATGATCATCCACCTAACGCTTATAGACATTATCAGAGTAGTGTGAATGGAACGTTAACAAGACTATAAAAAAACAGACTGCCATCCGCCGCCTTCAACGACAGAGGGTAGTCTATTGTGAAAAAATTGAAATTCCAGGTTCCTTTTTTGCCTGATAAATTAAAATAAACAGCGGTAGTTTAGGACGTGATTTCCTTGTCCTAGGTTATCGCTGTTTCTATTAGAATCAGTGAACTCTTCTACATATCCCCACTTATCGTTCAGCTACAACACCTTGTGACGGAACTTCCACAACGGGGCGCCTATGGGTGGCCTCAAGGATGGAAAGGTCACCATCCAGCGCTTTGAGTCCAGGGAGCAGCAAGGCTGCGCTAGCACAGAGCATTGGAAGCAGTCCGGCGATTATAAAAAGTACGGGCACCCCATAATGCTGGGCAATCGCACCACCGGCAAAAGCACCAAAAGGCTGCAAGCTGCCACCGATCAGAAAGCGAATAGAATTGACTCTTCCTTGCAGATTGCTCGGAACTACACGTCCATGGAGTGAAGAGCTTAACGAACCGAAGAAGGGAGCTAACGTTCCAGTAGCAAATACGGCAGCGAGAGCAAAAGAAAAACTAGGAAATAACCCCCATAATGTAGTCACTAAACCTATGGTCCCTAGACTGCCAAGCATAACAAGCCGCCTTTTTTTAATTTCCCCTATCATGGAAATCACACTTAGCCCGACTAAGGTTCCCAGTGCGAAAACTGTACTTAGTGTGCCCATCGTGGCCGCATCGCGGTGGAGCACTTCGCGTACAAAAGGGACCATCATCGTCCAGACGGCAATTGAGCTTAAATTACTGATGGAGGCCATGATCATAATCGTAAGCATTGCAGGAAATTGTTTATAGAAGGTAAAGCCCTCGGCTATCTCGCGAACGTAAAAGGTGATGGAGAAACTACCTGGGGCTGGAGAAGGTTTCGGTAGCTTTTGTAAGCACAGCAAGGTAGTGATGGCGGCTGCGTAACATATCATGTTGATGCCAAGGGCGGGCAGCGCTCCACTAGCAGCGGTCAAAGCACCTGCTAAGGCAGGCCCCAGCAGGGTTGCTGCGCTTTTGCTGCCATCAATGATAGCAAAAGCTCGCACCAGCTTCCGGCTGTCGGCAACGCCAGGAATAACAGCCATCGCTGTTGGCATGAACAATGCGGCGCAAGATCCGCTGAGACCCGCGGCGACAAACAAATGCCACAGCTGCAATTGGCCAGCCAGGCCCATGCCGAGTGGCAGTGCTATAGCCAGCAAGCGAATGGCTGCCAAGCAGGCCATGAAACGGACCCGGTGCAGCCGATCGGACAACGGTGAACCGAGCAAGCGCAACAGCAGCTCAGGTATGCCGGAGCTGAGCGCGAGTGCTCCCATCGCTAGCTTAGAACCGGTTAGCTCATAGACGAGCCATTCCATAGCCAGTAAGCCAAAAGCATCTCCAAAAGCGCTTAAAGTGATGGTGGAGAGTAGACCATAATAGCTGCGTTTTATCATTGCTTGGTAGCTCCTTTCTTAACTCTCCAAATACGCCTCAATCTGCTGAGGCAGCCCGTTTAACGCTTCTAATCGCAGGCTGTACGATGCGTTTCTAACATTGGTATGGACAATGACCAGCCCAGCTGCACGCAGTGCGATAAGATGGTAGTGGATTGTGCTTTTAGAAAGTCCTACCTCACGCACGATTTCTGTGAAATTGAGCTGCTTGCCTGTGAGCAAACGAAGGATATACAGCCGGGTCTCATCTGACAACGCACGGGTAAGGCGGAGTAATGCTGGAGCAGGCCGTCCAGCTTCCGGAGGGAGAGCATCACAAGAGTAGCTAGTAAACACGAATTCATCATACATAGAGGTAGTAACCAACGGACGAGCATGATACTGCGGAATGATAATGACCTGCTTCAGATGATCAGTTGGATAGAGGCGCATTCCGTCGGTAGCTGCTTCAAAGACTTCCATGTCATTGCTCCCGTTCAGCGTCTTTCGTCTTGACTCGGCTTCCTGCTCAAGTCCCTTGATGATATTAGGGTCGATTCCACTGAAGTATCCTGCATTCCATTCGCGCAGGATATCAGAAGCAGTATCCCTAAGCTCCGCAAGATTGGAGGGAACCGATTGGCCGAAACGTCCGGAAATTTCATATAGCTCTCCAGATGTTAAAGCATCGAACCAGACTAAAAAGCTCTCTACCGAACGCTCGCCCGGACAGGACCAAATATAAGGAGCCAAACTGAAATCATCAAGTTTCTTAACGACCTCTTGCATTTTACGAAGTAGCATGGGTGCAAATCTTGCTTGAACATCCCGTACCCAGAGCTTACCGGAATCCATGGCAGTATGGTTCTGCTTACTTAGAAAGGCAGTCATACTACTAACACATTCATACATGGGTGCAAAATCGACTTCTACTTTATAATCCATGAGCTGCTCCATTCTTTCAGTGAAATACTGAATTAATTACTTGTTCTATAAATATAGAACTTATTAATGGTTTTATTGTAAACGAACTACTCGTTGTTTTCAATAGCCATTTCGCTGAAAAATACGATCTCAAAATATTGTTCAAATATAATCAATTGATTATATAAGTGTGCGGTTATATAATGGATTTGAAATTAGATGAAGAAGGTGTAATTAGACTTGAAGGACTTGAAAGACACAAACGATTTGACTCAGGGTCCTATAATGCCTACCTTAATGAAATTAACGCTTCCGATTATTGCGACGAATTTCATCTCTACTACTTATGGTCTAGTCGATATGATTTGGGTTGGAAGATTAGGAAGTGGTCCGGTTGCCGCGATTGGTACAGCGAGTTTTTTCATTAATCTAGCGATTGCTTTATCGACTATGGTTACGATCGGCACAGGGATTAAGGTGGCGCATTGTATGGGATCTGGTCAGTTAGAGAAGGCTAAATCTTATATAAAGAACGGATTTATGATGTCTATTTTATTAGGACTTCTCTATATGAGTTTAGTGCTACTAACTAAGAATCAGTTGATTGGTTTTTTTGATCTTGGGAGTGATGAAGTAGAGCGGATGGCTAGACAATTTCTAGTGATTTCGATATTTGGATCGGTATTTTCCATCGTGAATACGTTATTCGCAACTCTCTTAAACGCTATGGGAAATAGTAAACAACCGTTTCAGATCTTCTCCATTGGTCTTATGGTTAATATTGTCCTTGATCCATTTTTGATTTTTGGCTGGGGCAGTTTTGAAGGATGGGGAGTAGCGGGGGCAGCTATTGCAACATTAACGGCGAACATTTTGGTTACGGCTCTTTTTATCCTGAAGACAAGAAAGTCAGAACTCATTTCAAACACATCCGCGTGGGACAGTCGTCAAATGAAAGAAGTCATCCGCATGGGGCTACCAATAACGATCCAACGGGTCACCTTTACGATCATATCAATCATCATTGCCAAGATCATTGTACGATTTGGAGCGGATGCTATTGCGGTTCAAAAAGTAGGAATCCAAATTGAATCCATTTCCTATATGACCATTGGCGGACTACAGGGAGCTATTGCTGCCTTTTTTGGTCAAAATTATGGAGCACGTCGCTTCGATCGTATTGGGCAGGGGTATCGTCAGGCCTTAATTTTAACCTCCATTTTTGGCGTGATCGTGTCGCTTATATTTATTGCGTTCCCGCAGCAGCTATTTTCATTGTTTTTATCAGACCAGACAAGTTTGGAATTGGGCGCAGATTATATGCGGATCATCGGTTACTCACAATTATTCATGTGTATGGAATTGATGACAGTAGGTGCTTTTAACGGCATGGGTCAAACCCACATCCCACCGATCTTTAGTATTTCATTTACTGCACTCCGAATTCCACTAGCCCTACTCTTATCCGAACCTTTTGGCTTGAATGGGGTGTGGATGTCGATTGCGCTAAGCAGTGTGTTCAAGGGTGTTATTCTTGTGTTCTGGTTTAGAAGATCTTTGTTCAGAATGAATAAACAGCAGGCAAATTACTAAGCAAAGGATGAGCGTAGGAATGGCTTTATTAAATCGTAAACTCATACAGCTTTTAAAGGATAACCATTTGAATAAGGAGATTTTTCACGGAGAATTTGGACTGGAAAAAGAAAATGTCAGAGTGGATCCAGAGGGAAGACTTGCGCTGACACCACATCCAAAAGCCTTTGGAAACAAGCTGGAGAACCCCTATATTCAAACGGATTTCTCAGAGAGTCAGGTTGAAATGGTGACACCCTCTTTTGATTCTATTGAAGAGACTTATAACTTTCTGGAGGCGCTGCAGGATATTGTGTCGCTAGAGCTTAATGAAGAATATCTGTGGCCGAGTAGTAATCCTCCCATGCTACCGAATGATAAGGACATTCCCATTGCCAGAATGGGTAATCCGGTAGAGGACGAGTATAGACATCAGCTAGCCGATAAGTATGGTCGTAAAAGACAATTGCTGAGTGGGATCCATTATAATTTCTCTTTTGATGAACAATTTCTAAAAAAGCTTCATGATATCGCTGATCCACAAGAGAGTTTTAAAGATTTCAAAGATGCGACCTATTTAAAAATAGCCCGCAACCTATTGCGATACCGCTGGCTTCTAATCTATTTAACAGGTGCTAGTCCTGTTTTTGATAAGACTTATATGGAGCAATGTGTGGCACGTGGTGAATCGGATGATGATAAAAGCTTCTATTATCTGAATATGAATTCACTGCGAAATAGCGAATGCGGGTATCGGAATGAAAAGCCTCTCTATGTATCTTTTGACTCGCTTACGGAATATGTACATGATTTACAAGCGTTGATAGAATCGGAAGAATTATTAAGTGTAAAAGAGTTCTATAGCCCGGTTAGAGTGAAGACGGCAAGAGGTAAACATCCGTTAGAGGAGCTGCTGCAGGATGGGATTGCCTATTTGGAGCTTCGTTTTATTGATCTCAATCCACTCTATAAAATAGGAATAAGCAAAGAATCAATGACTTTCATTCATCTGTTTATCCTGTATATGTTAATGAAAGAGGACGAACCGTTTGGAGTAGAGGATCAGAAGATGGCGAATCTTAATCATGATCAATTGATCATGGAGGGGATCAAAGGCTGTTTGCATGATTACGGAGATTCTTGCGGGACAATGGAACAGAAGGCTTTAATTTGTATGCAAGAGATGCAGGATATGATACAGCTATTGAACCCAGAGGATAAACAGTTCTCGAACGTTCTGAACGAAGCTAAGGATAAGATTCTAAATTCAGATCAGAGCTTTGCGGGAATTGTGAAGTCGGAAGTTCAACAATCCTCTTTTATTAAATATCATCTGAATAAAGCCAAACAATATGCTAAGGAAAGTCTTGCGAATGGATACCGATTTGTAGGATATGAGGATTTGGAGCTATCTACACAGCTTCTGCTGAAGGCAGCGGTTAAACGTGGGATTAAGTTCCAATTGCTCGATCGGGAAGAGAACTTCGTTGTACTTACGAAAGGCGATCATAAAGAATACGTTAAGCAGGCTACGAAGACATCCCTGGATTCTTACAGCACGGTACTAATTATGGAGAATAAAATTGTTACGAAGGAAGTTCTCAAACAACAAGGCATTCGTGTTCCCTCAGGTGAGGCATTTGGAGATCTGGAAGCGGCAATGAATGCATATGGCACTTATCGTAATAAGCGAATAGTGATCAAACCCAAATCAACCAACTTTGGACTCGGCATTACTATTTTTACAGATGATTTCTCCAAAGAAGATTATCAAAAATCCTTCGCAATTGCCTTCGAGCATGATCGAACAGTGCTGCTTGAGGAATTTATGACGGGGAAAGAATATCGTTTTCTAGTCATGGGCGATGAAGTAGTCGGAGTATTGCACCGGGTTCCGGCGAATGTGGTCGGTGATGGTGTACATACAATAGAAGAGCTGGTTCACGAAAAGAATAAGGATCCGCTAAGAGGTCGTGGCTACAAAACTCCGCTTGAGAAGATTCGGATTGGCGAAGCAGAAGAGATGTTTTTGAAGAATCACACTATGACTTGGAGCGATATCCCTCCATTGAATGAGATCATCTACCTGCGGGAGAATTCAAATATTAGTACCGGTGGAGATAGCTTAGACTTTACTGATGAGATTCCGGGCAGCTATAAAGATCTAGCCATTCAATCAGCTAAAGCTGCAGGGGCCACTATTTGTGGAGTAGACATGATGATTGATGATATTAGGGAAGAGGCGAAGGGTACCAATTACAGCATTATTGAGATCAATTTTAATCCAGCGATTCATATCCACTGTTATCCTTTTAAAGGCAAGAACCGCCAAGCGGATGAACGAATTTTGGATCTATTGTTTGGAGAATGAACAGAAGCTCAACCAGTACTTTTGGTTGAGCTTCTGCTTTTAAATGAGACAATTCGCTCATCCACCCGCTGCATATTAATGCTAGAAGTTACCCGCTGCCGCAACGCCACTAAAGTTTCTGGCTTGGACATTATTAAAGGGATCTGTTGCAGCAGCATTAGTGAAGATCTCCGCCGTGTACTGAATTTGACCTGCTGCGACCGCTGCTGGCGGTGGAACATCTACTGCTGTAAAGCCGAAAGCCTCGTTTTCTCTGCTGATCGCAACACCAAATGTTGTGGTGAAAATGATGGTTCCGTTTCTGCGAACATTAACGGTATTAGTGTTGAAAAGAGGATTGTTTTCTACTTTTAGAAATCCAGTCAAAAGTATGCGGACATTGCCTTGATTATCTGCCGATACGCCTGCGGTCTGAATACCAATATCCCCAAAAACAAGGGGAGTCGCTGCTAGTGGAATAACTGCTGGTGTAGCATCCGAAGCAGCTTGGTTGGAAAGTCTTAAATCTACAAACTGAATGGTCATATTATACTCACCTCCTAGAAATAGAATATGAAAGAGTAAGGTTCGATTCTTGGATTCGTATGAAATTCATCAGCTACCTACTTGTAGAGCTTGATTCCGACCCCTTGTGACACTCTTGTAACAGAGATTCGCTACGATAGGCTACGAGGTGAGAAAATGAAGAAATCTAAAGCTTTTATCGTGTTGATCTTATTGTTGGTTGTCGGATGCAGTTCGGTACCATCACAAGCCAATCCAGAACTGAAGAAGGAAGAGAAGACAGAAAGGAATGAGAAGTTAGCCTTCTGGGAGGGCCAGAGAAAAGGAACCAATTTCATGAATTCAAAATCTTTACCGGAAAACTATGATGCTGCCAAAGAGCAAAATATTGAATTCATTCGTTTGGCACCAGATAAATGGGCAAAAGACAGTGACTATTTATTTAATGACAAACCGGATGCGAACCCGGATAAAGATTTTCTAATAGGGAATGCAGATAAGTATGAAGGGATTGTTGAGGAGGATTTTGCCGAGTTAAAAGCGGACTTAGATGCAGCCGAGGCTCGGGGCTCCAAAGTGGTGCTGACCGTCCTCAGTCTCCCCGGAGATCGCTGGAGGCAGTTCAATAATTACAAAAATGATGACCGGATATGGAAAGATTTCAGTTATCATGAACAAGCGGCAGTGTTTTGGAGAGATCTAGCAAGCCGGTTGAAAGATCATCCTGCGGTAATCGGTTATAACCTGATAAATGAGCCACATCCAGAGACCGCCACGGGATTTAATGACTTCTGGACACAGGACTACAGCGAATGGTATAGCTCAGTAGAGAATACCCCTGCGGATTTGAATCTTTTATATGAGACGATAGTGACCGCTATTCGTACCGTAGATACGAAGACACCAATTATCGTAAATTCTGGGCTGTATGCTACACCTTGGGCCTTTAAATATTTAAAACCGATCGATGATGAGAATGTGTTGTATGCTTTTCATATGTACGAGCCTTACGAGCTAACCAGTCAAAATAAGAAAAAAGGGTTAACCTATGAATATCCTGGAACGATAAAAGTAGGAGAAGATAAAATGGAAAAAGCTTTTAACAAGGAAGCCTTAAAGGAATTTCTGGAACCTGTTGCGCAGTGGGCAAAGGAAAATAACATCCCCGCAAACCGGATTGTTGCAGAAGAGTTTGGAACGAATCGATTAGTAAAAGGTGCAGATCAATACATGGCTGATTTAATTTCGATTTTTGATGATTTCGGCTGGCACTGGGCGTTTTATGCTTTCCGCGAGGATACTTGGGACGGTATGGATTATGAATTGGGAAGTAAGCCCCCAACCTGGGAATATTGGCAAGCGATAGAGAATGGCGAACAGCCTCCTCGAAAAGTAGTCGATAGCCCGATATGGGAAGTATTGAAGAAAGGACTTGAAGGAAAGGAGTAAATGATGCTACTTGAACATTCTAATTGCGGATGATGAGAAACACATGACTACTATATTGAAGACTTATTTCGAAAAAGAGGGCTATAACGTTTGGGTAGCTATGGATGGGGAGGAGGCGCTGGAGCTCTTTTTTTCGAATAAGATCGACCTTGTGGTACTGGATTGGATGATGCCTAAGCGAAGCGGGATTGAGGTGTGCAATGAAATCAAGCAGGTTAGTTTAGCTAAGGTGGTCATGTTGACCGCTCGATCTTCCCATGACGATGAATTTAGCGCATTAGATATCGGTGCAGATGAATATATAAGAAAACCATTCGATCCACGGATTTTAATGCTGAGAATCAAAAAAATGCTGGGTACCGAAAAAGTAGCTGCTATACGGGACTTAGAAATTGATTTTGAGCGAAAAAAAGTGTTCAAGAATGGGGAGGAGCTGTCCCTATATAAAAAAGAGTTTGAACTGCTAACCTTCCTATACGAGAATAAAGGCCGGATTTTGTCCAGAGATTCTTTGTTATCTTCCGTTTGGGGGATGGATTATCTTGGTGAAGAGAGAACCGTGGATACACATATCAAAAGATTACGCGATAAGATTGGGGCTGACCACGTAATTACACACAGGGGAATGGGGTACAGCTTCCATGATAAAAATCAATAAAATAAGCACGAAGTTATTGATTATGGTAAGTATTATTCTGCTGATTGTATTTGGGACGTCCTATTCATTGCACAATTTTTTCTCGTCTGATTATTACCTTTACAAAATGAAAACCAAAATTAACGACATATATGACGAAGTAAAGGATCTCAGTCTGGATCAGCTCATGGAGAAAGAAACAGCGATCGAGAACAATAACAATGTAACGATAGTTAGGGTTGAGAACAACGGAAGCGCAACAATAATCAATGAGAACATTCAATTTGCGTTGTACAAAGATAAAGTGGCACTTAATAAGTTCTGGATTACGGAAGAAGTTTTGCAAAAGGTAAATGAAGGAAAAACGGTGAATCTATTATTTAATCAGGGGAAATTGAAGTCCAGCCTGTTAACGAAAATATATGAGCAGGATGGTAGCTTAATCCTCATCGGCACAGTGGTTGTGCACAATACAGATGCTTTAAACATCGTAAACCAATTCAGCTTCTATTCCATTCTTTTGGGGATTATTATCAGTTTGCTGTTAGTGGCTTATTTTTCGAGGAAAATCATTACTCCGTTAGAGCAATTGCAGGATGTAGCGAAGGATATCTCCAATCTTGATTTTAAACAAGTGACGATTAAATCGGGGGATGAAATCGAAGAATTATCAAAGAGCATTAACCAGATGAGTCAGCGTTTGAAAAGCGCCCATGCAGAGCTGGAAAAGAAAAATCAAAGCTTAAACACACTGATCTCAAGCATTTCACACGAGGTAAAAACACCGTTATCCTTAATCCAAGCGTATACGATTGGCATTCAAGACGATTTGGATGATGGTACGTATACGGATATCATTTTGGAACAGGTGAAGTATACGTCTGATATGGTGGATTACTTAATTAAACTATCCAAGATCCAAAAGACCGTAGTGCATAAAGAAAAATTCGATCTTAAAGAGCTTCTGCTCAAAGTGATCTCACAATATAATATTACGTTCAAAAATAAAAACCTGATCTTACAGACCGACTTCCATTCGGTTGAACGATCCATCGTTGAGGAGGATAGCAGCCAGATAGAAATTGTATTCAACAACTTAATTAGTAATGCCATTAAATATGGGGAAGAGAATGTCTTTAGCATCTCATTAGCGAGTGACATACACGATGCACTGAAATTCACCATTACTAATAAAACCACGCGCCTGAAAGAGGAGCATTTAGCGTATATTTGGGACCCGTTCTATGTCATCGAGGAGTCTCGGAATAAAGAAATCTCAGGAACTGGACTTGGCCTGTCTATTGTCGCGGAGATTCTAGCTAAGAATGATCTCAAATATGAAGCCACATTAGAGGATTCGTATATTAGTTTTAGTGTTTGGTTTGATGTTGAGGTTACAGAAAATAATTGCTAGTGGGAGGAAAATGTCCCTTAAGAAATCTTCAGTTACTGTTGCAACTCTTTCACTCTTAATCAACCTCATAATGAATATGTATCAGGCACTATCAATGATTAAATGTTTAGATTAGGGAAAGCCTCCCTAATTATGTGAGATTAATCGTGCTCCAAGCGATAATTAGGGAAAATCTCCCCAATTATCAGGGTGTTTCATTCATAAAGAGGGTATTCTCGTATTTATTAGGGAGGATTTCCTTAAAAGTCACAAATTGAGCCGATAATTGACTAATTTTAGGGAGGATTTCCCTAATCCGCAAAGTGGTGTGATGTGAAGCTTAATGCAATGCTAGTGGAATTGAATTGTAGCTCATAATAAATGAAGCACTCCTTCAAGGAGGATTCATTCGCTTTAAAGCTATCAGCAGAGACACGATTCTACACATAATCGTGAATGGTTTTTAGATTTAACCCATAAATATGGTGAAAAGTAACGGAGGGAATTTTGGAACTGTAGGAGCGGAGCGTTCGCCTTTGTCTCCGGATGTTATCCGCTGATAGCGGTGAAATCAAAAACATCTGGAGACAACAGCGACCGAAAGTCCAAACTTCCCGCAGTTACGTCCCGTCACCAGATTTATCGTATTATCTCCTTAGCCATCACCTAATCCATCACTATATCATCAATTCAGCTTCAAGATCGAAGCATTATCAACAAAAGTAGCTGTATTAAAGAGCATCAATGCATCCTTAATATCATTCTGAGCCATGTACTCGCTGATACTCCCGTTATAATAACGAATGTCGATCACGTGGATTTCCGGTACATGCTGAGTCAAAAAAGGGATGACACTATGCGCATAGGAGTCCTTGATGACGAGCAGCTTCTCCTGTTTGACCACTTTAGGATCAAGCTGACTTGTGATTTTCATAAGGGCATGAACGCCGCCTAGGAAATAAGAGTATTTATCTTTTTTCTCCAGATAGCTTGGATCGTACATACTTGTTAAAGTCTCACCCGTATCTACAATATGCATCTTGGTGGATACATCATGAACTGGCTTATACATTTGAATGGAATCTGGCGCCACTCCGTTAAATTGACTCCGCGTATGGTAGCTTCCAAGGAACGAATCGCTAACCGTCTCAATCTCGAATTCGCTCTGGGACAGAGGTTGCCATCCCATACTTTTAGCATAAGCTATGTAAGCCAAATAAGCGCCGTAGGTTGTCCAGTGATGATCGGTCCGATAATAAATGTCCTCTGCGGCATGAGGAGCAAGAACATTAAATCCATTTATAAAAGTAAGGCTATCCCCTACATCCTCAGCAATCGTTTGATTCACCTCGGCTTGCGAATATACGGGTGCTAACCAGGGCAGACGCTCGTTGTACAAGCCTACCGATGTCGGCGCAAGCAGAAAGGTCGTTTTGGCTTCCGCATTTTTATCGGCAAAACGCTTCACAGCCGCTGTATATTGCTGAACCTTATTGTGATCAGGTGCCTCAAATTTTTCGAATAAGTAGCCATCTTTCCCCTTATAAATTCCGTTATTCTCTTGCTGCAACCTCATTTGCTCCATCGCCGATTTCACCCATACCCATTTGGCGCGAAAAGGGAAGTGATCGGTTACGAAGCTTTCCGCCTCTTCCGCGTAGGTGTGGGATAATAAATTGTCCCATGTCAGTTGGGGAGCGCTTTGCAAATATCGGTTTTCTAGCTCAGAGAAACGTTGAAGTGGCAATAAGAAAAAGGTTATACCCACCAGAAACAGCGTCGCGACAAATCCTACCACTAGTATTCGATCCGTTCTCTGCTTCATAAACAATCACCCCCTAGAATCGGAAATATAAGAATGGGTTAAAGGTAGCATCCACTAAGTAAGCGACAGATAGGAAGAACAGCACACCATACCAAATCAGAGAAGGGATCGTTCTATCATCCATACGCTTGAAGAGTTTCAAAGGCACGGATGCTAAAGTTAGTACCACAAGTAGAATCGCGTTTGTGTAAGTGAAGTATAAAGTAGTGGTATCCCACAATGGCTGACCGTTAAAGCCGAGCATCGCTTGCAAATAACTAAGCACCAATGGAAGTTCTTCAAAGGCGAACAAGACCCATCCGACGAGAATAAGTACAATGGCATATAGATGCCTAACCCAGCGCGGTAGGCGGCTCAGTAGCTTTAATCCCCACCATTTTTCAAAGATAAGAATAACCCCAAAGTATAATCCCCAGAGTAGAAAATTCCAGCTTGCTCCGTGCCAGATTCCCGTCAACAGCCAGACGATGAGGATATTGCGCACTTGAATGCCTAAACCCCGGCGGTTGCCTCCAAGCGGGATATATACGTAGTCACGAAACCAACTGCTAAGGGAAATATGCCATCTCCGCCAGAAGTCGGTAATGCTCTGTGAAATATAAGGTTTGTTGAAGTTCTCGTTAAAGCGGAAGCCGAACATAAGTCCGAGGCCAATCGCCATATCCGAATATCCACTGAAATCAAAATAGATCTGAAAAGCAAATGCAATAATGCCAATCCAAGCGGTTAAAGCAGGCATGGAATCTAGATTGGAGCTGGAGATGGTGTGCCAGAGCAAACCGATGTTATTGGCAAGCAGCACTTTTTTGGCTAGTCCGATAATGAATCTTCGTACACCCTCTGCGAACATGGGGATATCCACCGAACGCGCTCGTAATTGCTCTGCAATGGTGTTGTATTGAACGATAGGACCGGCTACTAATTGTGGGAACAAGGCTACAAACGTACCGAAATCAATCCAATTTCGCTGTGCTTTAGCAGTTCCTCTGTATACGTCAATGATGTACGACATGGATTGAAAGGTATAGAACGAAATCCCAATAGGTAGTGGTAAATCAGTTAATGGGATATGAGTACCGAGGAGTTCATTTACATTTTGGATGAGAAAATCTGCATATTTGAAATACGACAATAAGCCCAGGTTAATAACCATAGAGCTAACCACAATCCACTTGCGCTGTACCTTAGTTAGCTTCGGTCTACTAAGAAGTAGACCAAAGCCGTAATCCGTAATGGTGGACAGCAACATAATTACAATGTAGACGGGTTCGCCCCAAGCATAAAACACCAGACTGCTTAAGAACAATATGAGGTTTTTGATTCGCCAAGGCGCAACATAGTAGAGTGCAAGGACAGCCGGCAGGAACAGGAATAGGAACAGGAGGCTGCTGAATACCATCGCTAATTATTTTTTAGTAAACAAGGTATCAAATTCAGTCACCAGCTGATCAGCACTCTCCGAAATTACGAATAAGATGTAATTGCCTTTTGTGACCAGCTTATAATTTTGGGCGTTCTCATACTGATCCGGAAGGTATTGTTCGAATTGCTTTTGAATATCAGTCGCACGCTCTTTGACGGCGGTTTCGACCGTAGAGATATCTTTTGCATCTTTAACTTTTAAAATGGCAATTTCGTTACTTTTCACATTCATCATTGGCATTCTAATGCTATAATCTTCAAGTAATGATGGAGCTAGATGGTACAGCTGAGCCACCATATCTTCTTCAACTTCCATTAATGAAGGCTGTTCCACTTTTGCGAGCATCTCGTCGATCATTTCTTTCGGCGTCAGATTGGTTTCGACAACGGCTTCATTGTTACTACTGGAACAGGCACTAAGCATTACACTTAATACAATAGTTAACGCTAGAATGAAGGTATGTTTTTTCAATTAGGTCACTCTCCTTGGTGTGTTTGATCTACGTTTCTCTAGTTAACTAACGTAAAGATTCTATAGAATGTTGCGGGACACTTTCTTTCGAATACTTTACCCCAATTTTGTGGAAATATGTTTGAAGGAAAAGGTCATGCAAAGATCTTCCTCTCTTAGCTTGCGCAATGGTTGGTTATACTGTTAATGTTAGATAGATAGTTTTGAATAGAAGGGGATTGAACGGAATGATCGAAGAACTGAACAATAATGGACTACCGGAGAATTACGAGGAATTAAAGAAAGCTGCCAACCGCTCTGCGGATTGGAGAGCCCGTCTAGAAGCTGTTGAAGAACTGGGACAGACTAACCACAAACAAATTATCGATATCCTGACGCGTTTAATGGAGAGCGATCCTGTATATACAGTTCAAGAAGCGGCTTACCTTAAACTGAAGGCATTCGGCGAAGATGTTAAAGCACCGTCCAAGAATAAACCGGAGCTAGTAAAAGGCGTATCCAAAATACTCCTGAGAATCAAGAAGAGCTTGCCAAGAGATCATTCGTACGAAGATTTCAAAGAGAAACTGAAGAAGATGAGAATCGACGTGTACGATATTTACGAAGGCGAAAAGGGCGCTGACTTTGATGCTTGGCTGATGAAGATGTGGAATTCCTCGAACAAGTAAAGGATGACAACATGCAAACTAACAAATTGACAGAACAATTTCAAGAATATCTTAAGCTTTCCGCTGACTTACGTCCTGACTATATTGCCAGCTTAGGTAACGGTGATAATGAAGCGGAGATTACGGCGATTTTTCCGGAAGCCCCTGAACTGCTGAAGGCCATTTATAACACAGTTTCGGGTACAAGCAGTGAGGAAGAAGAACCAAGTCTGATCGAATTTATTCCAGGATATCGTCTAATTCATATTAATGAATATGAAGCAGAGATGAAGATTTTAGCTGGAATATTGGAGGAAAAAGGCCATCAAGTGGATGGAGTTATCTTGCCGATCTTAACGAACTACGGTAGCGACTTCATTTGTTACTATAAATCTGCAGATGGTGTGGAACGTGTATGTGACCTGCTGCATGATTTTGGGGATCTGATTGTTATGTATGAATCACCTGAAAAGTTCCTGGAGACTTTATGTGAGTTCTACAAGCAGGAGGTTTATTTCCTGGATGAAGAGGGTTACCTCGATTGCGATTTAGTAAAAGAGGGCGAAGTAGGCGCGGCTTTAAACCCGGATGCGAAATATTGGTCCGAGTAACAAGCTGATACCCTATAAAGAAGAGCAGCAGTCCTATTATGGACTAGCTGCTCTTTGTTTATTAAATATCTACTGTTATGTTACTCCTGCGCAGCACGTTTCTCCTGCTCGCGAAGCTCTACTCTCCGTATTTTTCCGGAGGTTGTCTTCGGAAGATCTTGAATGAACTCGATTTTGCGTGGATATTTATAAGGAGCGGTCCACTCTTTAACATGGGATTGCAGCTCCTTCACAAGCTCTGGAGAAGCGGCGGTCTCATCTTTTAGTACAATAAAAGCTTTAACGATGTGTCCGCGGATTTCATCCGGACTTGCTACGACCGCGCATTCCTTAACCGAAGCATGTTTCATAAGGGCTTCTTCTACTTCGAAAGGACCTATGGTGTAGCCCGAACTAATGATAATGTCATCTCCACGGCCCTCGAACCAGAAATAACCCTCTTCATCTTTCCGTGCCCGGTCACCAGTTATGAAGAACTCGCCGTGAGTAGAGCTTTCTTTTCTGCCAGGGTCTTTGTAATAGGTATGGAATAACGCTGGCATGCTTAGGTGCACTGCGATATCTCCAACAACTCCAGCAGGTAACGGAATGCCGTCCTCATCTACCACTTCAATTAGACCAGGGGCAATAGACTTACCCATAGAACCTATTCGGATAGGTGTATCTTTGAGAGTACCGATAATAAGCGTACTTTCTGTTTGACCGTAACCATCACGAATCGTGATATTGAATTCACGCTGGAAGGTGTTGATAACCTCTTGATTCAAAGGCTCTCCAGCGGAAACCGCGCAGCGAAGGTGGGACAAGTCATACTGATTGAGATTTTCTAATTTGGCCATCAAGCGATATTCGGTTGGCGTACAGCATAATACCTCGATGTTGTGATCTTGTAACAACTGCAAATATTTTTTAGGATGAAAAGATCCACTATATACAAAGCCGGTCGCCCCGTTGCCAAGGACGGTTAGGAAGGGGCTCCAGATCCACTTCTGCCAGCCCGGTGCTGCTGTTGCCCAAACGGTGTCGGTTTCTTTGATATCGAGCCATTGAGGCGATGTGATACGTAAGTGAGCATAACCCCAGCCATGACTGTGAACGACTGCTTTAGGGTTGCCAGTTGTTCCAGAGGTATATGCCAAGATCGCCATATCGTCCCGGTGGCTTTCGACTGCTGTGAATTTATCTGGCTGATCAATCATTAGGCCTTCCAGATCTAGCCATCCATGACCGAGCTCGTCAGGGTCGCCGGATACGGAAAGACGGTAATCCAGAGCAGGCAGATCGTCCGAGATTTTATTAACTTCATCAGTGACCTCGGACCAGGCAATAACAGCTCTGGCTTCGGAATGCCGCAGACGATAAGATAAATCCTTTGCGCGAAGCATTTCTGATGAAGGGATAATGGCAAGTCCTAGCTTCAGACATGCTAAATAGATGACATAAGCGATGATTCGACGGGGAACCATTACAAGAACACGATCCCCTTGCTGAAGGCCGAGTGCTGCGAGCCCTCCGGCAAGCTGGTTAGCTTGCTTGCGAAGATCTCCGTAAGTGATCTCCTCGTAGTCTCCTTGTTCATTCAACCACTTAAGCGCAATCTTTTCCGGAGCATGACGTTCCATTTCCGAAGTGAGATTGTAGTACTCAGGTGCGATCCACTGCTGATTATTCAATATGAACCTCTCCTATATAAAACAAGATGTGTATAACTGTTATGCTTAGTATAGCACGTTATCCTAGTACCAGGTACTAGTACCTTGATGCCTAAATTTGATATCATAGGGTTCAGAAGGTTAAGATAACTTGTGTAAATATAAATCCAGAAAGTGAGAACTATGTTATGAATCACACAACTTTTGATGAAATATTCGCTATTATGGAAGCCTCTTTTCCTACCTCCGAGATCAGAACCTATGAGGGGCAACAGGAGTTATTGGATGTTCCACATTATCGATTGATTACCGAAGTGAATGCTGAGGGGAAAATCATTGCTTTTATAGCTTGCTGGGAGTTTCCAGGATTTCGATTTGTAGAACATATTGCCGTGGACCCAAGTATAAGAGGTGGGGGCATTGGTAAAAAGCTGATGGAAGAATATATCCGTCAGTCGGGCAAGCCTGTGCTTCTTGAAGTAGAGCCGCCACTGGGTGAAATGGAACAACGGAGAATTGGCTTTTATGAGCGACTGGGCTTCCATTTGAATCCTTATGCTTATGTGCAGCCCCCTCTGCGTGAGGGAAATGCGGATTTACCGCTTCAAATTATGACTTACCCTAACCCTGTCGATGTAGAAGAATTCAATCTTTATAGAGAAATTTTATATACAGAAGTGTATAAGGTTACAACGCCGTATCAAAGTTAATCTAACAGCAATCCGTACGATCCTTTTTAGGACAAGCGGGTTGCTGTTTTTATTTTTTTTGAATTAATGATATTTTGATTTTTTTAATTACAAAATGGGTACAAGTAAGAAACAACTTAGAGACATAATCTTATTTTGTTTGAGCTAAAGTAAGAACAAAGATGGAACTTTCGAGGAGGGCTTACTTATGAAAAACAAAAAAATAATTATAGCAACAATGGTGTTTGGGATGGTAGTCACAGGATCAGCCGGTGTGTACGCAGGAACTAAACTTCAGAAAATTACGGCATATCTCAATCACAGCATTGGATTTAAGGTGAATGGCACGGCTTATACGCCAGTTGATAATAAAGGAAATGCACTGGCACCAATTACGTATAACAATACAACCTATCTTCCTGTACGTGCGATTGCTGATGTGATGAAGGTGCCTGTGACCTTTGATGCGGTGAACAATCAGGTTATCCTTGGTACAGGAGGCTCGGTGACTGACACTATTTCTCTGACTCCTGTACAATACAGCAACACTCAGAAACAAGAGATTGTTAAAGCCTTCGCCAATTTCCAAGGTTTTGAAACAGCCTATGCACCTACTCAAATGGTGAGTGGAGACGCATTTCAAAAAGTAGTGGGTTCAGATGATGGTGTGAACTTTCTGTTTAAGCAGATGAAGGTGAACATTTCTCCTCGTGATTACGCTTACGAATATAAAGGTGAAACCGTAAAGCTCTCTAACGGAACCGAAGCTAAATGGTATAGTCCATCTACCGATTCGTTGTTCTTGACCTATAAACTGGATGATCGTTTTGTTACTATTAGTTCCCCGAATAAAACACTGAGTAAGACGCAATTAGAAAAAGTAGCAGTGAATGTAGTGAAATGGACGAAATAAGCCCTCATTAGCACTTATCTTTGTGCCTTAAAAAGTAAAGCAGCAAGTCTCCCATAGTTGGAGAGGCTTGCTGCTTCTTTGTCGTGTTTGGGAGCCAACGATTTAAACGCTTTTACTTACTGTGCTGTTTATTTGGCAGCTTTTGACTTGGTGTACTTTTACCGTGATTTTCTTTATTCTTTTCAGCTTTCTTTTGGGTGTCATGTACTTTTTCTACAAAAGCATGAGTATCGTCCATGTTTATCCTCCTTGATTGGCAACCTTGCCGTTACTGTAACCACTTTTGTAAGAATACATACACGATGTACTTTACAAACTTCTATGTTTATAAAGACATTGCGAAAATATTTAATAGTTACTATAAATGGATGCAAGCATTTCATAGAACAGTAAGGGAGACTGATTATGAATAGGTTATTTAAACAAGCTGTATCCATGACCTTAGCTTTCGTTATGGTACTGGGAATTACATTCACAGGAATACCAGCTTATGCTGAAGACAGCAATGGGGATGCTGGACTACTGCAATTACAATCGTTAGAGCCTGTTACATTATTGGCAGGGAATTCTACGTGGAAGTATCTAGATCACGGAACAGATCAAGGGACGGTATGGCGGTCCGTGTACGATGATTCAACATGGGCGTCTGGCCAAGCGCCGCTTGGTTATAAAGATAGTGGATCCGGAGTCAGCAGCAAGCAATTTGGTGCTCTGAACACAAATATAAGCTACGGTTCTAATAAGAGTATGAAATATCGTACTTCTTACTTCCGTACAAACGTAACGGTGAATAAGGAAGAGATTGCGAAATCCGATAAAATCTTGGGTAATTTCGCATTTGATGACGGAGCTGTACTATATTTGAACGGTAAAGAAATTTACCGTGAGGCTATGCCAGCGGGCGAAATTAATTTTCAAACAAAAAGTTCAACTAACTTAAGTGATCCAAACGAATATACCAAGGTAGACCTTACCGAAGTAGTAAAGGCTAACTTGAAGGACGGAAGTAATGAGCTTTCAGCTGAGGTGCATCAGTCAAGTGATGGTAGCTCTGACCTCTATTGGGATATGAACCTGATTGCTTATCCGGTAGTAGAGCCTGTAGAACCTGGAGTTGGTAAGCCTGAGTCCATCGCACTGACTTTTAACGGAAACCCTCAGACTAGTATGGGATTCAACTGGTATGCACCTGAGAGTGTGACGGGTACCAAGCTTGAAGTAGTAGAAGCTTCTAAATTAGTGGACGGTCAGTTCCCGGTAGGTGTTCAAACTTACGAAGGAACATCGGTTACAACAAGCGTGTATATGACCAAAGCGGATAAGTCAGCTAAAAAACCAGTTGTACTGACTAGCCATAAGGTCATTGCTGATCATCTGCAGCCGGGAACGGAGTATGCTTACCGTGCTGGGGATGGACAAGCTGACAATTGGAGTGACATCGGAACGTTTACAACAGAAAGCTCCAGTAATCAGGCATTTAAGTTCTTATATACAACGGACTCTCAAGGTACAACTGAAGGTGATTTTGATATTTGGAATCATACCCTTCAAGAGGGATTGGCTAAATTCCCGACAAGTGAATTCATTCTGAATTCCGGTGATTTGGTAGACAACGGTGATATTGAGGAACAATGGGGATGGTTCTTCAATAAACCAAAGGATATTCTAGCAAATATTCCATTGGTTCCACTGGTAGGTAATCATGAAAGTAAGAGTTATAGCAATTACACAACTCATTTTAATTTACCTAATGTCTCGAATACGGGCGCAAAACCAGATGGCTCGGTATATTCTTTTGACTACGGTTCAGCACACTTTATGGTTATTAATACAGAATATTATGGTGCTAGCTCGAGTCTTGAGAATAACGAAATTTACAAAAAACAAGTAGAGTGGCTGCGCAGTGAAGCCGCGAAAAGCGATCAGAAGTGGAAGGTTGTGCTTTTGCATAAATCACCTTATTCAGTTGCCAGTCACACAAATGATACAGATGTACTCTATTACAGAGCTAATTTGACAAAGGTATTTGATGAGCTTGGTATTGACATGGTTATCGGAGGACATGACCACACCTATACTAGAAGCTATCAAATGTACAACAATCAGCCGTTGACGGATATTAAGCCGGACAAAAACGGAGTGGTAACTGATCCTAAGGGTACGTTATACCTGATTACAAATGCAGCGGGTAATAAAAAATATAATGTTGGCGCAGGTCCGTTTCCTTTTGCAGCTAAATACGAGCAGCCTGGTAAGGAAATGTTCACAGGAATGACTGTAACGAATAATGATTTTTCATACGAAGCCTACACCACGACAACTGGTGGATCTACTGACTTGTATGATAAATACAGCATTCATAAGTCTGATGTAGCTGTTAAACCTGTGCAAAATGCAAAAGCTACTGTAGCAGATGGCGGTAAAATCACGTTAACTTGGGATGCGCCTGCATCCGGTGCACCGGTATCAGGATATCGCATTTATGAGCAAAATGATCTGATATCTGCAAACTGGACTCTCAGTGTTCCTAATACGGAAGGTCAAACTTCTTATAGTTACACTGTAGAAAATACTAATCCGAACCAAACCTATCAATTTGTTATCAAAGCGGTAAGTGACAGAACCAATTCAGAAGCTAAAATTGCTTCTACCGATTCTATCAAAAAAGTTACAGTTACCTTTAACGGCGACCCAGTGAGTGCAAAAGGATTCACTTGGTACACAGCGTTGAAATCTTCAGGAAACGACCTGCAGGTTGTAGAGAACACGGGCGTTACTCCAGACTTTACAAAAGCTGCTGAGTTTACAGGACGTTCAGCTGTTTCCAGAAATTCAAAGGATGAATTAGTTCATAAAGCTGAAGCTTCTGGCCTTAAGGCTGATACGAAATACTACTTCCGTGTAGGTGATAAAGCACTGGGATTGTGGAGTGCAGTGGGAACTTTCGAAACAGCTGCTAAGACAGGTGCATTTACTTTCATCGATCTGGCGGACACACAAGCTAAGACCGAAGATGAGGCTATTCTTTCTGGAGAAACGATGGCAAAAGCACTTACGACATTCCCGAATGCTGAGTTTGTGGCGATTAACGGAGATATCGTAGATACTGGAACCAATGAATCACAATGGAATTGGTTGCTTGGCCATTCGCAGGAAACCTTGCTAAATACGACTATTGTTCCAGTTGCGGGGAACCATGAGGATAAAGCGAATGCCTTCTATGAGCACTACAATATTAAGGAAGCTGCAGGCTCACCAACAGAAACAGGAGCATACTATTCCTATGATTACAGCAATGCGCACTTTGTAGTCTTGAACACGAATGAGAATTCGGATGAATATGCTAACTTCAGCAAAGCACAGTTGGATTGGATGAAGGCCGATGTAAAAGCAGCGAAGGCTGCTGGAGCGAAGTGGATTATCGTCGCTATGCATAAAGGACCATACACAACCTCTAACCACGCTACTGACAAAGATATTATGGGCGCAAATGGAGAAAGAGCGAAAGTCGCTCCAATGATGGCTGAACTGGGTATTGACCTGGTGCTTCAAGGTCACGATCATATCTATGCACGAACCAAGCCAATCAAGGCTGACGGAACTGCAGCAGACACAGTGAAAATCAAGGAAAGCTTCAATGGTCAAACGGTAGAGTACACAGTAAACCCAGATGGAACAATCTATCTGATTCCAGCTACGGCAGGAGCGAAGGTTTACTATAAGAACATGAAGAAAGAATTGGGAGATGCTTACTATAATCTCTTTGAAGTAGCCAATGAGAATACAGCAGCTAAATACGGAGCGGACCCAAGTGATGCTACGCGTCCAATGCGCGGTCAAGTTCAGACCTTTGTTGGTATCACTGTAGATGCAGGGAAGCTGACAGCTGTATCTTATGAGATTGATCAGAATGTTAATGAGGCTAGACCATATGTTCTTGAAGAGTTCGGTATTGTTAAGGGCGATGAGAATGGTGGAGTTACACCGACACCGACACCGACACCAACACCAACACCAACACCAACACCAACACCAACACCAACACCAACGCCAACGCCAACGCCAACGCCAACAACAGAGCCGACAACAGCACCAACAACAGCACCAACAACAGCACCAACAACAGCACCAACAACAGCGCCAACAACAAAACCGACAGCAACACCAACAGCAACACCAGTACCGACAACGGCGCCTTCACCAACTGCGACGCCAGTTAGTAAGCCATCTTTAACGGATACTAGCAATCACTGGGCGGCTGCTGTTATCGAGAAAGCAGTAGCAGCTGGCTTCGTTAGTGGTTATCCGGATGATACTTTCCGTCCGAATCAGAAAGTGAATCGGGTTGAATTTATCACAATGCTGGCACGTGCATTACAATTGCCGGAGAATGGTGACACTTCAAGCTTTAAGGATTCTGCGAAGATTCCAGCATGGGCTAAGTCTTTTGTGGCACAGGCTGTATCTCTGCAAATTATCAGTGGCTATGATGATGGAACATTCCGTCCTACACAGGAGCTAACACGTACAGAATTAGCAGTTATGGTTGTTCGCGCTCTTGGTATTACGGTAGATCCTAAAGCGACATTAACCTTCAATGATGCTAAGGATGTACCAGCATGGGCAGTGCCGTATATTGCAGCGGCAGCGAAATCAGGCCTTGTGAATGGTGTAGGGCAGAATAAATTTGCACCTAACCAGAAGGCAACAAGAGCAGAGGCGGTTACCATAATCCTTGCATTATTAGAAAAAGGGCAGAAGTAATCTATTATCTGCGTGAAATGAACTCAAGCTTAGCTTGTATCGAACAAAGGGGTCTCAGCTTATCTGCTGGGGCTCTTTTGTGTTTATTGCTTTTTTTATAAGAGGCCATCACTTTGCCAAAACATCACTAAGGAAGTGGATTATTATGATGAAGAAGTAACAGAATACAAAATAATATGAATTTTAAAATAATGCTTGCAATGAATCTCTATACATGATATATTCTAAGTCCGGCCAAGAAATACACATGCCGAGCTCGAAAAAGAAGTTAAAAAAAGAGCTTGACATTAAATGGCCGAACGTGATATAGTATAAGAGTTGCTGCTGAGACATTAAACGGCGCCAACGAGAACTTGATCTTTGAAAACTGAACAACGAGTGAGTAGGGAATCACGAAAGTGAAATCCAAAATTAGAGAATTAATTTTCTCGTCAGATGTTTCAAAATGAGCATATCGCTCTTTTCAATACTAATTGGAGAGTTTGATCCTGGCTCAGGACGAACGCTGGCGGCGTGCCTAATACATGCAAGTCGAGCGGAGTTATTTTGAAAGCTTGCTTTCAAAATAACTTAGCGGCGGACGGGTGAGTAACACGTAGGCAACCTGCCCCTTAGACTGGGATAACTACCGGAAACGGTAGCTAATACCGGATAATTTCTTTTTTCTCCTGAAGAAAGAATGAAAGACGGAGCAATCTGTCACTGAGGGATGGGCCTGCGGCGCATTAGCTAGTTGGTGGGGTAACGGCCCACCAAGGCGACGATGCGTAGCCGACCTGAGAGGGTGAACGGCCACACTGGGACTGAGACACGGCCCAGACTCCTACGGGAGGCAGCAGTAGGGAATCTTCCGCAATGGACGAAAGTCTGACGGAGCAACGCCGCGTGAGTGATGAAGGTTTTCGGATCGTAAAGCTCTGTTGCCAGGGAAGAACGTCCGGTAGAGTAACTGCTATCGGAATGACGGTACCTGAGAAGAAAGCCCCGGCTAACTACGTGCCAGCAGCCGCGGTAATACGTAGGGGGCAAGCGTTGTCCGGAATTATTGGGCGTAAAGCGCGCGCAGGCGGTCATTTAAGTCTGGTGTTTAAACCTTGGGCTCAACCTGAGGTCGCACTGGAAACTGGGTGACTTGAGTACAGAAGAGGAAAGTGGAATTCCACGTGTAGCGGTGAAATGCGTAGATATGTGGAGGAACACCAGTGGCGAAGGCGACTTTCTGGGCTGTAACTGACGCTGAGGCGCGAAAGCGTGGGGAGCAAACAGGATTAGATACCCTGGTAGTCCACGCCGTAAACGATGAGTGCTAGGTGTTAGGGGTTTCGATACCCTTGGTGCCGAAGTTAACACAGTAAGCACTCCGCCTGGGGAGTACGGTCGCAAGACTGAAACTCAAAGGAATTGACGGGGACCCGCACAAGCAGTGGAGTATGTGGTTTAATTCGAAGCAACGCGAAGAACCTTACCAGGTCTTGACATCCCTCTGAATCCACTAGAGATAGTGGCGGCCTTCGGGACAGAGGAGACAGGTGGTGCATGGTTGTCGTCAGCTCGTGTCGTGAGATGTTGGGTTAAGTCCCGCAACGAGCGCAACCCTTAACTTTAGTTGCCAGCAGGTTAAGCTGGGCACTCTAGAGTGACTGCCGGTGACAAACCGGAGGAAGGTGGGGATGACGTCAAATCATCATGCCCCTTATGACCTGGGCTACACACGTACTACAATGGCCGGTACAACGGGAAGCGAAACCGCGAGGTGAAGCCAATCCCATCAAAGCCGGTCTCAGTTCGGATTGCAGGCTGCAACTCGCCTGCATGAAGTCGGAATTGCTAGTAATCGCGGATCAGCATGCCGCGGTGAATACGTTCCCGGGTCTTGTACACACCGCCCGTCACACCACGAGAGTTTACAACACCCGAAGTCGGTGGGGTAACCCGCAAGGGAGCCAGCCGCCGAAGGTGGGGTAGATGATTGGGGTGAAGTCGTAACAAGGTAGCCGTATCGGAAGGTGCGGCTGGATCACCTCCTTTCTATGGAGAATCGTCTTCTGCAATGAAGACATTCAAATCGGAAGTTAAACTTCCAAATCTCAGGTTTAGGCCTGTTACTCACTCGTTGCTCAGTTTTGAGAGTTTAAGCTCTCAGTAAGACTTGATCCTTGAAAACTGGATACCGAAACGAATTTGCGTTTTAGAACATCTTTTAGCAACTTGTGTAAACAAGTAAATGTTATTAGTGAGATTTTTCTTAGGAAAAATCAAGGTTAAGCTAATAAGAGCACACGGAGGATGCCTAGGCGCCAGGAGCCGACGAAGGACGTGGCGAACAACGAAACTGCCTCGGGGAGCTGTAAGCAAGCTTTGATCCGGGGGTGTCCGAATGGGGAAACCCAGCTGTGGTAATTCGCAGTTACTCATCTCTGAACACATAGGAGATGTAGAGGCAGACCAGGGGAACTGAAACATCTAAGTACCCTGAGGAAGAGAAAACAATAGTGATTCCGTCAGTAGCGGCGAGCGAACGCGGAACAGCCTAAACCTAAGAGCTTGCTCTTAGGGGTTGTGGGACGTCTCACATGGAGTTACAAAGGAATATGGTAGGTGAAGAGGTCTGGAAAGGCCCGCGATAGAGGTAAAAGCCCTGTAGCCTAAACTGTGTTCTCTCCGAGACGGATCCCGAGTAGTGCGGGGCACGTGAAACCCCGTATGAATCCAGCAGGACCATCTGCTAAGGCTAAATACTACCTGGCGACCGATAGTGAAACAGTACCGTGAGGGAAAGGTGAAAAGCACCCCGGAAGGGGAGTGAAATAGAACCTGAAACCGTGTGCTTACAAAAAGTCAGAGCCCTATCTATGGGTGATGGCGTGCCTTTTGTAGAATGAACCGGCGAGTTACGTTTAACATGCAAGGTTAAGTCGAGAAGACGGAGCCGCAGCGAAAGCGAGTCTGAATAGGGCGACTCAGTATGTGGACGTAGACCCGAAACCGTGTGATCTACCCCTGTCCAGGGTGAAGGTGCGGTAACACGCACTGGAGGCCCGAACCCACGCATGTTGAAAAATGCGGGGATGAGGTGGGGGTAGCGGAGAAATTCCAATCGAACTCGGAGATAGCTGGTTCTCCCCGAAATAGCTTTAGGGCTAGCCTCGGTATAAGAGTAGTGGAGGTAGAGCACTGATTGGGTGCGGGGTCCGCAAGGATTACCAAGCTCAGTCAAACTCCGAATGCCATATACTTATTGCCGGGAGTCAGACAGTGAGTGCTAAGATCCATTGTCAAAAGGGAAACAGCCCAGACCATCAGCTAAGGTCCCCAAGTGTGTGTTAAGTGGGAAAGGATGTGGAGTTGCACAGACAACCAGGATGTTGGCTTAGAAGCAGCCACCATTGAAAGAGTGCGTAATAGCTCACTGGTCGAGTGACTCTGCGCCGAAAATGTAACGGGGCTAAACACACCACCGAAGCTATGGCTAGATACGTATGTATCTGGGGTAGGGGAGCGTTGTATGTGGGTTGAAGGTGTACCGTAAGGAGCGCTGGACAGCATACAAGTGAGAATGCCGGTATGAGTAACGAAAAGATCAGTGAGAATCTGATCCGCCGAAAGCCCAAGGTTTCCTGAGGAAGGCTCGTCCGCTCAGGGTAAGTCGGGACCTAAGGCGAGGCCGAAAGGCGTAGTCGAAGGACAACAGTTTGAAATTACTGTACCACCGTAATCCGCTATGAGCGATGGGGTGACGCAGGAGGGTAGTGACGCGGACTGATGGATATGTCCGTCTAAGCAGTGAGGCTGATGTGTAGGCAAATCCGCACATCATTAAGGCTGGGCTGTGATGGGGAGCGAAAATTACAGTAGCGAAGGTCATGATCTCACACTGCCAAGAAAAGCCTCTAGCCAGGAGAAGGTGCCCGTACCGCAAACCGACACAGGTAGGCGAGAAGAGAATTCTGAGGCGCGCGGAAGAACTCTCGTTAAGGAACTCGGCAAAATGACCCCGTAACTTCGGGAGAAGGGGTGCCCCGGTAGTGTGAATAGCACGAGGGGGCCGCAGTGAAAAGGCCCAAGCGACTGTTTAGCAAAAACACAGGTCTGTGCGAAGCCGCAAGGCGAAGTATACGGGCTGACGCCTGCCCGGTGCTGGAAGGTTAAGGGGAGTGGTTAGGGGTAACCCGAAGCTATGAACCGAAGCCCCAGTAAACGGCGGCCGTAACTATAACGGTCCTAAGGTAGCGAAATTCCTTGTCAGGTAAATTCTGACCCGCACGAATGGCGTAACGACTTGGGCGCTGTCTCAACGAGAGATCCGGTGAAATTTTAATACCTGTGAAGATGCAGGTTACCCGCGACAAGACGGAAAGACCCCATGGAGCTTTACTGCAGCTTGATATTGAATTTGGGTACGATCTGTACAGGATAGGTGGGAGCCGTAGAAATCGGAGCGCAAGCTTCGGTGGAGGCGCCGTTGGGATACCACCCTGATCGTATCTAGGTTCTAACCTAGTACCCTTACCGGGTACGGGGACCGTGTCAGGCGGGCAGTTTGACTGGGGCGGTCGCCTCCTAAAGAGTAACGGAGGCGTTCCAAGGTTCCCTCAGAATGGTTGGAAATCATTCGAAGAGTGCAAAGGCATAAGGGAGCTTGACTGCGAGACCTACAAGTCGAGCAGGGACGAAAGTCGGACTTAGTGATCCGGTGGTACCGCATGGAAGGGCCATCGCTCAACGGATAAAAGCTACCCTGGGGATAACAGGCTTATCTCCCCCAAGAGTCCACATCGACGGGGAGGTTTGGCACCTCGATGTCGGCTCATCGCATCCTGGGGCTGAAGTAGGTCCCAAGGGTTGGGCTGTTCGCCCATTAAAGCGGTACGCGAGCTGGGTTCAGAACGTCGTGAGACAGTTCGGTCCCTATCTGTCGTGGGCGCAGGAAATTTGAGAGGAGCTGTCCTTAGTACGAGAGGACCGGGATGGACGTACCGCTGGTGCACCAGTTGTTTCGCCAGAAGCATGGCTGGGTAGCTACGTACGGACGGGATAAGCGCTGAAAGCATCTAAGCGTGAAGCCCCCCTCAAGATGAGATTTCCCAATTAGTAAGACCCCTTGAAGACGACGAGGTAGATAGGTTGGAGGTGGAAGTGCAGTAATGCATGGAGCTGACCAATACTAATCGGTCGAGGGCTTATCCTATACTTAAAACGCAAATTCAATTCGGATTCAGTTTTCAGGCGACTCAAGCCTGAGCATTTACGATGTAAATGCCCGTTTGGTGGCGATAGCGGAGGGGTTCCACACGTACCCATCCCGAACACGACCGTTAAGCCCTCCAGCGCCGATGGTACTTGGACCGAAGGGTCCTGGGAGAGTAGGACGTCGCCAAGCGGACAACCACATTACCCGTGGTATTTTTTTTGCCCTTAATATTGATGTGTCTTAAAAAGGGCCTTTAGCTCAGCTGGTTAGAGCGCACCCCTGATAAGGGTGAGGTCGGTGGTTCGAGTCCACTAAGGCCCACCATATTCCCTGATAGCTCAGTTGGTAGAGCACTCGACTGTTAATCGAGTTGTCACAGGTTCGAGTCCTGTTCGGGGAGCCATTTATGGAGAGGTGTCCGAGTTTGGCCGAAGGAGCACGATTGGAAATCGTGTAGGCGCCACAAGCGTCTCGAGGGTTCGAATCCCTCTCTCTCCGCCACAAAGTTTATTAGCATGGCCCGTTGGTCAAGGGGTTAAGACACCTCCCTTTCACGGAGGTAACATGGGTTCGAATCCCATACGGGTCATAACATGGAGGCTTAGCTCAGCTGGGAGAGCATCTGCCTTACAAGCAGAGGGTCGGGGGTTCGATCCCCTCAGCCTCCACCATATTCATTTAAGAACGACGCGGGGTGGAGCAGCCCGGTAGCTCGTCGGGCTCATAACCCGAAGGCCGCAGGTTCAAATCCTGCCCCCGCAACCAAATTTTCCTTAAGCATGATGTTTTGGGACTAGCTGGCGTAGTGTAAATGAATAGTATATAATTATTAAATGACGCGGGGTGGAGCAGCCCGGTAGCTCGTCGGGCTCATAACCCGAAGGCCGCAGGTTCAAATCCTGCCCCCGCAACCAATTTACTCTTATGCATTATGTCTATGGAACCGTGGTGTAGTTGGCCTAACATGCCTGCCTGTCACGCAGGAGATCGCGAGTTCGAATCTCGTCGGTTCCGCCATTTAGTTAATTATTGTTGGGGATTAGCCAAGCGGTAAGGCAACGGACTTTGACTCCGTCATGCATAGGTTCAAATCCTATATCCCCAGCCATTTATGAGAGCCATTAGCTCAGTTGGTAGAGCACCTGACTTTTAATCAGGGTGTCGAAGGTTCGAGTCCTTCATGGCTCACCATTATTTTTAAAGTGTGCGCGTGTGGCGGAATGGCAGACGCACCAGACTTAGGATCTGGCGTTTCACGACGTGGGGGTTCAAGTCCCTTCACGCGCACCATATTTTGCGGAAGTGGCTCAGCGGTAGAGCATCGCCTTGCCAAGGCGAGGGTCGCGGGTTCGATTCCCGTCTTCCGCTCCATAATTTTTGCGCCCTTAGCTCAGCTGGATAGAGCGTTTGACTACGAATCAAAAGGCCGGGAGTTCGAATCTCTCAGGGCGCGCCATTTTTATTACTAAGTAATTACATGTTTTGACGGGATGTAGCTCAGCTTGGTAGAGCACCTGGTTTGGGACCAGGGGGTCGCATGTTCAAATCGTGTCATCCCGATTTTATACCTTTGCGGGTGTAGTTCAATGGTAGAACTTCAGCCTTCCAAGCTGATAGCGTGGGTTCGATTCCCATCACCCGCTTATAATTAAGAAACATCTGTCTATTATAGGCAGGTGTTTTTTTGTATAGTTACATTCATATGGATACAATAGAACTTAGGGCTTTTAGTTGAGGAGGTAGCAATGTTTGAATTTGAAGCTAAATTAGTGCGACCTGATGCAAGTGGGAGCTGGACTTATCTTAACGTCCCTTTTGATGCCGAACAAATATTTGAAACAAAGTCCAGAATACAGGTAAAAGGAAGTGTAAATGGAATCCCCTATAGAGGAACGCTTATGCCCCATGGAAACGGAAAGCATTTTATGGTGGTAAAGAAAGAACTACGGGATCTAGCCAAAGTTCAACCTGGTGATATTGTGCGTGTGACGATGGAGCAAGATCATCAATTACGGGAGGTAGAAGCCCCAGAGGATTTCCTTGATGCGCTGAGTAGCCATGAGCAGGCAGAAGCTTATTATAACGGTCTGGCTTATTCTTATCAGAAGGAATATGTATCTTGGATCGAAGCGGCGAAAAGACCTGAAACCAGAACATCTCGTATCGAAAAATCAGTCAGTAAACTGGCTGAAGGATTGAGGCTCAAATAAAAGTATGAAGAAGTGCTTAGCAGGCTGAATAGATGAACAGCGTCCTCTTCCATAAGATTGGAAAGGGACGCTGTTAATGTTGGTGATATGTGCAAGTGGGCTTAAATAAGAACGGCTACCTCACCACAATTCACAAACTTAATACTTTCGATTTTTACTGATAACTCACCTGAAGGAATAGCTAGCTGACATGTACTGCCGATCTGAGCTAACAGCAACTGCATGCCAATAGGCGAGAACATTGAAATCTTGTTATCATTGGGTTCTGCCTGGTTTGGAAATACGATGGTGTAGGTATCTGTAGTATTGTCGTCTAAGTAGCGTAGCTGAAGCTGACTTCCAATCAATACGAGTGAATTCAATTCTTCACCATTAAAACGGGAAAGTAATTGTTCCAGCTCGGAGCAATAATGGGACAACAGCGTTTCAGCATTACTTCTTTGTTTGCTTCGTTCCGGGAAATACTGATTTAGAAATGCGATTTTTTCCTCATCAAAATAAATAAGCTGCTGGACCAGTTGTGTCCTTGAGCCTTCATAAATTAGACTATGGTTCATAGTAGATTTCACCCCCTCTAAGTAGCACATTCTTTGCAAATTTGTTATGACGCGTTGCCATATTAAAATCCCTCCTATACAAATAGAGGTCCCCTAGAGGGAACCTTCTGATCAGTATAACAGCTTCTATATGTAAATCCAATCCATTTTGCAAAGGCAATAAATTCTTACTAAATATTGTATTTAAAACGTTTGACTATTGTATAGTTGGGTGCTATGATAGGCTGATGTTATAGGCATTTCGTAGAAAACTGCGGAATGCCTATACTATATTTCGAAGATAATTTTACATTAAATGTTACCAGGGGAGTGATACGCCATGTACATTTCGTTGAGTTCACCTATAGAATCTAGACATAAAAAGTAACTATAATTTATTAAAGGAGAGATCAGGATGATTCAAGTAAAAGAGTTTGTAGATGCTGATAATTCGTATGCTGAGAATAAGGCGAATGAGTTCTTGGCAGGGCTGCGTGAGGAACAGGTTGTGAATATCTGTTACGGTTCGGTAGTTAAATCTTCACGTGATGGGGCAGAGCATCAAAGAAGCAGTATACTGGTCGTGTATAAGACAAATGAAGGGCAATAACTGGAACACTTTTTTTTCGTGCTTATCTGTTGTCTCCACGCTATGCATCGTGATCGTTCTTATATATTATATGTTTTAGCTTTTCTTATGAACAAAGAGGACCTTTCCCATTTACGGGTAAAGGTCCTCTTTGATTGTATAAGTGCAATTACAGTCTTATATTCCGTCTGGAACGGATAATCCTAAGCCGGATGCAACACGCTGTCCCAATTCCGGATCAGCTTTATAGAAATGAACAATTTGACGAAGTTTAATATCGTTACTTTCAACTGGTGTCATAGCGCCTACGATATTTTGAACAAGACGTGTACGTTCTTCTTCACTCATCAGGCGATACAAGTCACCAGGTTGTGTATAATGGTCATCACTATTATAGGAGACACTGTCGGCATTTCCAGATACTTCGAAAGGTGATGTTTTGTACTGTGGTGCTTCTTTAGGTCCGCCTAAGCTGTTAGGTTCGTAATAGGCACCGGATCCGCCATTGTTACCGAGTGCCATGCCACCGTCACGTTGATAGTTCTTCACTTCTACTTTTGGTCGGTTGATAGGCAGGCTGTTATGGTTGGGACCTACACGGTGACGATGAGCATCGCCGTAAGCAAACAGTCGACCCTGTAGCAATTTATCAGGAGAAGCTTCAATACCAGGGACGAACGAGCCAGGAGAGAACGTAACTTGCTCTACTTCCGCAAAGTAGTTCTCTGGATTGCGATCCAGTACCATGCGGCCAACCTCAATTAATGGATAATCTTTTTGCGACCATACTTTGGTTACATCGAATGGATCAAAGCGGTAAGTGTTCGCATCTTCGATCGGCATAATCTGCACGTAGAGCTTCCACGCTGGGAAATCTCCTTTATCAATAGCATTGAACAAGTCTTCTGTATGATAATCTGGGTTCTCCCCAGCTATTTTGGCGGCAAGATCTGGAGCAAGGTTCTTAATGCCTTGTTCTGTTTTGAAATGATATTTCACCCAGACGGCATTACCTTCGGCATTTACCCACTTGAAGGTGTGGCTTCCGAACCCGTGCATATGTCTTAGCGTAGCTGGAATTCCGCGATCTGACATCAAAATCGTAACCTGATGTAGAGATTCCGGCGATAAAGACCAGAAGTCCCAAACCGCATTAGGGTTCTTTAAGTGTGTCTGTGGATCACGCTTCTGTGTATGAATAAAGTCAGGGAACTTGATTGCATCACGAACGAAGAATACAGGTGTATTGTTACCTACGAGATCATAGTTTCCTTCTTCGGTATAGAACTTCACTGCAAAACCACGTGGGTCTCTTACAGTATCAGCAGAACCTAGCTCCCCAGCTACGGTTGAGAAACGGATAAACATAGGGGTACGCTTGCCTACCTCAGATAGAAAATTAGCTTTTGTATATTGAGTTAAATCCTGAGTGACCTCAAAATACCCATGAGCGCCAGCACCCTTAGCATGAACGACACGTTCAGGAACACGTTCTCTGTTAAAGTGGGCTAATTTTTCAAGCAGATGGACATCTTGCAGCAAAGTAGGACCACGATCACCGGCTGTCATTGAATTTTGATTGTCGCCTACTGGAGCACCCCAGCTGGTCGTAAGATTATTATTATTGGAGCTCATTAATAGAATCACCTCGTAAGATTTGATTTTAGATTTAGTATAAGTTCTATATTAATGTTTTCTGGGGAAAATGCAACACTTTTTGAATAATTGACACATTACAGTATGTGGTAATCGTCGTCCCATTCAGATATATATGATAGATAGAGTGATTAATTACTAAGCAGAGTTAAAAAAGAAACAGCGCACCTCTACCATCACTGGAGGGTGCGCTGTTCTATTTTGATATAGGAATATCCGTTTTCTGTACTTAGTTTTTAATGTACATTCTGTTATAGTATTCATCCAGCATTCTTTTGGTGGCAAATTCGGTACGAGTGGTTTCGATACTCTTCTTCATCATTTGTACCCACTGTTCACGATTCTCATAATAGGTTGGGAGTACTCGATTCAATAGGGTGTCGTATAGCGCATCACTATCATGCTTATCCAGAACCTCGAAGTCAGTAGTCTCGAAGCCGTCTCCGATCTGCCAGCCATTCTCGCCATCTAAACAGGCTTCCGGCCACCAGCCATCTAGAATAGAGCAGTTCAATACGCCGTTCATGGCTGCCTTCATCCCGGAGGTACCACTTGCTTCCAGTGGTCTACGCGGATTGTTGAGCCAAATATCAGAACCGCGTGTCAGCTGTGCGCCAATAGTCATATCGTAATTCTCCAAGAAGACAACACTCTTCGGATATTTTTTCATCATCGCCACTAAATTGCTGACGATTTTTTTGCCGTTATCATCGAGTGGATGGGCTTTGCCAGAGAAGACGATTTGTATTTTGCCGGACTCCAGATAAGGCTCAATAATTTCCGGCTGCGAGAAGATCAGGTCACTGCGTTTATAAGGAGCAGCTCTGCGTGAGAAGCCAATGAGTAGATTGTCAGCATTTAGACTAATGCCGGACCGTTCTTTGATGAAATCAATCAGTTCACCCTTAATTTCCTTATGCACTGCCCATAAATCGCCATTTTGTTCATAGGCTTGTGTCATTCTTTCATCTACCCAGGTAGGGGTATGAATGGCATTAGTAATGCCAATGATGTCCGATCTTCCGGCAACCTCTTTCCACATCTTATTGGCTGTATCCGCATGAAGCTGAGCCACTGCATTAGAAATACGTGAGAGTCGTAGACCGGCAACCGTCATGTTGAACGGCTCGCCACCGATACGCTCCATCTGGTCGCGGGTTAAGCCATTGAATGCACTCATATACTCTAGGCGGTCGAGTGGATGGGTTTCGTTGCCTTCTTTTATCGGCGTATGTGTAGTGAACACAACCTCTTCCCGAGTAGCTTTCCAAGCTTCCTCAAAGGTGCTGCCTCCGGACATCTTTTCACGAATGAGCTCGATGGCTGCTAAGGCTGCATGGCCTTCATTGAAATGATAGACATCAATCGGAATGCCGAGAGCACGCATAGCTTTTACTCCGCCGATCCCGAGTACGATCTCTTGAGCGATCCGTTCCTCACCGAACCAGCCGTACAATTGTCCAGTAATCCATGCATCATTATTCTCGGGGATATCCGTATCCAGTAAATACAACGTGCTGTTGCCAAAATAATCAGTCTTCCATACTTTGCACACCACATCGGTCTTTCTGACTTTTACGGTTACCTTCACCCCTGTATCTTCAAGAAAATCATAAACATAATTGTGATAGGAGTCGTATGGATTACCGTTCGCATCAATTTTTTGATCCGTATAACCTTGTTTCCACTTCAGCCCGATAGGGATGATAGGAGCATTGATGTCTTTAGCTCCCTTAATGTAGTCTCCGGCGAGAATTCCAAGCCCTCCGGCATACATTTTAAAATCGGAATGTAACCCGTACTCCATACTGAAATAAGCTACTGATGGTAATTTTTGTTCGTTCACTTGATAAGCCTCCTAATCGCGGATTAGATTGAATTGCAGTAAAGCTGCTGGCATTATCTACGATGCAAACGTTTGCTCAAAAAACAGTCATCAATCGTTGTGGAAGCGATTGCACCATCATTCTAGCACACTTTATCTACAAAAGCATAACGTCAATTTGGTGAAAATAGCCAATTAGGGGCAAAATCAACGGAAGTGATTGATAAAGTGAAGGGAAGACCCTAAGATAAAGAGATTGAAGAAATAATTATTGGTGGTGTTTAAGTTGGGTATAGTTGTGATTGGAAGCTTAAATATGGATATGGTAGTACGTACGAACCGGGCACCGAATGCAGGAGAAACGCTTATGGGACAAGCATTTGCTCTATCTCCCGGTGGAAAAGGAGCGAATCAAGCCGTTGCCGCAGCACGTCTGGGTGCTGAGGTTAGTATGATCGGCAGCGTCGGAAAAGATACCTTTGGAAGCGAAATGCTGGAGATTATTAAGCAGGAAGGTATTCATATAGAACATATCTCAGTGAGTGAAACGGAGGCAACAGGTGTAGCTTCAATCGTTATTGAAGAAGATGGAGAGAATCGGATTATAGTTGTTTCTGGGGCGAATATGGAGCTTTCTGCGGAAGATATTCAGATGTTGGCGCCTGTAATTCAACAAGCTAAGTTAATCGTGCTACAGCTTGAAATGGATTTAGCAATGACCGAACAGGCTGTTGCTATTGCCCATGGTTATGGGATTCCAATCATTTTAAATCCTGCACCAGCCAGAAGGCTTAAGGATGAGATGTTAAGTCAAGTAACCTATTTGACGCCAAATGAGACGGAAGCAGGAATTCTAGCTGGGATGACTGTCGATAGTATAGAGACGGCTGAGCAGGCTGCCCGTATTTTGCTACAAAAGGGTGTTAAGAACGTTATTGTAACTTTAGGTGCTAAAGGCACATTGTTAGTTAATGCTGAGGGGACCAAGTTAGTTCCTGGGTTCCCGGTAAAGGCAATAGATACAGTTGCTGCGGGAGATTCCTTTAATGGTGCACTCGCACAGCAGTTAGTCTCAGGTAAGTCATTGGAGGAAGCGTTACGCTTCGCGAATGCTGTCGGTGCTTTGGCTGTTGGGAAAGCAGGTGCAATACCGTCACTGCCGTATTTGCCTGAGGTTGAAAATTTTATAAAGCATGTATCGGATGATAAGGAGCTAAAATCATGAGCAGAACATTAATCGTTAAAAATGTAGTGATCGGTGAAGGAATACCTAAAATATGCGTCCCGTTAATTGGTGCTACCCTTACTGAACTGAAGCAGGAAGCTGAAGCCTTAAAAGAGCTAAATCCTGATTTGGTGGAGTGGCGTACGGATTTTTTTGAAAAAGTGGAGGATTTAGAAGCAGTGAAGTCAGCGTTAAGTGATATTCACGCGATCATTCCGGATCTTCCGCTGATCTTTACGTTCCGTAGTGCGAAGGAAGGTGGAGAGAAGCAGGTCAGTATAGAATATTACATAGCTCTTAATGTTGCTGCTGCTGAGAGTGGGCTAGTAGATATTATTGATGTTGAATTGTTTAATGAGGAACAGGATGTACGAGGATTAGTTGAGGCTGCTCACGCTCATAACGTAGCTGTTATCATATCGAATCATGATTTTCATAAAACACCTCCCAAAGAGGAGCTAATCTCGCGTCTATGTAAGATGCAGGAGCTTGGTGGGGACTTGCCTAAGATTGCAGTTATGCCTCAAGATGCAGGTGACGTTCTGACCTTGCTAGAAGCCACTCATATTATGAAAACTAAACATGCAGATCGCCCGATTATTACGATGTCCATGGCAGGAGCAGGAGTAGTCAGCCGTCTGTCGGGTGAAATCTTCGGTTCAGCATTAACGTTTGGGGCCGCGCATAAGCCGTCTGCACCAGGCCAGGTCGCTGTAGCTGATCTTCGGAATGTTTTATCGCTGCTGCATCGTAGCTTGTAAGAGGTATCAGCAGAGATTCGAAAAAATAGAGCAGGGACCGGAATTCCGGCACTGCTCTATTTTTATCTCATTATTTTGCTCCTGTATACACATGCACTGCATCTCTTAAGAACGCTGCAAGTCCAGGACGGTGCTTGTCATAGTAAGCTGTGAAACGCTCATCATCCACGTACATTTGAGCTACACCCGCATGTGCTTCTTTGGTATAAGAATTCCAGTAGAAGGAGAGCCATTGGCGATGCAAGTCAGCACTCTTTTGTGCCAATACGCTAGCAGGATCTCCAGCTTCCATCGCCTGCAACAGGAACTCGAACATTTCCGACTCGATCTGCTGTATAGCCGCATACTGTTCTTCAGTCATACCCTTCAGCTTCTTGTTGGACTGATCTACCGTGCTGTCTCCGTATTTTTCCCGAATCTCCTGACCATATTTCTTCTCGTTATCCTCAATCAGCTTTTGCTTAAAGCCCTCGAATTTCTCTTTATCACTCATTATAATTTGTCCTTCCTTATGAGCCAGCGTCTGTTCGACGTTAGCAATTAATAGATCTAGCTGTTGTCTCTTTTCCAGTAGCTTATCATGATGCTTTCGTAGTGCTCTCGTTCCGTCAAAGGACGGTTGTGTAACAATCTCTCTGATGTTCTCTAGACTTAAACCAAGCTCTCGATAAAATAGAATTTGCTGCAGCAAATCTACTTCACGCTGACCGTAAATACGATACCCGGAAGAGTTGATTCTAGCCGGCTTAAGAATGCCAAACTCATCGTAATATCGCAAGGTCCGTGTACTAACACCAGCTAACTCCGCAAGCTTCTGCACTGTGTATTCCGTAGTATCACCTCCCACAAATTCACTGTACACCTTTACGTAGCGTAAAGGTCAAATATTATTTTATAGTTACCAAAAACAGCGGCAGCTACCCTCTGAATGATCATTGGGAAGACTACCGCTGCTTAATTATATTATTTATGTTGTGATAGGAGACTATTTAAGTGCACCTTCGGTCAGACCCGCAACGATATAGCGGTGAAAGAAGATATACACAATAATCATCGGCAGTGTAATGATAGCGAGTGCGGAGAACAGTAGCTTGTAATCGGTCATATACCTGCTGGAGAACGCCAAGAGTCCGACTGGGATGGTTTTTAAGGCATCATTCTGGATGTACAGCATGGCAAGCAATAGTTCATTCCAGGAATTTAACGCCGAGAAAATGCCAACCGTAGCCATGCTAGGGATCAACAGAGGGAAAATGATCTTTCGGTAGAGCAACCAGTCACCACAGCCATCCATGCGTGCAGCCTCCATAAGCTCTCTGGGAACGGAGTCTAAATAGGCTTTAAGCAGGATGACCGCAAGTGGCAGCCCAGTTCCAATATAAGGTATAATCAGTGCCCAATAAGAATCCTTCAAATTCAGTTGCTCAAAAATATAGCTCTGTGCAATAAAAAACGATTGCAGAGGCATAAACAGACCGAATACGAACATCAGCATTAGGAGGCTGCTTCCACGGAAGCGAAGCTTGCTAAAGGCGAAGGCTGCGAGGCTTGCGAATAGCAGAATGCCAATGACAGTTAATATCGTGACAATGATGCTGTTCTTAGCGTAGGTACTCATATTGCCGATATTCCAGGCTTTTGACCAGTTCTGTAGATTAATCGTTTCCGGTAGTGCAAACGGAGTTGAGAAGATCTTATTATTTTCACGGAAGGATGAAAGGATCAGCCAAACAATCGGATAGAAATAGAAGCACGAGAGCACGATCATGAAGATATAGTATCCAATATGCGAGAACCATTTATTGTTGGACGTAGCTTTGACGGAGTTGCTGTTTTTTTTAATAGGAATGACAGTGGTGGTTAGTGGGGGCATATACAGTTCTCCTTTCTCAATACTCCAGCGCGTCGGAGTCCTTCTTAGTTAATTTGCCGGTAACGAGTCCGATCACAGCGATAACAATCGTCATGATGACAGCCAGCGCGGAGCCATAGCCGATGCTCATATGAGTAAACACGACTTTGACGAGATAGGTAGTAACAATTTCCGTTGAGTTATAAGGACCACCATTGGTCATAAC
The DNA here is from genome assembly GCF_038009145.1 of Paenibacillus sp. FSL R5-0923. NCBI lineage: Bacteria > Bacillati > Bacillota > Bacilli > Caryophanales > Paenibacillaceae > Paenibacillus > Paenibacillus sp. FSL R5-0923. The sequence continues at coordinate 171,242 of NZ_JBBPAT010000002.1, forward strand.
ATAGAACAGGTCGAAGGCTTGAAACCCAGTTAACACACATAGCAGGATTCCCGTTTCCACCAAATTACGAATCATTGGAATTTTAATTTTGAAAAAAATATGTCTTTCTCCTGCACCATCCAGATAAGCAGATTCATAGACCTCCTTGGAAATACGCTGTATGCCAGAATAAAAGATAGTCATATAGAATCCAGCATATACCCATCCGGAGACAATACAAATTGCGTATAGTGCGGTATCAGGGTTGCCTAGCCAGACGCGTGTCCAGCTCTCCAGGCCGATTGTGTCCAGCAGCATATTGACGATCCCAAAATCGGAATTGTAAACAAATTTCCACAGGTAGGAGATAACAATCATTGGTAACATGACAGGAACAAAGAAGGCGAGTCGGAATAGTCCGCTGCCTTTGCGACCCATTGTTATTAAACCTGCAAGTCCAAGTCCGACTAATACTTCCACAAATACCGTAGCAACAATATAGATAAGTGTATGTCCATAGGAGCTAATATAAATACGGTCATGAAAAGCCCGAATATAGTTGTCGAAGCCTGTGAAGGTCATTGCGCCGATCCCGTTCCAGTCATAGAAGCTGAATACGAAGGTCATGAGAACAGGCACAAGCACGACAAAGGCAAATATCAATACAGCGGGGGCTGTGAACAAGTAAGGGGAAAGCTTATTACTCTTGCCGGACATGACAATACCTCCAGTTCATAAGTATGGGGAGACCGCCCAAGGTATACTGCTGATGAGCGGTCTGATGAGACTTATATAAAGGATGAGGAATGTTTATTTAAGTGGGGCTATGGTTGTTTCCAATTCGGATAATGCGTCTTCCGGGGATTTGGCTCCACCAATGATTTGAGATGTAGCCATATTTAAGGCATTTGCAACCTCGATGGAATAGCCGGTATCAGGAGGCGATACTAGAGCAGGTGCATTTTCCATCAGATCATTTAAGCTTAACGAGAGCGGGTGGGTCGTTTCGGTATTAATACCATCTTTAGTGATCGGTACAGCCCCGGCATCGGATAGCTTTTTAGACGATTCAGCTGAACTATATAATTTCATAAAATCAATGGCTTCGTCGATCAGCTTAGAGTTCTTGTTGACGACCATACCATTAAGTACGCCGATTACACTATCCTGATTGCCTTTACCTTCCGGCATGACTGGAGTATTGAAGTAGCCTAGCTGAAGATCAGGGTTTTCTTCAACAGCGGTTGGGACAAGCCAACTACCAATGGGGTGCATGGCCGCGCTACCGTTCAGGAACATCATGTCACCTTCACTGTCGTTGAGGGCATTCACATTGTCGTTGATGTAGCCTTTATCCCATAGCTCCTGTACATAGGTGTATGCTTTAATGAAATCTTTTGAATGAAACGGTTGCTTTAACTGCAGCGCTTCACTGTAAGCATCTTCTCCTACTACTCTAGAAATGACATGGGCAATCCAGTTGCCGGCTGTCCATAGATCGGAGTTACCGATAACAAGCGGCGTAATGCCGGCATCCTTAAGCTTCTGGCACACTGTAAGGAACTCCTCCCAGGTGGTAGGCGGTTCAAGACCTTGCTTACTGAAGATTTCTTTATTGTAAAAGATCACATTTGTCACATCGCCTGCTGTTGGAATCATATACGTCTTGCCGTCGACAATCATACCGTTGAAGGTGCCGTCAGCAAACATATCCTTCAGGCCTGAGCTTTGTAGTTGTTCGGTAATATCTGCGGCATAACCATCGCTTACTCTTGTCTGTAGCCGTTGTCCAGCCCACTCGAAATAGAGGTCGGGAGCATTTTTGCCGCTGAGTAGATTGGGTAGCCCGATGGTCTGGTATGTATCATCATCCTGATAGTTGAACTCAACTTTAATCCCCGCATGTTGGCTTTCGAATTCCTTTCCAATGTCCTCCCAGACTTTAATTAAACCTTCACCTGGTGAACCCATGGCAATGCGAAGTGTCTGCGTTTTTCCCTCAGTAGTGCCTGTGTTTACTGCTGTGCTCTCTTTGTTTGAGGTGGAGGAACAGCCTGCCAAAGTAGTAATCAGCATTGATGCAACTAGTCCAATCATCCATTTTCTCAATCGATCATCTCTCCTTGAGTTTAATAGAAACAATAATGAAATTGACATCGTGCTTACTTCCTATACTGCTAAGAGTGCCTAAGTTTCTTCTTCCATTAGCTTTCGTGTGATTTAAGTTGACACAGGAGGGCGATGTTGGCATGAGCTAAGAGGAGTAATAAATTGGATGAAATAAATGTAGTAACAACTTAGTTCTCATTATTGATTATATTTAATGTGATGTCAATCACTTTTGAGATTTTAATAAGAAAAATAATGCAGGAATGCTAACTGTAATCCGGGGGCTTTAAAAATTAATATTAGTGAATGAAAGCGCAAACAAAAGTGGATGTATAAGGGTTTATATTCTAAAGGGTTTTGAATTATGCTGAATAAAATTAAAATGAATGCACTCTAAATAAGCTATTGACAATTTGTTATGATTAAAAATAGAATGTGATTAAACGTTACTACAAATTATGATAATATTACATGGAGGTGACATAATATTAGCATTTGAGTTTTCTATATGGTGAAACTAAAAGCAAAAATATGAAGGAGGAGCGCATATGAAGTTCAGCTTGAAGCAGGCACTCGCTATACTTGCTGTTACATCATCTATGGCGTACACGTCAGCCGCATTCGCAGACACGACGGAGGTTATTCCAAAATGGGCTGCAACAGAAATTGCCTCGTGGAAGGAAATGGGGCTACTCAAAGGTGATAAAGACGGCAAGGTATTGCCTAACGAAGGAATTCGAAAGACAGAATTCGTTACCTTGATCAATCGCATCTTTAATTTCAGTGCAGTGAGTAGTGAAACCTTTAAGGATGTACCTTTGACTGCTTGGTATGCGCCAGAAATTAGCAAGGCGGTTGCTGCTGGGGCAATTCTCGGCAATGGGGAGGGAGGCATTGAACCGCTAGAGGTACTTACCCGGGAGAAGGCTGCTCTTATTCTTAGCAGAGTGTTTAATGTTGCGACTTCGGCAAGCAGTGGTGTCGCATTTGCTGATGATGCAGCAATCTCCAGTTGGGCTAAGGAAGCGGTCTATGCGATGAAGGCAGCCGGCTATGTGGAAGGCACACCAGAGGCTACCTTTCAGCCGAAGAAGGAGCTGACTCGTGCAGAGGCAGTGAAGATGATTAATAGAGCTATGGGGATTCTGATCACCGATGGCGGAGAACATTCCGGTATCTCTAGCAGCAGTATGATTGTCAACAGGCCCGGAGCAGTCCTATCCAATCTGAACCTTACAGGCAATTTATATATAACTCCGGGTGTTGGGGAAGGAGATTTGAGTCTGCAAAGTGCAGTAATCGGAGGCGTCGTTTACATAAACGGCGGGGGTGCGAACAGTATCACAATTACGGACAGTAAAATAAAAAGAATTGTAATCAATAAACCGTCCTCTCCAATAAGAGTTGTACTTAAAGGGACAACGACACTCCCACTTATAGATGTCCTCTCGGGATCGCAGGTTGTTAATGAATCCAATAACCCAATTGATACAATTAATGTACTAACAAATGGGCTTGCGGATGTCTCATTGAATGGAAATGTAAATCAGCTAAATCTTGCCGGAAAGACACGTTTTGTCTTTAATGGTGGCGAAATCACTAGTTTTAAGGTCGCCTCTTTAGCAGCAGAGTCAAGAATTCAGCTTGTGAAAGGTGCGAGCATTAAGAAGTTGTTCTTTAACGGTGGGGCTGAAGTAACTGGTGAAGGAACAATTGCAGAAGCTGAAGTGAATGCTGAGGGAGTTTCCTTGGCATCGATGCCGAACAAGCTGACGGTGAATGCTAGTAAAGTGACAATAAACGGTCACGATTATAAAGGCAGCGGTAATGGGGTGCCTAATACGTCGAGTAGTTCTGGCGGTTCTGGTTCCGGTAGCTCGGGAACAGAGAATCCCGGTACAGGAAACCCGGGTACAGGAAATCCTGGAACGGGAGAACCTGGTACGGTTGATCCCGAACCAAAAGCTACCGTACTGTACAGCTATGAAGAGGTACTTAAATCCTTTAGCTCTACTGGGGCAGAAGGAACGGCTAAGCAATATATAACTTTTCTTCAAGATCCTTCGTATAAACCTTCAATCGCTAACTCAGCAGTAGTTATGCCTGATCTCACCAACGCTATTACCTTCGTAAACTACCAATTCAACGCTAAGCCTTCTATTTTTGCCTCCCTTCGAGGAATTAACAGCTCAGTTTTAGATAAAAATCGGACGTACCTATGGATTGGAACCGATAGTGGGGTTACTCGAATTAAGCTTTCCACCAATGAAATGCTAGCTTATACAGCTGAGACTAAGCAGTTAACGGATAATAAAGTGCTTCTGCTAATCTCTGACGGCAGCACAGGTGTTTTGGCCATTACGGAAACAGGTGTATCGCATATTTATCAATAAGGGAAGGGGAATGAATTTATGCAAATGATGAAGAAACGCGCTCGAAAAATAACAGGCGCATTGCTTGCTGTTGCGTTATTCACACTGTCGGCAATACCTGTAGGGGCAGCAAAGCTGCCTGGAGCTAGCTATTCACCTGTTCAGCTGGAGGCCGTGCAGTCAAAGAAAATGACCTACTATAAAAATGGCTCAGCTTCCATTCCGAATACGCTTGACTGGATTACGGACGCAAGTGCGTTGAAATTTTTGCCGCTGTCAGTGATCGGTGATGTGACAAGTGTCGTTCTCGATAAGGAAGGCGTCTATTGGATTGGTACGCAGAATGGACTACAGCGGGTCGATTTTAATGCAAGTGATACAAAGGATATCGTTCAATACATGGCAGGTCCAAGATATTTGTATGGCGGAGATAATCATGTTACTGGTTTAGCTAGTGACGAAGCGGGAGGTATTTGGGCGCGGACAGCAAGTGGTGTGACGCATATTGCTATGCCGGAGCAAACAATGCATGAGAAATCATTCATTTATGAGGATTTAGTTCAGACTATTCTGGACAGACGCGGTATGGTTCATGGCACAAGCTTTACCTTTACTGACACGGACAACACAACAGATGCTGTAAACTACAATTCGGCAACTGGTGTTTTCAATTCAACACCTACGACCAGTGATAATGATGGCTTATGGACGACAATGTATGCGATGGGCGAGGTCTTCCGCTATAAGGCGCTGCAGGAGCAATACGGCACCAATCCGACCTCAGAGCAGGTGGCGGAAATAAATGACGCAAAGGCTGCTGCACTCCGTGCCACCAAAGCAGTGCTGCTACTAGATTATGTGTCGGGCCGCGGAAATGGCTTCCCAGTTCGTTCCTATATGCTAACTAGCGAGGCGACTGCAGCTACGGTGGGAAATACAGTGTATGGGTATCAATCGACGAATGGTTTTTGGTTCCAGAATTTCGTCGGTCCGGATAAGAATAATCCAAATGGGATTATTCCAAGCATGCAACGCGATGACGGTGTAGAACCCATAGGCTATTCGATGGTCAGGGTGACTAAGGATGCGGAGAACAAAAAAGGCTCGACGTTATTCCCGAGTGGTGGTACTGATGTAATGAATTATAATGGGCTCGGTCTTAGTCAAGCATCAATCGATGAGCTCAACCTGACACGTCCCGAGGGGCAGAAGCTAGGCATTGATATTAAAACCATCGTTGAAACAACGGAAAGCGGTCCGGTATATCAAGTGCTTCCAGTGATTACGGCGGCCACCAACAACAGCACCGCAAAGGAAGATAAGACAACGAGCGAAACGAATAAACCTTTGTTTCAGCTGACAGCACCTGTGTATGAGCAAATTCCTGATTTCTTCAATGATTTGTTCCCTAGTAGCGTAATTGTAGATGGTCATATTGATATGAATCAGATCGTCTATAAAGCGGATACTTCATCAGATGAAGTGATTGGCCACTATGCTATGTTCTATACAGCCTTCAAATATCTGGTAGGGGACAGTAATGATCCCGAATTGTTAGAGCTGAAATCCTTTATTGAAGAAACTACGCACCGTATGACAGAGCTGATTCTGAAGGATGACCATTACTATATTGAGGATGCTACTGGCAAATCGACACAGTGGTCGAGATGGCTCGGGAAGTATTTTAACGACAGTCTTAGCACTATGGAGAAGCAGAAACAGTGGGAATTCAGTGTTGGTGTCGATAAGGATGGGAACGATGCACTGTCCTATGGCTATGAAGATGCACCGCTCAATGCTCTTGAGGTAATGGGTGTACTGAAAACAGCTAGCTTCGTCACTGAAAAAAGATATCCGGCGGACTCGCTCAAATACGAGATGGCATATGAACAGGCTTTTGCTAGCAGCTATAGTAAGGAAGATCCGTATGTGAACGGTCTGGGCTATATAGATATGGCGTTGGAATATGTTGAACGGAGAATTGTGCGCCAAGCTACCAATGCTTACAGTGATAACGGCAATGAGGTGGTAACCATGGACAATGCAGGCGACAGTACCAACGCCAATGCTACGCTGCACAATGACTGGACCCAATATATCAACTATTCCGATGAAGAGCTTGGATGGTTCCCGGTATTTATACTTGTCACACTGGAACAGGATGAGCTTAGACACGCCAAGATCGTAGAGGCTTATGATCAGTGGTACTCTAACGAAGTCCGGGAGGAGAATCCGTTCTATACCTTCCTGTATCAGCTCGCGCATCCTGACAAAACAGATGTAGATTTACAGTCGGCCGTTCGATTCCTCTACCGGTTCCCTGAATTCCAGATTGAGTTTCCTGTTGAATGGGATCGCCAGGATGTATTTTATATTGAACCTGGAGACCGCGATAAAGCCAAACAGACAAATTACGCACTCGCTCCTGATGAGCGTCGGATTATTAAGCACAATTCCAATCCGTTTGCTAATGAGAGCCAATCCACTGGCGTCAATCCAAACTACAACTATCGCACGGGTAGCATAGAAGCCGGGTCGGTATTCACCCTGCCATACTGGATGGGACGCTACTTTGAAATTATAAAAGAGTGAGTACAGAAAGAAGCGCCCGCAAGGGCGCTTCGCATTCTTCAAGGCAGGTTACTTCTAGCTAATTATTAGCTGATGCCAGTGATGAGCCTCAAAATTGTCGTTCAATTGTATAGATGGGAAAATCACCACGGAATACGCCAAAGCTGTACTCCAGTGGGGAGTTATCAGCTAAATAAGTAAATGTCCTTACCTGCAGAGAGGGCGAGCCTTCCTTAACTCCAAGCAGCTTGCTGGCGGTACTATTGGCTAGAACGGGTTTCAACTGTTCAACGGAACGGTGGGCTTTTAGATTATGCTCTGTCTCTAAAAAGGAAAACAGCGAACCCTCCTTGTAGTCATTGATAAGACCAGGTGCCAGATCCCAAGCGATATAAGTATTTTCATAAAGTAATGGCTCATTGTCGGCATAACGTATCCGCAGCAAGTGGTTCACGGGTGCCTTTAAAGGGATATTAAGATATTCATTAATCGGCATTTCGGCTGGTATTACTTTGGCTTCGATAATTTTGCTGGTGGGCTCTTTGCCACTCATCAGCACATCCTCAGTGAAGCTGCGCGCCTGGTTGAGCTGAAGCTCCTTACGTTTGACGAAAGTTCCCTTCCCTTGATACCGCTCCAAAATATCTTGATTTTCAAGCTCGCTAAGGGCAAGGCGGATTGTTGTTCGACTCGCGGAGAACATCTCACATAGCTCAGCCTCAGTAGGAAGCTTGTCTCCAACTGCGTATACTCCAGACTGAATTTGTTTCAGAAGTTGTTCTTTTATGATGGAATATAATGAGTTATTTATTCTCTTTGTCATTACAAACATCCTCCGATTACATATTTGTTATATTATATCACGGATGAAGAATCGGAGGAAACATAAAATAAATGCGGTTTAACTAAGAAAACGACGAATAAATTACTAATATTGGAATAGTGAATGGTCCTAACCTTGTTCAAAGTATTTTATTAGAAGACAAAAGAAAAAATTGTAGGAACAAGATATGACGATGTTACTATAAACTAATTGAGTGCAAGAGGGAGAGAACAATAAATGAAGAAGTCACACTTAAAGATTGCAGTTATTGGGGGAGGTTCCTCCTATACACCGGAGCTGGTTGAGGGGCTGATCCGTTATCATGAAGTGTTTCCGGTCACTGAGCTGTATTTAGCCGATATCGAGCAAGGGGCAGAGAAGTTACGGATTATTGGCGAACTGGCTCAGCGGATGATTAATGCGAGTGGAAAGCTGATTACATTGTATACGACTTTGGATCGGCGCGAAGCGATCAGAGATGCTGATTTTGTAGCGACACAAATTCGGGTAGGGATGTTAGACGCACGTTCAAGAGATGAGAAGATACCGTTGTCTCATCAGCTGATCGGTCAGGAGACGACAGGAGCAGGTGGCTTCGCCAAAGCTCTCCGTACCATTCCAGTCATTCTTGGTATTTGCCGTGATATTGAAGAGCTAGCGCCCAATGCCTTCATGATTAACTTCACTAACCCTGCCGGTATTATTACAGAAGCTGTCTCCAAGTATTCTAAGGTTAAGTCCGTTGGGTTATGCAATCTACCTATTGGTACAAAAATGCAGATTGCCGAGCTATACGGGGTGGAGCAAACGCGGATGTTCATTGAGATTGTCGGAATTAATCATTTGAATTGGACGACCCGGGTAGTGCTTGATGGTGATGATGTGACAGAGGATTTCATGACCCGACTTGGCAGCATCGGTCAATCTTCGCCAGCCAATATTCCCGATCTGGAATGGGATGCTGAGTTTATTCATTCGGTAGGTGCCCTTCCCTGCGCTTATCACCGTTACTATTATATGAAGGAAGAAATGTACGGCGAGATGCTAGAATATTATCAGGCGACAGGCAAAACTCGTGCAGATGATGTGAAGGAAGTAGAGGCGGAGCTGTTTGAGCTGTATAAACAGCCGGAACTACATGAAAAGCCTGCCCAGCTGGAGAAACGTGGCGGAGCTTATTATTCTGAAGCGGCCGTTCAGCTCATGAAGTCTATTTATAATGATACAGGCGATATTCAGACTGTAAATGTTCGCAATCAAGGGGCAATACCTTGTCTTCCGGATGATGTATCCATTGAGATCAATTGTGTCATTAAATCGGATGGCCCACATGCTTTGGGACTAGTTAAGCCACTGCCTCCACAGATTAGAGGATTGCTTCAGGTGGTGAAGTCCTATGAAGAGCTGACGATTGAAGCTGCGGTGAAAGGCGATTATGCTTCTGCTCTTCAGGCATTGACGCTCCACCCGCTGGTCGGCGATGAACGAATTGCCAAGGCGGTGCTAGCTGATATTCTAGAGCAGAATGCCGACTTTCTACCACAGTTTCAGAGATAAGTTCCTTAGTACTTTGTTATATTAACTCAAAATAGCGGCAGCCATCCTCTGAGTGCTCATTGGGAAGACTGCCGCTGTTTAGGTTGTCCTACATGCTGTTTTAGTAGACTATTGAACCTTTTTAAGTCCCATTTGTGCTGCGAAATAGTTATGCAATTCCTCTAGTTTACGTGGATCGGCGAGGGTTGCTGGGTCTGAGAAGTAATGCTCAACAACAAGCTCCCAAGTAGGTACTATTTTTTGCGCGGTTATGGCTTTGATGGCAGCTTTGACCGTTTTGCGTTCCTTTGCGTTGGAGAAGGTATCTACATAATGCTGGGAGCGCTCGAAATCTAGCTCGTTAAACACCGCACGGAAAATCTCCGATGTCATTCGTGCATCATCCAGTGCCCGGTGAGCGGAGCCGGAAGGCTCAAGCTCGAACAATGCCATAGCGCCTTCGACACTAATATCATTGCTAAGCCCACGTGCTCGCAGCACACCTTTTAACAAATCCAAATACGTAGCAGACATCCAATAGGATTCGTCCATCTTGTGCATGCGCACATCCTGAATGATTCGCTTCATATCCTCGCCACCCCAAGTAAGCAGCAGAACTCCGTTTGTACTTAGATCGAGCCACTCTCTAAACGCAGTGATGACTTTTGGGAAGCGGGGTGCGATATCGATTTCCTCTTGTGGAATACCGGTTTTTTTCTTAATGAAAGAATTAAGGGTAGAGAAATATATGGGTTTGATCAAGGAAGAAAATTCATCCTTATACTGCAATGAAGAGTCTAACCGGACGGCTCCAATCTCAATGACCTCCATAGGGTGCTCGCTGGCAAACTTACGGCCGTTGAATTCGATGTCCAGAATAATATAATCCACAGGTACTTGCCTCCGTTCCATGACTGACGCTGTAGTGCTTAATACGTCGACTACTCTATTTTAACAAAAAAAGCGATGTAATGGGGAGTATGGGAACAAGCTAATATTGGAACATAAAAAAGAACCAGCACTATGCGGGTTCTTTTTTATAACTATTAATGAGCAAAAAGATTGCAGACAATAAAGTAAGACGATTAATGTTCTGAACCGGCAGCAGGTTCAGGTTGATGAATTGGCTGTTCCAGCAGGACAGATCCGTCTTCAAGACGAAGCCAGGTATCGAAGTCTTGGGTGCCTTGGGTCAGTCTGATGACGCGTGCGCCCCGCATAAAGCCTTCTTTTCCATAAGTATTGTAGCCGGTAGCACGGCCATAGGAAAGACGTATGCCATACAGGCTGCCCGTAAAATCATTGATATGGTCATGTCCGCAGAAGGTGCCCAGCACATCACCCATTTCAAGCAAAGCCGAGAATAATCCCGAGTTAACCTCAGGTGAGCATACACGCTCATACTTATACCCATGACAGACTTGTGTAGACCAGACCTCACGATATTCGGGAATCGGGATATGGAAGAAAGCTAATGCAGGCAGCCTGTTCTCAGCAGTTTTAGGATTCAATCTAGCGGATTCAGCAGTTAGCCAGTTAATCTGATTCCGGCTAACCCAATTGTAGCCAGGGATATGCTCCATCCCGGAGTAGCTGCCGGAGTCAACAAAATAAAGGACCGCGGCCGCATGGCCATCCTGATCTTTTATTTCAAGTGTGTAATTGCCTGAGCCTTCAAGATCCTCTGGACCGGCTTCGGCCAGACAGTGGGGATGTTCTAATGCTATCTGCATCAATTCACTGCGGGAAATCAGGGTTTCTGTATCATGGTTACCAAATACGAAGGCCCAAGGGGTACCTGTTTTTTCTACAGCAGCGACAGCATCCCGAAATGCTTGGGCAGGGTCTTCACACGCCTTTTCGCCAGGAGAGACAGGGGCAGTGTAAATTAGATCTCCCGTGAAGACCACAAGATCAGGTTGTTCTGCTTCTAGAACACGTTCCATCAGTTCCCGGGTACGCTGATCTTCGGCTCTTCCATCCATCCAGTGAAGATCAGTGAACTGTACAATTTTCAAGGTTCCATCTTGCTGAAATGATAAGCTGTGTCTCATTGGGGTTATCTCCCTTACTGTCTAATATAGTTAGCCGATCCAGATCCGCTGGGTGAAATGGTCTCCGGAGCTTCTACCAATCATAATATCAAATTCCCCGGGTTCAAAGACCAATTGATCGTCTTTTCCGTAGAACATCAGCATATCTCTAGTGATCTCGAAAGAAACTACTTGTTTCTCATGCGCTGCGAGTGTAATTTGTCGGAAGCCTTTTAGCTCTTTGACCGGGCGGACGACACTTGCGCTGACATCGTGGATATAGAGTTGAACGGTTTCCTTGCCGGTGATGTCTGAAGTATTCTCCACCTCAATGGAGGCAACAACCCGCTCGGCAGCATCAACCTTGAAGTTGCTGTAATCAAAACTGGAATAGCTCAGACCATAGCCAAAACAGAAAAGAGGGTCATTAGGGCAATCCAGATATCGGGTTACATAACGCACATTGGGATATAGGGGATCATAGGGACGTCCCGTCTGATAGGCATTGTAATAAACAGGAATTTGCCCAACCGAGTAAGGGAAGCTCATAGATAAACGAGCGGACGGATTATAATCTCCGAACAGCACATCAGCTAATGAATTTCCGGATTCCGTACCCAGAAACCAGGCTTGCAGCAAAGCATCGCTGGCCTCAAGAACAGGCTTTAGTTCCAGCGGTCGGCCGCTAAATACAATGGTAACAATCTTTTTGCCGGTATCTTTCAGACGCCAGATCAGCTTCTCCTGATTGGTCGACAAGCGCAAATTGGTTTTGCTTCCGCCTTCCCCCGTATCCTGCTGATTCTCACCGACAGCAGCGAGAATTACATCGCAATCTTTTAGGCGCTGAAAGGCTTCTTCGATTTCATCCTCCACATCAAAAACACCCTCTAGCATGCTTCCCAGCTCACCAGTCATGGCCGTAATAATATCCGCGGCAGATGTTTTTTGAGAAATGCCGTTGTAGAGTGATACGGCCGGGTCTTTTTCCGTTCCAGACCAGCCGCCCAGCACATGAATAGAGGTAGCGAAGGGACCAGCCAATCCAATCTTCATACCGTGTTTCAGGGGCAAAGCGTTATTGTCATTTTTCAGCAGCACCACTGAGCTGGCACCCAGCTCTCTCGCAGCTTGTAAATTCTCCGCGCTCGGCGTGGGCGCCTCATCTACTAGTGGATCTGCATCCTTGAATGGATTGTCAAACAAGCCGAGAGCGTCCTTGAGTTCTAGCACCCGGATAACGGCTTCATCAATCAAGGAGATATCAAGCTTGCCTTCCTCGACGAGAGCAGCGCCGTGGTTTAGATAATGGGTGGACATCATTTCAATATCTAGTCCGGCAGCCAGACTTTTCTCCGCTGCTTCACGACCATCTTCGGCAGCGCCATGAGGGATTAGTTCATTTACGGAATTGAAATCGGCGATGGTAACGCCGTTGAAGCCCCATTCCTCACGCAAAATCCCCCGGAGAAGTTTGGAATTACCGCTTGCTGGTATGCGGTCAATCGTATTGAATGCGGCCATCACCATGGCTACACCAGCATCTACAGCAGCTTTATAGGCTGGTAGATAGAACTCACGTAATACGCCGAGGGACATATCTACCGTATTGTATTCACGACCGCCTTCGGGAGCGCCGTAACCGGCGAAGTGCTTCACACAGGCAGCGATCCGCCCTTTTTCTTTTAGGTCTTTGCCCTGATAGCCCCGTACCATGCTCTCAGTTACACGGGCATTTAGATAAGGATCCTCACCGGATGTCTCCATCACCCGTCCCCAGCGCGGATCGCGTACGAGATCCGTCATAGGTGAGAAAGTGAGATGGATGCCGGCAGCTGCGCTCTCTTTGGCTGCAATTTCAGCAAATCGTTCGCAAGCTTCCATATCAAAGCTACAACCTATCGCAAGCGGGATCGGAAGAATTGTTCTGTAGCCATGAATGACATCCGCCATGAAGAGCAGAGGAATCTTCTGACGACTGGCTTGCAAATGCCGGGTCTGCAGATCAATCACATTTCTGGCTCCAATACCGTTCAGAACACTTCCGATGTTCTCCATTACTTGTGGCTGAATGTTCAGTTCTTTAAATGGGCCGGTTAAATCCACGGTATCATCCAAGCCCCAATAGTGAGGGCCTAGCTGGGTTAATTGGGCCAGTTTTTCTTCCAGAGTCATATCGTTCACAAGATCTTGGATAAAAGATTTAGTCATGGTTAACACCTTCCTCGTGAGCGCATTGATAGTTATTGTGAAAATTAGATGTGCTATACCAATAAGAAAGCGCTTGCGATTTCTGTTCGCCGCTACTTTAAGCGGGAGAGGATTCCGAGTAAAGGATAGCTTTCAATACCCTGTTCCGTGTGCATACGCAGATTAATATTATTGGATGAGACATGTAATAGATCGGTACGGGGAGTTCAACGTCAGACGTCATAGATAGAGGCTGACATGTTTATGAAAGAACAGATAGAAACGTTTCCATAAACGATACATATCGATCTTAGTCCGAAGGCCATAAAAAGTCAATTATCTTCGTGAAATCGGCTGATTCATTATATTTAGGTTGTAAATTGTGATTTTTATTACTAGAAAAACAAAAATAAAATGAATTGACAGCGCATACATCTAGGGAGTATGATTTTCGTACAGGGAGTTTCAAAGAAATTATGGAAACGTTTCTATATCATCCGATACGCTTTATCATAAAGGATGAGCAATCAGTTTTAAGCTGGTTGCGGGACAAGAAAGGAAGCTAAGTTATGCATATGATGAAATGCATCTTTCAAATTGGAGGTGGGCTCATTGTCAAGAATTAAGCTTGCGGGTGGAAATATTGTCCGGGAAGTCATTAAGAACAAAGTGCTTTTTCTAATGTTGCTGCCTGTAATCCTATACTTCATTATTTTTCACTATGCCGTAATGCCTGGCGCTTACGTCGCATTTGTGGACTACAAACTAAACAAGGGGATTTTCGGTAGTAATTTCATTGGCCTTAAGAACTTTGAGTTCCTGTTTCAAAACGGTGATCTCTGGAATATTACCAAAAATACACTACTCTACAATGTTGTATTTCTTGCCTTGGGGAATATTATTCAAATCGTTTTCGCCATTATGTTATCTGAAATAGCAGGTAAGTGGTTCAAGAAGATAACGCAGTCCGTCATTCTTCTTCCAAACTTTATCTCAATGGTTATCGTCGGTGTATTTGCCTACAACTTGTTCAACTTCAACTCAGGTTTTATTAATACGATGTTTGTAAGCTTGGGGTTAGATCGTTATGAATTTTACTCTGACCCTGGGATTTGGAAGTATATCATTGTTGCCTTTAAGATTTGGGCCGGAACTGGATACGGTATGATTGTCTATTTGGCAACCATTACAGGAATTAATCATGATTTGTATGAGGCGGCCTATATGGATGGGGCTACGACCTGGCAGCGGATTCGCTACATGACTCTTCCAATTCTGAAGCCTACTTTTATTCTATTGCTGTTGTTCGGATTGGGTGGCATTCTTAAAGGCTCCTTCGACCTATTCTACAACCTGATTGGTACTAACTCCGTGCTGTATCCGCAGACGGATATCATTGATACCTATGTCTTCCGTTCATTAGTGGGGCAATTCAACTTCTCCATGGGTGCGGCAGTCGGCTTCTATCAATCCTTATTCGGTCTGATTCTGGTACTGGTGATAAACTTTATTGTTCGTAAGGTCGAACCAGACAGCGCATTATTCTAAATTCAGAAACGAAATAGGGGGGATATCAGTGGAACAATCAAAAATCAAGCAGGATTCTGGCAGTATTCTCATTAAAGCGGTTAGCTATCTCTGCATTACAATCTTTGCACTATTTTGTGTATTTCCTTTTGCATTAATGATCTCTTCCTCGTTCATGAATGAACAGGAAATTGTCCGTGAAGGCTATAAGCTCTGGCCAAAGGAATTCTCAATAAAGGCTTATGAATTGCTGTTAAATAACTCTGGCAAACTAGTAAGTGCTTATCAGGTTACGATTTTTATCACCGTAGTAGGTACGGTACTTGGACTATTCATGATGTCAATGGCTGGGTTCGTACTTAACCGAAAAGATTTCAAATATCGTAATTTCTTCTCCTTTATGATTTACTTTACAACGCTTTTCAGCGGTGGTTTGATTCCAACGTATATCCTGATGGTCAAACATCTTCATATGAAGGACAGCTTATTCGCCATGATCCTTCCGGGTGTAGTGGGCGCTTGGTCCATCTTCCTAATGCGTAACTTTATGAAAGCTATTCCGGATTCCCTATATGAATCCGCTACAATTGACGGCGCCGGTGACTTCCGCATCTATTGGCGGATATTCATTCCACTAGCAGTTCCATCCTTAGCTACGATTGGATTGTTCTCGGCACTGGGCTTTTGGAATGAATGGTATAACGGAATGTTGTATATCGACGATCCGACGAAGTATCCGCTTCAATACTTCTTGCAGCGAATGGTCAATCAGGCGAATCTCGGAGCGCTAGTCAATTCGGGGGCGGTAATCAATACTGCTGATCTTCCGACGCAATCCATTAAAATGGCTACAGCTGTGCTAGCTACTGGACCTATTATTCTTCTATATCCATTTGTGCAGCGTTACTTCGTAACAGGCCTCACAATCGGGGCAGTAAAGGGTTAATGGACGTTTCCTTTTCATAGGGCGTTTATTATAAATCAAGCAATCATTATTAACAGAAAAAAAGGGAGGTTTACCTAATGAAAGGTAAAAAAATGGCGTCTTCTTTACTAGCTGTCCTAATGCTTACGGGGGCACTTACAGCTTGCTCATCATCCAAAGACAATGCTTCTAGCAATGATGCAGCAGCTACTAAATCACCAGAAACATCTGCTAACAATACAGGAGGAGTCGATACTTCCAAAGAAGCAAAGCTGACGTACTACTTGTGGGGCAGTGAAGGTGTTCAAAATAAGGCGATTCTAGCTGAGATTAACAAAAAACTCAAGGCAGATATCAATACAACTTTAGAAATTAAATATATCGACTGGCCAGATATTGCAACGAAATATCCATTGCTATTTGCTTCTGGTGAAAATTTTGATTTGTCACATGCTTCTCCTGGAGCACCGGTAAACTACTATACATTAGCAAGTGAAGGTGCATTGGTAGACATTACTGACATGCTCGACAAAGTTGCTCCTAAGCTGAAGGCAGAAATTCCAGCAAGTGTGTGGGAAAATACGAAGGTCAAAGGTAAAATCTATGGTGTTCCGAGTCTTTATAGCGAATATACACCAAGCGGTTATGCTTATCGTGTAGACTTGCTGAAAAAATACGGCATGGAAAAAATTGCTTCTATCGACGATATGGTTAAATACATGGACAATGTAGTTGCCAATGAATCATTCCCACCTATTAATGGTAAAGCTGAAGATGCACAAAATATGTTCAGAATGCTCGTAGATACTACTGGTCAGTGGCTTAATGCACCAGGGATCTCAACAAATGAAATCAATTTAGCGACTAAGAGCGCAGAGGACTACAAAACAGTGTTCTCTCCAGCCTACACCCAAGAATTCGAAGATTGGGCTGTGAAGATGCGTGAATGGGCAGACAAGGGATACTGGGGCAAAGATGTACTGTCCTCATCACTTGGAAGCAAGGATAACTTCAGAGCAGCAAACTCCGCGGGTTACTTGACGCATACTCAGGACTGGCTCGGTCAATATGGCGGGGATAAGACGGCACTACCAGGGGTAGAAACTGATTTCTATACTTTTGCAGAAGCTAACAAGAAGATTAAACGTAAAATGGGTGTTGATAACTCTACCGTAATTAGTGTCAACTCTGAGAATCCAGAGCGTTCTTTGATGGTAATCGAGAAGTTCATGACTGACGAAAGCTACTACAACCTCATCCAAAACGGTATTGAAGGTAAGCAATATGTCATGGAAAATGGAGTTAAAAAGCAGCCTGCAGGCTTCAACGAAAAAACAGACGGCGGAGGTTTCGCTGCTTGGTCACTTCGTAATGACAAATTCGTAGTTCCTACGGACACAGAGAACCCAATCCGTAATTCTCTGTTCGCAGAGTGGGATAAAGTGGCTATCAATGATCCATACAACGGCTTTACTTTCGATCCAGCGAATGTTACTACAGAGATTGCTTCGATCTCCAACGTAAATTCCCAGCTTGGTGTTCAATTGATGCTTGGTAAAACAAGCAAAGATCCTAAAGCTGCTGTAGCGGATTACCGTGAGCAACTGAAAAAAGCAGGAATTGACAAGGTTATTGCCGAAGTAGAAAAGCAATTGGCTGAGTTTGTTCCAGTGAACTAAAGAACGTTAAAAGGTGTGAGGGAGCTATAGTAGCATATAGCTCCCTTACTTATAAGTGGGGGAGTATAGTGGACGTAAATATCAAGGATATCGCGCGGATTTCCGGAGTGGGCATCTCGACGGTTTCCAGGGTCATCAACAATAAGGGGCTGGTGAGCAAGGCTACACGGGAAAAGGTTCTGAATGTTGTTAAGGAATATAATTACATTCCTAATTCCAATGCAAGAAATTTAAAAACGACGGAGTCTAAGAATATTGCGCTCATGGTTAAAGGGATTACTAATCCGTTTTTCTCCAATATGATCAAAGAAATCGAGCGGCAGGCTAATCTTCGAGGTTATCCCTTCCTCATTCATCAGGTAGAGGATGGAACGGATGAAATTAATGCGGCGATTCAGCTGACTAAAGAAAAGAATCTATGCGGGATTATCTTCATGGGCGGAACTTACAATCATTCTGAAGAGAAATTCAAGCAGCTGACGGTCCCATTTGTTCTGACAACGATCACATCTACACAAGAGGTGGACCCTGATATCTTTTCTAGTGTCACCATTAATGAATTGAAGGAAGCTTATAAGGCCACCAATTACTTGGTCTCACTTGGGCATGAGAATATTGGTTTTCTAGCCAAGTCCCCATTACTGGATGAAACGACAGGCAACCGGCGTTATTTGGGCTACAAGAAAGCACTGGAAGAACATAATCTGCCTTATGATGCACAGCTTGTGGAAGATTGTGAATACAGTCCTAGCTCTGGATTTGATGCAGCGCGAAGATTGCTTAAAAGGGATAAGGGAGTAACCGCAATATTTGCAGCCTCCGACACGATTGCTATCGGTGCTGCCAAAGCGGTGCTTACCGCGGGGTTGTCTATTCCGGATGATATTTCAATCATTGGCTTTGACGGGATCGAAATGGCTGAATATTTTCATCCTTCACTTGATACGATCAGCCAACCGGGTACAGAAATGGCTTTATCCAGTGTGGGCGTTCTGCTTGATCTAATTTCTGGACGGTCAGGTCATCAGCATATTGTCTACGATGCGGTATTGCTCAAGCGAGGCTCTTGCAAGATGCTCAAAACACTTAAGGTTTAATACTGACTATAAACGCTATCATTGGAGTGGTAACCCAAATGCAAGACACATTGAGAATAGGTACTCTGGTTCGTGGCGGGGAGGCCGTCACCGTGATTCCGCAAATCGTTCAGCATGGTTTTGAATCCTTTAACCTGAACTTTTGGCAGACCACAGGTGAAACCAATCTTGTAGAAACAGCTGCACGACTAAGGGAACTGGCTGCTGAACATGATTTTGTCATCTCTTCTGTTGGGATTTATGGCAATCCACTTTCAGGAACAGGCGACAACGCTGACACACTCGCCAGCTGGGAGCGATTGATTGATCATGCGCATTTATTCGGCACAGATATTATCGGCGGATTCACTGGACGTCTTCCAGGTTCTTCGATTGACGAGTCGATTCCGAGATTTGCAGAGGTGTTTAGTGAATTGTCCAAAAGGGCAGCCGATCGTGGCTTAAGAATTGCTTTTGAAAATTGCTCTATGGGTGGAAACTGGCAGGCCGGAGAGTGGAATATCGCTCACAATCCTTCAGCCTGGGAGAAAATGTTCAATGCTGTACCAGCAGACAATCTGGGTCTGGAATGGGAACCGTGCCACCAGCTGATAGGTCTCATTGATCCGATTCCGCAGCTACGCAAATGGGTGAATAAGGTATTCCATGTACATGGCAAGGATGCCACTATTGCCTGGGATATCGTCAAGGAATACGGAATTCACGGACCTAAGTCTTATGTGTGGGACCGGACGCCTGGCTTCGGAGATACGAACTGGGTGGATATCATCTCGATTCTGCGCCAAGCCGGCTATAAGGGAACTATTGATATTGAAGGCTGGCATGATCCTGTCTATCAGGGTGAACTAGAAATGACTGGACAAGTACATGCTCTAAATTATTTGAAGTATTGCCGAGGTGGCAGTTTTGTCCCTAATCCGGTGTAAAGGATATCAGATAGTAACAACCCAAAAATGACCTCAAAATCCACAGTGAAGTGGAGGGTGAGGTCATTTTTATTTGCATAACTTTAATCCCGAATAAGATATCCTTGCCCAAGCTGGATTTCTTTAAAGCCTGCCATGTGGCGAGCTTGAAAGCGGATCGGCTTAAATCCACCTATAATAATGATGTTTTTGATATCCGCAGCCCCATCTGAAGGCAGTGAAAAGGATTTGATATAGGTGAATTCTTCCGCGAGCGTGGTGTGAATCGCGTTAATATGTGGGTCATTTTCACCTTTTCCCATTAGATTCATTAGGAGATACCCTTCAGCATTCAGTTTTGAATACACGATGCTGAAAAATTCATTGGAGATTAAGTGCCTCGGCGTGCCCGCGGCGGTGAAAGCATCCAAGATGACGTAATCATATTTCTGTGGTTCTTCACCTTCAAGGATCTGACGTCCGTCACCGATCACTACGTTATCTTGGATGTATCCAAAATAGCGGCGGCTTAATTCGACTACTTCGCTGTCTAGCTCAGCTACTTTAAATCTTTTGTCTAGAAAATGCCCAGCAATCGTTCCAATCCCATGACCTATAAGAAAGGCATCCTCGAAAGAGGGAGCATTGCATTCCATCAAGTGAATGATGGCTCGCGGATATTCAAACACAATTCGTTCTGGATGATTGAGATCCAGCGCACCTTGAATGGCCTGATTGGAAAACTGCATGACGCGGAACGCACCTTGTTCACCGTATAGTTCTGTGGTGTCATAGACGGTGATTTCATGATTATCGCTGCTCGTGTGAATCTGTGATTGCAAGTGATCAAACTCCTTATACGATAGAAATTCGTTTATATTCATTGGGTGTAACGCCGACTACACGTTTAAAAAGCTTATTGAAATAGGCAGGATCGCCATATCCAACTTCTGCTCCAATCTCGTGAATCTTTAGGTCAGGGGCATTCTTGAGCAGATGCTTGGCTTTGCGTAGCCGGATTTCCGTGATGTAGTCCGTTAATGTAAGTCCAGTCTCTTGTTTGAACAGCTTACTTAAATAGCTTGGTGTCAAAAAAACCATATTCGCTAAGGTGTTCAGATCCGCATGTTGATTATAGTTGGCTGATATCCAGCGCTTTATGGTTTCTACAGCTGTACCGGACATCTCTAGGCGATGGACTCTGATCTCAAATAGAATGCTTGAGAAATGGTTGGTGAAACTACGCTCGATTTCACTGAAGCTCATACTGGACGCGATGCTTTCATCCAGCCCAAGATAGGGTGCACCTTTGTAGAGGGCCTCAAATTCTTGCAATTCTTTCTGCGCAGATTCAATAACCCATCGACAGACACGGAGAATTTGATGAGGCATAGCTTGTTGTGATTTCAGAACCGAGAATAAGTTATGCACGCGCTCTAAAGCACCCTCCATATTCAGGATCTGCAGATCATGGATTAATGGTTCCTTGATCGCATTAAAAGGCTCAAGGATATTTATCTCAGACTGCTGAATGTTCTGAATATTTGCATAGTGCAATCGGTCAGGATTATAAATGCCGATGCTGCAGGCTAACTTAGCATCTAGATATGCTTGTCTAAGCTTGGCGGTATCGTTATAGGAACTGCTAGTACCTACATGCAGTATCATACCATTGGCAGAGATACGGATCCTGTCGCCGATTTCATTCCTATCGCTGTCTGAGAGTTGCTTTGTAGAATACAGGATACAGACATGCAGTCCATTTTGAATCTCTAGGCTGTCGATACTAAATGCCATCTCTTGCCGCAGACGGTCTACACAAAAACAGACGGGTTCTCTTGATCTTCCTTTGAACACAAAAACTGAGAAATAAGGCTGGGGCAAAGTAAGGCTCAACAAAAGCAAAGGTGAAGGGGGCTCGTCGCCTTGAAGAAGGGTCAGTAAGAGACCAGAACGGTGACGTACCTCCTTGTCACGAGAGAACTGCTGCTCTTCCTCCAATTGATAAAGCAGCTCGAATAATTGCTCCTTATCGATTGGCTTTAATAAGTAGTCTACTGCAGAGCTGCGTATGGCTTCTCTGGCATAATTAAATTCAACAAATCCACTCATTAGAATGGAGCGGATTTGTGGGTGACTGCCTTTTAATTGTTTAATTAATTCCAAGCCGTTAATTTGCGGCATACGAATATCAGTAATCACAACATCAAGTTGAAGTGAAGGTAACTCGTCAAGTAGATGTTTCCCATCGGAGTAGGTGCCGATGACCAGAAATTCAGTATTTTCTTTGCTGATCATTCGAGCCAGACCTTCGCGGATCAGGATTTCATCGTCAACAATTGCAATACGCAGCAATCAGAGCATCTCCTCTCTGTAATTCATATCATCTTCATTATGAGTAGTGAAGGTAATGTCCTCAATACGCAGCGTAACACGAGTACCCACTCCGAGCTTACTCTCTACAAGGAGCCCGAATGAGCTGCCGTAATGCAGACGGATCCTCTCATTCACATTTCGTAGGCCAATACCAAACATTTCACTTTCAGTCCCATTTTGCAGACTATTATTTAAGGAACGAAGGGTAGCTGCATCCATACCGATGCCATCATCTTCTACACAGAATACGACATTTCCATGCTCACTCCATGCGGTGATGCTTAAGGTACCGAGACCTACTTTTTGATCTAAGCCATGAAAAACTGCGTTCTCCACAATGGGTTGGAAGACAAGCTTGATTACAGGAAGATGTAGAAATTTCTCAGGCACATCAATGTGTAGATTGAACTTATCTGGAAACCGGATTTGTAGCAGATGATAATAATTTCGTACATGATCCAGCTCTTGTCTGATCGTAACGGCTTCTTCGCTTCGGACAATACTGTAACGCATCTGAAGTCCAAGCAAATAGGTGAGTTTCGCTACACGTGGGTCATCATTGCTCTCTGCCAGCATACGGATAGACTCCAGCGTATTATAAATAAAATGGGGATTGATCTGATTCTGAAGTGCCCTCATATCAGCCTTCTGCTTACGCTTCTCGGTGAGGGATACTTCCTGCAGCAGATCCTTGACCCTTATGATCATTCGATTAAAATGACTGCCAAGCATTCCAATCTCATCATTATATTTGGAGTGCTGCCAGACATCTAG
Organism: Paenibacillus sp. FSL R5-0923; assembly: GCF_038009145.1. Lineage (NCBI taxonomy): Bacteria > Bacillati > Bacillota > Bacilli > Caryophanales > Paenibacillaceae > Paenibacillus > Paenibacillus sp. FSL R5-0923. The sequence continues at coordinate 194,138 of NZ_JBBPAT010000002.1, forward strand.
ATTACCGTGCTGTACCCGTTTCATTAGACGGACTAAAGATTTAAGGGGTTTGGTCAGCGCATGTGAGATGAACGTCGCAACACAAAGTGCAAAAGCAATAATGATCAGTGTAGTTAATATAAGAGCATTGCGATTCTTCTGTACAGGTGACAGGATACGGGCCAAAGGAATCGTAACCATAGTCGTCCAACCTGTCTGTTTCGAGACAGTATACACTGCAAGATAAGACTGACCATTCATTTCTACTTGAAAATGATCCTGTTGCTGATTCACATGCTGCAGCAAAAGCTGCGTGTTCAGACTTTGCCCCTCGCCGGTTTGCATCGAGTCTGAGGCGTCTTCGCCGTCATAGATCAGTTCTCCGGTATTATCTACAATTAGTGTGTTGCCTTGTGTAACTGCGTTTACGGGATCAATGATCCCCTTAAACAAGTTGATGTCTACATCAAATACGAGAATTCCTATATTATCTAGCGTGCTTACAGAATTAATGGTGCGAAGTACACTAAAAACTTCTCTATGGACATTGGAGTTTATACGTATCGTATGTCTGCCTTGAATGACAGGAGCGGCCCCAGCTTCTTCACTTAAGGTTTTCCATTCGGCTAGTCGTTCTTCAGGATACAGCTCGTGGATCCCGGGGACTCTATCATAAAAAACAGAACCGTACTGATCCACCATGTACACGGCGATGATCTCTTCCTTCGTATGCTTCAAGTAGCTCAGGAACATCGCCATGCCAGTACTTTTATCCCAGTCGGTATTTTGCTGAGTTAGGTAGAATTGTACATCGGTGTTATACAGCGGTAGCGCTGTGTATCTTTTTAGATCGGCAACATAACGGTCAATGGTATCAGAGGCATTCGATGTCATTTGGTTCGCGCCTTCCGTTGCATTCATAAGAACAGAATTGAACATGGAGCGGGAGGACAAATAACTAACATAAGTGATTGGAAGCGAGATCAGAAAGACAAATACGACGATCAGTTTTCGCTCCATCGGAAGATTGGCAAGGAACAACCACATTTTTCGTAAGGCTAGCCGGATGAATGATACCATTTGCGTTATCCTTTCTTAAAGTGAACTGCCTTATTTAACTGCGCCGCTGGTTACGCCTTCAAAGATATAACGTTGTAGGAAGAAATATAGAATTATTGTGGGGAGCAGGATAAGCAGAATGGCCGCACAGATTAAATTCCATTCGCCCGAATTGACCCCTTGAAAACGCATCAGGATCGTCGTAACTACGCCCAGGCTTTGTTTTGGCATATATAGATAAGGGATGTACATGTCATTATAGATACTAATCGTCTTCAAGATAATCAAAGTAGCCGTAGCCGGCGTCAATAATGGAAAAATAATCGAGCGATAGATTTTAAAAAGAGATGCACCTTCTACCATCGCGTTCTCATCTAGATCCACGGGAATGTTACGGATAAATTGCAAATAAAGAATAATTTGAATCACATCTGCTCCGATATATAGCACGATAGGGGCGCCGAGTGTATTATAAAGCCCCATGCTTTTGATGATACCAAAAGTGGCTACTTGCGTCGTGATGCTAGGAATGATAGTGGCTATTAGATAAGCACCAAAGACAACAGGTTTTAATTTAAAAGAGAAGCGTCCCAGTACAAATGCTACCATAGTTCCAAATAGAATGTTCAGAATTAAAGTAATAGCTATAATAATTAATACGTTACCAAATCCGTTAAGTAAACCTCCACGCTGGAACACCGCAATGAAATTATCGAAATTAAAAAAGCTTTTTGGCAGTGCCATGGAGCTACTACTGTTAAATTCATCAGTCGATTTGAAGGCATTTACGATAACTACATAAGGAGGGAAAAGCACGACAAATACGCCGATGATTAGCGAGAAGTATTTAATAACATCTGTAAAGCGGAATTTGGAGTTTGTCATGTCTATTTGTCTCCTCCCCGGCTAAGAACTAGTTGCTGTACTAATAGTACGATGACGACAAAGAAGAGCAAGATAATACTCATGGCAGAAGCGAGACCATAGTTGTTGTAAGCAAATGCAGTGTCTACAACTTTCTGTACATAAGTTTCGCTGGCGCCTGCAGGACCACCCTTGGTCAATACGAATGGGAGATCAAAGACTTCCAGTGCTCCTGTGACGGTAAGAAATAAGTTAAGCTGAATGACTGGCTTCATATTCGGTAAAGTAATTCTCCAAAGGGTTTGGAAAGGTCCAGCACCATCAATCTTTGAAGCCTCATAGATATCGTTTGGTATGGCCTGCAAGGAGGCGATGTAGATGACCATGTTATAACCCATGAAACGCCAAAATCCTGTGGATGCCAGAGAATAGTTGACCAGTCCTTCTGTTCCAAGCCAGCTGGTCTGTCCTAGTCCGGTTAGACCGATGCTATTCAGGAACATATTCAGAGATCCGTTAGTAGTGTCAAAGACATAACCAAACATAAAAGCAACGGCAACTCCGTTCATGATGTAAGGAAGGAAAAGTAAGATTCGGAATGCGTTTTTCCCTTTGAGCTTACTATTCAGAACAACCGCAAAATAAATGGCGACTATGTTCTGAACAATTCCCATAGCGAAGTAAGCAAAGTTATGTGTAAATACTTTGAAAATATCAGGATTAGAGAAGACCTCGCGGTAATTAGCAAGTCCGACCCATGGTTTCTCAGGGCTATAGCCATCCCAATTGGTGAAACTGTAATAGATCAGCTTAAGCGCTGGATAATACGTGAATGTCGCAAGGAGCAACAATGGGATCGTAAGGAATGATACAATGATTATCATTTTTTGTTTGTTATAGGAAAGTGTTCCGAACATCGCTAGCCCTTCTTTCATAAAAGCTTGGTATGGAAAGGCAAAATGGACTATCCGTAAGGGCGATAATCCATTTTGCACCGTGTTGTACTTCTGGTCAAAAGTTTGTATTAATAGCCGAGATCTTTCTTAGCTTTAGCCCAGGCTTTATTCCATTTGTCTAATACAGTTTGCGGATCTTTGGCAAGCACAAATTCCTGTACAACAGCAGGGAGATCTAATTGTGCCTTGTTGCCGATTTCTGTAACCTTCGCATCGTCAACAGTTCCTTCTACTAACTCTACTCCGGTAGCTTGGAATTCTTTTAGCTGAGCCAGATTAGATTCTTTTCCTTTTAGTGGGGAGATAAAGCCCGCGAAGTCCTCATAGCCGGAATCCTCAATCATCCATTTTACGAAAGCTTTGGCAGCTTCTAAATTTTTGCTGTTTTTAGCAACAGCATAGAAGAAGTCAGGGCTAAGAGTAGCGGATGGTTTACCTGAATTGTCATAAGGGAACGGGAAGAAGCCAACATCGTCTGAAGGAGCTCCTACTCCAATAACTTGGTTAATGACCCAGTTGCCGAGATAGTACATGGCGAACTTACCAGAAGCGATGTCTTTTTTCGATTGCTCCCAGTTGGTGGAGTTGATGTCTTTTTCCAGATACCCTTTTTCGTTGAGCTCCTTGAGCAGGCTAAAGGCTTTACCATAGCCGTTGTCCATGGTAAATGGTGTTTCAGAGTTCAGCTTCTCATTAGGGAAGTCGGGGTTGCCTGCAATTAGGCGCGGAGTATCATAAGCCCATGTACCCAGTGGCCATTTATCTTTGAAGTTAGAGGACAGTGGAATGACACCTTTTGCTTTCAGCTTTTCGCAGGCAGCCAGGAATTCATCCCAAGTCTTAGGGGTTTCTGTGATGCCAGCATCCGTAAATGCTTTTTTGTTATAAACAATCCCGGATGTAGAGTTCCCTGTGGTAATTCCGTACAGCTTGCCATCAAAGGATTTGAAGTCTTTAAAGGTGATTTGATCGTTCAGGCCGAGATCATCCAGTGAAGCGAAGTATTTCGGTAGGTCGGAGTTAGGAATGGTAGGAATGAACATAACGTCAGGAAGCTCGCCGCTGGCCATTCTGACTTTAGCCTGTTGATTATAGTCGGTCTGGGAAGCCTCGAATTCGACTTTAACGTTCGGGTATTTTTCATTAAAGCGCTTTAAATATTCATCGTATTCTTTGCCAATCATGTCTGTTCTGTTAGTCAGGAAGGTGATTTTGCCGCTAATGTCAGCTCCTGCTGCAGGTTCGGCTGTTGCGTTGCTTGTCGTGTCACCGCCGGTAGTCTCTGTGTTAGTCGCTGCGGGCTTATCGGTTGCAGAAGCCCCGTTATTGGTGCTGTTGCCATTGTTCGAGCCGCAGCCAGCAAGCGTTGATGATAAAATCATAACCATAACAAAAGATAACGAAAATAACTTATTTCTCATAACTTAATCCCCTTTTCATTATTTTGTTAGCGTTTACATGAACATTATAGCTTTAAATAAAGCGTTTAGAAATGTATTGTATTATTATTTATTGTCTTTATTTGTTTTGTTTGAACGATTATAATTAGTGTATACCTAACGAATGGATAACAAAATACCAAGAATAACAAGTGGATTCAATGAAATGCTAGAAGAGGTATGTTATTTTGAAAGATGAATAGGCTTACAAAACTTAAGCAGACGCTTTCGAAGTGAGTTTTGTACGAAGTCACTTGGAGAAGCATATGCTCTACAAAACTTTTAGCAATTAGGAGGATATTATGAAACATCTAAAGATGAATCTTGCGAAGTGGGAATTTAGAAGCTATGGTGACGAGGAGTGGCTTCCGGCTACTGTGCCAGGCACGGTCCACACGGATTTACTGAAGAACGGAAAGATTGAAGATCCCTTCTATGGAACAAATGAACATAACCTACAGTGGATTGATAAGAAGGATTGGGAATATCAAACCACTTTGCAGCTTGGTGAAGAGTGGTTGGAGCTTACTTGCACAGAACTGATTTTTGAAGGTCTTGATACATATGCAGACGTGTATGTGAATAATGTACATGTGCTCGCTGCAGACAATATGTTTTTGGCGTGGAGAGTGGATGTTAAAGATCAGTTGAAGATTGGTGAAAACCATATACTAGTGAGATTCCGCTCTGTAGTTAAAGAGGATCTACCTAAGCTAGAGAGGCTGGGGTATGCGTTACCTGCACCGAATGATCAATCCGAGCTTGGGGGACTAGAGGAACAGCGGATTAGTGTTTTTGCCCGCAAAGCACCTTATCATTACGGCTGGGATTGGGGTCCGCGTTTCTTGACTAGTGGAATATGGCGTAAAGCGGCCCTTAAGGGACGTGATTCAGTTCAAATCATAGATCTCTATATCCGCCAAAATGTGATCACAAAGGAAGAGGCTCAATTAACCGCAATTATTGAAGTAGATGCTCCTGCGGCATGGCAGGGAATGCTGCGAATGAGTGCTGATGGTTTAGAGTCGATGCAAGCGGTTTCCTTAAAGAGTGGCAAGCAACAAATAGAGATGGATATCGTGGTAGATCAGCCGCAGCTCTGGTGGTGTAGAGGGCTGGGCGAGCCTCATTTATATACATTCCAAGCGGATTTGGTGAAAGGTAAGGAAGTTGAAGTTAGCAAAAGTGTAAGAACCGGTCTCCGCAGCATTCAATTGATTCGGGAGCATGATGCGAAAGGGGCTTCATTTTCTTTTGTACTGAATGGTGTGTCGGTCTTCGCCAAAGGTGCCAATCATATTCCGAATGACAGCTTCATCACAGAAGTTACCGAAGAGCGGTATCGGCATGAAATTGCCACGGCCGCAGAATCAAACATGAATATGCTGCGAGTGTGGGGTGGCGGTTTTTATGAAGAGGAGATATTTTACAAGCTCTGTGATGAATACGGGCTGTTGGTCTGGCAGGACTTCATGTTCGCTTGCAGCATGTATCCGGGGGATGAAGCGTTTCTTGCGAATGTGAAGAAAGAGGCTGAGTATAACGTCAAAAGATTGCGCAATCATCCCTGCATCGCCTTATGGTGTGGCAATAACGAGATTGATTCGGCCTGGTCACAGTTCGAGGAAAATATGGGCTGGGGCTGGAAAGAAAAACTCAGCGCGGAGCAAAGAGCTACAATGTGGGCTGATTATGAGGAAATATTCCACCGGATTCTACCGGAGGCTGTAGCCGCGTTCCATCCAGGTGTGGACTATTGGCCGTCTTCACCGATGCGGAATTTGACTGGAGATATGAATCAACACGCGACGCGGATTGTGGGCGATGGGGATGTGCATTACTGGGGCGTGTGGCACGGGATTGAGCCTTTTGAGAATTATAATACCAAGGTTGGCCGCTTTATGAGTGAATACGGATTCCAGTCGTTCCCGGAACTAAAGACCGTAATGAGCTATGCTGAAGAGCAGGATTTGGAGCTTACCTCAGAGGTGATGCTGGCGCATCAGAAGAATGGACGCGGAAACCTGCTGATCAAGGAATACATGGATATGTATCTGCCGCAGCCGAAGGATTTTAAAGCATTTCTGTATATGAGTCAAATTCTGCAGGCCGAAGCGATTCGAATCGCGATTGAAAGTCACAGAAGAAATAAACCTTACTGTATGGGCACTTTATACTGGCAGATGAATGATTGCTGGCCGGTCGCCTCTTGGGCGGGGATGGATTACAACGGACGCTGGAAAGCATTGCAATATACCGTGCGCTCAAGCTTTCAAGATGTTCTGTTGTCTATTGACGGTACAGACCGTGAGCGGATTGACGTTCATGTCGTATCTGATTTAAGAACAGCAGTCACCGCTGATTTGGGGCTTAAATTGTATCAGTTTAACGGTTCGGTACTGCGTGAGTGGACACATCCCGTTGAGCTGGGAGCCGATTCAGCGGCTATCGTATTCTCGTCTCCAGTGACGGAACTGTTAGAAGGTCATGGATCGAACGATGTATTGCTTGAGATCAGCTTGCAGGCTAATGGCGAGATGATAGATCGTAAGGTGCACTATTTTATCCCGGAAAAAGAAATTCGGTTGCAGCGTTCAGTAATTAACATAATGGAAACTCCAGATAGCGGAGGTCTAAGCTTCACTGTGACAAGCGATGTATTAGCTAGAGGCGTATACCTGACCTCAGAAGATGAAGGAATATTCTCTGACAATTACTTTGATCTTCTCCCAGGGCAGCCCAAGACGATAACGTTCTCGGAACGCGGGAACGATGGAAGGGACTGGATTCCAGGAGCTCCTAAGGGACTGAAGGTTCAATCGATGGTTGATTTTGTGAGCGAAGATTTACTGTAAATCTTAAGGAGAGATAATTTATTTCAAAAGGAAACAAGCCATGAGCTCGGCTCTTGGTTTGTTTTTTTGTGTGCTGGTATAAATGTTGTTTTTCCTATTCATACTCCGTTCATGTTAACGTCATAGAGAGTACATCTTCATTGGTTAATCTTAGCTTAGCAGTTAGTTATGCTAGTCCAAAACACAGCTGATGACAGGAGAAGATACGAGTGGAAATAAAAGAAAGAATGAAAATGAAGGCGGGCACGAGAACAAGTAAAATACTAAACATACTACTTAAAGTAGTAGGAGCAATAATCATCGCAATCGTGCTTTTTCTCGCTATTGTCTATACAGTTAATTTGATCAGCAATAAATCGGAACAAAATAAAATAGAACCCTATGGTCAGTTAGTACCCGTAGATGGGAAAAACATGAATGTTTATATTCAAGGAAAAGGTGAAGAAACAGTCGTGCTACTACCGGGTTATGGCACAGCAGCGCCAGCTCTTGATTTTAAAGCATTAATAGATGAACTGTCGCCGTTTTACAAAGTTGTCATGATTGAGCCTTTTGGGTATGGATTAAGTGATCTGACCAAAAAGGAGCGCAGCACGGAGAATATTGTAAGTGAAATTCATGAAGCTTTACAGGCTCTTAATATTGACCGTTATATTCTAATGGGCCACTCTATTTCAGGCATATATGGACTAGATTATGTTAACAAGTATGAAAATGAAGTGAGTGCATTTGTCGGGCTTGATAGTAGTGTTCCATCGATAAGCGAGAGGAAGATCGAAGCTTCGGAATTAAGAACTATAAATCTGCTCAAAAAATCAGGTTTAATCAGATTGCAAATGAAATTTAGTGCTGACCCCATTGCTGAACTACCATTTGATGATAAAACAAAAGAACAAATGAGACTGATCAATCGCAAAAACATATTTAATCCCACCCAATTAAATGAAGCTGGAATGATGTATTCTAATTTTAAATCAGCTGAAAGCTTAACATTTCCTAAAAATCTTCCTCTTATTTTCTTTATACAAGCGAATCAACCAGCAACGGATAGATGGATACCAGAGCATGAAAAGCAAGTAAAAGACTCTGTACATGGAAAAGTGCTGACATTTGAAGAAGGACATTATTTATATCGTACTAAAGCAAAAGAGATCGTAGAAAACTTCAGAGTATTTATGGAAGAAGCTAAGTAAATGACTGTTTGAGCCGAACGAACTTCAGGGTTTTCTCTGATTGTCGTTCGGTTTTTTCTCGTTTAAGGAATTATGATCCAAAAGCCTGACGGTACTTTACGGGGGACATCCCCTCGAACGTTCTGAACACTTTAATGAAATAGCTGGACTGGGCAAAACCGGACTGAGTCGCAACCTGAGCAATGGAGAGTCCAGTAGAAACCAGTAGAAGCTTGGCTCTGGCCAGTCGACAATCCGTTAAATAACGGTTTGGTGTTTTGCCCATAACCATTCGGAACAGCCGTAGAAAATGATAGCTGCTATACCCGGTTAGTCTTGCCATCGACTCCAGTGACCAAGGACGGGCACATTCGACATGAATGATATCTGCGGCACTGCGGATAGACTGCCTGACCTCGTGCGGTACTGAGCCGTGAAGCGGTTCGGAATTCTGTAGCAATTTCACTAGAAGCTCATACAGAAGCGCGGATAGCCTTGGCTCACTACGTGTTACATAGGAAGCGCTCAGCAAGTACATTTCCTCGAATAGCTCGTCCAGCTTAGCGTCCAAATCAAAAGTGAACAGGTATGCACTAGACTGGTCCACTTCTTCTAATAAGGGGAGTACAATTTGAGTGCTAAAATGAACCCAACGAACATCCCAAGGCTCTCCGGGATCAGAGCCGTACTGCTGGTAGGCCCCTTTAGGGTAAAGAAACCCTCGTCCTCTGCTCATCGGAATACGTTCGCCCTCATGGAATACATAACCCTCCCCACCAAAGATTAAATGCAGGTTATAGCTTCCCAGGAATCCTTCGCTTCTTCTCTCGGTATGCTGTGGAAAGTGACTGTAATGTCCCAAAAATTCAGGATAACAGACATATTTTGAAAAAGCTGGCGTCGACAAATACCATTGTTTCTTCATGTTATATGGCACTCATTTCTGTCGCGCATCAGAGCGCTAGTTGGATTAAGGTAATTAACGCAAGATAGTTATATGATCGCAATATTTTGTTATATAAGCCTTATTAATACTGATACTACAATAGAATTATAAAATACTAAAAGCATATTTTTAATACTTTGGAGGTAATCATGAAGAAACCTGTCGCAACAGAAAAATTCGAGCTTGGCGTCTGTTATTATCCGGAACACTGGCCGGAAAGCATGTGGGAGGACGATTATCGCCGGATGCGAGAACTAGGCTTTACAATCATTCGGATTGGGGAGTTTGCTTGGTCTATTTTTGAACCAGTCCAGGGTGAATTTCAGTTTGGGCTCTTTGATCGGGCGATTGATTTAGCTCATAAACATGGTCTTCAGGTTGTGCTCGGTACGCCGACGGCAACACCTCCAGCTTGGCTGACCCATAAGTATCCAGAAGTATTAAACGTGACGTATGAAGGTGTTACCCTTCAGCATGGCATGCGCCGTCATTATAATTACAGTAGCCCCAAATACCGTGAGCTGTGTGCTCGGATTACGGAACAGATGGCTGAACATTATGGCAATCATCCAGGTGTGGTCGGTTGGCAAATTGATAATGAGCTCAACTGCGAGATCAGTGAATTTTATTCAGAGAGTGACCATAAGGCTTTCCGGGAATGGCTGCAGCAGAAATATGTCACGCTTGAGCGGCTAAACGAGGCTTGGGGGGCTGTTTTTTGGAATCAGAGTTATAGTGATTGGTCTCAGGTGTATCTTCCGCGTCCTACCCCGTCACCCAAGCAGCCCAATCCCCATCAGGCTTTGGATGAAAAGCGGTTTATATCGGCTAATACGATTTCTTTTGCCGAAAACCAAGCGGACATCATCCGTAAACTTGCCCCTAAGCAGTGGGTAACAACGAACGGTCTGTTCGGGCATCTCGACAGCCATGAATTGACGGATGAATTACTGGATTTCTTCAGCTATGATTCCTATCCGCAGTTCTCGACTATTTTTTATGATCCGAATGAGCGGAATCCGCTGAATGACAGAGGCTGGGGACTTTCATTATCTATTGTCCGTTCTATTTCCCCTAATTTCTGTATTATGGAGCAGCAGTCGGGACCGGGTGGCTGGGTGAACCGGATGGATATGCCATCTCCGAAGCCGGGACAGATGCGGTTATGGACCTATCAATCGATCGCTCATGGCGCAGATATGGTGCTGTATTTCCGCTGGCGGACAGCCACGATGGGCAATGAAATTTATTGGCATGGCATTAACGACTACCATAACCAGCCGAACCGAAGAGTACGGGAAGCGGGACAGATTGGTCAAGAGCTGGCGGGGGCAGGGCAAGCACTTATCGGCACCCGTAATCAGGCTAACGTTGCTATTGTTCGTGATTATGCTAATGAGTGGGATGGAGAGTATGATGTGTGGCATGGTCCATTTATGTGGAAGAGCAATAAGGAGTGGTACAAGGCACTCCAGCGGAAGCATATCCCGAATGACGTACTCTATTTACGCAAAAAGACGACGCTGGAAGAGCTCGCACGGTACGATGTGCTTATCTATCCTCACCCGGCAATTATGACAGATGAGACAGCGTCGCTTCTGGATGAATACGTTCAGCAAGGTGGAAAACTGATCTTCGGATGCAGAACCGGCTATAAGGATGAACGCGGCCAATGCTATATGCGTCCTTTCCCAGGTGCTGCTAGAGATCTATGCGGGATCACAGTCGAAGAATTCACAATGGTTAAAGGTAGTCGTCAGCCAACGACGATTAGCTGGTCGGGTGCGGCAGAAGGGGTTACTGGGGCAGATGATTTTAATGATATTCTCCGGATTGAGGATGATTCGGTCGAAGTCATGGCGGTCTATGCCTCGGACTATTATGCGGGAAAACCGGCGGTTACAAGAAATCGTCGTGGCAAAGGCGAGGTTTGGTATTACGGAGCAGTCTTTAATGAACAAGCAGCGTCCATAATCATAGATCAAGTCAGCCTGCAGTCGCCAGTAGATTGGCTGGTGCTCCCTGAAGATGTAGAGCTGCAAGTTCGTAACGGGACTTCTTCCAGTTATACTTTTTTGCTTAATTATAGTGAAGCTCCTGTCGCGATCCATCTTCATGAGACCAAAATGGATTTACTGAGCGGGACAACGTTATCGGGTGAGGTTACTATGGAAGGCTTTGGTGTATTGATATTACATTAACGCTATGAATAAATAATGATATTAATGGAGTTGCGTATTAGAGAACTAATATGTAACTCTATTTTTTTATAGAAGATATTCAAAAGGATACTTTTTAAATATAGTTATTAATTCCAACAAAATACAACGAGCAACAGGTACAATATAAAGAATATTCTAGATTTGAAGGAGGGAAGTCTTATGATCATTGAAGCTGAGAAAGTATTGCTGCAGTATTCGTTCATCGATCCCATCATTGAATTCATTAGACATAATGAGAATATTACATTTAAAGTGACCGACAAAACGGATAACAAGAATTATTTGTTACGTATACATAAACCAATATCTGAAGGGTTCTCAGGCTTACAACATACCCGAGATGGATTACAGGCAGAAATGTTTTTTCTGCGAGAAATCGATCAGAAGAACATACTAAAAGTTCAAAGACCTGTTCTAAATCAAAAAGGGGAACTGGTTACTGAATATAGTTCGGAGCAATTTGGTACTAGTTTGGCCACTCTTTTAGAATGGATCGAAGGCTCGACGCTAACCCAAGATGAAGATAACATTGAACAGATTGTTTATAGATTAGGTAGAAATCTTGCTAGTTTACATGAATTCTCACGAACGCTAATGCCCTTGGAGTTACATAGACCTGTATACAATGTCACAAAGATTGATGAAACTTTAATAGAACTTGGAGAGGGAACAGACAAAGGAGCCCTTAATCAGGAGGATTACGAAGTTATTAGTAGCGTTCTACTCGTAGTAAAAGAACAATTAGCAGAGCTAGACGCTAGGGACAACTCATGGGGATTCATTCATGCTGATTTTCAACTGGGCAATGTCGTTGTGTCAGAACAAAATCCTATCTTAATAGATTATTGTTTATTTGGTTATGGTTACTACCTGTTTGATTTGGGCTCTGCATCTTCCATGTTGAAAAGTGAGCTGCGCAAAACGCTTTTGGAGGGTTATGCTTCTAAATCAAGCTTTTCGCTTGATGAGATTCGGTACATTGAAGGACAAATATTTATGGATATTTTTATTAGTTACGTATTTTTTATTCATGACTCTGAGAGGAACGGTTGGATAAAAGAGCATGCCTCCAAAATATGCAGTACCCTATGCCTCGATTTTCTTGAGGGAAAAGAGGTATATTATTCGTTTTAACGATGGTGTGATATTCTAATGGGGAATGAAAAATGAAGGGACTGAACTATGCGCAGAGATCATTATTTTTAAACCAACTATTAAAATTTAATGGAGGTAAAAATAATGTTAACTACAGAGTTACACACAGAACGATTACATTTAAGAAAAATGAAGGTATCGGATTCGCCAAGTTTGTTTAAAATTTGGTCTGATCCAGAGGTTACCAAGTTCATGAATATTGATAGTTTTACTGATGAAAATCAGGCAAAAGATATGATAAAACTTCTTGATGAATTTTCTCTAAATAACAAAGCTATTCGTTTCTCTATAATTGAAATGGAATCCAATGAAATCATAGGTTCTTGTGGTTTTAATTCCTTAGACTTTGAAAATGAGAAAGCGGAGATTGGATATGACATTGCTAGAGCATTTTGGGGAAGAGGCTATGCTTCAGAAGCTATAAGTGCTTTGTTAGATTACGCATTCTCAACTTTGAAGCTGAATCGAATCGAAGCAAAAGTGGAACCCGAAAACGTGAATTCAGTAAAAGTCTTGCGAAAGCTGAACTTTATGTTTGAGGGAACCTTAAGAAGGTATGAAAGAGTAAACGGGAAGTTTATAGATCTCAATATGTATTCAAAATTAATAACAGATTGATTATTTAATCCCAGAGGTTATATAGGTCTCCATAAGGAATAAAAACTTATACACTATAAATATAGGAGTTGACCAGATGGAGACAATATTAACAGAGGAAATGATCTTGGATGACCTACTAAAAACATTTCATCGTTTATTCGGTTTGAATGTAATTGAAACTACTTCGATAAAACGAGGCTGGTTAAACTTAAAGTGGAAAGTTACGACGGATGCAGGGGAATTGTTACTTAAACAATACAACAAAGAAAGATATAAATTATATAAGTCAGAGGAGATATTGTTAGCACTTTCTCAACAGATTAGATTGTATGACCAAGATCTAGCGTGCCCCAAAGTGTTATCACAGAATGAAAGTATTTTGCTTGAATCTGATAATGGAGAACGCTTCCTGGTGATGGAGTATTGCCAGGGAAAACTAATTTCACCAGGTAAAATCAATGTCCATCAAATATATGATTTAGGTCGAGCAACAGGAAAAATGCATCGATTGTTAAATGACGGGACACTTGGCATTAAAAATAGTCCGCAATTTATTCCTCCAAGTCGTGAGGAGCGCTTAGCACATTGGAACTCCGTTTGGGAAAAGACTAAGGGACTTGGTAAACCTCAGCTGCTTGCTGAGATAGAAACTCAATTTAAAGCTACTGAAGAAATGAATATAGAACCACTCGAATTACTTCAAACAGGATGGGCACATCGTGACCTTTGGGTAGATAATCTTTTATTTAATGATAACGGATTATCTGCAATTCTAGATTTTGATCGACTAAAATATGACTATCCGCAGCTTGATGTAGCTCGTGCTGTGATGTCATGTGCCTTAGATGATAATTTAGATGTCTCCCTGGCTTCGGCGTTTATGGAAGGGTACAGTGAGGAACGCGACGTGGTAGAGGGCTATTTAACACATTCATTACAGTTGTTGTGGTATATGGAAAGCACATGGTGGATTAATGCTAACATGGATCAACATAGTGTACCGCCAGCTCGCTTTGCGAAGGAAATGATTTGGCTTGCAGAAAATCAAAAAAATATGTCCGCTTTGTTAGGAAATCTTTAGGCAGCGTAAAATTAACCACTATTCGTTAAGCTAACGGGTAACTATTGCTCAACTAAACAGCGACAGTCTAGGGCTTTGTCTCCACGTCCATGACTGCCGCTGTTTCTATTATTGAGGTAATTCGATAAGAACAAGACTTTTTTCCCCATAATCTACATTGACTTGGGTTTGTCTCACCCCTATGATGATTATTAATATAAAATAAATGGCACGAAGAGGAGCGAAACATCATGGCTTTGGAGATCGAACGCAAGTTTCTGCTGCCGGAATTTCCGGAGCAGCTTATTCAAGAAGGCGAATTGAAGATTGTGACCCGGCATAATATCGATCAGACCTATCTGGCGATAGACGGCGGACAAGAGCTGCGTGTGCGTAAAATTACGGATCTGGACTCAGGTGAGGTAACGTATACACACACGTTTAAGGATGGCAAAGGGATCAAACGCGAAGAGATCGAATATTTTATCTCAGAGGGTTTATATAATCAGATGATTGAGGCGGTTAATGCGGTAGCCTTGGTCAAAGAGCGGATTACGGCGGTGTGGAATGGCACAACGGTTGAGATCGACGTCTATTCTCAGCTGAAATTGTCCGTTCTGGAGGTTGAATTTGAATCTTTGGAGGAAGCGGAAAGCTTCAAGGCGCCGGAATGGTTCGGCAAGGATGTCAGCACGGAACGGCAGTACAGCAACAAAACTGTCTGGAAAGAGCTGCAAAATAAGACAAAGAATTAACGGACTTTAGCGCGTAAACGTGGTAGTATATAGGGAAAACAGGCAACGATTAAGTGAAACTTATATTTATATATAGTATATGAGGGGTTCAGGAGGATGAGCATGAAGTATATAAGCACAAGAGGCAATGTGGAACCTAAAGGCTTTATCGATACGGTGTTGATGGGACTTGCCGATGACGGCGGATTGATGGTTCCTTCCGAGATTCCTGTCGTTTCAGCAGCTACTTTAGAAGAGTGGAGAAGTCTTAGCTATCAGGAATTGTTCCTGAAGATTTTCGCCTATTACACTAATGATGAGATTCCTTTAGAAGATTTGCAGGACATGGTCAATACCAGTTATGGCAATTTCCGCACGCCAGAAGTAACACCTATTCACCAAGTGAATGATTCCCTGTATGTATTAGAATTGTTCCATGGCCCTACTTTTGCCTTCAAGGATGTAGCACTGCAGTTTATGGGTGAGCTGTACTCGTATATTTCCAAAAAGCAGAACAAGATCATCCACATCCTCGGAGCAACCTCGGGGGATACTGGGGCGGCTGCGATTCAGGGTGTCCGCGGCAAAGAAGGAATCAAGATCTGTATTCTTCATCCGCATGGTAAGGTTAGTAAAGTGCAGGAGCTGCAGATGACTACGGTTGATGACAGTAATGTACTGAACCTGTCTGTTCATGGTAACTTTGATGATTGCCAGAAGGTGATTAAGGATCTGTTCGCGGATCTCGACTTTAAGAGTCGCTATCATCTGCGTGCGATCAACTCCATTAACTTTGTACGTATTCTGGCGCAGACTGTCTATTATTTCTATGCGTATCTGCATGTCGATGGCAGCAGCGAGAAGAAGATTAACATCAGCGTGCCTTCCGGCAACTTCGGTAATATTTTCTCCGGATATTTGGCGAAGCAAATGGGATTACCAATTAACAAACTGATTATTGCTACGAATGAAAATAACATCTTGGAGCGTTTCGTGAACACGGGTGAATACAAACCGGGCAGCTTCACAAGCACATACAGTCCTTCGATGGATATCCAAGTGGCGAGCAATTTTGAGCGTTATCTATATTATTTGGTAGGCGAGGATTCCGAGAAACTATCCGCGTATATGTCCAAGCTGCAAACCGAGGGCAAGATTACGGTTGAAGGCGAGGCGCTTCAGCAGGTGCAGAAGGATTTTGCAGCGCTTGGCGTGAAGAATGATCAATGCTTGAATACAATTGCTAAATATCAAAAAGAATATAGCTACCTACTTGATCCGCATACTGCATGTGGAATCGCAGCTTACGAAGCTTTTAATGGCTCGGATGAGATAGGGATTACTTTTGCGACCGCACATCCAGCTAAGTTTGATGAGGCGATTACTCTGATTGACATTAAGCAGGAATTCCCGGCACAAATTAAAGCGTTGTTCGAGATGCCACAGCACCAAACCGTAGTGGATCATGACAAGGATGAAATTGTGCGTCAATTGCAGGCTTTTTATAAATAAGTTGTAAATCCATATGGCTCAGCAGGCTCCTGTTCTTAAGTTAAGAATGGGAGCCTCTTTACTGCATCTTTCGACAAATAATGTCGCTGTTTACTATGAATAGTTTGATATCGACAAAAGATGAAGGAGTGGTGCTTTTTTTCACAAGGTGGATCTATCGGAATTTGTCGGAAATTTGTCCTGAAAAGTAGACATGACTACCCTGAGAGTGAGAAAATAGCATATAGAGCTTTAGTAAGAACTAAAAAGGACGGGATTATCATGACAATTCGTTTCGGGGTCATTGGAACAAACTTTATTACAGACCGCTTCGTGCAAGCCGGCTTGGAGAATGAGGACTTTATCCTGACAGCCGTGTACTCCCGCACAATGGAGAAAGGTCAGGCCTTTGCTGCAAAATATGCTGGAGCTACAATTTATACGAATTTGGAAGATATGGTTTCCAGTAAAGATGTCGATGCTATTTACATTGCAAGCCCGAACTCCATGCATGCTGAGCAGGCGATTATGTGCTTAAATCATGGCAAACATGTGCTCTGTGAGAAACCAGCTGCCTCAAACAGTGCGGAGCTTAGAGCAATGATTGAAGCCGCTCAGAACAATGATGTGTTGTTGGTAGAAGCAATGAAATCGACCTTCATGCCGAATTTCGGAGTGATCAGAGACAATTTGTATAAGATTGGCCAAGTACGTCGTTATTTTGCAAGCTATTGTCAATACTCATCGAGATATGACGCCTATAGACAGGGAACGGTATTAAATGCTTTTAACCCAGCCTTCTCTAATGGCTCGTTGATGGATCTTGGTGTTTACTGCTTGTATCCTATGGTAGTGTTATTCGGGAAACCGAAGTCTGTAAAGGCTGTGGGTCTAATGCTCTCTTCTGGAGTGGATGGAGAAGGAAGTATTGTCATGCAATATGATGATATGGATGCAGTTGTGATGCATTCCAAGATCGCTGATTCCTATTTGCCAGCTGAGATTCAAGGGGAAAGTGGTACAATGGTGATCGATAAGATCAACCAACCTTACCAAGTAAAGATTCATTATCGCGACGGAACCGTCGAGGAGCTTACGCAGCCTCAGGTATTCGAGTCTATGTATTATGAGGTTGAGGAATTTATCAACTTAATTAAGAATGGTGAACGGGAAAGCAGAGTTAATACACATGCCAATTCCTTGGCAGTAGCAGAAGTTATGGAGGAAGCCAGAGCACAGATCGGCCTCCGCTATGCCGCAGATCTATAAATAGAATGGGGAGCAGCACTTGAAGACTTTTAAAAAGGTATACATTGAGATAACAAGCGTCTGCAACCTAGCCTGCAGCTTTTGTCCACCAACCGCCCGAACGAAGAACTTTATGAAGCTCGATACTTTTAATACGATATTAGATGAAATTAAGCCACATAGTAATCATATTTACCTTCACGTAAAAGGTGAGCCATTGCTGCATCCCAAGATTGGTGAGCTGCTGGATGCGGCACATGCCAAAGGGTTCAAGGTCAATATTACTACCAATGGTACGTTAATTCATAAGGCTGGCCCTAAGATTCTCGGCAAACCTGCACTTCGACAGATGAACTTCTCTCTGCATAGCTTTGATGGGCATGAAGGATCTGAGAACCGCGAAGGGTATTTGTCGGAGATTATTTCTTTTGTACGGGAAGCCTCCGCGCAAGGGGTCATTATTTCCTTCCGGCTGTGGAATTTGACGGAGGATAATCTGACCAATCTGGAGAAGAATCGGAACCGTGAGACTCTTGCTGTGCTGGAGGAAGCCTTTAACCTTGATTTCAAGATCGAAGAAAAGGTTGTACCTGGCAGCGGCGTCAAGGTTGCCCCACGGGTATATCTCAATCAGGACCATGAGTTCCGTTGGCCTGCACTGAACGAGCCGGAAGATGACGGAAAAGGGTTCTGTCATGCACTACGCAGCCAAGCGGCAATCCTTGTGGATGGTACCGTTGTACCGTGCTGTCTGGATGGTGAAGGAGTCATTAACCTCGGCAACATTCATGAGACTCCATTCTCAGAAATCGTAGAGGGTGAGCGAGCGAACAATCTGTTTTACGGGTTCTCTCGTAGAGAGGCAGTAGAAGAGCTGTGCCGCAAGTGCGGATATCGGCAACGGTTCGGAACTTGAGGATTGGAATATAAACAGAATCGGGACATGGCAATTTCATGAATCCTGGTTCTGTTTTTTAATTAACGGGAGTGTATATATAATAATAAGTCTATATAGTCTCCACTTTGGAGCGAAGGAGGAGTATATGCTGAAATCGTTGGAAGCTATCACCTTATACCGTGAAGGAATACAAGATCATTTGGAGGATAACCTCTGGCTGAAGCTTATTGTCCAAGCCGAGGAGCAGATTGTAAATTTGGAGCGTGTGGAATCTCTGGAGGAGTTGGACCGCAAGAATCCCGTGCTGGATTATGTGGAACGCAGTTTGCAGCTGCTAGACCAGCTTCCCCGTTCGATTTGGATCAAAGAGCTTGTGGAAGAAACATTAATCTGGTCAGAAGCAGCTAAGGGTGGCACATTGAAGGAGCGGTTACTTTGGCAGGAGGAAGGCATTAACTGTTTTGTACATAACATTGGCTCCGCGCAGTTATACGGGAAACATTTGAGCGGTACGGTCTCTGACAAAAGCGCACTGGTTCATCGGCTTATTGAAACCCATGGACTGATAGGACAGCAAATCCGTGGGGAGGTGCCTCCGGAAGTAAATAAGCCGCTTCGTGATCTTGTGGAGGAACAATCACTGACTGCCGAGGAACTTGAACGCTTGCTAACCGTACTCAATCATTGCATCATCGGAGCTGTATCTCCCGAGCTATGGCTGAATGTAGAGCATGAAGTGAAACAGCTTATCACTCTGATTGCATCCGGTGAACTTGCTAGTCCAATGCCGATGAAAGAAAGACTGCGCAGAATGCGGCTAGGTCCGATCTCTAGAGGAGAGGATTTCACTACGGAGTGGGCAAAGCTGACACAGGAAGGCTTCCATGCGGAACGGTTGGAGTCTTTAAGTAACACTATCTTCTGGTATGTGGAATCTGCAATGCAGACCTTCTCGTTGGAGCAATTTCTGAAGGTGATGGTGCTTGCAGCCCAAAGGGCTCAGAATGAACCCCTACGCCATATCAGCTTCGAGCAGGTTATGAACAGCATTTACTATGACTACAAGGGTGTTAAGAAGATCAATGTTTATAAGAAGCGGATTATAGAAAAATATTTATCGGAGCTTAGATGGGAGGATATCGAAAAAGGGACTTTACCTGATGAGAATCCTCATCTAATGCTTCGTCCATACGCTAAGGAACATCTGCCAGACACGGTGTTTTTTCAGTTTCTATTCTCGGCAGCGGCAGAGAAGCTGATCGAATTCTGTATGGAAGCTGAAAAATCGCCCTTGTATGAACGTGCTGTGTTGCTGTTATTCGACTTGTTCGAGCTACGCAGAGACGCCTTCGACCGTTTTCATAATGAAGATACCTACTTAAGTCAAATGAATAATACCGCAGATTATAAGGCGGTGATTCTGGAGCATGTCATTGGGAAAAAAGTGCTGGATATCGGCCCTGGCGGCGGTGTGCTGCTGGATTTGCTGGAAGAGCGGATGCCAGAGGTTACCCCTATCGGCATTGATATATCGAACAATGTAGTGGAAGCTCTGCGGCAGCGCAAGCAACGGGAAGGTCGTCAGTGGGAGGTCCTGCAGGGAGATGCGTTGAACCTTGAAGATTTCGTAGAGGCTGGAACGGTGGGTACGGTAATCTTTTCTTCGATTTTGCATGAGCTATATTCTTATGTGCCGCTTAATGGTAAAAAGTTCAATCATGATACCGTCTCGGCCGCCCTGCGAAGTGCTTTTGATGTATTGTCAGTGGGCGGGGCTATCATTATTCGTGATGGGATTATGACCGAACCCACAGCATTGCTGCGGAAAGTTCGCTTTCTGGAGGAGGACGGTATGGCGTGGCTGGAGCGTTATGCGAAGGATTTTGCCGGACGTCAGCTTCAGTATCAGAGATTAGGGGAAGAAGAAGTACTCATGCCTGTTAATGATGCCATGGAGTTTTTATATACGTATACCTGGGGCGAAGAGGCTTACATTCATGAAGTACAGGAACAGTTTGGTTATTTTACCCCTACGGAGTTTGCCTCATTTATTGAACAGACTTTAGGAAAGCAGGCGAAGATTGAAGTCTTCCGGCATTACTTGCAAGAAGGTTATACCGAAGCGCTGCGCGATAGAATAAGGTTCATGGATGAGAGCGGACAGGAAGTGGCCTTGCCAGACAGCACCTGCTTTATCGTGATTCGGAAGGAATAGTTGAAAGATAACATCATCTGCATATAAAAAAGCAATCGGCAACCCCTTTGATGTGGTAGGGGTCCGATTGCTTTTTCTATATAGAGATTTTGTCTTTGTTAGATTAGTATTTCTAGCTGCGACTTATCAGAATCTTCGGCTAAACGCTGAATTTCTTGGTAGGTGGCTAATTTCTCAGTCCGTTCCTGATCTTTAATTTTATCTCCGGTGTCTTTTATGGTATCGCCTAACGTTTCATTCATTTCCGATATTCTATCTTCGATTTTGGATAACTGCTCACGTTTGGCTGTTGCAGAATGAGTAGAACGAGCTTCATCCGATAGATCTTCTTTTTGAGCTTTTTCTAAGTTCTTTTGTTGCTCTTCAAAGGTGTACTTCGCAATTTGTTGGTCAATCGTTTGGAGCTGTTTATCGAATTCCTTAAGTTGATCTTGAATAGAATCAAGGTTATGTGAGTTTTTGGTGGTTCTTTCAATTAGGCTGTTCTTGCTATCGATGATACTCTGTTTTTGTTTAAGTAGAGAATCAACCATTCCGCTCATTTTAGATTGATTTTGAAAAGCTGCTTTTGCAGATTTGCTTATCGATAAGTGGTCTCCGCTACCACTTGTCTTGCTGTTTGAATTTATGGTTTTATCGTTAGTTTGGTGACTAACAGCTACATTAAGTCTCGTTCCCATAGCAGAGGTCATATTCGTTATATGCATAGCTCATTCTCCTCCTACGACGATAAGATCTATCTATAATATATCGGTAGATGAACAGGAAGAATTAATAAAGAAATTGTGGTTGGAAATTTTAAAAAAGTAGTTCAATATCTTGATATTCATTCCACACTGATGTTGTTAATATTAGTTATATAGCGCTTACTTGTAGGTTGTAATTGTTTAAGTAGTGGAACTAATCAACATAACTAAAGACGAGAGAGAGTGATGACCATGTCGAAAAAGGCCAAGATGACCATAGAAAAGGAATTCAAACTGGCTGAGGTAGATCCTAGAATTTATAGCTCGTTCATTGAGCATTTGGGCCGTGCGGTATATGGAGGGATATATGATCCGGGCCATCCTTCAGCAGATGAACACGGATTTCGGCAAGATGTAGCTTCAATGATCGGAGAGATTGGTGTGCCGATGATTCGTTATCCTGGAGGTAATTTTGTATCCGGTTACAATTGGGAGGATGGAGTAGGACCAGTAGCAGATCGTCCTCGAAGACTGGAATTAGCGTGGCGAACGACAGAACCCAATGAAGTAGGCACGAATGAATTTATTCGCTGGGCAAAAGGAATCCGTTCGGATGTTATGATGGCGGTCAATCTAGGGACGAGAGGCGTAGATGCGGCACGAAATCTGCTTGAATATTGCAATCATTCCTCTGGCTCTTATTATAGCGATTTGAGAAGATCTCATGGCTTCGAGGAGCCGCATGGCATTAAGACTTGGTGTCTTGGCAACGAGATGGACGGTCCTTGGCAAATTGGCCAGAAGACAGCAACCGAATATGGGAGACTAGCAAGCGAAACCGCTAAAGCGATGAGACTGGTTGATCCGAGCATAGAGCTGGTGGCTTGCGGAAGTTCATTCCGTTCCATGCCTACCTATGCTGAGTGGGAGGCTACTGTGCTGGATCATACTTATGAGCAGGTTGATTATCTGTCCCTGCATACCTATTACGGAAATACAGAGAACGATACGGCAAACTATCTTGCTAAATCACTGGATATGGATCTTTTTATAAAAGAAATCGTCGCTGTATGTGATTATATCAAGGCAAAAAAACGCAGCAAGAAGACGATGTATCTTTCCTTCGATGAATGGAATGTCTGGTTTCATACCCTGGAGTCAGACAAGCAGATTGACCCTTGGCAAGTAGCACCAGCTCAACTGGAGGACCAGTATACATTTGAAGATGCACTGATGGTCGGAAGTATGTTGATCACGCTACTGAACAATGCCGACCGAGTAAAGATTGCTTGCTTGGCTCAGTTGGTTAATGTGATTGCACCTATAATGACCGTAAGTGGAGGCTTAGCTTGGCGTCAAAGTATTTTCTATCCCTATATGCATACGTCCTTGTATGGCCGGGGAACGGTGCTGCATCCTATCGTGTCTTCACCTTTATATGACAGTAAGGATTATACGGATGTACCGCTGCTAGATTCCAGTGTAGTTTATAACGAAGAGAATGAGGAACTGGTTATTTTTGCGGTAAATAAAAGTCTGGAAGACATGTTGCTGCTGGAATGTGATATTCGAGGATTTGAGGGATATCGTGTGATTCAGCATACCGTGCTGGAGAACGCGGATGTAAAAGCAGTAAATACAGTAGCACAGCAAGCTATGGTAACACCACATGATCGTGGGGATGCAAAAGCGGTCGACGGGCACCTCACGGCGTCCTTATCTAAATTATCTTGGAATGTTATTCGCTTGCAACGTGCTTAAGTGATTAATTGAAGAAACGGTTCACGTCCTTTTAAGGGCGTCAACCGTTTCTTCTTGTCTATTTACAGGTGAATTTTCGTCTGAAATTTGAGGGAGAGATCCCTTCTTTCTTGGAGAAGCAGGAAGAGTAATAAGTAATATGATGAAAGCCAACCTCTTCAGCAATACGTGCAATGGACCAGGAGGTCTGGATTAACAGTCTTTTGGATTGCTCCAGGCGATAGGACAGAAGGTATCCCATAGGCGTTACACCGTATATTTTCAGCATATTTTTGGCGAGGTAGTTGGGATGATAGTTGAGCTCCTTTTGAAGGAGGGAGTTGGTCACCTCACGTGTGTAGTTTTGCCGAATGAACAGCTCAATCTTCTCAGCCAGTTGAATGGCGGTTGCATCTGACGCCTCTGCAAGATCACGGTCTAAGAATTGCAGGAACTGTTGGAAGGAGGCTTGACGCTTCCAGTTACGCATCGACTGGGGCTCCTGTTCCAGCTGAAAAAAGAACTCCAGCACCTCCATTGCTTTTTGTGAGATCTCCATATGTTTCGGAATAAAGATCGAACATACATCACAGTGATTCAAATATGCTTTCTGTTTATGGTTCTCGATGAGCTCGCTCTGATTATCCAGACATTCGTTCATATCCTGACACTCTTTCCAGCTACCAAAGGTCTGAAAATGAATCCAAATGATTTCGGTTTCTATAGGACAGGGGGCGAAGCCATAATGATGTGCGTCTGGACGAAGGATGAGAAATTGGCCTTCTTTTAATTCCCACTGCAAATCGTTCTCTGCGATTGGCAGGATGCCCTTCTTAACGATGATGAGATCAAACACACCGATGCAGTTTCGACTGATATGATAGTCTCCAGCATCGTAATGGGCACGGCCACAGTCTATGAAATAAGGAATAGGTGGTGTGATAAAGTGGAGAATCGGGGAGCTCATCTTACACCTCCAAAAGGTTGTAATTTTTAATAATCAGGTTGTAATCGATCGTTTATTTTC
This sequence comes from Paenibacillus sp. FSL R5-0923, assembly GCF_038009145.1. NCBI lineage: Bacteria > Bacillati > Bacillota > Bacilli > Caryophanales > Paenibacillaceae > Paenibacillus > Paenibacillus sp. FSL R5-0923. The sequence continues at coordinate 218,484 of NZ_JBBPAT010000002.1, forward strand.
ATGATATAACATGTATTATTATAAATAAAGCGTTTCCTTTTAATGTTGTAATAATGTAATCCAATGCACAATGTTGAAGCGGTACTTTGGTACAAGCTACGTTGTGTAAGCGCTACCCAACTTACTCCCTAAGGGGTTAAGTATATAAATCATTCAAGGAGGAAGCTGAATGAAAAAGGCATCACTTTTCACGATGGTTATATTGTTGATTGTAGTTATGGGGCTCAGCGGTTGCGGTGGAGGAAATAAAGAAAAAACTTCAAACAACCAGCCAGCAAAAACGAACGAAAGCAAGGGGAGTACAGATACCGCCACTAAGTCGGAACCGAAAAAAGTCATCTTCTGGACCTTTGTGGATGCGCACCAAAAATTCTATGAGAGTATGGCGGACAGCTGGAATGAAAGTCATCCGGATGAACAGATTGCTCTAGAAGCTACAACCATTCCTTATGATGACATGCATACCAAGCTACTGTTGGCACTGCAATCAGGCGTGGGTGCACCGGATTTAGTTGATATTGAGCAAAGTAAATTTCCGAATTTCATGAAAGGGAAACCGCAGCTTGTATCTCTGAACGACATACTGGAGCCTGAGCTCGGAAATATCGTCAAATCGAGAGTAGACATATACAGTAAAGACGGCACTTATTACGGGATTGATTATCATGTAGGCGCAACTGTAATGTACTACAACAAGGAAATCCTGGATCAAGCTGGTGTGAACGCAGATGATATTAAGCTGTGGAGTGATATGGAAACTGCAGGTAAACAGGTGCTTGAGAAAACAGGCAAGCCGATGATTACCTTTGAAGGGAACGGAAACTGGTCTTGGTGGCCAGCGATTAGTCAACAGAGTTCAGACCAAGTGGATGCGGACGGAAATGTAACCGTTGACAATCCGATTAATGTGAAGACGATGGAGTTCTTTCAAAAGCTAGTGAAGGAGGGTGTTGCTGCTGTAGCTCCGGGCGCGGGTCACGATACTGAGGAGTATTTTGGATACATGGATTCCGGCAGTGCAGCTTCAGTATTTATGCCTTTCTGGTTTATGAATCGCTTTACAGACCATATTCCTGATCTGAAGGGAAAAGTGATTATTCGTCCAATGCCAGCATGGGAAGAAGGCGGTAATCGTTCAGCAGGGATGGGCGGTACAGCAACTTCTATTACGAACCAAACCAAAGAAGAGGCTTTACTAAAGAAATTCTTGTCTTATGCCAAATTGTCTAAAGAAGGCAACATTCAAATTTGGAAGCAGCTCGGGTTTGACCCGATTCGTACGGATGTATGGACAGATCCGGCGATGAAAGAAGCGAATAAATTCACTGATTATTTTGGGAATGATATTTTTGATACGCTCATTAGCGTTAAAGATGAGATCGCTCCAGTCAATATCCGTGAGAAATCACCTGAAGTATTTGATGCCGTTCGCAATAAGGCGATGCCAGAAATTTTTAAAGATCTGAAAGATCCGGCCCAAGTACTTAAAGACGTGCAGGCCAGTCTGAAGTAGGAATCATAAAGCATCATGTTCTATTGGTTGTCTGTCATCCCCTGCACGATAAAGAGTACCGTTATAAGTGAGCGAGTACGAGACCCGGGGTGACAGACAATAAGTAGACGAAAGAACCCGCGGATGTGGGGGGATTTAACCCGACTGGAGGTAACGTTATGCAAATAGAAAGGGAGATCGTTCACACTACAAAGCGAAGATATCAACTGGGCAATTCGCAAAAAATAGCGCCTTATGTATTCGTGTTACCCTTTATTTTGTCTTTTCTTATTTTCTTTGCTTATCCACTGGTTAACGCTGTCATCATGAGCTTTCAGGAAGTATTACCTGGAGAAACATCCTTCGTGGGTTTAGATAATTATGAAAAGCTATGGAATGAAAATTTCGGGGCAGCGTTGTTTAACAGCACGAGGTATACACTCTGGACGTTGCTTCTTCTGATACCAGTTCCGATGGTGCTGGCTGTATTTTTGAATTCGAAGAAAATGGTAGCAAGTAATTTTTTTAGATCGACTATATTTATTCCTGCTTTGACTTCCGTAGTTGTTGCTGGGGTGATCTTCCGTCTCATTTTCGGTGAATTGGATGGGGCTTTGATGAACACGATTCTTCATTTGTTTGGGCTCGAGAGCAAGCAGTGGTTGTATAGTTCGAATCTAGCAATGTTTGCACTGCTTGTGCTGGCGGGCTGGCGATGGATCGGCATTAATGTACTGTACTTCTTATCTGCACTGCAGAGTATTCCCGGTGAACTCTATGAGGCAGCTGAAATCGATGGTGCAGGTAAAATGCGTAAATTCATGAGGATTACGGTTCCACTTTTGAAACCGATCACGGTGTATGTCGTGACGATTACTATATATGGCGGTTACGCCATGTTTACAGAAAGCTATATGCTGTGGGCGGGTAAGCCATCGCCGCAAAATATCGGGCTTACAATGGTAGGTTACATCTATCAACAAGGTTTCCAGTATTTCGATCTCGGTTTTGGGGCGGCAATTGGCATTACACTGCTGGCAATTACACTGGTGGTCAGCTTGGTGCAATTAACACTTACCGGCTTGTTTAAGAAGGAGGAATAAGATGATGCAGGATAACAAAAAAAATAAATTTTCTGCGGCCTCCATACTACTATTACTCTTGTTCCTTATTCTTGCAGTGTTCATGCTGTTTCCATTGTATGCATTATTTCTAGCATCCCTTAAACCGGCTACAGAATTATTCCGCTATGGATTGAATGTCAGGCTAGATTTCAATCTGATGAGTTTGGATAACTATAAGAGTATTTTTTCAGGTGTGGGTGCGGCAGGTAATTATTTTGCATGGTATAAGAATAGTGCAGTGATTACAACACTCTTTACATTGTTGAGCTTGCTGCTCTCCTCCATGGTTGGTTACGGGCTAGGAATGTACCGATTCAAAGGCCGGAGCCTGATCTTTACGCTCGTTCTTGTTGTAATGATGATTCCGGTGGAGATTATTATTCTTCCACTTTATAAATTGACCATCTCACTGAAGCTGATTAACACCATTTGGGGCGTTATCTTGCCGTTTGTGGTGGCGCCGCTGCCGATATTCTTCTTTCGCCAGTTTGCACTGGGTCTACCGCGAGACTTCATGGATGCTGGTCGAATAGACGGATGCACAGAATACGGGATCTTCTTCAGAATCATGGTGCCGCTGATGGCTCCGGCCTTTGGTGCAATTACGATTCTGCAAGCGATGAACAGCTGGAATAACTTCTTGTGGCCACTTATTGTGCTACGGACAACCGAACAATTCACTCTGCCCATTGGGCTCGCTTCATTTGTGTCCCCACTAGGTAACAATTATGATGCGCTGATTGCGGGTGCGGTGCTAGCCATCCTGCCTATTTTACTTCTGTTTCTGTTCTTCCAGCGTTTCTTTATTGAAGGATTGACGGTTGGCGGAGTCAAGGGATAGACCAGATGTAGTGTGAATTTACACCCTACAGAGAAGAGAGGAGATTCTAACATGAGTCAGTCAGTTGCAACACACGAGGTAAGAAAAAATCAAATTCAGGACCCGTTCTGGTCAGAATATATTCGTCTAGTGCGTGAGGTTATGGTTCCCTATCAATGGGAGGCGCTGAACGATCGTATACCAGGTGCAGAGCCAAGTCATGCCATTCACAATTTTAAAATCGCCGCTGGACTTGAGCAGGGCGAATTCTACGGCATGGTGTTTCAGGACAGCGATGTGGCCAAGTGGTTAGAAGCAGCAGCCTATTTAATAGAGGAAAAACGTGATCCTGTGCTGGAGAAGGTCGTAGACGGTGTTATTGATATTATCGTCAAGGCTCAGCGGGAGGATGGGTATCTTAATACTTATTTCACGCTTAAGGAACCAGGTCGTGAGTGGAGTAATTTGGCGGAATGCCATGAGCTATACTGTGCAGGGCATATGATTGAAGCTGGGACAGCCTATTATAAGGCAACGGGTAAAAGAAAGCTGCTGGATGCCGTTTCGCGGTTTGCGGATTACATAGATACGGTATTTGGACAGGAGCCAGGGAAGCTGAAGGGTTATGATGGGCATCAGGAAATTGAACTGGCTCTCGTCAAACTGTACCATGCCACAGGTAATGAGAAGTATTTGAACCTGAGTCGCTATTTCTTGGATCAGCGGGGGGAGAAACCTCATTATTTTGAGCAGGAGTGGGAGAAGAGGGGAAGAGGATTACATTTTCCTCAATTGTCGATGGTTCACGATCATCAGTACAGTCAGTCTCATCTGCCTGTGAGAGAACAGGGCAAGGCTGAAGGACATGCGGTACGCTTGGTTTATATGTGTACAGCGATGGCAGATATCGCTGCTGAAACCGGGGATGCTGGAATGCTGGCAGCTTGCTGCGAATTATGGGATAACATCGTCAATAAACGAATGTATATCACCGGCGGCATTGGCTCAATGGAGCAAGGAGAATCTTTTACTGCCGATTATGACTTACCAGGTGACTTAGCTTACGCTGAGACTTGTGCATCAGTTGGACTGATATTTTTCGCCAAGCGTATGCTGCGTCTGCACCAAGACTCCAAATATGCAGATGTGATGGAGAGGGCGTTATACAATACCGTAATCAGCGGGATGTCACTGGACGGGACGAAATTCTTCTACGTGAATCCGCTGGAGGTCTATCCGGAGGTACTTGGTAAAAATAAAAATTATAACCATGTGAAGGCCGAACGTCAGGGGTGGTTCAGCTGTGCTTGTTGCCCTCCGAACGTCTCTCGTCTACTGGCTTCGCTCGGACAGTATGTTTATACCGTTCAAGATGCTTCTATTTATGTGCAGCTTTACATTGGCGGGCAGATGGAAGCCGTAATAAACGGGGCATCGGTTAGAATTGAGCAACAGTCTCTATACATCTCTGAAGGAAAATCCAGATTTATTATCACTCCTGAACAGACCAGTGAGTTCACGCTCGCACTTCGTCTGCCGGAATGGTGCGACCAAGCTGAGGTTACAGTGGATGGAGGGAACAAGACTTATTTTGCAGGAGATAAGAATGGTTATATCGAGCTGACTCGTGAATGGAAACCTGGAGAAGAGGTTGAAATCTCATTCTCTATGCCGGTCCAGATTATGAAGAGTCATCCGCAAGTCAGACAGACGTTTAGCAAAGTTGCACTGCAGCGCGGGCCGTTCGTATATTGCATGGAGCAGGTGGATAACGGTAAAGGTTTGTATCAGCTTCAGCTTCCACGGAAGACGGAGTTTATGATCTCAGAACAGATGGGCTCCCCAGGAGGCGTGAAAGTGATTCGGGCAATCGGACAGCGTATGAAACCCACGGAGGAATGGGCGGATGAACTATACCGCAGTGATTCTCTCTGGAGCATGGAACCTGCGGAGTTGAAATTCATCCCATACTTTACCTGGGCAAACCGCGGGATTGGTGAGATGACAGTTTGGATTCAAGAAGCGACCGATGAATAGAAGTCGAACAACAAGATGTCAACGGGACCCCTTCCTAAACTCCGAAGGCGAGCATTTCATCGCTCTGCGAAACACTTTAATAAAATAGCTCACATTATCAAATCCGACCTCGAATGCGATGTCGGATATTTTTCTGTTACTTTGTTGAAGTAGATCGGCAGCTTGGCGAATTCGGTAAGAGTTAATGTAATCTACTGGAGTCTTACGGGTCATTTCTTTGAAAAAACGGCAGAACTGTCCTTCACTCATGGGGATAAGGTCGGAGAGGTCCCGAGTTCTAATCGGCTCCTGATAGTTATCCTGAATATAGAGAATAATCTTCTTAAGTCGATTGATCTTAGTAGTATCAGCGTCATCCAGCTGGCTGCGGTTTACAAAACGATCCTCTGGAGCAATCAGCGAGAGCATGATGAGTAACGTGCCTTTAATAAAAGCTTCAAACCCGGGAGATTGCGCAGCGTAGGCGTCCATCATGCGTTCTAAGTGTCGCAGAAGTTCATGCTGCCATTTCACAGCCGGTGTTAGGTGGCGAGGAAAGCTTTGTCTTTTCTCCTGAAGGGGTAAGATGGTGTTCTGCTGGATCGTATCATATTGGGCACTAGCGAGAAGATCAGGAAGAAACACGAGCGCACAAAATTTGCAAGGCGTATCTTCGTTCAGTACATAGGCAGCGTGAATATCACCAGACTCGATAAATACAGCCTCACCGGCTTTAAGCGGGAAATATTCGGTATCCACCTGAAACAGAATTTCTCCTTCGAGCAGCATAAAAAACTCCGCTTCTTCATGCCAATGGGTATCGAGGACATGTGTTCCAGCCGGTAATTCTATCCAATAAGCTGCAAGCGGAAACATGCTATCGCCATGCACTCTGTCTTCTTTTAGCAAACTCTGGGTTGTGCGGTCCATAAATGCCACTCCTTTCGGATAAAACATCAAAATAGTGTTATAAATGAGCTATATAGTATTAGTTTTGTTTATTTTTTATCGGTATAATGCAACTATAAACACCAAATTGAAAGGTGGCAAGTACACAATGAAATTTACTGATGGTCTCTGGCTGGTGCGTGATGGTATCACGATTAACGGTGCAGTTCAAAATTATGTTGTAGAAAAGACTCCAGATGGATTAACAGCAATTACTCAAACAACTCCAATCACAGGGCGTTCAGCGACGCTGAATTCAACCCTGCTTACTGTAAAATTTCATTCCCCGCTTCCAGGTGTGGTAGGGGTTAAGATTATTCATCATGATGGCGTACAAGAACGCGGTCCAGTCTTCGAACTCACGAAAGGTACTGGAGATCACGTTAAGATTGAAGAAAACGATTCCGAGACTGTGCTGATCAGCGGCGGACTGCGTGTAGTGATTCGCAAAGGCCAACAATGGGCTGTGGATTTCTATCGTGGAGACGAGAGAATTACAGGCAGCGGTTTCAAGTCCATGGCTTATATCACGGATCAAGACGGCAACACGTATATGCGTGAAGAGCTGGATCTTGGTGTAGGTGAATTCGTTTACGGTTTGGGCGAGCGTTTTACCGCTTTTGTAAAGAATGGACAGACCGTAGATCTTTGGAACAAAGACGGTGGTACTAGCTCCGAGCAAGCTTATAAGAATGTTCCTTTCTATGTAAGCAGCAAAGGCTATGGCGTATTTGTTAACCACCCTGAGTTGGTTTCTTATGAGATCGCTTCGGAAAAAGTGAAAAAAGCGCAATTCAGCGTAGCTGGAGAAAGCTTAGAATACTTCGTGATTGATGGTCCTACCATCAAAGAAGTTATCAGCAACTACACATCACTTACTGGCAAACCTGCACTTCCTCCGGCTTGGACATTCGGCCTGTGGCTGACGACTTCTTTCACTACCGACTACGATGAAGCAACCGTAAACTCCTTCGTAGATGGTATGGCAGAGCGCGATCTGCCACTGAGCGTATTCCACTTCGATTGTTTCTGGATGCGTGAATATCAATGGACCGATTTCCAGTGGGATGAGCGCGTATTCCCTGACCCAGTAGGCATGCTGAAACGACTGAAAGATAAAGGGCTGAAGATCTGCGTATGGATCAACTCTTATATCGGGCAACGTTCCCGCTTGTTTGAAGAAGGCAAGAAAAATGGTTATCTGCTCAAAAAACCTAACGGTGACGTTTATCAATGTGATTTGTGGCAAGCAGGTATGGCACTGGTGGACTTCACCAACCCTGCGGCTTGTGAATGGTATGCCGGCTACCTGCGTGATTTGGTAGATATGGGCGTAGATAGCTTCAAGACAGACTTCGGCGAGCGTATTCCTACAGATGTAGTTTACTTCGACGGATCTGATCCGATGAAAATGCACAACTACTACACTCAATTGTATAACAAGGTTGTATTTGAAGTGCTAGAAGAGAAGCTTGGTAAAAATGAAGCGGCATTGTTCGCACGTTCTGCAACTGCCGGTGGCCAACAGTTCCCAGTTCACTGGGGCGGTGACTGCTACGCAGATTATGAATCCATGGCAGAGAGCCTTCGCGGTGGATTGTCTCTAGGATTGTCTGGTTTCGGTTTCTGGAGTCATGATATCGGTGGCTTTGAGAACACGGCTCCGGCACATGTATTTAAACGCTGGTTGGCGTTTGGACTATTGTCCAGTCACAGCCGTCTGCATGGTAGCACTTCGTACCGTGTGCCTTGGGCTTATGATGATGAAGCTTGTGATGTTACCCGTTTCTTCACCAAACTCAAATGTAGCTTGATGCCTTATCTGTATGATGTAGCAGGACAGGCTCATGAACATGGCTGGGCTTCTATGCGGGCTATGGTTATGGAATTCCCGGAAGATCCTACTTGCGAAGTGTTGGATCGTCAATACATGCTAGGTGAATCCTTGCTTGTAGCCCCAATCTTCCAAGAAAACGGCGAGGCGAAGTACTACTTGCCGGCTGGTCGCTGGACTCACTTGCTTACTGGTGAAACCGTACAAGGTGGATCATGGCGCAAAGAGAAATATGATTTCTTTAGCCTGCCACTATTCGTTCGCCAGAATTCCTTGCTGGCAATCGGCAGTGTGGATAACAAACCGGATTACGACTATGCGAATGGCGTTAAATTCGGCTTATATTCACTTGAAGATGGCACTACGACTTCTGCAACCGTTCGTGATCTCAAAGGTGCTCCTGAATTGACTGTGAAGGCTGACCGTAAAGGCAGTACGGTAACAGTTACTGCGGAAGGTAGCGGTAAAGAATTCTCGCTTTCACTTAAAGATCTGGAAGCTATCGCTTCTGTAGAAGGTGCAGAGCAAGTAGATGAAACTACAGTAAAAGTAAACGCAGGTGCAAAAACCGTATCGTTTACGATTACATTGAAATAAGATTGTTTCTTAAAGCATATTGATATAGCCATAACCTCTCTTGTAAACTGGGTGGATGATCTGTTCCCTTGGTTTATTGGAGAGGTTTTAGTGTTACAATCTTACTGAATAACGGGGGAACGTTATGGATACTAATTTAACAAAGGGAAGTGGAGTATTGAACCAGACGGAATATACCTCAGCAACGGTTCTTTCAACTGCAGCGAATTTTATAATGAATAGGCAAGAAGCGTTTACGCATACCTTCCGGACTTATATTCGTTTAAGGGAAAATGGTACGTTGAAGTTAAAGTTCTGGCATAGCAACGCGGTGGATTCTACATGGGATCAAGGGCAAGAAGCTGTAGGCAGTGAACCTGGAGGCGACTGGGTTATCGAGACAGCTTATATCGCTGACGGAGGAACAGAACCAGACGGAACGATAACTGAAAATACACAGCATGCGCTTACCTTTGAGGGCAAAGCCTCAAAAACCGTTGCGGCTAGCGAATGTTTCTGGAGTGATGAGACAAGCATTGTTCTGCCGGAGGGTCATTACTTGGCGTTTACGTGGACGATTAAGACACTCACTGCAGGTAAATCGATTCCTTTCAATGTTGAAGGGATGCTAGTTTCAGCTTATGACGCGCCCGGAAATCTTGCCGCACAGCAATCAGCGGATGGTTTTACAGCGTCTGATAATCTTTTAGTACTGCCAAGCTTCATTGGGTATAAGAAATCTGTTACCAAGAAACTAATATTCTTGGGGGATTCGATTACTCAAGGTGTGCGGACATTAAAGGATGAGTACGAATATTGGGTCGCGAGAATTGCGGATGGCCTTGGCACGGATATTGGTGTATGGAATCTTGGCTCTGGCTGGGCTAGAGCTTATGATGTCGCCGCGGATGGTCCATGGCTAAACAAAACTAAGCAAAGTGATGAAGTGATGATCGTACTCGGAGTAAATGATATTGATATTGGCTGCCGTTCGGCGGACGAGGTTCTTGGTGACTTGCAGACCATTATTTCTAAGATCAAGGGGGCAAATGCTGAAGCTAATATTATTCTAAGTACGGTGCCACCGTTCAATTTTCAGGGTGAAAGAGAAGAAACTTGGCGCAAGGTGAATCGTGAGATTTTGTCTAATCCGCCTATAGGTGTGAGCCGGGTGTTTGATATAGCAAGCCTATTGTCATTGCCTGCACCAGACGATCACCGGATCAGACCAGAGTTTATGAGTGGAACAGACGACCCGCATCCGAACGGCATAGCCGGTAAGACGGTCGCAGATGCCTTTTTAAAAATATAAGAAAATATAAGTTTCACGCTATACATTATCTTTATATTTCTACGAGAAACGGTTGTCTTCCATAAAGGAGACAACCGTTTTCTCGTAGCGTGGTATTAATTAAATTTTAAACTGGTTTCGATAGTCCTTGGGTGATACACCAACCTGTTTCTTGAATACCTTGCTAAAATACTTCACATCATGAAACCCCACCATTTCGGAAATTTGCGACAGCTTTAGACGAGGGTTCTGTATAAGCAATTTAGCTTTATCTATCCGGACGTTAACGATGAAATCGGAGAAATTAATGCCGTATTCCTGTTTGAATCGGCGTGAAATATATTCGCGGCTAACAAAGAACTTTCCGGCAATCTCCTGTAAGGATAGATCAGAGGCATAATTAAGTTCGATATATTTCACGATATCATGCATAGGATTGCTTTCTTTAGCTTGTTTAGCGGCTATCACTTCTGATATTCGCTCCATCAGATCAAATGACCAGTCACGCCAAGCAAATAAGGAGAACGAGTAACCATTCGTATAAGGAGCTGGGTGAAGCTGGTCGGCCTGTTCTAACTCGGCTAGTGCGCTATCGGCATCAGGACCTAACGTTTCCCGTACCAACTGGGAACGAAATAAGAGTGCATCATTCTTCCACGAGTTTAGAATCTCCGGTGTAACAATTCCGCATCGGCTAAGCTCGTCCACCCAGTGCTGTGCTGCCGCGGACAATACATCAGTGCTTCCGCTGATGACCGCCATTTTCCAATCTTCCTTCACATGTGCGAAGATCGTCGGCGATGCATGTCCTTGAATTTCTGTCTTTGCGGCTTCATTGCGCTCTTTAAACTCTTCGGAGGAAGTAGAAAAATGGCAGTAATCCTCATGAATTAATAAATTTCTACGCTGTAAGGCCTCAGCCACCTCTGCACGCTGATAAGATAATTGCTTAGGCAGGCTGCCGATGCAGCTAATTCCGAAATGCATTCGGACCTGCAAAGTAGAGTAGATCCCCTGATTAATTCTCCCTATAAGCTCGACAACAGACGTTTGGATATCCCATAGAATGATGGCAATCTCCGAAGGACCTCCCCAGTAACGAAAAGCCACACCCTTACGCTGACCTTGCAAAAATTCATTACAAATATTGACGATAGCGTAGTTCAGGAGACCGGTGTCTCCTCCAAAACGGTTAAGAAGGAGATTATTCCCTGTATCTATCTGCACAAGTATTAGGCGCGAAGAGAGGACGTTTTCCGGGATAATGCCATCGCTTCGCAACCTTCGAAGAGATAATTCCGAGTTGATCGGATCATCGATTAGCGCGGATAGCAGTTTTTCTCCGTAGATGGGCTTGAACTCATTAAGCTGAATGTTCTGCTTCTGTCGTTCTCTACGGTCAGCTTCCTCTGAACGCCAAGCAGCCACTGCCTTAGCGATTGCTACATTGATTGCCTCCGCTTCAATGGGCTTAAGGATATAATCAATTCCACCATGACGAACAGTCTGGCGCACGAACTCGAAATCATTATGTCCGCTGACCACAATGAATTTGATGTTGCCGGCAAATTCGTTAACCCATGTCATTAATTCTACGCCATTACCGGATTCCATCATCATGTCCATAATGACCAAGGCTGGTTTCGCTTGCCGAATGATCTCAATAGCTTCATTTCCGTTTCCGGCTTCCAGAATTTCATTGATTTGATGTGCGTCCCAGTCGACAAGAAGTCTAACAGCTTTTCTAACTCTCGCCTCGTCATCAACAATTAACGCCTTCATATCGTCTCACGCTCCGCTATAATGTCTATTTCCAGTCTTACAACCACTCCACCTGCTCTGAGGTTGTCCACCGTCAAGATGGCGCTATCTCCGCATACGAGCTTGAGCCGAGCCAGAACGTTCGGCAGACCAATACCAGATCCTGTAGCTTCCTTGTCTTGCTCTGTATTTCTTAATAAATCTATATCTGTTCTAGTGGAATGTTGAAGCTTCTGCCGCAAAAGATCCAGTTTCGCTGAAGGAATAGCATTTCCGTTGTTTTGAATACAGATTTCCATTCGCTTGTCGCCCAATTCGGCCGCGGTGATCTCAACAAATCCGTCTGAGCGGGAATGGTTAAAACCGTGTTTGAAATAGTTTTCTACAATAGGCTGCAGAATCATCTTAGGCATAAATGTCTCTAAAAGAGCTTCCTCCATATCGTAACGGAAACTGAATTTATTTTCAAAACGTTCCTTCTGTAGTTCGATGTAAGCTTTGACATGATCCAGTTCATCCTTAACCGTGACAATCTTCTCCTCATTGTACATGCTGTAGCGCATCATTTTCGCTAGTGCAGAAAGAAGAGAGTAGATTTGGGGTACTTTAAGCTCCAAGGCAAGCGTACCGATGATCTGCAAGGTGTTGTTAAGGAAATGCGGATTGATTTGCGCTTGCAAAGCCCGCAATTCATTCGTTTTATTAGTTAATTCCAGCTTGTATTCTCTCAGGATCAGATTGTTGATCGTATCCATCATACTGCGGAACCGTTCTGTAACGACACCGATCTCGTCTTTGCCCATGGGACGGATATCGATATCAAGCTTCCCGGTCTGGACCTGATTCATATAGCGGGTCAACTGCTTAATCGGGGCGGTGATTCGAAAAGAGATTAGGATCGTTAACGTTGTAATTGTAATCAGCAGCAGGACCATCAGTGCTATATTGATCGTTGCCGCCTCATTGGCTTCTCGGAAAAGATAAGATACGGGAATCTGCTTCACCAGCGTCCAATTTAACCCTGGACCTTCGATATTCTGGTAGATAAACATAGCTTTGTCCTCTTCAAAGTATCCTTGTGAGCTTTGCTTGTCCCTGATATTCGTATCGTACCAAGCTGCATTCAGTTTCTTGCCGAATTCTTCACTATTGTCCCCGTAGACAATGTTTCCGTTGCCATCCAGCAGCCAGATTTTCTCCTGCTTCTGATCATATAACTGACTGATGATGTCGGTTAGAGCCGTTAGCTTGACATCAATCGACAGGTAGCCAAGCGCTTTTGTGGTAGGGACTCTTTCGATTCTTCTGTGTAAGGTAAACACTGGCTCCGGTATAAATTGCGGGATCGGTGCCGTTAGGCCGTAGCTATGACTTAAATGCGTACTCTGTAAGGATACCGCAGAATCGGTAGTGATCTTGGAATCAGGATAAGGTGGAACACCCTGCCAACGTTTCGGTGTATTTTGGGTGAGCAGAGTGGCTTTGCTGTCCTTGACACCGTATAAATAGACCTGAGATATGTCAGGCATAGATGATGAAATGTAATTTAGAGAAGAATAAATTCGTGCATTTGCTAGCATATCCTCGTATCCAGCTTCGAGAGATCTGTAGAATTCTGAATCTGAATAGACGATAAGGGAGAGTCGATTGATTTCCTGAATCAGACTTTCAATGTTTCTAGTACCTTGAAAGAGAAGGTTCGTATTCTCATCTACTGCTCTTGTTCTTAAGGATTGAGTACTAAAGTGGTAGCTTATAAACATCGTGGCCATAATACAAATTAGTGTTGGAAGTAGGATGAAAACGATCATTTTTGTGCGAATCGTGTTCCATTTCATCGAAATTTGTCACATCCGATCAATATTTTACACCTGAAAGATCACTTCCGTAGGTGTGAGGTGCGCTCAAAAAAACAGATAATATGTGTATAAAGCATAAACAAGTAAGTGAGCAAAAGAAAGGGGGGGACAATAAATGCGCGGCACTAAGTTGTCCCAGTTAGGTCAACAGGTATTCTTCGTTGGTCCTGCAGTTTTGTTTTTTACCTTAATAACGATTATCCCATTTATCATGGGGATGTATTACTCCTTCACAGACTGGAACGGTGTATCCGGTAATGTAAGTTGGGTCGGATTTCAAAACTTCACCACTATATTTACGAATGACCCCGACTTCTGGTCTTCCTTTTGGTTTACCGTAAGATTTACTGTGTTAGGTGTAATTTTGACTAATGTGGTAGGGTTTTTCCTAGCTTATCTGTTAACGAAACCATTAAAGACACGTAACATGCTTCGGACGATCTTCTTTATGCCGAACGTTATTGGGGGATTGTTGCTCGGGTTCATCTGGCAATTTATCTTCATCAAAGGGTTCGCAACAATGGGAGAACTCACAGGCTGGTCGTTCTTTAATCTTCCTTGGCTGGGTGATGCAACAACCGGCTTCTGGGCGATTGTAATGGTTTTTGTTTGGCAGTCTTCCGGTTATCTGATGGTTATCTACATCGCTTCTCTCAGTAACGTATCGAAAGAAGTCCTGGAAGCGGCTGATATTGATGGTGCCTCTCGTTGGCAGGTACTACGCAACATTGTAGTTCCATTAATTATGCCTGCTGTAACTATTGGTTTGTTCTTAGCCATTTCTTGGTCCTTCAAAATGTTCGACCTTAACCTTTCCTTAACGAAAGGTGGACCATTCAAATCTACTGAATCGGTTGCTATGAATATTTACAATGAAGCCTTCCTGAACAATCGTTACGGTCTGGGTACTGCTAAAGCGCTGCTGTTCTTCGTTATCGTGGCGATTATCACCCTGATTCAAGTCCGTATTACGAAGAGCAAGGAGGTAGAAGCTTAATGAACGCCAAGACAAAAAGCAGATGGAATATCGGCGTGGAAGTGTTGATGATTCTTCTGGCCCTGCTCTTCCTGTCTCCATTTTATTTCTTGCTAGCAAACTCAGTGAAATCGTTCGGTGAAATTCTGAGTGATGCTGCAAGCTGGCCACAGACATTTATGTGGTCGAACTATACAAGTGCTTGGAAATTGGCACGTTTCGGTGAAGCTTTCCGAAATTCGGTTATCATAACTGTTATCAGTGTTATTCTAATCTCTCTGTTTAGTGCGATGGCTTCTTATCGTATGGTTCGGGCGAATACGAAATTTAATCAGTTTTTGTTACTGTTGTTCGTAGCCGCAATGGTTGTTCCGTTTCAAACGATCATGATTCCAATCTTGAAAGTTGTAAATGTAATGGGAGTAAACAACTCCTTCCTGGGTTTGATTATCACGAATCTAGGGATCAGTGTTCCAATGGCAATCTTTCTATTCCACGGCTTTATCAAGTCCGTTCCGCTTGAAATTGAAGAGGCGGCTACAGTTGATGGATGTAATCCAATTACCGTATTCTTCCGCATAGTACTTCCTTTGCTGAAGCCAATGGTAATGACAACGATCGTGCTTAATGCACTTGGGATATGGAATGACTATCTGCTGCCTTCCTTGATTCTTCAGGCACCAGAACTTCGGACCATTCCGCTGGCGACCTTCTCCTTCTTTGGTCAATACACCAAACAATGGGATATGGCGCTTCCGGCTCTCGTAATCGGGATTGCTCCAATTATCATTTTCTATCTGTTCATGCAGCGTTACATTGTTGAGGGAATAGCGGCTGGCTCGGTGAAAGGTTAACACCGAGCCCTCCGTTCCAAATATTTCATAAGTAGTCCACTATCTTAAGGGGGAAAATATAATGAATAAGAAACGCTCGGCAGTTGCACTTTCGGCAGTAATGGCTATGAGTTTAGCATTAACAGCATGCGGTGGAGGCAATAACGCTTCTAGTAACTCACAAAATGGAAGCGCTGGCACAGATAAAGGTGAAGTAAAGACGGTTAAGATCTTTCAATTCAAAACTGAAATCGTTGAAGGTCTTAATGAGCTTAAGGTTGAATTTGAAAAAGAACACCCTAACATCAAGCTGGATATTCAAACCGTTGGTGGTGGTGCCGATTACGCTGCAGCACTGAAGACTAAGTTTGCTTCCGGCGACGCGCCTGACATTTTCTCAAATGGTGGATATGCTGAAATGGAGCTTTGGGGAGATAAGATGGAAGATCTGTCCGATCAACCTTGGGTGAAAGATCTGATTCCTATGGCAGCAGAGCCAATGACTAAAGACGGTAAAGTGTACGGTATGCCAATGAACCTTGAAGGAATTGGTTTTGTATATAACAAAGACCTGTTCGAAAAAGCAGGCATCACTGAAACTCCTAAAACATTGTCACAACTAGAAGATGCAGCTAAGAAATTGCAAGCGATTGGCGTAACTCCTTTTGGTAATGCGTATCAAGAATGGTGGCTCCTTGGTAACCAAGGGATCAGCGTAGCATTCGCTCAACAAGATGATGTAAATGGCTTCATTAAGAGCTTGAATGATGGTACCGGTACAATCGTAGGTAACAAAGTGTTTGAAGATTGGAGCAACTTGCTCAACTTGACTTTGAAATACGGACAAAAAAATCCGTTGACTACAGATGCTAACACTCACTTGGCTATGTTTGCTAAAGGTGAAACTGCAATGATGCAAGAAGGTAACTGGGCACAAACCCTTGTTGATAACATTACACCTGACATGAACATCGGTATGTTCCCTATGCCAATCAATGAAGATGCTGCAAAGAATGACAAAATGACTGTAGGTATTCCTGCAAACCTTGTTATCAACAAAGATTCCGGATCTAAAGAAGAAGCTAAAACATTCTTGAACTGGTTGGTAACTTCAGATATGGGTAAAGAGTACATCGTTAAAAAATGGAAATTCATCCCTGCGTTGTCCACCATCGAAGCAACTCCTGAAGATATCGGTAAGCTTGGATCTGACGTATGGAACTATGTAAAAGAAGACAAAGTGTATGGTTTGCAATCCTCTAAATTCCCTGATGGTGTAACTCAAGAATTTGCTAGTGTGATTCAACAGATGATCGCTGGCAAGGTTGATGTGAATGGCTGGATGACAGGCATGCAAGCAGCTTGGGACAAGCTTAAGAAATAAGTGAAGCTCGTTCATAAAGAAGATTAAAATGGACTAGTGGTTAACAAAGGCGTTCTCCGTATACCTCATCATTATGAGACGGGGAGCGCCTTTTATTTTGATGATAACAAGATAGGGGGAGAGGACGCCGGTGAAACGATATGATCTTATTCAGATAGGTGTGGACTATTACCCGGAGCATTGGGAAGAATCCATGTGGGAACCGGATATCAGATTAATGAAGGAAACAGGTGTCAAGGTAGTTCGAGTCGCCGAGTTTGCATGGAGCCGGTTAGAGATAGCGGAGGGCAATTACCAGTTCGGGTGGCTGGACCGCGCGCTGGATCTTTTTCATAAGTATGGATTACAGGTTGTGATTGGTACGCCCACAGCTACACCTCCTAGATGGTTAACTACGAAATTTCCGGACGTGTTGCCGGTATTTGCGAAGGGAGAGACCTTTCACCCGGGAGTACGCGGACACCGCTGCTATAATAGTACATCTTTGCGCGAATACGGAAGTCGTATCACGCAGCGACTTGCGGAGCACTATAGTGAACACCCGGCCGTTATTGGTTGGCAGACTGATAATGAATTCGGAATGTTAGATTGTCATTGTGATGCTTGTAATATAGCGTTTCGCACTTGGGTGAAAGCCAAATATGGCAGCCTTGATCGGGTGAATGCAGAGTGGGGAACGGTTGTGTGGAGTGGAGAATATAGCGATTGGAATGAGCTTACTGTTCCACTGGGCGGATCACCACATCAGAATCCATCATTCCTGCTAGATTATCAGCGGTTTCAGTGGGATTCGGTGGTAGCATTCCAGAAGACGCAGATTGATATTTTGCGGTCTGTTTGTCCGCAGCATTTTATCACTCATAACTTTCATAGCTATCCGCAGCGTCTGGATATGTACGCAGTCGGTGCTGATCTGGATGTCGCTGCATTTGACTATTATCCGAATACTTCGCCAACCAAGCAAGCGACAACACCATATAGCGGAGCACTTTCACTAGATGTAACCCGTGGTATTAAACGTCAAAACTTCTGGATCATGGAGCAGCTAAGTGGTTCACCAGGTTGTTGGATGCCGATGTGGAAAACGCCGTATCCTGGGATGATTCGTGCTTATGCGTGGCAGACGATAGCCAGAGGTGCGGATACCGTCGTTCATTTCCGCTGGCGTAGTGCAGTCGCGGGAGCAGAGCAATTCTGGCACGGACTGATTGATCACAGCAATGTCCCAGGACGAAGGTTTGCGGAGTTCACTCAGTTATGCCATGAGGTTAATACACTCGGGGAGAAGCTAACTGGAACGACGCTAAAGAATGAAGTAGCTATACTCCATTCTCATGAAGAGAAAGCAGCGCTGGATATTCAGCCTCAGGCTGAAGGATTCGATTATTATGAGAATATTAAACAGATACACCGTGCGGTGACGAAGCTCGGTATGGGTTGCGATGTTATCGATCTTAGACAATCGCTGGATGGTTATAAAGTAGTGATTGCTCCGAATTTATATTTGCTGGATGAGGAGATCGTACGTAGTTTGGAGGATTTTGCACTAGCTGGCGGAACTTTGCTTATTACCAATCGAAGTGGCGTGAAAACTACAAATAACATCGCAGTCATGCAACCACTACCGGGGCTACTGAGCTATTGCACAGGGGTTGAAGTGCTGGAGTATGATCCAATAGGTGCTGAAACCCATAAGGTCGTTGATGCTGAGGGTAACCAATATGAATGCACGCAGTGGTGCGACATCCTGAGACCTGTTGTGGCATGGCCGATTGCGTGGTATGGCGATGATTTCTATAGTGGAACTCCGGCTGTAACCGTCAATGCTTTTGGAAAAGGTCAGGTTTATTACTTTGGGACTCATATGGAAGAGAGATTCTGGTCAGTTTTATTGGAGCGCCTTTCCAAACAGCAGGGGCTGTTTAGATTTGAGGGTTTGCCGGATGGAGTACAGGCCTCTGTACGTTCGGGAGATCAAGGAAGCTTCTTATTCTTGCTTAATTTGAGCCGGGAGTCTGTGACGATCCCGTTACCACAGGAGTATAACAGTCTGCTGAATCAATCGATTTGTTCAGGAGAACTGCAGCTTGAGCCGTATGGTGTGGATATTCTGGAGATGTAAAAGATTTTAAGTAATTGCTGATGGGGAGAGGGCTTTATCTCCTTGGGGGTTAACCCTTGTGATTGAGATTGAGATTTGTGATATGTGATTGCATGATGTGCAATTAAATGTACTCCTTGGGTCGGGAGAGCTGTCGAGACAAGCCAGTTAGTGCAGTGAAGAATGCTGCGTTTGGAGTGGAGGGTGAGTTTGTGTGGTGCGGAATAGCTGCACTTTCTACACTTATTTTATGCTCTCGGGCTATGAAATGGATTTAGTTGTATTTAATGCAGCTATAATGCGAAGTATCGCGGTTCACAGCCAAATGCTGAGAATATAACTGCACAGAATACACTTATATGGATATTTTGTGCTGAACAGGCTGATTTAAGTGTACAAAATGCAGTTACTCTTTCGTACATGCCCATACTAATGAGATCTACACAGCGATGAGCTCTATCATACGAAACCTTATGTAACATTTCACTATGCAGGAGGCGATTAAGCTGTACACCTTAGAGTATTAGTGAAGTCGTCTAAACTGCTCCGGTGTAGTCCCTGACTGCTTGCGAAAGGTGGCAACATAATGGCTAACATCACGGAAGCCTACTCTCTGCGAGATGATTTTTACAGTAAGATCCGGCTGGCTTACGAGCATTTCTTTGCTTTTACGGATACGTAGCCGTACGAAATAGGCATAAGGAGATAGCCCAAAGGTTTGTATGAATAGATTGTTGAGATATCGCCCTGAGACGCCGAGCTGATCGGCTAGATCGTTAAGTCCGAGATCAGGATCACCATAATGGCTGTCCATCCATTTCAGAAGCGGCTGCAGCTTATCTACATTGCGGGATATCGTTGTATTGTTATGCAGTTGCCCATATTTGCTTAAAGTAAGCAGAAAGCGATAAGCATCAGTGGAGGCAGTCAGACCAAACATGTCCTGTGAGGCATCATATTGATCAAGTATTTCTCTTAGCAGCTTGGAGAGAGGCGCCTCTTTTTCCCAGCGGTAAAAAGAATTCATATTCATCCCCAGCGTCTCCAAAATAGACCCTGCAGAGCTGCCTCCGAACGTTAAATAAGAGGTGCTCCAGTTAGCAGCCGAAGCTTCATAGCGATGTGGAGTATAGGGGAGAAGTAATACACCACTGCCTGCGGGAAGGGAGAAGCTTTTATTCTCAAAATGAATCACCCCTTCACCAGACGCCGTTTGGAGCCAATGATAGGTTTCGTAGCCATCTAAGCGGGATACTTTTTCCTGTTGATGATTGTGACCGATACTGTCTAATGTGATAGGTAGATCCTGTCCACCCTCATGGGGGAACACAATTCTACGATGCACGATTCCCTTCAATGACTCCATCTCCTCTTAGTTCCATATTCTTATATGCTGGGAAGATTATTTTATATTTATAGCGTTAGGTTAACCGATTACAATATATATATAATTATACTATAAAGGATGTGCGAAGTGTGATTAACGATAAATTACCTAAGATTTGGTACGGTGGAGATTACAATCCAGAGCAATGGGATGCGCCTGTATGGGCAGAGGATGAGCGTATGTTTAAGCTGGCAGGAATTGATGTTGCCACAATTAATGTGTTTTCCTGGGCGCTGATCCAACCTTCCGAAGACACTTATGATTTCTCATCACTAGATGAATTAATGGATAGACTATATAAAAATGGTACTTACGTATGTCTGGCAACAGGTACAGGAGCGCACCCAGCTTGGATGGCTCATCGTTATCCTGAAGTTACTCGTGTTGATGTGAAGGGCAGAAAACGCAAGTTCGGTGGACGTCATAACTCGAATCCAAACAGTCCGGTTTACCGCAAGTTTGCAGCGAAGCTGGCAGGAAAGCTGGCTGAACGTTATAAGGATCATCCGGCGCTTGTAGCTTGGCACGTTTCGAATGAGTTCAGTAATTATGATTATTCTGATTTATCTGAAGCGGCGTTCCGTGTCTGGTTGAAGGATCGTTATGGTTCTCTGGATGCATTAAACAAAGCGTGGAATACACGTTTTTGGGGACATACGTTTTATGATTGGGAAGAAATTGTACTGCCTAGTGAGCTGAGTGAAGAATGGGATGGCAACCGCACCAACTTCCAAGGCATTTCATTAGACTTCCGTAGATTTATGTCTCATAGCTTGCTGGAATGCTACAAAATTGAGAGCGATGCGATTAAGGAGCACAGTCCTAACGTACCTGTTACCACTAACTTGATGGGCTTTTATGATGAATTGGACTATTTTGAGTGGGCTAAACATATGGACGTCATTTCTTGGGACAACTATCCTTCGCTGGATACACCGGTCAGCTTCACAGCCATGGCGCATGATCTCATGCGTGGATTGAAGAATGGACAACCGTTCATGCTGATGGAGCAAACGCCAAGCCAGCAGAACTGGCAGCCCTATAACTCTTTGAAACGTCCAGGGGTTATGCGCTTGTGGAGTTATCAGGCTGTTGCGCGTGGTGCAGACACTGTTCTGTTCTTCCAGCTGCGTCGTTCAATTGGTGCATGTGAGAAGTATCATGGAGCTGTTATTGAGCATGTCGGACATGAGCATACGCGTGTATTCCGTGAATGCGCTGAGCTAGGTAAAGAGCTGGGGCAGCTTGGAGATCAGCTATTGGATGCGCGGAGTGCAGCTAAAGTAGGGATTATTTATGACTGGGAAAACCGCTGGGCCATCAACCTTTCAAGCGGACCATCCGTAGCTTTGGATTATGTGAATGAGATCCATAAATATTATGATGCACTCTACCAACAAAATATCGAAGCCGATATGATCGGTGTAGAAGAGAATCTGTTCAAATATGAGATTGTTATCGCACCTGTGATGTATATGGTTAAGCCGGGTTTTGCAGAGAAGGTTGAAGCTTTTGTAAAAGCAGGCGGTACATTCATTACGACTTATTTCAGTGGAATTGTTAATGAGAACGACCTCGTAACCGTAGGTGGCTACCCTGGGGAACTGCGCAACGTACTCGGGATTTGGGCAGAGGAAATTGATGCACTGCTGCCAGGGATGAGCAATGAGATTGTGATGGACAAAGCGTGGGGCAATTTGAGTGGTTCTTACAAATGTGATCTGCTCTGCGATCTGATTCATGCCGAAGGTGCTGAGGTTTTGGCAGAGTACGGATCTGATTTCTATAAAGGAATGCCAGCCTTGACGGTGAATAACTTTGGTGAAGGTAAAGCGTATTACGTGGCTACCAGCCCAGAAGCGGGATTCTTGAAAGGATTCTTAGCCAATCTGTGTGCCGACAAGAACATTCAGCCGCTAGTAACTGCACCGGAAGGTATCGAATCTGTGCAACGTGTGAAGGAAGGCGTATCCTACCTATTCTTGCTGAACCACACCACTGGTGATTTGAGTGCGGATATTGGTGCTACTGAGCGTACGGATCTTCTGACTGGCAATAAGGTTAGCGGTTCTTGTGTTGTGCCAGCCCGTGGAGTATTGATTTTGTCGGATAAGAACTAATTCGTAGTATATATAAAAAGATCTCCGGGGAACCAGCTTGTCCCCGGAGATCTTTTTTTGTGGTGCAGCATTTCATTAGCTGCTGCTGCTCGCGCTGTCATCTGGAGTAGCTCCACCCGGATTGCCATTACTTAATGTAATGCTCTCCGCCACGGTGGAATCTGATTTAAGTGTGTATTGGATAATATCATCAGCCTTCAGTTCTGCTAAGGTGATCGCATTTTCTTGACGCGTGCCATTGTCGAAGGTAACCGCTACGATTTTAGTATCCGCATCAATCGTAATGTCTGTGGTTTCATCGGAGAAGCTTTGCTGCATTCTACCTCCCTGTGGCCCACCGCCTTGTCCTCCGCCACCTTCCGGCATTTCCCCTTGTGGCATCCCACCCTCGGGCGCAGCGCCATTTCCTGTACTTTGATCGCCATCAGGTCTTTCCGGTGGGGTACCGCCTTGACTGTTCTGCCCGTCACCTTCTCCAGCACCTTGTCGGGGCATAGACATGTCCGATTTATAGATGGTAAGGGTAGTATCGCTTACACTCTTAATCTTACCGAAATTCATGGACATATTAGGTCCGCCATTCTGTTGATCGCCGTTTGCTTGTGGTTGTTTGGCTGCTGAACCCCTGTCTGCTTGGTTATTTGCAGCAGTTGTTCCTTCGGCCTCTGAATTCGCGCTGCAGCCAGCCAATAATAGAGAAGCGAGTAGGCCTCCAGATATTAGAATAGGGACGAACTTTCTCATTTTTTATTCCTCCTTAGTAGGTTAAAGATAGATTAGGAGAAATATAACAAACAGTTCTGAAAGTTTGCTTAATTTCCGCTGAGAGTTTGCCTAAAGAAATGAAATATGCAAATGTTATATAATGAACAAATATGTGGACTTAAAGGATAAGCTAACGTTCAGGAAAGAGGCAGCACATGAAGACTTTACTAGTAACAGGGTATCGTGCGCACGAGCTCGGTATTTTTGACAATAAGCATCTAGGGATTCCTTATATCAAAAAGGCACTAGCTAACCGATTAAAACCTTTGATTGAAGAAGGCGTGGAATGGGTGATTACGCCCGGCCAGTATGGTGTGGATCTGTGGGCATGCGAAGTGGTGAGCGAACTTAAGCTGCAATATCCGGACTTGAAGCTTGGGATCATTACAGCGCATACTGGTCAGGAAGAGAAATGGAAAGAAGAAAAGCAGAACGAGTATCGGCGTATTATTGCGGGTGCGGATTTCTTCGGGGCGGTCAGTAATGCTCCTTATGACGGTAGCTGGCAGTTTCGGGCTAGAGACGATTTGTTGTTCCGCAAAAGTGACGGAATATTGCTCTTTTATGATGAGGATGCGGCGGAGGGGAGTCCGAAGTTTTTTAAAGAGCGGGCGCTGAAGCTGCATGCTGAAGGAGAGTATGAGTTGTTTCTAATTCACTCTGATGAAATTCAGAATATTGCCGATGAAGAGAATCAACGTGACTATGAGTAAATATATGTAAATTTCGGAAAAGTAAAAGCCCGTAAACAGTGAATGAGACCATCACCGTTTACGGGCTTTTTGATATAAGAAGTGATCAGATAAAACTCTTTAGTGATGGTGCTTTTCGCACCTTGTAGTTTTGTTCATATGCATAGGCGAGCTTGATGAGTGTAGGCTCCTGATAAGCTTTCGCTGAGAAAGTTACACCGAAGGGGGCGCCGGCTGATGTATAACCGGAAGGCACAACGATGGACGGATATCCTGCTCTGGAGGTAATTCTGGCGCCGAAATCGGCGGGGAACAGCAGGGCATCCAGATTGTGCTCCTTCATGGTGGCGTCGATGCCTTCTTCCTTACATAGTTTTAGGTCAGTCGCACGGTGCAGCAAATACTTTGGTTCGGTTTGTGTGCCGGAAGAGGTATATTCCGCATCTATTAACGTAGCTTGACCATATCTCAAAGTCTCCACAGGATGTGCATGATTAAAATCAATAATATCCTTCAACGTTCGCATCGGTGCACCAGGGCCCAAACGAGATAAATAAGCGTTCAAAGCTGTTTTGAATTCATTCAATACCACAGAAGAATAACTAATTTCCCGGGCGGTCTTAATATCCGCAGGATCAATAATAGTAGCTCCAAGCTCTTTCATTCTATCTACAGAAGCATTGAACAGTGCAAGTTGTTCTTCTGTCAGCTCCTCGAAATAATAATCACGCGGGATACCTATTCGGGCGCCTTGCAAGCCATTCTGGTCTAGGAATACAGTGTAATCCTTGTGGATTCTACCTATATTCGTTCCCATTGCTGCATCTTGAGTATCATTGCCGAGCATAGCGTTTAGCAGCAGAACGGCATCACGAACGGTTCTGGCCATAGGGCCAGCAGTATCTTGTGTATTGGATAGCGGAAGGATTCCCGAACGGCTGAGCAGTCCAACGGTTGGCTTAATGCCAATAATGGAGCCCAAGTTGCCAGGGTTAAGGATCGATCCCGAGGTTTCTGTGCCGACAGAGACTGTACAAAAGTTACAAGCGACAGCTACCGCGGAACCAGCACTGGAGCCACCTGTTGGTGTAGATATATTGTAGGGGTTAAGGACCTGCCCGCCGCGGGAGCTGTATCCGGAGGGCATGCCGGTTGTCATAAAATTGGCGAATTCGGTCATATTGGCTTTACCCATAATGATTGCTCCGGCTTCACGCAGTTTGGTAACTATAAACGCATCTTCCCCGGCAAAAGAATTCGCCAAAGCCAGCGAGCCCGCGCTAGTATGCATTTTATCCCCGGTATTGATGTTATCCTTCAATAACACAGGTATGCCGTGCAGGGGTCCCCGGGAGCCTTTGATCGTACGTTCAACATCTAGAGATTCTGCGATAAATAATGCATCAGGATTGATCTCCAGCACAGAGTTAATCGTCAGGCCATTTTTGTCATGATCAGCTATGCGTTCATAATACATGAGAACTAGTTGTTTTGACGTAAGTTCTCCGGCTTCTAATGCAGCTTGGATCTCCGGTATAGTGGCTTCTACGATTTCAAAACTCATGTGCGTTCACGCTTCTTTCCCTTTAGGATATAGCTTCCCCTTCATCTAACCATAATTTGGGTTTTAGTGGTAGTATTCTTTTTATACTACAAATTATTGAATGATGGTCTCGGTAGTTAGAGGGGATATTAATGTTTTTTATTAGCGAAGTTTTGGGTAGAGCTTGCAAGCGCGCAACTGAAAAAAGGTGTCCAAATGGCCAAAATAAATGGCTGTTAGGACACCTCTTTTTATTTTTTTCTGATAGGAGTTATTATTACCCCTGCTTACTCCTGTGCTGTAAATCCCTCTTCTGCTAAATATTCTTTAGCTTCCTCAAGGGTCTCAAAGGCCATTTCTAGATTAAGGTCGGCATAGACATACCATAAATCATCCTCAAGTTTTAGAGTCAGTGTATGGCCCTCATCATTAGTCCAGAGTGAGTCGGCGGCTGCCGCAGTCTTTTTCTTTCTTTTGCTGGCTACAGGGGCGTCTGGAATGTAAATAGAAAGTGAGGTGATGGAGGCATCCAACAGACTCCGCAGCTCGGATTCCGAGTAGTCGCGAATGTTCACAAAGCCCTTATCATCTGCCTCATAGCCCCGCAATAAGCCTGCGAACACATAACCATTCCCATTAGGATGCAGATGGTAAGCAACGGTTTTCTTATCATGCTGGCTTTCCTCGTAGTGATAGTTCACGCGCCCAAGGGATACGTTTTTACGTTCCAGTTGGGGGTAAGAGTCGAGAATCGCTAATTTTTGTTCAAAAGTAAGCATATACAGCCTCCGGTTTTCGGTGTGATTGTGCACATGATTATACCATGACGATGGCCCGTAGACTATTTTTTAGTGATCAAGCGGCAGAGACAGCACGAAGGTACAGCCTTCCTGGGAGTGCTTCTCAAGCACAAGGCTTCCGTTCATAGATTCGGCTAAAAGACGGCTGAAGGTGAGACCGAGTCCCAGACCCCGTAGTGTGCTCTGTTTGTCGCTACCTCGGAAAAAAGCCTCGAAGACATGCTCACTATGATTTGATGAGATGCCCAGCCCATTATCCTGAACACGAATCTCCGCCATGCCATGACCTTGCTGTTCAAGCAGCTCTACTGTAAGCTGCACCATTCGGTCTGGGGCTTTGGCTTGTACACTGTTATTAAGTAAATTGACGATGATTTGTTGGATACGTAGCGGGTCCCCACACAAAAATAAGGGAGTTCTTGGCATATGGAGCATAGGCTCTGCAACTTCATCCGCTTGTGTCAGCTTCCATTGATACACGATTTCAGATAACAGTGGCACGGCATCCAGTCGATCGTGACGGACAGAGACGATTCCTGCAGTCAGTGCGTTGTAATCCAGAAGATCGGCAACCATCCGTTGCAATCGTCCAGCTTCCTGCAAAGCAATATCTAGAAATTCCACAGCTTCATCGTCTTCGACAACCCCTTCACGAACGGCATGGATTAGGCCTTTAATAGAGGTTACTGGTGTCTTTAGTTCATGGGATACACCGGCTAACATAACCGCACGGGACTGCTCAAATTGTTGTAACTTGCCTGCCATCTCTTCAAAAGACAACATCAGTTCATGGATTTCTCGTTCTTTGGCGTCCTTATCCAGAACGATATCATAACGGCCATGACTGATTTGAGCGGCTGCTTTGGCTACTTTCTGGATCGGTTTTGCCAGTTTACGAGACAAGAGGTAAATGGTTAGCCAACTTAATATGATTAGAAATAGCAACAGGATGGAGAAAAAAATGATCTCCTCCTGAGGGATATGCCTCAGCGATTTCTTGGATTGAAGGACAATCACCTGTC
The DNA here is from genome assembly GCF_038009145.1 of Paenibacillus sp. FSL R5-0923. Taxonomy (NCBI): domain Bacteria; kingdom Bacillati; phylum Bacillota; class Bacilli; order Caryophanales; family Paenibacillaceae; genus Paenibacillus; species Paenibacillus sp. FSL R5-0923. The sequence continues at coordinate 245,828 of NZ_JBBPAT010000002.1, forward strand.
CAAGCGTTTTGCCATCCGATTGTATGGACGCTACTGCAGCTTTGAACTCCGGACTGCGAGAGTCGTTAAGGCTATCATTAAGTTTATGCCTCATCTCATCTTCAGTTAGTGGTGGCATAGAGAACAGCATCTGATCTTGCTGATCCGTAATGATTACACACATTTCTACGGTTAACTTGAAGAATCGTTTTCGGTCTTCAATGAGCATTCCAAGATTTTGGCTGATCTCTATTGAACCCTCACGATTTACGCTCCGGTCGGCAATCTCCTGTGCTAATAATCCAGTAGTCTGCATCCGGTTACTCATAGCTTCTTGTTGGATCCACCAGAACGTCGTTAGTGCAGTTAGCAGGAGGCCAACACTAATGATGAGCAGGTAACGAATCGTCCAATAGGAGAGAATCGAAGTACGTTTGGGGCTGCTTTTCTTTAGGTTGTCCATAATTGATATCCTGTCCCTCTCAGGGTACGGATTTCCCCCTCATCTACTGGCCAATGCGACAGCGCTTGGCGAAGTCTTTTGATAGACAAGTCCACGGCTCGGTCACTTCCTTCGTAATCCATCTCCCAGACATGTTCTATTAATTGCTCGCGAGTACATATTTGATTAGGTCTTTCAGCCAGAAATAACATGACCGACATATCACGTGGACTAAGACTCAGCTCAACCCCGTTTAAAAAGACAGCTCGTGCAGTAAAGTCGATAAACAAACTGCCATAATGCCGTTTGCGGCTGCCATCGGACCACTGCGAAGGACGGCGTAACACAGCATTCACGCGTGCCACCACTTCCTCAGGAATAAAGGGCTTAGACATATAATCATCCGCACCACCGTCGAGACCGGCTAGTCGGTCATTGATCCCGTCCCTTGCGGTGAGCATGATCACGGGACAGCTGCTTTTTTCACGGATCAGCTTTAGCAGTTCAAAGCCGTCCATGTTTGGCAGCATGATGTCGAGTAATACTAATGAGGGAGGTGTTATAGCAAAAGACTCCAGCGCAGCACGTCCGTCGGCTACACGGGTGACATGGAAGCCTGCTTTTTTCAGATAGGCACTGAGGACCCTGGAGATAGCTTCCTCATCTTCAACAATTAGAATGGATCTCATCATGTGGTGGTCCTCCAATCTATAAAATTACGACAAGTTTAACACATCATAGCTCGCTCTGCTCTGACTTCTTCCCGACTTATTGCTTTGTTAGAATGAGGGACGAGCTTGAAAATATACAGAATATTTTGAATATTGGAGGGAACAGGATGAAGAGAAAAAGAATAGCCTTGATCGCTGCCGGAGTCATTATCGTTGGAGTAGTCACAGGTTATACATTGCTGGATAAATCGCTGGGCAATAATGTACAGATCGAGTCCGTGATTCCAGGGCAAGCCACAACAGCCGGTAATGGAGAAAGCACGACTAACACTGGAGCACCAGTAGGTATGGCGGTCACAGCCGACCAATTAAACGGTGATTGGACGGTTACGGATGCTTCTAAAGTATATTGGTCAGTAACCACCTCTAAAGAAACAGTAAACTTCGTGGATAACAAAGTTCAAGGTACCTGGAAAGTTAATATAGAAGATTCTACTTCGATGGTTGGAGAAGGGTCAGTAGATATGAGCGCTCTGGACTCTGGCAATGGTCAAAGAGATGAGCATGTAAAAGGGGAAGATTTTCTAGCCGTTACGGAATTCCCACAATCTACGTTTTTCGTTAAATCATTCTCGGAGCTGCCAACGGAATGGACTGAAGGAGCCACTGTGCCGGTTGAAATGCAAGGAACGCTTACAGTGAAGGGTGTAGAAAAGGACGTTACCTTCCAGTCTCAAGCAGCGTACAGTGGTGGACAGCTGATGCTGTCGGGTACAACAACAGTGGCTTTTTCTGATTTTGGCTTAAGCAATCCACACACCGTTGTGCTGGATACGGAGAACAATCTTGAGGTTCGATTAGAGCTTGTATTGACGAAATAGCAGTCTTTCCGTAAAGAAGACTTTGCTGTGAATTTATAGAGAAACTGTACGGAAGAGACTTTCCCGGGCCTAATAGCTTTTGGGAGAGTCTCTTTGGTTTGGAATGAAATGTATGTTTTAATAGAAGTATCTGTCTAATAAAAAGCAATAAAGGAGGTGTTCCTTGTGATCCAGGTGGCGGCAGCGATTATACATAATGAAGAAGGACAGATTCTTATTGCTCGGCGCAGGCAAGGTAAATCTCAGGCAGGTCTGTGGGAATTTCCTGGCGGCAAAATAGAGCAGGATGAAAGCATCGCAGATTGTCTGCAAAGAGAGCTTCAGGAGGAGATGGGGATAACAATCCTTCCCTATGAAAGCTTTGGCGTGAACGAGCACAACTATGGAAGTGTCGAGATCAGACTGTTTGCTTGGAAAGCCCGATATCTGGGAGGTGTAATTGAACTTGTCGATCACGATGAATATAGGTGGGTGTTTCCAACTACACTCGGTCAGTTCACTTTTGCTCCTGCAGATATTCCTTTTGTAGTACGGCTAATGGTGGGGTCAGATCAAGTGTGAAGGCAGTCTGAACATCAAGTAGAAAGGAAGAACTTAAGTGCCCGTATATGAAAAGCTAGTGCGTGATGGAATCCCTAACCTGATAGCTTCTCAAGGTAAAGACTTTAAAACAAGAATATTAGAGTCCAAAGAATACATAACTGAACTACGTAAAAAATTGAAAGAAGAGTCGGAGGAGTATTTTCGGGCAGTGAGTAATGAAGAAGCTCTAGAGGAGCTTGCCGACATGCTGGAAGTAATTCAAGCGCTGGCGGAGACCCATGGAAGTAATAGCGCAGAGCTGGAGGAGCTTCGTGCGGAGAAAGCTGAAAGTCGTGGTGGATTTAAGGAACGGATATTTTTAATTGAAGTGGAAGGAGAATAACTAGAGATTATTGTTCCGTATAAGGAGGTTATTAATGTTGTCCAAAACCAAACTGATGATGATCTTAAGCGGTGTGGTAGCCTTAATTCCTGTAGCTATTTATTTATTTCTATATTCCAAAATGCCTGATAGGGTCCCGATCCATTACGATGGGAACATGGCTGATAGATTTGTAAGTAAGTCTAGTCTGGAGGTTATTTTGCAAAGCGGGCTTGGATGTTTGGGATTTATAATCATGAAATTCCTGCAGTTCCTTTTGCAAAAAGCGTTTATTCAGAGTTCTAACGAGCATTCAGCGGCTTTGAGCAGGATCTGGAATATTGCTATTTTGGTGGTGACGGTGGTGTTTGCTGGCATCAGTTCCTATACATTTATTAGAATGGTCTGATAGAATTAAAAGAGACTTAGCAGAAGGATTAGGAGGAACATGCATATGAAAATGGATAACGCTTACAAGGTAAGATGGGGAATTCTCAGTACAGGCTGGATTGCCCATCAGTTTGTTACTGATTTAGCTCACGCCAGCAATGGCGTGGCATATGCCGTGGGTTCGCGTTCACAGGAAAGTGCAGATAAATTCGCGAGGGATCATGGAGTACCACATGCTTATGCTACTTATGAGGAATTGGTAAATGACCCGAATGTAGACGCGGTATATATTGGAACGCCCCATCCTTTTCACAAAGAAAATGCATTATTGGCGCTACGTGCAGGCAAAGCTGTCCTATGTGAGAAGCCTTTTACCGTGAATAGCGGAGAATTGGAAGAAGTGGTGGCCTACGCTAGAGATCATAAGCTGTTCCTGATGGAGGCCATGTGGAGTCGTTACATCCCGGCGATTGTGAAGGTTAGAGAATGGATCGCCGAGGGTAGAATCGGTGAAGTTCGCTTGGTGAAGGCAGACTTAGGATTTCGCACCGACTGGAATCCGGAAAGCAGATTGCTGAATCCGAAGCTGGGCGGAGGCGCGCTGCTGGATGTTGGGATTTATCCGGTTTCTTTTGCCTCGATGGTGTTTGGACCTCATCCTGAATCTATCTCCAGTACGGTGCATATTGGTGAGACTGGAGTGGACGAGCATTTCTCTATGCTGCTGAATTATGGCAATGGAAAAACCGCTTCGTTGAACGGTGGTATTCGTCTTAATACGCTGGAGGAAGCGCATGTGTTTGGAACAGAGGGCCGTATAATTGTTGAAGGGACGTTAGTGAACCCGAAATCTGCTTCGCTTTATATAGGGGATGAGAAGGTAGAGAGCTTTGTGGATGATCGAGCTTCTATTGGATATTGTTTTGAAGCAGAGGAAGTAGGACGTTGTCTACAAGCAGGGCTAACAGAAAGCCCAGTTATGTCACTGGATGAATCGTTAGCGATTCTGAAACTGCTGGATCAAATACGTGCGCAGTGGGGTCTTAAGTATCCTGGAGAGTAATTTTTAAAAATAATAATACCCCTCGGTTTATATGCTACGTAGGTAGCTCCGAGGGGTGTTTGATATATCGATCGAAGGTGGGCGTCTAGTTCTGACTATTGGCGTTTTTACTTTTGCCTGCTTGGACCCAGCCGGCCACTTCAACGGTGCGCTTCGCTTGATGAAAAACAGCATCACGGATCCGATCCTGCTCTTCGATCATTTTACCGTCTCCATCTACACTGACGCTGGTTCCGTACGGGTTGCCTCCCGCTCCAAATGTGACGGGATCTGTGTAACCTGGTGCTGCGACAATCGCTCCCCAGTGATACATCGATGTGTAGAGTGCCAAGATCGTTGCTTCCTGTCCGCCATGTGGATTCTGTGCTGAGCTCATGGCGCTGACGACTTTGTTTACGGTGAGTCCTTTGCCCCAAATCCCTCCGGTTGTATCAATGAACTGCTTCATTTGAGAAGCAATGTTACCGTAACGGGTTGGAGAACTGAAAATAATCGCATCGGCCTCCACAATATCATCGGGTGTTGCAACGGGGATATCTTTTGTCTTCTCAGCCAGGGCCTTCATGGCCGGATTTGCTGCGATTTTATCCTCGGGAACCAGCTCCTGCACCTTCAGCAGTTTTACCTCAGCTCCCGCTTTCTCGGCACTTTCCGCGGCCCATTGTGCTAGCTGATAGTTAGTTCCTGTGGCACTGTAGTAGATGACGGCTAATTTAATTTTTGACATGCTGGAGTCATTCCCTTCGAGTATAGTTCCATACTATTAATTACCCCATTGATGCTTTTATAACCCAAATTGATAATTCTGCTCTAACTGGACAGACAGATGTCCACTTCCTTTGTGTATACTGAACTCAATTACAGGAAATGAGGGAGAATAATGAATACTTATTTTGCACAAAAACCGAAGATGACATTGGCTGGGGTTAGCATACGTACGACAAATGAAGTAGAAATGGGTCCCGATGGGGGCTTATCGCGGCTGTGGGAAACGTATTTTCAGAGTAATATTGCGGGGCAGATGGATACGGTTAAGCCTGAGTATATCTATGCCTTGTATACAGATTATGAGAGTGATGCGTCAGGAGCTTATACCGTTGTGATTGGGCATGAAGTGGCTGGGGAGAGACATTTAGCGGATAGCGGTATTGTGAGTGCGGCTGTTCCGGAGAGCAAGTATATGGTTTTTACGACGAAAAAAGGTCCGGTATTTGAAGTAGTCTCGCAAGCGTGGGGGGAGATTTGGGCTTATTTTAAGGCATCTACAGAGGCAAGAACTTACACGGGCGATTTTGAAATTTATGATTCGCGGAATTTTGATCCTGCTAACACGCAGGTTGAGATTTATATTGCGATTGAGTAGATCGGGTGAAAGATATTTTAGCTAAAAGAAATGTTTCGTGGGGATATGGGGGCTGCCGAGAGGCAGTTCCTTTTTTCGCGGTTGAGCTGAATCCCTTGGGTGAGGGTGAAGGGTTACTCAACGATTAAAACGAATATATATCAATAGAAGGAATGAGTAAATACGCTTCATATTTAAATGCGGATGTGTCGTTAACCAGTAAACGGTAAAAATTTCGTACCATTCGCTGTGTTAGGCCAAAGTGGTGCAACAGAACGTTGAAAATCTCCCACATTAGCTGCGTCTAGCCGAAGTAGCAATTTTCAAGGGCAGAAATGCCCTACATTTACCCTAAAGAGCCCAAAAAGCAAGAAAGAGGAGTAAAAATACCCTACATTTGCCGCAAAGAGCCCAAAAAGCAAGAAAGAGGGGTAAAAATACCCTACATTTACCCTAATGATGCTCCAAACCGTTTGGAAGTAGATGGAGCAAGTGAAGTGTAAATGAAATAACTTGTTGAGTGAGTGAAGTGGATGAGCTTTGATGGAGTTGAACTAAGGAAGTGTAGCTGAAGTAGCTGGTTTAGTTTATATGTTCGATGGAGCATGACAGTCCCACCCAACAAATCACACACAAACCAAAACGAAACGGAGAACACCAAATGGGAAAACAATTCACGGCTATATTACCTGCACATCAGGAGTTTATTCTTCGGCAGCATCTTTTTTTCGTAGGGTCAGCGCCGCTTTCTGAAGAAGGGCATGTTAACCTGTCACCTAAGGGTCATGATTGCTTGCGGATTTTGTCTCCTAATCAAGTGGCTTATCTCGATATGACCGGTAGTGGTAATGAGACGAGCGCGCATCTGCTGGAAAATGGAAGAGTGACGGTTATGTTTTGTGCGTTTGAAGGACCGCCGAACATTCTGAGAATGTATGGAACAGGGACAGTAATCCTGCCTGGTTCATCAGAATGGGAAGAACTGTACCCTATTTTTACACCTCTGCCTGGAGCTAGACAGATCATTTTAATTGATGTTCATAAGGTACAGACTTCCTGCGGATTTTCGGTCCCATTCATGAGTTATGATGGTGAGCGAGATACGTTACAACGTTGGTCTATCCAAAAGGGCGAAGCAGGTCTGAAAGAATATAGACAAGAGAAGAACACCACAAGTATAGACGGGCTACCGACACCCCTTGGCCAAAAAAACTAAGCGGACATGGTGATCCTAGGTTCATGTATATATAAAGTTTCTCATTCGTCACGATGAGCGATCTCACAATTCGACTAAGCAGTTATCTCATATATTCTACTGTCCAAAACTCATACTACCCACGGATTCCACCACAAACACAGGCACATATTGCTCTCCCATGTCCGTTCCAACAAGCTGATAACCGTTCTGATATTGACCACTAACTAACGCGTTACCTGTAACAGAACCCAAGTCTCCTTGAAGCAAAATATAAACCCCATTCGAATAAGCCAGCATATTACCGAAGTTATCTGCGACGATTTCACAGTGAAAAGATACCTTTTCAAAAGGATGAAGCGCTACATCGGAAGCTGAAATTACCGCATACTCCTGAACAATCTCAGCAAATTGATAGCTGCCATCTACTTTACGATAACGTGCCGTCTGTCCAACGACACCGTCTCCGAGATCCGCGTTAGATACGAGTAAGGAATCATCGGACTGCAGTTCGTAGCTATCTCCAGACACTGAAAACAACTGCGAAATACCATCCGATTTCATTTCATATGCTGTAAAAAGGGTACGTCCACCTTCGACCTCAGATTCAGCCAGAATCATGGGTGCACCAGAACCTGAAGAGGCAGCAAGCTGGTCATTAAAAGTTAGACTGCGCAGACTCTTGAAATTTGGTAAAATATTTCCAGTTAAAGTTATGACACTTTCGTCGCTATTCATTGCTGCATAATAGAGGACACCATTGCTATCCGTTCCAGCCACAATGACCTTCTTATCGTGTAGTCCCTTGCTGGAGATGACGTTCCCATATCTGCCTTGCTCTTCACCGCCCGGGAGAAGGCGCACAGGCTCGGCAATATTCCAAGCCAATCTTGTAGCGGCAATGATTGAAGAAGTATCCTCTAACGGAGCAAGATCACTGTATAGCTGAATAGCTTCAGCATATTGACCTTTACTGGTCATACGCTTGGCATTTTTAAGTAGTTTAGCTTTACTAGTATCTACTAAGGTTAGTACCTTGGATGAGGTGATCCCTGCCGATCCTGCAAAATTACGATAAGCAACAGCATGCCCAGCAAAGGCGGTGATGTTATCGCTCTCTAGATCTTTGTTCAGGATGATCTTTCCGCTACTTTCTGCCTGCCCAAGTACCCATGGCGCCTCGTAACTATGCTGGCTGTAAGCATTCATCATGGAGAGGGTGCTCTCCAGCATGCCTGTAAAGTTTCCTGTGCCTGCTAAGGCTTTTTGTTTAGCTGTATCATGACTTTTGAACTTGGAGGCTAGCAACTCCTCCTTGGATGCAGCGCTTCCGTAATAGGCATCGGGAATCTGCAACAGATTCCATTTAAAAGTGTCTTCTTCACTCTTGTTTCCATCTTGGCTCTGAGCAAGTTCGGTAAGAAACTGCTCCTTAAATTCTCGGAAGTAGGTTGTGAACTGGTCAGAAATGCCTGAATCGGTCGATAACTGGCGATAATAGGATTCATAAGGACCACCGGGCTTCATATATGTAGCTTTTAAGCTGAGGAGAGTATCATAACTTTTCATAAATCCGGTGAAATCTTTAGTCGCAGCTTGTGCTTTAGCGGAAGATACCAAGGCCTTCAAACCTTGGCGGATGGCCGTGATTGGTGACAGCTCATCAAGTCGCTTCGCAACCTTTTCTTCCATATAAAGAATGGAATGGTTTGCCGCCGCTAGGCGATACTGATTCTCTGCACTTATCAGATCGCCAGCAGCATAGAGACGGTCGGCTTCCTTGGTTATTTGTATTTTGTCGGCGATGAGAAAAACCTTCTGTCCAAGCATCACAAACATACTTATACACAAAATGATCATAAAGTTTCGCAGGGTTATTAATTGTTTGAACGTCATATAGAGTAGCCTCTTTTTTCAAAATATAAGAAAGCATAGTTTCACATCATTCTTTATCCTTATATTTCACCGAGGAACAATTGCCATCAATAAGATGCCAATGCCGTTTCTTCTTGAAATATAAGAATGTCTATTGAACTTCCGGGTCCCAGCGGTATTTGGCTTCACGAATGTCCGCTACTCTTTGGTCCAAGCCATTCCATGGTTCATGGGGATTCGCAGCAATGAGTTTGGATAACCGCATAAAGCGGTCTTTAGGCAGATCTTGCACGTATCGGCCGATCATATTGGAATAGAGCAGGGTATAACGCTTCATTCTTACTGCAGCTCCGGCAACTCCCGTAAGGATGGTCATACCATTATTCATATGACGAATTTCTACTTCATAGTTCTTTACGTATCGCAGTGTACGATCTTTGATCAGATCAGGACGGATCTTAGCGATCTCGCCGATATATTCGGCTAGTAGCGGCTCGAAATCCTTAAGAAGAAGCTGCTCCAGTTCTAAATCCATATCCTTGCGAAGCAAAAATCCATGTAGCAAGGCGATACGTTGCCGTGCGATCCGGTCACCACGAAGCAGGATGGAGAGTTCGCGTAGCTTCTCGTAGGCAAGCACATCATCCTCACGGAGTACGGAGACAGCCTCCTGACGGTTGATCTCCAGTCCCTCTTTGATGATGCCAATCCCTCGTCCAAGCAGCTCGTTAAGAGAACGAAGATTCTCGTTCTGCCGAGCTTTTCGCTGCGTATAGTACAATAGTCCAGCGAGGAGAATCCCTCCGGCACCACATAACATCATCTGTTCTATGCTATTCCCAAAATAGACGGAGGCTAGTGTAAGCAGTAAGATGAATAGGAGGCGCGTATGCATTTTTCTTCCTGCAATGGATGCGGCTTGCTTCTCTACCGTAATAAGTGAGTCTTTACCGCATTTGGTGCATCGATCTTCACCGAGAGCGGTGTATTGTCCGCAGTGGCGACAAATACGAAGCTTGTCATAAGCGTAACGAGGAGCCTTGAAAGGGCGAAAGGTAACAGGTCTTTTCTTATTCACGGCCTTTATCGCCTCCGTTCAAAGCGGCCAGTAGGCGGTCGTTAATATCATCTCGAGTTAGTGGTTTACGTTGGCGTGCAGCATAGATGGAAATCTGAATTACGACAATTAGGAACGTAATCCCAAGAATGACGTATGAAATCATGGAACAGTCCTTTCTCATGGACGCCTTGCAGACCGGATGTCTCATAGAATGATAACTCTATGCATCATTGCTACTTTGGTCCGGCGGTCCTAAAGTTGAAGTTTACAAGGTTTAATTATATCATAATGGCATACTATTTACAGATTTTAGCGACAGTGCTGAAGCTGTCATATGTGCCTAATATAACACAAGAGGAGCCCTATTTATGCTTCGTAAATATCAAAGTAACAGAACAACTAAGACACTTTTTCAACGTATCTTCCCGGCATTACTGCTGGCGCTATGTCTTGCTGCCTCACCTTTTGCAGCGGTTCAGGCCTATGCGGCAACGTCGGCGCAATCTCACATTGATGCGGTGCTTCTTATCGATGTCAGTAACTCCATGAAGACTAGTGACAAGAACAAAGTCGCGAACGAAGCGATGAAAATGTTCATAGATATGCTATCCACCCAAGGTGATAAAGTAGGTATTGTTGCCTATACCGACAAGGTACAGCGGGAGAAGGCCCTGCTGGAAATTAACTCAGAGACAGATAAACAGGATTTGAAGGATTTTATTGATGGACTGGACCGTGGAGCTTATACCGACATTGCTGTCGGTGTGGAAGAAGCTGTGAAGGTGCTCCAGAATGGTAGCGATCCGAAACATGAGCCAATCATCGTAATGCTAGCTGACGGCAATAACGATTTCAACAAATCAACAGGCCGGACGCAAAGCGAATCGGATAAAGAATTGAATGCATCCGTGGAAGTCGCTAAAAAGAATGGCTATCCCATTTATACGATTGGTCTTAACGCAGACGGCAAGCTGAATAAACAGAAACTCGCTGATCTGTCCACTGAGACAGGTGGTAAAGCATTTTCGACGGACTCCGCAGATGATCTTCCGCAAATACTTAGTGAAATTTTTGCTAGTCATCTGAAGCTAAAGGTAGTACCTGTGCAGTCGATCACTGCAAATGGGGATTATCAGGATGTGACTGTCAACGTGCCTAACGGCAGTGTTTTGGAAGCCAATATCTCAATTATGTCGTCACAGCCTGTGACCGCGAAGCTAACTGATCCTTCAGGAAATGCTGTCGCCATCCCGTCCAAGGATGTTGTGCTGTCGAAGTCTTCTACTTATAGCTTGATCAAGCTGTTGTCACCGCAAGAAGGAGATTGGAAGCTTCAGGTCAAAGGTGTGCCAAAGGATAAAATTGATATTAATCTAGTTTTCAACTACGATTTGGAGCTTAAGATCGATGCGTTGCCATCAGCAACCTATAAAAAAGGTGATAAAATTGATATTACCTCTCACCTGTTCAGCAATGGTACTCAGGTAACGCTCAGTAATTTGTATCAAGATATGAAGGCGGTACTGCTTGCTACAGATATCGATACAGGTGATGTACAGGAAATCGTACTGGATAACTCCGGGGATGTTTTTAAGGGCACCTTCGAGGTAAAAGAAAGCCATGACTATGAGCTGAAGGTTCGTGCAGAGGAAAGCAGTTTCTATCGTGAAAGTGCTCCTGTAAAAATCAGCGCGAAGGCAGGTGGCGCTGCAACTACCAGTCCTTCGACAGGAACGGGCAAAGAAGAACCTCTGAAAGAAGCTTCGTCCAATACCTTGTATTATATTATTGGTGGTATTCTTCTGGTGTTGGCAGCCGCTGCCGCATGGTATGTGCTGAATAAGAAATCGGCACGTGGTTTTGTTGGACAGCTGGTAATTGAGGTTAAAGACGGCAATACGGGTGAGAAGACCTACCCACAATATAAGAAACTTGCTGGATTCAGAGGCAAGTTCACCCTTCATCAGCTGCTGCAATTAGCGCCTGAGCTGAAGGAAAGTGAGAGCATTATTTTCACACCAGCTAAGAATGACCGATTGCTGTTACGCAGTGGAGAAGGTATTACTGTAGAGAGATCCGGACGTGCTGCGGATGCCTCGCGTGGTCTTGAGCTGAAGAGTGGTGACCGCGTTTCAGTGTCCCTGCACACGGTAGATAAGACGATTTATCTCGAATATTTAGTATAGTAGGCAGTGTATGCCGCAGAACTAGTTTTGCAAGAGATCTGAAGTACAGCTTCCGCAAAACTTTTAGGAGGATAAGCATATGAAACCAGTAGTAAGAGAGCATATACAGCAATTGGATGTATCACTAGGTGGCGGGATTGTCAGCGATAAGATCAGGGTGGATACGATTGATAATCCGATCCTGATCATTGGACTAGGCGGCACGGGCATTGATGCCCTGCTGCGTCTTAAATATCAGATTAACCGCCGCTTTAAGCTGCCGGAAGATCCGATATCCAAGAAGAAGCGGGACAAGCCGGATAATGTAGAGTTTCTAGCTTTTGAAACGAATGAACAGGATCGCGGAAAGAAATACAAAGGGATCGGACTCGATCCACAGAATGAATTTGTATTGCTAGCGAATGCTGAAATCGGCGGATTGCTGCAGAACCGCAGTATCCTTGATTCGTACATCACGGATTGGCTGTCACCCGAGCTGAGTATCACAGATGGTATGAACGGTGCCGCTGGTGTGCGGCAGGCTGGACGTCTGCTCTTGTTCACCAAGATTAATCAGGTTGTAGGAGCGATTGATAAGAAGATCAAGACCTTATCTGTAGGCACGAACAAAAAGCTGATGGTCTTCCTTTTGACAGGTCTGTCAGGGGGTACAGGTAGTGGAGCGTTCCTTGATATTGCCTATATCGTACGGGGTATTATTGAACGTGATTATGGATCAGCCGGTATTGACCGTGTGAACACACTGGGTTATCTCTTTACACCGGACGTGAATTTGTCTAACAAAAGTTTAAGCGAGCACACGCGTGAATATATTCGCAAGAACGGTTATGCGGCGCTTAAAGAGCTGGATTACTGGATGAATGTGGACAGCCGTGGCGAGCGATTCCAACAGCAATACGGAAATATTTTGACGGTAAATTCACCGTTGGCTCCATTTAATCTATGCCATTTGATCTCTGCAACGAATACCGAAGGTAAACTGCTAGAGAATGCGTATGATTACTGTATGAATGTAACAGCTGAGAACATCACGAACTTTATGGCGAGTGAAGAAAAAGCGTCCGGTGAAGAATTCGCCATCCATGACTATATCAGTAATATCCGCACCAATATTGCGCAGATGAATAAGACTTATCCAGCTAACTATGAGTACAACATTATCGGTGCCTCGTCTGCCGTGCTTCCGATTGAGGAAATGACGACTTATCTGGCCTTCCGTTTGTTTGATAAAATGGAAAAAATGTTCCAGCAGGCGCCTGGTCAAGAGGATGTAGAGAAATTCGCACGTAAGCTTGGGATTGATCTCGACAGTATGATTAAAACCTTTGAATCCCGAGTGCCTGAGCCATTGCCAGGTTACGAGAACAGCGAACGCCTGAGTCATGCCAATGTAGTCAAGAATCAAGTGGTAAGTATGGATACAGAGCTGGAGCAGAACTTCCTGGCTCGTGCCCGTGAGGAATATATTAAATCGAAAAAGCAGCTGCCTGGCGAAATTGTAGGACGTTTCAGTGAAGAGCTGGAGCGCATCTTCCTGCACCCAGAGCAAGGGCCGTTCTACGTTTCCCGCCTGCTGTATACCGAGAAGGGCTTCTGTATTTTGAAGCTGATTCAGTCTTATATTGAGGCTTTACGTGAAAGCTTGCTGCGTCTGCCACGCGATATTGAGACGGCGCAGGACAGTGCGGATGAGAAGCTGAGCGATGCACGCAGTGCTTTTGTATCCAAAGAGAAGAAGAAAAATGCCTATATTGACGCTAAAATCAATGAGTATTGGCTGCATGCCGATGTAGAACGTACTGAGCAAATGATTCAATTTTATGAGGACTTATACGAGCTCTTAAACGATGAAAACAGCCGGATTTATGGTGTGTTTACGGAGATTCTTAGTGCGCTTAGCTCGATTTTTGCCAAGAATGGGGACATTCTTATCAATGGTGAAGAGCAAGCGGATTATAAAGGAAACAAAACTTATTATTGGAACATTGTTAATGTGCCGGATATTTCGGCGACGATCTCCAAAATCATGGATCAGAAGGACGGCGACGACTTGATTCGCGACTTCACCCGTGAAATGCTGAAGCATTCCGGACGCTGGGTTAAGGAACAGGAGATTGATATCGTTCGCTCGATTTCAGAGTTCCTTAGTGATAAGTTCGGGGATCTGATCACCCGTTCGATGGAAGATTTCCTTGTGATGAAATTCGGCCATGAAGAGCCGCTGGATAAGTTCGTAGAGCGGATTATTGCCGGTAAATTGGACGAAGAGGCTGTGCCTACCTTCCACCTTAGTAACAGCTCGGGCAGCTTGCATTTCCCATCATGGGGCTTCGTTTCCGTACCTGTTAAAGCACCTGGCATCCTGAAAGGGATTCGTAATTATCAGAATAATGCGCTTGGAAAATCACAATTTACAATCAAAGAAAGCCAAGTGAAAAACCGTATTTTCTGGCTTAACACCCGCAACGGTGTGCCACTCTTCGTATACACGCCGCTGCGGGTGTTTGAAGAGAACTATGAGCGGACCATTCTCGATAAGGAAGGGATCGGCCGCCATCTGGTGATGACGGATAAGAACAACTGGACGTATCTGCCTTCTCCGATTCCGGAAAAATCATGGGGTGACACCTACGTCAATTCTCGTGTACGTGATTATAACGCACGTGTGCGTGCAGACTTTGCAAAGGCGTTGGCAAGCGGAGTGATCATCGAAAAAGGTGTAGACGAGAACACAAGCAACAGATACTCTGTTGTGTTCACAAAACCATTTGATATGGATGCTCTATTGAGTGGATTTGATATGCAGTTAAATTCTTCACGTCCGAATCTCGGAGAAGTGAAGAAGGCGGCTGATGAACTTAAGAATCTGCGCGAGAAGGGCTTGGAACGCGAAGGCATTAAAGATATTTTTGGCAGCATTAACAAAGAAATGGCACAGGAGAATTTAATTCGTTCACCACAACTGATTTCTCGTGTTCGTGTTGAGCTAGCTAAATATGCTGAACTGACTGCAAAAGCAACGGAGCTTGAAGGGCTGCTCCATCAATATCTGGACGAAGACAAGTGGATGGACCAATTCATCGAGGCGTTGTACACGGACAGCATTATCAAGAAAGGCGCACTCTACGTTTATGATCGTGATGAAGAAGAGGACGCTTGGGAGCCGTTTGCCAACTTGATGAAAGAACGTAGCTACGTGGAATATGCCGTGTACCGTCATTTCCGGGAGCTGGATGAGAAGAGCCGCAGCGTTCTGCTGCGTAAGGCAGCTCGTCGTGCGAGTGAAATGACTGCCGCTGAAGACGTAACCCCATTGCTCTATAAGCTGGAAGGGCTGTATGTATCCTTCCTTGAAGCACGCGACAGCTTGGAGTATGAACGGGTAGAGTATGAGAGCGGCGATGAGATGTATAGTTTCTACAAGAGTATGACTAGCAAACTCGGCAGCATCCGCAGAAAGTTGAAATAGGCCTATGATCAAAACACTGGCATTATCTTATGGTGAACAATATGCGGTACAGGAAGAGGCACAGCGCAGTAAAGGGGATGGACGCAGCAGCATCCATTACCCTGCCCTGTTTCTGTTCGTAGGCGACAAGGTTGCTCCGGCCATCGGTCCGGTGCTGGATAGCTGCGAACGAAAATGGGATAACGCCGGCGGTGTTATGGCATTGCATGCTGTGTCAGGCACGAAGAGTGAGGACACAGACAGAAGTAAGAGGGGCTCTGATGCAGGAGGAAAAGACCGGGTGCTGGCCATGGCCTTGCCGGATATGGCAGGGTCAGATCCACGCACTGTGCGTCATGAACTTTACCGCAAGTTTCATGAGGATACACGTTATCTTGCTGAAATGAATAAAGTTATTCGGCGGCTGAGCAACAGTATAGCGGATTATGGACGCCTATATTCATCTTTTGACGTGATCCATCTCTCTATCATTACGCGGGTCGATGACCCGCTTAATGTATTGTTGCCAGAAATTACACTGCTGGCTCGAGCAATACTCAGCCAGTCCTTTAAGTCGGTACAGACGGATCTCTACGCTTTAATCAATGAGCGGGAGCAAGGGGATAATTTTGGATATTCCAGCTCAGTAGGGCTGGCTTTTCTGCGTGAATTGGACAGAATGCAAGCTACGGACTATACGTTTAATGCACCGCTGCTTGTAACCGAGGATGGTCTGTCGATTCCAGTGAGTCATGGTCCTTCCGCTTTATTTGACCTTGTGTATCTGCTCTCCGATAAGAATGAGCGCGGCATGATGTCGGCTCACGGCATGGATGATAACTATGAGATCATCTCCCATATTAGCCTACTTAAGAATCGTGTCCGCCCGACTTCTGATCAAGCTACAGGACACGGTGGTTATAACAATATGACCTTCAAAAGCGGTATTAGAGGTAGCACAGGAAGACAAGGCTACGCCTCCGCAGGCTTTTCTGGCGTGAGAAGACCTAATGTCCAAATTGCCTTGGCCGTGCTGTATCACGCCTTCCGGCGTCTTGCAGCGGATATGCGTGAGGGTAGTCCATGGACTATGCGCGAGCGTCAATCTCTATTAGGGCTGGATCCTGATAGTTTGCGGGAGCATAGGGCGCAGCTAGTCCCGGAGAAAGACGGCCTTAGTGAAATGACGGGGCTAATGAGCCATGGACGTCCGTCCTACAATGAGCTGAAGCAGTTGTCACTTCGTGAAGCTGAACAGCAGCTGTTCGGTGATGGGGGCGAGGCTTATTTCCGTAATAATTTTGTCGCAGAGTCTAACCGGAGAGTAGAAGGTATTCATCCTCTTCGTGGATGGCGCACCCTATTGGCGGCACAGGAAACAGCTACGCCAGCAGTAACATTCTATCAGCTTGCGGAGTGGACAGCTGATCGCGATGAGGGTGGCAGTGTGCTGCATGCTTTGCGTCAGCATATGACAGGATTGCGTTCAGCACTTGTCTCCGCGCAGGATGAGCTTGAGGATCTTTATGCGGAAAGTGTGGAGCGCCAACCGTTCCAGCGTGTGCCGCTTTTTGACAAACGAACGGTACGCAACTTCATTCATTACTTATTCTCTGCGGTATATGGAAAAAAATATGAGCTATTATGTATGGAAAGTGAGCTTGCGCTGTGCAGTCGTTTGGAATCTGCGCTTGAGCAGCTTCACGTGGAATGTGTGGCCCGTGTGAAAGCTATGGAGACGCTCGAAGAAGAGTTACGTATTACTGTGATGGACAGCATTGGGCGGACGAACGAAACCACTGGCCAGAACGTGATGGAATACTATCGAGTTGTCACAGAAGAAGTAATGAAAGAGATCGAGACCCGGCGTGGGCCAGGAATATTCTTTAGTGACAAGTACATGGGTAGCATTTCTAAGCTTTTAGAGCAAGGCAAAGAAGCGGTAGCGGAGCGTTTGATTGGCATTTGTCAGCGGGAAATATTAACGGCTGATCCGTTTGCTCTATCTTTCGAAGAAGAATTGCTGCGGCGTGCAAATGTTGCGGCTGCTTATGAGAACCGTCAGGTTCTATCCAAGGAAGAGTTGTTCAAGCGTCTGTACCATAATCTGGAGGATAGCGCGACGATCAATGTTCGTCTGTTCGAATACACGCAAGAGCATCGTCATGAGGAAAAATATTTCTTCGGAGACAGCGCATCTGAATTCCTGCGCTATGCATTTGGTGTGGATGAGACGACCCGCATTTATCGCTTAGGCTTTGTGCATGAACAGCGCAGGAGCGGAGTGGAGAAGTTAAATCTGATGGGTGGTTTCCATTTAGAAGACCTGCTCTATTACCGTAATGGTAAGGTTTATTATGAAACCTATGCTCAGAATGGCTATCAGCTTCATGGGGTGAGTGAAGAGCAGCTTCCCGAGATGCGCTGATGGCGTAATAGATGGGTACCCTCACTTTGAGTCTCTTTATTGCACTTTGTGCAATAGATTCATCGGATATAACCTTTAATTAGAGTTCTGTTGTATTTGATACAATAGATTTAAGTAGATTTCTGGAATAGGGACATTTCTCCTTATTTCCAATGCACATTATGCAATAGAATAGAAATAGATGTTTCTTTTATTCCATTCTATTGCACAAAGTGCAATCTGGGGGATGATTACACATCCGGGCAGCCCGTTAATCGGGTTACATAACCCCCGAACAATGTTAAGGCCATAAGAGTACAATTCAGGTTTCTCCCGGAAAGGAAGTATAACGATGCAGAGAAAAATCAATCTGCTCCTGCTCTTCTTCAGTCTGATCGGCGGCGGGGTCGCCTTTCTTTTTGGCGAGTGGCTGCTAAGCTGGTACAACGATCTGCCTTCCATCTTGCTCGTTGGCATTTATTTTGCCATAGTAGCACTCGGTATCGGCATCGGTTGTCTGCTTGCAGAAATGATCTCGCCACGGCTGAACGGAGCCTCGTGGAAGCAGCGCTACCTAGGTTTATCCTGGAAGCTCCTGCCTCTGATGATTGTCCTTGCACTTGGAGTTGGAGCATTAACAGAATTTGTTTATGAGCTGAATTTTGGCGGTGCTAAACCGGTTAAAAATGTTGTAATGGCTATCGATGACTCTGGCAGTATGGCGCAGAGTGATCCTGATAACAGCCGTTATTCAGCCGCTAAGGCGTTAATTGCGAGAATGGACAATGACAATCAGGTAGCGGTGGTGACATTTAACCACGAAGCTGTAGTCGTCCAGCCGTTAACACCACTCTCGGATTCGCAGAATCGTGAGAAGGTGTTGACTGCCATTGATAACTTGAAACCAACAGAGGGTGGCACGAACATAAGTGGTGCGATCTCGGAAGCCCTTAAGGAGATAGACAGTGACGGCAGAAAAAATCAAGGCGCTATGGTCATCTTGCTGTCGGACGGAGTGAGTAATTTCAACACCTCGCGAGAATTACAGACCTATATAGATCGTGGCATTGCCGTAAATACCATTGGGCTGGGGATGCAGGATCCTGCCGGTACCCAGTTGCTGCAGGATATTGCGAAAATAACGGGCGGTCACTATTATGATGTGACAGATACGGCTCTTTTGGGTGATGTATTCCAGCAAATCTATGATCGTTTGGGAGATCGGACATTGCTTACGGTGCGTAGTGATGCTACGGCAGATAGTCCATACTATGCTGCAGTTCGTATTTTGTCGCTGATGCTAATCGGTGCTGCGCTTGGACTCGGTCTTGGTATTATGTTTGATAACCGTCATTTAGCAAAAAGCTTTGGGATTGGCGGCGTAATCTCAGGGTTGTTCGCAGGGCTTATTCTGGAATTTGGACTTAGCGGGCACAATTTCACTGACGGCCTAATTCGCCTCCTTGCTGTTCTTATATTGGCTGCAATCATCTCATTATTTACAGGCGTCATTCCGGTAGGTGAAGGACGTATTTACCGTAATAGAAGAAATAATGCAGCTCCTAATCCACCGTCAGAAAGCTTTCCTGATCGACGGAGAAATCGGAATAGCAAAGGATTCTAGTAGTTGAAAGGGGTTTACAGTGATGAGGTACGCCGAGGATAATGCTTCCGCTCTGGTAATAACGGATGTGACATCTCAAGTGGATGAACGGTTCTGTACGCTGAGATGGCGCTGGCCGGACGGCGTGCAGGCGGTGTACATCCATAAGACCTCCGCAGAAGAGGCTTCTATTGGCACCGGGGATATTCCTCCGGTCGGAATGAAGCTCTACACTCGTGAGGAATACAAATCTAACAATGGATACCGTGATCGATTGGATGAGATCGGCCTAGTCTCCTATACCATATACGCTCGCCTTGCTGAGAACGGAGAGACACTGCTGGTGAGGCAAAGTGACGGTGCGAACCGTGTAGTGGTCAGTGCAGGCAAAGCCAGAATCTATTATTCCGTTCAACAAAAAAGAGGATTATTCGGAAAACAAAAGACCGTACATATGGCGATTACGGCAGAAGTTCCAGTGGCTCGAGATGTCCTCTGTTATGTTAAGAAACGGGGAGGACATCCGGCAGGGAAAGAGGATGGTATTCTCTTTCCCTTTGTACAGGATTTCGCCCCTGGACGCAATGTACTCCCGCCGATTGAGATCGGTAAGGATGATTTTGTACGCATCTTTTTCACCGACGGTCCTAAGTATGGGCTTTATTATGAGCTGGTGCCGGAGTAAGATCAGTCTATGCGTACAAGCGAGTGTTGGACAATGCCTGTCCATAGCAAGATACGCAGATACAACTTTTGGGAGGATGAGTAGATGTCTTTTTTTAGCCGTTTTATGAAAAAGAATCAGCCGGAGCCAAGGCCGCTTTTTTATGATATTGTGTGTCCGTATTGCTTCACTAAGTTCTCTCCGGAGGATGTGGTCTTTCGGGCTATGCATAGCCGAGAGGACGATGAGAATTACGCGCTGGGCGAGGATGATGCCTTGAATAAATACCGTGAGCGCTTTGGGCTCGATACGGTGGATGACATAGAAGCAATCATTAATCCGGCGGATATTCCGGAAGAATACCATCATTATACCGATCATGTGTTAACAGGGCTTACGGATCGTTATGGAGTGCTTACACGCAGACGGCTATGTCCATCCTGCCATAACGAGCTGCCTGTGACTGCAGGTAAGGTTCCAAGTAACATTATCTCGATTATCGGAGCCTCCCAAGTCGGGAAGTCGGTATACATGACCGCGCTGATTCATACCTTGCAGCATACGACAGCAGGTCATTTCGATGCCGCTTGTATGCCGCTCAACGCGGAGATTAGCCGTAAGTTCCGTACGCTCTATGAAGAACCGCTGTTTGAACGCGGGGATCTGCTAGCTTCCACACAGAAGGAGAAAATGCAGGAGCCGTTTATCTTTCAATTTGTTTTTAAGGATGAAGAAAAGCCGCCGCTGACACTTGTGTTCTTTGATGTAGCGGGTGAGGGCATGGTGGATCAGGATTATCTCGGACTACACGGTCAACATATTAAGAACTCTGCCGGTATTCTGTTTATGGTCGATCCGCTGCAAATCCGTTCGATCCGCGAGAAGATTCATATTAACATCGGTGATCGCCCGGGCGAATGGGTCTCGCAATATGACGAGCCGCGTGATGTTGTGCTGACGATGTTCGGTGATTTTATTGCCTATCAGGAAAAGAGCAAAACTGACATTCCAACAGCAGTCGTTCTTGCGAAAAGTGATATGCTGCATTCACTGAAGGATGAGGATGGCGATTACATCAAGTCCAACAGTAATGTGTTCAATAACTATGTCCATCGCAAAACATTGAATATGGATGAATTCCATAACATCGACGGAGAAATCCGCAGATTTATTGGTAAGGTGGACAGACCTTTTAAAGATACGATGGATGTGTACTTCTCGAATACGGGCTATTTTGCGGTATCTGCGTTGGGCAGTAATCCTGTGAATCAAAAGATTGAGGGTGTAGTAAGCCCGATTCGTGTAGACGAGCCGTTTATTTGGCTGCTGCATAAGCTGAAGTATATTGAGGGGAGCGACGGCCCGTGAATGTTTTCTCAGGGTCTAAGATCGCCCAACAAATGTATACCCGCGAACGCCGCGGATTATTTCGTTCCACTGAAGGTTTTGATACAGTAGCGAAATCGGATAGTCTGGACAATAATTTTATCAAAAAAGCACTGCATCCCTTCTGTCTTTACGATGCTCCAGCAGAGCTGGCCGCGCGTGGGGAGAAGGATGAGACTCTATATCCTAGTGCGCTGCACCTGTTCCATGCAGAGAATGGCGACACGGTTCTTGGGACGAGTCGTTATCAAGCGACGGATTTTACGGGCCAGCGGAGTGCCTTTTTTGCACATAACTTTGTAGTTCCGGCCTCACGTTCAGAGGAGATTATTCAGAGCTACGGGGACTTTCTGCATGCTGATTTCGCAAAAAGTTATGAAGGAGAGCTGGGCGGAACCTTGCCGGAGCTGTCTGCTATTCCAGTTATACGTACGGATCGCCGACCTGATCCTATAGCGGGATTACGCTTGCTAGGGATTGATGAAGGGATATTTAAGGCATTGCTGCAAGCAGTGATGCTCTCTGTGGCAGGTAAGAAAAAAATCTATATCGCTCTAAATGTACCTATCACGGAGCTGTCCGCACGTGCGGTGGAGCTTACAGAGATTTTATATAGCGTGCTGCCGTATGAATTCCGCCGCAGATTAGGCGTGATTACGTATGCGAATGAACCGCAAAGCCGTAAATATATTCATCTTAGCTTTGTGGAAAAAGGCTCGCTCCGTCCCGGTGATCGCAGCATCGAGAAGGACTTCACATTCGATTTGGTTTCAGGTCGGATGGGGAATGTAGATTTTGGCGAGTCCCGTCAGCCGTATGCTGATCTGGTTTGGAAGCTTTTACTTCTGAATCCAGGGGATCTTGACGATTTTGTAAGTTTTGCCGATCAGATCCTGCGTGGAGAAAGCTCTGAGCATAAGCTATCGCTCGCTCTCTATAATGAGTTAGCCGTATTTTATGAGATTGAGCAGGGGAATGAGCACTTATATACAGAGAACAAAAGCGCGGTGCTGAGTGGTTTGCTTTCTTATCTTAAAGCGGAGGGTGCGATTCATTCCAGAATCCGACTGAATGATATTTTCTTGGAGCGGTTCGACAGAGAATTTGATTTAGTCCGGCAAAGGAATGTCCCGGACCCTGCAATTATGGAGTGCTTTAAGGATTATTTTGTGCTGAAGGATCATAATTACAAAGTCAGAATTGTTGATTATTTCATTAATGGTATGCTTCATAGCGTGGAAGCGGGACGCAAAGATGTTCTCAATGCAGCTTACGGTATCATTGAGAGTAATGATGAGCTAAGCGCTGCTTTTTTTCAACGGGTAATGTCTGAAGCGTATTTCCGCAAGCAGTTATTAGAACCTTATATGGAATCAAGACTAGTTGCTGCATCTAAATCTGTGGACATTCTGAATTTTGTACTCCATTGGGGCCGTTTTCTACCGGCTGCGTTAGAGCAACCTTTTGCTCAGGATGCAGTAAGGGATTATTTGCTAGAAAAGCTACAACTGGAGACTGATCCGGTTGCTGCGGTGGCGGAAATTCATGGCACTGTAGATAAAGCGGAGAAAGATCGACGTAAAGGGACAGGGGTATCTCCTAAAGTACTCTCGCTCATGCAGGAGCTTGCAGCATCTGCAGACAGATTCTTGCTGAACCGGCTATCCCTTACTGAAATGACGCAGGAGGACTTACTGGAGGTTGTTTTCTTACGTTATGGCAATGTCGTGGATTGGCAGCCGCCACTAGATAGAATTAGCAAGCAGAAAGAAAATGCACTCCGCGCTGCTTATCGCTGGTTTGGTGAAGAGAAGCCGAATGAAGAGATTTTTGCAGGCTTATCTCCAAAGGAACTGGACGATGTACAGTTGCTCGGTCGCCGTTTACTGAAGGAAGCCCGAGTACTAGAGCCTTTTGAACGTCTGCCTCTAGCTTTCTACTACACCAGTCAGCGCGAGGGTGGTCCACTGGATTATGACGCACTCTTGGAATTAGTAAAGCATAAAGCCGGTACCGATAAGGATGTTATCTATCGATTCTTTGCATGGTCTCAAGGAAATTCTTTATTTACGATATCGAATAAAAAGCTTTATCCGGGTTACCGCCGGGCGATTCTGAAGTATTTCCAGAGCAGTGACCGCGAAGCCTTCAAGAATCGTGAGTTCCGTAAAAGCTATGTTGCTACAGCACGGCCTGCTCTTCAAAATGTGTACAATGAAGCTCGCTCCCAGCTCGCTTCCCCGCTGGCGCGCTGGATCAGCCGCAGTCGATTTCGACTCCTGATCTCCGGTTCCATTACGGGCATTCTGGTGATTATCGCAATTATCGTATTCAGTATGCTGCGTCCGGATGATCCAAAGACGGCTCTGCCGGGGACAAGCCCTGAGCCGACACCCGTTCAGAGTGCAGGCAATGAGCTGCCTCCGGCTTCAGTATACTTGAAGGATCAGAGCGTCGAAGGAGATAAGGGGAGCAGCATATTGGTGTTCACGTTTGCCAAAGCTGATGATTGTGTGCAATTTAATCCGACGGAGATTAGTCTGATGACTTCATCCAATGTGGTGGATAAGAGCTTTAAAGTCGCTGCTAGCCATGGAACTTGTCCAGTTCCGTCAGCGGATGCCACAGGCGCTAATTCTGAAACGGCTGAAGGTGCGGACGCTACTAACTCAGGAGCCGATGCCACACCTTCTCCAACGCCTTCATCTGATGCGGAGAATAACACAGTTGATCCATCCGCGACAGCTGTCACAGAAGGGGTACAGCCATCCTATCAGGTGGAGGTTACCTTAGAACCGGGAGCGACCATCGTAGAGAAAAGTATGATCAAGGCGGGAAGATTTACATTGATTGTAGATCCCGCTCCAAAGGATACACTGGGTGTTAACTCAAGTGCTGAACCTTCTCCAACTGCAAGTCCGGAAGGAACAGCTGAATAAAGGAATTTCTGAACAGCAGAACAATACCGAAAGGTTGGTTCTGCTGTTCTTTTTTTTGTTACTCATACAAAGCTTTTCTATAGACATGCTATGTATTAATAGATATGATTATGAAAATAAGGTTATACCGCCCTTTCTAGGGGCGGTCTTTATGTTGTGCGCTCTTATTTTATGTAGTATCCATTCCTTTATAGAAAGAGGTTGAACAATGAAGAAAATAGTCACCTCCAAGTTTTTTGTACTTGGACTGGCCATATTCATGGTCATTTCAATTTTTGGAACATCCCTTGCTCCGGCAGGAACCATCTTCGCAGAGGCGGGTGTTAGCACCGGACTAGATGAATCTAGCGATGCAGCTGCTCAGGCAGAGCGGATTAATGTTGCGGATGCGACCTATACAGCTGCAGAATTTATTCTAAAGGGTGGCGTGCAGTCGGATTGGCAAGCGATTGGGCTGGCTCAAGCGGGATACAAACTACCAGCAGGTTACCGTCTAGCTCTTGAGAAAAAGGTGAAAGATGCAGAGGGGATTTTCGCGAACGTAACGGATTATGCGAGAATTGTACTCGCAGTAAGAGCGGTAGGTGCTGATCCTACCAACTTTGGTGGAAGCGGAACAACATCTGGCTATAACTTAATAGAGAAGATCTATAATCATGACAAAATCAGTGGACAGACACTTAATAATCCAGTATATGCTTTGCTCGCACTGGACTCTGGTAAATATAACATTCCATATAACGCGAAATGGACAGCGGATAAGCTCATTGCTGAGATTCTCTCCAAGCAAAATCAAGATGGCGGCTTTGCCTTAACGACAGGCGCTAGTGAGCCAGATATGACAGCGATAGCTTTGACCGCTCTAGCGGCACATAAGCTTAATCCAGAAGCTTACACAGCAGGGCTACAAGCCGTATCTTGGCTCTCTAATGCTCAGGATAGTCATGGAGGTTACGGAGATAGTGCTGAGAGTGCTGCACAAGCTATTCTAGGTCTCACATCCTTCGGTGTAGATCCAAGTGGATTAGAATATACCAAGAATAAAGTGAATCTGATCGGTAACCTGCTGAGCTACCGTCTAGCTGACGGAAGCTTCGCTCATAGCCGTGGCGGAAGCAGTAATATTCTAGCTACTGAGCAAGGCCTTCAGGCGCTTGTAGCCTACAATCTACTCTATAAAGGCAGTAACAGTAAGTTATACGATTTTTCTAAGTCATCCGTTCAGAATGCCTTAATCTATGCACCTGTTACTGTAGAGGGTCCTAAGAGTACTTTAGCACAGGGATATGGATATGCTAGCAACGTGCTTGGTGCATTAGAGAAATTGGCTCTTCAGACGAACTTGCCGATCACGAATCCTTCCGGTGCATATGTCACAGGAATTGGAAACATTCCCGCCGGAAGCTACGGCGGCTATGACGGATGGATGTATGCCGTATCCCGTAACTCTCAATGGATCAACCCTGATGTTGGAATGAGTGATTTTGCGCTTAAAGATTCAGATCAGGTCTTGGTTTATTATGCTGGAGATGATACTAAACTTGTAGGTTCGGTAACGGTGTCCAAAGCAAGCCTTAAAGAGGGCGATTCTTTTACTGTAGTAGTGACTAGTAAGACATGGAAATGGGACGCTGTAACGAATACATCCTCCCCGGTAACTGCTAAAGCATCTGGCGTTCAGGTCCAAATTGGAAATCGCATCGTAACAACAAATGCTAAAGGCGAGGCGCTATTCTCAGGGAATGTTCCAGCAGGTGATTACAAGCTGACTGTAACAGGCTATCGTGAAGGAAAAGCGCCATCGATAGCTAAATATACTCAAGATCTAAAGGTAATTCCTAAGAATGTAACGGCTTCACTTACCGTTGAGGGTCCGCAAGGACTGATCGGTGAGGGGACTTTAAAGGCTTCCAATGCGCTTGAAGCTTTGCAGCAATTGGGGTTATCCAATGATTTTAAAGTAGATATCACGAAATCGTCGTATGGTAATTTTGTATCGGGCATTCATGGAGTTACTCAAGGCCTTTATGATGGCTGGTGGAGCTTCGTAGTATGGCGTAGCGGTGAATGGATCTATCCAAGTGTGGGTATGGACGCTTTTGAATTACAGGAATCCGACCGTGTTCTTGTATATTATGCCGGAGAAACCACACAGGTTGTTGATACTGCGGTTGTATCCTCTGCACAGCCGAAGCCGGGTGAAGCTTTCACTGTAACAGTTTCTCAGAAAAAATGGGTGTGGAATAAGGATACCTTTACTTCCGATCCAGTGACTTCTCCAGCCGCTGGCGTGCAGGTCTTGATCGGTGATCAGAAGGCGATCACAAATGCTAAGGGTGTAGCTGCATTTGACCAAGGTCTACCAGCGAATACCTATACGATCATTGTTACCGGATATGCTAAAGATAGTGTGCCTAGTGTGGCGCGTTATACTCAGTCACTAAACATTGCTTCAGATGTTATTGCTCCTGTTAAAGCTACGGCTACCATTTCAGTCGTTGGGGATAACAAGAAGGGTACGATTCTGAACAGTACAACAGTATCGCTAAAAGAAGGTGAAACGGCTTATAGCTTATTGATTAGTCAATTGGGCGATAAGGTAGTGTCATCCGGAAACGCTGGAAGTAAATACGTGAAATCTATAGATGGTTTGTCCGAATTTGATGGCGGACCTAGCAGTGGATGGAAGTATAAGACGAATAGAGATGCTGATCCAAGTATCAGCGCGGACAGCTACATTTTAGAGAACGGTGATCTATTATATTGGTATTATTCATCGGGTGAATAAGTAGGGTTAGTTATTCGTTAGGCGGACACTAAGATTCGGAGTATTAGCGGATCGAGTGTCCGTTTTTGTTTTCGTTCGTTGCATTATTTGACAACAGAAACTTTTTTTCGACATTTTATTCATGATTTTATTTAAAAATCATCACACTATTCGCCTTTCTTACCGATAAAAATAGATAGTTAGTAAGATCATGTGAAGGCGGAATGCAGATGAAGAATATGAAAGTGAAATTCAAAATTGGGATTCTATTGGTATTTTCTGTAGTCATGTTGAACATTGTGGGGGTAACTGGCTTTATCACCATGGACAAAATGGCCCAAAAAACAACAGAAACGTATAATGAAAACTTATTGCCTGTTTCTTACGTGGGACAAATGCGTACAAACAATCGGGCCATTGAAGCTTTTCTCTTGGAGCGTATGATTAGCGTCGATGTAAACAAGAACAAACAACTGAAAGAGAGTATTACGGAGAAAGTTCAGGAAAATAATAATCTTTTGAACAAGTTGAAGACCGTCCAGTACAATGATAGTGCGGTAGTGAATAAAATAAAGGAATATGAGTCCTCCTTAACAGACTATCGTGTACAAAGAGATAATATTATTCAGGTTGCGGATAGCAAAGGTAGTCAAGAGGCCTTTCAAGTATTCACAGGTGAGTTTAGTAATTCTCGTGAGAAAATGATCAATATGCTAAAAGGAATAAGCGATTCGCTGCTAAAGGGAGCTGGAGATCATAATTCAGAGTCTACGGCTACCGCTAAGAGCATGAAGACTAAAAGTATAGTGTTGATATCGTTCTCTTGGATCATTTGTATCGTACTTAGTGTTGCAATCATTCGACTGATTACGAAACCTCTTAAGGAACTGCAAGGTTTAATGAAGCGGGCGGAAAATGGAGATTTAACCGTCACAGCAACGTATACCGCAAAGGATGAAATCGGCCAAATTAATAGCTCATTTAACAATATGCTGGAGAGCTTACGTAAGATGATGCAAGGCATTGCGGAGAGTGCAGAATTGTTATCAGCCTCATCGCAAGAGATGAGCGCTAGTGCTGAGCAGACCTCGTTGGCTTCGCAAATGATCGCCGAAGCTTCTGGAGAGATTGCAGCAGGGTTTGATGAACAGACGGAAAGCATTAATCGTACATCTCAGTCTATACAAGCTATGACCAATAATATTTCGGCCGTAGAAAGTAGCAGTTTTGAAATGTCCGACCTTATGGGAGTCGCTTCTGGTTCAACAGATCAAGGGGTAATCGCCGTAGATAACATCATTGAACAGATGAAGGAAATCGACTCCGGCGTAACTCAGAGCCAAGAGATTATTAGTAACCTTGGGCAGCTGTCTCAGGATATAAATACAATTATTACTACGATTAACGGAATTGCAACACAGACGAACCTGCTGGCGCTTAATGCTTCTATCGAAGCAGCGAGAGCTGGAGAACATGGACGTGGCTTTGCTGTAGTTGCTGGAGAAATTCGGGGTCTTGCAGAAGCGACGCGAAACAGTTCACTGAAAGTAACGGATATTATTACGCATATTCAAAAGCAAACTGAAAGAGCAGTAGAATCAATGGCTTTCGGCTCCGAGCTAGTCTCTCACGGCGTAGCTCAAAGTCAGCTCGTATCTCAAGCGTTTCATGAGATTCAAAGTTCTATTAAAGAAGCTACGCTGCAGACGGAAGAGATTAGAGAGGCGGTTGCGCATGTCTCCTTAGAGTCACAAGGTGTAGCGGCAGCAATGGAACAGGTCAATGCAATATCCAATAAAGGGGCAGTGGGTGTTCAGGACACCAGCGCAGCTAGTCAGCAGCAACTGTCTGCTATGGAGGAAATGTCCGCATCAGCTCAGTATTTAGCGGTGCTGGCGGAAGATCTGCAGAAGACTTTAGCGCGATTTAAATTATAACGCGAAATGAAAAAAAGGACGTCCCAGAGCCATTTAGGCTTTGGAGACGTCCTTTTGTGTGTTATTGAATGGAGTTAAGCATACCAGCCCCATACGAAGATGAAGAGCGTACCAAAGATCGTAACTAAGCCAACGAATAAGGCATAGGCGATATTGAGGTAGAGTTCTTTCTTGGTATCAGCTGATTCTCCAATATGCATGAACAGGAAGAGCTGCAGGGAAGCCTGAATGAGCGCTGTAATAAGCAGGATAGCCATGTTCGCACTATTAGATAGATCAAGGTAGATTACAGCAAGTGCAGCCACAGAAAGGACAAGAGAGGCTAAGAAACCCATCACATGGCGAATTGGAAACAGTTGCTTCATCATGCTACATCAGTCCTTTCAGATAGACGAAGCTGAAAATAAAGATCCAGACAACGTCCAAGAAATGCCAGTACAGCGAGAAGATAAAGGATTTATTGGCCGTAGCCGGAGTAATACCTTGACGCTTCAACTGGATTAAGATAGCCGCACCCCACAGGAACCCGAACGATACGTGAGCTCCGTGTGTTCCCAGCAGTACAAAGAGACTGGATAGGAATCCGCTGGTTTGAAGTGTAGCCCCTTCGTGAACATAAGTGACAAACTCCATGATTTCAATACCAAGGAAGCCGAGACCCATGAGTAGGGTTAGTCCGAAAAAGACCATCATAGCTTTCTGGTAACCATGCCGCATAGCATGAACTGCAAGACCGATCGTAAATGAGCTTGTCAACAGCAGTAATGTTTCGATCATCACGGGACCAATTTCAAAAAGGTCCGGCCCGCTAGGGCCGCTGGCAAAACGGTCAACCATTACAAAGTAAACAGTGAACAACGTAGCGAACAGTGCAATCTCTGCTCCTAGAAAGACCCAGAAGCCAAAGATTTTATTACTATTCTCTTCTGTTGAGTATTCAAGCGGCTTAGACGCATCTATTTTCATATTGTCTCACCCCGCAATTTCTTTTCAGTAGCAATAACTTCTTCTGCAGGGATGTAGAATCCATGATCCCGATCGAAGGACATAGCAGCTAGAACGATGAGGATACCTACTCCAGAGAGAATGGCTGGAATCCAGAGACTGAATACCAGAGAGAATCCTGCAATGAAGAAGATAACACCCAGAATAAATGGTTTGCCTGAATTGCTAGGCATATGAATCTTAGTAATCTTGTCTTCGTATAGAGGTACGTTGTCTTGTTTAGAGAACCAGTAGGCATCGCGTGTTTTTACGGTTGGAACCACTGCGAAGTTGTAAGCTGGAATCGGACTTTTCGTTGCCCACT
The DNA here is from genome assembly GCF_038009145.1 of Paenibacillus sp. FSL R5-0923. NCBI lineage: Bacteria > Bacillati > Bacillota > Bacilli > Caryophanales > Paenibacillaceae > Paenibacillus > Paenibacillus sp. FSL R5-0923. Next base: position 276,276 of record NZ_JBBPAT010000002.1, read on the forward strand.
CCAGTGTACGTGCATCCCATGGATCTCCATTTGTATCTCTTGGTTCATAACGTGTACTCCAGTAGATGTTATACACCAGAATTACGAATCCGACTGTAAGACCTATCGCCCCTATGAACGAGACCATACTGAGCGGACCAAATCCGGTATCCGCAGAATAAGTGTATTGTCGACGTGTCATTCCCTTAAGTCCGAGAAGGAACAGTGGGAAGAACGATACGTTAAAGGAAATAATAATCCACCAGAAGGCATGTTTACCAAGACGTTCGTTCAAACGGAAGCCGAATACTTTAGGGAACCAGTAGTGGAAACCTGCGATAACGGCGAATACAGCACCTGGAATGAGAACGTAGTGGAAATGTGCTACCAGGAACATTGTATTATGGTACTGATAATCGGCGCTGGCCATGGCCAGCATGACACCTGTTACCCCACCAATCGTAAAGATCGGGATAAACGCGAGCGAATATAGCATCGGCGTCGTAAATGATATTCGCCCTTTTCGTAAGGTGAATAGCCAGTTGAATATTTTCACACCTGTTGGAACGGCAATGGCCATTGTAGTAATCGAGAAGAAACTGTTAACCATAGCGCCTTGACCCATTGTATAGAAATGGTGAGCCCATACTAAGAAGGACAAGAGGGAGATGATCAACATACTAAAGACCATGGATGTATATCCATACAGGTTCTTTTTGGAGAAGGTGGCGATAATTTCACTATAAATACCGAAGGCGGGTAGTACAACGATATATACTTCTGGATGTCCCCATACCCAGAAAAGGTTGGCCCATAACATATCCATACCGCCGTTGGCCATCGTGAAGAATTGAGAGCCGAATAACCGGTCGAACATCATCAAAGCGAGCGCAACCGTAAGCACTGGGAAAGCGAATACGATAATTACGTTCGTGATTAGAACGGACCATGTAAACATTGGCATTTTCATCAGCTTCATACCAGGAGCACGCATCTTCAGAATCGTTACAATAAAGTTAACGCCTGTGAGGAGTGTACCGATACCCGATATTTGTAGCGCGAGCGAGTAGTAGTTGTTACCCACCGTTGGGCTGAACTCTATACTTGCTAGTGGGAAGTATGCAGACCAACCAGCATCTGGTGATCCCCCGATAACAAACGAAATGTTAAGCAGCATTGCTCCGAAGAAGAAGAGCCAGAAGCTGACAGCGTTAAGACGTGGGAAGGCAACGTCTCTGGCACCGATTTGTAGCGGTACGATAACGTTCATCAGACCGATAATAAACGGCATGGCCATAAAGAGGATCATGATCAAGCCGTGTGTTGTAAATACCTCGTTGTAATGCTGTGCGTCAAGAAATTTCATGTCTGGGGCTGCGGTTTGCAGCTTCATCATAATAGCGTCAACGCCGCCGCGGAAAAGCATTAGTAGCGCAGCAAGGATATACATAACCCCGATACGTTTGTGGTCAACGGTAGTTAACCATTCGCGCCATAAATATCCCCATTTTTTAAAATAGGTTAGGCCGACGATAATCCCGATTGTAGCTAAAACAATACTTGCCATAGCCCCGTAAATCAGGGGTTCGCCATGGACCTTAAATTTATCCCAATCCATTAGGAAACGCTCCTTTCAAGTTGCTCAATTAACATGGACTAATGTCCTTCATGTGTAGTGCTCTGTTCATCCAGTTCTGGATTAGGTTCGCTGTTAAATTCTGTCTCGCTAGATGGTGCAGGAGACGGATGAATTTCTTTATTATCCTGATGTTCCATAGTTCCATTATCCATATCCATTTCTTTACCATTATTACTCATATGGTCGCCATGTTCTCCCGGAGGAGGGCTAAAGGATAAGTGAGTGTTGGTGTATGTTTTGCGTCCGACATATTCCATTTTCAAAAGATTTTTGAATTCGTCTTCAGTTAATGGACCTGCTGTTTCTTTAACATCTTTTACCCATTCTTGATAGTCCTTATCAGTCATCGCAAGGGCTTCGAACTCCATGTGGGCAAAACCCTTACCATTAAAGTTCGCATTTCTTCCGGTATAAGAACCTACAGTATCCGCTGAAAGATGCAGAGTGGTAAGCATGTCACTCATCGCATATTTCTGTCCTCCCAATTGAGGGATCCAGAGACTTGAGATCGTACCGAAAGAGTACAATCTGAACTCGACAGCGCGGTGAACTGGAATGTTCACGTAGTTTACGGTTTCAATACCTTCCTCAGGATAGCTGAAATGCCATTTCCAGTTGGAGGAGGAAGCGTAGATTACAAGCGGTTTCTGATCTTTATAATCCGCTGCAACGTTTTCTACATCTACTGTCGTTTTGACAGTGACCACGGAGAGGAATGCCACGATAATAATCGGGATTGTAATCCAGATGGCCTCCAACCATTTGTTTCCTTCCTCGTGAGGAGGAATATAATCTTCATTACTTTTCTTAGCGCGGTACTTCAAAAGTACAAAGACATATAAGATGTAGACAACTGCTAGAACACCGAGCATCATAACAATGGAGAGGATGATCGTGTCAGACAGAGTTCTCGCAGCCGGCCCCTTCGGATTCAGAACAGCGATTGAACTGCATCCTGGCAAGAGTAAAATTAGGCTGAGAAATAAAGCGTATAACGGTCCCTTTTTGTTCATGCTTAAGCTCCTTCCTTCAATACTTCTATTAATTAACCCTCATCATTACCTTCATATATAGTAAGAACTAATGAGAAAGAAAGCAAAAGACTTATTTTTCCATATAATCCATAATAGACCTTAATAATGGCGATCAAGTTAAATATGTGTGATCAATTTGTTACAAGTTCCTAATGATATGATAAAGATCACTGTAGCCACGCTGTTTAATGGTTATTTATTTCTGTTCAAACTTTGTTCAATAATTTACTAAAGTTGCTAATTTGGACACATCTATTTTGTGCAAAAGGATTGGAATTTAACCATTTTTTGTTGGTGTGACAGGATTTGGCCGAAATCCGTATTTGACGAATTTTGTCGAAATATCTGCAAGTCTTAAAAAGGGTAACAAATTATTCTGTATTAAGTTACAATCTCTCAAATTTCTATCTATTAATCTATGATAATGTTATAGGTAAATATACGAGATGGGAGATTTTTTGAGATGTTTAAAAAGAAAGTGTGGCTATTATTTGTAGTATTATTCGTATGTACGGGTTTGGTACGAGAGATAGATACAGTGAATGCAGCGGGTGCGGCAGGATCCCTGAAATTAGGGGTGAACGATAAATTAACTAAAATTGATGCAGTGTCGATAAAGGATACATATTATGTTTCACTGCGTGATTTGTCCCTAGAACTGAATCTGAATCTTACCCTTCAGGGTGTTGGCATTCATGTTCAAGGGAACAACGGTTCCATCGAACTGCTGAATGATCACGCAACGGCTCTTCTCCCTAATGGAAAGACTATTCCGCTGAAAACATTTGTGGAAAATGGTAGAACGATGGTTCCTGTGAAGATGACCTCTCATCTTGGATTTTCAATTTCGTTTAAGCCAGCTCAATCTTTATTAAGAGTGTATAATTCCGGGGCTAAATTAGATGATGCTGCATTCGTGAATCAACATAAAAAGGCTTTGCAACAAAATGTACCTACAGGGACGACAGGCACAAAGGGGAAAGTTGTATATCTTAGCTTTGATGATGGCCCATCCGCTACAACCTCTCAACTACTTGATATCTTGGCGAAGTATGATGCGAAGGCAACCTTCTTCATGTTAGGAAATAACATGAACGCACACGCGTCTCAAGTGAAACGCTTAGTGAAAGATGGACATGCACCTGCTTTGCACGGCATGACACATGTGAAAGATAAATTTTATGCTTCTCCAGCTTCTGCGTTGAAAGAGATGAATGACGATAATGCAATTCTGAAGAAGATTACAGGTCAAAGTACAACGCTGATTCGTACACCTTATGGTAGTAAGCCTTATTTAACAAAAGCTTATAGAGATAAGATACTAACTCAAGGGTACCATCTGTGGGATTGGAACGTTGACTCTGAGGATTGGAGATATAAGAACGATAGTAATTCCATCTATAATACGGTTATGAGAGAAGTTCATAGTCTGAAGAAGAGCAGCCCGGTGATTCTAATGCATGATCAAAAGGCTACACTTAAAGTTCTTCCACGCATCCTAGCGGCGCTGAAGAAAGAAGGCTATGCGTTTCATATTATTACTTCAGATATGGAGCCTAACAATTTTTGGAACGATAAGCGCTAAATCTGATAGTGAAATTAAATCATTCATATTGTTGAGACGGCAGATTTGATCTGTCGTCTTTTTTTTGTTGTCTGAAATCTTTGTAGATTTGACACATGTGGGCTTCTCTAATCTATCGACGTAGTTAATTTGTCATGTTATCATGATACTCTGATAACGTATTAGCGAACTAAAGCACACAGCACTGTGTCAACGATGGGGGATAAAAGAGATGAAGAAAAATGCACTTTTAGTTTTATTTATGATCATGGTTATTGCAGCTTTATCAGGCTGTTCGTCTTCTGGGAGTAAGGATGGAAAGCTGGTGATCGGGATTGATGATAAGTTCGCTCCGATGGGCTTTAGAGATGAGAACAATGAAATTGTTGGGTTTGATATCGACTATGCCGGAGCTGCAGCTGAGAAAATGGGCAAAGAAATCACTTTTCAGCCTATTGACTGGTCAGCTAAGGAGTCAGAACTGAATAGCGGGCGCATTGATATGATTTGGAATGGTTATACCATCACAGATGAACGTAAGGAAAAGGTGTTATTCACTAAGCCCTATCTTGAGAATAGTCAGGTTGTAGTCGTATTAGCGGATTCCTCTATTTCAAAGCTTGAGGATTTGGCTGGTAAAGAGGTAGGACTTCAAAGTCTGTCTTCCGCTGCCGATGCATTAAATGCTAATCCGATTAAAGACCAAATTGCTAATCTGTCGGAATTTCCGGATAATGTGCTAGCGCTCACAGATTTGAAGACTAAGCGCCTGGACGGTGTAGTCATTGATGAAGTGGTAGCCAGATATTATATGTCAAAAGAGCCTAATACCTTTAAGCTACTAGATGAATCGCTTGCTCCTGAGCAGTACGGTATTGGAATTAAGAAAGGCAATGAGGCACTACTGGAAGAACTTCAAAAGGCTTTGGATGAAATGAACAACGACGGAACGGCTGAGAAGATCTCCACGAAGTGGTTTGGTGAGAATAAGGTATTAAAATAGAAGGTCAATATACAGAGTTTATTGGAGAAATGAAAATGGATTATATAATACAAATTTCCGGGCCGATGTTAGAAGGCGCGCGTACAACTATTTTATTGTTTCTTATTGTTATTTTGGTGTCGATTCCGCTCGGGTTCCTAGTCACTTTGATGGCGAAGAGTGTGATCAAGCCCGTGGCTTGGATTGCACATACCTATATCTATGTCATGCGGGGAACACCACTTTTACTACAATTGTTATTTTTTTGCTTTGGTTTACCACAGATTCCGGTGATCGGGGAATATCTGGTCATGGACCGCTTCGTTGCGGCGAGTCTTGGGTTTATTCTTAACTATGGGGCTTATTTCGCGGAGATCTTCCGTGGGGGTATGCTCTCCATTGATAAAGGGCAGCATGAAGCAGCCAAAGTACTCGGACTGAGTAAATGGCAAACGCTGCGCAAGGTAATTCTAGCTCAAATGTTTAGGGTAGCTTTGCCAGCCGTGGCCAATGAATCGATTTCCTTGGTCAAAGATACGGCTCTGCTGTATGCCGTTGCTGTACCTGAGCTACTGAACTATGCCAAAACAGCAGTAAATCGAGACTTTACTGTAACCCCCTTTGTAGTGGCGGGAGTGATTTACTTACTGATGACGCTGGTGCTCACTTTATTCTTCAAAGCACTGGAGAAACGTTTTAAATTCGAGTAGAGGGACTGTCTGAATATGAGTAACATGATAGAAGTAAGTGATTTACAGAAATCCTTCGGCAAATTGGATGTGTTGAAGAAGGTTAGTTTCAATATCCAGGCGGGAGAAGCCGTCGCTGTTATCGGGCCTTCAGGTTCAGGTAAGAGTACGATGCTGCGTAGTCTAGTACATCTAGAGGAAATTACGGGTGGAAGCATCTTCATCCAAGGCAAGCCGCTCGTGGAGAATGGAAAATACGCTAGTGGAGCAAGTATTCGTGAGATCACGGCGTCCATGGGAATGGTGTTTCAACACTTTAACCTATTTCCACATTTAACGGTGCGGGGCAATCTAGAGCTAGCTCCAAGGATGTTGAAACGGGAGAGCGTGAAGGAGATTACGGCTAGAAGTGAGAACTTACTTTCTAAGGTAGGACTTGCTGAAAAAGCGGATGTGTATCCTGCAAAGCTGTCGGGTGGACAAAAGCAACGGGTTGCTATTGCGAGAGCATTAATGCTCAACCCTGATATTCTATTGTTCGATGAACCCACTTCCGCGCTTGATCCTGAACTCACGGGCGAGGTACTACGCGTCATCCGTCAACTTGCTGAGGAGAATATGACGATGATTGTTGTCACTCATGAGATGAACTTTGCTCGTGATGTGGCTGATCGTGTGATTTTCATGGACAACGGTGAGATTACGGAGTCTGGAACACCAGAGCAGATTTTTGATCATCCACAGCAGGAGCGCACTCGAATTTTTCTGAATCAAGAGACGAGAGTATGAATACCGCCTCAGGCTAATAAAGTGTCTATTTATGAGAAAAAGTCCTCACAGTTTTTTATAACTGTGGGGGTTTTTGCGTTGACATAAAGATTAAACTGTACTAATAATAGTAGTACAGTTAATACACATCATCATGAACTAAGGGAAGACAGTGAAAGGAGGATGGTTATGTTCGAATTGGACGTTCGCAGTCGCAAGCCGATTTATGAGCAGCTGACCGATAAGGTCAAGGAGATGATTTTACATGGTATTTTGCAGACTGATGAACAACTGCCTTCGGTAAGGACATTATCCCAGCAGCTAACCGTGAATCCCAATACGATTCAGAAGGCTTACCGTGAATTAGAACGTGAGGGGTATATCTATTCACTGCAGGGGAAAGGGAGTTTTGTAGCCCCAATGAAAAAAGAACAGAATGAGATTAAAAAAGCTGAAGTACGTGCTGAGTTGCTTAGACTGATGGCGGAAGCGGTATACCTTGGGTTCACCGCAGCTGAGATTAGTTCATTGTATGAGCAAGTGGAGAAGCAGAGAGAAGGAGGGGAAAGTGATGATTGAGATTCGAGGCGTCAGTAAGTTATTTCAAGGGGAGAAGGCAGTCGACGATATCTCTTTAACGGTACGTAAAGGGACGATTTATGGGCTGCTCGGCTCTAATGGCGCGGGTAAAACTACGCTGCTGAAAACCTTGGCGGGCATTTTCTCTCCAGATAAAGGGACCGTGAAGGTGGAGGGTGAAGCGGTATTCGAACATCCGACGACTAAGCAACGGGTTATTTTTATGCCGGATTCTCCTTACTTTTTCCCGCAATCCACCATGCTGCAAATGGCAGCCTTCTATCGCTCGATCTATCCGAGCTGGAATCAGAAGCGTTTTGATGATTTGGGGACCGTCTTTCAGCTCGATAAGAAGCGTAAGCTTAGTCGTTTCTCCAAAGGGATGCAGCGGCAAGCGTCATTCTGGTTATGTTTAAGCTGTATGCCGGATGTGCTTATTATGGATGAGCCGATTGACGGGTTAGATCCGGTAATGCGACGCCAGATCAAAAACCTGCTATTTCAGGAGGTTGCTGAACGCGAGCTGACGGTAATCATTTCTTCACATAATCTTCGTGAGATCGAAGATCTGTGTGATCATGTTGGGATTATGCATGGTGGGAAGATGCTGATTGAGAAGGATCTGGATGATCTTAAGGCGGATACACATAAGATTCAAGTGGCCTTCCGGGATGAACGGCATGAAATTCCGTTAGCAGCGAAGCTGCAAATATTACATCAAGAACGCCGGGGGAGCGTGAACCTGTACATAGTAAAAGGGGATCGTGAGCGAATTAAAGCGACTTTTCAAGTGTACGAGCCATACGTATTCGATTTGCTTCCATTAACGTTAGAAGAGATCTTTATTTATGAAATGGGGGATGTCGGATATGACGCGCAGCCGATACTACTTTAATAGCAGTATTATTCGCCAGAATTTCCGCCAGCATGGCTGGATAGGGATTATATATGCACTTGGCCTAATGTTCGCACTTCCATTGCAGCTGTTTATGAGTATCGATCCAAATGCAAAACCGCAGGAAATCGATCATTTATTCCGCATCTCTGGTAATGTGCAAGCATTGTTCATTATTACGATCCCTGTTGCTGCTGGACTCTTTTTATTCCGATACCTTCAGGCAAAATCTCCATCAGATCTATGGCATAGCCTGCCTTTACGCAGAGAGCATTTATTTACGGCTCATCTGACAAGTGGACTTACCTTACTGTTGGTGCCGGTTTGGTTAACTGCAGGGGTGGTTGCGGTTGTTAAGCGATGGAGTGGTAATTTTTATATTTTTCAGGGCGCAGATATTTGGCAATGGTGTATCACAGTTAGTATTCTGACTTTGTTCCTCTTCTGCTTTAGTGTTTTTGTGGGAATATGCACGGGCCAATCTATTCTTCAGGGAATTATCATTTATATTTTGCTTATTCTTCCTGTTGTACTGATCTCATTAATCAATAGCCACTTAGTCATGTATCTTTATGGTTATGCAAATGCAAATGTAAACTTCCGTGATTCTAGTTTGCAGATGTGGTCTCCGTTTGTTCATATCGTGTATTATTTTACCGGCAAACCATTTACCAATACAGAATTGTGGATTTATGGAGTATTGTCCCTTTTATTTATTGGATTATCCTACCTGTTATACCGTAAACGTAATACGGAAAAAGCGGGTCAAGCTATTGCTTTTGGATATTTCAACCCGCTGTTTAAAGCAGGGGTTATGTTATGTACTATGCTTATTTCCGGGAATTATTTTGCACAAATGAAGCAACAGCAAATGGGCTGGGTAATTAGTGGATATGCCATTGGAGCCATTATCGGCTATGTTGCTGCGGAAATGATTATTCGGAAAACATGGCAGATTATGACGCGTAAAGTGTTAGCAGAGTTTGCGGTTTATGCAGTAATGCTGGGGTTACTTCTGTATATCCCGATATCAAGTGTTACCGGGTATGAAGCTAGAGTACCTTCCGGTGATAAGATTAGTGGTGTGTATATGGGATCTAACTACCGTTGGTATACCCCCACGGATGATTTGTACACTACTACACCCTATATGGGGCAGGACCCTTTTTCCGATGATAAAGATTATATAGGAGCTGTCCGTAAACTTCATCAAGCGGTAATTGCGGTACGTCCAGAACATACCTCACAACAATACGCTTATGAATATTTTACCATCGCCTATCAATTGGAGAACGGTCACAAGCTAGTGAGGGAATACTGGATCCCTAATAAGGGGTTTGAATCAGAGCTCAAGGCGGTTAAGGATACCGAAGCTTACAAGTATGAAAAGTATAATTTAGCTCTCTTAGACAAAGACCTGGATTATATGTGGGTTACTAACAGGAATAAAAAAGTAGCCATCTCTGATCCTCAGGAAATTTCAGAGCTAAAAGAGATTATCAAACGCGAAATTTCGAATATGTCCTACGAAGTACAGATAGATAAGGACGGGAAACCTGATATGGCTGGTATCCAAACAGAGGTAAAGGCAAAAGAGGACAGCAACCAAGTTTCTTCAAGTTATGGTTATTATTATCCGTGGAAGTCTTCTTTCCATGAGCTTGAAAAGTGGATGAACGAAAAAGGCTATGCCGATAAAATACGAATAACAGCTGGAGATATCCAATCGGCAGAGATTGTAAAAGACGACTTTATGGATAAGCAAACACCTAAGAATCCTACGAGTCCTGAACAAAGAGTAGTGCTTGCACGTGAAATGAATCGTACAGTTGTTACGAAGGATAAGGCACTATTAACGGATATTTTAGATCATCGTTTCAATTATGGAGTTGAGAATGGCAACTACATTGTGAAGATGCTGTATAAGGAAGGTTATAGCGATTTCGTAATGTTAAAAGCATCGGATATGACGCCTGAACTGAAGGTATTACTGAAATAAGGTAAGAATAAGGAGAGTAGAAGATTACAGAAAAAGACTACTGGTTGACAGAAACTGGATAGTTGGATTATGCTTTTGGAGATATGTTAAGGATGAAATGGTACTGAATAAAATATAATTTGACTTGGGGGTAAGGACAGATGAATAACAATATGAATAATCAGCCATCGTATAATGCTTATCCATATTTGCGTCCATCTGTTACCTTGGCTTACAGGTCAGCCTTAGAATCAGTGTATTCATTTCCGGTGAATCAACAATGCTATATTAACCGGTAAGGAGTTCTGTATTTAGGTGAAGCCCGGCCATGGACGATGGAGTCCATGGTCTTTTTTGCATATTTAGAAGGTTTAAGGGAGGGGTTAATATGTCGGAAATACATCCATCGATCATTCAGCAGCTTCGGACCATTGAATCTGAAGAACAAGTCCGCATTTTGTATGCGTGTGAATCGGGGAGTCGGGCTTGGGGATTTCCATCCAAAGATAGTGATTATGATGTTAGATTCCTATACATACGGAGACCTGAGGCGTATTTATCTATTTTTGAGCACAGGGATGTAATAGAACGGCCGATCAGTGACATGCTTGATATTAATGGTTGGGACTTGAAGAAGGGGCTTAATCTATTTCGGAAATCTAATCCGCCTCTGCTGGAATGGTTAGAATCACCGATTCGCTATGAAGAAAAATACGCTGTAGCCGAAAGTATCCGTGAACTCTCGCCACAAAGCTTTTCGCCAAAATCATGCATTTACCACTATTTGAACATGGCGCGAGGAAATTACCGGGATTATCTGCAAGGTAGTGAGGTTAAAATCAAGAAATATTTTTACGTATTAAGACCACTCTTAGCATGCGCTTGGATTGAAAAATACAACGAAGTGCCGCCGCTCGATTTTAATGTGCTTGTACAGGATTTGATTCCACAAGGTTCAGAATTACAGGAAGCTGTGCAGAGCCTGTTATTTCGTAAAATGTCCGGTGATGAACTAAATCTGGAGCCGCGCTTGGATGTTATCAATATTTATTTGGAGGAGCGAATTGCTCATTACGAGGCGGTTGCTTCTGCTTTTAAACAGAGTGTTGGTGTTATGGATGAAGCGTTAGATATCTTGTTCCGATCAGCACTGATAGAGGTCTGGGGAGAAACGGGGCAATGGAACTGGTAAGTTCGCAATTCAATAATTGTTAATTAAGGAGAGATGAAGCTTATGCATTTGATCATCAAAGCGACGGGGTCAGGAGCGGGGATGTTGTCCCATCTGCTGGCTAAAAACCCGCATAATTTATATGATAGGAGCGATAAAGAAGCTAGAGTGCGTATAGTATTCACTGCAGCTTCCGACGAAAAGACAGAGGCCGTTATCTATGTCACACCAGATCCAATAGCTCTAGTTAAAGGAAATACAGCTCATAATGACATCACACAATATATTAACGATCGGGAGTTTGTTACGAGTAGCCGATTCTGCTCTTATATTCGTCCAGCGCTAGGTACAGCTCTTAATGGAAAGCCTAAGGAAGTATTTTTGCCTTGGGTAGATCACAAATTTCAATTGGAGCTGTCCTTTGGCCCAGTAGCATCGAACCTGCCTGATCACACGATTGAGGAACTGTTTCATGCACTTGGCTACGAGCTTGAGCTTGAAAGAGGAGATGCTGTGTATTCTTTTGATTTAAAAAGCCGCAGTTCTGCTCGATACATTAGGCTGCGGGGAGAACAGACGCTGCAAACGGCCCTTCGTCAACTGTTCATTCTGATTCCGGCATTAGATGATGATAAGCATTATTTTATCAGTGATGATGAGATTGAAAAAATCAGGCGTTATGGCGAAGGTTGGTTGGATAGTCATCCGTTGCGTGCGTTAATTCTCAAGCGGTCACTACGATTTGCTAATCTTATTAAGCAATTTGATGGTGAGGAATCCACCCCTTCTTCTGAAAAGGTGGCTGTTACTCCTGCTGAGGTTTCAGCTGAGCCTAAAATTAGATTAAATGATCTGCGTTATGCGGCGATTGCAGAAACAGTAGAAGGGTTGGCTTTCAAGAGTAGTATTGTTGACTTTGGTTCCGGCGAAGGAAAACTTTCGGCAAGGCTCGGAAGTGTGCCGGGCGTTAAGCAGATTTGGGCGGTTGAGCCTTCCGCAAACGCACAGCTACGCGCAATAGACCGCTTCTCGAAGCTTGAAGACCGAGAAGGAGTTACCGTGCCGACGCCTGTTACAGGTTCTTTGTTCTACTTCGATGAATCGCTGCGGAACAAGGATATTATGGTTTTATGTGAGGTTATTGAGCATATCGACGAATATAGGCTGGCTCGAGTGATGGAGACTATTCTGGCGGAATATAGTCCTAAGGTATTGATCCTGACTACACCGAACAAGGAGTATAACGAGGTGTATGAGATGGAATCGGAAGAAATGAGGCATAGTGATCACCGTTTTGAATGGGGACGAGCAGAGTTCTCCGAGTGGTGTATGCGCTGGACGAGCTCCTTTGATTATTCGGTTGATTTTAAAGGAATTGGCGAGGGTTCTGACGCTTTTGGATACCCGACGCAGATGGCGATATTTAGGAAGGAGGGAGCAGTGTAATGACTACAGAAGAGCAAAAAGAAAAGCAGCGAACCATTCCTTTTCCGCATGCAGGAATTATTGTATTGGTGGGTCCCTCCAATAGCGGCAAAAGCACTTTACTGCGTAGATTAGTAGATGAAGGCACGTTGTTGCAGACAGAAATCGTCTCATCGGATGATTTCCGTAGCATGCTTGGCGACACTGATTTTATGGATTGGAAGAATCGCCCCCGCGAAGAAGCAGATATTATTTTTAATGATTATCAGCTGCTCTCAAGTCTAGCCTTTGAAGCAATGAATTCAGTCATTGCCATGCGCTGCCGACTTGGAAAACTGACGGTGGTGGATGCTACACATCTGCAAGAGGAATACCGTAAGCAATATTTAGATTTAGCAGATAAGTATAATGTTCCATGTATGGCTTGGGTGCTCGATGTTCCAGAGGAAACGCTGCTGGAGCGGGATGTACAGCGTGAGCATCCACGAGGACGCCAGCGGGTCAAGCAACAATATGGACAGTTCAAACGTTCGCTACGGAGTGTTAAGGACGAGGGCTTTGCCTCGACTTATTTTTTGAAAAATACGGAGTCAGTACTTTTTGAACGTAAGCAGAACCCGCTTTGGGTTGAAATCGATAAAGGACTTGATATAATCGGCGACATTCATGGTTGTTATGAAGAGATGATCGAGCTACTCGAAAGATTGGAATATAAGGAAGACGAGAAAGGGTTGTACAAACACCCCGAGGGTAGGCAGTTAATTTCTGTGGGGGATGTGATGAGCCGGGGCCCGGAATCGCTGAAGACGATGAGGTTTTGGAAAAAGCATGTAGATGCTGGAATCGCCCGCATGATCGACAGCAACCATGGCTGGAAAATCGCCCGCTACCTGGATGGTCGCAAAGTTACATTAAGTCACGGAGACGAGAATATCGCCGCTGAGCTGGAGGCATTTGCGCTAGAAGCAGGCGATGAGAAAGCAAAAAGGCTTAGGGATGAACTTAAACAGTTTCTGTTGTCCGCGCCTAGCCACTTGTTGTTTGGCTGCAATGGCGTGCGGCGGGTCGTAGTTACCCATGCCGGAATTCGCGATGAATTTATCGGCAAGCAGTCCAAACGGATTCAGGACTTCTGCCGATATGGGGACACTGATGGAATGGATGGCAAGGGTGCTCCTGTAAGGAAAGAATGGTATGTCGAACACGAATCTGGGGAGATCATCGTCTGGGGGCATGATCCTAGACCTTTCCCAACCGTAGTAAAAAATACAGTGAACATCGACCAGGGTGCTGTATTTGGCGGATCTTTAACTGCATACCGTTACCCTGAAGGGAAATTTGTTAGTGTTAGAGCGAAACGCGATTATGCAGGTGATCCGGACAGTCCGTTAATACGTTGGGAGCGGGGGAGATTCTCACCGCCTAACCTGCGTAAATTCGTGGAAGGCTACTCAGTCCAGACTGACCTTTATGGTGAAATAACTGTGCGCGGAGAATTCGTTAAAGCGGCCATAGACACGGTCTCCCACTTTACGGTTCCACTTGAGGAACTGGTATATATCCCACCGACCATGAGTCCGCCGCCTTCAGTGTCTATAGATGAGAACTATCTGGAGCATCCGCGTGAAGCTTTTGCTTATTTCCGCGCACAAGGTGTGAAGACAATGATCGCGGAGAAAAAGCATATGGGCAGCCGGGCCATCCTATTGTTATTCCGGGATGAAGAGGCGGCATTACCGTATGTGGGCAGGCCGTCGTTAGGCACGATTTATACACGTACTGGCCGAGCTTTTTTTGACAGGGATACTGAATCTGAAGTGTTACGTAGGCTGAACGCGGATCTCGTGCAGGCGAATTATTTTGCGAAAAATAACACCGATTTGCTGCTCCTAGATGCGGAGATCGTACCGTGGAACTTGAAAGCGCGTGAGCTGATTTCCTCCCAATATGCACATGTGGCTGAAGCTGCACTGTTAGATCGGGAGCATCTTTTGGAGAAGCTGCGTGAGGCTGAAAGATCAGAGCGAGATGTTACCTCGTGGATACAGGAAATGGAGGAGAAGCTCCAGAATGCTCATCTTTTTAAGGAAGCTTTCCAAAAGTATTGCTGGGACGTTAGTGGATTAGAGGGGATTAAGATTGCTCCCTTCCACACGCTTGCGCATAGCGGACAAACTTTCTTTGAGCCATATGGAGCATAATCGTGAACTAGCGGAGTTGTCACCTTTATTTATGGAGACTGAATACCGCACGGTTTGTAATGAAGCGGACGAGGAACAGATAATCCGTTGGTGGGAAGAGATGACGGAGGATGGGCATGAAGGGATTGTTATCAAACCGGAAACATTTATAACACGTAATGGAGATAAACTGGTTCAGCCTGCACTCAAGGTGAGAGGGCGTAAATATCTGCATATTATCTATGGAATAGATTATTTACAGCCGGACAATCTTGTACGCCTCAAGCAGCGTAAAACAAGCAAAAAAGAGCGAAATGCCTTAATGGAATGTGCGCTTAGCCGGGAATCGGTGGAACGTTTTATTCGTAAAGAGCCGATAGAACGCGTACATGAATGTGTGCTTGCTGCGCTGTCTTTGGAGTCTGATCCTGTAGATCCACGGCTGTAGAGAATAAAATAGAAATGAGTTATGAATTGAGGTAGAAATATAATGTTAAGCAATGCTACAAAAGTGTCGTTAAGCAAATTTATGACTAAATTGCTCCGGCATACTCCAGAGCAGTATGGCCTTATTTTGGACCCGGAGGATGGTTCCTGTACGTTGGACGATTTGTTGTCCGTGCTTGTGAAAGCTCCTAGATGGTCTGAGGTGACTGTGGGAGATATTCAGCAAGTGGTTGCCAGCTGCGAGAAGCAACGATTTGAAATCAATGGAGATCGAATCAAAGCTCGGTACGGGCATAGTCATACCAAAATAACCTATGATCCGGGAACTCCGCCATCTACGCTTTATCACGGAACTCATACTGGCGTTCTTTCAGTTATTTTGGAAGAGGGACTCCAATCAATGGGACGCCAATATGTTCATTTATCCGAAGGGACACATTTTGCCAGTCTGGCCGGAAGCCGCAGAGGGAAATTGATTCTACTGACTGTTGATACGATTAGCGCTGGTCAAATGGGTGTAACTTTTTATTGTGCGGGTAATGAGGTATGGCTGGCGGACCCAATTCCGGCTTCCTGTCTTAAAGTGTATACCCCATTGTAGAATTAGAACATCGTTTGGTTAGGAGGCATACTCACATGGATGGAATTTCTGATCACCTAGATCACGGATTACAGATTGTATTTATTGGTTTTAACCCGAGTATTCGTTCAGGTGAGGTAGGGCACCATTACGCGAATCCACGAAATAATTTCTGGAGAATCTTGCACAATTCAGGACTTACTCCTCGGCTATACGACGCGTCTGAGGATGGGGAACTACTTAAGCTGGGTTATGGTTTTACAAATATTGTTTCCAGGCCTACACGCGGAATCGACGATATTACCCGTGAGGAATATAATGAGGGCCGAGAATTGCTTCGCTCCAAGCTGGAATTGTATCGCCCAAAGGTCGCCTGTTTTGTAGGAAAAGGTGTATATACAGAGTTTAGTCGTAGGACTAAAGCAAACTGGGGATTTCAAGGGGATGTACCTCCGAAGGTAGACGGTGTACGTGAATTTGTAGCTCCCTCTTCCAGTGGATTAGTGAGGATGCCTATGGAGGAAATTATAGGAATTTACCGTAGGTTAGCCGAGTTTACGCAAGAGAGTAATGGGTGAGTTGTTGGATGATGTGTTTGGCTGCAGAGTTATGGGCTTGAAGAAGTATGAACTTCAAACAATAAACGAGCAAGTTTCCAGATTGGAAACTTGCTCGTTTTTATTACTTCAATGGACTAGCCGATGCGATTGTTCTTGTACGATACTAATCCGCAAATAATACATCAAGTCTCGATCAACAACAGAATGATAGAGGATAAGGATAGACAAACGCTGATCAA
The DNA here is from genome assembly GCF_038009145.1 of Paenibacillus sp. FSL R5-0923. Taxonomy (NCBI): domain Bacteria; kingdom Bacillati; phylum Bacillota; class Bacilli; order Caryophanales; family Paenibacillaceae; genus Paenibacillus; species Paenibacillus sp. FSL R5-0923. The sequence continues at coordinate 292,985 of NZ_JBBPAT010000002.1, forward strand.
GCATAACACGGCAACGACTTGCTTCTGGCTCAAACCTGCACGAAGCAGGCGGTAATGAGCCTGGGTAGCGTCGGCCTGATAAATGGACTTGCCTTGGATAAAGCGTTTGACGACGACAAAAATATTGTCGAAGATCGGAACGCCCAGCGCCAGAATCGGGATGAACAGCGACAGGGCCGTAGCTTGCTTAAACGCGCCGTCGAGTGCGATTACCGCAAGGATGAAACCTAGAAAGGTAGCCCCGGCGTCGCCCATAAAGATTTTGGCAGGCGGTTTGTTATAGCGCAGATAAGCAATGGTGACACCGACGAGTGCAATCGCCATAATCGCAGAAGAGGATTGCCCCTTAGTTAATGCGACAATAAATAGTGTTATGGCCGAAATAGCAGTTAAGGCGCCAGCCAAACCATCCATACCATCCGAGAAATTAATGACAGTGGTTACGCCGAAGATCCAGATAATCGTCAATAGAAACTGTAATACAACGGGTAGAACGATATAATCCCCTGAGAATGGGTTGTAGAAGCCTGTAAATGCGTTGCCGGAAAGATAAACAAGAACAGCCGCACTAACCTGCACAATCATTTTGGGCAGTGCCGGGAAATCCTTACCTTTTGTTTTGTACCAATCATCTATGGTACCTATGGTCAGCAGTAGTACGCCCCCTGCAAACAGCGCGACGGTTTCCATGGAGAATTCACGGGCAAATACCAGATAGGTAATGAAGAATCCAATGAATATGGCGTAACTGGCCGTAAGCGGTATAGGCTCTCTATGAATTTTACGCTCAACGTCCTGACGAGGCTTGTCCACAAAATCGAGTCGGAAAGCTAGTCTGCCGAGCGGCGGAATTAGAAAGTAGACGATAGAAAAAGACATTAGAAACGATAAAACGTATAATATGACGCTCACCACCGTTTTCTTTTTAAAATAACACAATTCGCTTAAAACTACCTTAAAAAAGTAAATTTTTGTCGTCTGACTGATAAGTTGACTTGATTGTATCACTGTAGTACCTTTTTGAGAAAAGAGTTTTGGGGGATATTTATGAAATACGACGTTATTTTATTCGATGCTGACGATACACTGTTTGATTACGGAATGGCAGAAAGTCACGCGTTATCTAACGCATTTCTACATGTTGGGATGCCCACAGGTGCTGAGGATTATGCTGCCAGTTATCAGGAGATTAATCATGCGCTGTGGCGTGATTTGGAGCAGGGGAAGATTAGTTCTGCTGCATTACGCGTGGAACGGTTTAATCGGTTATTCGCTGCGAATGCGCTGGAGCTAGATCCTGAGGCGTTTAGTGAAGCGTATCTACGTTTCTTAGGCGAGGGAACCTTTCTGATCCAGGGAGCGATCGAGCTGTGCGAGGAGCTTGCCGGCTGTCGATTAGCAATCATTACGAACGGAATTAAAGAAGTGCAAACTTCCAGAATTCAAGGATCACCGCTTAGTGAAACATTTGAGCAGATCATTATTTCAGAGGAGGCTGGTTGTCAGAAGCCGGAGACAGGGATTTTTGATTATGCTTTTGCTAAATTGGGAATTTCGGATAAGGAAAAAGTACTGATTGTAGGGGACTCCTTAACCTCTGATATTCAAGGCGGAATCAATTATGGGATCGATACTTGCTGGTTTAACCCGCTCGGTAAAGAGAATACGTCGGGTGTTCAACCGAAATACGAAATTCGAGTTCTGTCGGAGCTCTTAGACATTGTAGGCAAGACAACGGATCTTCAATAAAAAATAAGGTGTGAGCGCATCAGCGACTCACACCTTTTATTAAGTGAGCTGAAGAATCTTATTGCCGAGTATCCAGCGGCTTCAGATAAGCTTCGATTTGCTGGCGTTTCGATTCCAGAAATGGTGGCAGTGCAAGAGATTCGCCCAAGCTTTCCATTGGCTCATCTGTTGCAAAGCCTGGCCCGTCTGTAGCTAGCTCAAAAAGAATGCCGTTAGGCTCACGGAAATAAAGGGATCGGAAGTAGAAACGATCCACGAATCCGGAGTTAGGAAGCTGAGCTGTGCGTATATGCTCGACCCATTGCTTCAATTCCTCCTCGTTATCCACGCGGAATGCGACATGGTGCACACCACCTCGTCCCAGATGTTCCTGCTCTAGATCATTACGTTCCTCTAGGTGAACCTCTGCACCTGATCCGCCTTCTCCAGTCTCAAATACAATCACATCTGGCTGGCCCGCAATTGTTGAAAGATAAGTGCCTTTGCGGCGGAAGCCAAGCAATTGCTCCAGTACAACCGCCGTATGCTCTGCACTTTCTACTGTAAGATGTGCAGGACCTAGGCCAACAATCCCATATTCAGCAGGTAACGGGCTTTTAGCCCAAGGGATGCCGCCGGCAACACCATTATCATTTTCGTCGGATACTAGAATGAAACGTTGCCCTTCGTGATCACGGAAGGCTAAAGCCTGGCGGCCACCGATTGTTTGAATCGTTTCATGCTCTACGTTAAGCTCGGTGAAACGCTGCTCCCAATAGGTAAGTGCAGCATCATTTGGCACTCGAAGGGAGAGCGCGGAGATGCTGTTATTGCCTGCACGGTTGCGGCCCGTCATCGGGAGTTCGAAGAAAGTTAATTCGGTTCCGGGGTTACCCTTCTCATCACCATAGAATAAATGATACACTGAAATATCATCCTGGTTTACTGTCTTTTTAATGAGACGCAGTCCAAGTACTTCGGTATAGAACCTAAAGTTTTCTTGCGCTTTACCTGTAATTGCGGATACGTGGTGTAGTCCTTTTAATGTTAATGTCATGTGTAATTACCTCCGTGTAAATGCTAAATGTGAGTAAGTTATATTTTGATCTTTAAAAGATTTAGTGAGTATTATTAAGTTACTATAATTTTAATAGTAAAATGCGATTTTTGCAAGTAGATGTTTATGCATCATAAAATCCAGTTCATACATAAGGAGAGTGTACAATGCACACAACAACTAGTTTGATGAAACAATTGCAGGAGCTAAAGCTTGATCCACACGGGACTATTCTGGTCCATTCGTCATTAAAAAGCATTGGGGAAGTAGATGGAGGCGCGAACACAGTACTGGATGTACTCAGTGAATATATGAAAGATGGACTGCTCGTATTGCCAACTCATACATGGGCTTATATTAATGCAGACAATCCAAGGTTCTCTGTTCAAGATTCCCCATCTTGTGTAGGGATATTACCGGAGTTATTCCGTAAACGTCCAGGTGTTATTCGCTCTTGGCATCCGACACATTCTGTAGCGGCTTTAGGAGCAGATGCTGAGGAGTTCACTACGGGGGATGAACGCTGGGATACGCCGTGCGCCCGTGGTTCAGCATGGGGCAAGCTACTTGATCGAAAGGCGGAAATTGTACTGCTGGGAGTCGATCTTCGGCGGAATACGTTCATCCATGGCATTGAAGAGTGGGTCGATATTCCAGGCAGAATGACGGATACCCATGAGGAGCTATATACGGTGACGCCGGGAGGAGATGAAATCATGGTGCCTTCTCGCAGACATTGTGGCCTCTCTTGGTCGGAGCATTTTTGGAAGGTGGAGCGTGAGCTTGAAGAGGGCGGTGCCATGCGCAAGGGTAACTTTGGAGACGCATTAGTCAGGGTATGTGGGACGGTAGAAACGACGGATATTCTAAGCCAGATGCTGACAGAGAATCCGGACCTTTTCTCGGATAATGAGCCACTGCATGGGGAGGACAAGCCGGTACCACTTCCAAAGACTAGGGCGTGAGCAACCTTAGAAGAGGCTAATTGAATGCCGATAAAGCATTTTTCAAACCACACAATCTGGAAGCCGCTATCAATGTATGGTATATTAATCTCACTAAAACATAGTAAGGAGATTGGAAATGGAAAAAACTTTGGTTTTTGGACACAAAAATCCGGATACGGATACCATTTGTTCTGCAATTGCTTATGCTGCACTCAAAAAGGAATTGGGCTGGGATGCTGAGGCCGTTCGTCTGGGCGAGGTTAGTGGTGAAACGCAATTTGCGCTTGATCATTTCGGAGTCGCTGCTCCTCGTCTGGTAGAGAACGTAGCTGGTGAAGCAAATCAGGTTATTCTTGTTGACCATAACGAACGCCAACAAAGTGCGAATGACATTGATCAAGTGCGCGTGGCTGAAGTTATCGACCATCATCGGATCGCAAACTTTGAGACTGCACATCCGTTATACTACCGTGCTGAGCCAGTAGGCTGTACAGCTACTATTCTTAACAAGTTGTATAAAGAAAACGGAGTTGCTATTCCTAAAGAAATCGCCGGATTGATGCTGTCTGCGATCATTTCTGATTCCTTGCTGTTTAAATCACCAACTTGCACTGCGGAAGATGTAGCTGCAGCACGTGAGCTTGCTGAAATCGCTGGTGTAGATGCTGAAAGCTACGGTCTCGACATGCTGAAAGCTGGAGCTGATCTTAGCGACAAGAGTATCGCTCAACTGATTTCCTTGGATGCAAAGGAATTCAAAATGGGTGAATACAAAGTTGAAATCGCTCAAGTGAACGCGGTGGATGTTAATGATGTTCTCTCCAAACAAGCTGAACTGGAAACTGCACTTACTTCCATTATTGCTGAAAAAGAATTGGATCTGTTTTTGTTTGTAGTTACAGATATCCTCAATAACGATTCTGTGGGTCTGGCTCTGGGTCGTGTTGCAGGTGCAGTAGAAACGGCGTACAATGTTAAGCTTGATGACAATAAAGCACTTCTCAGAGGTGTAGTATCCCGTAAATCGCAAATCGTTCCTGTTCTTACAGAAACAATTGCTAAGCTGTAACGCATTTTGACAATTGCACTCTGTTCGGTGCAGTAGCATTCATATAAGAGCCACGTCATCCATTGAAAGTTATAAGGGTGACGTGGTTCTTTTTGTTTTACGACACATTCTGCTACAATACTTTGAGAGGTAAGAGTAACAACCAACATCTGGAATATAACAAAGAGATAGGGGATATTAAGAATGGAATTGTTTGCAGCATTGGAGCGGGACGATTACGAGGAACTGTTATTTTGTCAGGATAAAGCATCAGGATTAAAGGCAATCATCGCCATTCATGACACGACATTAGGGCCCGCACTGGGTGGAACACGGATGTGGACCTATGCTACAGAAGAGGAAGCGATTGTTGACGCGCTTCGATTAGCGAAAGGGATGACGTACAAAAATGCAGTATCCGGCCTAAATTTAGGCGGTGGGAAAACAGTAATTATAGGGGATCCCAAGAAGGATAAGAATGAAGCGATGTTCCGTGCTTTTGGAAGATACATACAGGGCTTGAATGGACGTTACATAACAGCCGAGGATGTTGGCACTACAGAAGAAGATATGAACATTATTTATCAGGAGACAGATTATGTTACAGGTACATCTCCTACTTATGGTTCCTCGGGTAATCCATCACCAGCTACGGCTTACGGCGTATACCAAGGGATGAAGGCAGCGGCCAAAGCAGCGTTTGGCAGTGATTCGCTCGAAGGAAAGATTGTAGCCGTTCAAGGCGTTGGGAATGTGGCTTTTTCGCTGTGTAAGCATCTTCATGAAGAGGGCGCTCAGCTTATCGTAACCGATATTCATAAAGAAGCTGTGGGGCGTGCAGTAGAGGCTTACGGCGCCAAAGCAGTCGATCCCGCAGATATTATCAGTACAGACTGTGATATCTATGCTCCATGCGCACTCGGAGCAACGATCAATGATGAGTCCCTCCGGGTAATTAAGGCGAAGGTGATCGCTGGCGCAGCCAACAATCAGTTAAAAGAGGCCTATCATGGCGATACTCTGCACGAAATGGGCATTGTATATGCTCCTGATTATGTGATAAATGCTGGTGGCGTTATTAATATTGCGGATGAACTGAATGGTTATAATAAGGAACGTGCGTTTAAGCAGGTTTCAAAAATTTACGATAACATCACCCGCGTGCTGGAAATCTCACGTCTAAATGGAATTCCTACTTCTGTTGCGGCAAATCAGCTTGCAGAGGAGCGGATTTCCTTATTAAGAAATACTCGTAGTACTTTCTTGCGTAACGGTCAACATGCTCTTAGCAGAAGATCACTACGGGGATAAGTTGCATAGGTACTTAAATTAGTCTTTCACAAGCAAAAACGCCGTTGGCGTCCTTTAAGGACGCCAACGGCGTTTTTGCTTGTTATTGTACCTTTTGTGGTTCTGGGTAAGTGACGCCCAGGGTGTCGACGGTTACTTTCTTCATCACTGGTGGTTCTTCTGGACGATCTGAACTGTCTGTTTTCAAGCCAACAATGGATTTAACCACGTCCATGCCTTCGGTAACTTTACCAAAAGCGGCATAGCTTCCATCTAGACTAGGATAAGCTGCATCCATAATAAAGAACTGGGAACCGGCAGAATCTGGAGCCTGCGATCTTGCCATGGACAGAACACCTTCCGTATGCAACAGGTTATTAGTAAACCCGTTTCCAGAGAATTCTCCAGCGATGCTATATCCTGGGCCACCCATACCGGTACCATCAGGGTCACCGCCCTGAATCATGAAGTCAGGGATCACTCTATGGAATATGGTGCCGTCATAAAAACCTTTTTGAATCAGTGAGATGAAGTTGTTAACAGTGTTAGGGGCAACTTCAGGATAAAGCTCGGCTTTGATGATGCCTCCGTTATCCATCTCAATAGTCACAATGGGGTGGCTTGCTGTAGCTGAAGGGAGTCCTTCGTTAGCGCCAGCATTTGTCTCGCTGCTTGCGTTATTTCCTGCTGCTCCACTGCTGCTTCCATTATTACTGCTGGCATTGTTATTGGTAGGCTTATTACCGCAACCTGCTGCAATAACCATCACCAGGCATAACATGACCATTAGGATAGCAGATCTTGCTCGTGTAGACTTCACTAATCAATCTCTCCTTTTTCTTGAATAATCTCGTAGGTACTTCTCATAATAACCTCTTTGTCCCTTTACATGCAAAGGTCAGTTATGACATGTGGGATTGGCACATTCTCAAAAGAGGTTTACAATAATAGGAATGTTTCCGCGAGAACATCAAGAAAGGATGTGTAGATCATGCGCTTTTCATGGAAACGGAACTTGATCGTGCTTTGGGTGGGTGTCTTTTTTTGTAGTACGGCGTATTCGATCTCTATTCCGTTCCTCTCTATTTTTTTGAGTGACGAGCTTGGGGTTACGAATCATTTGGAAATTTGGTCTGGGGTTAGCTTTGGCATAACCTTTCTAGCCAGCGCTTTAATTTCTCCCTACTGGGGTTCCCTCGCCGACAAATATGGTCGGAAGCCGATGCTTATTCGCTCGGGCTTCAGTTTGGCAGCCTTATATCTGATTAATTACTTCGTGCATGATCCTTACGTCTTTCTGATCGTGCGCGTACTACAAGGATTGCTTGCTGGATTTGTTCCGGCTGCGATAGCCATGGTGGCTACGAACACACCTGAGGATAAGACCGGTTATGCGCTGAGTATTATGTCTACAGCCGGAGCAACGGGCAGTATCATTGGTCCATTGATCGGCGGTGTAGTGAGCTTTTACACAAGCAATCGGGTTGCTTTTTTATTCTCAGCAGGTATTGTACTCGTTTCGGCACTTATTGCTACTTTTTTTGCTAAAGAAGAGAATTTTGACCGATCTGCTCCGAGGTCTCATGTAAGTGATGATATCAAGGAAGCGCGAAGCAATCGCGCATTTATGACTTTGCTATCGCTGGCGGGGATAAGCACCTTTTCTGTTATGATTCTGGAGCCGCTTATTCCGATACATCTGCTAGACATGGGAATCGCCAAAAGCAGCGCCTCGCTAAGCTCAGGAATTGTATTCTCCGCTGTGGGTATTGCTACTGTGCTAATGGCTCCTCAGTGGGGGAGAATCGGAAGCCGGAAGGGCTTCGGGATGATCTTGTTCATTGGATTAATCGGTGGAGGTATCGGTAATATTCTGCAATTCTTTGTTACAGGGTATGTAGAATTCGCCGTTCTTCGTTTTGCTTACGGCTTGTTCTATGCAGGTGTGCTTCCATCTGTAAATGCAATGATTGTACAAGTGATTGAGCCCGGGTTTCGCGGACGTGCTTTTGGTCTCAACCAAGCGGCATCTCAACTCGCGACAATGGCCGGGCCTATTATAGGCGGATTACTTGGGGCTTTTATCCAGATCCGCTGGGTGTTTGTGATCAATGGGGTGATGCTGCTTGTAGCAGCGGTATTGGTTAAGACCCGTAAGCTGGATTCCCAAATTGCAGCAGCGCGTTCAGCAGAATAACCGGCTGCTCAAGAGTAACCATTAATGAAGAAAGTGCTCATATTGAAAAACAAATAAAGCCGCCGGATCCTAGCCCGGCGGCTTTATTTAGTCTAATCTCCCTGTGATCCGTTTAAGACGTCCGTTCCAGGCATGCCATCAACTGGTGGTGAAGCAGGGTCGATGATGGATCCTGGATACACCTCATCTGCATCAGGAATATCTTCCAGTGGAGGATCCTCCTCTTCCATTTCTAGCAGCTCCTCGTCCTCAGCATTATCGCTACTTGTTAGTCCTGCCGTTTCAGCGGCGAGGAATGCATCGGATTCCAGTAAGTCATTTCTTTCGAGTGTTTCCTCAGGTTGGTTTAAACCAATATCCGCCGCCAAATATTTATCGCCAACCAACACGGGGTCGGCATCTTCATTGACAACATCCTCTACATCAATATCAGCTTGTATATAACGTTCATATGCAAAATCGGCTTCAGTTTTATTAGGTGTATCTTCCATAGCCGTTCACTCCCTCGGTAGGTTAAGATTTGGACTTCTCATATGTATCTTTACCCGATTGCCTATGATCGAATCGTTTTATAAATAATCAGGGTAATAACGCCGATAAATAACGTCTTTTTTCGAGAAAATTTACAAGAATAGGCAGGAATAGTGCGAAGGTTGTCGAAATTAAGAATCATATATGATCATTTAAACAACTAATGAATTACTGAGGTGCTACGATGAAGTTGCCAACACCAAAGATAGCAGCTACTTTGCTATTATTTCTATTGCTAACAGCAATAGTGCCTTACGGTGCGGCGATAGTGAGTGCTGGATCATCAGACTCTGCGCTGCCAAGTTGGGAGATTAGATTTGGAAATACAGAAGCAGAGACTGTCGAAGAAGCTGTAGCAGCTTCAGATGATGAATGGATTCGCGTAACGCCTCATAATCACAAACCAGAGACGCCAAAAGGTACATCCTCAGCGTGGCTCCGGTTTTCTTTGCCGCAAATGAGCGAGAAATCCGCGTTATTCATTAATAAGGTTTATGGAAATAGCGTCAAAGCTTATGTGAATAACGCGTTAGTATATGATTCTGAGAATAAATACAATTTCAACGGCAGCAAAATTCTAATTCCTTTATCCACAGAAGATGGAGGGAAGGAACTATACATATGGACACATGGAGGAAGCAAGGATTTAGGAATAGAAGGCGAAATAAGGGTAGATCGCTACAGTGAGCTGTTGTCCATTTATGTGAAGCAGGGCTTAATGGATATCATCATTGGGATGACGTTTATCTTTATAGCTATTGTTCTGTTGATTTGTTCATTATTCTTGAGAAAAGGATTTTTTACGGCCGGATTTTTGTTGGTGTTAATTCTCTTATCCATTGGAGTCATAGTGGTTACGTATTCTTCGTTTTTGCCGATCATCCTCGGGGATTATGGGAAAATCGTGCTTGTATTCTTTGATTTAGCGTTGTACACCTTGTTGCCATCCGTAACCTTTTATTTTGAGAAAATATTCGGTTCAGGGAAAAAACAAATCGTCACCCGATTCCGTAAGTTTCAATTGGTTTATTCTATATTCTGTCTTTCACTAATGGTTATTAATATCCTTCTGTCGTATCAGCTGGAAGACTTTTATAGATTCATGACTGCTGATATTCTAGGCATCATTATGATTGTGCAATTTATATTATTGGTAAGCTTAGCGTTTATTCATACTTATCGCGGCAATGGGGATGCTATTGTTTTTACTACAGGATTTACAATCTTTGCATTTATATCTCTTGTCGAATTGATCGTATACTACATATCCAGAGAATCCTATCAATTATATTGGTGGAAGTGGGGGATGATGGTTTTCGTATTATCCTTAATCGTCATTCTGGGGAGAAGGTTTACGAGAAACCATGAACAACTCGTTGAATATTCTCGTAAGCTTGAGACGTTTAATAATGATTTACAGCGTTCCGAGAAAATGGAGATTATAAGTGAATTGGCAGCTTCTGTAGCGCATGAGGTACGGAATCCTTTACAGGTAACCCGTGGTTTCCTTCAGATCCTAGGAGAACGCTCAGATTATAAGGAGAGGGAGTATATGCAGATGGCTATCGCAGAACTGGATAGAGCTACGGTTATTATCTCAGACTTCCTTACCTTTGCTAAGCCAGGGTTAGAGACCATTGAGAGGCTTAATGTATCCGAGGAGTTACGGCATGTGTCGGGTATTCTCGCTCCGCTTGCGAATTTGCAAGGGGGAGTCATTGAACTCAACCTGCAGTCGGAACTCTGCGTAATTGGATCATCTGCCAAATTTAAACAAGCGTTTATTAATATTATAAAAAATAGCATCGAAGCTTTGCAGGATAATGGACTTATTAGAGTTACTGCCTGGAAATCCGAAGCCCATGTAATGATTAGTGTACGTGATAATGGAGAAGGGATGAATGGTAGTGAACTGGCCCGATTGGGTGAGCCCTATTACTCTAATAAAACAAAAGGAACAGGACTTGGACTTATGGTAACCTTCCGAATAATTGAGGCGATGGAAGGGACAACTGAGTTTCATAGTGAGAAGGGGGAAGGAACGGAGATTATCATTAAATTGCCAACGGCTAGAAAAAATTAGGAGAATTTAATGATTATTCCGTTTTTTAGAAGGAAAGGGTAGCATAGTGAGCGAAGTAGTAACACACAGAATATTGTTTCTGAAACTTCCTTCTGAGGTGCCTATATGCGCTTGATGGTTAGAATACTCCACATTACAATCACCCTTTCACTCCTCCTGATAGGTTGTGGCTCTATTATTGTATCGGCAGCGAACCCAAATCCATCCCAAGAAATTACAAAGTGGCAAATGAAATGGGGGGATGAAACAGGAAATGCAGGACAAGAGATTCCGTGGAGTGAAGGCCAGCAAAGCTGGATGAACGTAGATTCTAAGAAGGAACTCCCAGAGTTACCTTCAGGAGTATCCTCTTCTTGGACCCGCATTTCCTTACCCGATTTAAGTTATGTGTCTCCTTCGGTGTATATCGATACTTTATATGCTCTTCATGTGAGAGTGTATGTGGAGGATCGTTTGATCTTCGAGGAAAATCGTAAATATATCAAGGATAACTATTCTTTGCTGTTGCCTTTAAGTAAAGAAGATAACGGGAAAACACTATATATCTGGACAGAAACCATGCAAGACAGAATTGGAATTAAAAAAAGTGTAATGATCGGTGAACATAGTCAATTAATTAATGAATATATTGAGAATGGACTAAGTGATGTGATTTTGGGCTGCGCTTTTTTTCTGGTGGCTATCGTTCTATTTATAAGTGCTCTATACATAAACAGAGATTATTTCTCCAGTGTTGCTTCACTAGCAGTGGTTATAGCGGCTACCGGAATCCTTTCTATAACCTACTCCCCCTTCATCTATACCTTTTACAATAAATTGGGGCCAATTAGTAACGTTTGCCTAGACTTAGCCCTTTTTTCACTTCTCCCAGCGCTTACCTTTTTATTTGAGAAATTATTCGGTAGTGGTAAATTCAGTATCATTCGAAAATTTCGTCAATTTCAAGTGCTTTACTCTTCTTTTTGTTTGTTATGTCTTTTAATCAATCTCCTTTCAAATAATCGCTATATTGAGTTCTATTATTTTATTTCTACCACCATTATAGGGGTTATCCTTATCCTCCAATTCATCCTGCTGATCGCATGTGTGGTTATGTTCTCTCTTAAAGGAAATAAAGATGCTATTGTGTTTGCCATTGGATTTGGAACCGCTGCGTTTACTGTAGTTGCAGAGCTATTATGGTATTACATCCAAAAAGGGAATTATGATTTGTTCTTGTGGAAGTGGGGGCTGGTTGCTTTCATTATTTCCTTGATCGTAATTCTGGAACGAAGATTAGCCTATAACCATCAACAGGTTGTTAATTACTCTAGAGAACTAGAGCGTTTCAACAATGAATTGGAGCGTTCGGAAAAAATGGAGATCATTAGCGAGCTTGCTGCATCCGTAGCTCATGAAGTAAGAAACCCACTACAAGTCACCCGGGGATTTCTTCAGCTGCTTAGCGAGAAGTCCGTTAACGAAGAGCAAATTTATATGTCAATGGCCCTAAGTGAACTAGATCGTGCATCCAATATTATTACAGATTTCTTAACCTTTGCTAAACCAGAATTTGAGACAATCTCTAGTCTGAATTTATATGATGAATTCAAGCATATTGAGAGTATTATGCAGCCCTTGTGTCACATCAATGGAGGAAAAATGATTCTGGATGTATCCGGCCAATTATGGGTAAAAGGAAATTCCTCGAAATTTAAGCAGGCGTTCATTAACATTATCAAGAACAGCATTGAATCATTCAGTGAAGAAGGGTTCATTTATATGTCGGTGTACGGTGAAGATAATAAAGTGATTATTCACATCAAAGATAACGGAGAAGGAATGGACCCTGATGTTCTGCACCGACTCGGAGAACCATATTTCACCAAGAAAAATAAAGGAACAGGTTTAGGATTGATGGTCACCTTCCGCATCATTGAAGCTATGCAAGGTGAAGTGAGATTTACAAGCAAAAAAGGAGTAGGAACCGAATCCATTACCATACTGCCATTGGCAGAAGCTCCGGATGATTCCTACTCCCTATGAGGTTAATCCTGCTGTCTTACCAAGAACCGCGTGGTGCTGCGGTTGCTTTCAATACATCTGATGATGGACTTGGTGGGATTACAAGATAGAATTCATTTGAACCTTCTTCAACGGCTTTCAAGGTAACGCTGTCGGGAATGATTACGCCTAGCGCTTCTTGGAGAGCTGCTTTTGGATCTGCGAGTAGTCTTTGCTTAAAACTTGGATCTTCCCATGCCTTTTGAATGACTTGATTTCTAAGAACTGCTTCTGACAAAATAATCACCCTTTCCAAAATGTATATATTTACCTTTAATAATATAACATAGCAATTGTGCTAAATCTATTCTTTTTATTACAAAATAATAGATTTATTGTATATTTTTTGACAAAAAATAAAACAAGCCTCCACCTTGTAAAAGCTGCTTTTCTGCTTCGATAGAATCTGAGATCTGTTGTAAGTTCGTCACCAACATGGAGTGGAATGCTAGGAGATGAGGTATATCTAAGCTGGAAGCCATTACTTTGCGATGCGTATCCTGCGCTAGCTCAGCATAGGTACGTAGTCCGTTTGCTGTAAACAGAAAGAATTCGACCTCTTTTGATGTGAGTGTGGTTGCTTTATCAGTGGATAGATAGCTTCGTGTGAGTGAGAGGAGACAATTATAGCTGCCTTCTGATAAATCTTCGTTCCAGTCTTCATAGTCGTCAAGCATTTGCAGTGTAAGTAGAACAGAGTCGATCATTTCCTCAGACTGCGGTACAAGAGAATCCTTACCAGATAGCAGAAGGGCAGCAGTACTGGATAGTTTGAGCGGACTGGCTTTATAAGGGATCTTGATCCGATCATTAAGAAAATAATCACTGGTGGTTTCATTACTAACACTGTCTGCCCATTGAGCGATATAACGATTGAACGATGTCCAGAAAGAGGAGTCATTCGGAAATAAAAGTCTGTAGATATTCAAAAATTCAACATAGAGTAGGTTCGCTAAAGGTAATCTTTCGTATGTAGAGGATTCTTTGCTGTCCATCAGGTCATCCTGTATGAAAAAATATAGCATGAAGAAGACATTGCCCATCGACATTTGACGGGTAATTTCTGCTGAGAGCCCACAGCTTTTCTGAAGCCAAAAGGGCAATAGATAACATATGTAATTTTTGTGGCTTTCCGCATTGAATACGTTAAAATGTTCAAGATAGGACATGCCTTGTGAATTTAGAGGCTCAGGAAATTCGGAGATAATCTTTCTACTTTCTTGAAATACTAAGCTGAGTTCTTTTTCGTAATCATTTAGCCAATCCATTGCATCCCTCCTACAATAAAATTGCAAAAAAACTGGTTCTTTCGCCCTGATTATATCCTTCTCTTTATTCCATTACAACTAAAATTTAGGAGGTTTAAGGACGAATGGAGTGTTATACTTTTGGACAAATGCTTATGACTATTCGAATGGGGCAAAAGGCTGAAACGCCAGACGGCCGCATTGTGATGCGTACCTCTGCGGGACTTATTTGGACCAATGGGATATTGAATGGAAAAACAGTAGAAATCAAAGATTATTTGTTCTCTGATCTGTGGCAAATCTATGAGGATGAGGAAAGCATGAAAGAGGGAATCGGCAGAGAAAAGCATGAAAAGCGGGAGCGGGAAATGCTTGAAAATCAATATGAAGAGCTGCGCATAGCGAGTCGGAAACATTAAATTCAACGTTCGACTCGCCAATTGCAGCTAGGATGAGGAAATTACTTCGATTTCAATGCTTCGTATTGACCTCTAAGACGTAGAAGTCTCCAAATACTTTGATCTAAGCCACCGAGTCGGTTGCGCTCGGTCCACAATAGACGATATTGATGAAGTAGAACATTCAAATCATTGATTTGCTCCGTAATCAGATTAGGGTCAATCGAATCTGGCGCGGATGCCAGCTGCAGTTTAATTCTTCCAAGCTGCACAGCGTGCTTCACAAAATGGATTCCGTTACTCAGTTCCTTAAGAACAAGATCAGCATCATCACATTGAAGATCAAGCCCCGAGAGACGTGCCTCGATAGAGAGCATGTATTCTTCGAGATTGTTGAAATGCTCTTCGGTAAGTTTCTCTACAATTAACAAATTGTCGAGATTAGTACGAAGAAGCAGGGACATTTCCGTATCATTTGAACGAATAATCTCGGATTCAAGCTGATAGTAATTGCCGAGATCAAGGAGTAGTTGACCAATACCCTCGGAACGATCCGCGAAGATGAATGTATTTAAATATTTTGCAGTGTCTACATCTAGATTGTTATCTACATTCCAGGAAAGCGCAGCACCATAAACATATCCAGTGTAGCTGATTGGGAGATGCTGCCAATGCCCGTGATCACCCCAATCGGTAATGAGATAGCCGATAGAACCATTATTTTTGCCATGAATAGCTGCACTACGCAGATTGGCAAACATATTGTCGCTGCGCCCTGTAATGGAGTTCCATGAGCTGGTACCTGGGCAGACATAGAAAGGAATGCCTGCTTCACGGAATTTTAGGGTATCCGACTCAAAAGGATGTTCCGCACTGTAACCCCATTCCATAGCAATAATATCTTTAGGCAGGTGAGGGATCAGTTCGGGATGTTGGATAATAATATCGCCCCAGAATTGCATCGTCTTGCCGCGTTTCGTAACAAGCTCATAAATCTTCTGAAGAAAAGATAAATAGATCTGACCTTTGCCTTGTGATTCAGCCAGCGCTTTGCTTTTGCCAAGACCAAGCTCATACGTCTCATCACAGCCTACATTAAATTGATTAGAGGAGAAGTAAGGAAGCAGATCATCGAACATTTTTTCTAGCAGAGGGAGCACGGCAGGATCTTCGGTATCAAACGTACCGGGATGCATAAATAGTCCTTCTGGATATACATCTCCCATGTACAATTCTTTGGGAAGCATAAATCCCTCTGGAATTTCGGCTAAAGCATTGAATTCAGGACGGGAAAGCCAGCCTTCCATATGTCCAAAGCTGTTCTGGTTTGGAACAAGCTCAATATAACGCGCCTTACAGTAGGCATCTAGAAGCAAGATTTCCTCTCCTGTGATTGGAGTCTCAAGCTCCCACACTTGAGGGAAAGATTCGTACGCGAACGGCGTACCTTCTATATATAGCTGAAGCTGGTTCATCTTCAGATCGGCCATAAGGTCAATGATTCGGTACAAGGTTTCTTGCTTTGGAATTTTATTGCGGCTGATATCAACGGTTATCCCTCTAGCTCCAAAATCAGGTTCATCGCGAATATGCAGATGAGGAATAGATCTGCCGCTTTGTTCAATGATTTGTTTCAGAGTGGCTACTGCGTAGAAGGCACCGACAGGTGAGCTATAGGAGACAACGATACCGCTCTGATCAACAACTATTTCGTATGCCTGCTCAGATAATGACGGCACATAGCTAAAGATACAAGCGGATACGACCGTTGGACGTGTGCCAATAGATAAGGTCAAATGAAGATTTAAGGCTTGTTTAATCACAGCTTGCAGCTTTTGTGCAGCAGGCATTGAACTTTCCTCTCCCGTACTAGGAAGCACAATGCTTCCGCTTATTGGGAAACGGTATGAGTCCTGTGACAATGTGATTTCACGCGGATTAGGCAGAAGCAGTAGTGTAGAATGATTAAGCATAGCGTGGACACCTCTTATTCATGTAGAATATGATCAACTTCACAATAACCTTATCACTACTAAACAGAGGGGGGAATGTCTATAATGTCCAAGCGCATGGATTATATGATCAGTCCATATCCAATACGAATTATTGATCCGAAGGTTGAGTCCTCTAAGCTGAAGCTTAAAAATATTAGAGTAGGACAAGCCGGCCATTTGCCTGGAAGAACGTTATTCCGTTCAGGCGTAGTTTTTGAACACTGGGCTATTGTTTACATAGTATCTGGTGGTGGCACCTATATGGAGACTTCGGGGAAAGAACAGCAGGTGCGTGAAGGCAGCTTATTCTTTTTTCGCCCAGGATACAGTTACAATTTCGGCCCACCACCTGGAGGGAGCTGGGATGAATATTATATTAATTTTAATGGGACACGTGTATCGGAATGGCTAGAGTCGGGTCTAATCGCTGGCGGGAATGTGTTCCAAGCGAATTCGATCATGGGTCTTTCGACCTTATTTGAAGAGGTACTACAACGAATGGAGAGTGGAGAACCTGCAGATGCGGATCGGGCCGCACTACTCGTTGAAAGGATGCTATTGGAGTGTTCTTTTATAATAGAAGAAAAAAGTTGGAATGCTCAGGCGGATTATATGCGTCAGATTCGGGAGGACCTGAATTTATGCATTTATGGTGAAATGGACCTAGAGCAAATTGCGGCAAAACATCATATCTCGATGTCCACCCTTCGTCGTCTTGTTCGGCGTAGTAGCGGGTATCCGCTTCATGAATATATTCACCGTCTTAAAATGGCTGAGGCCAAAAAGCTGCTTCTAAATACCCCATTACAAGTAAAAGAAATATCGGGCATGCTTCATTATAATGATCCATTCTATTTTTCACGTTTATTTAAAAAATATATGGGGATTGCGCCACAGCTTTGTCGTAGTAACATTTAAATCGACATCATACTACTAGAGTCCCAATGTGAATTGTTATAATTATATAATTGTTGTCGTTTTATGAGATATGTTAAAAATTATGGATTAATATTACATAAATACGTTAGTTCTTTATAACTATAGTGGATAAAATGACAAATTTTAGGTATAAAATCTTCTAAAAAAATAATAAATTTTTTGTAACTATTTTTCAAATGGAAGCGCAAACATGGGAAATGTCAGCTTGTTATTGTGATTTTTCTCATGTATGATGCTTTTATCGAGCACAGTACAATCTCGCATTTTCCAAAAAACTGGAGAATAGGGTGGTGGGATGAAAATCAAACCAACTGCAGAAGACAAACTGATTGAGTATTACAGGTACTTCTCTTTGTCCCTCACATCGCTCATGTATCTTCTAGATAAAACGGGACCTTCCGTAATTTATAAATCCCTTGTTATAGCCATACTCTTTCTGTTTGCACAAACGTTCTTATTTTTTTATCGGAGGTTACGAAGCAGGCCAAAGACCCTCGTCCTGGCTGTTAGTATAGAGATGGTGGGAATTATTGCATTGACCTTGTTTACCGGTGGGTACGAGAGTTCCTTTAGGCTCTATGTGCTAAACCCTGTATTGATTGCTGCAGGCTCATTGTCCATTTATTTTGGATGGTCGCTGCTTTTAAGTTACATCAGTATTTTTGCGGTGCTCTGTTATTTTTTTATCAATTCTGCGAACAAAACTTTTTTGGAAATTGTATTTGTAAATGGGAATCTGTTTCTAACACTGGTACTTACGGTTATAATAATGCAGATCGTTAATCGGATGAAGCGGCAACGTGAAGAATCGAATGCTCGCACGAAAGAGACGATGGAGCATATCAAATCGCTGTACCATATCGTGGAAACCTCAAGCCAACATGATTTCATGAATATCGGTCAAGTGATCACCGATTATGTTGTTAAGCTAACGAAGCTAGATAAGGCTTTGTTTTGGTTCGCCAAGAAAAGCGGAGAACCAGCACCGCAGAGCAGGCAGACCGGCTGGCAGCAGGAAGAGGAACAGTTCTTATTCTCAGAAC
This sequence comes from Paenibacillus sp. FSL R5-0923, assembly GCF_038009145.1. Lineage (NCBI taxonomy): Bacteria > Bacillati > Bacillota > Bacilli > Caryophanales > Paenibacillaceae > Paenibacillus > Paenibacillus sp. FSL R5-0923. The sequence continues at coordinate 311,530 of NZ_JBBPAT010000002.1, forward strand.
TGGGAAAACATGAACATGAATGGAGATTGCAGCGAGAGCCTATTTTTAGAAATCTTCCGGGATTAGGAGATTTCCTGCTGATGCCTGTACGGATGAGCACCCGATTTGTAGGGATGATTGGACTCAAGCTGGAGTCTACAGAGGGGCTGGAAGGCCGCAGATGGTATATTCAACAATTGATATTCTTATCTGAGCTAAGTGCGAATATTCTTGAAAGGCATGAGCTTGGTGTGATTGAGAACCGGTTGATCATCACGAACGAACAGAACCGGATTGCGGATGAAATGCACGACAGTGTATCCCAAAGCCTTTTTGGTATTGTGTATGCGACGCATTCGCTGAAGGAATCGTGGAAGAGAATGTCAGATCATGAGCTAGAAGAACAAATTGAGCTTATTCATGACTCTGCTACAAAGGTTGCTAAAGAACTGCGGATCACGATCTACAGTCTTAGCTCCAAGAAGAGTGGCGGGCCTACATGGCTCGGTATGGTAAGATCACATTTAAAGAGCTTATCTAGATTAAATGATGTTGATATTGAATTAAAAATAACGGGAGATGATTTCAGTCTCCCTTATCCTTACCACAAAGCGCTTTTTCGGATTATCTCCGAAGCCACTGGTAATGCCATCAGGCATGGTGCTGCCAGTCGAGTGGATGTAGAACTGTCTCTGAAGCCGACTTGGATTCGATTATTGATTTGTGATAATGGTGTTGGTTTTGATACTGATTTGTTATGGATTGAATCCGAAGATAGTGCGAGTGGGCTTGGCATGAAGAATATGCAATATTTGACGCAGTCGCTAGGTGGCGACTTCCAGCTGTCCAGTAATGAAAATATGGGAACGAGAATCTTGATTTCCATTCCTGTGGGTGTAGCTGAATTAAAGAATGCATAAACTTTAGGGCGGGAGGTCGTTTCTAATGAAAATCGTCATTGTAGATGATCATCCTCTAGTTAGAAGAGGGCTGGCATCCGTTATTTCGATGCAACCGAATGTGAAGTTTGCTGGAGAGGCGACGAACGGCCAAGAAGCGCTTCTTGTGATTGAGGAGACGCAGCCTGACCTTGTACTCATTGATCTTAAGCTAGCGGATGAATCAGGACTTGATGTCATCAAGAAAGCGCGTGCTCGTGGAATCGTTAGTAAGTTTATTCTGCTGACATCATCTGCAAGCAGAGAGGATTTTCTGAAAGCTGAGGAAGTGCTGGTAGACGGATATGTACTGAAAGAGGCATTGCCAGAAGAGTTACTATTTGCTATCCAGTTGGTCCATAAAGGAAGAAAGTATTATGATCCTGGTCTGATGGAAGATAAGATGCGAATGAGTGAAAGCAGTCCGACAGATGAATTGACCCCGAAAGAGAAGGAAGTCTTAATCGAACTAGGACAGGGCGCTTGCAACAGAGAAATTGCCTCACGTCTTTTTATTAGTGAATTTACAGTGAAAAAGCATGTCAGTCAGATTTTAGCGAAATTACAGGTGGCAGATCGTACACAGGCAGCGCTTTACGCAAATGCTGTCGGATTGACCAAATATGAAATGTCTTATGAGTGAAAGTTGAACTAATTTATAAGCATTGTACATAAACACGGACTCGATGTCCGTGTTTTTTTGTGCGTCAAAACTTAAATTAGCCCTAAATATGGCGCTAAAGTATACCTCACCCCCCTCTTAAGGAGTACAACGTCTTACTCCAAAGTGAAGAGGAAAGTGATGATATGAGCCATGTGGCGAATGGTGTGGATTGATAGAATTAAAGCAACAACTGAAACTTTCATGAATGCTTTCAGAATGTAATTTTAGCGGAAGGAGGGTTACTGTGGAAAAGACGATTCTGGATTACATTAACCTGATTAAAAAAAGGTTTTGGCTCATCATGGTGTTCGTTTTGATCTCCTGTGCTACGACTTACTACGTTAGTAAAAACTTCGTTGAACCCGTCTATTCCGCTTCCGGACAGCTGCTTGTCAACAATATTGCCAAGGCTCCCGAGAGCAACAATCTTAACGATTTGAGCTTTAGCCTGAATTTAATTGAGAGTTACAAGGAAATTATGAAATCACCGACCATCATGAAAAGCGTAATAGAAAATCACCCGGAGTTTGGCCTGACGGCTGATGAACTAAGTCAGAAGCTTGAGATTAAAACTTCAGAGAAGAGCCAGGTGATCAACCTCAATGTTCAGGATGAAAACTACACCAAAGCTGCCGGGATCGTAAATGCGGTTTCGCAGACATTCATTCGTGAATTGCCATCGCTGATGAGGGTAGACAATGTGACCTTGCTGACACCGGCCGATCCGACTGATGTTCCAGGGCCCTCGAACGGCGGGTTTGCGATGAATCTCATCATCAGCTTTGTTGTATCGCTTATGGCTGCTCTAGGAATTATTTTGCTGATGGAAACTCTTAACGGCACATTAAGGTCTGAAAAGGAAGCGGAATATGACCTTGGTCTTCCGGTAATTGCTTCGATCGCAACCATTCGTAAACGCGATTTGGGTAAGGCAGCAGGCGGCAACACAAGAGTGAAGGAGGGTGCTTATGTTGCGGCTAAATAAGAGTCTGGTTACGGATGTTAATCCATCCTCGCATATCTCGGAATCGTTCCGATCGCTACGCACATATATACGCCAGCTTGGAATAGCGCAGGGTAGCGGAGGAAAAGTGCTACTCTTTACGTCAGCAGAAGCTGGAGCAGGCAAGACGACGATTTTGTCAAATCTAGCGGTGTCTTTCGTCCAGGATGGCAAGAAGGTAGCGGTGGTGGACTGCAATCTGCGACATCCCGGTCTTCATACAGTGTTTGAAGTAGAGGGTAGTGACGGGCTTGCGGCTTATTTAAGTGGGCAAGAGGAAGCAGATAACATCGCTGTCCTCGGAAATTTGGCCAATCTTTCGGTCATCCCGGCGGGTAAAACGCATGTTAGTCCGCCGGATTTGCTGGGCAACCCCAAAATGACCGCTTTGCTTGAGGAACTAAAAGAAAACTACGATCTGATCCTGCTGGATTCTCCTTCGGCAGTCGATTTCAGTGATGCTCGTATATTGGCACCTCAAGCGGACGGCGTGATCCTGGTGGCCAGATACGGAAAGTCCAAACGGGAATCGATCCGCAAAGCGAAGACGCTGCTTGAACAGACCGGCTCTAATCTAATCGGAATTGCTATGAACCAGGCGAAGTAAACGTTTATGCTTTCGAAGTGAGTTTTGTACGAAGTCAAATCATTGAAGCTAATGCTCACAAAACTTTTAGGAGGTAAAGTGCGATGAAAAAGGTAAAAAAAGTAATCATACCCGCGGCAGGACTAGGTACGCGCTTTCTTCCTGCAACGAAAGCCATGCCTAAAGAAATGCTTCCGATAATCAATAAACCAACCATTCAATACATTGTGGAGGAGGCTATTGCTTCCGGTATTGAAGATATCATCATTGTTACTGGTAAAGGTAAAAGAGCCATTGAGGATCATTTTGACAATGCGTTTGAGCTGGAGTCTAGGCTTCTGGAAGATGGAAAGCTGGATCTGCTTAAAGAGGTTCAGCGTTCAGCCAAGGTAGAAATTCACTATATCCGCCAGAAAGAACCGAAGGGTCTGGGGCATGCCGTATGGTGTGCAAGACGGTTTATCGGAGATGAGCCATTTGGTGTCATGTTAGGCGATGATATCGTCACAGGAGCAGTACCTTGCCTTAAGCAGCTGATCGATCAATATGAAGAAACACAAAACTCGGTTATCGGAGTTCAAGAGATTCCTGATGAATTCACGAATCGCTACGGTATTATTGAACCGGATTTGCAGGACGGTAAATTGTATCGGGTTAACAATTTTGTGGAGAAGCCGCCACTAGGTACGGCACCTTCCAATCTTGCGATCATGGGCCGGTATGTGTTTACGCCGAAGATCTTTAAGTATCTCGATTTGATGGAAGAAGGCGCTGGCGGAGAGATCCAGTTGACAGATGCCATTCAGAAGCTGAATCAGAGCGAACGGGTATATGCCTATAATTTTGACGGAACAAGATATGATGTCGGCGAGCGGCTTGGATATATTTTGACAACACTTGAATTTGCACTGCAAAGTGAAGATTTGCGCTATCCGGTGATGGATGCAATGGCGGAATGGCTGAATAAAATGGGACAAACCAGCTTGAGTAGTTAAGTTGAGTTCGCAAAATTTTAGATGAGGAGGATGAGCATGCAAAAACTGCCGGAAGACTACGAGGCGGTCCTGCCGAAACTTTACATGCTGCATACCGATGAGAGAAGGAAAGAAGCGGAGTCCTATTTGATAATGAAACGGATGATCGATATCTTTTTTTCCGCTCTTGGTCTTCTCGTGTTAATGCCATTATTTGTTGTCGTGGCGATTCTGATCAAGCTGGAGGATCCGAAAGGAAAGGTGTTCTTTCGGCAAAACCGGGTTGGGAAGAATGAAAAGCAGTTCCCGATGTATAAGTTCAGATCCATGGTTAGTAACGCTGAGGAGTTAAAAGAAAACCTGATGGCCTATAACGAAGTGAGCGGTGCCATGTTCAAGATTAAGAACGATCCGCGGATCACACAGATAGGGAGATTCCTGCGCAAGACGAGCATCGATGAGCTACCTCAGCTGTGGAATGTGCTGATAGGTCAAATGAGTCTGGTCGGTCCTCGTCCTCCGCTGCCTGAAGAGGTGGCTCAGTATACGGAATATGACAAACAGCGTTTGACGGTTACACCAGGCTGTACCGGATATTGGCAAGTAAATGCCCGAAATAGTGTCGGCTTCGACGAAATGGTACAGCTGGACTTAACCTACATCCATATTCGGAGCACCATGCTGGATCTAAAAATCATTGCTAAAACCGGACTGATGTTACTCGGTTCAAAAGATGCTTATTAATAATGTGGAAATTAGGTGAATGCCGATGCGTGAATACGGAGACGTTCCTAAGCTTTCCATTATCATCTGTACCTACAACAGAGCACCTTTATTGATCAAGACGCTTCAGTCACTTTTAAAGCTAGATCACTTAGAGCAGGCGGAGATCATTGTTGTGGATAATTGTTCCAAGGATGATACTGAAGCTTGCGTCAAAAAGTTTATAGGAAAGCATGGAGCTGATGTGGATATCCGCTACATGATGGAGCCGATGCAGGGGCTTTCAGCGGCTAGAAATACAGGAATTCTGGCTTCCAAATCGCCGCTGATTGCCTTTCTCGATGATGATGCGATACCTTGCCAGCGTTGGATAACAACGATTGTCAGTACTTTCGAGAGTAAACCGGAGGTCATGGCTATGGGAGGCAAAATCGCTCCGATATTTGAAAGTAAACGTCCGGACTGGTTGATTAAACCCTTTGAGCTTCCGTACACGATTGTTGATTTAGGTAGCCGGATTAAGGAATATCCCAAGCAACTTCATCCTTGTGGGGCCAATATGGCGATGCGGAAGCTCGTATTCGACATCAGTCTTTTTCCCCTAGATCTCGGAAGAAAGGGTGATTCTCTGCTCTCTGGTGAAGAGACCTGGTTATTCGGACAGATTCAAAAAGAAGGGCATTCCATCCTCTATCATCCGGAAATGGCAGTTGACCATTTCGTTCCGGCGGCCCGTTTGACGGAAGACTGGATTATGAGGCGCTATTATAGCCAAGGTATTTCTAACGCTATGAAAAGCGAAGGGTTAAAAGGCAAGCTAATTCTAGTTGGAAAGACAGCCGCTAAGCTCGTGTATATCCTGGCTGATTCTATCCTCTCAAGAAGTAAAGGAAGAAGGCTTTTGAACAAATGCAGGCTGGAGAGTATTCGTGGAACGCTTCATATGATTCTCAATCGGGAGAGGCATTCCGCAGCGGGGTGAGGGATTAACATGACAAATTTTGAGTGGGGCTCCAAATTAAATGTTTTGCCATACGGGATGCTCTATCTCATGTCGGCCCTGTTCTTTGGAACGGCGGTCATCTACCAGCCGATGATTGCGATAGCTGCCGTGCTTCTGATTATTTTGCTGGGAATCTCGATTTCACGGCCTGAACTGATCAGTTATTTCGTTCTAATTACGACGGCAATATCGATTAACTTTTTATATGATGGCAGCATGTTCGGAATGGAGATACTGTCACTTTATAAATTGGTTATCGTGATGCTGCTTGTTCCTTGTATTCTGGTCAATGGTTTGCGGTTTCGTCTGAGTCACCCCTTGTGGGCAATGGTAGCGCTGCTGGTGATTACCTTTGGATCTTCGATCTGGCTGCCGGAAATGACCTCATCCATTGCAGTTAAAGCTTTTATCGGTCTATCCATTCCATTCGTATTTTTATTAATCAACTGGAAAAAGAATGTAGCCGAGCTGCAAATCAAAATTATCTGTATGCTTCCCCTTGTTAGTGTAGTGGTTGGTTTGTTGCTGCAGCTTGCGCATGTTCATAATTTTCTCAACATCGAGTATACAGGCGCTGTACGGATTCAGGGGGCTAATATTCCTGCGCATCTAGCAATGCTGGCCTTTATGGGAGTAGCGATTCCATTTATTGAGGTGAAGCGGAATCCGCAGCAAGCACGCTTTTTCTATATCATGTTAGTTCTAAATTTTTTTATCTTGATTGGAACAGGAACAAGAGGGCCTATATTGGCACTTGGACTTACCGTTCTCTATTACTTCTATGATATTCTTCGTCAATATTTGAAGGGCAGAACCTATCTGCTAATTCCGTTGTTGGGTGCATTTTTCCTAATTGTAGTCGCTGTCTTTTGGCAGCTCGATAATTTTGAGAAACGTTCCTTTGAGAGACAGACAGATACGGCTGTTGATTTATCAGGAAGGTCGGAGGCATGGGAGTATTTTTTAAATAAGGCTGCGGACTCTCCTTGGTCTGGTAGAGGGCTGGGAGCAGTGACGGTAGCAAATGATGGAACATTGTATAAGGGTTTTGTAGTTCCGCACAACGAGTATATCCGCTTTTACTTCGATGGGGGATATATTGGCGCTATTCTGTTGATGTTCTCTTTATTGGCTGTGTTTATTCTGGTGTACAGAGCATTGGCTTCACCGATCAAACCTTATTATCTGTTATTTATTGCAGCGTTTTTAATCTACTCATTCTCCGATAACACGCTGTCGACGGTCCAATTTATTATTCCGTTCTGTTGGTACCTGAACTGCCTGTATCGATCTTCACAGCCAACCGATTCCCCACAAAAAGAAGTGATACGATGAGTCAAGTGAACATGTTCGATGTCAATTTTGATAACTATGATTTCATGGATTTGCTTGATTACATTGATAAAACCATTCAGGAGAGGAATCAGTCTTATATCCTCACTTGCAATGTGGATCATGTAATCAAGCTTCGTAAGGATAAAGAATTTCAAACGGTATATTCGAAGGCAGGCGCAGTTGTTGCTGACGGAATGCCACTGATCTGGGCATCCAAAATGCTAGGCAAGCCGCTTAAGCAGAAGGTATCCGGCGCGGATCTATTTAATCGATTGGGCAACGCCTTTGAGCAAAGGAAGTACCGGCTGTTCTTCTTAGGCTCAGCTGAAGGCGTGGCGGAACGGGCAGCGATGAATTTGAAAACAGCGCATCCCGGAATAAATGTGGTTGGCTGTTATTCTCCATCCTATGGATTCGAGCACAATGAGGAGGAGAATGAACGCATTATAGAAATGCTGACAGAGTGCCAGCCAGATATCGTGTTTGTTGGTGTAGGAGCGCCTAAGCAAGAAAAGTGGATTTATCGCCACTATACCTCTTATCAAGCTCCGATATCGATCGGAGTGGGAGCGACCTTTGATTTTCTGTCAGGCTCAGTGAAACGTGCGCCTAGCTTTATGCAAAAAACAGGGTTCGAATGGTTCTGGCGGCTAAGCCAGGAGCCGGGCCGGCTCTGGAAAAGATATCTTGTGGATGATGCACAATTTCTACTTTTATTACTTAAGGAACTGCGTAAGCGGGATAAGGTGAAGGAAGGAGGCTTGGAATGAGTGTATTTACGCCCCCATCACTTAGGTTCATCAAGACAGTTGGATTAATAGGGGGGACTGCAGCTGCAGGTGTCTCTCTTCCGCTGATCATCGGCTTCTCCAGTGCGATGCTGAGTTCATCGAACAGTCTGCAGGGAGCCATTCTCTCAGCCATCCTATTCCCGGCTTTCTTGCTAGCCATACTTAGACCGAAAATGCTGGTTGCTTATACCTTGCTAATCTGGGCAGTAGCTCCAGAGCTGCGCCGCATTGCTGACTGGTCAGAAGGAGTGTATCACTCTGTATCCTTGCTGAGCTTAGCCCCCTTGTTAACCGGTGTAACCTTGATCATTCCGCTGCTGAAGGAGATTCATAATATTCAGAAGGCCTCCACGCGGATCATGTTAATGTTCGCAGTTGCGCTGGGTTATGGTGCTTTAATCGGTTTGGCTAAGAATGGCATGGGCTCAGTTTATGACTTAGCGAATTATATTGTGCCACTGCTGTTATTGCCGTACTTTGCCGTCACGAAGTTCAAGCCGAAGGATATCGATCGACTGCTTACCGCTTTTGCCAATATTGCAGTCCTAGTTGCCATTTACGGGATTGTTCAGTATTTGACGGTGCCACCTTGGGATGTGTTCTGGATGAAACATGCGGACATGATGTCCATCGGAAATCCATATCCATTGGAAATCCGAGTGTTCTCTACGCTGAATTCGCCGGGACCGGCTGCAACCTTCTTAGCGTTTGCTTTAGTTCCGATGATACTGGAGAAAAAATGGCGGGGAACATTGCGCTGGATCGGCGTGCTGCTGGTTGTAATCTGCCTGCTGACTACTTTAGTACGCGCGGCATGGCTGATTCTTCTGGTGATGCTGCTCATGTACATTGGAACCTCTCCTTCTAAGGGAAAGTGGAAAACCTTGATCCAATTAGTTTTTGTGGCTGCTGCGTTGTTCTGGGTTGTGCCAAAATTGCCTGGCGCCGAAGGACTGGTTGCTCGGGTAGAGACACTTTCTTCTGTTCAGGAAGATCACTCTTATAATGAACGGCTAAGCTTATGGCAAAACATGCTGCCGATGGTCGCCGCCAATCCAGTAGGTCAGGGAATCGGTAGTGTAGGCCAAGGGACTAAGCTTGGTAATGACGGCGAGCTTGGAGAGTACGGAATTATGGATAACGGAGTTATCGCCTTACTGCTTACCTTTGGTATTCTGGGTGCTGTTTTCTTCTTCGGAGCTTTAGGCGCAGTTGTCAAACAAATATTCGCTAGAGTAATCAGCAGGGACCAATTGCAGCCATACGCCCGACTTGCTCTTGCTACTTGGACCGGTGCGATAGTCAGTTTGGTATCAGATAATGGGTTTCCCGGACTCAAGGGATACTTAATCTGGATGCTGATCGGTCTTGGCCTCAGCGCAAGGGAGATTACACAAAGTAGAAGGAAGGGAACACCGTATGCAGCAATTGAATGCAAAATCTCTCCCCGCTAGAACAATCTGGTCATCTTTTAGATTGTTCGCGAAGAGTAAGGATAACAGCTCGGCAGCCGTGAAGACAATGTTTGTCAGTGTCATGATCCTACTGATTAACATGTTAACGGGTGTACTGACCGCCCGTTATCTTGGACCGACAGGTCGTGGGGAACAGACGGCAATGATTAACTGGTCACAGTTTCTGGCGTTTAGCATGAGCTTTGGCATTCCTTCAGCTCTCATCTATAACGCTAAGAAAAACCCGGAGGATGCCGGAGTGCTTTATCGTATGGCATTGCTGCTCGGTACCATTTTTGGGGTCATAGCGATGATTATAGGTATCGTGGTCTTGCCTTATTGGCTGAAATCCTTCAGTCCGGAGGTCGTGACCTTTGCTCAGTGGTCTATGATTCTGTGTCCGATTATAGTGATCTCTCAAATTAACAATGCAGCTTTTCAATTCAGAGGTGAATACAAGAGGTTTAATTGGATTCGCTATCTAGTGCCGTTGCTTACACTGACGATGATCGGGATATTGATCGCGCTGGATCGGATGAATCCATTTACAACTGCAGTTGCCTATCTTCTTCCTGGAGCGCCGCTGTTTATCGGAATGACGATTTCCTTGCTTCGTACCTATAAGGTGAAGATGAGAGGGGCCTATCAGAATTTAAAAAGATTGTTTACTTACGGGCTTGGTTCCTACGGCAATGACTTGCTTGGCAATTTCTCTTATTATATCGATCAGATCGTAATTGCCGGTTTGTTAAGACCTGCTGATCTGGGGCTGTATGTAGTGGCTGTGAGTCTATCGCGAATGGTCAATTTTTTCTCAAGCTCGATTACTATCGTACTGTTTCCCAAGGCCTCTGAGCTGTCAAAAGAACAGGCAGTTGAGTTAACATTCAAAGCCTTTCGCATAAGTACGACTTTCACCATGCTTGGCGGAGTAGTCCTGATGCTCTTAGCCCCTTTAGTAATTCCGTTGATGTACGGCAAAGACTTCAATGCGGCATTAACCGTGTTTCGCTTGTTGCTCCTTGAAGTGACTATTAGCGGGGGGACGATCATTCTGGCGCAGGCCTTTATGGCGCTAGGCAAGCCGAAAATTGTTTCGATGCTTCAAGGTTTTGGCTTACTCTTGGTTATCCCAATGTTGTTCCTGCTCATCCCTAAGTTTGGCTTACTCGGAGCAGGGATAGCGATGCTGTCATCAGCAATCCTGCGATTCTTCTTCATTGTTCTCAATATAAAGTACACCTTAAAAGTTAAACTACCCCGGCTGCTCATTACCCGGGAGGACATCCAGTGGATGAAGACGACGATGAATTCTTACATTCGCAAGAAACCGATGGATATGAATGGATAATGCGAAAGACAAAGGAGGAAACCTTCATGGATTCAGTAAAAAGCGTGGTAGGCGGCCAAGGCAATTATCCAATATCGGCTGTCATCATCGCTCAGGATGACGAAGTTCGAATATCTAAGGCCATACAATCCTGCAGGTTATTCGCCGACGAGGTGATTGTGATTGACGGAGGCAGCAAAGACGGGACAGTTCAGCTTTCCGAAAGCTTGAATTGTCGTGTATACGTCAACCCATGGCCCGGATATGCGAAACAGAGGGAGTTCGGAGTAGAACGCGCGGTTCATGATTGGGTCTTCCTTATTGATACTGACGAAGTGGTCAGCGACGAGTTGGCCGCGAGTATTCTTGAACTGAAACCGGGGCTTATGGATCAATCGGTTGCCTATTCTATCTACCGGATCGGTGATTTTATGGGCAGATGGCTGGATCGTGGCGAATATCTAGTGCGCCTTTACAACCGCAAAGCGTATGGAATTCGAAACAGCTTGGTGCACGAGATGCCCGAAGTCTCTGAAGAGCGAACCATACGTTTGACAGGAACCCTCTGGCATTATGGTTACCGCAGTATTAATGATCATGTGGCACGTTTCAATAAGTACACTGACTTGGAAGCTGAAAGTGCGTATGCCAAGGGCAAACGATTTCGGGTCAGTCATCTGCTGTTAAGACCACCAGCCCGTTTCTTGCAAAAGTATTTCTTACACGGGTTGTTCAAGAAGGGAATGTCAGGTTTCGGAGTATCCGTATTCTGGGTCATGTATGAATTCATGGTCGGCTTCAAGCATTACGAATTAATTAGATCGGGAAAGCTGACTCAGCACAATGCGAAGACGAGTCAGACCGAGAAGGAGAATAAAGGAGAGAGAAGCTATGCCGTACAGTGACGGATTGAACATTATGACGACAGGCCTTAGCTGGCCGTCGCTACAGCCGGGTGGGCTTAACACGTATTTCAAATCCGTTTGCGAGCAACTCTCCTCACGTAATCGGGTGCATGCGCTGATTTGCAGTCAAGAGACGCCTGCTACCCCTGAGGAATTGATTATTCACAATGCCGGAGATCCAAAAGATGGGATCTGGAAACGTAAGGATGCTTTCCAGCGTAAGGCGGCCGATCTGATGGGAGAGGGCAGTGGCCGTATAGATATTTTATACACTCACTTTGCTCCTTATGGTATTGGTCCAGCCTTGGAAGCAAAGAAACGCGGGATTCCTGTAGTGATGACTTTTCATGGCCCATGGAATGAAGAAATGAAAATCGAAGGTCAAGGCATTAAGCACCGGGTCAAAACAACCATCGCCAAATCCATTGAACATAGAGCCTATAAACTAGCGGATAAGTTCATTGTGCTTAGTGAGACGTTCCGGGACATTCTCCATAAGCTGCATGGAGTGCCTCTACACAAAATTATAGTGATTCCAGGAGCAGCTAATGTGGAACGTTTTATTCCCGCTACGAATCGATTGGCGATTCGACGAAGCTTAAATTTACCTGAGGGAGCAACAACCGTGCTGACTGTTCGGCGGTTGGTCAATCGGATGGGACTACTACAGCTGCTTGAAGCCTGGAAGCAAGTTGCGGAGCGTTTCCCGAATGCAATTCTGCTGATTGGTGGTAAAGGGCCGTTGCGGGGAGAACTGGAAGAAAAGATCGCCGACTATGGCTTAAGCAATAAGGTAAGACTGCTAGGCTACATTCCCGATCATGAACTAGCCTCTTATTATCAGGCAGCGGATATGTTCGTGGTTCCCTCACAGGCATTGGAGGGCTTTGGTTTGATTACCGTTGAAGCTTTATCTTCAGGATTGCCAGTGATGGCTACACCGATTGGCGGCAATAAGGAAATTTTGCAAGGCTTCCGGCCGGAATTACTATTTAAGAGTTCAAGTAGTGACCACATGGCTGAAGGTATGATCCATATGCTTAGCAATCGAAAGCTGCTTCCGAGCCGGGATGAATGTAGAGAGCATGTACTGGAGAGATATACCTGGGAGCATGTTACGGATCAAGTAGAATCCGTGTTCCTACAAGCCTTAGGAGAGGAGGTGACCACGTAATGCTTAGAGTAGCCTATATAGATCACACTGCTAAATGGAGTGGTGGAGAAGTTGCCCTGTTTAACATCCTTACCCATATTGGAGAACAGATCGATCCACTGGTAATTCTGGCTGAGGATGGTGCGCTGGCTGAACGGCTACGTGAAAAAGGGATGGATGTCCGTATTATTCCGCTGGATGAGAGTATCAGAAGTCGGGGGAGAAATGCTGTCAACTTGGGAGCACCTGCTGCAGCCTTCAAGCTGTTGGCTTATGGTCGCAAGCTTGCGCCGCTCTTAAAAGCGGAGAAGGTAGATTGCGTGCACACCAATTCCCTAAAATCTGCATTATACGGAGCCATCGCTGCAAAAATAGCGGGCGTTCCATTGATCTGGCACATCCGGGATCATATTGGGGCCCCTTATTTAAAGCCAATCGTTGCCAAAGGAATTCGTTTGCTGTCGCGTCTGCTCCCCAATGGAGTCATCGCAAATTCACATTCTACGCTGAATGCTTTGGAGCTGCCGCGTTCCAAAAAAACGCTGGTCGTATACTCCGCATTCGCTAAAGCGATTGGTAATGGGATCGGCATGCGGGACCAGAAGGATTTCAACGTATTGCTAGTTGGTCGATTGGCGCATTGGAAGGGTCAGCATATTGTGCTGGAAGCCGCAAAAAGCTTTAAGAACGAACCTCGTGTGAAGTTCTGGCTGGCTGGAGACGCTCTGTTTGGAGAAGAGGCTTATAAGCAGGAATTGCTGCAAAAGATAAAAAACGACGAGCTTACTAATGTAAGCATGCTAGGGCATGTGGATGATATTCAAGGCCTTATGAATACTGCTGATTTACTGATTCACACTTCGGTAACTCCTGAGCCCTTTGGCCAAGTTATCGTTGAAGGAATGGCAGCGGGATTACCGGTGATCGCCTCCAATGAAGGCGGGCCGGTAGAAATTGTAGTTCAAGGTGAGACAGGACTACTGATAGAGCCTGGTGACGCGGCGATACTGGCAGACTCCATTAAATGGATGCTGGATCACCCAGAGGAAAGACGGCGGATGGCGGACAATGGGATGAAACGAGTGAAAGAGCATTTTGTTATCGAGAATACGGTCAAGGACATCGTTGACTACTATAAAGGTTTGTTGGCGGGCACCTGACAGATGATATGACGCGGTAATTCTGAAGATGATGCTCCATAAAACTTTGAGGATGATTCACATGAAAATTGCGATAGCGCACGATTACTTAATCCAAATGGGCGGCGCGGAAAGAGTGGTGGAAGTCTTTCATCACATGTATCCCGAGGCTCCAATCTACACAACGGTTTTTAACGGAAGCCGCCTTACTGACAATCTCAAAGATGCGGATATCCGTGCCTCCTGGCTGCAAAAGATTCCGGGGGTAAAGACCAATTTTAAAGGGGTGCTGCCACTTTATCCAATGGCCATCCGTGATTTGGACTTTCGCGGTTTCGATATCGTCCTGAGTTCCAGCAGTGCTTTTATGAAAAGTATTCAAGTTCCTAAACATACGTTTCATCTTTGTTACTGCCATACGCCTATGCGTTTCGCATGGGATTATGACACCTACATGGAACGTCAGTCGAATTCCGGGTTGTTCAAGAAAATGCTTAAGGTATACATGCAGCAGCTCAAAACGTGGGACCAGCGAACTTCCAAAAATGTGAATCAGTTCGTAGCCAATTCATCAGTAGTGAAGACGAGGATTCAGAATTATTATCACCGGGATGCAGATGTCATATTTCCACCGATTAATACAGCCCGGTTTACAAGCTCTTCAACCATTGGTGACTATTATTTAATTGTCTCCCGGCTTGTTTCCTACAAGCGGATTGATCTGGCAGTAGAGGCTTTTAACCGTAACGGACTTAAGCTTTATATCGTAGGGGATGGACCAGATCGCAAGCGTCTCGAAGGCATGGCTAAGGATAATGTATCGTTTCTGGGCCGGCTAGAAGATGAGCAAGTGACTGGAATGATGGCACAGTGTAGAGCATTCATTTTTCCAGGAGAAGAGGACTTTGGAATTACACCGCTGGAAGCGAACGCTGCAGGAAGACCGGTAATTGCTTATCAAGCAGGTGGGGCACTAGATACTATTATTCCTTATGTAAATGGTGTGTTCTTTCAGCATCAAGAAGTGGAGGATCTGCTTAAGGCTATTTATGAGGTAGAGTCCTACGCTTGGGATATCGATCAAATTATGGAGCATGCACGTAAATTCGATGAGCAGGCGTTTATGGTTAAGTTCAAGCAGTATGTTGAGCAGGCCTACGTCAATTTTCTAAAAGGAGGATGATTGTATGAAGCTGACAGTAATCGGTACTGGGTATGTGGGTCTTGTATCTGGCGTGTGCTTTGCACTGGGCGGACATCATGTCATCTGTGTGGATAAGGACGAGGAAAAGATTAAGAAGCTGAAACAGATGGAATCGCCCATCTATGAGCCGGGAATCGAGGAACTGATTGAACTGAATCTTCGTGAGGAACGGTTATCTTTTTCTGCAGATCTTCAGGATTCGGTGCGGCATTCAGATATTATCATTCTTGCTGTAGGTACGCCATCGCTGCCTAATGGTGAAGCTGACTTAACCTACATTGAGGGTGCAGCTGCTGAAATCGCTAAAGCGATGGACGGGCACAAAATTATAATGACTAAATCTACAGTTCCCGTAGGGACAAATGAGAAAATCTCCAAAATGCTCTCTAAGTTTACCCATCATTCTTTTGATATCGTGTCTGCTCCCGAGTTTTTACGTGAAGGGTCAGCGATTCGCGATACCCTCCATCCCGACAGAATTGTCATTGGTCTTGATAATCCAGAGCTGGAACCAACCATGCGCGAGCTTCATAAGGGTTTCACAGAAAATGTATTTGTAACAGATATACGCAGTGCTGAAATGATCAAATATGCTTCAAATGCATTTTTGGCCACGAAGATTTCCTTTATTAACGAGATCGCCAATATTTGCGAAAAAGTGGGAGCTGATGTAACCGAGGTAGCACAAGGAATGGGTATGGACCAAAGAATCGGGTCATCCTTCCTGCAGGCTGGTATCGGTTATGGAGGCTCCTGTTTCCCGAAAGACACTAATGCGCTCATTCAAATTGCGGGCAACGTCGATTACGAATTCAAATTATTGAAATCTGTAGTCGAAGTGAACAAGGGACAACGGTTTATGATCATCTCCAAGCTGCATGAATCACTTGGCAGCCTGCGCGGTTCGACGATTGGGATATGGGGGCTTGCTTTCAAGCCTAATACTGATGATGTCCGCGAAGCTCCAGCCAGAGAGATTGTTGAGGCACTGGTGGCTGAAGGGGCAACAGTCAAGCTATATGATCCAATCGCAGCTACAAATTTCAGACAGCAATACGATCATCCGCAGCTTCGCTGGTGCAATCTGCCAGAGGAGGCGGCTGAGGGCAGCGATGCCGTATGCCTCTTGACCGATTGGAGCCTACTGAAGGACATTGATCTGCATCAGCTGGCGAAAAGCATGCGCAATGGGGTGCTGATCGATGGACGCAACGTGTATTCCAAGGAGCAAATCGAGGGTACCGGCCTCGTTTATCATTCTGTCGGCCGCCCGCAGATGGGTGGATTGAGCGGTTATTCTGCTAGTGTGGCTGGAGCGGTTTAATCATTTGTGTTAAGTGTCAGTCGCAACTGCGGTGAATGTTTGGACTTCCAGCCGCTGTTGTTTCCAGATTTCTTGATTTATACCGCTTAATAGCGGATGAAATCCGGAAAAGCTTATGCTTACGAAGTGAGCTTTCCTACGGAAAGCTTTTAGGCGGACGCTATCGCTCTTACAGTTCCAAAATTCCCCTCCGCCACTCCGTTCCCTTATCTTAAGTTTCTAAGCAATTTATAAAGTTAGAGTACTCTGATTATATATCGCAGTAGCAGTAGCACTTGTAGTTGTCTTTGTCTCTGTGGTGGCAACTAGTCTTGCTCTTGTAGTTGCAGTTGTTCTTGCAGTTGCTGCTGCCTCCCCCGGAGCAGAAGCGAATCTTTAGAAAAACGTGCTTGCTTCTGGCTGGTACAGCCCGGTGCGCACGGATCAGTGTTAAAAAGTAGTTGGTTAGGTTAAGAACGGAAAGGGAATTTGGAACTGTAGAAACGGAGTGTTCGCCTTTATCCTCGGATTTCTACCGCTAGAAGCGGTTCAATAAGGAAATCTGAGGATAACAGCGATCGGAAGTCCAAAATCCCTTGAAGTGGTTCATACCTAACAAAGTTTGTAAGTGCATCCATTCCAACGACCACCAAACGGAAGACATAGGTTTTGATATCAATTCAAGGAGGGTTCATTCTATGAAAATGGTACTTCTATCAGGCGGTTCAGGTAAACGGTTATGGCCGTTGTCCAACGACTCACGTTCAAAGCAATTTCTAAAGGTACTTGAAAGCCCTCAAGGTGAACCAGAATCCATGGTACAACGTGTCTGGAGACAGCTGGAGGAAGCAGGGATGGCAGAATCATCTTATCTGGCCACCGGCCGCGGCCAAGTAGAAATGATACAAAGCCAACTGGGAAGTCATGTGCCGATTATCGTTGAACCGGAGCGTCGGGATACTTTTCCGGCTATCGCCTTAACAGCTACCTATCTTTATTCAGTGGCAGGTGTTTCTCCAGCAGAGACGGTAGCAATATTGCCTGTTGACCCTTATGTAGAAGCATCCTTTTTCGATACCATAGCTATGCTTGAGGGGACCATGCTGGAAAGTGGAGCAAATTTGGCACTAATGGGTGTTGTTCCTGAACATGCCTCAGAGAAATACGGATATATTATTCCTACCACCGAAGAGGCGGGGGGAAATGGTTTTATGAAGGTGAGTCACTTTCAAGAGAAACCAGACCGTATACAAGCAGAACAGCTCATCGAGCAAAATGCCTTGTGGAATTGTGGAGTGTTTGCCTTCCGCTTAGGGTACTTGTTAGATATTTTGCAGCGTAAAGGGTTGCCTTTAGGATATGAAGAATTGCAGAAGCAGTATAAGCTATTGTCTTCCATCAGCTTTGATTATGAAGTGGTGGAGAAAGAAGAACATATTGTGGTGCAGCCGTATGATGGATTCTGGAAGGATCTTGGAACGTGGAATACGCTGACAGAGGAAATGAGCAGCAAGCATGTAGGAAAAGGTTTTGTAACGGCGGATTCTGAGGGGACTTGCTTGATTAATGAGCTGGATATTCCGATTACGGTAATTGGTGCGAAGGATCTGATCATTGCGGCTAGCCCGGATGGGATTCTAGTTACCCATAAAGCTGAGAGCCCACGGATTAAAGAAGTGCTGAAGACCTTTGAACAAAGACCGATGTACGAGGAACGCCGCTGGGGCCATTACAAAGTTATTGATTATGTGAAATATGATGAAGGCAATGAAGTGCTGACCAAACGGATTTTTATATCCGAGGGGAATAATATCAGCTATCAATTACATCGCAAGCGTAGTGAAATTTGGACAATCGTCAGCGGCGAAGCAAGTATTGTGCTGAATGAGAAAAAACATAATGTGAAGGCTGGGGACGTGGTACGTATACCGGAAGGAACGAAGCACGCGATCCTTGCTTTGACGGATGTCGAGTTTATAGAGGTACAGACGGGTTCTGAATTAGTAGAAGAAGATAACATTCGTATTACTTTAGACTGGAATGATATAGAACTACAACAATTCATTTCATAGGTCTAACCTATCTATTTAACCAATCCAAAATTTCTTGAAACAGGTAAATTGACTCAATTATCAAAAAAAGTCATAAAAACACTAAATATATCATTAATTGTCGTCGATACTTACGGTAAGAGAGATTATTTCTCTTAAATTGAAAAGGCAAACCTATCGAAAGGTAGGGACGCAAAGCTATAGGGCCTTCGAAAGAGTGGCAGCCTGGCTACCGAAAGGGAGATTATTTTGAAAGCTTACCGTACGTATCGATTATTTGGCGCATTTCTGTCACTCGTCTTGTTTCTGACTGCACTTCCGCTTACTGTTGGAATTTCGCCGTCTGTTGTCATAGCTGCTTCAAATTCTGGAACGCCAGTTACCCCAGGAGCCTCACCTGAAGCCGTAAAGCTGCTTAACTATTTTTACTCGATCTCAGGAAAAGGTATTATTGCTGGTCAACATGACTATTTAGAAAGTCCAGATGAAATTAACAATATGCTGAAGGGAACCAGCGGACAATATGCCGCTCTTCACGGTTATGAACTGGGCGCGATCAGCGGTCAGTCAGAAGGAACGATGGCCTGGCAGCGTCAAAATGTGGTGAACAGCGCGATCAACTGGAATAAAGCGGGCGGGATCGTAGCTATGACTTTTCATGCTAACCTGCCGGGCACCTCTTATGACTGGGATAATGTGAAAAAAACACTTAGTCAGAATGAGTTCGATAGTTACGTTACACCGGGTACCAAGCAATATAACAATCTGATCGCTGAGCTTGATAAGGTGGCAGTCTCCCTAAAAAGCTTGCGCGATGCCAATGTTCCGGTGCTTTGGAGACCCTATCATGAAATGAACGGGAACTGGTTCTGGTGGGGGAAGAAAAATAACTTTTCTAAACTTTGGAATATTATGTATGACCGTTTTGTTAACGTTCATAAATTAAATAATTTGTTATGGGTATGGAGTCCGAATGCTCCCAATGTTTGGTCAGATCCTTATGCGCTAACTTATCCAGGTGCTGATAAAGTAGATATTCTGGCAGCAGATATATACGAAAATGATTACCAGCAAAAATACTATGACAGCTTGTTGAGTCTAGCCGCAGGCAAACCGATTGCGATCGGGGAGAATGGTGAAATGCCTAATCTGGAGAAGCTTCAGCAATCACAAAGTAAATGGACGTATATGATGAGCTGGGGAAAAATGCTTTACGAGAATAACAGTGCAGATACAATTAGAACATTTATGAATAGCAACTATACCCTAACTAGAGATAAATTAAATACTAGTCTGGTACCGACACCTAGCGCTGCACCAGCGCCGGCACCTCCCGAAGAAGAGGGTGAGGCAGCCATTCCTCTTGTGAAGGGGCTTGCAGGAGAATATTACAACAACATACAGCTATCGGGAACAGCAGCTCTTACTAGAACTGATGCAATTATCGATTTCAATTGGCGGCAAGGATCGCCGGATGCCGCCCTCGGGATTGATCGTTTCTCCATACGTTGGAGCGGTAAAATTAAGCCATTATATGATGAGCAATATACATTTTACACTACCTCAGATGATGGCATCCGTGTGTGGGTGAATGGGCAATCCGTGATTGATAGTTGGACTAAGCAAAGTGGTACTGAGCGTAAGGGTAATATAACGCTGAAGGCTGGCCAGCTATATGATATCAAGGTGGAGTATTACGAAAATGAAGGCGATGCGAGAGTCCGCTTGATGTGGGAAAGTGCTAGTCAAGCTAAAGAGACAGTTCCAGCAAGTGCACTTTATCTTCCGGATGTCTCCTGATTGATGAAAATTACAGGTCGATCCTTAGTGGCTCTGCGTTATTGCAGAGCTACTAAGCTATAGTCCTCATTAGGTCAGAAGACGATTGTCCGATAACAGGTATGTTTATTTAGCACCTGTGGAGGCAGTACAGCTACCGAAAGGAGGATTTATTTGCGTAAATATTATAAGCAAAACAGATTGTTGTTTACTATATTACCGGTGTTTATTATTTTTTCCTTGCTGCCTTGGGGAGAGGTTAAGAGTCTTCCGAAGGCTATGAGTGTTTCTTCCGCTCTTCCTCCGGCTATACCAAGCAATCCATCAGCTTCTGAAGAAGCCAAGCAACTGCTGAGTAATTTGGTGAATCTACGTGGCAAAGGAATCCTGTCTGGCCAGCATGATTATCTAGAAAGTCCAGATGAACTGGTTCATATGCTGAAGAATACATCGGGACAAAATGCCGTTCTACATGGTTATGAATTGGGGGCAATTAATAATCAACCCGAAGGGACGATCGCAGAACAGCGACAAGCTGTTATAGACAGTGCAATGGAGTGGCATCAAGAGGGTGGTATTGTAGCCATGACATTCCATCAGAGTTTGCCGGGGACTTCTCCGGAATGGTCCAATGTAAACAGAAGTCTCAGTCAAGAGAAGTTTAATGCTTATGTTACGCCTGGGACGGCTCAGTATAAGAGTCTAATCTCTGATCTAGACGAGATCGCTGGCTATTTGGGACAGCTGCGTGATGCCGGAGTTCCAGTTTTATGGCGACCTTACCATGAAATGAACGGCGGTTGGTTTTGGTGGGGGAAAAAGGACAATTTTTCAGCGCTTTGGAATATTGTCTATGATCGTTTTGTAAATACACATCAACTGAATAATCTACTGTGGGTGTGGAATCCGAATGCGCCGAATGAATGGGCAGATCCTTATGCTGCATATTATCCTGGTGCGGATAAACTCGATGTTCTGGCTGTGGATATCTACAATAACGATTATAAGCAGTCCTACTATGAGGATCTGCTCGCACTTGCTGATGGTAAACCTATCGGAATCGGGGAGAGTGGACAGCTGCCGAACCCGGAAGTATTAACCGAGAAACAAAATAAATGGGTCTATATGATGACCTGGGGAAAATTACTGACAGAAAATAATACGCTACAGTCAATTAAAAGCTTTATGAATGACTCGTTTATAGTATCGAGAGAGGATTACGTTCTCACAACAGGAGGCCCTTCGATAGCACCGGTAATATCGGTAACTCCAATGGGTTTGACTGGAGAATACTATAACAATACTGATTTAGAGGGAGAAGCGGTACTTATCCGCGATGATCGTAAGATTGATTTTAATTGGCATGGCGGGTCACCTGCACAGGAGATAGATGAAGATCATTTTTCTGTTCGCTGGAAAGGGAAGCTCAAACCCAAATTCAGTGAAAAATATACGATTTCGGCATCCTCTGATGATGGAGTCCGTGTCTGGATTGACGGAAAGCTGATCATCGATAATTGGAAAAATCAAAGTGCAACCCTTCATAAAGGAAGTATCCCGCTCACAGCCGGAACACTTTATGATATCCAAATTGAATATTATGAGAATGAAGGAGATGCTAATCTTCGCTTGCTGTGGGAGAGTTCCAGCCAGAAGCAGCAGGTGATTCCACAAGGGGCATTGTTCCTTCCTTAATCTAATGAAATGATAGGGTTAGACATTCCGGAAGAAAGAGAGGACCTATGGATGGGAATAACGAGGAGAATATCTAATAGAAAAAATAGGATAACTGCAAACAAACCATTACTGTTATTACTGAAATTCACCGCATTAACCGTCTTGTTTCTGTTGTCTGTCTCTGTTTTCGGAACGAATAAGACGAACGATTATAAGGTAGGTGCCAATATACCAAGATTAGCTACAGGAAGTGATGTTGCAGCAGGAATACCGGATGGTACTGTGATCTGGAATCTGGGACAACATGATGGCTCAGCAGCTGAGTTCGCTGCGAGTGGCACTTCTGGCAGTAAGAAGGTATTTAATGTTCCTTCTTCAGCGCTCAAATCATCGGCTCTTCAGAGCTTGCCTGCAGGCTTGAATGGAAAGACCCAGCCGGAATTAACGATCACCTATCAGCTAAATAAGATCCCGGACAATGGGGTCTTATTTAGCGTAGGAATTCTGGATGCTTATAAATCCGTGCCGCAAATGAGTGTGTTTTCCAATCATCAATTGTCAGGGATCATTCAAATTGCGGGCGTATCGGGCACAGAAAGTGAATATAGCTTTCAAAAATCCTATGAATTATACATTCCCAAGGAGCAATTGAAGCTGGGAACGAACGAATTGAAGCTGCAAACGGTTCGCTGTTTATATTGCAGTGACAAAGAAGACGAATATTCCTGGTGGACTTGGGATAATCTCCGTTTAGAATCTCTTAACGCTCCAATTTCCGAGCCTATTCATGGCAGCTATACACTGACCGGAACAGTAGTGAATAATAAGCAGTTTTACTTTGATGAAGGTGCGGTTACGCACTTGCCTTATGTTATCAAATGGCTAGGGATGGCTTATAGCGGCAATGTGATGCGTACCAGCTGTGCCAGTGATGTCGGGAGATCCTGCTCAGATATGCTGGAATATTACAAGGTATTGCAGGATTACAACATGCAGGCGGTTGCTCTGTATTTGCATACTGGTGATATTAAGCTTAAGGCAGATGGATCGTTGCCTGCTGATGCGGAGAAAAAGCTGACAGATTATTTTGAACAATATAGCCCTTATTTTCAATATTATGAGGTAGATAATGAGCCAGGGTTATTTAATCGTTCTAAGGCAGTGAACCTGGCGATTGCGGACTGGTTGAATAAAAAGGGTAAGCAAATCGCGCCCCATTTACAAACTGTTGCTCCGGGCTGGGCGTATTGGCCGAGCTACAGTGAAGATTCCTGTGGTAATCAGAAGGGAACCGGGAAGGAATGTGGAGATCCGGATGGCTGGGAACGTGATCCAGAGCAACGTATGGAGCTGGAGAAGGTTACGGATTTGACCAATGGACACTCCTACGGTGACTCTTATATTTTTAGTAATGGAGGAAGCTTTACTGAGAATTTGAAGACCTTCACTGGCGCAGACAATGGACTCGGCAAAAAAATGCTGACCACTGAATTTGGTACCTCGGACAGTCATGTGGATGCCTATCAATACGGGGCAACGGAGCGGACAGCGGCTGTATTCGACCGGATCATGCGTGCACATATTGGTTATGCGGATATGTTTGTGCAGCATGCTGCTTTTTTTAAGGATTTCAGTTTATTCAAATACGGATTTAATTTAGAAGAGCATGATCCGGCAACCACAGAGATTTATTATACAAAAGAAAATGAGGATTCACGTGTCAGCATCATGAGAAGGCTCAGTCTTGCCTATGCTACACATGGAGCTCCATTAACTTACCAAGTTGCAAACAAAGATGTGTTAGCCGACAAGCTGGTATATGTTCGGGCCGTGGATACTTCTACATTGAAGCCTCTTGCGGGAAGCGGAGCGACTTCAAATAAGGTACTGGTTAATTTCGTTAACTTTGAGTCTACTCCACAGACCGTGAGTGTAAATGTGACTATGCCGAAAAACGGGGTGTATGAAGGGGAACGTTTTGGAAACGGGGATACGTATGAAAAAGCAAGAAGTTATGTAACAGGCAAAAAGGCTACTCCCACGTTAACCTTTACGGAGACACTTGCTCCAGGAGAGGCTGTGCAGTATATTTTGCAGCCTTCTTCTGAAGTAAAGCCGTCGGCACCTAAAGGATTCAAAGCCGCAGCAACAAAAGGTTTAGCTGTAAAATTAAATTGGTTGGAGGCACCAGGAGCAAGCTATGAGCTGCTTCGCGCTGAAGGTAGCGGCGGGGAAATGAAGGTGGTGGCCACCGATGTGAAGCTTACAGAATATACGGATCATAATTTACGTGAAGGGACGTTATATACCTACGCGGTAAGGGTATCCGGCTCTAATTTACTGTCCGATAAAGTTCAGATTACAGCCACCGGACTGGTTCCTCTAGATCGTACTAAATGGAAGGTATCCTCAAATGTGAATACGGCAGCATCAGCTCCTAGTCTGGCTATCGATGGGGATCGGCGCACGCGCTGGGATACGGGGAAACATCAGGTTTCCGGTGAGTATTTTCAGATTGATCTGGGTGAAGCACATGAAATTGAAAGAATAGATTTGGATAGCACGTTATCACCGTTTGATTACCCAAGAGACTATGTAGTCTATATTTCTGACGATGCTCAAAACTGGAAAAAACTTACGTCTGGTAAAGGTACGAAAGAGCTTACTAAGATATCCTTTTCTAAAGTGAAGACGAGGTATGTCAAAATTGTACAGAACGGAGCCGGCGGGAATTATTGGTCTATTCAAGAGCTACAGGTGTACTCCAGAGAATAAGGGTATCATTTGAATTTATATAATCATTTATAGCGCATACTAAATAACCTGCAAAATACACCAAGTAGCTCACGGCAGAGACATCATGCGGAATTAGGAGCATCGTAGAATAAACGGAAGCCGTCCTTAAAAGGACGGCTTCCGTTTATTCTTATTTAAATCCGTTAAATGAAACGAAGTCCAGACATATACGGCAAAGGAATAGCATCGGAATCCTCTGAACTCGCTGGATCAAAGAGCAGCGAGATCAGCTCCTTGTCGTCCTGCACGGACGACAAGTCGAGGCCCTTGCGGCAGCCTTCGGTCTGCCGCAATAGCGCTTCCCGGTCTGCGATGCAGACCGTCCCGCTGTTCGCGCCGCCGCTTAAGCTGGCGCCGGCGTCCCGCAGAAGCGCGAGCAAGCCGCGCTCCTGCCACGGCACAGGCACTTGCAGCGTGCCAACGCCGCCGCACAAGGCCGCCTTGGCCAGCAATGCCGCTACCGCGCTCGGCTGGCCGGCCCATTCCACCGCCGTCGCCGCGTTCGGCGCGGGCACGTCTGCCGCCGCGGGCACAGCCACCGCGGCGAACCCCTCGATGCTGCCGTCCCGAACGGCTACGAGTGTGCGCTGGGCTAAGCCCATCACACCTGCGTAAGCCTCGGTCCCCAGCAGCAGCGCCAGCTCACCCGGACTATATACATGTCCGGCTTCGCGTTCATTGAGCAGCCGGTAGACGGCGAAGAAGTCGCCCGGCTGCATTGGCCGCAGCGTCCATTCTACTCCTGCTGCGGCTGCAAGAGCCTGAGCTGAGCTTGCGTTCAGCTCGGCAAATTGCGTACCTCCGAACGGTACGCACCCAGCTCGGGTGTATAACGAACGATCACCCGAGACAAAAATCAGCGATGCCTCGGCCTCGGCAGCGTGACTCTGGCATAGCTGTAGAAGTTGGCCCGCCAGTCCTTGGCCCCGAAAAGCGGGATCGGTGCAGACAGCACCTATGGAGAATACATTCAGGAAAGCATCTCCAGTCTTGATCGTGGAGGGGACGAGCCCCATGAAAGCAGCAACCGTTCCGTCATCGGCAATAGCCGCGTAGGAATGACTGAGTCCAGGGCGGAAAATAAGTGGAAACAGTTCTTTCATTGAAGTGGCACCCGGTTCACGAAAG
Organism: Paenibacillus sp. FSL R5-0923; assembly: GCF_038009145.1. Taxonomy (NCBI): domain Bacteria; kingdom Bacillati; phylum Bacillota; class Bacilli; order Caryophanales; family Paenibacillaceae; genus Paenibacillus; species Paenibacillus sp. FSL R5-0923. The sequence continues at coordinate 337,445 of NZ_JBBPAT010000002.1, forward strand.
ACAGAATCTGCGAGCAGAGCCGCTTGGTCTATCTCCGCAGGTTTAATTAATCTCAATTGCATAACATTCAACCTCCTATATGTACACACGATGGGGAGAAAGCATTTACATAAAGTATAAGGCCCGGGGAATGAAATCTCCAATCTTGTTTATATTATTCAATGTCTCAAAAGGATATCGAAAAGGGTAATAAAGTACATAAATAAGGAAGCTTCTTATATTTTAAAGCTAGAAGAGAAAGGGAAGTGAATAATCGGTGTCCCAACTTGCAGATAATATTATATTATTACTGGCAGCACTCCTGCTTGTAGGCGTATTTTCCACCAAGTTCTCCACTAAATTTGGAATGCCAGCTTTAGTGCTGTTTCTTGCTGCGGGGATGGTGCTAAGCCAATTTGTTTTTTTTAACAATGCTTCCTTAACGCAAATGGCCGGGATCTTCGCATTGGTTGTCATATTATTCGAAGGTGGCATGCAGACGAATATTAAGGATATTAAACCTGTTATTCGGCCAGCATTATCCTTATCAACGGTAGGCGTAATCATGACGACAGCCATTGTAGGGGTATTCGCTAAGCTGATCCTTGATGTGACATGGCCAGAAAGCTTTCTGTTTGGAGCGATCGTTGGATCGACAGATGCGGCTGCAGTCTTCTCGGTACTCGGCGGTAAGAACATTGATAAACGTCTGACCTCGACGTTAGAAGCAGAATCAGGAAGCAACGATCCAATGGCGGTATTCTTGACAGTCTCGCTAATCGAATGGATACAGCATCCGGATATGGCGATATGGGGGCTGCTGTTGTCTTTTATATGGGAGATGGGCATTGGCTTAGTACTGGGTTTTGTGCTGGGGAAGATCGCAGTTTTCTGTATCAATCGAATTAACCTGGATTCTACAGGTCTTTATCCAGTAATGGCGATTGGCTTTGCTGTTCTGACCTATGGTTTATCAGCATGGGTACATAGCAGCGGGCTGCTGGCTGTTTATGTTATGGGCCTTACGCTTGGGAATTCCGAGCTAATGTATCACCGTACCATTATGAATTTTAGTCATGGCTTTGCTTGGATGATGCAAATATTTATGTTCATACTGCTTGGTTTGTTAGTATTTCCACAGGAGCTGGCGGAAGTGGCATGGCAAGGTATCTTGTTATCCGTCATTCTGATGGTTGTAGCTAGACCAATCGGTGTATTTATAAGCCTGCACTTTTCCAAATTTACGATCCGCGAGAAGACTTTGATTTCTTGGGCCGGACTTCGTGGAGCCGTTCCGATTGTGTTAGCGACTTATCCGCTGCTGGCTGATCTGCCTCACGGACGACTATTCTTTAATGTTGTATTCTTTGTCGTACTGACCTCGGCGGTGATTCAGGGAACTAGTATTTCCCCGCTAGCATCCCGATTGAAGCTTGTGGGGCAAGAAGATTCAGATCAGCCTTCCCTGATGGAGCTGGTTGCTCTTGGCAAGACAGACTCGGAGTTTAACCATATTGGAATTAACCCTTATATGCCGATTGCTGGACAGAAGATTTCAGAAATAGGTCTACCAGATGATATCTTATTTACGGCAATTATCCGCAATAAAAAGATTGTCACTCCGCATGGCAGTACTGTTATTGAGCCTGGGGATACTGTGTATGTCCTAAGTCCAAAGAGTAAGCGTGATGAGATGAGGGCTTTCTTCCGCAGCAGGAAAGGAAAGACCGCGGAGGAGGATGTTTCTTTAATCTAGAGAAGAGACTCTTTTACCAAAGTGTGACACACATAATAGGCTTCATAACATAAGCTGTGCTAGAATCGGCACAACATATAATCTCCAGAATAGTTGCAAAACACGAAAGAGTGTGTTAAATTGTATATAGATTTAGAACGAGTCTAAATACAATTATAATAAATGAACCATAGGAGGTTTTATTAATGACAACACAATTAAAGAACCATACTGAATTGCAAGCTGCTTTGAACCGCCAAACTGCGAACTGGTTCCTGCTCGGGGTAAAGCTTCATCATTATCACTGGTATGTTAGCGGATCTCAATTCTTCACACTTCATGAGAAGTTTGAAGAGCTATACAATGAAGCTGCGGGTTATGCAGATGATTTGGCTGAGCGTTTGCTTTCTATTGGTGGACAACCAGCCTCCACAATGAAGCAATATCTTGAATTGTCCGACTTACAAGAAGCCCGCGGCGGCGAAGATGCTAAAGGTATGGTACTTGAGCTCGTGAGAGACTTTAAGACTGTTGCTAAAGAACTGCAAGATGCAATTGCTACTGCTGAAGAATTGAGCGATCAACCAACTGCGGATCTGCTGATTGGCATCAGAAGCAGCATTGAGAAACATGCTTGGATGCTGAATGCCTTTATCGGCTAAGACAACATCCTTATAGGGATAGAATACACAAAGAGCGCCTGCGTATTGTTAACGCATGGCGCACTTTTTTTTGAAGCATTCTATTTAATAAATACTCCACCAAATGGCACGGCTTCGCGCAGAAATCGTTTAATAATTCCATCATCGTTATTATCTCTTTCAAATCGGCGATTCTGGCGTCCGGCCTGAAACAACACAGGGCCGTGGCCCGTCATCTTCCAATGATAACTCATATGCTGGCTAGCTAAATGGTTGCCGTAAACGGTAAGCTCCAGCTTCGCATTCTCAGGATAGGCAATAATGCTTCCTGCATCCACATAGAGCGGATTGTAAGGATGAAGCTCAGCTTCACATACCGTACCTTCGGTTAATATGCCAATGATGCCGTTACCCGTAAATTTCACTTTCACAATATCTCGTGTAACGAGCACATTCTTCATACTCAGCACTCGTGTATCCATCGTAACTCCCTTGCTGTAGAAGAAGAGATGTTTAAAGTCGTACAATAAATCGCTCTTTCCATCAAGCTGCAGAATCTTTACCCGATAACCTGGTGGAAGGGCGGCGACAAAATGGCAAGGGCCAGACATATCCGAACGAATCAATTTTCGCTTGCGATAGATGCCCTTTACATCCATAAATCTGTCTGCCCGTCCAGTGGCAGGCCCTTGATAAGCGATAATTTGTTGTGGGTGGAGCACATGAACCTCTTCCTTCTCCCCAAGGGTGAAGGCTACGGCTTGTCCGCTCCCGCTGTCGCTTTCATCTTGGACATCGATGTTCATATTTCATCTCCCTCATGCTGTAGATGTGATCTTTACTGAATGTTCAAGATTAGCGCAGGCGGTCTCCTTTTCTAGAACGGTGAAGCATGCTGAAACGAACAATACGGATGAGTATAAAATACCCCAGAATTAGACCAATCCCCGTAAAAATAGTCACTTTGATTTTATGATAATATTCTTCGCGTGCCGTCCGGTCATTTTGCAACTCATCAACCATCTGCGTTAGTTGGCGATTCTGCTCCTGCAGGGCTTCGTTCTGTGTCCGGTAGGCCTCCATTTCCTGCATGGTATTCGTAAGCTTATCTTTCGCCTGTTGTAGCTCTTCAGCTGTCTGCTGAAATCCTTCTTTCAATTCATTGACTTCATTTGGAAGCTCAGAGAAGCTTTTGAATCCATTATAGATATCACTGAATATATTGGCTTGTGCTACTGGGGCCGGAAGAGATATGGAAAGGGTCAGCAGAAGCAGGAGCGAACATAACAGCTGTAGATATTTACGGTATTTACGTTGTTTCATCTATATAATCACCACCCAATTTAGGCTTGTATTTCTTTTATTTTAACACAGCTTGACAGCTTCTGACAGCGTACGCTAAACGTGAATAGGGCTTCTTGGGTCAGTAATATTTGCCTGTTTGAAGTGAGGTTACACTTCCTTGTAAAGAACGATTTGGCTGTGCTCAACATGATTGAGAAGAGGGACTATTTATCGTATACTTTGGACGGAAAGGGGCTGCTGCGGAATGAATAAATGGCTTAAGACAATGTTATTTTTGGTCGGATCTGCTTTTTTAACGAGGTTGATTCCATTCTCATCTTTGTTTCGGAATTTGGACACGATGATTCATGAATTTGGTCATGCGCTGGTGACTTTACTGCTGTCTGGCAGTGTGCTGCGGATTGAACTATACGCGAATCATAGTGGGGTCACCTATTCAGCCATTCAAGATGGAGGCAGAGCGATACTGGTGTCGCTATCCGGGTATGTGCTGGCTTCCTTATTCGCATTGCTGCTCTTCTATCTCTACAGTAAAGGACGGCATGATTGGGGACTTATCTTAGCTACTACAGTAGCATTGATTATGCTGGTAATGTACGTGCGGGGAAGCTTCGGAATGATGTGGTTAGGCGGGTTTATTGCGCTGAATGTTTTAATGCTGGTGGTGTGGAAAAAGGCCAGCAAATATTATTATTTGTTATTAGCTTTTTTGACCTTGGAAGAGTCTGTAATGGGAAGTTTATTTCTCGTATATGCGGCCGTTGTATCCCCATCTCGTGCGGGAGATGCCAGTAACCTGGCAAGGATGACATCGGTGCCGGCCATATTTTGGGCAGTCCTATTTTTTATATTTTCTCTGCTTTGCGCCAAATGGGCGCTGGGACTATTTTTTAAGCGGGAGCGAGTGCAGCCTAAACTTCAGAGTCGTTAAAGTTAAAAACATAAAATTTTCGTCATAAACAGACAAAAGGGGCTGTTTTTGCGAGAGTCAGTCTACTTAGTATGTAGAATGGCTCTTTTTTTGTCGATAATATAGAACCGAACATACATTCCATGACATGGAGTTGTCCGCCATTATTGGTACATTAATAGAAGACCCAAAAAAAGAAAGAGGTGGAAAATATGATGGAAAGTATTACTCCTATATTTACGTGGGGTCAAGATCGTATTTTTGCAGGTGGAAATCGCGATGTTGTTTTACTTGTCGAATGGAAAGGAAATTTGCCTTCAGAAAATAGCCGACCAAGCAGCCACAAAGTGGTTGCACGTGATATTGAACTACGAGTTTGGCTTGAGCCACATGTAACTTTTAAGCGCTGTTATGGATGTGAAATGGAGGCTGGAGAAGGAAATTCACTCTTGCTTAAGCTTGGAAAAATAAAAACAGGACAACGCAAATTCATAGGATTGGAATTCACTACTTCTAGTTCTGTAGCAGGTAAATATGAAGCATTATCCCTACAGTGGAAGTATAAAAAACCAACCGTAGAGCGTGTTCGTGAACTTCCCGTGAAGGTACTTGAGCTGGAGTACGCGCATCATACGCGCATTCTGAGCGATACTTGCTGCTTTTATGTTGAAAAGCATCTGGAATTGTTGAAGACGGCTGAAACGGTTGAAGAAGCAGAGGCACTACGAAGTAAAGGCCAGCATAGTGAAGCTCACGAAATGCTTAATCGACATGCGGATAAGATGTTGCTACTCGCAGTACGCTCTGGAGATCCTTTGCTGCTTAAAGAGGCTGAAATGTTGTATAAACAGATCGGGTTCGAGCATCAGCAACGAAGTAAAGCCGTTGGTGGAATTTAATATAGGACTCACTGCACGAGGATGCACATAAGCGAAAAAAGACCTATACATAAATTGGATTTTTCAGCGGATTCGGCGGAAAATTATAAGAAGAATTGTAATATAAAATGTGGTAACATAGTAAAAAAGTTCTATCACAATTTTACTTTTTTTCATAAAATAATGGGTCTATTTAACCATAAATCAAGGGGAACTGAATATGACAGACCGATTAATCCGACTGATGCGCATTATTACACTTGTTCAAGCCAAGCCTGGGATATTAGCCCGTGAATTGGCGGAACGCTGCGGCAACAGCGAGAGAACGATTTACCGGGATATGGACGCGCTTAGCGCCATGCATATTCCCATAACCCACCTGGGGCATGGAAAAGGTTATGCTTTTATTGGGAATTTTGCACTCTATCCCTTGGATTGGTCGGAAGAAGAAGCAAACGCATTTTCGCAATTACGCTATATTATGGAAGATATAAAACCAGCATTACCCATAGATTTTGAAAGCGCGTATGAAAAAATAGTCGCAGCTGAATATAAACGTAAGGCGGAGAGAGAAGAAACAATAGAACGTGCAAGAAGAGAAGTAGGGGTGGGGTGGGCAGAAAGAAACAGTTCGCATATGGAACAACACTCATTTCTTACTCCGATCCTGGAGGCTTTATTAAAGCAAAAGAGTATTCAAGCGAATTATAGTGAGAATGCATTAGAAGAGAAAGGGATCACCATTGATCCTTATTGTCTTGTCCCGCTGGAAAGTCGTTTTCATCTCATTGGATTTTGTCATCGTCAGGGTGTTATTCGTACATATCATATCAACGATTTTTCTAATGTGAAGCCATTAAATCGTTTTTTTTCGAAGGAAGCGTTTGATGTGCAGGCCTTTATGAAGCAGAAATGGTCACTCGATAGGGATAGTTTACAGGTAGAATTCAAAGTGAAATTCTCGGAACGGGTAATGGAAGGAATTAAGAAGGACGAATTGCCTTTTAAGCCAAGTAAAGTGGATCGTCAATCTAGATGTTTTCACTTTAAGGTTGCCGTGGAACAAGATATAGGATTTGTCCGCTGGATTAAGAGATTCGAAGAAGAAGCGGAAATCATTGAACCGTACTATTATCGTGAAGTAATCAGGCAGCAGTTGGAAAAATGGAGTTCGCACTATAAATAGTGATACGCTCATTTGACCTTCGTTCAATTCGAAAGATGGGGTGCTTGAGCAACCATTTAAATGGTTGCCGGAGGCATCCTTTTTTTGCGAGTAAGTCCAAGATACTCATTTCTAACTATCTAATTATAACAATATATAACTAAACATATCCAAACACAACTCAATCTATAGAAAATCGAAAAAACGTATGCTAGAATAGCATCTACATATATACATGTGAAAATGGGAGGAATGGAAATGTTTAAGAAATGGTCAGTCAGGATCTTTGGTGTATTAGCAATTTTTTTGGTTGTGAATTTATCTGCGGGCGCAGGGTTGGAGGTAGAGGCAGCCGCCAAGAAGACAGAGATTATAGTATCCGCTGCAGCCAGCTTGCAAGATAGCTTAGATAAAATGGCGCTTCTCTATGAGAAGAAGTATCCCGATATTGATTTGGTCTTTAATTATGCTGCATCTGGCACATTACAGAAGCAGATTGAGCAGGGTGCTCCGGCTGATCTGTTCTTCTCTGCAGGGGATAAACAGATGAATGCGTTAGTGGATGCTGGACTGATCTCTGACCATAAGGTTCTGCTTAAGAATCAGTTGGTTCTAGTCGTACCTTCGAATTCAAAAGCTTCATTAAATACAATCACTCAACTTACGGATAAATCCTTTAAGAAGGTAGCGGTAGGGCAGCCTGAATCTGTGCCCGCTGGCCAATATGCTCAGCAATCGTTAACAGCGAAGAAGGTATGGGATACGCTGCAAAACAAACTTGTATTTGCGAAGGATGTACGTCAGGTTCTGTCTTACGTCGAAACGGGGAATGTCGATGCAGGCTTTGTATATAAGACAGATGCATTGACTTCAAAAAAGACGAAGATCGCCCTTACTGTAGGCCCGCATGTTCACAAAGCCATTAATTATCCGGCGGGTATCGTGAAGGATTCGAAGAATCAGAAGGAAGCTAAAGAATTTTACAATTATCTTCAAAGCAAAGAGGCTAGTGATATTTTTGCAAGCTATGGCTTCTTGCTTCCTTAAATAAGAAATCATGAGTAGAAGTGGGGTGAATAAGGATGGAAATAAATTGGACTGATTTCTTCGCCCCGGTATGGCTTTCCGTTAAAATTTCAGTAATTACCAGCATCATTGTATTTATTCTTGCAACGGCCGCGGCCAAGGCTATGGCAGGTCGGAAATTTCCTGGTTATAGCTTGGTTGAGACTGTAATGCTACTTCCTCTCGTATTACCGCCGACAGTTGTCGGATTTGTGTTATTGGTCGTCTTAGGTCGTCGCAGCTGGATTGGCAGATGGTATGAACAAATGACGGAGCATACGATCCTTTTTACATGGGGGGCTGCGGTTATCGCCGCGGTTGTCGTAGCTTTTCCTCTCGTTTACCGTACGGTGAAGGCGGGCTTTGAAGGCGTGGAAGCGGATCTTGAGGATGCGGCGCGTGCGCAGGGAGCGAGTGAACTGCAGGTACTGCGTTATGTCACATTGCCCCTTGCAGGTCAGTCACTCGCTGCTGGGTATGTTCTAGGTTTTGCCCGCGGTTTAGGAGAATTTGGCGCAACGATCATGGTAGCTGGAAATATTCCTGGACGCACGCAGACTGTACCTACAGCGATCTATGTCGCGGTGGATGGCGGCAACATGACTCTTGCTTGGATGTGGGTGTGCTCCATTATTGTTATGTCTGCTGTGATGTTGATGTTTGTGAACCGACGTACTTAATTAGCTCGAGTGAGATCGCTCCGCTGACTTCAGTGGGAATGTCGATTGGAAATCTTGATAAATTTAAAAAAACCTAGCCCATCCAGGAGTAACCTGGGATGGACTAGGTTTTTTTCTTTAGAAACGCACCGTTAAAACAAAACCCCTTTAATAAGAAACAAGCCTGTGACTATCAAGTCTCGTAAATAATCGTCCCGGTTTCCGTGAGATCATATCCGTGAATGGACCCAAGCTCACTTTGAAAGGCTGGCGAGCGTAAAATATCAATCACGGTGGCGATCCATTGCTCATGCTCCGGTTTCTTAAGCATCACTAGATCGTAAGACTCCTGAATCAGGGGAATGAAATCAATGCCATCGACAATCTTAGCAGCTTTCTCGGTACCGATGGCCACATCAGCTTCCCCTCGTGCCACTTTACCGGCGACCGCTAAATGGCTATTCTCCACCTGCTCATATCCAGATAGGCTTGCAGCAGGAATGCCGTGCAATCGGAGTTGCTCATCCAATAACACACGTGCACCAGCGCCACGTTCTCTATTAATCAGTGTAAGTCCAACCTGTTGCAGATGAGACCATTCATGAAGACCTCTAGGATTTCCCTTTTGAACATACAATCCTGCACTTCGGGTCAACAGACGGACTACAACATAAGAGAAGCCTACAAGGATTTTACGAATATAAGGAAGGTTATATTCTCCAGTATCCCCATCGAGCAGATGCGTACTGACGATGTCCGATTCGCCCTGATACATGGCTATCAGACTATCTAGACTGCCAGCGTAAGAACGAAGAGGACGCTCAGTGGGCAGGCAACGCTCCAAATAGGTGGCTAGAATATCGAGTGACATATCCTGACCCGTAATCACGAGGCTGTGTCCTGTAGCTTTACTATTAAATTGGCCAGAATGTGTGGCAACTTGTGTTAGATTTGCTCCAGTAAAAGTCAGCGGCGATGTCGATTGGGTCATGCCACTTCGAGCATTCTGTTTGTAGGCTTCTAAATCGGATTGATCCACACGCATCTGTTTTCCTACACGGTAGGAGGGAAGCTCCCCTTTTTTAATCAGATCATATACTTTTAATTTCGAGATCTTCAGTAAACGGGCAATTTCCTCAGTCGTATAGGATGTGTTATCAGACATGACAAAAGCCTCCAGAACTTCATAATAGGACAAGACTACCTTATTTTGAAGTCCTGTGCAATTAGGCTATTGTGCTTTACCTGCCTGCTGTGTATTGGATAATTTGATTAATTCTGAAACAGTGACAAATCGAAAACCTTGCTTTTCTAATTCCGGCAAAATAATTTTGAGCGCTTCTCTGGTTTGAGATTGTCCATGCACATGATCATGAAACAGGACGATATCACCATTATGTGCATTTCGAATAACCTTGTTCGCGATACTCTGCACGCCAGGGCGATTCCAGTCGCGTGTATCCTGATGCCAGGACCATAAAATAGGCTTTAGGCCCATATTGTTTGAAGTATCAACTAGTGTCTCGTCATACATGCCACCCGGGGGTCTGAACAAAGCACTATGCTTTCCAGAAACCTTTATGATTTCTTCTTCGGTTAAATTAAGCTCCCGCTCAAACTGGGCTTTATTAATAGGTTTTCTAAAATAGACGTGATTGTAGGTATGGTTAGCTAATTCATGTCCTTCGGAAATGACTCGTTTCGCCACATCTGGATACGCTGCAATTCTTTTTCCTATGGCAAAGAAGGTGCATTTCGCATGATATTGACTCAATACCTTTAATATTTGATCGGTTTCAGAAGGGTCAGGACCATCATCAAACGTTAATGCAATCACTTTTTGGTTAGTATGTACTTCCCAAATCATGTCTCCTCTTTTTTCGTAGTAGTCGCGGTTCTTACTCGGGCTACCAAGAGCGGAGTTCGTGAAGCATAACAAGAGAGAGAGGGTAGTCATCATAATTTTGCTGCTAGTTTTCATGAATTCACCTGTTTTTTTTATTTTAGAATGCTCCTTTGAAGGGTCAAAATATTCATAGTTTTAGTTTTGTAAAAAATGATCAGTCTTTTTCCTGCGAGTTTGAGTCAGTACAACTGGCAGTGGTTATAGTGATGAATGTTAAGATTAATGAATGTTAAGATTAATGAATGTATCCATTTTCAGAAGCCGAAGAAGCAACGGATAGCATTAAGCAAGTTGATAGAAGTGCTACGGACAATTTCTTCATTATCATTTAGTAGATTCCTCCTAGATGTTTTTTCCCTACGAAGATTAATATCTCCATTTCAATTGCTTTTAGATTGGTGGATTGCTTCCATTGCAGTTTGGGATTGGGATAACGTTGTATTTTGATGTGAAAATTGTTATGAAAATGCCTTATAATGAAGTTCAATATATAGACATTTGGTTAGGGGTGGGAATATGACACTTATTGAAAAAAGAGAACACCGGCAATATCCGGAAATTACCCGCCTAGAAACGTCGAGAGCTGCTTATGAGCGTGATTATTCACGCTTGATTCATTCGCCTACTTTTCGTAGGCTGCAAGGCAAATCTCAAGTGTTCGGGGCTGGCACGGGTGATTATTACCGGACGCGTCTAACTCATTCACTTGAAGTCGCTCAGATTGCACGTGAGGCAGCGAAAAGTCTGCTTAGATCTTATCCAGAGGTGGAGACAAGTAAAGCTGAGAACCCAGGACTTGTAATAGATCCAGAGGTTGTAGAATGCGCGGCCATTGCTCATGATTTTGGTCATCCTCCTTTCGGGCATAAAGGGGAAGAGGTACTGGATAACATTCTGGACCAGCTTATTGAAAAGAAGACGAATGAGGCTGCCCTGCAATCAGGAGCAACGGGAGCAGATAGGCTGCTCATTCATGAGCAGATGAAGCAGCGCTATGAGCATTTTGAAGGCAATGCTCATAATTATCGGCTGATTATGTTTCTGGAGAAGCGTGAGAACATTGATGGACTAAATCTGTCGGATGCAGTGCTTCTCGGAATAAATAAATATCCGTTTCCCGGTACCTCACTTAAGAAGGGAATGTACCTTCACGAATGGGCATATATTTCGGAGATTCGCAAAGAGTGGGGAATACCAGCAGGTAAGAAAACGTTGGAAGCTCAGCTGATGGACCTTTGCGACGATATCGCTTATTCTGCACATGATTTGGAGGATGGAATTAAGGCTGGAAAGATTGAAGTGCATGAACACTTTATGCATGATTCTTATATTCAGCGGCTGATCGTAGAGAAAATTACAACGTTAGAGGATTTCTTCTGGAAGGGTTGGGAGGAGGAAGGTATCCGCGCTAAGGTCGAAGAGGTGCTTAGTTCATTTCTTCGAGTATGGATGGAAAAAATGCCAACCTGCGAGAACGACTATTCCAGAACTCGGCGTGAAGTTAAGGCTTATTGGGTTAGCACCTTTGTCGCAAGTCTTGGGGTGATTCCTGATGGAGACTGGAAGAAGGTCACCTTTATAAAGGAAGGAAAAGAAGATGAGGATATGCTACGGACCGTAAGTGTGCTGAAAAGCTTCGCTTGGGTCACGATGATTCGTGATTTACGAGTACAGCGGCTTCAGAAACGTAGTGAATGGATTCTGCGCCGTCTATGGGGAGCTTTTCTTGATCCGCAGACATCCAAAGCCATTATTCCATCGGACTGGCTGCAACGCTTTGAGAAGGATCAGAAACAAGCGAATCCTATTTGGACGTGGGAACATATGGTGATTGATTATATCGCAGGGATGACGGATGCCTTTGCTGAGAAAATATACAATGAGCTATACGGGTTGAAAGTCGGATCGATTTATGACTTGGATTAGATAAAAGAGAAGATTAAGTTAAGGCCAGCCTCCAATTCATTGGAGACTGGCCTTTTGTTTGTTTTTTATAGAACGGGGAATGTTTTGTTAGTATTTCGTTATTAATTATTCGACTATATTTATGCTTGTTAACCCTGATATTCAGTGTTTTTTCTAACAAAATAGCTATTTATTAAAATAAGTTATTGTTTGTATGCCACTTTAGTGCTAATATAATAACTAAATTGTTATTGGTAATAAATGGGGAGGTTGATAAAGAAGTCGAATCTTCTGCTTGAGTAATAATGAAAACCTTTACAAAACGGGAGGGTAAAACGAATGAAGAGGTTCAAAAAAAGCTTTGCTCTATTTCTTACAGCAGTAATGCTCGTTACAATGGCTGTGCCTGCGCTAGCTAACGGAAAAACAAATGAAAACCTCAAGGCGCACTGGGCTGGAGAAAGTGTAGAGAAGTGGCAGGGTAATGGTGTTATTCAAGGTTATCCGGACGGCTCTTTTAAGCCGGATCATAAAGTAACGCGTGCTGAGCTTGTAAGTATTATTAATAAGCTATTTGGATTTAGCACTCTTTCGGAAATGTCATTCTCGGATGTACCTGCTAAAGCTTGGTATGCAAGCGCTTTATCTATAGCGAAGCAAGCTGGCTATTACAAAGGTTTTCCTGATAATAAAGCGAAAGCGGATACTGAAGTAACTCGTCAAGATGCTGCAACATTAATTGCTTCTGTTTTTTCACTGGAGCCAGGCACTAAAGCGAGTGCCTTTACAGACCAAGCATCCATCAGCGCTTACGCTAAAGAGGCTACCCTAGCATTGAGTGGAATTCTATCCGGCTATCCAGATGGTACATTTCGTCCGAACGAACCAATTACAAGGGCAGAGGTAGTCACTATCGTTGACAGATTGGTTAGCGGCTACTACAACACAGCCGGTACATTCACTGGGGGAGATATCCATGGGAATATTGTCATTAACCAAAGTGGGGTTGAACTAAAGAATGTAGCTGCATCAGGCAACCTTTATCTTACCTCCGGTATTGGTGATGGTGAGGGTGTCTTGGAGAATGTAACAGTACAAGGTAATGTACTTATATCTGGTGGTGGCGAGCATTCGATTCATTTAAAAAATTCTAAATTGGCTGTTGTAAAAGTGAATCGTCCTGAAGGAAAAGTTCGGGTCGTTATAGAGGATCGTACGGTCATCACTCAACTGACTATTGATAGTGCTTCTATTATAGAAGTAGGCTCAGGTTCTACAATCGATCAGCTTGTGATTGGTAACGGTGCAACGGGAACGTTGATTACAACAAAAGGTACCATTAGCAAGCTTGTAGTAAGTGCTTCCTCTGTAGTCTTAAATGGAGTGACTATAGTAGAAGGAACATACACTGTGAAGGATGGAGTTCTTGTAGGACAGGGAACAAGCACACCGGCGCCTGGGGGCTCAGGTGGAACTAGTGTAGAGCCTACAGCAACGCCAGTACCGACGGCTACTCCGGAACCTACAGCAACGGCTGCTCCAACGGCAACACCAGAAGCTGGGGTTCATATCGTTGACGTAGATGCATCGACTGCTACCAAATCATTATTTGCTTATCTGGATAGCATGAGCGGTAAACAAGTTATGTTCGGTCATCAGCATGATACTACCGTCTCTTTTGCCGGAAAGGATAAGAACGGAAATGTTATTTCTGACGTATACAGCTCCACTGGTGATTATCCTGGGGTTTTTGGTTGGGACACCCTTAGTTTAGATGGATATGAGAATCCTCCTGGAGTTAGCGGAGATTATGAAGCGAGTAGATTAGGATTATCTGCTGCCATGAAGCAGGCTCATGATTTGGGTGGTATTGTAACGCTAAGTACACATCCGTACAATTTTGTTACGGGTGGAAGCTTTAACGATACAGGGAATTCCAAAGGAGCAACGCGCTCGGTAGTATCACGTATTTTGCCGGGCGGAGATAAGAATGGAGAGTTTAATAAATATCTGGATCGCATCTCTGATTTTGCGAACAATCTTAAGGATGACGATGGCAACCTGATTCCAGTTCTGTTCCGTCCTTTCCACGAACAAAATGGAGGTTGGTTCTGGTGGGGTGCGGCTACAACGACAAAGAGTGAATACGCGGAACTGTACAGATATACAGTTGAATACCTACGTGATGTTAAAGGCGTTCATAACTTCCTTTATGTATTCTCACCAAACGGATCTTTTAATGGAAATGAAAGTGAATATTTAACGACTTATCCAGGTGATCAATTTGTTGATATTCTTGGAATGGATCAGTATGACAACAAGGAGAATGCGGGTTCGGAGGCTTTCCTCAATGGTCTTGTTAAAGACCTTAAGATGATTTCTCAGCTTGCTCAAGACAAAGGTAAGATTGTTACCCTATCTGAGTATGGTTATAGTGCTGCTGGTATGAAAACAACAGGAAATAATGAGCTGGAATGGTTCACTAAAGTATTGAATGCGATCAAGGCTGACCCTGATGCGGCAAAAATATCTTATATGCTGACTTGGGCGAACTTTGGTGAAGGTAATAATCTGTATGTTCCTTATAAGAATGTTCCTAACAAAGCAAATCATGAGTTGCTTCCTGATTTCGTGAATTTCTATAAAGATGATTTCACGGCTTTTGCGAGCGATGTGAAAGATGATAATAAGTACAATCTCGAGGTTGAAGTGGCAGGAAAGAAACCTTTCCTCCACATCGTAACTCCGAATAATATCAGTACAATAACAGATGCCGTAACCGTTATTCGGGCCAAGGTATTAAATGCAGTGCCTAGCAAAGTGACTTATACTGTGGGTGATTCTGGAGTAGAGGTGGAAATGACGCTCGGTGCGGACGGTTACTATAGCGCTTCATGGCAGCCAGACGCTAGTCTGAATGGCAGTTCAGCAGAGATTACAGTGAGGGCATATGGAACTGGAGATGCTACACTTACACAGACTAATTCTGTATTCTTAAAAATCAATGAAGCGCCAATAAAGGTACTTAATTTTGATACTGACAAGGATTTGGAGCAAATCCAAAACAATGGTACTTGGTCAGGGCTCGCCAATAACGCAGAGATGATCAAGACGGTCTTGCAGCATGCGTCACTAGATGCTAACGGTAAGCTTGTTATTAACATTACTGAAGGGCTGTCTGCTGAGGATACTTGGCAGGAACTGAAGCTGCAATTGAATGATCTTGCACTGGATGGAGTGGATCTGACTCAAGTTACACGTGTGAAGTTCTCCGTGTTAATTCCGGAGGCTGCTCAGAATGAGGCTAACAATGCTGCGGTACGCAGTGTGATTCAGTTGCCACCAGTTTGGGATACAAAGTATGGCATGGACTCATCCTATAAATCTTTGTCCGATCTTGAGAAAGTTAACGTGGGTGGTGGATCACAGTATTATAAATTTGATGTTTCGATTGATCTGGATAATGCCGCTAAATCAGCCGAAGCCACTGGTCTAGCGATATCTCTGGTTGGCAGTGGTTTGGAAGTGGAAGGTGAATTGCCAATCTATGTAGATAATATCGGTCTTTATAATACGTATACTGCACCTGTTGCTGACAAAGCACTGGTAGATAATTTTGAATCTTATGGCTCAAGCGATGAAGCACTGGTAGCCAAATATCCTAAGGCTGGCGGAGATGATGTGAGCGTATCTTTAAGCTCCGAACATAAGGCATCCGGGGATTACGGAATGAAACTGCACTATACGATTAATAATGCAGGTTATACCGGAGTAGGTAAAAGTCTGGGTTCGATGGACTGGTCCGACTATAATGCACTCAGTATGTGGGTAGCTTCCGATGGAGACAACGCTTATGCTGAGAAAGGTGAGCCGCTTAAGCTAGTGGTGCAGCTTGTCATTGATGGAGGATATTTCGAAGCCTATCCGGTCATTAATCCAGACAAGAACGGTAAAATAGTATTAAGTTTGAAGAATTTGACGGAGATGAGCTGGGGAAAAGCCGGAGAACTTACACAGGAAAGATTGAAGCAAGTTCAGAGCTTTAATTTGTATGTGAATGCGATGGACGGACAGAGCCACGAAGGTTCGCTCTACTTTGACGATATTCAAGCGGTCTATGACGGGACACTTCCGGATATGTCGGAAGAAGGAAATGGAGGTTCGCAGGGACATGCGCCTGGCGTGTTGTACGCCTTCGCTACAGAAGCTGATATTGCAGGATGGGCTGCAACAAACGGTTCGTCTGCCAACGCTCAACCTCCAGCATTTGATGCCAATGAAGAAGCGGCAAGTGTACAATTTGATTTGATTAATACTGGCAATGATGCAAATGGCAGCTCCAAAGAATCCTTTGAACTTGCTATTAATCCTGAGAAGCTGAATATTATAGGGCTGGATACGATCAGCGCTAAGGTTAAGCTCTCGAGTGGTGCAGCTAAAGCGCGTCTATTCATCAAGACAGGTGCGGACTGGAAATGGAGCGACAGCGGTGATCCTGTGCCTGTAGATTCTAAGGGTTATATGACCTTATCTATTTCACTGCCGACTGCAGCAGCAGGGGTGGGCGTAGATTTGGCTGCTGTAAAGACGATTGGGATTAAAATTGAGGATGTTTCCAATGATGGAGGAACTGCGAAGCTTTATTTGAAGGAAGTATCCCTGGAGAAAGCTGTCCCGGATGTTCACTATGGCTTCGAGACGGGTAACGACGGTTGGGCTATCAATTCTGGTACAGCCACAGTAACTTCTGATGTATATGCTGAAGGTAATCAATCTTTGAAGCTTGATTTCGCATGGAATGGAGAGGATAAAGATCCTTTTATAGCAGCATCAAAAGTAGCTGCACTTGATCTGAGCTCATTCTCCAAGCTTACTGCTAAAGTTAGAATCGTCTCTGACCAGCCTGATGTTCAAGCGAAGCTGTTTCTTCAATTAGGTGGCTATGCAGTATGGGTAGATTCGGGTGCGAAGATAGCTGCTCAGGATGGATTCACGGAGTTCACGATTGATCTCAGCAACAATTCCAATCTATCACCTGAGAATTTGAAGAAAGTGGATGCCATTGGCATTCAGTTTGTTACACCTTCTACGGCTGGAACCGCTACAGCTTATATTGACGAGATTATAGCTTCTAATTAAGAGCGCTGCGATCCAGGTGTGAAATAAGGGTCCCTGCATGTCCATTAGGATTGTCTAATAGACATGCAGGGACTATTTTGTATGATCAGTTTATAGTTAAAGTTGAATAGTATTCAAGCGCTGTTCTTTCTAGTTCGGTGACAAATGCTTCTTTCCCACCCATATAAGCTTCAATGTCCTTCGGAAATTGATTCGCAAGATCCTCTTTTAGATTACCGTATTGTTCTGCTGCCTCGCCACTCATACCGAACTCGCCCATACATTCGTAACCGAGCTCTGTCGTTTGCGCGTTGAAGTCATCAATGACTTCGATATTTCGTACAACAGGCATCATATCAATGATTGGTTTAGCTTTTAGCCCAGGAACAGAAGTGCTGCCAATATGGTGAATATCAATAAGTGCCTCAGCGAAGATCTCTTTAATCTTACGAGATTCTTCTTGGAAGATAAGATTCCATTTCTCATTGTATTGTGTGACAGTAACATCCATTTCGCTAACCTCTCTTTATGTTTGATTCCTGGATTTTTTATTATAGAACAAGTGTTCTTAATAATCAAATGCTAAATTTAATATTGGCGGGCATAATCAACGAGATTTAGGGATGGAGTGCCAGTAGATAAATAGGAATTTATATTTTCGGTAAAAATATTTACGATTCGATTAGCGTATTGATCGGTTATGCCAGCAGAATGAGGAGTGATGACTACCTGCTCCATAGTCCAAAGTGGATGATCCTGCGGGAGGGGTTCGGTTTCGAATACATCCAATCCCGCACCACGAAGCTGACCGCGATTCAGTGCATGGATTAGAGCCTCAGTATCAGTAGTCGCTCCACGTCCAACGTTAATGTAATAAGAGCCTTGTTTAAAGGCAGAGAAGATAGCAGTATTAAATAATTGCTTAGTTTCATCGGTGATAGGGAGAATATTGATGATGAAGTCGCCTTGGCTCACAGCTTCTGGCAGATGGTCAGTGGTATATACTTGATCAAAATCAGCGAGTGGCTTGCCTGAGCGACTTACTCCGATCGTCTTCATCCGGAAAGCTTTAGCGATTCTGGCAGTTTCGCTGCCGATGGCTCCAGTTCCAACAATAACGGCTGTCTTTCCGAACAATTCACTCTCACTTCCGTCAGAATTCCAGTAGCGGTTCATCTGATTGCGAACGGCTGTATGCAAATTACGTGTGAAGAGAAGCATGAAGCCAAAGATTACCGCAGAAATAGGCTCGGCATGCACTCCGCTCCCACTAGTCAATAGGATTCCACGTTCCTTAAAACGCTCTAACGGGAGCTTCTCAATTCCAGCAGACCAGGATTGGACCCAGCGAAGGGGCGAATCTGGACGAAGAAGCGTATCGGCGATACCTTTAGCCCAGCCAATTACGATTTCAGCATCAGCTAGCAGCTGTAAATCTGGATTTTTGCCGTCACCTTGTATGAATGTATAACCGGGGGCTGCTGCTTTGATCCTTTCTTGTTGCTCGGCTGTAAGTGGTTGTAGACATACTATGGACTTAGTCATGATGTATTCCTCCTGCTCTAAGGTTTGATGGAAATGGATAATGTTATAGGATAAGGATACCAAATCTATAGGAGAAGGTGAAATTGATATGGATGCTAACGTGTCAGAAAAAGATTCAGAACGATTATTTATTGCTGTGAAATTACCCTCAGAACTTGGGCAAGTTGTGGCGGAAGAGTGCTCTAACCTATCTCAAAAGTTTCATTTTGCAAAATGGACTCATCCAGAGGATTATCATATTACCCTGCAATTTTTAGGAGACACCCCAAAGACGAAAATCCCGGATTTAATCATGTCGTTGAAGCAGATGTCAGAGCAATGCCGCCCCTTCAAACTATCCTTAGACAAATGGAATACATTTGGTCTGCCAAAGGCTCCAAAAGTTTTATGGGTAGGGGTTTCTGGCGAACTAGAAGAGCTGAATTTACTGGCTGCGAGAGTACACACTGCTACACTTCCTTTAGGTTTTTCGGCCGAATCCAGGGAGTACAAACCACATCTCACAGTGGCTCGAAAGTACCTTGGAAAAATTTCATTTGATGATAAATTGCTGGAAAATTTACTGAAATTGGATGATGAAAAAAGATCAAAAATCTTTCATAGAGACTGGACGATTGATAGTTTTGTGTTGTATGCTACCAGAATGTATGCCATTCCTATGTATGAAATGATTGAAAATATTACATTTTAAAATCGGTATTTAAGTTTTCAAAGCTTCCGTTTTCGGTTACATACAATAGGAATGTGCCGTGAAATAGGAGGAATATCATGTTAATCTTTAAACAAAACCGCTGTATCGCGTTGCTTGTTGGCGTTATACTAGTGTGTTTCTCTGCCATAAGCTTAATGCAGCCTAATCAGGTTGCCGAGGGGAAAATAGATAATCTGCAGATGGATAAGCTGCAATCCACCAGCCGAGCATCGGTAATTAATTATTTGCAAGAAGAATCAAAATCTAGTAAGACGAGGGGCACTACAAAAGTTTCACAAACGAATAAGCTTTACAGCACAGTTAACCTGTTCAGTTCCACTTGGAAACCAGAGCAGAGTGTAGAATGGCTTAGTAAGAATAAAATAAAGCCACAAAATACATCGCAGGCTTCCATAGTTCGGGTAAAGGCTGATGTAGCACAATCTAATTCAGCTGCGCAGAAAGCGACAGCGAAAAAGAGCGCTCAGACTGTAGTTAAGACAGTCTCGGCATCTCAGAAAAATCCCCTCACAACATTATACTTCTCTCGGACCGAGCTATTAAGCCAGGAGCAGCAAAGTAAAGCAACCCGGCGCTACGCAGTATCCGAAGAAGAACTGCTTCTGCTACAAAAAATTGTAATGGCAGAGGCGGAAGGTGAACCGTACCAGGGCAAGGTGGCAGTTGCCAACGTTGTTCTGAATAGGCTACGGTCAGCCAATTTCCCCGACACGATATATAAGGTCATTTATCAAAAGCATCAATTCAGTCCTGTAGCTAACGGGCGTCTTAAACGTGTCAAGCCTAATGATGATAGTATTAAAGCGGTGAACGCGGCGCTCTCTGGGGTGAAGGAAGTTCCCGATAGTACTTATTTTTTCCTATCGCTTAAGCTTGCGCAGGATCTTACCGTACATCATTCGCAGGAGTATGTGAAGACCATTGGTAATCATACGTTTTATAAATAATTGACCTTATCTGTGAACCTCAGCTATTTATAGGGTAAACTAGACTATATAACCCTGGAGGTGGAAGAATTGTCATGAAGATCACTTATTACGGACACTCAGCGCTGCTGGTAGAAACAGAGCAAGCGAAAGTTATTATTGACCCTTTTTTGTCAGGAAATCCGAACTCCGGTATTTCACCTGATGACATTACTGTAGATGCTGTCCTGCTGACTCACGGTCACTCGGATCATTTAGGTGATGCTGTGCAAATTGCCAAACAGAATGATTGTCCGATCTTTGCAGTTTTTGAGCTTGCAGAATACTGCCGAATGAAGGGTGCCAAGGTTAAACATATGAATATAGGCGGCAGTCATATTTATGATGCCATTACCGTTAAATATACTCAGGCGTTTCATTCCTCATCGATTCAGGAAGGCGACGTTTGGATTTATGCTGGACAACCCGCAGGTATTTTATTGACGATTGAGGGGAAGACGTTATTCCATGCAGGTGATACCGCACTATTCAGCGATCTGCGTCTGATTGGTGAAAGAACTGCGATTGATTTGGCGGCTCTGCCAATTGGCGATATGCTGACCATGGGACCGGATGATGCGCTCCTTGCTGCGCGCTGGCTTCAAGCGGACAAGGTCATACCACTTCATTACAATACATTTCCGGATATTGCTCAGGATGCTATGGATTTCTGTGATCGTCTGCGACAAGAGGGGATAGAGGGATTCCCGCTTAAAGCTGGTGAAAGTATAGAAATTTAATAAATCCTGATTACATGTCTATACAAAAAAAGCAGATAGCCGGGAATTTCCCTGGCTACCTGCTTTTCTTTATGGTGTAATGCACACAGGCTCTTCGCCTCGGGCTTGAGATCTTGCTCCTCTGATATCAGCTGTTTTGTCTGCGGGGTTGCCTAACATCTGCAGAACGGTAGTCGCGCAACTTTGCGGTTGATGTTTATCAGGGGCTAGACGGCGTTTACGCTGCTCTTCGAGAACAGAATACTCACGAAGCATCATAGAGAACCATTTGTTCACTACCTCACAGTCAAGTACCTCTGCTAGTCCTAGCTCTACGAAATATTGGCAGTTTTTCTCTTCCTGACCTGGAATAGCTTTATAGAAGAGCATTGGAATTCCCTTAGCCTGACCTTCGGTACAGGTCATACCGCCAGGCTTTGTGATTAGAAGGTCGGAAGCATCCATCAGTTTATTGATTTCACTGGTGTATCCAAGAATCCTGACGTTAGGATGATTAAGCCTTGGATTGGACTTCATTTTGGCTATAAGCTTCTCGTTACTGCCCATACAGAAGATGAGTTGGATGTTATCCATTCTGGCTGTGAGTGAATTCATAATCTCTTTGCCGAACATCAGTCCCCAGCCTCCACCCATTATGAGAACAGTAGGGATATCGGCTAGACCTAGTTCCTTGCGGAGCAGCGTCTTGTTGGATCGTTCCCAGAACTTCGGATGCACAGGAATGCCTGTGACCGTTACAAGCTCAGGAGCAATCCCTCGGCCTGTTAGAATTGATTTGACGCGTGGGGTAGAGACGAGATATCGATTGACCTCGGAATTTACCCAGCTACCATGTGCATCATAATCTGTAATTAACGTATACAGCGGAACCTCCAATCCACGACGCTTTAGTCTGGAAATGACAGCGGCCGGAATGGGGTGTGTGCAAATAATCAAATCAGGCTTTAGCTGTTCGATCACTTGAGAGGCATGTGTATAAAAAATCCGGTGAAGTGCCATCTTAGTCAACGGGTTCAATGATTTATGATATTGTGTCTTATACATCATGCCGACCAGCTTAGGCTGGCTGCTAACTGTTTTTCGGTAAGCGGAAAGAATCCATGGGGCGACCATCGGGTTAAGAAATTTACCTAGCTCGATGACTCGGCACTGGACATCCGGATTCAGCAGCTTTATTCCTTCGGCCAGAGCATAGGCTGCTCCTGTGTGGCCCGTACCGAAGCCTTCCGAAAACAGCAGTACTCTTTTCTTTCGCATAAGTTCACCTGCTACTTTCCTTTTCAATAGAAATGCGGAATTTCTTCTTAAATAGATGAGGGAAAACTGTTCTCTACTCACATTATACAAATAAGACGTAAATAGAAAGTTAAAACCCTGCAATAAATAAAAAAATAAAAGATTTTCTAAAGTATTGCAAACTGCAAAGCTACATGTTAAAGTAATGAATGACCAATTGACCGGATTAGTAAAGTGGTCAGATAGTCAGCGGTAATGATATTTTCTGGAGAAAGGAAGTGGGCACAGGTGGCAGTGGTGGATCGAAGACAGCAGGTGCTTCAGGCCGCAGCAAAATCATTTTCATTATTCGGATATAAGGCGACTACCATGGATCAGGTTGCTAAGATCGCAAATGTCGGGAAAGGAACCATCTACACCTTTTTTACAAACAAAGAGCAATTGTTTGATGAGATCCTGCGCGATATGATGGTAGAAATGAAGATGATTGCTGATCGCGAGATCAGGCGAGACAGACCTTTCTTTGATAACCTGCATCGTGTGCTGGATGCCCTGCTGGAATTTCGAAGTGAGCAGGAGCTATTCATCAAGCTTTCCCAGGAGAGTCGCGAATTCGGAACGCCGCAGGCAGGAGAAGGGCTCGAGAAGATCGAGAACTTAGTTTTAGAATATTTAGAACGGGAGGTGCAACAAGCCCTTGAAAAGGGAGAAATCAAACCTTGCGATCCTAAAATCGTATCTGTAGTCATGTTCAGGCTATATATTGTATTGACTGCTGAACTGAATAAAACACATACTCCCTTGGACAAGGAACAGATCAAGATGTACTTTCATTTGTTTCTCGCCGAAGGACTGGCACAGTAAGCGTTGATTCAGGATAGGGATGGCGTGATTAGATTGCTTTCCCTTAACAATTTCCAAGCTGTTTTAGGCATTGAAGAAGAGCCGAAAGGCGTTTTTTTATCCCCTAAATTGACCGAATGGGGAAAACGGTCACCTAGTGTTACGTAATATTTCGCAAACAAAGCATTTTAAAGAGAGCATAAGCTCATAAGGAGAGAACCAGAATGAAATCATTATCCGTATTTACCAAGGATCTTGGCGCAGCACTGAGAAATCCAAAGGTGCTGATTCCGATGATTGCCATCCTATTTATTCCGGTGATGTATAGCGGATTCTTCCTAAAGGCATTCTGGGATCCGTATGGCAAGATGAATGAGTTACCGGTTGCTGTGGTCAACCAAGACGTCGGTGCTAATTATGAAGGAAAACAACTTCAGGCCGGAGATGATCTGGTTGAGGAGCTTAAGGTAACCGATGGCTTTCAATGGAACTTTGTTTCACTAGAAGAAGCGCAAGCAGGAATGGAGGACAATACCTATTATATGGCGATTATTGTTCCAGAAGACTTCTCTGCTAAAGCAACAACGCTTTTGGATGATGAACCACAACCGGCAAAAATTATTTATGAGCCAAATGAAGGCTACAACTTCCTGGCCGGACAGATCGGTGGAACGGCTGTATCAGAAATTAAATCTAAAGTATCCGCTAAGGTAACAGAGGCTTATGTGGAGTCTGTATTCAATCAGATTACAGAAGTTTCTGATGGATTGGGCGAGGCGGGAGATGGAGCTTCCAAGATCGCAGATGGCGCTGGTAAGCTAGATGACGGAGCCTTGAAGCTGAAAGATAATCTTCTTGTACTGACAGATGGTACAGGTAAACTTCAAAATGGTGTAGAACCACTTACTAAAGGTGTGTCTGATTTAAATTCAGGTGCTACTGCAATTCAAACGGGTTCTAGCACTTTGGCAGGCGGTTTGCAACAATTGTCGGCTGCTCATACACAGCTTCAAGATGGCGTTGCACAAAGCGCTGCCGGCAGTAAACAGCTTAGTGACGGCTTGAAGCAAGCTGTAACAGGTGCCACACAGCTTCAAGCAGGTACGAAGTCTGCTGTAGATGGTACTACTAAATTACAAGCAGGAACACAATCTTTAGTTGACGGCAGCGCGAAGCTGGAAGCAGGTTTAACCTCTTCCGTGGATGGCAGCGCGAAGCTAGAGGCAGGCTTGCAGGCTTCCGCAGAAGGTAGCACAAAGGTTACTGAGGGCGCTAAAGCGGTCGCTCAAGGCTTGCAGCAATTGGCACAGGCTAGTCCTGAGTTGGCACAGAATCCGGCCGTACAGAAGCTCCTAGCAGCTAGTGCAGCTGTTGCACAAGGTAGTGAGCAACTGCAACAAAGTCAAGAGCAGCTGGCACAGGGTGCTACTGCACTCCACAGTGGGCAAGAGCAACTGGCACAAGGTGCAACTCAACTGCACTCAGGTTCACAGCAGGTAGCTGCTGGTGTAACTCAGTTGCATGATGGAGCGCAACAATTAAATGCTGGTAGCACACAGCTTTTGACAGGACAGCAAAAACTGGCACAAGGCGCATCTGCACTTGTAACAGGTGGCAATAAGCTGAATGCAGGGATGCAACAATTTGGTGCGAAGCTTAAAGAAGCTGCAGCTGGAGGCAGCAAGCTGGCTGAAGGCGGTAAAGCGCTTGGCGATGGTACCTCAAAACTGCTAAGTGGTGTAGGCGAACTAGGTTCCGGTATCAGTGCTGTAGCAGATGGTTCGAAAAAACTGGCTGACGGTGCAGGCGAGCTGAAAGATGGTATGGATGATCTGAAATCTGGATCAACAGAACTGGCAACTAAGCTTAGCGATGCTGCTGAAAAAACAGGCAGCGTGAATAAGTCAGATAAAATGATGGAAATGTTCGCACAACCGGTTGTGATTGAGGATCAAGTTGTAAATCATGTACCGAACTACGGCACAGGGTTTGCTCCTTACTTCTTATCTCTTGGTTTGTTCGTAGGTGCACTGATTTCTACAATTGTTATTCCAATGCGTGAATCAGCTGTAATAGGCGCAAGCCGTATGAATCGTTTTATCAGCCGTACGCTTACGTTCTCAATCATGAGCTTTATCCAGTCTATGCTGGCTGCTGTGGTTGTATTGTACGGACTTGGACTAGAAGTACAAAGTGTACCGCTATTCTTCCTATTTACATTCTTGACTAGTCTAGTTTACACATGGGTAGTTCAATCCATTGTTACTTGGTTGGATCAACCGGGACGTTTTGTTGTTATCGTTATTCTTATTTTCCAATTAACAACTAGTGCCGGAACATTCCCACTTGAATTGATCCCGAACTGGATGAAATTCTTTAACCCACTGCTTCCTATGACTTACACAGTTAGTGGTCTTAAATCAGTAATTTCTACAGGGGACTTCAGTGCAATGTGGAGTGACGTAGGTGTGCTTGCAATCTTCGGTCTTGGGTTCCTTGCTCTTACTTTCGCTTACTTCATGACCCGCAGTCGGGACAATGAAGCTGGAATGAACAGTGAACAAGCTATGACTGTATAATTTGAAAAAAAGTAATTAAAAAGCGTCTCCTCCGGGAGGCGCTTTTTTTTGAGTTTAAATCATAGAACCCTTTTTCTTGCAAACATTCAAGGGTGATGAAAATTCTTGAAACGCTTTCATTGCATAAGTTCTTATGCGTCATTTATGCATAATTATACATAGATGAGTTTTTTTAAACTTTTGTCCACTAAAGCTGTGTCGCAAAAAGAAATGTTAATCAGCATCATAAAAAAGTTTAAATTGCGCTGTTGTCACCCCGGTGATAAAATAATAGCACTAATCTGGCTTGAATAATTATTAAAATTTTAATCTGAAAAATTTTCCAAAGATTACGCCATACTTTATAATAGAAAGGTTGCGTTCGATGAGACACACTGAACTGCCCGGAAAACAGGGCCTGTATGATCCCCAGTTCGAAAAAGATGCTTGCGGCATGGGATTTGTAGCCCATATTAAAGGCAAACCGTCCCATGATATTGTTAGTAACGCTTTAACAATGCTCTTTAATATGGAGCATCGTGGCGGACAAGGTAGCGAACCCAACTCTGGTGACGGAGCAGGTATCATGCTTCAAATTCCGCACCGTTTCTTTGCTAGTGAAGCCCAGAAGCTTGGCTTTGCTTTGCCGGAACAAGGCCATTATGGTGTAGGTATGATTTTTCTATCTCATAACGAGAAAGTTCGGGCTCAACATGAGGCTCTCTTAAGCAAAATTATTGCTGAAGAAGGTCAGGAAGTACTCGGCTATCGTGATGTACCTACCTATGATGAAATGCTTGGCAAAACTGCGAAGGCTGCAAAGCCTTTTGTGCGCCAAGTGTTTATCGGTCGCTCGGCCTCGGTTACGAACGAATTGTCTTTTGAGCGTAAGCTTTATGTCATCCGCAAACGTGCAGAGCTTGCGATTCGCTACGGTGGTGTAGAAGAGGCTGAAGCCTTCTATATCCCAAGCTTGTCATGTCGTAAGATCGTGTACAAAGGCATGCTGACTACAGAACAAGTCGGACAATTCTACCTGGATTTGCAGAACGAAGAGCTGGAATCAGCAATCGCGTTAGTTCACTCCCGTTTCAGTACGAATACCTTCCCAAGCTGGGAACGTGCGCATCCCTACCGCTTTATGATCCACAATGGTGAGATCAATACCTTGCGCGGAAATGTGAACTGGATGCATGCTCGCCAGTCGCTGTTCAAGAGTGAAGTGTTCGGCGAAGATCTGAGTAAGATCAAACCTGTTATAAACCCGGATGGATCGGACACTGCAATGTTCGATAATACCTTTGAGTTTCTTTATTTGAGCGGACGCTCCTTGACACAAGTAGCCATGATGATGGTTCCTGAACCATGGAGCAATCATGACAGTATGGACGCCGACAAGAAAGCTTTTTACGAATACCACAGCACTTTGATGGAGCCATGGGACGGACCTGCTGCAATGGGCTTTACAGATGGTGTGCAAATCGGCGCTATTCTGGACCGTAATGGCTTGCGACCTGCTCGTTATTATGTAACAAAGGACGACATGATTATTCTATCCTCCGAAGCGGGTGTACTGGACATTCCAGCAGAGGACATCTTATATAAAGACCGCCTGAAGCCTGGACGCATGCTGCTCGTGGATACGAAGGAAGGCCGTATTATCTCCGATGAGGAAGTCAAATCGGCTATCGCCACTGAGAAGCCTTACCGCCAGTGGCTGGATGAGCATTTGATTAGTCTCGAAGAGCTTCCAGATGCTCCTGAGCTACCAAATCCTAAGCATGACAATGTTCAGCAGCTGCAGCAAGCGTTCGGCTATACTTTTGAGGACTTGCGCAAGGTGCTTGAACCAATGGCATCTACTGGCGCTGAAGCTGTAGGTTCCATGGGGTATGATGCGCCGCTCGCTGTGCTTTCAGACCGTCCGCAGCGTCTATATAATTATTTCAAACAAATGTTTGCTCAGGTAACGAATCCACCAATCGATGCTATTCGCGAAGAGCTGGTTACCTCTACTACGACTACAATTGGACCAGAGCGTAACTTGCTTAAACCAGAACCAGAAAGCTGTCGCCAAATCTCGCTGCACACACCGATTCTTTCGAATGAAGATTTTGCTAAAATTCGTCATGTTCGTCGTGCAGGCTTCAAGTCGATGTCTATTCCGATTCTTTTCCCGGCTGAGCTCGGAGCAGAAGGAATGCGTATCGCGCTTGACCGTATGAACGAGGCTGCTGATCGCGTTATGGCTAAAGGTCATAACATTCTGATTCTGACGGACCGCGGTGTGGACCGTGAGAATGCTGCGATTCCTGCTCTACTTGCGGTATCGAGTTTGCATCACCATCTGATCCGGCAAGGAACACGGACAAAAGTTAGTATTTTGCTTGAATCCGGTGAACCTCGTGAAGTCCATCATTATGCACTTCTGCTTGGTTATGGTGTGAGTGCAGTCAATCCGTATCTGGCCTTTGAAAGCTTGGATGATATGATCGGCCAAGGCTTACTGCGGGGAATCTCGCATGAGAAGGCTGTGAAGAACTATATTAAAGCTGCCACTAAGAGCGTAGTTAAGATTCTTTCCAAAATGGGGATTTCGACTATTCAATCCTACCGGGGCGCGCAGATCTTTGAAGCTGTGGGTCTGAACTCGGAATTCGTGGATCGTTACTTTACTTGGACACCTTCCCGCATTGGCGGTATTGGTCTGGAGGAAGTAGCAACCGAGGCACTTATCCATCATAACCGTGCTTTCACGGAAAAAGACGGAAATGATAAAGTGCTTGATTCCGGTGGTGATTATCAATGGCGAAACGATGGGGAAGATCATTTGTTCAACCCACAGACCATTCATCTGCTTCAGCACTCCGTGCGTAGTGGAGATTATAAGATGTACAAGAAATATGCTGCACTTGTTCAAGGTGAAAGTGAGAAGCATCTGACGATTCGTTCCTTATTACAGTTCAAGTCAGCTTATGAACCGATTCCATTAGAGGAAGTAGAGCCAGTGGAGTCCATTATGAAACGGTTCAAGACGGGTGCGATGTCCTTTGGTTCCATTAGTAAGGAAGCGCATGAGACCCTCGCTATTGCAATGAACCGGATCGGTGGTAAGAGTAATACTGGTGAGGGTGGAGAAGATCCAGCCCGCTATATCCCGGACAGCAACGGCGATTCCCGTCGCAGTGCGATTAAACAAGTAGCTTCCGGACGTTTTGGAGTTACATCTAACTACCTTGTTAACGCTGATGAGATCCAGATTAAGATGGCTCAGGGTGCTAAACCAGGGGAAGGCGGACAGCTTCCAGGACGTAAAGTTTATCCATGGGTGGCTGAAGTGCGCGGTTCAACAGCTGGTGTAGGCTTGATTTCACCTCCGCCGCATCATGATATTTATTCGATTGAGGATTTGGCAGAGCTGATCTACGATCTGAAGAATGCCAATCCACGTGCAAACATTAATGTTAAGCTCGTCTCTGAAGTCGGAGTAGGTACGATTGCTGCTGGCGTAGCCAAAGGGCGCGCTGATATTATCCTGGTAAGTGGCTATGACGGGGGGACAGGTGCATCTCCGATGAACTCCATTCGTCATGCAGGTCTTCCATGGGAACTTGGCTTGGCCGAAACGCATCAGACGTTGATGCTGAACAATCTGCGTGACCGCGTTGTACTGGAAACAGACGGAAAAATGCTTAGCGGACGCGATCTAGCCGTAGCTGTATTACTGGGTGCTGAAGAGTATGGTTTCGCTACTGCTCCGTTAGTAGCTGTGGGTTGTATCATGATGCGTGTCTGCCAAATGGATACTTGTCCGGTTGGTGTAGCGACACAAAATCCAGATCTTCGTAAGAACTTTACGGGTGATCCACAGCATGTAGTTAACTTTATGACCTTTGTGGCACAGGATTTACGCGAAATTATGGCGAGTCTTGGCTTCCGTACGATTCAAGAGATGGTTGGCCGTACAGATTGCTTAGACGCTGCTCAAGCTTCGCAGCATTGGAAGAAGAAGGGCGTAGATTTGAGTAGTCTGCTGCATGTACCGGAAATGCCAGAGGGAAGCACACGCTTCTGCAGTAAACGTCAGAATCATGGTCTGGAAGAGACGCTTGATGTCTCTAAACTGCTGGATCTGGCTGCACCTGCACTGGAATCTGGAACGGCTGTAGAAGCATCGTTACCGATTACGAACGTTAATCGTGCCGTTGGAACCATCCTTGGTAGCGAACTGACACGTAAATACGGGGCAGCCGGCTTGCCTGATGATACAATTCGTCTTCATTTCACCGGTTCTGCTGGTCAAAGCTTGGGTGCATTCGTTCCTAAGGGGATCACACTTACGGTGGAAGGCGATTCCAATGACTACGTTGGTAAGGGACTGTCGGGTGGTAAGATTATTATCAAACCATCTCCAAAAGCTACCTTTGCAGCTGAGGACAATATCATTATCGGAAATACTGCATTCTACGGAGCAACAGCTGGAGAAGCTTATATCAACGGTATCGCCGGTGAACGCTTTGCCGTTCGTAATTCTGGAGCGAAGGTTGTTGTAGAAGGTGTGGGTGACCACGGTTGTGAATACATGACTGGAGGCCGTGTGGTTGTTCTTGGTGAAACAGGCCGTAACTTTGCGGCAGGGATGTCAGGTGGTATCGCTTATGTTTACGATCCAGAGAGATCCTTCATCGGCCGCTGCAATCTCGAGATGGTACTTCTCGAGAGAGTGGAAGAGCCAGAAGAGATCGAAGAGCTGCGCGAGCTGATTAGCCGTCATGTAGAGCTTACAGGCAGTAAGGCGGGAGCGCGGGTATTGGATCAGTGGGCAGATAGCTTGCCGAAGTTTGTTCGTGTCATTCCGAAGGATTACAAACGGATGATGGAGCAGATTCGCAAAGTGGAGCAAACCGGATTGACCGGCGAGGCTGCTTTGATGGCCGCATTTGAAGCGAATATGCGGGAGCTTGCACGTGTAGGTGGCTAAATACCTGCATTCTGAAAAAAACAGGTAATATTGAATGAAGTGATATAAGGGACTTGGACTCTTTCGTTTGCGGGAGGCCAGGTCCCTTTTTGTTCAAATCGAATCGAATCCTCGGTCTAAACAACGTTAGACTGTTTCTTTTTTGTAATTTTCTGAAAAAAACGGTATGGTAAACTTGTTTGTAAATGAAAGGGAGTGATACTGTGTCAAATACAGAAATACTGTCTGAACCTGTTGCCCGTCTGCAGGGAGTTACCAAGAAAATAGGCTCTAAGACGCTGGTGAGCGATTTAACGCTGGATATCCCACCGGGTCAAATATTCGGGTTTTTGGGACCAAACGGAGCAGGGAAGACGACAACAATACGAATGATGGTGGGATTAATTTCCATTAGCAGTGGGGACGTCCTGATTAGTGGTCATAGTATTAAAAATAATTATAAAGAGGCTATTGCAAGTGTTGGGGCTATTGTTGAGAATCCTGAAATGTACAAGTTTCTGTCCGGGTATCAGAATCTTAGACAATTTGCACGGATGGTACCGGGAGTCAATAAGCAACGGATTGATGAGGTTGTGGAGCTGGTCGGGCTTGGTCAAAGAATTCATGACAAAGTGAAGACTTATTCGCTAGGTATGCGTCAGAGACTTGGAGTAGCTCAGGCGCTACTAAACCGACCAAAGCTACTGGTTCTTGATGAGCCAACCAATGGGCTTGATCCACAAGGCATACGTGAGCTTCGTGACTATCTGCGCCTACTCTGTCGTGAAGAAGGAACAACCGTATTTGTCTCCAGCCATTTACTTTCCGAAATGGAGCTCATGTGTGACAGTGTAGCCATTATTCAGAATGGGCAACTGCTTGAGGTAAAACAGCTAAAAGAGGTAGGCAATGTTACAATGCCTATCGGAGAAACCTTGTTTGAGGTTGACGATGCCGAAGCTGCACTTGCTCTCATTGGACAAGGAACATTAAAGAGCGGTGGGCTTGTAGTTGAGGCGGCACGTGAAGAAATTGCTGAGTTTAATGCCAGACTAGTGGCTGGTGGGATTAAAGTGTACAGTATCAAATCACTTGCCCGTACGCTAGAGGATCAATTCTTAGAGGTTACAGGAGGTGAAGGAATTGAGTAATTTTACAGCGTTGATACATAATGAGAACATCAAGATATATAGTCGTGCTCGCACATGGATTATGCTGATTATTCTAGCAGTGTTTAGTGCGTTTCTTCCGGCTCTTATGTATTTCACAACGGATAACCCTGCATCACGCTTAGGCGTTTGGGACAGCTTCCAAATGATAGTGAGTGTTGTATTCTTCCTGAATACGATCTTCGTTGTTGTTATAGCTGCTGACTCCGTAGCGGGCGAATTTACCTGGGGAACCATCAAAATGCTGCTGATTCGCCCGTGGAGCCGTTCCCAGATCTTGCTCTCGAAATACATTAGCATTGTGTTGTTTAGCTTGCTTTGTACTGCAGTATTGATTGTTTTTGGTTTAGCTTCATCGTTTATTTTCGCCTCTCCAACTGGAGACACACTGTCTTCCATTACAGCTTGGAGTCCTGCTGAGTATTCCTTTATAGATCTCCTATGCCGCTATGTCACTCTTTTCTTGACGGTTACGCTTGCTTTTATGATCTCTTCCGTATTCCGTGCAAGTGGATTGGCGATAGGGTTATCTATGTTTATCATGTTTGCCCAAGGTATTTTCGCTGCTTTGCTTAATCCGGATGTGTTCGAATGGGCCAGATATTTAATTTTCACTCATATGGATCTAAGGCTCTACATGGGATCTGATATTGGTCCAGGTGGTGCTACACTAGGCTTCTCCATTGCTGTGCTGGCAGTGTATTATGTTATATTCTTAGCAGTTTCCTGGTTTGTCTTCCGTAAACGGGACGTTGCTGGATAAAAATAGGATTAACCGGCTTCAAGCGTTTCTTCTGCTTTGGAGGAACGTTTTGCTGTCTTGTCCTTTTTCGTATTACTTTTGAGCTCACCTGCTTGTTCAGAGGTGGGCTGTTCTTGCATGGCGATGGACCCATTAAGCAGGCTGCCTTCCATAATACTGAGTGCTCCTGCAGAAATATTACCGTGCAGCTCGCCAGTACCAGTCATAATGAGCCTACGGTCTGCGGTAACATCTCCATATACTTTACCAGCGATAACGATCTCTTCTGCTCTAATACTGGAGCGCACCGTGCCTTCCTCACCTACAGTGACTACACCACTGCATATAATTTCTCCGCTAAAGGTACCTTCAATCCTCAGGTTCGTATCGCAATGTACTTTACCCTCGAGCGTACCCCCATGCCCAATCAGAGAGTCAGTAGACTTGATAGAGGCACGCTGCTGCCGCTTATTCCACATGTATAAATTCCTCCTATTTCATATATTTTTACATTAACGTTTAGGGTTTAACATAATCCAATGGATCCACAGTTTTATTCTGCTTTACTACCTGGAAATGAAGATGAGGTCCTGTGCTTCGACCAGTGTTTCCAAGCAAACCGATCTTCTGCCCCTTATTAACCATGTCTCCCGCAGATACATTCATTGCCTGCAGATGCATATACCAGGTTTCAAGCCCGTTCGAATGCTTGATCACGACATACTTGCCTCTCGCACCCATCTGCTCGGAGGTAACGACCTCCCCGTCTAAGGCGGCATATACAGGATCGCCTAAGTTCCCGGCAATATCGACACCTGAATGGAACGCGGATAAGCCTTTGAAAGGATCTGTTCGGTAGCCGAAGCTTGAGGAGATGACCCTAGAATCTGTAGGCCAGAGTACCGCTGCATTTAGTCTGGCTTTTTCAGCTTGAGCTTTTTTTGCCTGTTGATTTGCTTGAACGTTATTCGCATGCTCCGCCAGAGTGATAGTTTGAGTAATACTTTCCACCATTTCATCGAGCATACCGTGGATCTCTTCGAAATCGTCTTTTGTTTCCTCCACTAGATTCAGCGATTCGTTCTGATAAGACGCGATATATTCTCCGCCTACCTGTGATGTGATTGTAGCTTTAAAAGATGTCTCATTTGGGATTGGCACAGCGTTACGGCTCGATAAGCCTAAGGTTGAGTTTGAAGCGGTTGATCCCGTTTTTGATTCTTTTGTTTCAGCGGCGGAGCCTTTGCTTTTGTTAATCAAAGACTGCAACTCCTGTTCCAGCGCATTTACACTCTTCAGCTTGTCTTTAATATTATCTGCCTCTTCTGATAGCTCGCTGACTTGAGTACGAAGCTGCATTAGATCCTTATCCTTGTCAGCGACCTTCATTTCCATGCGGAGATTGGTTAGTGATAGTGCGGCTGCCTCAGCTTCCAGTTGTGAGATCGACTGCGAGGCATGGAAATGCATAGAGGTGACCAGACTGGAGAGGGACAGGGCTGCTGCTGCCGGCAGGGCGAACGCAAGTGGCTTGGAGATCTGGAGTTGTTTGACTGGGCGTCCGGCATCCCTTACGACGAGCAGCGTAATCCGGTTATGATCTGGCTGACTCTTCATGGCTTCTCCTTTCTGCGGCATATGGCAGCCGCCTTACGATACACGAAGCTAACGACCTTACTTGCATTAGGCTCATCCCGAATTGTCTTACTACTCTATGTATTCCATATCTTTCAGGAACATGACAACGGTTTGTTTGAATAAAGAAAGAGAGTTACGGCAAAACCAGTAATAGAATCGTCGCAGCGAGTCTATTGGTAACTGTTTTATTAATGAAGGGGGTAGGGAATTGAAGATTTTTGCGATAATTCTAAGTCTTTTTATTATTCAGGTCGCAGTAATTGTATTTATGGAGTTTCGTCGCCCGCAAAGGGCTTTGGCGTGGTTGTTCATTTCATTCTGTTGTCCGCCGCTGGGTCTGGCATTCTATTATTTTCTGGGCCGTGATTATAGACAGAATCGAAAATTAAACAAAAGATGTACTACACTATTTCGTGAAATTCGTTCGCATGTCTCTGGCAATATTAAGGTAGTAAAGGATGTTACTGAGAGTGGGAACACTCAGTTTGAGAATAATAAGGGTCTATTGGATTTGCTTTCTAAGATCGCAGAAGGACCAATTACTGGTCATAACAAGAGCAGGGTATTATCATCTGCGAGAGAAGCGTATGATGCTATGCTGGAAGCTATGGAAGAAGCGAAAGAACATATACATATGGAATTTTATATTTATCGTGATGATGAGATCGGTGAGCAATTTCAAGATGTTATGATTCGGAAGGCGCGACAGGGCGTTAAGGTACGCTTGCTTTGTGATGGTCTGGGCAGTCATAAATTAAGTCGTAGGTTTATTCGAACGATGAGAAATGCTGGGGTGGAGTTCCACTTTTTTTTACCTCCGATTAGTTCTCTGTTAGACCGTCGTTTTAATTTCCGTAATCATCGGAAGATCCTGGTGGTAGATGGCCTCGTTGGCTTCACGGGTGGAATGAATATAGGGGATGATTATTTGGGGAAGGATCTCAAAATGGGATACTGGCGTGATACCCATCTGCGTCTCGAAGGAGACTCAGTATATTATATTCAGTATGTCTTCTTAAAGGATTGGAGATTGGCCTCTGGCGAAAGCACAAGCCATCCGCGTCTGTTCCCAAAACATAATTGTGAGTCACAAGAAGCAGTGCAGATTGTAGGGAGTGGTCCGGATGCTGCAATGGACGCCTCTCAAGAGATGTATTTTGCCGCCTTATGTGCAGCTAAACAGCGGATTTGGATTACTTCACCGTATTTTATTCCTGATCCTGCCATCTGCCGGGCCTTGAAAAGTGCAGTACTTCGTGGAGTGGATGTAAGAATTATCATTCCGGCGAAGCCTGATAATGTGCTTGTCTATCATGCTTCTTTGTCTTATTTAGAAAATTTACAAGACGCTGGAGTTAAATTCTACCGCTATACTAAAGGATTTATGCATGCCAAAATCATGATTATCGATAATCTGCTCGCTACAGTGGGGAGTGCAAATCTGGATATGCGCAGCTTTTATTCTAACTTTGAATTGACTGCTGTGCTGATACATCCTGATGCTATATCCCCTCTAGTCACAGGGTTTGAGAAGGATCAAAAGCACAGTGAATTTATTGATCCTGTAAAGTTTAAGGAGAGAGGGAGAATTGTCAAACTCGGTGAAGGGCTGTGTCAGTTGTTATCTCCGCTATTATGAGCGGAAAGAGGACTAAATCTGAATTTTTCGAAGGATATAACGTGTTCCATTCATTATTAGGGCTTATTTTGTGATATAATAATTGTATAAGAAGAAATGTAAGAAAGTATAGATTATAATTATACTTCCGAATGTTTCAACACTATACTGTTAAATTGTAGGGGGAGTTCTATGAATGTGAGTCCACAAATGATTGCCAAAGAGGAAAAGAACAAGCTGCAGAAGACCGGAACACATAAAATGGCTAAGTTCGCGCAGCGAATGATCATGTTATCCATTGGGGCAGCAATGATGGCTGTTGCACTTGAGATATTCCTCGTACCGAATCAAATGATTGATGGTGGGATTACCGGTATCTCCATTATTTTATCACATCTATTCGACATTCCTCTGGGGATTTTATTGACGCTGTTAAACCTTCCGTTCTTGTTAATCGGTTATAAGCAAATCGGTAAGACCTTTGCCTTATCTACCTTATATGCAATTGTGCTTATGTCTATTGGTACTTCAATGTTGCATCATGTGAATGCCTTTACGGTTGAGCCTATGCTTGCTGCCGTTTTTGGGGGGATCATTCTTGGTGTAGGTGTAGGGCTAGTTGTACGTTTTGGCGGATCTCTAGATGGTACAGAAATTGTTGCGATTCTTGTAGCCAAGAAGCTTCCCTTCTCTGTAGGTGAAGTTGTTATGTTCTTCAACCTATTCATCTTATCCGGAGCTGGATTTGTGTTCGGTTGGAATAATGCGATGTTCTCACTAATTGCTTATTACATTGCATTCAAGGTAATTGACATTACACTTGAGGGTCTGGATCAGTCGAAATCGGTATGGATTATTAGTGATAAATTCCGTGATATCGGTGAAGCCTTGACGGAACGTCTTGGACGTGGTGTTACTTATTTAGATGGAGAAGGCGGATTTTCCGGGGAGAATAAGAAAGTGATCTTCGTGGTTATTACCCGTTTGGAAGAAGCTAAGCTTAAATCCATTGTTGAGGATTGGGATACTGGTGCATTCATCGCAATAGGTAACATTCATGATGTTAAAGGTGGCCGTTTCAAGAAGAAAGCAATTCATTAGCTTACCATCCTAAAAGGACGCCGCAGGCGTTTTAGCTTGGCACTTTAGTACTATTAACTGAAAGAAGGTATTTTTACGAATAATGGAGCAATAAATACGGTGAACAAGACTCGATATGCCGTATTCTTATACAATATACCTTCTGTCCTTGAGTGGGACGCCTGATAAGCCCGTAGCATGAAATGATGCTGCGGGCTTATTGCTGTTTTTGGGCTCATTATTCGTGGCATTCCATCCCTATGGAAGCTTAGCAATGAGTTGTTTGACGGGCTGCGGTGGCACTTTTTCCAAAAGATCTCCCATCTGTTGCAGGCGTTCCTCAATATTGAGCAGATGAAAATCAGTAGGAGATACGTTTTGCTGAACCTCTTTCCAGAGCAATGGTGTGGATACTGTAGCAAGCGGCCTGGCACGTGGTGTGTAAGGTGCAGCTAATGTTTTGCCACTGTAATGCTGGAGGTAGTCAAAATAGATTTTCTCTCCCCGATTCTTCTTCAGACGCTCCAAGGTGAATAAATCGGGGTGCTTTTCAGTGACATAACGACCCACAAAGTGTCCGATTTTTCGCAATCCATCAAAAGTAACGCCAGTCTCGATAGGAACGATGATCTGCACCCCGGTAGCCCCGGAGGTTTTGGGCACAGAGGATAAACCAAGGGAGGTTAGGACCGTCCCTACGATTGCAGTTGCTTCCATGATACGGGGCTCGACCTCACGCGACGGATCTAGATCAATCATCCATTCACAAGGCAGCTCGCTACCTACATAATGCAAAGAAGGATGAAACTCCAAAGCAGCCAGATTACCCAGCCAGATCAGCTCAGGTAAACCTTGCAGCTTGATATAGTTAATATTCTCGTGAACAGCGGTCTGGACAAAGGCTGGAAGAGGATCAGGTGCATTTTTCTGATAAAAGGACATTCCAGAGATACCATGCGGATAACGTATTACGGTTAGCAGCCGATCTCGACAATAACGCAGCAGGTAGGGAGAGAGGGCGGCGAGCTTTTCCAGATAGATCCGCTTCGTAATCCCGCAATTCGGCCATAGCAGCTTCTCTGGGTTGGTGATGGTTATCTCTTGGCCGTCTACAGTAATTGTGCCTTTGATGGCTGCTGGCATCCTGAACCTCCTCTCTGTTATAGGAATGAGGGTATTATGTGCCAGTCTGTTCCTTTTCATGAAAAAAATATTTCCAAAGTGTCCCTTTTGGATGATCATAAGAGTTATAAGGTTATACGGTTATGTGAAAGGGGAGTTTGCTGATTTTGGACGGGATCGAACACACCGTCGTTCGGGTACAGGCAGGCGAGGTAGAGTCCTATGCCCTTATCGTCGAAGCTTTTCAAAAGCCGATTTACCGCTATTGCTGCCGGCTGCTTGGGAGCCGTACGGAAGCGGAGGATGCGGTACAGGATATTCTAGTGAAGGCATATCAGCATATAGGCACATATCGCCCTATCGCGAGCTTTTCTTCCTGGCTATATAAAATTGCCTATCATCATTGCCTCAGTCTGATCCGCAAACGCCAAAGACATTTGAAGATTATGGCGCTTTTTCAACCGGATCCGCCTGCAGAAAGCCCGGAACAGTTGATGGACCGTTACATATTTAACGAGCATCTGACTTTTGCCCTCGCGAAGCTGAAGACAGAGGAGCGAAACTTGTTAGTGCTGCGAATTTTTGAGGAACAGAGCTTCCCGGAAATTGCGGAGATCCTCGATAAGAATACTGATGCTGTGAAGAAGAAATACAGGCGTACGATTACGAAGCTTGGCAAAATGATGAATGCTCAGAAAGGGGGGACGGAATGGTGGGGCAACGAAGCTGTGTTGAAGAGAAAATGATAAAGAAAATGGACGCATTGGGGAACTGCGACGAACTAGATGTAAAAGCAGTAGTTATGAAGCGGGTAAGGGCGATTCATGAACAACAGAAAACGATGGACGGAGAAATGGCGAATCTCAGAGACGAGCTGGAGTCATTCTCAGAGCCGAGAGATCCTGTTATGCAGAAGCAAGAGAAGACAATCCCGCATCCATCTAAATTTAGAAAGAGACTTCTCTCAGGAGTCTCCGCAGCTATATTGCTGGGGATGATCGGGTTTGGTGCCCTTCAGCTGTCTGGCCTTGGAAGTTTAACGGAACTTGATAGCCAGTCTGCAATTGATATCACCAAGCCTTCGGATGGAGCTATTACACTAGTGAACAGCGGAGGGAAGGCTGTTGTGAAGACGGTGCACTATAATACCCCTGTTCCTTCGACCTCTCCTGCGATAGAGAAGTATCTGAGTTTATTAGCGACTTATAAAGAGCAGGCGCTTGTTCACTTGAATGCTGGAGAAATGGCTGCTTATTATGTGAATGATGCTGAGTTTACAAAGTTAGCCAAAGGTTTAGGCTATGGAAATCAATTGCAGTTCGCTTTCAGTTCTCCGGTGTATTCTAAATATCAAGAATTCGTAAAAGAATTAAAAGGGACTGGCGATTTCTGGCCCGAGCTGCCTTCCATACTTGCTAATGGTTATGAATTTGAGCAAGCCACTTTTAAGGCCGCTTCTCCTTACATGTCGATAAGCACAGAATATAAAGAAATGCTTGAACAATTTCAAAAAAAAGCAAAGGTCGATAAAACAGGCCAAAAGCTGTTTATGGAGAAGATCGCTGTGAATGCCATAGAGAGTGCTGAGGTTACCTACCATAAGGGGGATCAAAGAATTACACTATCCTTAATGCAGAGCGCTTTTAGGGGTTATCCAACGCAAGTGTCTATCTTGGAAGGTCAGACTGCCGAAAAATGGTCTATGACAGGTACTGGTAAAGAAGCAGTTTTTATCGCAGCGAGTACAGAGAAGGGGGAGCAGACTTGGTCTTCCCAGAATCGTTTGTATTGGTATGATGAATCCAGCCAGACGATTCGTAGTCTAAATGATGGATTGAATAACAGTTTAACCCGTGAACAATGGCAAGTGATTGCCAATAGTTTTATTCGCTAGCTACTGTTGTTCTATCCGTACAATATGAGAAGCTGTCTCAAAAGTAGTGAAATCTACTTGGGAGGCAGCTTTTTTTTATGGAATAGGAAAAGTAATGGATTTTACTGTGCCATGTGACGATATGCCACGCGTAGTGTTCTATGCTACTGGTTGGGGCGGTGGGCGATGTGCTATGTGTGATTTACGTGCTTTAAACTAATTAGGGAAAAACTCCCTAAAAATAACCGATATTCGCTCTAAATGAACGAAATCAGGGAATTCCTCCCTAATAATCATAGGAATTTCTTTATTCATTGCCGAATAGGCCAAATTTCAGGGAAGTTTTCCCTAATTATAAGTCCGATGAACAGAAATCGCTGAATTTTAGGGAGAAATTCCCCAATTACTCTATAGGTGCTTCACATATTGCATCACTTGGCGCGTCATTTGTAATGTTAAGAACAAAAAAGAGGCTGTCCCAAAAGCCATGATGGTTGCTTGGGGCGGCCTCTTTTTTTGTGAGAAAAAGTCCCTTTTTCTCATGCTGGAGTGTTATAGAAGTGTAGTTGAAAACAGGGTGAGCTTACATTCACCCTATTAGAAGGAGAGGATGTTAGAAATTGAAGCTAAATGATGAACTCAAAAAAACACTGATCGCGCTCTCGGCAGCAACCTTGTTAGGAACAGGAGTAGTTGTAAGTGGGGTTGCGCCTGGCTTGTTTCTTTCGGTCGCAGCTGCATCTGGGCAGCAGACTGCAGTACCAACCGATCAGAAGCTCCAGAAGGAACTGCAGGCCCTGGTAGCGGGATTGAAGGAAGGTACGAACTTGGCCTACTACGTACGTGACAAAGTCTCTAACCCTCAGGATACGATCAGCTTCTCTGGCAAAGGATTTGTTTTTAAAGACTACAAATCCTTTGCTGCTAAATTCAAAGCGTTGAAGGGTCCAGCTACACCACAGCCTGGAAATCTTCCTAAGGGCTTTGCTCTGGCGACAGCCATCATTTATCCACCGTCTGTAGCAAACGATTCAGAGCTGTATTTACAATTAGAGCAGGAACTAAAGGCAGCAGCGGCGGCAGGTGATCCCAACAAACAGTTGTTTAGTAAGATCATCAGCTGGAGCCAGACGAACTTGTCTATGCAGCTGTATGCCAAAGGAAAAGCCAATTTTAGCATTGTAACTGGAGTGCCGCCCGCCAAACTTCCCGAAGGAGCGGTGCCTTTTGTACGAGCTTCGGAAACTAAGAAAGAACTGACGGTCAACGGTAGGAAAGTAATTCTTACAACCGATTCGGCTAAAGAAGCAAGTTTCAACACTAAGCTAGTGTGGCTGGATAAATCAGGCGCAATACAATATACCCTTTCAGACAATCGGGTCAGTAAG
Source organism: Paenibacillus sp. FSL R5-0923 (assembly GCF_038009145.1). Lineage (NCBI taxonomy): Bacteria > Bacillati > Bacillota > Bacilli > Caryophanales > Paenibacillaceae > Paenibacillus > Paenibacillus sp. FSL R5-0923. Next base: position 378,900 of record NZ_JBBPAT010000002.1, read on the forward strand.
CTGACGACAAATGAAATGTTGGCTGTAGCTAAAAGCATGATCAAATAACCAAGGGTTAAGGGAGGATATTATAATGATGATTAAAAAAAGTGCGGCCATCACGGCTTTGAGCCTGATAGTGTTAATGAGTGCGGTAAGTGGAACAGCAGGCGCAGTGCCTGCGGGGAGTAATAATAAAAGCAAAGGTACGGTTCCGGTTGAGCAGAAATCACCACCGGTATCGCCAACGATTAAGGATTTGATTGCCAAAGAATATGCTGTTCCCCTACAAGCGGGAGAAATTAAGGCTCTCTATGTTAATGACAAAAAATCTAATCCAGAGGAAGATTTGAGTGTAAGCTATATGCCATACAGATTCAGTTCTACAAATGAAGCAGCGCAGAAGTTATCTTCATTAAGCGGAAAGTCACTCTTGATACCAGCTTCTCTCCCGGAGGATTATAAGCTGCAGGATGTCGTTTTAAATCCAGCGCTTCCGAAGTTTTTCAGTACAGAGTATAAAACCCTCAGAGATCAGGTAAAAGCTAAAGCACAAGCTGCTGGTAAAAAGGTGATCTCACAAAGCTTAAAGTGGAGCGATACAGAAACTTCTATCACTTATCTGCGAAATGGGGAGAGATTGAATCTAAAATCAGCTCCAGCATATACGCTTCCGGAAGGGGTTACTTTAGCGCAGCTGCCTGGTGACCAGGATGAAAATTTGACCATCAACGGGGTTGAAGCAGTTTACACGGTGTTTGGTCCTCACCATGGAGATCTAAAAGTCCAGCTTGTATGGTCCAGTGCGGATGGAAGTATTGATTATACGCTTACGAATACGAAAAATACTGCGCAGACAAAAGCAGAGCTGGAGACCATTGTAACGAGTCTTACAGCGCAATAAGAAACGTCCTCTCGATAAATTCGGGAGGACGTTTTTTTGGAAAGAGTTTATCCTTTTTGCTCCATAGTACATGATTCGGGAGGAAGATCTACCCTAGCTTGAGTAACCGGCTGACGAAGAGTGCCTGAGGTATTCCATTCCAAAAAATGAACTTTGAAGACAAGCTTCGGTTTTATCCAAAAAGCACCCTTCCCTCGCTGGGGATCAGCTGTAAAGGGCATTTGATCTATTTTTAAATGCTGTACCTCTGCAGTTAAGTCGCGTTTATCCTGTACAGTCAATTTTCCTGGCCCGGCATGTCCGATATAATGCAAATTCCCTTTATCATCATACAGCCCAAGAAGTAACGCATTGACGATGCCGTCTCGGAACGTTACACCCCCGGCTACTGCCGTAAGATCAGAAATGATTTTGCGTTTCTGCCAGCGTTTATCTTTTCCACCGGGAGCATAAGTACTGTTGATATCCTTGCAGACGATTCCCTCTAAGCTCTGAATCTGAGCGGCGGCGAATAATTCTGTGGGATCGGTATAACTGGGTACGGCCTGTACGTGGGGATGCGGCAGCAGAATATCGTTTAGCAGCTGCTGCCGTGAGAATAAAGGCTGATCCATCGTCGATTGGCCATTATAAAACAGAATATCAAAAATCATATAAATGACAGGAACCTGATACCTAACGACGGAAATGGTGGAGCCATTCTTTAAGCTATCCCTCCGCATAACTTCGTGAAATGAGGGCTTGCCGTCCCCCAGTGCAATGATCTCACCATCAAGAATAACGGAATCAGCCTTGCAATAAGTATTTACATCAGTAAGCTCAGGGTATTGCGCTGTACGGTAATTTCCACGTCTGTTAATAAGCTGAGTAGTGCTTCCGTCGTAATAGGACAACATGCGAACGCCATCCCATTTAATCTGTGCAATCCACTGGTTGCCTGCTGGAAGCTGCCCAGCCAGTATAGGTTCAAAAGGAATAATAGGCTGAAGCTTCATCAGCAGAGCCTCCTAAGATACGGTTGTTTTGCTTTTTGCGCTGCGGCGTTTCGGTTTTGGTGCGATGACTGGAATCGGCCCGGAAGCTTCGTTTTGCTGATCGGCAGGCTCAGCTGCTGCTTTAGACTTGGCTGTTTTTCTTTTGGCAGCCGGAGCCGCTTTAGTTTTTGTTTTCTTAGTACCTGTTAATGAAGGACCCGGATCTGTAGGAATATGCTGTACAGCCTGAATACTGGCCTGCAATGCTGCCATTAGATCAATTACATTGCTCTCCTGTTTGGCAGGAGCGATATGAAATTCCTCGCCTGCAATTTTATGTGAGATTAGATCAAGCATACGCTGGCGATAATCATCGGTATATTTTGCCGGATCAAAAGGCGTGGATAGCTGTGAAATGAGCAGCTTGGCCATATCCAGCTCTTTATCATTCACCGTCCCTGCTTCGGGCAGGCCAGGCACTTGCGAGACCGGTCGCACTTCATCAGGATAAAAAATAGTCTCGATGGCGAGGCAATCCTCCAGCACACGAATAGCAGCCAGACTGCTTTTGGAACGAATCGATATTTTGGCGATGCCAATTTTTCCAGTTTGACGCATGGCCTCCATAAGAAGCCGATATGCATTTGTCCCAGCCTGATCCGGAGATAAGTAATAGGTTTTTTGAAAATAAATTGGATCGATCTCCGTCAGATCAACAAAGTCGAGTATGGTAATGCTTTTGCTGCTTTCGTCGGTCAATTGATCCAGTTCCTCTTTGTCGAATAGAACAAACTTCCCTTTTTCATATTCATAACCCTTGCCGATTTCTTCCCAAGCCACCTCTTTGTCACACACCGGACATTTACGTACATACGACAGTGGGCTGCCGCATTCCTTATGGATATAACGCAGAGAAATGTCCTTGTCTTCCGTAGCGGAGAACATTTTAACCGGAACATGCACTAGCCCGAAGCTGATGGCTCCTTTCCAAACGGTATGCATGAGAAACGCCTCCTGATCTAAGTTATTTGCTTTGGGTTAGTATGAGGCAGGAAAGGCTTTTCTAGCCGGGTGCATTTTTTGTGAAGCATGGGAAAATATAAAATCAGGCTAATAAAGCTGAGGAGGAGAATACTAAGTCATGGAACCGCGTGGAAACGAGTGGATCGATGCGCTGAGCGAGCAGGATATCCCAGCGACAGTTGTGGATTGGGACAGCATTATAGCTCCACCGGAAGCAAGTCAGGTCTCGGACTCGGAGAAGCTTGATGCGGAATCAACCCTCGAAGAAACTTCGCCATTAGAATCGTGAGATTTAGGTAAAATAAAGGAGGAGAACAGTGGTGGACGTCAAACGAGCACAGGATATTTATGCTTCTAAAGAGACGGTAAGTGTACATTTGGATGGAGAACCTGTATGGATTGAGCATGTGGATGCACAGAACGGAATGGCTACGGTTCAAGTGGGCTCTCGACCAACGAATACGCATACGGTAGGCGTTGAACGGTTAGAAGAGCAAGATCATTAACAAGGTTTGTTCAAAAAGCTGAGATAAGCTAAATTACACTTTTATAAAAGAGACTCTTTATGCTTATTTTTGCGTAGAGGTCTCTTTTTCTATTGTTGGCATACTGGCATGGGAGATTGAATTGGGACAGTTGTTGCGATGGATGGAGCATACCGATATAATTAATAGTAATGGTTTTTGGCAGGTATATTTTAAAAGGTGGTAGTTGTAGTTGGACAATACAGACGAAACGGTGTTCACTTACCGTTCTTACAGCCTCCAGGATACGGAGTTGCTTGCAGCTGCTCTAGCTACTGCTTCAACGCCAGGGATGATTATCGGCTTGGACGGCGATCTGGGCGCAGGAAAAACAGCATTCTCGCAAGGGTACGCTCGGCATCTCGGCGTAAAGGGGATCGTAAACAGTCCTACTTTTACAATTATTAAAGAGTACGAGGGCCGTCTGCCCCTATATCATATGGATGTATATCGGATTTCGCTTCAGGAAGCGGACGAGCTTGGACTTGATGAGTATTTCTACGGGCAAGGGGTCTGCTTGGTGGAATGGAGCAGTATTATTACGGATTTAATGCCGCCGCGGCATATGCATATATACATGGAAACAGTGGGGCCAGATGAAAGAATGATTACGGTGACCGGAATCGGGGAGCCGTATGGTGAGCTTTGCCGGCAGCTGATCCAGAAGTGGGGTTAAGGAATATGACGAATCAGAATACAGAGCCGCGCAAGCGGCTTTTAGCGCTGGATACATCAACTGCAGTATTAGGCGTGGCAGTTACAGAGAATGGGGAACTACTGCATGAAATAAATGCTTCCGGAGAACGGAATCATTCGGTGCATTTACTCCCGATCATTGAGCAGGCGCTGCAAGCAACAGGAACTACTGCTGCAATGCTGGGCGGGATTTCTGTTGGTGTGGGTCCTGGATCGTATACGGGGACACGTATCGCAGTTACCGCTGCCAAAACGCTGGCATGGGCATGGGATGTCCCAGTTGTCGGTATTTCGAGTCTACATGCAGTGGCGTGGGGCGGATATCAAACAGCCCTCAAGAATAACGTGATGACCAAAGCGTCGGAACAAACTACCGAGAATAACAGCTACGGGCCTGATTGGATCATTCCACTAATGGATGCGCGCCGAGGACAGGTGTATACAGGATTATTCGCAGCTGAGGGAAATAATGCTCCTAGCCGTCTTGAACCTGATGCCATCCGCCTGATGGCAGATTGGGTGGAGTACTTAACTGAACGTTTAGGACAGGCTTCAGTCGAAGGCAATAAGCCCGCTGTTCTTTGGTTTGTTGGGGAGACTGCAGTTCATGGCAGTGAGGATTCGCTTCGTCCATTGAAGGATCTTGGTGTTCCTATTGCAGTTCCTTATGAAATGGAAGGCCGCTGGACAGGATTTCTTGGAGAAGCGCGGCTTCAGGTAGAGAAAGATGATATCCATAGCTTGATCCCTAACTATACTCAGATCTCAGAAGCGGAGGCCAATCTGCGGTTAAGCAGAGAAGGGGGCTTAAAGAAACCATGACGGAAGCGGAATCAATGATAGCTCAAGAGGCTGAACTTGTTTTTCGTTTGATGAAGCTTACGGATATTCCTGACATTCTTATCATTGAACGGGAAGCCTTCACGATGCCTTGGACAGAGGAAGCTTTTCGCAACGAGCTGACGCATAATCATTTTGCAAAATATATGGTTATGGAGCTGGCTGGTCATATTATCGGTTATGCCGGTATGTGGGCCATCGTGGATGAGGCGCATGTGACGAATATAGCCCTGCTTGAAGCCTATCGTGGACGTAAATGGGGCGAGCGTTTGCTCGAAGAGCTGATGAAGACGGCATCTTATGTGGGGATGAAGTCTATTACACTTGAGGTACGGGTATCGAACGAGGTAGCACAGAATTTATATCGTAAAAAAGGCTTTCGATCTGCTGGCACACGCAAAGGATATTATTCCGATAATCGCGAGGATGCGCTCATTATGTGGGCGGATCTGCCAGAGTACGAGGAGCATGGGAATATGGAAGGAAGCGTGGACTTGAAATGAAGACAGAAACGGGCGCAGCTCAGCCTGTACTAATACTTGCTATTGAGACGAGTTGTGATGAAACGTCGGTCGCTGTAGTCAAAGATGGCTCTGAAGTGTTATCCAATATCATCTCGAGTCAGATTGAGACACATCGCGCCTTCGGCGGCGTGGTACCAGAAGTAGCTTCCCGTAAGCATGTGGAAGTAATTACACTGGTGATAGAAGAAGCACTCGCTACAGCAGGGGTTACACCAGATCAGTTGTCGGCGGTGGCGGTTACACAAGGCCCAGGTTTGGTGGGGGCTTTACTTGTCGGGGTAGTAGCTGCCAAGAGCCTTGCCCTCGCATGGGGTAAGCCGCTAATTGGCACACATCATATTGCAGGACATATTTATGCTAACCGTTTAGTGGCAGAGTTACAGTATCCATGCATGACACTAGTGGTGTCCGGCGGACATACTGAACTGGTTCATATGGAGCGGGAGGGTGAGTTCCTAATTATCGGACGCACCCGTGATGATGCCGTAGGCGAAGCATATGATAAAGTGGCACGAGCACTAGGATTCCCTTATCCCGGTGGACCTCATGTGGATCGTCTGGCCCGCGGGGCGACTGAGGTTGTACCGTTACCAAGAGTATGGCTGGAGCCGGGTTCTTATGATTTCAGCTTCAGTGGCTTAAAGTCGGCTGTGCTGAACGTTGTGAATCAGAGCAAGATGAAGGGTCTCACGCCAGATGTCGCAGGCATTGCCCGCGGGTTCCAAGAATCTGTGGTTGAGGTGCTGGTGGAAAAAGCGGTACGCGCTGTTAAAGCTACTAGCTCCAAGCAGTTATTGCTGTGTGGAGGTGTTGCTGCTAATGCTGGCCTGCGCTCGGCTTTGATCTCACGCTGTGAAGCGGAGGGCATTGAGCTTATTATTCCACCTCCGGTATACTGCACGGATAATGCAGCTATGATTGGAGCTGCTGCATACGTGAAGTGGCAGCATGATGGCGGTACTCCGCTGGATATGGTAGCAGACCCTGGATTCTCATTGGAACAATGGTCTGTATCCGCCTATTGACATCATTTGGAGCTAACGAGTATAATCAGTTCAATTATACAAGGAAACGCGATGAGCGGAAGTAGTAAGGATACTCTGGGATAAGAGAGCTGCGGGTAGGTGCGACGCAGTCGAAGGGGACCTGAACTCGTCTGGGAGCGGAACGGTGGAAGCATTACCGGCAATTGTCGCCGGAACGTTCGTACACCGTCTACGGGTAACCTCCGTGAAAGGGTGGTCGAGTATCTAACATACTGGACCGTAGAGTGGATGTTCAATTGGAATCGGCAGTAACTTAACCGGTACAGAGCATCAACAAGAGTGGTACCGCGAAGGTTAACAGCCTGTCGTCTCTTGAATGAGATGGCAGGCTTTTTTGTATGGATTTTGAGTAGTGAGAATGTATATAATACACGCTAAGAACGGGAGTAGTAGGGAATGACGGTGAACAGAGAGCTGCGGGGTGGTGCGACGCAGTCACCGAAAGTCTTGAATCTCGCCCGGGAGCGGAGCGGCGGAAATAAGAGTACGCTGCCTACGGCTGTCCCCGTTATCGGACCTTTCCAGATATCCTGACTCCCTCAGGATGGACCGGGAAGAAGAGCTGGACGCAGCTTAACGGCTTGATTATATGAATAGCCTATGCGTCAAAAAGAGTGGTACCGCGGAGGGGTAACCCGCCGTCTCTTTATTAGAGACGGCGGGTTTTTGCGTTCTTATTGCAAGCGACTCAGGTTATGGACTCAGGCGCTATATAAGACGCCAAGAGTGAACCTTCTGCACATTCCAAATTGTGCAGAGGATTCATTCGTATCAGCTGCCGGCAGCAGTGGGTGGGGAATTTAGCAGGGCCACAAGTCGACGTGTGGATCTGCACTGAAGCATAGGTTAGGGTAAGGAATCCAATAAGAGGAAAACAGGAGGAATTCAGATGATTATTCCAGTAAAGAAACGTATACAAATTTTCGATACGACTCTGCGAGATGGTGAACAGGCTCCGGGTGCAAGTCTAACCCCAGAGCAAAAAATACTGCTGGCCTATAAGCTTGCGGATCTGGGTGTTGATGTGATGGAGCCTGGATTTCCGATATCGAGCCCTGGTGATTTTGCAGCAGTACAGACGATTTCTCGTAAGGTGCGAAATGTGGAAATTTGCGGTTTTGCACGGGCGGTTAAAGGGGATATTGACGCGGCAGTCCGGGCAACCCAAGATGCTGAACGCCGGCGGATCCACCTGTTCATCTCCTCTTCTGATATTCATTTGCAGCATCAATTGCGTATGAGCAGAGCTGAAGTCGTAGCCAAAGCCCGCGAGATGACGGCTTATGCGCGTCAATTCTCTGATGTCGTTGAATTCACGGCGATGGATGCTGCGCGAACAGGAATCGATGATCTGATTGAAATGATTGAAGCTGTTATTGAGGAAGGCGCTTCTATTATCAATCTGCCCGATACGGTCGGTTACGCATTGCCACATGAATATGGGGAAATGTTCCGACGTGTGCGGCTAGGAGCAAGAGGTGGAGAAACGGTAAGCTACAGTGCCCACTGTCACAATGATTTGGGGCTGGCTGTAGCCAACAGTCTGGCAGCAATTGATGGAGGTGCGACGCAGATCGAAGTCACTGTGAACGGAGTCGGCGAGCGTACCGGGAACTGCGCACTGGAAGAGCTTGTGATGGCGCTCGAAACCCGCGGGGATGCGATTGGAGCAGAAACAGGCATTGTGCTTGATAAGCTGTATGATACTTCGCGGCTGATCAGCGGAGCGATGCATTTTCCAATCGCCTATAACAAACCAGTCGTCGGAAGAAATGCCTTCCAGCATGAGTCAGGGATTCATCAGGATGGTTTGCTGAAGGATCGTAGCACCTATGAGATTATGGACCCAGAGCGGCTGGGTATCCCGCGTAGCATGATCATTCTGGGCAAGCATTCTGGCAGACATGCGCTGAAGGACCGGGCGGCGAAGTATGGTATTACGCTGGAGCCTGCGGAGCTGGATGCACTTTATGAATCGTTTAAAGAGACCGCTGACCGCCAAAAGGTAGTCAGTGATGACCAGTTGCTGCAAATGGTGAGCAGTACAACTGGACAGCAAGCTCAGGTCTATGAACTGGGTGAGGTTCAGGTATTGGCAGGCAGTGCCCAGCGCCGGGTAGCCGCGGTTACGGTTCGCCATTTGAAATCTGGACAGGAAACTTCTCATACTAGTACTGGAGATGGTCCGCTTGAAGCCATTATCGCTGCTATTGGGCAAGGCATCTCAGAGGACATCGATTTTGCGGGACTTGAGCTGCATTCACTTGGAAGTGGAGAGAACGCCCAGGCGGAGGCGGCTGTGATGGTAGAGTGGGAAGGTCTTAAATTTAGAGGCACAGCTACGCATCAAGATATTATCATGGCAGCAGGGATTGCCTATATTGCAGCCTGTAACGCTGCCTTGCTCTCTACACAAATCGTTTAATATACATCGACCCGCTGTCTGATTTAGAGATAGCGGGTTCTTTTTTAGCTTATGATGACAGGTTTTAGGTGGGGTTATGTCTTTTGTCAAGTTGTGGACAACGTTATCCACATATTCTCTACGAATTGTGTAAAAAGTGCGTAAAATCAGCAATGTCAGCTCTTTTTAAAATGGCCTTATAACCATTTTTGTTAGCAATGAAACCTTGTGAGAATTGTGGATAATGTGGATAATTCGGTGGATAATAATTCCTGTAATTCGAAAATACCGATTTAACGCATAAAAAAAGCCCCTAAGGGGCTTTTTTAGTAGGGAGTTATACACGAAACCTGTGCATAGAGCTGTGGATAACTCTTTATGAACAAAATAAGAAATATGAAAAAATATTTATGAAGCGGATTTTACATTATTCGTCAGCAAGGATTTCCCATTCGTTAAATAAATCGGTAAGCTGAGTTTTTTTGTTCTTCAGATCCTCTTCATGACCTTGAAGTGCTAAATAATCCTGATAAACTTCAGGTTTAGTCATTTCATTCTCTATAAAAGCGATCGACTCTTCTAGTGAGGCAATGCCTTCCTCTAGCTCAGCAATGCGCCGCTTCCGGTTACGCTCTTCACGCTTGGCTTGCTTGTCCGCTTCGAAGGAGGAAACAGCGTTTTTTTCAGGAACTGCAGCATCCTTGTTGACGTTTTTGGCGGCTAATTCGGCGGCATCTTTCGCAATCTCTTCTAATTCTCGTTTTTTCTCGATATAGTCATCGTAGTTGCCAAGGTATTGATCGATCCCCTCGGGATGAAGCTCAAGCACCCGTTCAGCCATTTTATTGAGGAAATAACGGTCATGAGAAATGAAGAGTAATGTGCCCTCGAAATCAATTAAAGCTGATTCTAAAACCTCACGACTGACTAAATCCAAATGGTTGGTTGGCTCATCTAGGATGAGCATATTTGCGCCGCGCAGCATGAGCTTTGATAATGCAACGCGTGCTTTTTCGCCGCCGCTCAGCGCGGATATCTTCTTAAGAACATCTTCACCGCTGAAGAGGAAGTTGCCAAGGATCGTACGGATTCTGGCTTCCTCAATCATTGGATATTCACTCCATAGCTCTTCCATTACTGTGTTCTTTGGATTGAGGCGGGTCTGTTCCTGATCATAATAAGCGACCTTTACCTTAGTCCCCCAATTCACAGTTCCAGTTGAAGGCTCGCGGGTTCCGGTCATACACTGCAGCAGTGTAGATTTGCCGATACCATTGGGACCGATGAGTGCAGCAGTTTCTCCCCGGCGCAGTTCGAAAGAAGCGTCCTTGAACAAAGGTGGACCATCATTAAAGGCAACCGCAACATTACGGACTTGCAGCACTTCTTTACCAGACATGAAGTCCGGCTCGAAGGAGAAGCTGGCTTTCTTCAGATCGCCCATCGGTCGATCAATACGGTCCATCTTCTCAAGCGCTTTGCGTCTGCTCTGCGCACGTTTCGTGGTAGATGCTCGCACAATATTTTTCTGAACGAAATCTTCCATTCTTGTGATTTCATCTTGCTGTTTCTCATACTGCTTCATCCGTGCTTCATATTCGGCAGCCTTCAAATCTACATATCGGCTGTAATTGCCTGTATAACGCCGAGATTGATGACGCTCGATCTCTACAATAGTAGTTACAAGCCGATCAAGGAAATAACGGTCATGAGATACGACCAGAATTCCGCCAGCATAACTGCGAAGATAATCCTCAAGCCATGTTAATGTTTCGATATCCAGATGGTTCGTCGGCTCATCCAGCATTAGAAGATCGGGAGCCTGAAGCAAAATGCGGGCTAATGCGAGTCTAGTCTTCTGGCCACCACTAAGTGTGGAGATAGGTGTATCCGGTGGGAACTCGCCGAAGCCCATGCCGTGCAGGACACTGCGGATTCGTGTATTCATTTCATAACCGCCGTGGTCCTTGAACCAATCTGATCGGCGGGCATATCTTTCGAGCAGTTCTTCGTACCGTTTTGGGTCCTCTGCCAGCTTAGGATCGGCAATGCTTACTTCCATCTCTCTTAGCTCAGCCTCGGCTTCGATCAAAGGTGCGAAAACTGCCATCATTTCTTCATGAATGGTTTTGTCAGATTGAAGTCCGCTATTTTGAGCTAAATACCCGATAGTAGTTTCTTTTGATTTATGAATTTGACCGCTGTCATAGGACATTTCACCAGCCAGAATTTGCAGAAAAGTTGATTTGCCGGCACCATTAACACCCACGAGTCCGACACGTTCCTTTTCATTTACCTGAAGGCTTATGCCGTCTAGTACGTTCTGTATACCATATGATTTTGTAATTCCTGTCGCTTGAAGAAGCATAACGATGAAACCTCCACCCTTGCATATTTCGCCTTGGCATTTATACCTCAGCCGTATGAACAACTTATTCTATAGTTTACATGAAAAGCGTTTCCCAAGCGAGAGCTCGATATATCGGAAGCAGAGAATAACGACCTGGCCCAGAAACACAGTCCTATCCACCTTGGCGAACCGGGGAGAAGAGTGGTAAACTGGATTTACAAACAAGGATAAGCTTGGGATAAATATATGGGGGTGGCCGACGATGTCAAGCAAGGAGTCGGTGATCTCCAAAGCAAAGCAACAACTAAGAACTGAGAAGACCATCGCCCGAAACGAGCTCTCCTCGGACCAGAGAAGGGAATTGTCTTTTCTGGTCTGCAAGCATGCATCAGAGTGGCTGAAGACGAAAGACATAGCCTCACTGATGGCCTATGTATCTTTCCGTTCTGAACTCGATACCAACGCGCTTCTTACACAGGCGTGGAAGGACCAGCGCAGGGTACTGCTGCCGCGTGTCATTCCGGCAAGTGGTGCAATGAGTGTCCATATGGTAAACGCTTGGAGTGAGCTTGAGCCGGGGGCGTATGGTATCCATGAACCTATTGTATCCGGCAAAGATTCACAAGAGATTGAAGTTGTTACACTACCGGATGTTGTGTTTGTTCCGGGGCTGGCTTTTGATCTTCAGGGAGGCAGGCTTGGTTACGGCCGAGGATACTATGATCGATTGCGTGCGTCATGGGAGACGGAAGAGTATGCTGCTGCGAAGCCCCCTGTCTGGATCGGGCTAGCCTTTGGTATGCAACTGGTTCCGAAAGTGCCCATGGATGAGCATGATGCCTTTATGGACATGCTGATTACTGAAAATGGCATAGTGCACTGCCGAAAAGGAGAGTGAGCCGTGGAATTGACCCATTTTAACGAGCAGGGAAGAGCTCGTATGGTGGATGTGAGCGAAAAGGAGATTACGAAGCGGACAGCTGTCGCGCGGAGTAAGATCAAGATGGCAACTGAGACGCTTAGTGCCATCAAGGAAGGCAAGATCAGTAAAGGAGACGTACTTGCCGTTGCGCAGATCGCTGGAATTATGGCGGCCAAGAAGACGTCTGACTGGATTCCGATGTGCCATCCGCTCCCACTTACCGGTATTGACATCCGCTTCTCCGATAACAGCGAAGATGAACTTTATATAGAAGCAACAGTCCATACTACCGGAAAGACCGGAGTTGAAATGGAGGCATTGACCGCTGTTTCTGCCTCAGCACTAACGGTGTACGACATGTGCAAGGCTCTTCAGAAGGACATGATTATCGGACCAACGCTCTTAGTGACTAAAAGTGGGGGCAAGAATGGAGATTACGCGCTTGAACCATGATCAGAGCTGACGTTCGATGCGCTGAAGCAAGTGGGCTGCACTGTACAGCCAATTATACATAGAGAGGGAGGACAAACCTATGGCGTGGAAAACAGCAATCCTAACGGCCAGCGATAAAGGGGCCAGGGGCGAACGGGAAGACACGAGCGCCCAGGTTATTCGGGAGCTGGTGGAAGAGGAACTTGGAGGCGAGATCGTTGAATATCGGATCGTGCCCGATGAACAAGATGAGATTATCGCAGCTTTGATAGAACTCACAGATTATTTTCAAGCAGATCTGGTATTGACTACCGGAGGTACGGATTTAGCGATACGTGATGTGACTCCAGAGGCAACCCGGCGTGTAATCGAACGGGAAGTGCCTGGACTTTCTGAGGCGATGCGAAGTACGGTGATGCAAAAAAACCGTGCGGTGATGCTGTTCCGCGGGATATGCGGCATTCGTGGACGCACGTTGATTGTCAACTTACCGGGCACACCGAAGGGTGTTCATGAGAATTTAGCAGCCATTATGGATCAACTACCTGAAGCGTTACTCATGGTAACTGGCCAATACCGCCAATAACATTGTCATATTCTTGTCACGTCACAAGGATAAACTATTTATAGAAGATAGTGGATGTAACTGTGACATAAGTTATGGTATTATTAGATTATCGTAATCGATACCATGATCGGATAGACGGACAAGGAGGAATAATAATGTTTAGTGGAATTGGTACTCCGGGTATTATCTTGTTGGTTATACTGGCACTGCTCCTCTTTGGACCGAATAAACTGCCAGAGTTAGGCCGCGCAGTTGGACGAACCTTCCGTGAATTTAAGGAAGGCGCACGTGAAATCATTGGTGATGGTGATCCGGTGAAGAAGAGCGAAGCTCCTGTGCCGACGGCCCCGCAGACGGTCGCTGCAGATATTCCTCAGGACAAACGCCTGCCGGAATAATAAATGATTTAACAATGGGGCAATCTCTCAAGTCTAATAGACTTAGGAGATGTCCCTTTTTCAATTTGGTTGCTGCTTTCTGCAGAAACGGGCACAGCTATACATAAAGTCGGTGTGGCGTTTCTATTCTTGTCATGGGATGGTGTCAGGATGTCTCTCGAATCGGAAGAAATGTCGGTGGTGGATCATCTCACCGAGCTGCGTAAACGGATTATTTATGTGCTGATTGTATTTGTTTTGGGATTGGTAGGGGGGCTGTTCTGTGCCAAGCCAATCTACGATTATTTAATTAGTACAGATCTAGCGCAAGGGTTTGTTCTGCATGCGTTCTCATTCTGGGATGGTATCGGAATGTATATGAAGATCGCAATGGCGGTTTCATTAGTCATTTCAGTTCCTTTTATTGCTTATCAGTTGTGGGCGTTTATTAGTCCGGGCTTACGACCGGAAGAGCGTAGTGCAACACTACGTTATGTACCCTATGTTTTTGTTCTTTTTCTAATCGGACTTTCTTTTGCTTATTATGTTGTATTTCCAATGGCGCTTTCGTTCACAATCTCTATCACCCGGAGTATGGGACTGGAAGAGACCTACGGAATTGCGCAATATTTCAACTTCATGTTCAGTCTGGTGCTACCTTTAGCGCTGTTGTTTGAGCTACCGCTGTTGGTGATGTTTCTGACCAAACTGAGGGTTCTTAACCCGATACGCTTGCGTAAAATGCGTCGATACGCTTATTTCACGCTTGTCTTTATTGCTGTAGTCATCACTCCTCCGGACTTCATCTCAGACTTTCTGGTGACGATTCCACTGCTTGTGTTGTATGAGTTTAGCGTATTCCTGTCCGCCTTCGTCTATCGCAAACAGCTTGCTGCGGATGCGGCAAGGGAAGCTCAGTACACCAAGAGTGAGGAATGATGATAAGAGGGCTGTCACTAAGTAGATTTTTCTACGAAAGAGACAGTTCTTTTGTTTTAAACCCCCGTTTTTTGAAATGTTCGGGCGTAGGTGGTACAGTTGAGACTACTGAAATCATACGCATATTTTCACACCCTGTGGATAGAATGTATAGAGTGTGTGCCTAGGACAACCAGTGAAACGTTATTTTTTACGAAAACAAATGCGAATTTGTGTAAAAGGACTTGAAATCCGGGCTCAAGTTGAGTATCATAAAAATTGTTGTTAGCACTACAAGCTGTCGAGTGCTAATGCTTATGGAAAATATGAGATGGACCAGATATTCATAGCGTCCAATTGATATTTTTCATAAACACCAGAGATTTTGAAGTAAGACAGGTAAGTTCTAAACTATGTTTTGAAGCAAAATAACATAATTTTAAAGGAGGCTATTTTTTCATGATCAAACCTTTAGGTGAACGCGTATTGGTGCTACCGAGCGAGCAGGAGGAAACCACTTCATTCGGGATTGTGCTTCCGGACTCCTCGAAAGAAAAGCCACAAGAAGGAACTATTATTGCAGTAGGTAGCGGAGCTTTGAAAGATGGAGTACGTGTAGCGCTCGAAGTAAAAGAAGGCGACCGTGTTCTTTTCTCTAAATATGCAGGAACAGAAATCAAATACGAAGGTAAAGAATATTTGATTATGAAAGAAAGCGACATTCACGCGATTCTTGACTAAGCGAGAGTCGATTATAAGCTAAATCTAAACTACTTAAAGTAACGTGATATACAAAAAATTCTAGGAGGTAATTACACAATGGCTAAAGAAATTAAATTTAGTGAAGAAGCACGCCGCTCTATGTTGCGCGGTGTAGATGCTTTGGCAAATGCGGTAAAAGTTACACTTGGACCAAAAGGTCGCAACGTGGTACTTGAGAAGAAATTTGGTAGCCCGCTTATCACTAACGATGGTGTAACTATCGCTAAAGAAATCGAACTTGAAGATGCATTCGAGAACATGGGTGCTCAACTGGTTAAAGAAGTTGCTACTAAGACTAACGATGTAGCCGGTGACGGTACTACAACTGCAACGGTTCTGGCACAAGCTATGATCCGTGAAGGTCTGAAGAACGTAACTGCAGGCGCTAACCCAATGGTTATTCGCAAAGGGATCGACAAAGCAGTTCGTGCAGCAGTTGAAGAATTGCAAAAAATCGCTAAGCCAATCGAAGATTCCCAAGCTATCGCTCAAGTAGCTGCTATCTCTGCTGCTGACGAAGAAGTGGGCCAATTGATTGCTGAAGCTATGGAAAAAGTAGGTAAAGACGGTGTTATCACTGTTGAAGAATCCCGTGGATTCGCTACTGAACTTGAAGTCGTAGAAGGTATGCAGTTCGACCGCGGTTACATTTCCCCGTACATGATTACTGATACGGACAAAATGGAAGCTGTTCTGGAGAACCCATACATCTTGATCACTGATAAAAAAATCAGCAGCACTCAAGAAATCCTTCCATTGCTTGAAAAAATCGTTCAACAAGCTAGACCGCTTGTTATTATCGCTGAAGATATCGAAGGCGAAGCACAAGCAATGTTGATCGTGAACAAACTGCGTGGAACATTCAACGCTGTCGCTGTTAAAGCTCCTGGCTTTGGCGACCGTCGCGAAGCTATGCTGCAAGATATCGCTGCCCTGACTGGTGGTCAAGTGATCACTGAGAAGCTCGGTCTTGATCTGAAGAGCACTTCCATTGAACAACTGGGTAACGCACGTCAAGTACGCGTAACTAAAGAAAACACAACAATCGTAGACGGAAGCGGCGACAAAGCGGACATCAATGCTCGTGTAAGCCAAATTCGTGCTCAACTGGAAGAAACAACTTCCGAGTTCGACAAAGAAAAATTGCAAGAGCGTTTGGCTAAATTGGCTGGCGGCGTAGCCGTTGTCAAAGTTGGCGCTGCAACTGAAACTGAATTGAAAGAGCGTAAACTTCGCATCGAAGACGCCCTGAACGCAACTCGCGCTGCGGTTGAAGAAGGTATCGTTTCTGGTGGTGGTACAGCTCTTGTGAACGTATATAATGCTGTTGCTGCTGTAGATGTAACAGGCGACGAGAAAACAGGTGTTAACATCGTGCTTCGCGCGCTCGAAGAACCAGTTCGTACCATTGCAGCTAACGCTGGTCAAGAAGGATCCGTTATCGTGGATCGCTTGAAAAAAGAAGCTATCGGCATCGGCTACAACGCTGCTACTGGCGAGTGGGTGAACATGTTCGAAGCAGGTATCGTTGACCCTGCTAAAGTAACTCGTTCCGCGCTTCAAAATGCTGCATCCGTAGCTGCTATGTTCTTGACTACTGAAGCAGTAATTGCTGACAAGCCAGAACCAGAAAAACCAGGTATGCCTGATATGGGCGGCATGGGTGGTATGGGCGGCATGATGTAATAAGGCTGATTAAGCCTTGAAATAGGATTGATTAGAAGCCTTTCGTGAGTTCATTGAACTCATGAGAGGCTTCTTTTTGTGGTGTATCCAAATGCACGCACTAGCTGGTGATATTAAGATAGAGAACAGATAAATTTAAGGAAGTTAAATAAATACACTTGAACGTTCACTACAGTGAATATATAATAAATTCAAGAGGTCAGTGCTGACCTGATTTTTTTGATTAATTATTTAACTTCATTTATTAATTATATTAATAATATTAATAATATAACGAGGAGGACATATGAAATCATTTTTGCCCAATGATATTAAAGATGAGAATAGAAAAATAGTCTTCGATATTTTGCTTCAATATCCTGAACTGGCGAAAGTCGAGATCACAGAAAAAACGGCAATGAGCTTTGTTACTGTAAGCAAGATAGTTACCTTTTTTGAACAGATTGGTTTATTGACCGTCACTGGTGAAAGTCGAGAAGGATCTGGCGGCTTGGGAAGAAAGCGTACGGTTTACAGATTTAATGAAAACAGCTATACGACAATCGGGATACAGATTATTGGCAACACGATTACAGCGGTACTTATTAATCTGCACGGCAAGGTCATAGATTCGTATTCGATTGAAACAGATATTCCGTTCTATAGCCAGCAGTTCACTTCGATATTTATAGAGATTGTAGAACATTTGAAGAGTAAAGCGAAGGAAACGGATAGTGTTGTATTGGGGATTGGTATTGGCGTTGATGGTGCGATCAATACAAGAAAGAAAACGATCCGGATGAGAACGCATCACAATAAAGAAAACGACTTTAAGTATGAAACGATTATTGAAACTCTCAAGAGCGAAGTGAACTTGCCCATTCTTCTGGAGAATGATGTGAACGCAGCGACTGTGGCGGAATTTCGGAATCTTGAAAACTCGGATCAAGCACTGACGAGTCTCGTTCATGTTGCTGCAGGTGATGGGGTCGGGGGCGGCTTGATTATTAACAAAGAGCTTCACCGCGGCGTTAATGCAAGTGCGGGTGAGCTGGAGTATATGTGCTTTGATTCAGAATATAAAAGGACTCCATCTTCAGTCGGTTGGCTGGAAAGCAAATTAGCTATTAAGTATTTGTTAAGCAAATATGATTTGAATTCAACGAATGACGTAGAAGCTTGCATTGATTATGTTTCGAAGAATCTGGCATTAACGATTACCAATATGATCAGCATCTTGGATATCGACCAGGTCATTATTAGCGGTAAAACGGTAGCGCTGTTTCCGGAACGTATATTGGACCGCACGAAAAGCTATGTCGAGCAATATACGGAGTGGACTCCTCAAATTTCGGTGAGTAAGTTACATCAATCAACAGCAATGGGAGCAGCTATACTTATTCTCCAGCAAGAGATGATTAATGTCATTTCGGAGTAAACAAGAAGGAAGTGAACAACATGATCAAAATCTTTGAGAATGAAGAGGAAGTAGCAAACGAAATTGCCAGAGAGATGAAAGATCATTTATTTACCGATCAGCATCCCGTGTTCTGCCTGGCTTCAGGGAGTACTCCACAAAAAAGCTATCAGAAATTTTCCAATGATGCGGACCTCCAATTGAAAATCAAGAGGCTTAACATCGTTAGCTTGGATGAGTGGGTTGGCATTGACAAAAGCTCTGAAGGAAGCTGCTATCAGATGTTGAATCAAGATCTGTTCTCGCAGATTTCACTGGATAGCAGACAGATTGTGTTTTTTGATGGAACATCGCCGGATATGAAGCAGGAATGCTTGCGAATTGATCACTTTATCGAGCAACACCCAATTACATTCAGCTTGATGGGCGTAGGTATGAATGGGCATATCGGATTAAATGAACCGGGTAGCCCAGTATTAAATTACAGCAGTGTTGTGGAGCTGTCGGAAACAACAAAGACTGTCGCTCAAAAATATTTTCATGAGCAGACTGAATTAAAGCAAGGCATTACATTAGGTTTGGAACAGATTGCAAGTAGTAAAAGAGTGGTTGTCGTCATAACTGGAGAACGCAAAGCTGAAATCGTGAAGGAGATTTTCACAAACTCTGACGCACGGCTGCCTGCTCAGCAATTGCTCGGCTATGATCATATAGATTTCTTTTTAGATGCTGCAGCCGCCAAATATATGGATCAGTCATCATAGTTGAGGAGCGTAATATGGGTAACTTCGTTATTGGTGTTGATATTGGAGGTACAAATATAAGGGTTGGATTAGTGAATGAGCACCTTGAACTTGTTCGGAAGGAGTCGGCATTAACAAGAGATTTCCAAAATGCTGACGAAATTTTCAAAACCGTCAAGGAAATGACAGCGAAAGTCGATCATGAACAGCTAGCAAGCAAGATAGGTATTGTATTGCCGATTCCTTGGAATGATCAAACACAGTTTATTCGAGATATAACCAATATCCCTTGCCTAGAGAATGTTAGTATCGAAACTATCAGGGCGTTTTTTCCGAATTATGAAGTGTTTTTTGAGAATGATGTAAACGTGATCACAGTGCTTGAATCGGATCATGGAGCTGCCAAGCCGTATAATCAATCCATTTATATAACGGTTAGTTCAGGAATTGGATGCGGTATCATACTTGATAAGAAAATTATTCAAGGGGCTCATGGATATGCGGGCGAGATCGGAAGCATGATTATTTCCGACAGCAAAAGAAACCACTCAACGTTGTATAACGGCACTTTGGAATCCCTATGCAGCGGCATTGCTCTTGAAGCGGAAAGTAAGTTTTTATATGGCATTGATGCCACGTCGGGTTTGTTGTTTGAAAGATATCATATGGGAGATCGGCAAGCAATTGAAGTGATCGACAGGTGGGTTGAGTACTTTTCCAACGCAATTGTTTCTTTGATGCAAACAATTGATCCGAATATTTTTGTTATCGGAGGAGCGGTCATTCATCACAACCAGTGGCTGATTGATAGAGTGATAGAAAGCGCTAAAAAGAAAGTCCTTCCACATTTAAAAGAGAACATTAAAATCGTGTTAACTGAATTTGGCCCTGATGCTGGAATTATTGGTGCTGGATATAACATATACAAAAAGACAAAAGGAGCTTGAAGATCATGAAAAAGTTGAAGGTTGCGTTAATCGGAGCAGGAAGTGTTTCCTTTGGACTAGGAGCACTTCAAGATCTCGTGTTATCAGAACGTTTGAGAAATCAAGTAGAACTCGAAATCGCGCTTATGGACATTGTAGAAGAAAACGTGAATAGAACATACAAGTATGCAACCGAAATGTTTACGGCATTTTCTCATCCTGCGAAGATTTGGCAAACGACGAATTTGGATGATGCATTAAGAGATGCTGATTTCTCTATCGTTGCGATTGAGGTAGAGAGATATCACTACTGGTCACAAGACTTTCACATTCCACGGCGTTATGGTAGCAAACAGCTATATGGTGAGAACGGCGGTCCAGGATCTATGTTCCATACATTGAGAAATCTAGGTCCAATGCTGGAAATTGCAAAGACGATGGAAAAGGTCTGTTCAAATGCCTGGCTAATTAACTATACGAATCCGGAAGCAAAGCTAGTGGAAGCCATTTCCAAATTAACTTCAATCAAAGTGGTGGGCTTGTGCCATGGTTTAGACATGGGTATTCATCAGCTAGCTGAATTTCTGGAGATGGATAGTAAAGATATAGCGATTGAAGGCGGCGGATTGAACCACTTTGGCTTCTTCACGAAGATATGGAACAAGAACACGGGAGAAGATTTATATCCTCTATTCCACGAGAAAGAAAAGCTAGCTAACCGTTTGGCACATTTCGATCATATTGGATTATCCAGAACGTTGTACCATACGTACGGATACTATCCTTACCCAGGTACTAACCATTGCGGTGAGTATATCTCATGGGCTGAAGATTTCTATGCTGGACTACCCTTGCAGTTCCGTTACGACCCAATGAGTGAGCAGCTGTGGAAGAAGGACTCCAGAACACCTGAATTTGTATACTGTGCAAGTGGCAGTACTTTGGATAAAGGCTTATTCGAGAATACGCTGAATCAAGAGCAGTGGTCTGAGCAGGCTTATCTATTTGATAAAGATAAGGTTCAAATCAGTAATGAATATGCAGTGCCAATTATCGAAGCGATCTTCTTCGACGATGAAATCGAGCTGAATGCTGTTAATATGCCAAACCATGGTGCGATTAAAGGACTTCCAGAGGATATGGTCGTTGAAACACAAGCGATCGTTAACAAAAACGGTATCGCATTTAAACCAATGACGGTAGAACTGCCAACTGCCATTCTCGGCATGATCCATATCCAAGGTACAATCCATAAGCTGTTACTTGAGGCGTTTGTTGAAGAGTCGAGAACAAAATTGCTGCAAGCGATTCTGCTTGATCCGCAAGCTCCAACCTATTATCAAGCTTGTGCGATGATCGATGAGATGTGTGAGCTGCAAAAAGAATTGCTGCCAAAGCTTGAGTGGAATTAGGTTATCTTTAATAAAAAAGGCCTCCGTCTGATGAAATTTAGAACTGAGGCCATTATTTTTTATTACGAATTACTCTAATTCTTTATCTAAGAAAGGTTGCACCAATCGCCGCACCTCATCGGTTGAATTCGTCTCCATCAATTGATTTCTTAGTTCGTCGGCACCATCAAATCCACGAATATAGATTTTGAAGAAGCTCCGAAGTGGATTAAATAGACGTGGTTCATGTTCTTTTGAATATTTATCGTGAAGATCTAAATGAAAAAGTAGTAAATGAAGAAGTTCCTCCACACTATGTTCTTTAGATTCTAGTTCAAAAGCGTATGGATTCTTGAAAATACCTCGGCCAATCATGACACCATCCACGCCGTATTGTTCGACTAATTTCAAGCCTGTTGCACGGTCAGGAATATCTCCGTTAATCGTTAACAACGTATTTGGAGCAATTTCATCGCGTAATTGTTTGATTTCAGGGATAAGCTCCCAGTGTGCATCTACTTTACTCATCTCTTTTTTTGTACGAAGGTGAATGGAAAGATTCGCAATATCTTGTTTGAATATATGTGTTAGCCACTCGCGCCACTCATCAATCTCAGTGTAACCTAATCTTGTTTTCACACTAACCGGCAATCCACCAACTTTTGCTGCCTGGATAATTTCTGCCGCTACTTTAGGATGTCGAATTAATCCAGCACCTTTTCCATTGGTTGCGACGTTTTTTACTGGGCATCCCATGTTAATATCGATACCACGAAAACCAAGCTTTTTCATATCCATGCACATCTGTTCAAAATACTCCGGTTTATTACCCCAAATATGAGCGACCATCGGTTGTTCATCTTCTGTGAACTTTAATCGACTAAGTACACTTTCTTTTACTTTTACTTTAGGGTGACAGTAATATTCTGTATTTGCGAATTCCGTGAAAAACACATCTGGTTTTGCAGCTGCACTAACCACGTGACGAAATACAACATCTGTGACATCTTCCATAGGTGCCAATATAAAAAACGGCTTTGGTAAATCAAGCCAAAAATTTTGTTCGTTACTCATTAAGTTCTCCTTCTTTTACAACATTTTGCCCATCATACATAGTATCATTTTTTTTCGCTTGCTGCACAAAATTGTAGAGGATCTCTTTTTTTTCTATAATCGCTCGGGGTTATACCAGTACTGTTCTTAAATAAACGATAAAAATACGAACTACTAGTAAATCCAGTTTTTTCTGCGATATCAACAATGGTACATTCAGAGGTCTTTAGTAGCTCTTTGGCTTTATTCAACCGCATTTCACTAATTATATCGGGTAGTGCTTTTGTAGTTAATTGTTTATATAACCGGCTCAAATAGATTGGAGACATCGAGAGCTCGTCTGCAATTGAATTTATGCACAGGTTGGAATTGCTATAATCTCGCTCAATAATTTGATGTACTTTTCTAATGAGATCTTCTTGTTTTGTACTTCTTTTTTCTTCGAGTTTTTCACTTATTTCTTCAAACATCTTGAAATATGGAGTGTTGATTTCTTCCATGGTTTCAACATGATTTGGTAGTAAGAACGTTGTATCGAATTCGGGTAATGTTAAAATCGCATTGTTCTTTTTTAATGTTCGCAAGACGTTATTAACAGTAAGTGCTAAATGCGATACGACAAGTTGAACAACGGTAAAAGAATATTCTGATATTTCTCCTACGATATCAATATAGATGCTCCGTGCCTTTTCCGCATTTCCTGACATCAAGGATTCAATGAACTGTTTTTCTTTGTGAACTGGAAACATATATTCTTTGGTTTTTAAGTTCATAATGTCAACCGAAAAGAGGATGCTGCCGTATCCTTTGAATAATCGATGGTAAGAAGCCTCAAGTACTTGCTTGTAGACTAAGATGCATTGCTCAATGGATTCCTTCACAGGACTAAAGGTAATCGTGATGGATAATTTTAAATGTTTGGTGATTGACAATTGCATAAGCTCTGCCATTTCAATCAGCGAATCCCGTTCCGTTATATAAAGCGGATCATGAAAGTTTAGCAAAAGTAAAAGACTATCATCCCCCATATCAATGGCTTCGACTTGAAAGATCGGTGAGGAAATTTCTGTACAAATGTTCATTATGGCATATTTGAGCAATTTTATATCTTCTTTGTATTTCTCGAGGACTGTGGGGAATTGATCGATCCTTATCAAAACAATCAGTGATTTATTATTAACCATAAGCTCTGAATTGAAGTAATGTAATTTCTGTTGTAACACCTCAGCATTATTCGTTTCTCTACCTAAAATCGTATTTCTAAGGAAATCCTGCTTGAGAATATGTTGATGGTTACGTCTTTCTGTTTCCAGGGTTTTGAACTTGCGTATGACTTTGTCAATCGGGCGATATACGCTATGGGATAAAGTTAACGAAATCAACAATCCTAAGAGAAGAATGCCAATACAGATAAATAATATTCGATACCTCATTTCATTTATTTCTTGAGTGATATTGCTATAAGGGGTAATCCGAACATATTTCCAGCCTAATGAATCGGGTGTAGTAAACGTTATTAAAGATTTAACTCCATCCACAGTGTCTACAAAATATGTAGATTCTGAAGTATCCTGAATAATTTTCTGTATATAGGTTTTATCAGATATATCAGTTAGCATCTCTTGCTTATCACTACTGGAATATAATATTCCATCCTGATTAATGATAAACGTGTTATTCTCCGAGATCTCTTTCTCCGACTGATCCATTCGCAGGCCTAACCATGATGCCGAGATATTGACAACAACAGCTGTATTTAAATCTTTATTATCATCAATGACGCTATAACATAAGTAAGTGTAGCTTGATACTGGAGTGGTCTGAACCGAACCAATGTTATAGGTTCTGGGAATCGGTTGAAAGGGACGATGTTCTTTGAATTTCATAAAAAGGTCTAGAATTCCATCATCATCCAGTTCGGACTTCGGTTGAATTCCGCTTCGTGAATTATTGGAACTAATATAGAACTGATTGGATTTCGCATTATATACATAAATGGATTCAATGAATGGTAAGGATGCGCGATAGTTATCAAGTTGTTGCTGTGCAAAAATGACATCATAGATATTCAAGTCCGCATAATACAACAACTTAGATACCGCAGAATCATAGTAAATCTGGGAGGACAGTGAGGTAACAGTCTCTGTCATAGTAGATAATTGCGTTTTAATTTGATTTAGACTATTTGAATCGGAACGATAAACTTGTTTAAGTGCGATGCTTGTAAAGTTCATATAAAGAATAGTTGAAGTTATCAAAAGGGTAATAACAACACATCCAATAGAGCCAAGGAGTATTCGGCTGTAAACTTTTTTATGCTCTTTAGACCAATGTTTTATCATTTGTTGAAACCCCTTTCATCGCTGGTCTGAGTATAAATCATCAGTCTGGTGCTTTCAATCAAATTTATAAATCCAGCAGCCGAAATTAGGTTAAATGTAGTGAATATTCACAAAAGTACAGAAATTTCATACTTCACAAATACCGAGATTACAGCAATGTGTGTCATTGTACAGTATATTATCGAATCCGCTTCTTCTATGATTTGGAAGTAAGATTCACGAGCAATTCTATTCAGGAGGAGGTCAGTCATGTTTAAGAAGAAAGGTTTTTTTTATGAATTAAATAAGAATAAAATCATGTTTTTGATGATAGCACCGACACTGCTTTTTTTCTTAATAAATTCTTATGCTCCAATGGTCGGCATCTATTATGCATTCACAAGTTATGATTTTGCAGGTGGTTTATTTGGAAGTCCGTTTGTAGGATTAGACAATTTTAAATTTTTAACGCAATCTGGAATTCTGTTGAAGTTGACAATCAATACGCTTGGATACAACGTGGTTTTTATCATATTAGGTAACGTGGTATCTATAGGGGCAGCAATCCTATTAAGTGAAGTCCGAGGGAAGCTATTTAAAAAGTTATCACAATCCATTATGTTTCTACCCTACTTCGTTTCGTTTGTTCTGATTAGTGTTTTAGCGTTTAACATGTTTAATGCTGATTCCGGTTTTGTTAATCAGTTACTCAAATCGTTCGGATTGGATCCAGTAGACATATACAATACACCATGGCTCTGGCCATTTCTGATTACAGCATTTTATTTATGGAAGAACCTGGGGTATTCCATGGTCATTTATCTTGCATCCATCATGGGAATTAGCGATGAGTATTACGAAGCTGCCAAAATTGATGGTGCAAATATTTTTCAGCGAATCTGGTATATTACCATACCTATGCTGAAGTCAACATTTATCATTCTGCTCTTATTTGCACTCGGAAGCATTATGAAAGGTCAATTCGATCTGTTCTATCAGCTTGTCGGGAACAACGGAGTGCTCTTCAACGTTACGGATATTGTAGATACTTACGTTTATCGATCTTTGAAAGTTAATTTTGATATTGGTATGGCAACTGCTGCTGGTTTGTATCAGTCTATCTTCGGATTTGTAATGATTATGACAGTGAATTATATCATCAAGAAAATTAATGATGACTACGCATTGTTCTAAAGTAGGGAGGAGGGATTACATTGGATGACAACATTCTAAGTTCTAGAGTTTTCCGCATGATGGCTTACCTGATTATTATGATTTTTTCTTTGCTCTGTCTCTTTCCTTTCCTTCTGATCATTTCTGGCTCATTGACAGCCAATGAATCCATTATTCGCGACGGTTTTCACTTGATTCCTAAAGTGTTCTCGCTGGAAGGTTATGAAATGGTATTTATCTTTCCAACTCAGCTAATCAAGGCTTATGGTGTAACGATTTTTGTAACTGTGATTGGAACGTTGGTGGGATTGTTTCTTATTACGATGGCGGGTTACGTTCTGCAGAGGAAAGATTTCAAGTATCGCAATCATTTGTCCTTCTTCATTTATTTCACAACGCTGTTTGGAGGGGGGCTTGTGCCCTGGTACATCATGCTGACTACATACTTTGGGCTGGCAGACACCTATGCCGTACTGATATTACCTGGTCTTATGACACCTTTTCTCATTATTTTAATGAAAAACTTTATCAAATCTGCGATTCCGGAAGAATTATTCGAATCGGCCAAAATCGATGGCGCGAACGACTTTAGGATCTACTACAGTATCGTGCTGAAGCTTGCTATGCCTGGCATAGCGACTGTCGGTCTGTTCCTTGCTCTGACGTACTGGAACGACTGGTTCATGTCTTCTTTGTTCATTAATGACGTTAGCATGTATCAGCTTCAATACTACTTGTATAACACGATCAATACCATGATGTTCGTTTCTCAAATGGCCACTGGAACCGGTGTAACCCTAGGGCGTGACATTCCGACAGAGTCGACCAAGATGGCAATGGCGATCGTCGTTACTGGACCCATTATTTTCTTATATCCGTTTGTGCAGCGATATTTTGTGAAGGGATTAACGATTGGTGCAGTGAAGGGTTAGTACCGAAAGCAAACGAAAGGAACTCGTATGCGATCGGCTGACATAGATCATTTAATTAAGGGGAGGGTTAGTATGAGAAAAGGAAAAAAGAAATTGTTAACGATCGGCACTTCTTTATTCTTAACTGCAAGTTTGTTTGCTGGCTGCAGTAGTAATAGCACGAATACTAAGGAGGCATCGTCAGAATCAACAACGAATTCGAATTCGAATACCAGTACTCCAGCACCAGAAGCATCAGAAGCGACTGGAATCGACACATCCAAGAAAGTAGAGCTTCAGTTCTATATGCTGGGCGATGCCCCAAAGGATTTAAATCTCATTCAGGATGAAGTTAACAAAATGGCATTAGAAGATTTGAATGCAACCGTCAAATTCAACTTCACAACCTGGACAGACTGGGAGTCGAAGTATAAGCTTCTGTTGTCCTCAGGGCAGCCGATTGACCTGATCTTTACGGCAGAATGGACAAATTACCAGTCATATGCGGTGAAAGGGGCTTTCCTTCCGCTAGATGATCTCCTACCGAAGGCTGCACCTAAGCTACAAGCATATGTACCACAGGATTTCTGGGAAGCAGTCAAGGTTGATAAGAAAATTTACACCGTTCCAGCTATCTGGAAGGAGTATGTAAATGATGGTATTGCCTATCGGGAAGATTTGCGTAAAAAGTATAATTTGCCAAAGCCGGAATCACTCGAAACGCTAGAGCAGTATTTGGATGGCATACGCAAGAATGAACCGGATATGCTACCTCTGGCGGATACTGAGGTTAGTCATGTAGATTCCATCCGTCAAATGACTACTACGACTGTGAATACCAACGATAAAGTTCCATATGGACTTAATATCATGTATGACACTCCAAGAGACGTAACGAGCTATTGGGGTTCTCCACAGCATTTGGAAGATTTAAAAATGTTCAGGAGCTGGCAAGAAAAAGGCTACTTTATGAAAAATATGCTGAACATTAAAGATAGTGGTAGTGATATATTTGCCGCCGGTAAAGCCGCAGCGATTTTGGGAAGTGAGAATCCAAACCGCTTTGGTGATGCTGTTGTCAAAGTGAAATCACTGCACCCGGATTGGGAGCTAGGCTATTCCCCATATCCCAATATGAAAGGGTTCTCTTCACCCGTTCACCCGATTCATAATGGCTTTGCAATTCCACGCAGCAGCAAAAACCCAGAGAGAGCGCTTGCTTTCTATGAGAAATTGGTCACGGATAAACGCTACAATTGGCTGACGCAATACGGTATTGAAGGCAAGCATTTTGAAATTGAAGATGGGAAATATTATAAAATGCTTGGTGATGCCCAATCAAATGGATTCACAAGAGAAGGTATGAATGGATGGGCATGGAGAAATCCGGAGTTCATGTTGTTTGATAAGAGCTATCAAGCTGTGTTAGACATGTTCGATGAAATGGATAAGATAGCAAAACCGAATATTTTCCAAGGTTTCGGAGAGGATTGGACGTCTTATCAAGCAGAGAAGGCGGCCCTTCTACAAGTTGAAAAGCAATACTTATATCCTTTGAATGATGGTATGGTTAAGGATGTTGAAGCCGGCTTGAAGTTATTTATGGAAAAGGCGAAAAAAGCTGGTCTCGATAAAATTCAAGCGGAATACACGAAGCAATGGTTGCAGTATTTGGATGATGCAAATATTAAGTGAGTGAGCCAGTTTAGAGTGTTACTCGGAGAGAACAACAGGAATAACGTCTGTTGTTCTCTTACTATTAAGGGGGATAATATTTATGAAGGTTCTTTTTCATGGAACGGCTGCATTTGAAGGAATTCCCTCGTTATTCTGTCATTGCGAGACTTGTAAGAAAACCAAAATACTTGGTGGGAAAAATATTCGTACACGCACTTCGGTCTTGATTGATGAAATACTTAAGATTGATTTTCCGGCGGACACCTTACATCATTCCATTCGTGATTCTGTAGATATGGATAAGGTTCGCGATTTATTGTTTACACATTCACATTCCGATCATTTGTATCCTGAAGATTTACTGATTCGTGCGCTTGGTTATGCTCAATTTAATGAAGAGGAAGAACTTCATCTATACGGTCATGATTTGCCTATTAAGCACTGTAGTCAATTGCTTGCCACGGAAAGGCATCGCTTCCAATTTCACAACTTGAAGCCCTTTGAAACCGTACAAACACAAACAGCTACGATTACGCCATTGCTTGCCAATCATGATTCAAAAGAAACTTGTTTATTGTATTACATAGAAAAGGATGAAAAATCCATTTTCTATGGTCACGACAGCGGTTGGTTTCCCAAACAGACTTGGGACTGGTTGAAAGGAAAAAAACTGGATCTTGCTATTCTAGAATGTACGACTGGGAATGCCCCAAATTGTGAAGTTCACATGAATGTTGAGGATACTCTAAAAACACGGGAATGGTTAATCGAGAATTTTGTTATGAAAGCAGAAGGGCGAATCGTAGTCACTCATTTCTCTCACAATGCTCATCTGTTGCATGAAGATTTGGTTCATATTTTTGAGCCGAATGGGATTACAGTAGCATTTGATGGGATGCAACTGGACATATGAGTTAGCGCATAAGTGAAATGAGGATATTTCTATGATTTCAATGGCAGTCTTTTTAGTTTTATTTTCAGGTATTACCCATGCGGTATGGAACCTATTTACAAAGAGAAGTCTGAATAAATACGTATTTCTCTGGTCGATTCATATTGTTGGTGCACTTGCTCTATTACCTTATTTTATTATTGAGCTGCTCCAAGTTGAGCTTCATGCGGAGACACTTTGCTATATGGCGATATCTGCTTTATTTCAAGGGTCGTACTTCATTTTCCTCTCTAAATCGTATTCCTATGGTGATTTATCGCAGACCTATCCAATCATGCGAGGGACTGGTGTCATGCTGGTGACCTTGTTAAGTGTTGTGTTATTCGGGGATTCCTTAACTCTAGTAGGCTGGATAGGCTTTTGTTGTATCATAGTAGGGCTCTTTATTATTAGTGGAATCGTTAATCGTCATGCAAATCAAGGGAAAACGACTCATTCTATATCCATTCTTTATGCAATTGTAGTAGGGATGTGTGTTGCGGGCTATACATTAATGGACAAACTAATTGTCCAGCAATTATCTCCACTATCAACGCTTGAATTATCCAATATTAATTATGTAATCGTCGCTTTCTTCATGGTTATAAGAGCCGGTCGTGCACAAATTATAAGGGAATGGCAACAAAACTGGAAAATGATCTTGATTGGTTGTATTTGCTCGCCAGCTTCTTATTTTATGTTTCTGATGGCAATGAAGCTTGCTCCACTAGCTTCAATTGCGCCAATACGAGAAATTGGAACGGTTGTAGGTACGATTCTTGGCATACTTGTACTAAAAGAGAAGCAAGGAGTGCGAAGAATTATCATGTCGGCTGTGATTACCTGTGGGATCATCTCCATTGCCATATGGGGATAAGTTGATTTTACTAGAATTGAGGACTACGTTCTGACCGTATAGGGTAAAAATGAAAGGCCTCTCGTAGGAATACGAGAGGCCTTTCATTCTGTTAAGCATTAGATAGTTTTATACTGTCTAATTGACGGGGCAATTCACAGGTGAATATGCCTCATTCTAATTCTTGCTCTAAAACAGTTTTTACTAAACGACGTACTTCATCTGTTGATCTTGTATCCATTAATTGGTTTCTTAATTCGCTTGCGCCTCTAAATCCACGAACATAGATTTTGAAAAAGCGAAGAAGTGGTTTAAATGAACGTGGCTCGAGTTCATTTGAATATTTATCGTGAAGATCCAACTGTAATAGAAGTAAATTGAGAAAATCCTTTGGATTATGTTCTTTAGGTTCTTTTTCAAAAGCAAATGGATTGGTGAAAATGCCGCGGCCAATCATGACGCCATCAACGCCATATTGTTCTACTAATTTTAATCCTGTTGCGCGGTCAGGAATATCTCCATTAATAGTTAATAACGTATTTGGAGCAATTTCATCGCGTAATTTTTTTATTTCAGGGATTAGTTCCCAGTGTGCATCTACTTTACTCATCTCTTCTTTTGTACGAAGGTGAATGGAAAGGTTCGCAATATCTTGTTTCAATATATGTCCTAGCCAATCGCGCCACTCGTCAATATCAGAGTAACCCAATCTTGTTTTAACACTAACCGGCAATCCACCTGCTTTTGCTGCTTGAATAATTTCTGCTGCAACCTCAGGATGTAGTATTAATCCAGCACCTTTTCCATTGGATGCGACGTTTTGTGCGGGGCATCCCATGTTTAAATCGATACCGCGAAAACCAAGTTTTTTCATATCAATACTCATCTGTTCAAAAAATACAGGTTTATCACCCCAAATATGAGCGACAATTGGTTGCTCATCTTCTGTGAACGTTAATCGACCACGTACACTTTCTTTTCCTACAGGGTGACAATAGCTTTCTGTATTAGTGAATTCTGTGAAAAACACGTCGGGTTTGGCAGCTTCACTAATGACGTGACGAAATACAACATCTGTGACATCTTCCATTGGTGCTAATATAAAAAACGGCTTCGGTAAATCAAGCCAAAAGTTTTGTTCGTTACTCATATTATCTCCTCTTGTTGCGATATATAAAAACATATAAGTTATAGCAAAGACCTTTTACCCAACATACATATTATCATTTTTTTTCGTTTATTGCACAGAAGAAAGGAGAATACATACAGCGAAATCAATATACATAGCTTATAGCTTGAAGTGCTAAAATAAGATGTATAAAGCTTTATTAATGGCAACATGAGATAACAATACAGTAGAAGTGGTGAAGATATGGGGATAACTGTAAAAGATATGCTGCAACTTCCTTCCTTTCGAGGAGCAAAGGTGCTAACTGGAAATAATAATCTACATCGCACCATTTCTTCTTTATCCGTACTAGAGGTTTCAAATGCGGATTATTCTTCTCGAATTGTCCATTCCATTCAAGAAGAGTGGTATGCGGAAGAGATAGTGATCAGCTCTTTTTACTCCATTAAGGACAGTGTAGAGAAACAGTGTGAAACGATTGAGTACTTGCACGAGCTTGGAGAAGTAGGATTGATCTTATACTATGTAGGAATTATCATTCCTGAAGTAGCTGACGAGGTACTGCAATTAGCAGAGTCCAAAAATTTCATCATCATTTGTATGCCGGAAAATGATTTTTCACTTCGTTACAACGAAGTGATTTATGAAGTGATGGAAGCGATTGTTCTGAACAATCAGACGATCAATGATAATTTTGTAAATGAAGCGTTAGAGAAAGTATCCCTTTTGCCAGAACACTCACGGAGCGTCGAAATTACGCTGAAAATATTGTCTGATCGGCTGAAAGCGAACGTCATCCTGACGAACACCCAGTTAGATATCGTAAATCAAGTAATGTGGCCCCGTAATTCATCGTTAAACGTGGGGTATATTATTGAGACCTTCGCCCCCTATTTGATGAATATGACGAAAGGACAAACAGAGCCTGTTTCAAATTGCTATGTGGAATACAAGAGTATTCATCAAAAAAACGGAGAAGCGCTGCATTTATTTTTGATTAAAGAGAACTCAAAATTACCTGCGAAGACCATCGATAAAATCAGCGAGGTTGTACAAGTAGCGATCAATTTGTGGGGGGATAAGCATAACGAGGTTAGCGAATATGCCTTGGTAAAAGCAATTATTAATGATGAAAGCGAAAAAATGCGAAGACTGGCTCATTTTCTCCACATTGATGTCTCTTCCATTCAGATGATGTGGTTAGTATATATTCACGATTTATCGCAAGAGAAACAAATTCGTGAAGAGCTGGAAGAGCATTTGTTCAAATATTATAAAACGGCGGTCATTCAAACTATCGATCATTGTATAATAGCCCTTATGGGAAATTGCTCTTACAAGTACAATGAGTATGAAATTGCAGGGGAGTATATTGACACGACGAATTCAGCCCCGCTTATTTCCGAAATGGTCTATGCTCCCCGAATGAGAAATACACAAGATGTACGACGCATGTATCGGCTGGTGAACAGTGTGGGACGGAAAGTCCATCTGATGTATGAGCATCGTAAATTGTACACAGCAGCCGAGATGCGTTCTATGAAACAAGCTATTGAGTTAAGTGAACAGGGAGAAGAAATACTTGAAGAATGGATGTCTGTGATTGACCCCATTCTAGGTGATCCAGAGTCGATAAAAACACTCATAACCTTCTTGTTAGATGCAAAGGGGAATTTTGATAACTGTGGGAAAATGCTGTTTGTTCATAAAAATACAGTAAAATATCGTATTAGAAAGATCAGTGAATTAATTGGCTATGATGTAACCGTCAACTCCGAATCTTACGATGTGTATATCGCTTGCATGATTTATCGACTCACACATAGCTAGTATAATCCGTAGTTTTTGTCGAATAAGACAAAAATCACGGATTTTTTTTTATTTTAGAAAAAGACGTAATCTCATGGTTCCTTCTATAATAAGAAAAATTACTTTTCGAGGAGGAGAACTAACATGAGAAAGGACGGAGCACCTCAGTCTTGGTTCACTCTGGGGATGGTATGGGCCGGAGCGGTGATCAGTATACCTGGCCTCCTGGTTGGGAATACGTTGATATCTGGTATGAGCTTACCTATGACATTATTGATCGCTTTTTTAGGGTACGCCATTATCGTTGTCCTTATGATACTTCAGGGGATTCAGAGTACGGATCTTGGGAAAACAACCGTTCAAGTCGCAGCCCAAGTCTTTGGCAAAAAAGGCTCGCGAACGATTTTATCCATTATTCTCGCTATTGCTTGCCTCGGTTGGTTCGGGATTCAGGCTAATGTATGCGGGGCGGCACTGGCGAACCTGCTGGCGGAGTATGGAGTGATAGTCCCAGTTCCCCTTGCTTCTTTAATTAGCGGTTTGGTTATGGTGATCTCAGCAATGTACGGAATGAAAGTGCTGAGAGTACTTAGTTATATTGCAGTACCTTTATTAATCGTGATTTGCATATATGGTTTAGTTCAAGTGTTCACTATGGATTCCGTGCAGAACATTTGGAGCTACCAGCCTGAGAAGCATATGAATTTCATGGATGGCTTAGCTGTAACAATAGGCTCATTTGCCTTAGGGGCTGTCATTGCAGGCGACTACTCTCAGTTCTCAAGAAAACGTTCTGACGTATTAAAAGCAGCGTTAATCGGAATTGTTCCTTCTGGCGTACTGATGATTAGTGTGGGTGCTATTTTATCGATTGCTTACCAGACTAGCGATATTGCGGCCGTCTTTATAAATATTACAACGCCTTTTATTGGGGGTACTGTTTTGATTCTGGCTGCTTGGAAAACGAATATGGTCAACGCAATCTCGGGTGGATTTGCGCTTACCAATGTATTGCATATTTCCAAAGAAAAAGAGAAATGGGCAGTAGGGATTGCTGGACTCATCGGGACTGTACTCGCTGTGATCGGTATCTTGAATTATTTCACGCCAGTGATGTCGATCTTGTCAGCTATGGTTCCGCCGGTAGCAGGGGTAATGATTGCATCCTATTGGATCATGAATAAAGGCGATAAGAATCGTTGGAAGGAAACAGAGGGCGTTAATCGTCTAGGGGTATTTTCTTGGCTGGTCGGATCCATTATTGCTTGTATGCCCGTTGTGCTGTCCTTTTTCCCAAGCTTACCTCAATTATCAAATCAGCCATTACTCGGTATCGTCATTTCATTTGTCTTATATATTGTCTGCTACCGATTTACTGCCTCAAAAACTGTCATATTGGAGGGAAATAAATGAGATATTTAGATAAACAATCGATTGAACATATTGCCGTAGGCGCTGCATTTTTAGGCACAGGTGGAGGAGGAGATCCTTACATCGGTAAACTCATGGCTCTTTCGGCTATTGAAAAGTACGGACCTGTAAGACTTTACTCTGTGGATGAAATCGAGGATGAAGACTTTTTCATTCCTTCCGCCATGATGGGTGCGCCTTCTGTATTAGTGGAGAAATTTCCGAAAGGCGATGAGTTTGTTAAGGTATTTCAGATGCTGGCCAAATATTTGGGCCGAGAAAAAATTACAGGCACATTTCCGATGGAAGCAGGCGGAGTCAATTCGATGATTCCGATCGTCGTTGCAGCACAGCTGAATTTACCGCTTATTGATTGCGATGGGATGGGTAGGGCATTTCCTGAATTGCAGATGGTGACGTTTAACCTGGATGGCATTTCGGCTGCGCCGCTCGCAATTTCGGATGAAAAAGGGAACATTGGTATTTTTGAGACGATCGATAATAAATGGACCGAACGGTTAGCCCGTACAGCTACTGTGGAGATGGGAGCTAGTGCTTTGGTAAGTCTGTATCCAACGACTGGGGCTCAAATCAAGAACAGCGGTGTCCATAACATCGTGACGCTATCTGAGCAGATTGGAGAGATCATTTCTTCAAACAACAGAGATGCAAAAGACAAGCTTGAAGAGCTTCTAAACCTGACATCCGGTTACGAGCTGTTTCAAGGGAAAATAACAGATGTCATCCGGGAAACCAAAGGCGGCTTCAATTTTGGGGAAATGAACCTAGAGGGCATTGAAGGAAATAAAGAGGAGCAGATGGAGGTGTATTTTCAAAATGAGAATCTGCTTGCCAAGAAAAATGGCCAGGTTGTAGCCATGACCCCGGATTTAATATGCTTAGTCGATTATGAAACTTTATTGCCTGTTACAACAGAGAGCTTGAAATATGGAAAACGCGTACGCGTCATTGGCTTACCGGCACATCCTAAATGGAGAACGGAAAAAGGAATCGAAACGGTAGGACCGAGATACTTTGGGTATGATTACGATTATGCTCCTATTGAAGAATTGGTGAGTAAGGCGGTGGCTAAACATGTTTAGAATTGGAATAGATGTAGGTGGCACGAATACCGATGCTATTATTTTGGACGAGCAAAGCCGATTAATTCATAGCGTTAAATCCCCAACGACACTGGATATAAAAACGGGGATTGAGACGTCACTGCGTAATATATTGAAGGAAGCGAGCATTGATAAAACGAAAATCACACATGCAATGCTTGGGACAACACAGTGTACTAATGCCATTGTGGAACGGAAAAAATTAGCCAAAGTTGGTGTGATTCGGTTAGGATTCCCTGCTACCGCTTCTGTTCTGCCATATACGGCTTGGCCTAAAGACATGGTGGAAAAACTATCAGGAAACTATGCATTAGTTCATGGTGGGTATGAATATGATGGTAAGTTGCTCAGTGAGCTTGATGAGGGGGAGATTAAAGAGCTTCTAGTCGAATGGCGAAATAAAGTAGAATCTATTGCGATCATTGGTGTGTTCTCATCCATCAAAAATGATCAGGAGCTCAAGGTTCGAGACTTAATCTGGGAAGCATACGGGAAAACTTATCCGGTTTCTTGCTCCTCCTTGATCGGGTCTGTTGGCCTGATTGAACGTGAGAATGCAACTATACTGAATGCGGCTTTATGCAAAGTCATCGAGATCACTAGCACAGGTTTTGAAAATGCGTTAGAAGCAGAAGGGATTCAAGGCGCGGAGGTGTACTTATGCCAAAATGACGGTACACTTATGTCGATTGAATATGCAAAGCAATTTCCGATCCTTACGATTGCCTGTGGACCAACAAATAGCATCCGGGGAGCTTCTTATTTAGCGAACATTAAAAATACGATGGTACTCGATGTTGGTGGCACCACATCGGATATCGGTGTCTTACAGGATGGATTTCCAAGAGAGTCTTCTGTAGCAGTGGAAGTAGGAGATATTCGCACGAACTTTAGAATGCCAGACATTATCTCTGTAGGACTTGGCGGCGGAAGTATTGTTCGCGTAGACAATGGAAAGATTACAGTTGGGCCGGATAGCGTGGGCTATAAGATCACAGAAGAAGCACTCGTATTTGGTGGAAGCACCCTGACTACGACGGATATTGCGGTTCGCCTTGGGCTAGCTGATGTGGGAGATAAAAGCTTAGTAAGTCACATCGATGAACAATTTTCCAAACAAGTCCTATCCGTAATTTCTTCGATCATAGCCAAGGCGATTGATAAGATGAAAACTTCTTCCGAGGATGTACAGATTGTACTCGTAGGCGGGGGCGGTGTTATTATTCCAGATGAGATTCCAGGCGTAGCCAGCATTATTAAAGTAGAGAACGGTGGAGTTGCCAATGCCATCGGTGCATCAATTTCTCAAATTAGCGGACAGTATGAACAAATATATATTTATTCACGAGAGCCGCGAGAGCAGTCATTAAGAGATGCTGAGGAAAAAGCGGTGAAACAAGCGGTAATGGCAGGAGCCGATCCAACGACGATTAAATTGGTTGAGGTTGAAGAGACACCACTTGCTTATCATCCGGAAAATGCAACCCGATTAAGAGTTAAAGTTGTAGGTGAAATGAGTTAGAGACCTTTTGAACAGCTCTTTGAAGCAAAATAATTCTATGATGTAAAGCTAGAAGCTTCTCATGAGTTCTTTGAACTTGTGTGAAGCTTCTTTTTTTATGAAAATAGGATTGCTCAATATAGTCTAAATGAGTATTATGAGTAAGTATGTTCATATAAAAATAGAGATAAATAGGATGGAGAGCACCATGACAACATCACGACAGAACGCATTGATTTTTTCGTTTACTTTTATGGCGTTTATTTTGGGTACGACGGAGTATATTATTGTTGGTTTACTCTCGGAAATATCCTCGAGCCTAGGAGTAACGCTTGCGACAGCTGGGGGGTTAGTATCTGGTTTCGCAATCGCTTATGCCATTGGCACACCCATTATGATGTCTTTGTTCAGCCGTATCCCGAAACGGATTACGATTCTTGTATCGCTTGTATTGATTCTGCTGTTGAATTTGTGGAGTGCTATAACTGGAACCTACAGTATGCTGCTAGTGACTAGAATAGTTACTGCCGTACTATGTGGTTTTGTTCTTTCTGTAGCCATTACGGTAGCGAATGAAGCGGTGGACCCGGAGAAAAGAGGCAAAGCGATCGCTACAATTTTGAGCGGTTTCGCTGTTGCGAATGTATTTGGTGTACCGATCGGCACTTTTGTAGGGCAGTATTTCAACTGGCCTGCAGCATTTGTACTAAATGGGGTATTAGCCGGAATTGCCATAGCGCTAAATTATGCCTATATTCCACGCAAACTACCGAAGCCTGTACCTAGCTCACTTAAGGATCAGATCGAACTGCTCACGAATGGACGCATTATTCTTGCGTTTCTCATTCCAGTTACGGCAGTGGGAGCGGTGTTTGTGATGTACACGTACATTACACCATTGCTGGAGCAAGTGATGAATATTCCTAAGAGCTCGGTTAGTGGCGTACTGTTTGTATACGGGATTGCCACGATTGTCAGCAACTGGATTGGAGGCAAGGTTGCAACCGGAAATGCGGTAAGTAAGCTTAGATTCGTATTTCTTATCCAAGCTGTGGTCTATATCGTCTTTAGTTTGACCGCATCGATCTCGATTCTAGGAATGATCGTACTAATGATGCTCGCCGTAATGTCGAGTATTGTTAGCGCACCAGCCCAGCTCTATTTGATAGATTTGGCCAAGCAGTATTCACCAAGATCGAAGGACCTAGCTGCATCATTGAATCCAGTAGCGTCTAACCTGGGAATCGCAGGAGGATCCGCAATTGGTGGAGTGGTTGCCCAGCATGGAGGATTAATCTCCCTTCCTATAGCTGCTTCCATCCTAGCGATATCAGCATGCGTGATTGCTTTGATATGTTATAAGTTGGATCAGCAAACTCAAGAAGGGGTTATTGCTCAGCATCATAACTTAACCTGAAGAGAAGTTATAGAGGTCGTCGGAAATCATCCGGCGGCCTTTTCGTATATCAACAAGTAATCTAGTAAAACAACACAAAAAATCCGTCGGAAGGAAAAATCCCATAGACGGATCGTGAGTTATTATATGCAAATCCAACCAAGGCCGGGGATTTCTTTCCAAGTGCAGTTACCAGGGCCGCTGCCAGAACCACTACCAGAACCACTACCAGGTCCCCCGCCAGATCCACTACCAGGAGTAGCTGGCATTGTGGGAAACGGCCCTTCAGCCATGGATATCATTTTTACGTCAATGACAGCACTTTTGCCATCTGCAAATAGCACACTAATTGAATCAGCATTAACTGTATTGACATAGGCTACAACCTTTTGACCACTACTTAAGGTGAAAATGCCCCATTTTCCGAGGAAAGGTTGAATATCAGTGATGGTTAGATATGCAAATACTGGGCCACCACTAGAATGCGTCTGCATTCCTGGTAGTTGGGTGCCGCTTCCAGGATATATGGGCATGGGTCCGCCTGATTGCATGCCACCTGGAGTCATTGGTTGGAATGGGGGGAAACTACGACCTGGGCACACATAGTACGGATTTCTGAAGTAAAAATATCCCACTTATTAACCTCCTTAGATACCTCTAATTAACAGATACCTAAAGTCTATGCTCCTGCCTATGTATTGGTGTATGACACGAATAAGGGCTTCAACTTTACTTTAATTGACTATATTCATAATTGTGTTATAATTCAAACATATGTTATTAATATAACAATATATATTGGTAATGTAACAAATGAAATATCCTGGAGTTATTAGAAGGAGGAGTGTGATTCAGAACAGTAGTTGTTCCTGTGAGTTATTGGGGGAAAACCTGATTTGTAGCGGAAACTGAGGAATTGCAACTTAAACCGATACATATTAGGAGCACTTATTAGTTGCAGTTGCACGCACCTAGAGCTCGGTTCTTCACCTTCAATGGCTATGGAAAAACTAGTTACATGTAGTGCAATAACAATTGTTAGAATATTAACATTTTAAACGTTTTATAATTAATTATTAAGGGAGAAGTGAACAGAATGGACGTTAAAGATATATTAGGAAAAGTAGATCATACCCTCCTTGATGTTACTGCTACATGGGATGATATAAAGAATTTATGTGATGATGCGATGAAATACCAGACGGCCAGTGTTTGCATCCCAAGTGCTTATGTTAGAGAAGCTGCAAATTATGTAGAGGGCAAAATAGCAATATGTACAGTTATCGGATTTCCGAATGGTTATAGTACACAAGCCGTTAAAGTATTTGAAGCAACAGATGCAATTACAAATGGAGCATCGGAAATTGATATGGTAATCAATGTGGGCTTCTTAAAAAGTGGACGTTATGAGGAAGTTTGCGACGAAATACGTGCCATTAAAAATGCATGTGGAAGTAGAGTATTAAAGGTTATTGTTGAAACCTGTTTGCTCACCCAAGAGGAAAAAGTGAAAGTATGTGAGCTTGTTACAAAAGCTGGTGCTGATTATATCAAAACATCCACTGGATTTTCAAAAGCTGGAGCAACTAAAGAGGATGTCAGCCTGTTTGCACAGAACATAGGTCAGAATGTGAAGATTAAAGCAGCTGGAGGCATTCGCTCTTTGGATGATGCTAAAGCATTTATCGATTTGGGTGCAGACCGTTTAGGAACTAGTGCCATCGTTAAAATTGTAAAAGGGCAGGAAGTATTGGGGTATTAGATATGGTATAATTCTGATAATTATACTTTATTATTAGTAGTTAGGATGAACCGGCATGGATAAGCAAGAGAGAGTAAATACAATTGTATCAATCCTAAAAAATAAAAGTGGCGCATCCATCAAAGAACTTTCACATCAACTTGATGTCACAGAAATGACTGTTCGCCGAGATATTAAATATCTAAAAGAAAATAAAATCGTTCAAGTTGTTTCAGGTGCGGTTATTTATAATGGTTCTGACCCTAATGAGAATAAACAAGATGAATATGATTTGACAACTCAAAAAAATAATCGAGCATCAGAAAAATATAATATAGGTAAGTTAGCAGCTTCACTAATCGAGCCTAACGATATTATTTTTATTGATATTGGTACAACAACTGCTCAAATCATCGAACATATTCCGTCAAATCATTCTGTGGAAATTGTTTGCTGTACTATGAACGCATTAATTGAGATTCATAAAAAAGGATTTAAGGATTTTATTCTTATTGGTGGTCATTACCGTCCAGAACTTCAAATGTTTGAAAGCAGAGAAGGGTTGGATTTAATAAGTAGAACACGAACAACAAAAGCATTTATTTCTGCTGCTGGAGTTAATGCTAAATTAGGCATTACTTGCACGAACAGTTGTGAAGTGGACACAAAGAATGCGGCAATTAATTGTGCTCTTGAGAAAATTTTAGTGATTGATTCCTCTAAGTTTGATATGGTTAAATCCACTTACTTTGCTTCGTTAAATGATTTTGATGCGATTGTAACCGATAGAGGTTTATCAGAAGAGTGGAATGAGAAAATCAAACAATTAAATATTTCTCTTTATCTAGCTTAGAAATTCAGCGCGTGCCGGTACTCAATCGGTGCGCGCTGTTCCATGAGGGATATAAATTTTTTGTTTGGATTTTCAGGATTTTTTCGCGGAATTATTAAACAATTCTACGCCCGTCATTGAACTCGTCTCTTGGTCTGAAGTCGGTAATCGCGTGGAGTTAGATTACAGCTTCGGCGGAAGCTTTGTGAGAAATAGCTTTGGGAAGAAAAACCAGTAGATTCCGCAATTTGAGAGATGGAGAGATCCGTGGTTTCTAGTAACTCCTTACTGGCACGAAGCCTGACATCAATTAAATAATTGATGGGTGACATCCCATAATATTTTGCAAAGGTATGCACCAGATAATACTTGCTGAAATGTGCTTTTTCTGCCAGATAGTCAAGTGAAATCTCCTCTGAATAGTTAGAGTCAATATAACGTTTGATCCTGCTACATACCTTGTTAGCCTTTTGAGTAGCCACGACGGAAAATGGATGGCCAGAGTTTCTCATTAATATAGTGACTACAACCTCTAGTAAGTTTTGACAAATGGCCTCATAGTTTGCATCTTTATTTTCCGTTTCCCGAAGCATGGCGTTGAAATAGAAGAATAACTCATCCCTCTGATTACGATAATTGATGATCTCATGATTACGGCTAGCACTTCGATCGCCAAAGTCAAAGCTCATCCCCTCAACCGCAAGCACGACATATTCAAGTGGATCACTACTAACCGATAGCTCGGTATGCTCCACATTCGGGTTCACAATAACTAGATCGTCTTGCTTCACTGGATAGATTTCATCCTCTACAATGAAGTTTCCCCGCCCGCTTCGGACATAAAAAAGCTCGGAAAAATTATGAGAATGACGCATGCTGTACCAATCACCTTCATAAATAGAGGAACTGACATAGATTAACTTGGCGGGAATTTCTCCACGTCCTTTACCAGGTAGCGAATAACGTACATTTCCCAAATAAGGTCAGTCCTTTGCGTTGATATAAGCTTACTTTACCACAATTACTAGACTGCATAACAATAAATTGAAATAGTCAATAATTTATAAAAAAATTCTAATAAAGCAAGATATATAAAATGAACGGCAACATGTTTGTTGAAAGAAACTCGAACGATCGGATAAGATGAATGAGTAAGAAAGCTCCTATGTATGCGGTTTACAGCATCAATAAAAAGATAAATATGGAGGGTTATTATGAGAAAAGTTCTTAGCCTTGCACTTACAGCTGCACTGTCTCTAAGTCTTGCGGCCTGTGGTGGTAATACTGAAAGTAATTCTAGTTCCACATCTACAGATGCCACCAACACATCGAAGAACTCTAATTCGACTGCCGAAACTCGTACTCTTAAGCTAGCCGCTTTAGAAACCGCTTACGGATCTGATGTATGGAAAGAGGTAATTTCTGGATTCGAAAAAGCTAACCCTGGTGTGAAAGTTGAATCAACGATCGACAAAAGCCTTGAAGATGTTATCGGACCTGGTATGAAATCAGGAGATTTTCCTGACGTCATCCATCTTGCCGTAGGTCAGCCTAAAGGTTTGACAGAAACCTTCATTAAGGACAATAACCTCACTGATCTTACAGACGTACTTTCAATGACTGTTCCCGGTGAGAGTGCTACCGTAAAGGACAAGCTTATTCCTGGGTTTACGGATACAACTATTACGAACCCTTATGGTGATGGGAAAACCTTCCTAATGCCAATGTTCTATAGCCCAACGGGTCTGTTCTACAATGCTGACTTACTTGAGAAGAAAGGCTGGGCGGTCCCTACGACTTGGGATGAAATGTGGGCATTAGGAGACAAAGCTAAGGCTGATGGAATTGCATTGTTCTCCTATCCAACGACCGGTTATTTCGATTCATTCTTCTATGCTTTGCTTAACGAAGTTGGGGGTCCTGATTTCTTCACCAAAGCGACGCATTACACAGAAGGAATATGGCAAACACCAGAAGCAACACAAGCATTTGATATTATTAATAAGTTAGCTTCCTATACTGAAAAAACAGTTCCGGCGAATGGAAATAAAGACAACTTCACTAAGAATCAACAGCTTATTCTTGATAACAAAGCTATCTTCATGCCAAACGGTACATGGGTTGTTGGTGAAATGGGTCAAGCACCTCGTGCTGAAGGATTTAAATGGGGATTCACTGCTCTACCAGCTGTAAAAGCTGGTGGTGATAGATACTCCTACACCTTCTTTGAACAAATCTGGGTTCCTGCGAAAGCTAAAAATGCAGATCTTGCAAAACAATTTATTGCTTATCTTTATTCAGATGAAGCAGCAGGCATTTTTGCTAAAGTAGGTGCAGTCCAACCTATTAACGGTATGGCAGGCAAATTGGAAGGTGACAATAAACTCTTCTATAGCATCTATGATGGTGGTGCAAAGGCAGCTATGGGGGCATTTGCTACAACAGATCCGGTTGAAGGGGTAAGTATTTCGGATACCGTATTTGGTACCGTGGATTCCCTTGTGACTAAGGCTAAGACACAAGCACAGTGGGTTGAAGCGATTACGAAAGCAAGCGATCAGTTACGTGGAGCGTTGAAATAATTAAAGGCAATGCTGGATACCAATTCAATCTGTGAACAATGGTGGCATGCGCGAAGCTGCCACCATTATTTTTACCTTAAGAAGGAGATGGACCAATGGAAATCAAGAAAGGACAAGGGCGTTTTATTTTCT
Organism: Paenibacillus sp. FSL R5-0923; assembly: GCF_038009145.1. NCBI lineage: Bacteria > Bacillati > Bacillota > Bacilli > Caryophanales > Paenibacillaceae > Paenibacillus > Paenibacillus sp. FSL R5-0923. Next base: position 422,863 of record NZ_JBBPAT010000002.1, read on the forward strand.
TCTGTATTGCTCCCGCCATAATCCTATTCGTTGTTTTTCTAATTATACCTACAATCAATGTATTCCGTATGTCCACGTACAAATGGGGTGGATACACAGATGACAAAACCTTTGTAGGGCTGCAAAATTTCGAGAAGCTTTTTCAAAGTGATAAATTTTATCAAGCGTTTCAGAACAGTCTTCTACTTATCATTTTAGTTACGATCATTACGTTTGCTTTTGCTCTAGTGTTCGCGTCCATGCTTTCACGAGAAAATCTAAAAGGACAAAATGTATTACGAGTTATCTTCTACATCCCGAACATTCTATCTGTTGTTGTTATCAGTGCAATATTCTCTGCAATTTATGATCCAAATAGCGGACTGCTAAATGCATTCTTAAATTTATTCCGCGAAGCAACATCAGACCCAACACTTTGGTTGGGTGATCAGAAAATCGTTATTTTCTCACTCGCAGGCGCTATGATCTGGCAGGCTATCGGTTATTACATGGTTATGTATATGGCAAGTATGGCAAATATCCCTGAAAGCTTATATGAATCCGCTGACCTTGAAGGTGCAAGTAGGATACATCAATTCTTCACTATTACGATCCCTTTAATCTGGACAAATATCCGTACAACCCTTACCTTTTTCGTCATCAGCACAATCAATATGAGCTTCCTATTTGTTGTGGCGATGACCGGAGGCGGGCCTGACGGTTCTACTGAGGTATTCTTGAGCTATATGTACAAAGAGGCGTATACCAACTCTTCGTATGGTTACGGTATGGCAATCGGTGTAATTGTGTTCCTGTTCTCATTCGCACTAGCTGCTATCCTAAACGCAGTCACTAGACGTGAACATTTGGAATATTAAGGAGGGGACAACTTGAATAATAATAAACTCACACATCATGGAGCCGGCGATAAGTTGTATAAGGTCCTCATCTATGTTGTGCTGATCCTACTAGCAATTATCATCATCGTCCCTGTAGCTTGGGCGTTTATGGCCTCCATCAAACAGAATGTAGAGTTTTATGCTAATCCTTGGGCTCTTCCAAAAGGAATTTATCTACAAAACTTCGCGGATGCTTGGCAGAAAGCTAAGATGGGCAGTTACATGTTCAACTCCGTAATCGTAACTGTGATTGCGATCGCGCTTCTGCTGGTCATTGCCTTACCTGCTGCATATGTGCTTGCACGTTATAAATTCAAGGGAAGCGTCATCTTGAATTTGATGTTTATGGCAGGATTATTTATCAATGTGAATTATATTGTTGTTCCGATCTTCCTTATGCTCAATAACGGTGACAAGGTCGCTCGCAATTTATTTGGACAGCCGATACTCCTGAATAATTTATTCATTCTGGCACTTGTCTATGCTGCAATGGCGCTTCCGTTCACGATTTATCTATTGGGGGGCTACTTTAAATCATTACCTAGGGAATTTGAAGAAGCTGCTTCTGTAGATGGTGCAAGCTATTTCCGAACGATGGTGCAGGTTATTATGCCAATGGCTAAACCTAGCATTGTAACGGTTATCTTGTTTAATTTCCTCTCCTTCTGGAACGAATATATCATTTCGATGACTTTACTGACGAAGCCAGGACTTCGAACATTACCAGTTGGTTTAATGAATCTCATGGCTGCTCAGAAATCAGCTGTCGAATATGGACAAATGTATGCAGGTCTAGTAATAGTCATGCTGCCAACCCTTATTCTTTATATGTTAGTACAAAAGAAGCTTACCCAAGGCATGACCATGGGCGGGTTGAAAGGTTAAGGTGATACCATGAGTAATCCGTTACGCAATTTGTTGATGCTGATTGTCTTCATCTTCGCGCTAGTACTCGTTATTATTGGGCAAAAAAATATTGGTGCACCCGGGCTCGGAATTATGCTACTGGGGCTGGCACTTCTAATAGGTCTTCTCTGGTTCTATAATCGGAAATTTAAGTAAAGGGAGAGTTATGAAAGATGAACAAAGGACGGGTCACGATACCCACAGATCTGGATGTTATTCCTGAAACGATAGAAGTTATGAAGCGCTGGGGCGCGGATGCAGTACGTGATTGCGATGGTACTGACTTTCCCGCAGAATTACGGGATATCGATGCTAAGGTGTATTCCACTTACTATACCACTCGTAAAGAAAATGGATGGGCAAAAGCAAATTCGGATGAAATCCAGCAGATGTATCTTATGACGCCTTTTTATACAGCTGAAGGCTCTAGTCTAATTATCCCTTTAATGAAGGGACTTTATCCAGATATGCTGAAAGTGAATACTCGTGACGATATCAAGCGCTGGTGGGAAGTTATCGATCGTACCACAGGAGATGTGCTATCGACTGAGCAATGGAGCTATAACGAAGAAACGGGCAGTGTTATTATTCAAGCAAGTCCCTTCCACGATTACACGGTTAGTTTTCTAGCCTATATTATGTGGGATCCCGTTCATATGTACAATGCGGTCACGAATGGTTGGGAAAATGTTGAGCCTCAGATCACCTTTGATGTTCGCCAACCGAAGTCGCGTGAGTTCACAATGCAACGACTACGTCAATTTATTGATGAACATCCATATGTCAATGTCATTCGATTTACGACTTTCTTCCACCAATTCACACTCGTCTTCGATGAGCTTGCACGTGAGAAATATGTGGATTGGTATGGTTATTCAGCATCGGTTAGTCCTTATATTCTTGAACAATTTGAACAAGAGATGGGCTATCGGTTTAGAGCAGAATATATCATTGATCAGGGCTACTATAATAATAACTATCGCATTCCGACCAAGGAGTTCCAAGACTTTCAGGCATTTCAGCGGCGTGAGGTCGCCGTGCTTGCTAAGGAATTAGTCGATATTACTCACGAATATGGAAAGACAGCCATGATGTTTCTTGGTGATCACTGGATTGGTACCGAGCCATTTATGGAAGAGTTCTCATCGATTGGGGTAGATGCTGTTGTCGGTAGTGTAGGCAATGGTTCCACCCTTCGGCTGATTAGCGATATACCTGGTGTGAATTATACAGAGGGACGTTTCCTACCGTATTTCTTCCCGGATACGTTCTATGAGGGTGGAGATCCTGTACGTGAAGCCAAAGTAAACTGGGTCACAGCAAGACGAGCGATCCTTCGTAAGCCGATTGACCGAATTGGTTATGGTGGATATTTGAAGCTGGCACTGGATTTTCCGGATTTCATGAGCTACATCGAGAGTGTGTGTGATGAATTCCGTACTTTGTATGATAATGTACACGGAACAACACCGTACAGTGTCAAAACCGTTGCAGTACTCAACTGCTGGGGTAAAATGCGTGCATGGGGTAATCATATGGTTCATCATGCCCTTTATCAAAAACAAAATTATAGCTATGCAGGGATCATAGAGACGTTATCTGGTGCACCCTTTGATGTCAAATTCATTAGCTTTGATGATATTAAGAATGACCCCTCTATCCTTAAAGGAATCGATGTCATTTTGAATGTAGGGGATGGCGATACGGCCTACACAGGTGGGGATTGGTGGCTGGATACAGATATTGTAACAGCAGTGAAGCAATTTGTTCATGAGGGCGGAGGATTCATTGGAGTGGGCGAACCCGCAGCTCATCAAGCGAACGGAAGGTACTTCCAGCTTGCAAGCATCCTCGGTGTAGAGCAAGAAAAAGGATTCACTCTCGGTTATGATAAATATAACTGGGAAGAGCAGGATCATTTTATTACTGAAGACTTCGGAGTAGATGATAAAGGAAAGAAGATTATCGATTTCGGTGAAGGAAAGAAGAATATATTCGCTCTCGAAGGCACCACTGTCCTTCGTCAGGTTGATAAAGAAGTTCAACTTGCAGTGAATGAATTCGGTAGTGGACGATCTGTCTACATCAGTGGATTGCCTTATAGTTTTGAGAACAGTCGCTTACTTTACCGTGCAATTCTCTGGAGCACTCACAGCGACCACGAGCTAAATCGCTGGTTCAGTGAAAACTATAATGTTGAAGTTCATGCCTATGTTAAAAATGGTAAATACTGCGTCGTGAACAACACTTATGAGCCACAGGAAACTGTCGTTTATCGTGGTGATGGCTCTAGCTTCTCACTCAAGCTGGAAGCGAATGAGATCAAGTGGTACGAAATCTAAACATAAAATCAGCACAAAGAAGCTGTACCAAAGTCATGAAAATGGCTACTTGGTACAGCTTTGTCTTTTAATTAGGATTAACGTGTTCGCTTAGGTGAACGCTTCCGCTTTTATCTCTTTGTATGCGAAACGGGTACGCCTCCTTGCTACTTTATACTTTTAAACTACTTTCTTATATGTTATAACTAATGCTACATTCTGAAGATCATTTGGCATTTGATTAGTTGAGGGGAGATTTAGTTTTTGCATTCACCACAGACACAAGACAACAAGAGTTCGTTATATATCATTTTACTCATTTCGGGGATTGTTCTGATAGCCTTTAATTTACGCCCTGCGATTACATCGGTAGGTCCATTAGTAGGCGTTATTCAAGAAGATGTGGGGCTTGCACACTGGAGTGCAGGTTTATTAATGAGTATACCTTTGATATCCTTCGCTGTTATGTCGTCTCTCGTTCCTAGAATCGCTGCTCGTTTATCCAACGAGAAGACGCTATTGTTAGGTTTGGTTATTCTTTTGGTCGGAATTTGCATTCGTTCCATTTCAATGACACTCTTTATTTTCTTTGGTACGCTATTGATTGGAGTAGGGATAGCCATCGGAAATGTTCTATTGCCGGTAGTTGTGAAGGAGAAATTCCCACAAAAGTTCGGTCTAATGACAAGTATCTATTCCACTTCAATGGGATTGTTCGCATCGTTAGCATCAGGTATTAGTATTCCTCTAGCCCATGGTCTGAAGCTTGGGTGGGACGGAGCCTTAATCGTATGGGGAATTCCGACAATCATAGCGATCGTGGTATGGATCCTTCTAATTAGATTAAATCCAGCCAAAGATAATGCAGTGAAAAGTGTAAGGATCAGTGCTAAGCAAATCTGGCGTTCACCACTCGCTTGGAAAATAGCGCTATTCATGGGATTTCAGTCTTCATTATTTTATATAACGATGTCTTGGTTACCTGAAATCTTATATAACTATGGCATAAGTAGGGGTACAGCAGGCTGGTTATTATCCTTCACACAAATTGTTGGCGTACCTGTTAGTTTTCTTGTTCCGATTCTTGCAGGACGACTACGCTCTCAAGTATGGATTGCATTCGCATTAGGCATGTGCTCCATTGTTGGTTATGGTGGTCTAAGCATGGGCTCATCTTACCCCATAATGATCCTAAGTATTATCTTGATTGGTATCGCTTTGGGAGGGAATTTCCCATTGGCGCTAAGTTATATCGGAATTCGTGCCCGAAACGGAAATCAAGCTGCAGAATTATCTGGAATGGCTCAATCCACGGGATATATGCTTGCAGCCATAGGACCTATATTGATCGGTTATTTATACGATATGACCCAAGTGTGGACGATTCCACTGATCACACTGATCGTTATCTCTGGAGTAGTTACAACGTTTGGAATGTTGTCTGGCCGAGATAAGTATGTATAAAAAGACTCCCCATGTAGTAGACAGGTGTAATAATGAACCCTGCTGCTGTATGGGGAGTTTTTTTAAATCGTTTTATTTAAAATACTAAATATCTTTAGCGCTATTTGAATTCGTAGTAATTCTTCTGAATGCTTTAAGTCCAGATTTAGGATTTCCTTTATTTTCTCAATGCGATAGATAAGTGTGTTTCTGTGTAAAAACATAGCCTTTGAAGTTTCGGTGACATTCAGATTGTTAATAAAGTAATTTTCTAAAGTTAACATGTAGCTTGTACCATGTAATTGATCATGATCATACACTTTACCTAGACACTTCCGAAAAAATTCTTCTAAGGCAACGACTTTGATATTAGCTTCCAACAGATGGTAAACTGAATAATCTTCGAAATGTGAGACCTTGTTTTGAAGGTTTTTTTGTTGCATCAATTTAATCATTTCGTTCGCCTCAGAAAAGCTATTATGCAGCGAGCTGATTGTACTGTATTGCTGACCAATGCCTATTAAGAGTGTTTCCTTCGTTCTTTCAATAAGTACCTCAAGCAGTTCATTTGCATATAACTTGGCATCACTAATCGCAACAGGAGGTCTTTCTTCATTTTGCCCTACTAGAATGATGACTCTATTATTTCTATAAAAGCACTTTATTTCTCCAATCGCTTTATGCGACAAGTCATAAATGATGTCCACACATTTTTTTGCAATGGACTCCATTTTATACTTTCCGATAATCATATCTTCAAACTTGTCTGCTTCATTCATTTCAATATTTATCACCATACTGTAATACATATAGCCCGGATTTAATCCATGTAAATAACATAAGGTTTGCAGCGCTTCATGGGATGATATTTTCCCCGAAAGTAAATCATCAATGGAGTCCTGCTTAATTCTTATTTCAAGTTCGCTAATTTCCTTTGCTTTGATCAGCTCGAGTGCCATGATGGTGGAGGCTTGCTGCAAAATAATGTAATCAAATTCTGATAGCTCTTGCACTGTCTGCCAAATCACAATATAGCCATAAATATAGTTAGAAGCAGCGACAGGAATCACTCGACATTTTATTTCTGCACCTTCTGAATGATAGGTCCTCTTAATAGACTTTTTCATTTCATTTAGATTGGTAGGAATAGTATCGATGAACGCTTTATTAAAAACAGGCTGTCGATTTGAAAAATCAAGATAATACTCAAGAGGACTGTTGTTCTTCGCATGTTCAGTGTGATGCAATAATCGCCAATCCTTGTCTACGACAATAATAGGATTACTAATCGTTTCGGATAACATGGAAGTTATTTTGGCAATACCACCGCCTTCGAGGGTGATTTTGAAGAACAAGTTATGTATATCTAAAGTCTTTCTATTGAGCAAATCATATCTTCCGGAAACCTTCTCATTAATGATCGAGATCATGTTAGAGAGTGTGTATTCAAAGGGCAGTTCTAAAAGGGGCAACCCATACTTATTGGCTTCATCAATCATGTTCTGAGGAAGCTTGTCAAAGTACCGTTTCATTTTTACAACCAATCCTGAACAGTTCAGCTCCGCAAGTTCCTTAATAATTCGATTTTGTAGTTCTGCATTATTTTTAAAGATGTAGCCTGTAGATAAGAGTAGTTCGTTAGGTGAAAGCCAGTCAAAGGCGTCAGGATTCTCAATAATGTTAACGATGGATATGGATTTATCAATGCCTTGTTCTCCAGCAACAATTTTTATTCCCTCTATAGCCTTGATCTTCATTAAGTCTTTAACAGTTAGCAATTTTTGGCACGCTCCTCAGACACACTTTTAACACATTCGCTTGTATAACATGCACAAATAGGATGCACTCTTTTTGGTTCGCTTAAACGATGACGATCCCTACCAGTATATTATATATTAAGTGCGTAAGGTAGTTACGCTTGTCGTTGCCTTTGTACGATGTAACCAAATCATATTATTCAATGCATTCATCCATCTGTTGAAGTGAAAAGGAGGTCAATCACCTTTTTGAAAATATAAGGAATTAAAACAGAGGTGACTCTAGTGAGATTTGCGAAATCCGGTGATGGAGATTTTATTCAACGAATCATTCATCATAAGTTTCATGGTTTTGTTCATAGCACGTTTAATCGCACAATCAATATTCAATGTTTGGATCGTGGAGATTTGTATACTATTGCGTGTAAGGGAATCGATAATGCTCCTAATACACTTATTATTGACTTAGAACACTTTGAAGAAGCAGATATCAGGGTGAATGACATTGTAAGTTCGGGTCATTCCGTTTTATCAATTGCTAATAAGATGTCTATCACAATGAATGGTGTTAAGAGATGGAATTGTAAACTGCCTAAATATCCTTCAGAAGCTGATGTCTTAATAATGAATGTATCCACCATGAAGCAATATATCAAACTTCACGGAAATAACAGCAGAATTGAAAGGGCTTTCAAGAGCGGCAATCCTTTTGACGATGAAATGTCTAGAATGCTTCATGAACGGACGCAGTTACTTGTATCGGAATTGCAAAACAAGCGAATCTCTACTGCAATCACACATGCAACTTCGCTCATAGGCCTTGGACCAGGCTTAACGCCAGCCGGCGATGATTTCTTGGTGGGATTGTTTACCGTCATGGGCATCGAGAATCATCAATACTTTTCACACCAATCGTTTTGTGAAGAAGTCGTCTTACATGCGAAGGCTTTAACCAATGATATCAGCTATATGGCATTAGCTAAAGCAGCAGTTGGCCAGGTAAGAGAGTCTATAAGTGACTTAATGGAAGCTTTATTTAGAGGTAGCGAAGAGGAATTGCTATTGGCTTTAGATAGGGTACTGGCTATAGGGTCCACTTCGGGTACTGATATAGCTCTAGGAATTGTTGCAGGGCTGGAAATGAACAAGTAAATGGGAGGTACAAGTATGACTGTTCAAGTTTTAGTAAAACCAAACACTTATATCGATTCCGTATCTTTGATGTCACTCTCAACAAAAGCGAATCAGATCGAAATCGTAGAACAAGCCATTATTGCAATGGGTACTGAAATGAATAAAGAGGTCATTAGAAATGTGGGCTTGATGACACCTGAAGTAGAAAGTGCCAAAACAAGTGACTTAGTGATTATTGTGAAGGCTGCCTCTGAAGAACTATGTGAGGGTGCTTTCGAAAGCATCAATGATTTGTTAACGAAAAAGAAAGATTCCTCTAAAGGAAAGAGTGAGGTTAAATACTCAACAATTACCTCAGCTGTAAACGGTACTCCTGAAGCTAACTTAGCGATTATTGCCGTAAATGGGAGCTACGCTCCTAGAGAAGCAAGAAAAGCTCTTGAAAATAATCTTCACGTCATGCTGTTTAGCGACAATGTAAGTATTGAAGATGAAATTGAATTAAAGACTTTAGCCCAAGAAAAAGGCTTGCTAATGATGGGGCCAGACTGTGGTACTGCGATTATTGGTAATGTCGCTTTGTGCTTTGCGAATGCCGTGAGAAAAGGCAATATCGGGATCGTTGGCGCATCAGGAACAGGTAGCCAAGAGGTAACGGTTCGTATTCATGAATTTGGCGGTGGAATCACACAGTTGATCGGTACAGGCGGTAGAGATCTAAGTGAAGAGGTTGGCGGCATTATGATGCTGGCCGGAATTAAAGCGTTAGAAGAGGACGATGCAACAAAGGTTATTGTTCTCGTATCTAAACCACCAGCACCAAGTGTAGAAGAGAAAGTACTTGCACAAATTAAACAATGTAAGAAACCAGTCGTGGTTTGGTTTGTGGGTGGGAATGAAGAAAAGGTCACCCAAGCTGGCGGTCATTTTGCAAAAATGTCAAAAGAAGCGGCACTTAAAGCGGTACTTTTAGCTGGAGCAGACGAATCGAAGCTTAACAAACGTGCGTTAAATCTTCCGCTTATTGAAGAAGTACGAGCGAAGTTAAATCCTCAGCAAAAATATATCCGTGGACTATTTAGTGGCGGTACGCTCTGTGATGAAGCGATGCACATTGCTATGGAGAAATTCGATAATGTCTACAGTAACATTCAGAGAGATCCTGAATATCGCTTAAAAGATGTTAGAGTAAGCCAAGATCATACCTTTATTGACTTCGGAGACGACCAATTTACACAAGGTAAGCCACATCCAATGATAGATCCATCCACTCGGATTGAAAGATTTATTCAAGAAGCGAAAGATCCTTCTGTCGGTGTTATTGTGATGGACTTTGTTCTAGGCTTCGGAGCACACGAAGATCCTGTAGGCGCAATGCTTCCAGCGATTATCGAAGCGAAGCAAGCCGCTGAAGATGAAGGAAGACATCTAGAGATTATTGGATACATTCTTGGAACCGAGCTAGATAGTCAAAATATTGAAGGTCAAATAAATAAATTGTTAGCTTCTGGTGCTACACATGCTAGCAGCAGTCAGAACGCAGGTCTACTAGCAAGAGAATTCGTTGTGAAAGGAGAATAGTCATGAGTAAAATCAATGAACTTTTTACGAATAAACTAAATGTCATAAATGTAGGCATTGCGAACTTTAGAGATGATTTGTTAAAACAAAACGCGAATGTAACTCACTTGGAGTGGACGCCGCCAGGCAGAGGGAATCCAGAATTAATTGCTGCGCTGGATAAGCTTGAAGACCCAAGTGTTACAGATAAGATTGAAGCTGCTAACAAAGAGGCTGTTGAGCGAATTATTAACTCGCAACCGGTACTGATTGGCTTTGACCAAGCGATCAATGTGGTTCCTGGTATGACGAAAAATACGATTTTACATGCTGGCCCGCCAATCACTTGGGAACGAATGAATGGTCCGATGAAAGGTGCGATAACAGGGGCTATTGTATTTGAAGGACTTGCCCCCAATATTGAAGCAGCAGCTGTACTAGCCGCGTCTGGAGAGATTATTTTCTCGCCATGTCATGAACATAACTGTGTTGGTTCCATGGCTGGTGTAACATCGGCTTCCATGTTTATGCATATTGTTGAGAATAAAACTTATGGAAATATTGCCTATACAAATTTAAGTGAACAAATGTCCAAAATCCTTCGTATGGGTGCTAATGACGAGAGTGTTATCCAGCGTTTGATTTGGATGCGAGATGTATTGGGTCCTATTTTAAGAGATGCGATGAAACTTAATCCAAATGGGATTGACTTGCGCCTAATGCTCTCACAAGCCCTTCATATGGGGGACGAGTGTCATAACCGAAATGTAGCTGGAACAACCCTGCTCATTCAAGCACTAACGCCTTATATTATCCAAACCGATTTCACTGTTGAGCAGAAAAAAGAAGTGTTTGAATTCGTTAGCAGCAGCGATTATTTCTCGGGTCCGACATGGATGGCGCTATGTAAATGTGCCCTTGATGCTGCGCATGGCATTGAGAATAGTACCATTGTTACCACAATGGCTCGTAACGGAGTGGAATTCGGTATCCGTGTGAGTGGAATCGCTGGAAACGTGTGGTTTACAGGTCCTGCACAACAAGTAATTGGTCCTATGTTCGCTGGTTACAAACCTGAGGATTCTGGTCTTGATATTGGTGACAGTGCGATTACGGAGACCTATGGAATTGGCGGATTTGCTATGGCAACTGCACCGGCTATTGTTTCGCTTGTGGGGGGTACCGTTGATGATGCAATCAGTTACACCACAAAAATGGCAGAAATCACAACCACTGAAAATCCTAACGTGACGATTCCAATGCTTGACTTTATAGGGATTCCAACAGGTATTGATATTCAAAAAGTCATCCAAACAGGAATTATGCCGATTATCAATACAGCCATTGCACATAAAGATGCGGGGATTGGAATGATTGGTGCAGGTATCGTTAACCCTCCAATCGAAGCATTTGAACAAGCATTACTTGCATTAAGTGAAAATATTAAATAAGAAGAGGGCTAACTTGCTTAGCCCACCATTCTTATTTCGAACTAGACGAACATCTTCGTGCTAGGCTGTGAAGGAGTGAACAATTTTGGATAGTCTATCCTTGAATACAAAACTTATTGAGGCGAGTGAACAGGGAGAACTGGCTTCTGTTGAGAAACTATTAGGCGAAGGTGCCAGTGTTGAATATAAAGATGCTGCAGGGAGAACAGCGTTAATGGCGGCAACTCAAAACAATCAAATCGCGATTGCTAAAAGGTTAATAGAAGCAGGAAGTGACGTGAACACTAGAGATATTACACAACTCTCACCGTTTATTTGCTCAGCAGCAAATGGCTTTTATGAAATCCTGCGTCTCATGATTGCTGGTGGAGCTGATTTGAAGAGCGTGAATCGATTTGGAGGAACAGCGCTGTTACCATCGAGCGAAAAGGGCTATTTAAAAACAGTAGAAGTGTGTATTGATGCTGGGGTTCCAGTGAATCATGTCAACGACTTAGGCTGGTCAGCCCTACTTGAAGCAGTCATATTGGGGAATGGCGGACGACTATATTCTGACATTATTGAAGCGCTTGTTCATGCAGGGGCAGATGTGCATTTGCCTGATCGAGATGGGCTCTCATCCCTACAACGTGCCGAAGAGAACGGTCAGCATAAAGTCGTGAAGATTCTAGAACAAAGCTTCCAAGAAAATAACGAATATGTGAAGCAGGCAAAGGCTCTCGCTAACAACGATCAATATGAAGAAGCTATATCCATCATCAATAGAGCGCTAGAAGTGGATGCTGACAACCTGGATTTCATCTATTATAAAGGTTATTTCTTGCAGGAATTAAAGAGATACGAAGAGGCACTTCAATGCTATGAAAGCGTTTTATCTATGGATTCTGCTAATTTAGAATTTTATTTCTACACAGCGAATTGTTTAAGACTGTGGAAAAAACCGGAGGAGGCTCTTCAGGAATATGATAAAGCCTGTGAGCTGGCACCTAATGAAACGTTCTATCGCTACCACAAATCCAATTATTTAAGAGAACTTGGGCGACACCAAGAAGCAGTTATCGAGATGGATAAGCTGCTAGCGCTTCAGCCGAATAGATATGACTTCTCCTTTCATAAGGCGAACAGTCTAAGATCGCTTGGTAAGCATAAAGAGGCCATTGAGGCTATCGAGAACGCAATTAAGAATGATCCAACGAATCCGTTATACCACTCACACAAAAAGCAATCTCTTGAGTTACTCGGTTAGCGAATAAGAATTGCAACATAGGAGGCATCAGATGAAAGAGACTGTAATCGTTGCTATTGGCGGGAACTCATTGGTCAAGGAAAATGGGCTGGATTCGATTCATGACCAATCTGAAGCAGTAAAAGAAGTTGTCGTCAATATTGTTGATATGGTGCAAGAAGGCTACAATGTCGTCGTTACTCATGGTAACGGACCACAGGTAGGGTTTGGACTAAGAAGATCTGAGATTGCACATGAAATTGCCGGCATGTCTCCTGTTCCACTAGTGAATTGTGGAGCCGATACACAAGGTGGAATCGGTTATTTAATTCAACAAGCTTTAATTAATGAATTTGCAGTTAGAGGGATCCACAAGAATGTAGCTACGGTGATTACACAAGTCGAAGTAAGCTCAGAAGACCCTAATTTCAAGAATCCAACGAAACCAGTAGGATCCTTCTTTTCCAAAGAGCAAGCGGAAGAAATGAAAAAAGAACATCCGGAATGGAGCTTTGTAGAAGACTCTGGCAGAGGATACCGTAGAGTAGTTCCATCCCCAAGACCTATAGATATTGTGGAGAAAGACGCGATTAAGTCATTAATCAACGGGGGCTTTGTCGTTGTCGCTGCAGGCGGTGGAGGTATCGCAGTCGTGAAGTCTGATGATAACACGTACAAAGGTGTTGATGCAGTCATCGATAAGGATTTTGCAACGAGTCTTTTAGCAGAACAAATTCATGCGGAGACCTTAATTATTACAACGGGAGTGTCTAGAGTATGCATCAACTATGGTAAGCCGAATCAACAGGAGCTATCCAAAATGACGGTTGATGAGACCAGACAATATGTGCTAGAAAATCACTTCCCAGCAGGAAGTATGCTGCCTAAAATCGAGGCGAGTTTAAGCTTCTTAGAGAAAAGCGGAACGCGAGTTATTATTACGAATCCGGAAAGCTTGAAGGATGCGATGAATGAACAAGCAGGCACTCATATCGTGAAGTAATTTAAGCGAGGGGAAGTGTAGATATGGATCAAGCAAAGTTGGAACGAAATTATGATAGGTACAAATCATACGGTTACGGTGAGGAGTTACTGCCTAAAAAGCCTGAGCAAAGAGACTGGGGAATGTCCAACTATATAACCCTTTGGATGGGTGCTGTTCATAATATTATGTCGTATATGACAGTTGCAGGCTTCTTCGTCTTAGGATTGGATACAACACAGGTGCTCTTTGCCGTTATGCTTTCGGCCATTATTGTCTCCGCATTTTATGCTTTAAACGGATATTCTGCCTCCAAATATGGGCTGCCATTCGCGATGTTGCTTCGTGATTCATTTGGGGTAAAAGGAGCAATTATACCGGCATTGATACGAGGACTTGTTGCCGGATTAGTATTCTTTGGAACCACTACCGTTGTTGGTGCAGAATCATTAAATGTTATATTTGCTAGATTTATTCCGAATTATATGGATTTAGGCGGTGGCTTCACACTATTCGGGTTAGCATTCCCGACAATGATCTCCTATGCGATTCTTTGGACAGCAACGGTTCTGTTGTTCTTAGGTGGAATGAAAACATTAGGTAAGTTCGGTAACTGGTCTTCCCCAGTAGTGTATGTGTTTATTATTGGTGCTGCTGTTTGGGCGATCAAGATTGCTGGAGGGTTTGGTCCGATTTTAGAGTATGTACCAGCGAACCCAAGCTCAAGTCCATTAGTCTTTATTGCTTGCGTGAGTGCATTGGTATCTAACTGGGCGGGTCCTGTTGTGAATATGTCGGACTTCACACATCGTGCGAAATCACCAAAAGCGGCTATGATTGGATTGCCAGTAGGGTTTATCTTGTCTTATATTCTTTTTGCTATCACTTGTGTGGCCTTAATCGCGGGTACAGAAATTGCGTTTGGTGAACCGATTTTCAATATCGTTCATGCCATTGATAAAATTGAAAACACTTTCGCTGTTGTTGTATTGATTCTAGCGCTAAACGTAGGAGCAATCGCCTTCGTAGTGTTTGCAAACCTATTGCCAGCTGGCTTGCAAATGTCATCTCTTTTCCCGAAAAAATTCACTGTAAAGACTGCAGGTGTCTTAACAGCCGTTGTTGGAACTTTGATTTTGCCATGGAAGCTTGTAGAAAGTACAACGACCTTATTCTACTTCTATAGCTTTATTGGGTCCATCTTTGGTCCAATTGCGGGCATTATGCTTTCAAGCTTCTTTATTCATCGGAAAAGAGTATTAAATCTTGATAATATCTATGTCCCAGCAGGCAGCAATGGTGAATATAAGAATGGTTACAATCCTGTTGCGATGGCTGTTCTAGCAGTCAGCTTCATCCTTCCTATGTCAGGTGCATTTCTTAAGGGTATCCCCTTCCTAGTTAGGATGAATGATTTTGCTTTCTTTAGTGGCTTAATTGTTTCTTTTGTTCTATACACCATCTTTAGCAAAACACTAAAATCATCCCAATTAAACTAGAGGAGGAATTTTGAAATGGATTACATGAAATTGGCCGTAGATGCAACGAT
Source organism: Paenibacillus sp. FSL R5-0923 (assembly GCF_038009145.1). NCBI lineage: Bacteria > Bacillati > Bacillota > Bacilli > Caryophanales > Paenibacillaceae > Paenibacillus > Paenibacillus sp. FSL R5-0923. The sequence continues at coordinate 438,069 of NZ_JBBPAT010000002.1, forward strand.
CGAGGGTATGAACAAGAAATTTGGAGGCCCGTTTGGTGCAACGATTGTCCGAGGCGATGAGGTGATTGCAGCGGTTAGCAATACAATGATGAGAGACACGGATCCTTCCGCACATGCGGAAATGGTAGCTATCCGAGAAGCTTGCAAAAAGCTAGACACGATGGACTTATCGGATTGTGTAATTTATGCCACATGTGAACCGTGTCCGATGTGTATGGGCGCTATTATTTGGTCAGGTGTTAAGGAAGTTCATTATTGCAGCACAAGAGATGATGCGAAAGAGCATGGCTTCTCTGACATTCACCTTCGCGAATATTTTGTGGGTCATGATGAGAGTGTTGTTAATATGATTAAAGTGGAAGCTAGAGAAGATTGCGATCATTTATGGACGCATTTCCACGAATTAAACAAGAAATAATTCATGCGGTCTCCTATATTTTCCGGCACTATTTTAGTGCCGGATTTTCCTGTTCTTCTACAGACCTACTCAGCAAGATGAAGCTGAAGGAAATCAATCACCTGATGAAGAGCTTTTTGCACAACAGGGTTATCGAAATCTTTTTCAAATACATGCTCTCCGTTTGGAATAGTAATAAGCTTTGCCGGTACTCCTTTTTTCACTAGCGCAGCTCTCATGAATACCGATTGTTCATACGGCACATCTACATCGTTCGTTCCGTGCAGTAACAATGTAGGAGGAAATTCCTTAGTTACATGATGAATAGGACAGAATTTGAGAAGTTCTTCCTTATGTAGAGAAGGATTCAAGCCCGTAACTTCTTCAATCCAACGACCGGATTGTCTTGCATATAAATAGAGAAGAAAACGCTCGTCTACGCTTGCGCTCGTAATGATTTGATCGGACACTGAACCTTTTGCAATCTCCATGGAGACGATATCCTTTTCACAATAGAATTTACTTGGTTCGAGTGCCCATGGAGCGCTAATATCGCCATATCCATAGAAGGAGACAATCGCACGTGGCTTATGGGTAAACATTCCTGTGCTTAGTGCAAGGAAACCACCTGCTGAGCTTCCCACTACAGCGATCCTCGAGGGGTCAATGGAGAATTGTTTTGGTCCTTCATTCACTAACCATAGAAGGCCATCTTGGACATCTTCAAGGATGTCAGAAAGTGTTGATCTAGGAGCTAATCTATAATCAATTGAAAATAGCGCAAAGCCATTATTAGTGTAAAGTTGTATCATTTCCTCGGATAGATCTTCTCGATCACCCCAAAGTAGGCCGCCTCCGTGAATGTAAACAATAGCAGGGGCTTGGGGACGTTTTGTTTCATAAAAATCAGCTTTAATTGTAAATGAGTCATTTTCTTTAAAAATAATGGTCTTCTTCATAGCTATCCATTACACCTCATCAAGTAAGTAATTTTTAAAGACTAGCAATACCTCTATTGTATATCATTCACGAATTTTGATGAAACCATAATCATGAATACCCAGGATTGGAGATACTGTCATGGATAGAAAGAGAAGATATCAGGCTTTATTTGATAATATTAATCAATATAACTCGGGTGAGAAGGGCATCACTAGAATTGCCTATACAAATGAAGAGCAGACATGTACGAGTGCTTTTATGCGGATGTGTAAGGCTGAAAATTTAGATATCCGGATGGATCATTGCGGGAATGTGATTGCTAGAAGGAATGGGAAGATAGAAGGGCTCCCACCCGTTGTAATGGGCTCTCACTTGGATACGGTATATCAAGGTGGGAAGTACGATGGGGTAGTAGGTGTAACGGCTGCTTTGGAAGTGATCAAACGTCTAAACGAAAAAGGGATTGAAACGGATCATCCGATCGAAATTATCTCATTTGCCTGTGAAGAATCCTCGCGTTTTGGTATTTCAACAGTAGGCAGCAAAATAATGTCAGGGTTATTTCAGAAGGAGAAATATAGATCTTTGAAGGACAAAGACGGTATTACCATGGAAAAGGCATTTTCGCTATGTGCACTGGATTATAACAGTATTGATCAGGCGAGTAGAGAGAATGAAGAATTAAAAGCGTTTTTTGAATTACATATTGAGCAAGGTCCTGTCTTAATAAACAATAATAAAAGAATTGGAATTGTGACTGGAATTGCTGCACCCGTGAGGCTTCATATTCAAATATCAGGGAAGGCATCCCACTCAGGAACGACACCTATGAATATGAGAAAAGATGCTTTTCTGGGTGCCTCAGAAATAGCACTTGAGCTTGAGAAAGCAGCCAAACTCGAACAAGAATTTGGAACGGTTGCGACGCTAGGGGTGATAGATATCTTGAATGGCGCTATGAACGTGGTTCCGGGAGAGGTAGAAATTAAAATTGATATCAGATCTACTTCAGTGGCATCCAGGCAACGTGTGTTAGACCATTTGTATCAAACAATATCCTTAGTACAAGAAAATAGACAACTTGTAATTGAGAGTACGGAAATTATTTCGGAGGAACCCGTCCTATTATCTGATGAGATCAGTCAGGTTCTAGAATCCATTTGTGAAGAGAAAGGGATATCGAGTCAACGGATGATTAGTGGGGCAGGGCATGATGCCATGAACATGAACAAACTTTGCCCAGTAGGGCTTATCTTTGTTCCTTCTATAGATGGACTTAGTCATCATCCTAATGAATATACAGACTTGGATGATATCATTATGGGGATTGATATTTTAGAAGAAGCTGTTCTTCGTTATGCGTTTGTAAGATAAACATAATTCGTGTTGAGAAGTAAGTCCCAATGTGACATATTTAAATGTTGCATTGGGCTTTAGTATCTAATTTTATAATTGTTCGCAGAATTGTTGCTTTACATTAATAAATATTATATTAAAGTTAACATTGATATTTGTGAAAATTTTCCCATGGGAAAATTGAAATTTACTACGGAAATAGGTCTTTTGGAGGCAACCTATTATTAATAGAGTATTTATGACTAATAATAGTTAAAACAGAATATTGGTAAACCTATTGAAAAGTAGGGACACAAAGCCATAGGGTCTAAATCTACATATAGATATGACAGCCGGTTGCATGCAGTTGGAGTTTCTTGATCTTATTTTTTGATGCATATGCAGCCGTTATCATTCTGATAGCGGCTTTTTTTAATTCGTTTTCTAATAAAAACGTAATAAATCGGAAAAAGGATGATAGTACATGGATCAAACACAACCACTGAGAGTATGGAGAATGATAGGCCTCGTCATAATGGCAACGTTGATATTTTGGGGGTGCTCTTACTATTTCATAAAATGTACTGCTAACTCTTATGAGCAAGAAGCGGTTGCTGCTACATCAGAAGCTACGATACATGCGAGTAGATCGATTGGAAATATGATACAGGGTGGATTAGATTCATTAGATGGAATTGCTGATTCTATTTCGGAAATCAATTATATGGATTGGGATAAGACCAAAAAATATCTGCATCACTTTGATAAAAAATATAATTTTATTCGAATTAGCATCAACAGCCCAGATGGTAAAGCTTATGCATCAGATGGGACGATGTTTGATGTATCAGATGAAGTAGGATTCCAAAAAGCTCTGCAGGGTATTAGCAGTATTTCTGATCCATTCTTAGATAAGATCTCCAATAAAGAAATTATCACGATCAATAGTCCACTTAAGTTTAAAGGTGAAGTGAAGGGTGCTTTATCTGCCAGCAAATATACACAGGATCTTTATGATGCTCTTGCAGTTTCCTTCTTTAAAGGTCATGGTTATTCTCAAATCATTGATCAAAAGGGACAAGTCATTATCAAATCGAAGAATCTCGAAGAGGATAAGTCAATTGATAACATATTCGAAAGTATAAGTATTGATTCTAGAAATAAGAAACAACTGCAAATCTTTAAAGAGAACATAACCGCAAAAAAATCTGGAGTAGGAATATTTTGGATTAACGGAGATAGCAAAATGGTTGGCTATTCTGGCATCCAGGGGGTTGAGGACTGGTATATTCTCTCCGTGATACCGAAAGATGTGATCATGGCCAAAGCGTCTCAAATGAGTCAGGCGACTTTTTTATTATGTGTAATCATGTTTGTCTTATTATTGATCATATTTGTTAACATTCTATTAAATAAGAGCAAAATTAGGAAACAGATGGAGAGGATTGCCTTTGAGGATGAGTTAACACATCTTCCTAGAACGAATAAATTTGTTATAGATGCTCAGTATTTACTTAAAGAGAAACCGAATACAAAGTTTGCTGTGTTGCAATTTGATATTGAACAATTTAAATACATAAATGAAATTGTCGGTTTTCATGAAGGAAATAGCATTTTGATTCAAGTGGCTAATAGCTTAACAGCAAACACATTAGACGAGGATGTCATTGGACGCTTAGGGGGTGATCGTTTTATTCTTTTCACTTCGTATGACAATAAGGCGGAATTATTCATCCGTATACAAGTACTTACTGAACAAATGAGCGACTATACGTTTGGAAATGAAGAAGGTTTTAGGCTAGTGATTAATTGTGGAATTTACTGTATAGATGATCGTCAGAGCGATATCCTCACATGTATTGACCGAGCAGGAATCGCTTGTAAGTCCATTAAAGGTGGATACAAGAGCTCATGCACTTTCTTTGACGAACAATTGCTATTGCAGATACACGAAGAGCAAGACATCGTAAGAAAGATGGATGCTGCCATGACAAATGGTGAATTTATAGTATATTTACAACCGAAAATGGATCTGCGAGTGAACAGTTTTCATGGCGCTGAGGCATTGGTTCGATGGAATGATCCTCAGAAGGGACTTATATCTCCTGCAGTATTTATCCCCATATTTGAGAGGAATCGCTTTATCGTGAAATTAGATTTAATGGTGTTTAAATCAGTATGTATCATGTTGAGTAAATGGATCCAGGAAGGAATCCAGCCACTTCCGATTTCAGTGAATATATCGCTTATAACCCTATATCATAATGATTTCCTGCTCCATTTGACGAATATTATTAACAGGTACCAGGTACCTGCTAGATTGATAGAGTTAGAGCTGACCGAGTCTATTGTATTCCAAAATTTAGAGTTTGTTAGAGATATTTTGTTGGAGTTGAAACGTAAAGGATTTTCCATAGCTATCGATGATTTTGGGACAGGTTATAGTTCCTTAAATGTATTGCAATATTTCCCTGCTGATGTCATTAAGTTAGACAGGGCTTTTCTGATGAGTAAGTCAAATGATGAGACAGGGAAGATAGTAATTGCCAGTATGGTCAAGCTAGCTAGGGATTTAAATATGAAAGTTGTGGCAGAGGGAGTTGAGACAGAGGCGCAAATTGATTTTTTGAAACAAATAGATTGTGAAATCGCTCAAGGTTATTATTTCGCGAAACCAATGCCAGTAGCAGAATATGAAAGCTTAATTAAAAGTACATAGGGAGTGCAAAGCATGAGGAAAATGAGAAATTGGACTATCGTAGGCAAAATTACTGTTACAAATACAATATTATTGTTGGGTGCTCTGATCATTGCGATCGTTGGTAGTGTGTATTTCAGCAATATGTATGCGAACTCTAGAAGTATGTATAAGAACGATCTTACGTCAGTTTATGCACTTGGGAAATTCGAATCTAATAATCATGAAATAGTAACCTTAACGAATAAGATGATCGTTAGTCATGATCCAAGCGAACTTCAAGAGAGTTATCAGAAAGTTGTTGAGCTTCAAGCTGAAAACAATGAAATCTTGAATAAGTATGAAGAAACACGTTCCCTCCCAAACGAAAAGGAGATTTATGCTGAAGTTTTATCATTAACGAAACAGTATAGGCAAATTCAGCTTCCAATGCTTGAACAGATGCTAAATACCCCTACATATGATCCTGCTGAAGATATCATCTCTGATCTTGAAGCGTTAAATATGAAACGAAATGAAGACCTTGGAAAATTAGTTGAAATGAACTTAGGAAGTGCCCAATATGCAGATGTTCAGAATAAGAAGCTATTTCAAAAAGGACTTACGGTCAATATCATTGTTGCTTTTCTCGTTATCCTGATTTCAATCGGTTCATATTTGTCCTTGAGAAGATATTTCTCACGAGCAGTAACCATTATCCTGAACTTTTCAGAGGCGTTTGGTCGAGGAGATCTGACTCAAAGAGCTAAGTTTGATGCTGAAGATGAATTTGGTCGAATCGTGAAGTCTCTTAATCATTCGGCAGAGCAAGTACAAACCATCGTAACTAGTGCTTCTTCCTCAGCACAAGAGTTAGGTGCACTTAGCGAAGAATTATCTGCAACAGTTGAGGAAGTAAATGCTACAATGGATCAAATTTATAATTCCTCGCAAGAGGTTGCTTCTGGAAGTGAATCTTTAAGTGCTACAACAGAAGAAGTAAATGCAACAGTACAAGAGATTATCTCCAATGCAGATCTGCTAAGTGATAAGGCGGGAGTCGCACTAAATACCTCCGAAGAAATTCTGGTACAGGCAGCTTCCGCGAAGGAAAAGGCTGTAGCATCGATTCAATATGCGACAAGTTTGTATGCTGAGAAACAGAATTCCATTATGCACGCGATCGAGGCAGGGAAAGTTGTTAATGAAGTAAGAGAGATAGCTGGGTACATTTCAGAGATTGCAGCCCAAACGAATCTATTGTCCTTGAATGCTTCCATTGAAGCAGCAAGAGCTGGGGATGAGGGAAGAGGATTCGCTGTAGTTGCTAATGAAGTACGCAAACTTGCTCTACAGTCGGAGGAGTCGGTGGGGAAGATTCAGAAAATGACACTGCTAGTGGAAGATGCTTTTGAGAATGTGTCCTTTCAATCACAAGCGCTGCTGGATTTTATCGATTCGACGGTGATAAGTGATTATGAGAGTTTCGAGCAAGTAAGTATGCAATATAAAAATGATGCCGATATGTTTCATGAGATCACAGGTGAAATGGTATCTTCAATGCACGGACTGAAGCTATCAATGGCAGAGGTAGATCAAGCGATGACGAATGTTGCCGCAGTATCTCAACAGTCTGCGGACAATGTAAGTGGCATTCGAAATCACATTTCAGATACATTACAAGCGTTTGAAGATGTGGCTGCTTCTTCTGAGCACCAGGCGAATATTGCGGAAATGATGAATGAGACGGTTGGTAAATTTGTGATCGAGTAAGCACCAAAACAAAACAGCCTTGTTCAGGATATCTATTTACATACTGAACAAGGCTGTTATCTTTTATAGTGTTTTGTTGACAACAACAAAGGAGTGTGTTAAATTTATCTTAAGTTAAAGATAATTAATGTAAAGATAATTTGTGAGATACATGTAATCGAATGTTGGAAAGATATTTTTTTTGGTAGATATCTTAACATTAAGATAATTCAATTAATCTTTCTTGATCTAGGGAATTATATTACAAAATCAAACTAAACTTTAGGAGTGTATAATCATGAGAAATTTAAAAGGGATTCACCACGTAACAGCCATCACAAGCAGCGCAGAGAAAAACTACGAGTTCTTCACTTACGTATTGGGAATGCGTCTAGTGAAGAAAACCGTCAATCAAGACGATATCCAAACGTATCACTTGTTTTTTGCAGATGATAAGGGCAGTGCCGGAACGGATATGACGTTCTTTGACTTCCCTAACATACCTAAAGGTGTTCACGGAACCAATGAGATCGCCAAGACATCCTTCCGAGTACCAACGGATGCTGCATTAGACTACTGGGTAAAACGTTTTGATCGCCTGGATGTGAAGCATACCGGAATTAAAGAGCAGTTTGGCAAAAAGACTTTATCCTTCGTAGATTTTGATGATCAACAATATCAACTTATCTCCGATGAATTTAATGAAGGGGTCGCATCAGGTACACCATGGCAAAAAGGACCGATTCCTTTAGAGTTTGCGATCACTGGTTTGGGACCGATCTTTGTACGTATAGCTGACTTCAGCTATTTTAAAGAAATGTTGGAAAGAGTCATGCTGTTTAATGAAATCGCTCAGGATGATGTTTATCATTTGTTTGAAGTCGGCGAAGGCGGAAACGGGGCGCAAATTATTGTTGAGCATAACGAGGACTTACCGAATTCGCGTCAAGGCTTTGGTACGGTTCACCATGCGGCTTTCCGAGTAGAAGATCGGGCCATGCTGGATGAGTGGACTAAGCATTTTGAAGACTTTGGGTTCCGTACCTCAGGTTATGTGGATCGTCATTTCTTCGAGTCGCTGTATACACGAGTTGCTCCACAAATCCTGTTTGAGCTTGCAACAGATGGACCTGGATTTATGGGAGACGAGGAATATGAAACGGTTGGAGAAAAGCTTTCATTGCCACCATTCTTGGAACCTAAACGTGAGCAAATTGAGAAGTTAGTACGCCCTATTGATACCGTTAGAAGCACGATCGATTTCGTGAAAGAGTGAAGAAGGAGCTGGGGAGATTGATTTCGATTGATCCGAAGCAAAATAGTGAGCGGGAAAATTATAAGTTATTAATTGGTACTGTTATTCCTAGGCCCATTGCTTTTGTCACTACTCAATCAGAAGATGGCATTTTGAATGGTGCGCCGTTTAGCTATTTTAATATCGTCTCGTCTAATCCTCCGATGGTTTCACTGTCTATTCAAAGACCAGCGGGGCGATTAAAAGATACAGCCCGTAATATCTATAACAATCATCAGTTTGTTGTGCATATTGTAGATGATGAGAATGTTGGGAAAATCAATCAAACCGCTGCCTCATTGCCAAGAGCAGAAAGTGAAATTGAGCTAGCGAATCTTACACCGGTCCCAAGTAAAAATGTAGCTGTACCTGGAGTATTGGAAGCAAAGGTTCGAATGGAATGTAAGCTTGTACAAGCGATACCTCTAGGAGCAGAAGAACCTGGGAGTGATTTGTTCATCGGCGAAATTGTTCAGTTTCATATCGATGAATCGATTTATCAGGAGGGGCGAATTGACCCTAGAGCCTTAAATGCAGTAAGTCGTTTAGCGGGAGCTAATTACGCTACGATTGGTGAGATTTTTGAAATTGAGAGACCGGAATAATAAACTAAGACCTGTTCGTAAGCGATGAAGCCTACCGAGCAGGTCTTTTTGTGGGCTAATTATAGTTCATCAGCTATGCCAAGCAAACCGTAAGGTTTTCTCTCGAAGTTTATCTGGACTGATCGTTCCAGATATGTTATATTGCCATTACAGGAGGTGTTACTCATGGCAAGGACAAGAGAGTTTAACGAGGATCAAGCACTACATCAAGCGATGCTGTTGTTTTGGAAAAAGGGTTATGAGGCAACAAGCATACCGGACTTGCTGCAGGTTATGGGCATTAGCCGATCTAGTCTTTACGATACTTTTTCTGACAAGCAAACGTTGTACATTGCCGCACTGGAACATTACAAAAAGGTAAGCTTCAATAGACAGGTCATTCTTGAACAGGCGTCAAGCGTTAGAGCAGGGATTCAACAATTTTTTGAGCAACATATTACTTCAGCGTACGATACGAGCCTACCCGGCGGGTGTTTTGTAACGAATGCAGCTACAACACTAGAGTCGCGGGATGAAAAAATAAATGAATTGATAAAGACTAGTTTTTTGAATTTAGAACAGGCTTTTTGCGAGCTTTTGGAAAAAGGCCGACAATCAGGCGAACTTGATAAAACCACTGATGTCAAAGCTTGGTCTTATTTATTGCTGAATTTACATCAAAGCATAAATATTATGGCAAAAGCAGATCAAGATCAGCAACGTGCCAAAGAGATGATAAGCTTTGTAATTGCAGCAATATAAATTTTTTTTGGTTATTCTGGAACGATCGTTCCGTTATTGTAAATCATCCTTAATGCGGAGAAGAGACTTATGAAAATATCATTTATCGGGCTTGGGAAAATGGGCTTTCCAATGGCCCAAAATTTGTTGAAAGCTGGTAATGAATTAATCGTTTTTAATCGTACTCGTGAAAAAGCGCAACCCCTAATAGATCAGGGAGCGCATTATGCCGAGACACCATTGGAGGCAGCACAAAAGAGCGATATGGTCATAACCATGCTTTCTGACGATGCCGCTTTGGAGGAGATTGTTGAGGGCCCAAATGGAATTTTGAATGGATTATCAGAAAAAGGAATTCACATATCTGCCAGTACGATCAGTGTAGATCTGGCTCGGAAATTGTCCGCGGCGCATGCGGAGAGAAAGCAATACTTTGTGTCTGCCACAGTGCTAGGGCGTCCGGATGCCGCTAAAGCAGCTAAATTACGCATCATTTTGGCAGGTCCGGAGCAAGCCAGACAACAGTTAATTCCTGTTTTAGAACAATTAGGTCAGGAAATATTCGAGATTGGGGATTATAGCGAAGAAGGAAATGTTGTGAAAATAGGCGTAAACTTTTTAATTGCTTCTATGCTGGAAGCTTTATCAGAAACGCAGCTGATGGTAGAAAAGTATGGCATAGAGCCAGCCCGTTTTATGGATGTGGTGAATGCTCTTTTTCAATCTCCCTTATATCAGAACTATGGGGCGATAATGACAGAGCAGCGGTTTGAACCAGCTGGTTTTAAAATGAAGCTAGGGCTGAAGGATGTTGCACTGGCTATAGAGGCAGCGCAGTCCGTCCAAGCTCCTCTACCTTTGGGCCAACTTATCCATCATCATTTATCTGAAGGAATAGCCCATGGTTATGGTGAGATGGATTGGACCGCTTTAATCCGTTGTCTAGAGCATTCTTCTTAAAAAAATAGGGTTGCCCCAAATATCTGTTGGTTGTAGTGCAGGAGAAAAATAAAAAGAGGTGTGATAAATCATGGAAATAGGTGTTACTTCGTTCGTAGAAACAAAGCCTGATATTGAGACTGGAATTGTGATGAGTCATGCACAGCGATTACGAGAAGTAGTTGAAGAAATCGTCCTTGCGGATCAGGTGGGACTTGATGTTTTTGGTATTGGTGAGCATCATCGTGAAGATTATGCAGCTTCTTCACCAGCAATCGTGTTGTCCGCTGCTGCGTCCTTAACTAAACGGATTCGCCTGACTAGTGCTGTGACGGTCCTTTCATCTGCCGATCCTGTACGTGTGTTTCAGGATTTCGCTATGCTTGATGGCATCTCCAATGGACGAGCCGAGATTATAGCGGGCCGGGGTTCATTCGTTGAATCCTTTCCGTTGTTTGGTTATGGCTTACATGACTATGATGAGCTATTTAATGAAAATATCGAACTGCTTATGAAAATACGGAGTTCCGAGAAAGTAACTTGGAAGGGAGGCCATCGGCCAGCAATTCATAATTTGGGCGTATACCCGCGGCCCGTCCAAAGCTCTTTACCAATATGGATTGGCAGCGGAGGTACGCAAAGCTCTGCCGTTCGTGCAGGACTTTTGGGTCTGCCATTGATGTTGGCGATCATTGGTGGGAATCCAATGAATTTTGCTCCGCTTGTAGAGCTGTACAAGAAGGCGGCGGCCCGCGCTGGACATGATGTATCGCAGCTTCAGGTGGGATCTCATTCGATTGGATTCGTCGCAGAAGATACGGAACGGGCAGCAGATATCTTTTTTCCATCTACCCAGTACGGCATGAACAAGCTCGGGAAAGAACGAGGATGGTCGTATTATGACCGTTCCAGCTATGATGCGGCCCGAAGCTTTGATGGCGCATTGTACGTTGGAGATCCAGAAACAGTTGCTCAGAAGATCATTCATCTACGGAAGCATGTAGGTATTACACGCTTTATGATGTATGTTCCACTAAGCACGATGCCACATGAGCAGGTGTTGCGGGCTATAGAACTGCTCGGAACGGAGGTTGCACCACGAGTACGAGAGGAAATTGCCAAGTGGGAAGCTGAGAAGGAATAGGAATTATACAAGCAATCATTATTGTATTGGAGGATTTTCATGAGTATCGATAAACGTATACTACCAGAATTAAGAGAGGCATATTCACAATTTCCAGGGTTTCAATTGGAAGAGAATTTAGAGTGGAGCAGAAGTTTAGTGTCGGCTCCGTCACTGAAGAGGTCAGAGCATGTAAACACAACCAGTCGAAAAATTCCGGGTGTTGCAGGGGAGATACTGGTAAAAATTTATGAACCTGCTGGGCGAAATGCTGACAAGCTTCCAGCTATGCTGTGGATTCACGGGGGCGGATACGTGTTAGGACATCCTGATATGGACGACGAGTTGTGTGAACGCTTTGTTCAGACGGCTAGATGTGTTGTCGTGTCGGTTGATTATAGGCTGGCACCCGAGCACCCCTATCCAGCTGCAATCGAAGATTGTTATGCTGGCTTAGTATGGATGACGGAGGAAGCGGAATCACTTGGAATTGATGAGAATCGGGTTGCGATTGCTGGTGCAAGCGGTGGCGGCGGGCTGACAGCAGCACTTGCGCTGATGGCACGAGATAAAGGTGGACCCTCCATTATCTTTCAGATGCCGTTGTACCCAATGCTCGACAACCGTAACATTACGCCATCAAGCCATGAGATTACGGAAGAAGGTGCAATCTGGAACCGGACGGACAACTTAACGGCTTGGAACATGTACCTGGGCGAGGAGAACGATACCAGCAGGATATCTTCCTATGCGGTACCAATGAGAGCGGAGAATTTAGCTGGACTGCCACCAACCTATACCTGTGTAGGTCAGCTTGATCTATTCCGAGATGAGACGATCGAATATGTAACACGACTTGCGCAAGCAGGTGTAGATATCGAATTTAACCTGTATCCCGGATGTTTTCATCTTTTCGAAATATTCGTTCCAGAAGCGGAAGTGAGTCAGCGCGCCGTTCAGAGCTATATGGATGCGATGGCCCGGGCACTTCACCCCAAACACTCTCCATCCCCAAACGAGAGCTGTTAAGAATGCAAGCACAAACCATATGATCATTGCTCCTTGTTGTAGATTGAAATCCTCGCCGATTATGCGAGAAAAGATTCTATACAAGGTGGTCATTTCATCACACACAAAAAATACACCCTTAGAATAGACCGGACAAACCATAGGTTTATCAATGTCTATTCCAAGAGGTGTATTTCATAATATTAAAGCGGGTGATCTTAACGAAGCGTCTTGAGCGCACCGCTCCAAGCCAATACTTGATCAAGCATGCCATTTACATTGGTCAGGTGAAGATCCGCTGGTTTGAACACAGAACCGTTCTCGAAATCAGTGAACAGGGACAGGGCTGGATGTACACGAACATCTGCTACAGACAGTTCTCCCAAGATTCCACGTAAATGCTCAGCTGCACGAGCGCCACCTACAGAACCATAACTCACGATACCCGCTGCTTTGTTGTTCCAAGCTTCACGCGCGTAATCGAGTGCATTTTTCAGTGATGCGGAAATACTGTGGTTGTATTCTTGAACGATAAATACGAAACCGTCTAACGTAGCAAGCTTTGTATTCCAAGCAGTTGCTTGTTCAGTAGCATCAACTTCTCCCATTAGTGGAAGTTTGAAGTCCGCGATATCTACGATCTCATAATTAGCATCTCCACGTGCATCTGCTACCTTTTTAACCCATTCCCCTACTTGTGGGCTTAAACGACCTTGACGAGTACTTCCCAGAATGATTCCGATGTTTAATTTAGACATTGTTTGTTCCTCCTCGATTTTTGTTCTACCAAATAGTTTGTCTAGAAATCCCATGAATTACACAACCTTCAAATAAATAATATTAAGCGTGTTACGCTCTAGTTGTCTTTAAGTTAAGTATCTTTAACATGAGATAATAATACCGTGTTTAGTTTACTTTGTCAAGCAACTTAATAATAGTTAGTTTATAATTTTGTCTCACCTTTACAAATTTAGTTGTCTAGAATATAATTGTTTAAGCAACTATTAAAAAGAAGATGAAATGAGAAGAGGTCTGATCATGACGACAAAGCATAACCAATCCGAACTTACGTTAGGATTTATGATGGGAACGACCTATCGTAAATTAAGCGCGTTATTCCAAAATGGGCTAAAGGAATATGATATAACACCTGAGCAATGGTCAGTGCTTTTTCAAGTCGACAGAACGGAAGGGCTGATTCAGAAGGATATCGCGAAGCGTTCGGGTAAGGATAAACCAACTACGACGCGAATTCTGGATCACTTGGAGGGAAAAGGACTGGTCTATAAAAGAACCGGGGAGAATGATCGGCGTTCTTTTAAGGTTTATATTACGGAAAAAGGAAGAGCTCTGATTAAGGAGACCTTTCCTATTGAGGATCAAGTCACAGATGAGATTATGAACTGTATTTCCAGTGATGAATATGAGCTGCTCATGGGGTTGCTGCTAAGAATAAACAATCATATTGATCAAATAAATGATGGAGAGTAGGAACGTAAGTTATGCCAGAACAACAAGAACTACGTACGAAACTATGGACCAAGTCTTTTATTGCTTTAACGTTTAGTGCTTTATTTTTATTTATGAATTTACAGATGCTGCTATCTTCATTTCCGTCTTATGTTAAAAGTGAATTTCAAGCCGGAGATATTATGGTCAGCTTGGTTACAAGTGTATTTGCGCTAACTGCGATTGCTTCACGTTTTATGACTGCTTTTCTGATGCGGAGGGTTAGCCGCAATGTACTACTATATATTGGTTTAGCCATCGCGGCCGCCATAACCGGTCTTTATGTGGTAGCAGACTCAATCGGGTCACTATTGCTGATGCGGGTAGGCTATGGCATTGGGTTTGGGATAGCCAGTACAATTATTCCCACGATTGTTTCACAGATTATTCCTAGCAAAAGAATGGGCGAAGGGATCGGCTATTTCGGCTTATCAACCAGTCTTGCAATGTCCATTGGTCCTATGATTGGTTTGAACGTAATGAAGCAATCGGGGTTCGGAACACTGGCGATGATCGGAACATTCACCTTGCTTCTTGCCTTTCCAGTCCTATTGTTCTCACGTTCACTTCCAGCTGTACCGAAAAAACAGCCTATTGAGCGATCCATTGCACCATCCAAACCAATCAAGGTTCCTTTTAATACAAAGTTAGTATTGCCTGCAATACTGAATGTCTTACTCGCGATCACTTATGGTGGATTGCTTAGCTTTATCGCTTTGTTCGGCGAAGCGGTACATTTAGAGCAAGTGGGTTTGTTCTTTTTATTTAACGCGATAACAATCATTATTATTAGACCTATCTCCGGCAGATTATTTGATAAAAGAGGTCCGGCTGCTGTTCTGATTCCAGCAGCGGTTTGTGTCGTCGCGAGCTTAACAGTGCTCTCGTATACAACATCCATGCCCATGCTCATTATATCCGCATTGCTCTATGGACTCGGCTTTGGAGCTATTCAGCCAACTATACAGGCATGGATGCTTCGGACGTCTACACCTGCACAGTATGGCATGGCGAACAGTATGTTTTATAACTCAACAGATTTAGGGGTAGCCAGTGGGGCCATTATTCTTGGGGCAATCTCGGCGGCATCCGATTATGGGATGATGTATCGTTATTCTGCTGGGTTCATGGTGCTGTTCCTTATGATATATATTGGGATTCAGATTACTAAGGCCAGAAATAACCCTTCAGCTTTAAGCCAATAAGGGATGATTTCAGATTAAGCTAATCTTTAGGTACTATTCATATCGTTTTAAGCTAAGGGGGTTATAGTAATCACATAACCCCCTTAAATATAGACCTTGACCCTGCCGGACGTTGGCAGGGTCCTTTTTTTGTTGATGAAGAGGACAGAGATCTGTAGATTAAGCCAATCTTTATCTACTATTCATATTCTTTTAAGCTAAGAGGGTTATAGTAATCACATAACCCCCTTATAATATAGACCTTGACCCTGCCATACGTTGGCAGGGTCCTTTTTTTTATGTTCTTGCGCCATCCCGAAAACATAGGTAGTATACAGATTTTATCCACTAAGGACGGTATAATGAAGAAATCAGGGATGGCCAAAGAAGTAGAGGAGAGGTTCACAAATGAATATGACATGGAATCTGGATAGCTTATATCCTTCCTTTGAGTCAGAGAAGTTAAAAGGCGATCGTGAGCTACTCGGTCAACTTATTATAGATTTAAAAGCCTGGGCTGAGGGCAATCTAAAGCTTGAGGGTGTTTCCGTCGCAGCGATCGAGGACTTTCTAAGACTCTACAACGATTATAAAAGCGTATATGTATGTTTATTAGCCTATGCAGAGTTAACGCTTAGCGCAGACAGCAGTTCTGAGGAAGCCATGAATCTTGCTGATGATATTGAACATTTGAGCTCAGAGATTGCTGGGGTAGTTGCGGGTTTTAAACGATGGATTAGCACTTGTGAACACATAGATGAGCTTATCGTTAGCTCAACTTATCTTCTGAAACATCAATTTTATTTAAAGGAGCTTCTTCTGCAATCCCGTTATGTGTTAAATGAGGAAGTGGAAGTTGCGATTGCCAGAATGCAGAGCACGGGTTCCAAAGCGTGGGGAAGGCTCTACATGGAGAGCGTATCGAGTACACTTGCAGATGTGGTAGTACATGGGGAAACTAAGAAAGTAACGCTTGCGGAACTAAGGAGTATGGCCTATGAGAATAACGCTAAATTAAGAAAAGCGGCTTATGAAGCCGAGGCTGAAGCTTGCAGTCGTATTGCTGGGGTTTGTGCAGCTTGCATGAATGGAATAAGTGGTGAGGCGCTAACGATTTATGGCATGCGTGGATATCAATCTTCTCTGGAAAAGGTGTTAGTGGCATCGCGAATGGACAGTGAAACTTTATCGGCAATGCTCGCCGCTCTTCAGGAGAGTTTGCCAGCTTTTCATACCTATTATCAAAAGAAAGCCGAACTGCTGGGACATTCCACAAAGCTGCCTTTTTACGATATTTTTGCACCAATTGGCGAAGAAAGTGTAAAAATCTCTTACGAAGATGCTCAAAAAACAATTGTCTCTAGCTTCGGAACGTATAGCAAGGAATTGGCCAATTTAGCTCAAAAGGCTTTTGATCAGCAATGGATTGATGCAGAACCTAGAGCGGGTAAGGGTGGATATGGGCTCTGCATTGATATTTTTCCGATAGGCGAGAGCAGAATCATGACACAGTTCACTGGAAATGCTATAGATATTAGTATTCTTGCCCATGAGCTCGGTCATGCATATCATAGCTCCTGTCTGGGAGAAGAAACGATGCTGAACACAGATTATCCGATACCGATTGCCGAAACGGCTTCGATCTTTTGCGAGACGATCATAAATCAGGCACTACTCACTAGTTCGACCAAGAAGGAAGCGCAGCTTCTATTGGAGAGAAGTATTTCTGATGCTGGGTATTATCTTGTAGACTTCTATGCCCGTTATTTATTTGAGCTTAAACTATATGAGAGAAGAACCTCGGGTCCGCTTCCAGTTCAAGAGCTGAACGAATTGATGATTGCTTGTATGGTGGAAGCTTACGGTGAGAGCATTGATCCTGATACGATCCATCCTTACATGTGGATGAACAAGGCCGGATATTTTATGGCTGGTTATGAATTTATGAACTTCCCGTATTCTTTCGGACTGTTATTCGCTAAAGGACTCTACGCAGAATATTTAAAAAAGGGCGAGGAGTTCGTCGCTCGGTATCGTCAGTTCCTTAGTGCTACCAGCAAGCATAATATTGCAGATGTAGCAAAGTTTATGGATATTGATGTACACTCCATTGATTTTTGGAGAGGTGCTTTAATGCTGATTGAAACCGATATTGAGGCATTCATCAGTACGACCTAAACAACTCTCCAGTTGTGATCACAGGTAGCTTCAATTTGGCCGCGTTTTTCAATGTAATTCGTGACAATTTCAGACATGTCGATCAGTACTTCTTTGACAATCGGCTTGCCCTTATACATCTCATAATCTCCACCGCCGCTTGCTCTATAGTTGTTCATAACAACATCATATTCCTTAGAGTCCTCCACAGGCTGCCCACGATGCAGCAGATGGAGGACTCTTTTGCCTACAGGTTTATTGACATGAAGCTCGTAGTGGATGCCTTCCCACATATCATAATTGTAATGTTGCGATTTAGGTTCTACATAAGCAGGGTTAACAATTACATTTCCCTCTAGATCCTTTTGAAAATAGTTGGCGGTTTGTTCCAGTGCCTCTTTTATATCTTGTCCGGTCAGTCTTAGCACAGTTAGCGTGTTTGGATAAATGAAGTTGGAAAGAATATCTCTCCGAGTAATGGTGTTACTGAAGCCCTTGCAATCGTTGCTGAGTAAAGCTGCTGTCGAGATCTCTACACCTGTAGCTTCCATTTGTACCTTATTTACAAATTCTATAAAGGGATGGTCAGCCAATCGGCATTCATCTGCACTAGAAATAGAAAGGTCACCGATAACTGTACCTATTCTCTCATCCAACCAGGCTTCTGTTTCTGATTCAAGCGTGCTGCTAAGCTCTAGAATTGTATCATCTACAGCGGTCTTGTCGTCTACAGCAAGGAGTTCCGCTTGTTTACTCTTAATCTTCCAACGTTCGTTTTCTTTTTGAAAGACTACTGAAATCTTACCGAGGGAATGTCCATTACAACCAGGCTGTATGATCGTCACACCATTTAGCTCACTAGCTATGAAGCGATGCTGATGTCCGGTAATTAATACATCTAAGCCTTCAACCTCTGTGCACATTGCATAGGCTTGATTCTCTCCAGTTAGTCTCTCTACAGGTTCACCACTAAGGAGGTCGCGCTCGAACCCGCCATGATAAGCTACAACGAGTAAATCGGGCTGTTCTTCTTCTCTAATAGTGGCACACCAAAGCTTAACAGTCTCTAACGAATCCTTAAATTGAAGTCCTTCTATATGGACAGGATTCTCCCAGTGGGGAATGTAATGTGTGGTAACTCCTAGAATGGCTACTTTGATTTTTTTGTCTACCCATTTGATGATATAGGGTCTACCAAATGCAGGTTTACATGTCGCGCGATTTATAATTCCAGCAGATAACCAAGGGAATTTGGAATCCTGAATGGCTTTATTAAGTAGTGGCTTACCAAAATTAAATTCATGGTTACCAATAATTGCAGCGTCATATTTCAATTCATTCAATGCAGCTATGCCTGGATTTAGTTCGTCACTGTACTGTGTGGCTGCATAATAAGCTAGCGGTGTACCTTGAATAAGATCACCGTTATCGAGAAGTATTAGCTCTGGACAATGGGATCTTTCTTGTTTAATAAGGCTAGCAATGGTTGCTAAGCCTTTTTGTCGTTTCTCACCCGTGCGGTAATCAATGGGCCCTAAATGCCCATGTAGATCACTTGTTATGAGGATTTCGCAGGTTAAGGTGTTGTCTTTATTCATGGGTAGCCTCCTACGGATAATAAGTTCAGACCTCATTCTATCAGATAATTTGGAAATTTTAAGAGATTAAAATAAATTTTACATATATTTAATAGTTAGAGGCCTTAGATTTAATACAAAATATTTATAGTCTAGAAGTACTAAAAAAAAGAGAACAGTGGAGGTCTTTCGTTTGAGAAAAATAAGTAAATTCGTATTGCCGCTAATGATGTCTATTACTTTGCTTAGTGGTTGTGGTGCTAACAATACTACCAATACTGCAAACCAAGGATCGACGGATGGAGCAAATGCACCGAAGGAAACGGCAGCTCCTGTAGCAGAGGGTTATGTTCCAGAGAAGCTCACAGTACAATTTGTCCCTTCTCAAAATGCGGATACGCTCGAAGCTAAGGCGAAACCTCTTGAAAAATTACTGGGTGATAAACTCGGTATTCCTGTAGAAGTAAGTGTCTCTACTGATTACAACACTGTTATCGAAGCTATGGCTTCCAAAAAAGTAGATTTAGGTTTCCTTCCTCCAACAGCTTACGTATTGGCAAAAGAAAAAGGAGCTGCTGAAGTTATTCTTCAAGCTCAACGTTTTGGTGTAAATGATGAAACGGGTGCTCCGACAGATGAATTGGCTGACTTCTATAAATCTATGATTATCGTTAAGAAAGATTCTGCGATCCAATCCGTTGCCGATTTGAAAGGCAAAAAAATCGCTTATCAAAACGTTACATCCTCAGCAGGTTTTGTATGGCCGGCTGCAACACTAATGGATGCAGGACTTGATCCGTTGAAGGATGTACAAGCTATCACGGTTAAGGGACATGACCAAGGCGTACTTGCTGTACTGAACGGTGATGTAGATGCCGCAGCTATTTTCCAGGATGCACGTAATATAGTCGTTAAGGATTATCCGAAAGTATTTGAAGATACTCGTGTTCTCGCCTTTACTGATAAAATCCCTAACGACACGATTTCGGTCCGTTCAGATATGAATAAGGAATGGATTGAGAAGATTCAGCAGGCGTTTATTGATATCGCTGCTGACAAAGAAGGACATGAGATTATCAAAGATATTTACTCGCATGAAGGTTATGTGAAGTCACAAGATAGCAACTTTGACATTGTTCGTGAATACAACAATAAAGTAAAAACAGAGTAGTTCAGGCCGTTCAAGGATACAACGATGTTGGTGTATAACAGGAACTAAGGATAGCCAGCTCCGGATTCCCCCCCGGACTGGCTATCTCTTTTATACGAATATACGAAAACACAAAAAGGAATGATTTTCATGATAGAGCTTCGTAATGTGTCCAAGACGTATCTAAACGGAACCAAAGGCTTAAACAACATTAACCTGACTATTCCAGCTGGAGAATTTGTAGCTATTGTTGGTCTTTCGGGTGCTGGAAAGTCAACCCTGCTACGTTCCATTAACCGACTTCATGATATTTCAGAAGGCGATATTCTTATAAATGGGAAATCCATCACGAAGGCAAAGGGGAGCCAGCTCCGAATGATCCGTAGAAATATCGGAATGATCTTCCAAAGCTTCAACTTGGTGAAACGTACGACTGTGCTTCGTAATGTATTGGCAGGGCGGGTCGGCTATCATTCCACAATACGGACGATAATTGGCAAATTCCCACAGAAGGATATTGATTTAGCCTTTGAGTCTCTCGATCGGGTCAATATTGCTGAGAAGGCCTACACACGTGCAGATCAACTATCTGGAGGTCAGCAGCAGCGCGTGGCTATTGCTCGTGTTCTTGCGCAGGAGGCGCAAATTATCCTTGCAGATGAACCTGTCGCTTCACTGGATCCACTGACGACCAAGCAGGTTATGGATGATTTGAAAAAGATTAATATGGAGCTTGGGATTACGACCATCGTCAATTTGCATTTTATCGACCTCGCTAGAGAATATGCCACTCGGATTATTGGGCTCCGGGCAGGAGAAGTGGTCTTCGATGGTCCTGTATCCGAGGCAACCGATGAGAAATTTGCTGAGATTTACGGCAGACCGATTCATCAGGATGAGTTGTTAGGTGAGCCTGTAAGCGGAGGCATGTGATATGAGTGTGAATGCAGAGAAGCTACATCCCAAACCGCCAAGGAAGATAAAGCATTATTTTACAGCCATTATATTAGTAGTATTACTGTGGAGAAGTGCGGTCTTGACCGATTCATCCATTGGAGAGCTGATCTCCGGTCTGCCAAATATGCTGGATCTGCTTAAGGAAATGTTCCCTCCAAACTGGGGGTATTTTGACAATATTATAGATGCGATGCTGGAAACGATCCGGATGGCATTGGTCGGTACAACGTTTGGTGCCATTCTGGCGGTTCCCATTGCCTTGCTGTGTGCAAGCAATATTACGCAAAGCCGATGGCTTCATTATCCGGTACGTATGCTGCTGAATTTGATCCGTACAATTCCCGATCTACTGCTGGCTTCTATTTTTGTCGCCATTTTTGGCCTCGGTGCGCTTCCGGGAATATTTGCTTTGACGGTATTTTCGCTAGGGCTGATCGCCAAGCTTACCTATGAATCGTTGGAGACGATTGAACAGGGACCTTTGGAAGCAATGACTTCGGTCGGAGCGAATAAGACTCAACGAATTATGTTCGGCGTCATTCCGCAGGTACAGGCTCATTTCATGTCTTATGTGCTGTATGCCTTTGAGATTAATGTCCGTGCTGCAGCAGTTTTAGGTTTGGTAGGCGCGGGTGGAATCGGCCATTACTATGAAGTGACATTAGGCTTTTTAGAATACGATAAGACTTGCACCATCATTTTGTTCACATTAGCAGTAGTCTTGATTATTGATTATGTAAGCACTAAGCTGCGGGAGAAATTAATATGAGTAAATCATGGAATACCCTAGTCCCCAAACCTCGTAAAAATCGTTTCCGATGGCTGATTTATGTAGCATTAGCGGCAGTGTACATCTGGGCTTTTTCGGGAGTGCCGTTTAATGGATTTAAAGAAACCGCTGGGATCATTACTAAGGCCATCTTTGCCGGGATATTCTCTCCTGACTGGGCCTTCGTTTATTTACCAGATGGGGAGGATCTGCTTCGAGGATTACTTGAGACGTTAGCTATTTCAATTTTAGGGACTTTTATCTCGACCTTCATATGTATCCCCTTTGCTTTTTGGGCTGCGGTCAACATGAGCAAGGGAAAGGCGATTTCGGGCTCCGGCAAGCTAATATTAAGCTTTATACGGACATTCCCTGAGATCATTATGGCTTTGCTGTTCATCAAGGCTGTTGGGCCGGGTTCATTTGCGGGTGTACTGGCTCTAGGACTGCATTCCGTCGGCATGCTCGGCAAATTGTTCGCGGATGAGATTGAGAATATTGATAACGGTCCACTCGAAGCCTTAATCTCTTCTGGTGCCAGCCGCATGCAGGTGTTATGGTTTGCTGTTGTGCCGCAGGTATTGCCAGGCTTTCTATCCTACACTTTATACAGATTCGAAATTAACGTTCGCTCAGCTACGATTCTGGGTGTGATTGGAGCAGGCGGGATTGGCACACCGTTAATCTTCGCCCTTAGTTCACGAAATTGGGACCGTGTTGGAATTATACTACTAGGCATCATTGCGATGATTACGATTATTGATCTGATTTCCGGCATGATTCGGAAGAAGCTAGTGTAACTGAACCGCATAATTACATGTTAGACAAAGACCTCCTTAGGTATGAATCGAGCCTATGGGGGTCTTTTATGATTAGCGTATCATTCGGAAAAGCTATATAGAAGTAATAATACTTTTTGTGTTAACATATGTTGGTCTATCCGAACTTGTACCAAAGGAGTTGAAAGCTTGGAAACAGCGCTTATTGGCAGCTTTGTATCAGCAATGGCTACGGTCCTTGGAGCGTTTCCGATCCTGTTCGTGAAGAGGTTATCTGAGAAATGGAAGGACGTTCTCGTTGCTTTTACTGCAGGTATAATGGTATCGGCTTCTACATTTGGACTTATGCCGCAAGCGATTAAAGAATCGGGGATTATCGCATTAACCTTGGGCCTGATTACAGGAGTTCTACTGCTTGATTTAATTGAAAAGAACATCCCGCATATCGACGTGGAGAATAAACCCGGATATACCAATATGGATTCCAAGGCGCTGCTCGTTTTGATTGCGTTGTTCATTCACAATATACCAGAAGGTCTTAGTACGGGATTCAGTTATGCCAGTGAGCAGGCGAGTCTGGGTCCCACCGTGGCCATAGCGATTGGTGCACAAAATATGCCTGAAGGATTGATTCTCGCAGTCTTTCTGATGAACTCTAGAACAACTAAGTTAAAAGCCTTGGGAATCGTTACGCTTACCGGACTTATGGAAATGGTATCTGCGGTTATTGGGTATTTTACGGCGAGTTACCTACAGAATGTAGTGGGCTATGGTCTTGCTTTTGCCGCCGGGGCTATGCTATTCATCGTCTACAAGGAACTTATTCCAGAGAGTCATGGTCATGGTTACGAACGGCCTTCGACGTATTCGTTTATCTTTGGATTACTGATTATGGTGTATATCACGCAGATATTTGGGTGAATAGGATAGAAGGGATTCCAGTGAATCCTGTCGAACAAGAGTAGTTATGATGACAACACATAAACTTGAAAAGCTACCTTTTTACACCTTACTTATTTTTATCGTTGCTGGAGCTATAGGAGCGGGGTATTTTTATACCCGTTCCTTTTTGGCGTTGTCTGCTGTGCTCTATGGAGTAACGGCTGCGCTGGAAGCGATCAATGTCTCTCTACTCTTGCCAGTATCCTTATTATTCTTATGTTGGTGGTGGTGGTTTTGCGGTTCTATTCCCTTCTGTATATGTAAATATGTACATCAACATAATTTGCAGATTGGATTGGACTGGATGTCGGAGTGATCGGGGTGTTGGTGTTCATCACAATGATTGGTATGTTGAAGAAAGTGGATGATAGTCGAAAATAACATGGTGTATATTAAAAAATGCATTGTCATTTGTTAGATTATGCCTTACCATAGGTAAGTATTTCCATTGCATACATATTTAATGAGGAGAAGATTGTCTGCGGTTTTCATTCTACTACAGGAACTCCTTTTTTGAAGAAGGTTGTGGGAGGTATTCAGCGAACGGTATGAAAAAGTTATTTGGTTCAGAAGAATCGTACTGAGATAATCCATTAGTAACCCAACGGTTAACCTAATGTTCTACATACTAAGGGATACATCAATTACATCTAGGGGGTAATATGTCTATGCAAGTGAAGAAGTCCGTATTCATCAGTTCATTAGTAGTATGCAGCTTAGTGTTCGGGGTAGTTGGAGCGGGAGCAGCAAATGGTATCACAAAGATTCAAGCCGCTTTAAATTCAAATATCAAGTTTAAAGTTGATGGTAATTCATGGCAACCAAAAGATAGTAATGGAAAGAGTCTCTCCGCGCTTGTCTACAACGGTACTACCTATCTACCATTACGTTCTACAGCAGAGGCTCTTGGTGTCAACTTGTCGTTGAACAGCGCAACACAAGTGATTTCACTGGATAGTGGTTCCGCAAACGGGATTCCTTATAATGATGCGACGACTCCAGTCACATCTCCAAGTACAAGCACATCATCGACTCCAGTCACATCTCCAAGTATAAGCACATCATCGACTCCAGTCACATCTCCAAGTACAAGCACATCATCGACTTCTAGTGATATCAAGGTGCTTTCTGGAACTACATCACAAATGACTAGCAAATTAAAGGAACAAGCTGTGATTCTTCTTAAAATGTACGGAGATTCCCTATTAAGTGGAGATACTTCCAACTACGCCTCTTATTTATCGAAAAATGTATCCACTTCTCGTGAGAATTCGGGAACTTCTTTGGGTGATGACTACTTTATAAATAATTATTCTGATTTGGTAACAGGCACAAAAAAAGCGAATTCGGCATCAACTCTCAATTCCTTTGCAAAGGCTTTACAGAATGCTAAACTTTCTGATATTGAGGTTGGGCTTATCAGTGATAAAAATGAATACTTCCAACGTTTCAGCTTCTCTTTTCAGCCGAAAGACTTTAATGCTCTCAGTACTGTTTACGTCTATTTTTCATATGATGTAGAGACCTATAACAGTAGCACTTATATACTGTCAGAAGCCTACGTAGACTAGGAACTCGAACATAAATATCTTTCAATCAAGCCTATTCTTCGGAGTAGGCTTTTTATTTTGACTTTAAAGTTGCTTCATTTATATACTGTAATGAGGTGAGAAAACGGACGTGCCAGATAATGTAGTACATGAATTGAACTCTGTTATAAATGCTGTGCTCAGAAGTTGCACCTGAGAAGGCTATTTCTCGTCAGGAAATGGTTGTCATGCTAATGAGTGCAATTGATCTCCAAGCTTTAATCTAAAATGTTTAAAAAAACGGCCAATGAAATGCCAGAGCAGCTTAAGCTGCCTGACCTCATTGGCCGTCTTTATGGTTTAATCTGTAATTATCCTCGCAAAATCGTCTCGATTTGCTCCAGCTCTTCTGCGCTTAGCTCCGGTGCATTCAAGGAAGCGACTGCATCTTCAATCTGGCTCACCTTACTTGCGCCGATCAGAGCAGAAGTGACTTTACCTCCCCGGAGTACCCAAGACAACGCTAGCTGAGACATTTTTTGTCCACGTGCAGCAGCAATCTCGTTCAGTTTGCGAACTTTAGCGATCTTCTCTTCCGTAATGGCATCTTCGGACAGGAATACACTTGGTCCAGCAGCGCGAGAATCAGGAGCGATTCCGTTTAGATAGCGGTCTGTCAGAATGCCTCCTTGTAGTGGGGAGAACACAATCGAACCGATACCTTCCTCAGCTAATACATCCTGCAAGCCATCTTCAATCCAGCGGGACATCATGGAGTAGTTAGGTTGATGAATCAGGCATGGCGTTCCAAGTCGACGCAGAATTTGTGCCGCTTCGCGTGTCTGTTCAGGGTTGTAATTCGAAATCCCAACATACAGCGCTTTACCTTGACGTACAATAAGATCCAGCGCAGCCATAGTCTCTTCCAGTGGTGTATTCGGATCTGGACGGTGGTGATAGAAAATATCTACATAATCAAGGCCCATACGTTTCAAGCTTTGGTCTAGACTGGAGACGAGATATTTCTTGGAGCCCCATTCGCCATATGGACCGGCCCACATATAATATCCAGCCTTAGTAGAGATGACCATTTCATCACGATAAGGAGCAAGATCCTTCTTAAGGATTTGACCAAAGCTTTCTTCTGCGGAGCCAGCTGGGGGACCGTAGTTATTAGCGAGATCAAAATGAGTGATTCCAAGATCGAAAGCTCTTCTTGCCATGGCGCGACCATTCTCGAATAAGTCGTTTCCGCCAAAGTTATGCCAAAGTCCTAGCGAGATCGCCGGAAGGAGTAGACCGCTTTTTCCAGTGCGGTTATATTTCATATTGTCATATCTGGTAGCGCTTGCGTTATACATCATTATTTCCTCCTAAAAAGACTTATTTCTGATTACGTTACGTCCTTATTGTAGCGAAAGATCCCGGACAAACGTATGTCAGCAAGGAAGAAGTTTATAGCACAATGTCATTTTCGAGATGACGGATACGGTATTCTTTTGGAGAACAACCTTTCACCTTCTTGAACATTCGCGAAAAGAGTAAGGGGTCCTGATAGCCGACAGAACGCGAGATCTCACCGATAGTACAAAGGGTTTCTGTCAGAAGCTCGCATGCTTTAGCGATTCGGTAATTTAATAAATACTGCTGCGGTGGCATACCAATGGTCCGTTTAAACAAGGAAGATAAATATTTGCGATCCAGCTTGAGAGAAGAAGACAGCATTTCCACCGAAATGTTCTCACAATAATGTGTATGCAAAAAGTGGAGACTTTGCTCGACGTAAATACTCTTTTGACGCGGTAAAGGAAGTACATCCGGAACAGCTGGCACCGCTTGTAGCAAGAGGGAGAAAAACTCATACATGATCGCTTTTAGCGGCAGGTCAAGACAATCTGAATTGTCGGCTGCTTCTGTCAGGCGTTCGTAGAGATTAGGCATAAGCTGTTTATCCATCGGGAAGATTGGCTGCTCAGGGGTCAAGGAGGTTTTGGATAAAATATATGATACCTGTTCTCCGGTAAAGGCTACCCAGGAATAGATCCAAGGATTGGTCAGGTCCGCTGCATAAGAAGTAACGATATGAGGGTAGGTAAGAAAAGCTTGTCCCGCTTGCAGGATATGGGTTTGTTCACCTACAGATACCTTACCAGTTCCCTCATGAATGAAATGTATTTTGTAAACGTCACGAACTCCGGGTCCGAAAAAATGCCCGGGTAGACACTGCTCCCGCCCCCAGTAATGGAGATGCAGATCGGGATTACCTCTGAAGGGACGCTCAGAATTATAATTAAATATCGCCATGAATGCTTCAGTCTCTTTCTTTTATAGAGTTAACTAAGGGTGATTATGCCCGCTTTCTTTTATTATACAGCATATTTTAGTGGGAACATTACTTGGAATGGTTTGCGAATTCTGTGATAGAAGTTTATCCCAGCTCAGTTTGGTTAAGTAAGCTATGAAGCTGAAAGTATGAGCTAACTTCGATCATTAGGAGGTAATGGAGATGAATAAGAGAATAGTGGGTGTCTTTGCTGCCGAATACGAAGCTTCGAGGGCAATTGAAGAGTTGAAACGTCAAGGCTGCAGAACAGAGGACATATCGATTATCGCGAGAAATTCAGAGAGTGCGGATACGCTTAGAGATGAATCAGGGACGCAAGCGCCGGAAGGAATAGCTACTGGTGCAGCTACGGGTGGTCTGCTGGGTGGATTAACTGGGCTCTTGATGGGGATAGGCGCTTTGGCTATTCCAGGCATCGGGCCGATCATTGCAGCCGGACCGCTTGCGGCAACACTTGCTGGAGCGGCAATAGGTGCAGGCAGCGGTGGATTAGTTGGCGGTCTTATTGGACTTGGCATTCCTGAAGAGGAAGCCAAGCGTTACGATAACTACGTAGATGAAGGCCATATTCTTGTAATGGTGGATGTGGAGGGCGAGCAGAAAGAGGAAGAAGTGAAGCGGATCTTCGTACAGCATAATAGTCTGAATGCAGACCGTTTTGAGGATATTGCGAATATGAATACAGCTGAAAATCGAAATTATGATGGCAGTGTAAAGGAAAGCGATGCGCTCAGAGCCGCTGATCAACAAGAGGCGAGAAATTTGGCTCAAGCTACCGGAACCATGGATGCCATGGATACCTTAGCTAGTGAGCGCATTAGAAATAAATAAGAGATGAAAAGATATTTAGTAAAAAACAGACTATTTCACTAGCCAAGGGTGAGCTGGTGAGATAGCCTGTTTTTTTGTGTAATGCTATAGAGAGGCAACATTCTGTCTAACGGTTAGTCCATCCGGTATTTCTTTGCCAGGCAGGAAATGAATGCTACGGATGTAGCGGATTGTTCGACTCTGTGCCCGCATGATGACCGAATGCGTCTCAGCGCGCTCTTTGCCGATAAAACGGACACCGTTCAGAAATTCACCTGAGGTTACGCCAGTGGCGGCAAAGAGTACGTCGCCTGTGCCAACCATGTCCTCCATGTATAACACTCGCGTAGGATTAGAAATTCCCATACGGACACAGCGCTGCTGCTCAAGAGGTCCATCGGGAAGCAAACGGCCCTGCATTTCTCCACCAAGACATTTCAGTGCGGCAGCTGCAAGGACGCCTTCAGGTGCTCCGCCCGAGCCCATGTACAAATCGACATCGCTATCCGGCAGGGCTGCCGCAATAGCGCCAGCCACATCGCCGTGACCGAGTAGCTTAATCCGTACACCCGCTTCTCGAAGACTATGAATGAGCTGCTCATGCCGTTTGCGGTCAAGTACCATTACAGTTAGCTCGGAGAGGGACTTGCCACTGAAGAGGCATGCTTTCTGGAGAGTGACCTCCACAGGGTCTTCAAGACTAAGCTTCCCGGCAAGCTCAGGACCGCAAGCGAGTTTCTCCATATAAATGTCTGGAGCATGCAGCAGGCTGCCCTTATCTGCTATGGCAATCACGGATTGGGCATTGTGAAGACCACAGGCCACCACTTCAGTGCCTTCCAGAGGATCGACGGCTACATCGACAGAAGGACCCTTTTGATTCCCGACTTTCTCGCCAATATAGAGCATTGGAGCATCATCCATCTCTCCTTCACCAATGACGACCGTTCCGTCGATGGAGACGGAATCAAACATGGAGCGGATGGCAGTCGTGGCTGCATCATCTGCCGCATTTTTATCTCCCCGCCCGATCCAGCGAGCTGAGGATAATGCACCTAGTTCAGTTACCCGTACAATCTCAAGAGCCAGTTCGCGATCCATTCTAATTCCCTCCAGTACATCCCATAAATTTTAATCTGAATGTTAGATATAACCCATAATAATACCAGCGGTTTCTTCTATAGCTTTGTCGGTAATATCGATTACAGGACAGCCTAGCTTATTGAACAGAGAAGAGGCATATTCCATCTCCTCTGTAATCCGCTCCAGACTTGCATATTGGGAGCCAGTCGGTAACCCAAGCGCCTTCAGCCGCTCGGAGCGAATCTTCAGCATATAATCCGGCTTCATGGTTAGTCCGATCAGTCGGTTCGACGGCAAGCTTAGCAGCTCTTGCGGAGGAGCAATTTCTGGAATAATCGGATAGTTAACGACCTTTTTCCCCCGATGGGCCAAAAAGATACTAAGTGGTGTTTTTGAAGTACGGGACATCCCTAGTAGAACGATATCGGCCTTCAGCATAGCGCCGAGATCGCGGCCATCATCACAGGCAACTGTGAATTCGATAGCCTCCATACGGCGGAAGTAGTTCTCATCAAGCTGGTGCAATAAACCCGGTCGCTGCTGAGGAGCGTCGTCAAACGTATCAATGAAAGCTTGCATCATTGGGCCCATGATATCGACGATACGAAGGTCAAGCCGTACAGCCTCTTCTTTAATCATCTCTCTTAGCTCCGGCTGCACCAGCGTATAGACGACAAAACCTTTATGCTGCGCGGCTTCTTCCATAAGCTTCCGGAGCTCATCTTCATGTCTAATGTTCCCGTATCTTTTGATGGTGATCTGCTGATTCTGGAATTGATGAATGACGGCCTGCACGACAGCTTCCGCCGTATCTCCTATAGAATCTGAGCAGATCGTTATTAGGTTGGAAGATTGCTCGATGCTCATGAATTCCTCCTGTTATCCTTTGGCTTCTAGTTCGAGGAGAAGTTTTACGATAGCAGTTTTCGTCAAGCGTCCTATGACATCCAGTTTCGTACCATTGTCTTCTGTGGCGCTGGGAACAACTACCGGTAAACTATCTACCTCGTGAAAAATCATTTTATGTGCGGCATCAAGCACCGTCTCATCTGGTGAAGTTGTGACTACTTTGGGCTGGCGTGTCATGACCATGCTTACGGGCATGGATACAGCACCCGGATTGCCAAGGGTTACTTTCAGGAAATCCTTACGTGAAGCAACACCGGTGAGCTTGCCCTCTTCGTCACAAATAATAAGGGTGCCAACATCCTGTAGAAATAGCGTAACTACGGCATCTTGAACCGTAGTAGTCTCACGGATAATAATAGGTACACTTTGAATCTCTTTTACCTTTGTCTCCTGCAACAAATAATTGCTTCCCAGACGATTAGATGATTTGAGTCCCGGGAAGTAACCGACTTTAGGTTTAGCATCGATATATTTGAGCATAACCAGAACAGAGAGATCGGAGCGAATCGTTGGCCGTGTTAAATTCAGACATTCGGCAATCTGTTCGCCGGTAATCGGAGCTCTTTTGTTCACAATATCAATGATTTCTAGTTGACGTGATGTCAGTTCGATCGCAATTCCCTCCACTTCAGATAAAAAGGCATTCCTCTTTAGAAAAGAAGCGCCGTTAAGCGAATCCTCCTTTCATATATGAGTCATATATAGATGTTTTTAATTTAACTTGGTTATATAATACGCAATAGTGGTCATAAATGCAATATATAGTACGTCATATATTCATTTTTTTTGACGCAGATGTACGGACCCTACGCTTTAACATTAATTGTTTCAAGGCATCAGCATTGACCAGGATGGTCCCAGCAATGATAGTGAATACACCGAGGATCGTAACCCAATTCACGGCTTCATTATAAAAGAAAAAGCCAACCCCTACGGCAATCGGTGGAGAGATATAGAGCCAGGTAGAAGGAAACACAGGATTTGTCTTAGCGACGAGCCAGTAGAACAACGAATGACCGACCATCGAGCCGATTACGATTAGATAGAGCAGTGAACCTGCGGTCTCGTAAGAGAGGAGAAACTCAGGATGTACATTTTCGGTGGCTAAGGAAAGAATGAATAACAGCACTCCACCATACATCATTTGGGCTGCATTAAGTGCGATTGGAGAGACCTCAGGCATACTGTTGATTACTTTTTTAGAATAAATCGCACCTACTGCGTAACAGCATTCCCCAATGAGGACAGCTGCGCAGCCGATGAGCCATAACGGTGAAATATCAACGACAAGATTAGGAAGAACGAGCAGCAGTACGCCAGTCAACCCGATGATACAACCATATAGGGAGATGGCAGGTGCTTTTTGACGAAGAATAGAAGTTTGGAGCAACAGAATCATGATCGGACCCGTGGCAGAGAGTACAGCTGCTAACCCGGAAGATACATATTGTTCAGCCCAGTAGAGACCTGCAAAGGTGCCAAAGGTTAACGCAGATCCGGTGAAGAGCATTTCTTTACGTAGGAGCAGGGAGAAGCTAGCCTTTCGTTTCCAGACCATCCATAGAAATAGAACAGCGCCTGCAACAAAAAATCGCAAGCCTGCTGAAAAGAAGGGCGGCGCACCGGCATCCACACCGATTTTGATAGCTAGAAAGGTCGTACCGAAGATCAGACATACAAGTGCATAAGCGAATAAGATCATTTTGAAAGTCCCCTTTAGTGTGTGTATATAACGATCCTTGAATCAGTTCGTTAATCATATAGGGGAGAACACAGAACAGATGATGTTGAGTAGAACAGATGACTTCGAAAATCGTGTACAATACTGTAAATAGGAGTTGTTCGGAGAGGAGTTGCAGTGAGGTGAAAAAGTCAGCGAGCGTGGAGAATAATCATCCCTTGTTTCGGCAGGTATATGAATTTCTAGTGAATCGCATGGAGCGAGGGGAGTGGGGGGCACATGATAAGCTTCCTTCTATACGGCTGCTAGCGGAGGAATTACAGGTACATCGACTGACAGTATTCAAAGCGTATAGAATGCTGACAGAGGATGGAAAAGTTTATGTAAAAGATAAATCAGGTTATTACGTATCGCCTGTTAGCTTGGTTCCTATTGTAGAAAAAGGAGCAGCAGTGACTGCCTATGCGCTCACTAATCCTCTTTCGGATATACAGAGAATGCCTGCTAAGTATCAGTTCTCACAGGCGCTGATTGATCCAGGTCTTTTGCCAAATCTTTTTCTATCCGACTATGTCAAAAAAGTGTTCGATTTATATCCCAAGGTCATGGGGACGTACTCTTCGGTTCAGGGAGATGAGGAGTTACGGGAGACGCTTAGTCGTCATTTTCGGAAGAAGAATCGGCTACAGTTATCCTCGGAAGAGCTGCTTATTACTTCAGGTGCGCAGCAGGCGATCAATCTGATATCACGAATTGTGCTCGGGCCTATGGACACGGTGCTTGTGGAGCGACCGACCTACAGTGTGGCCATGGATATTTTTCGCCGGGAGGGGGCAAGGCTGGTTCCGGTGGAGATCACTCCGATGGGCTACGACTTGGAGGAAGTTGAAGCGCTGATGAAAAAGCATAGACCGCGCATGTTCTATATCAATCCGACTCATCATAACCCAACTGGATATACGGTGCCAGCGCAGCAACGTAAACTGTTGGTCGAGCTTGCCGAGCGTTATCGCTGTCTGTTAGTCGAAGATGATCCGTTCCGCGATATGTATTTTGAAGAGGAGCCCCCGCCGCCCTTTTTTGCTTACGATACCGAAGGTTGGGTGATCTATATTAGCAGTTTCAGTAAATATGTAGCCCCAGGCTTACGGATCTGTGCGGTGGCTTGTCGCTATCCGTTTATGGAGCGCTTGATCACGGCCAAATCACTCGCGGACAATGGTACTCCGCTGCTTAACCAGAAGATATTCCTACATTACTACACGTCATCACGTTTGCAACAGCATCTCGGTAAGCTACGCATTGCACTTCAGGTGCATAAGGAGATTGTAGAGGAGGAGCTGGCTGGGACTGGGTGGGAGTGGACGCCTCCGCAAGGGGGCTTGAATTTATGGGTGAAGCTGCCGGACCATCTTTCGGCGGATCGACTGTTTGCCTCAAGTATGGCCCAGTCGATTGCTTTTGTGCCAGGAGAGTTGTTTGATCCGCTTGGTGAGATGAGGTCGAGGATTCGAATAAGTTACTCTTTTGCAAGCGAAGGGGTGCTACGTGAGGGGATTCAGCGGATGATTGCAATTGCGCGGGGGTTATGAGTAGGTACAGTAGACATGAGGAACTAATGAAGACTATTTAGGATGGAAGAGATTAGACTTGTATAACTTGTTTGGAAATTGTTGTAACACTTTCTTCTTCTGTTCCGTCTGTAGAGTAAAGAAGGAGGTTATTATGATGTTTAAGACCAAGTTCCGCAGTCCACTTATGATGTTCCTAAGTATAACGTTAATATTTATGGCCTTACTGACGGTGCGTCCCTCCGTTACTTATGCGTGTTCCTGTGTTGTACCTGCGGAGCCACTTGAGGCGCTGGAGTCAAGTTCAGCCGTCTTTACTGGGAAAGTAGTGGACAAAAAGGAGCCAAAGGGGACTATAATCTCATCTGCGGATCCAGTAAAAGTAACCTTTGAAGTCGATTCCAGCTGGAAAGGAATTAAGGGGAATAAAGTTACCTTGAGTACTGCTTTATCGTCTGCCAGCTGTGGGTTTGAATTCGTGGAAGGGGAAAGTTATATCGTCTATGCGTATGCTAATGACGAAGATGACTCTGGTAAATTAGAGGCCAGTTTATGCAGCCGAACGAAGCTGCTTGCCTCGGCATCAGAGGATCTGAAGGAGCTTGGACCTAGTATATCGGCAGGTACTCCTACAGCTTCTCCGGAGGTAACATCAAACCATTCGCCGAAATCCGAAACTGGGAATAATGGGGCGACTGAAGTTGAGGGGAAACCAGCTGCGGAGAGTGACTCTTTTCCACTTGTGAATGTAGGGATCAGTGGAATCATTATCGTTTTGATAGCGATAGCTGGCGCTGTACTCTACCGTCGTAGAGATGGTGGAACGCGTAAGAAATAACGCTTTAACTGTAGGTTCACGTTATGTCGTGATGAAATAAGCGGTCGCCCGGGAGTTGTTCGGGCGACCGCTTATTTGTTTGAGCTGACCTTAAGTAGGTGGTGGGCGGTGTGGGTACTGGTGCTTAAGTATAGCTCGGGTCATCAAAACTCGAAGTAAGTGAAATCCTTCTTAAAATTGTCGTGGTTTACTCGATATTATCGATAATTAGGGAAAATCTCCCTGATTTAATCGTATTTTACTCTGTATGATCGATAATTGGGGAATTCCTCCCTAAAATTCTGCGGAAATGCCCTATTTTTCCTATAATCGACTATTTATTAGGGAGAATTTCCGCAAAAAGTTTAATTTGCGCTTATAAAGTTCGAATTTGGGGGAGAATTTCCCTAATTATGAGTTCAAGGAGGGCAGAATTTTGTGAAATACGGTGAACATTAGATGTTGTAAGGTGAGACAAAGTAAATTTAGCTAATGTAAGTTGAAATCAGTTAAAGTTCGCTGCTGTAAGATGAATTCATGCTACAAGCTTCGTCACACCCAGCCAAACAACCGAGCAAGCTGAGCGACAGCAAAGGTTACTCCAATGGCGATACCGAGTGGGATGACTGCTGAGAGAACAGCCCACTTCATGCTTTTTGTCTCCTTATAGATGTTTACGAGTGTAGTGCCGCAAGGATAGTGAAGTAGGGAGAACAACATCATGTTAAGTGCGGTCAGCCAAGTCCAGCCATGTGATAAAAAGACATCTTTGATGCTGCCCAAGCTATCGATATCGACCATAGCACCTGAGGACATATAGCCCATAAGCAGAATGGGCAGTACGATTTCATTCGCAGGAAGTCCAAGAATAAACGCCATGATGATAAAGCCATCCATGCCGAGCATCTGTGCAAAAGGATCGAAG
Source organism: Paenibacillus sp. FSL R5-0923 (assembly GCF_038009145.1). Taxonomy (NCBI): domain Bacteria; kingdom Bacillati; phylum Bacillota; class Bacilli; order Caryophanales; family Paenibacillaceae; genus Paenibacillus; species Paenibacillus sp. FSL R5-0923. Next base: position 473,554 of record NZ_JBBPAT010000002.1, read on the forward strand.
AATGCGGCCATATGATTCAGGACAGAATCTCCACCAACAAACAGGTTGCCAAGAATCCAAGTGATAATACCGGCAGGGGCAGCAACGACGATGGCACGAGTAAGTACGTTAAGGGACTTATCTTTAGAGGAAATAAGTATGGTCTTCCAAATTTGTGGACGACGATAGGGCGGGAGCTCTAGTGTATAGTGCGTTGGAACACCGCGTAGCGCAGTTTTGGACATGACCCAGGAAACCGTCAGGGTAACGATGATGCCGATCAGCACCATCCCCATAAGTACGGAGGCGGTGGTGAGGGTACGGAGTGCGCCTGTCGTAGCCGCTCCTGCCATGAATAAGGAAGACAATAGAATCAATGTCGGCCAGCGGCCGTTACATGGAACGAAATTGTTAGTCAAAATCGCGAGCATCCGTTCACGCGGCGATTCGATGATTCGGGTGGAGAGGATCGCGGCGGCATTACAGCCGAAACCCATAGACATGGTCAAAGCTTGCTTGCCGTGACCGCCTGATTTTTTGAACAACCGATCCATGTTAAAAGCAACCCTCGGCAGATATCCGAAATTCTCAAGCAGCGCAAACACTGGGAAAAATATCATCATTGGCGGCAGCATGACGCTGATGACCCAAGAGGTTCCTCGATATAATCCAAGAACAAGTACACCGTGTAGCCAAGCTGGGGCATGGATCGCCTCAAATCCGGCAGTGAGATAACCTTCGATGAAGCCGAAGAAGGAAGCAAGCCAGCTTGAAGGATAATTGGCGCCGGCAATCGTAATCCAGAACACGATACCGAGGATGGCGAGCATAATGGGGAATCCCCATATTTTTGAAGTTACGATATTATCTAGCTTATAAGTGCTGTTCAGCTTCTTCTTATCCCTATAGGTGACTGCATCCCCGCAGATGCCTGCGGATACGCCATAGATACCACTGACAATCTCATCCCGTATCGCTCCGCCGTCAGCGAGCTTTTTCGCTGTGGACAGCAAGGAATCTAGAGGATCTAATCCCTTAGTGATATGCGGTGACTCCATGACCGATGACCTCCTTTGCTTCAGGTAATTCTTTATTCTTCATATTCTCTTTAAGTGAGGTAAGAAGGCTGTCATCACCATCTAACAGGCGCAATGCAATCCAGCGGGCCGGGTATTTGCTGCCAATGGTTTGTTCTACCAGCGGTGTAAGCTCTGCAATTCCTCGTTCAATCTCCTCGTTGTACGTAATACGCAGTGGCTGTGCAGTGAATGCGCCTGTAGCCACTCGCTCCACCTGATCCAATAACGCCTCAATACCGATTTTATTGCGAGCCGATATCGCTACAACAGGCACGCCGAGACGTTTGGAAATACGTTTCAGATTGATGTCGATACCAAGTTTACGGGCTTCATCGATGAGGTTGATGCAGACTACAGCCCGCCCGGTAATCTCCAGCACTTGCAAGGCAAGGTTGAGATTTCGTTCTAGCGAGGTAGCGTCGAGAACAACTAGTGTCACATCGGGCTGTTCAAAAATAATATAATCTCTAGCCGCTTCTTCATCAGCAGAATTCGAGTACAGCGAATACGTACCAGGAAGATCTACTGCGAGGTACGTATGGTCCTTATGCTTAAACTCGCCTTCAGCGGTAATGACGGTTTTACCTGCCCAGTTTCCTGTATGCTGGCGCATGCCGGTCAGCAGATTGAAAAGCGTGCTTTTGCCAGTGTTAGGATTGCCTGCAAAAGCGACTGTGAAATGACTCATGCTTCTACACCTCCGATGACTTCTCCAAATATTAAAGAGCTTTCTTCTCTACGTAATGCAATGGTCGTGTTGCTTACCCGAAAAGCTATAGGATCTCCTAAGGGACTACGCCGTAACACCTCAACGGCATTACCGACTACAAACCCGAGATCCAGTAATCTTCTTCTAAGCACGCCCTGAACTTCAATGCCGCTGATACGCAGTGTGCTTCCTTTAGCCGCTTCTGATAAAGGAATACTAGCTCCAGACATTAGATCCCCTTCTTTCATTTATTATTATTTGTATTTTTATGGTTATTATTTTGTGCATTGGAATTTTTCTTGTGGTCTGACACAATATTAGTATATGTGAACAACTTTGTCCCTGCAACAAGAATGTTTCCCTAAGGCAAAATTAATTTAGGCGCAAAAAAGCCCCTAACGGAAAGAAGGCTTGCGCTCTCCAGCCGAGGGGCTAAGGTTGAGTCTACTTATAGGCTTGTCTTTAATTGGAATAGTCTAATCAAAGTTTTTATTAGCCGTGAAGTTATGTCCAGCTTCCAAAATCAAGCGTACGTCCAGTCTCTACTAAAGTCTTGGTATTACTTAGAACCTGCCACCAAGCGCTGATGCTGCCTGCATACGACGGATCTTCAGGATGCCATTCATCATGGATAAGCGTGAGCTTAGTAGTTCCGCCCACCGGTTCAAGCAGCCAAGAAATACGCGATTCATATATTTCATGTCCTTTATGATAGGAAGGTCCTACCTTATGCGTGAAACGCAATGCTTTTTGCGGAGTGAACTCCAGCAGAGTCCCATAGACATGCAGCGTTTCATCTCCATCTGCACCGGGTCCGATGTATTCCAGTAATTCTCCTTCTTTGAAGGTTGAACGAATAACGCTGCCGTAATAAATCTGCTTCGTACCTTCCGGAGAGATTAAGGTTTCCCATACCTGCTCAGGTGTTCCGCCAATATAAAATTCATAGTGTAGTTCCTTCATTCGTTATTCCTCCTTGATTTATAGGTTCATTTATTCCCTCAGACTCATTTACACTATACAAAAGGATCACTGACAACTACGGTCAGTGATCCTAAAGTAATTTATGTCTTATAATGAGCTGCTAAATTGGAGGCTATGGAGGCTAGTCTTTCTCTTAGTGAGGAAGGCTCCATGATGCGTAATGTGGTTCCATAAGGCAACAAGAAATAGGGTGCATAAGTCAGTAAAGAAGTTTCGTCCACTTGAAAGCGGGCTTGTCCTTCCATGCGCTGTACCAGCGTATGTCCGAACAACCAATGACTGCATAGATCATTCAAGACTCCCTCATCGGATGCGATGAGTACTGTAACTAGTTTCTCTTCAGTATTGCGTGCAGGCAGTAAGCTCTTTAACAAAAAATCACGTGCAGAGAAGTCAGCAGGACGAGCGAACACAGCTTCTGTACGGTGTAGTTCAATGATTCTATCCACCCTGAAACTACGAATTTCATGTCGCTCGTGGCAGTAAGCTACGGTGTACCATTGGCCCTTCCAGAGCACAAGTCCGTAAGGATCAATGGCACGGGATGATTTGGTTTCTCCATTACCCTTACGATATTCCATTTGCAGGGTGTATCCGTTCGCTGCCCCCAATTCCAATTCTTGAATCAGATGGCTAAGCGACGGGGAAGGAGAATGGATCGTCTCAATGCCATTCTCATGGCGCTCCATTTGTTCTAATTGCTGGGCATTGCTGTATCTTTTTAGCTTGGATAGGGCTCGGTCCAGAGCTTCAACATAAGGATATCCGGTCCCCCTGGCAAAAGAAGAAGCTTGTAGAAGGGCACGCTGCTCTTCGGAGTCAAAGAATAATGGAGCCTCAATAAAATGCTCCGGTAAGCTGTAACCGCCACCAGGCCCGCTATCCGCAATAACGGGTACACCACTGATGCATAACGCATCGATGTATCTGTACACAGACCGAACACTGATCTCTAACGCTTCTGCTAGTTCTCCGGCGGTTCTTCCCCGCTGCTTGAGCATCCAAAGAATGGATAACATATGATCAGCCTTGGACATAAATCTGGAGCCTCCTTGCTGCAGAAATTAGTAGTTCAACTATAGCAAAATGCTCATAGATCAGCCAGAATCCTTTCGATAGGATCTTATTGCTGTTTAACCATACGTTTTTTGCCATAAGTTCCGAGTCGCCATAAATATTCTACCGGTCCCATCCGGAACCGTTTGAGAATAAGGGTACTAGATATGATTTGTAGAAGCAGTATGGCCGCCGCTGCAATCATCTGTGTCGATACATGCACTGTACCAGGCCAATCTAGCAGATTGGATAGTGTTAGTATAATAACGGTTTGCAATAAATAATTGGTTAAAGCCATTCTGCCTAGAGAAGCTAGGGGCGCAAGTAGTTTCTGTACAACTCCATGGCGCATGAGTAGGGTTAGCGTTGTCACATAAAAAATACTGACTGGAAGTCCGCCTACTGCGAAAGCTACATCCAGAGCGCCTGTTTTATCCATGATACTCTGTTGCGCAAAATACATCGGAATGATTAGCAGCAGAGAAACCACTTGGGTGATCCGTAATCCTAGCTTATACCGTGACGGATTCTGAAATAATCCAATCTGACCACTCCAATGCCCAAGCAGAAACATACCAAACGTTACCACTATCGGGCCTAAGTAGAGACCTGCAAGGGTGACCACAATGCCTGCAATTAATACAAAACTTGACTTTAACTTATAAAAAGGAAGGAGAATCAGTCCAATGACTGCATAGATGAGCAAGGTTTCACCGGGTTGGAAATAATGGTGCACCAGACCGATTAGAAATAAAATGAACAGCCTACGCAGAAATAATACACGGGGCTTAGACTCCCCTTTAGCTTCAACCCGGGATAAGAATAACTGAAAGCCAACACCGAATAAAAATGAGAATATCACAAAAAATCGGTGATCCACTGCTACATCAAGAAAACGAATAATCTGCAAATCGAGCGAGTTAAATTCCATCGTACCGAATACCATCTGACGAATGTTTATGAAGATGATACCCATTAGAGCAAAGCCACGGAGCACATCGAGTGTTACGATTCTTTTCACCATATTCTTTATACCATCATCTTCTTGAGACTTTGTATGTAGCGTGATCGCGCTATGATGAAATATATAGTTTGCACAGCAAGGAATGCACCAGATGTAATTAGGACAGGTACCGTTACATTCGTGATACTAATTTGCTTCAATACCGGTCGGATGACGACAAGCGTCTGGATGGTAGCGACAATGATCGGAATATAGAACAGCACAGAGATTTGTCTGGTGGCAGAAGCAGACATTTCTTTGACGCTTAAACCGATTTTAGACAAGGCATTATACATTTGCTTATCTGCATTCAGCTCAGTATGAAGCTTGAAGAAGAGGAAGCTGGCTGAAGAAAGTGAGAAGATAAGCGCGATAAAGATCCCTATAAAGCTAAGCATAGCCGTGCCTTGTTTGGTAGTTAGATAATCATCTGCTCGAGCATTTAATATGGAGATATATTGATTGTTGGTATTGTTGGAATCTCTACTCCACTGGATCAGTTCATTGGTGATGATGGTTTCAGGTGAGGTATCCACAGGTAGTGGACCGTCCCAAGCAGGGATTTTATATAGATATTTCACATATGATCTCGTGTACTTCGCTGCTGAAGAAGAGATATTCTTGTACAAGCTGTCATCTACAATTAAGAGTGAGCTTGAATATTGCCCCATGGGATGGCTCTTCGGAATTCGTACCTCTTTCAGCATAAGCTCCGCATCGTTTTGAACCTTCAGCAGAATCTTTTGATTAATAGTATAGTTCTGTGAATCCACCTGAGGGTTTAGCAGTAAGACAGCTTCTTTGTCAGATAAGGGAGCAACTTCGGACATATCCATTTTTGAAGTTAACTGATTGAACTGGGACCAGGATATTAAATCAATGCTTTGGGTAGCTTCTTTACCCAGACTCTGAATGGAGGCAGAGATTAGCTCGATTTTATTCTCTGTATACTCCACTTTAGCGTTTTGTAATTTATTATGAATGGGTTCTAAGTCAGGGGGAGTTTTCCCTGGTTTATAAATCGAATACTCCATAGCGAATGGACTATTTTTATAGAGTTCTACGTTTGCTTGATTAATCGATAAAATAAATCCTGACGCCATGCAAGCAAGCGAGGTTACAACCGTTACAAGAAACAGCATTCTTGCATTATCTTTGATCTTGTAACTCATCTCGGAAATCCATAACAGGTTGGTTCCGCGCCAAAGTCGCTTGCGGCTTAGTTTAAGCAGACGTATTCCGAGTACGGACAGCTGAGAGTAAAAGAAATAGGTACCTGCGATCCCCGTGACAGCAGCAACTAATAACGTAATTGGAGACAATTGCTTTCGAATGGCGAGTGCCCCTGCCGTCAATAACAGAAGCCCAAGGAGTGAGAGCAGCCAAGACACACGGGGCTCCTTTTTAGGTTTAACACTCCCTTTTAACAGATCAAGGACTTGATGTTTGCGGATAAATAACAATGTGAAGATAGAGATGACCAGAAACAGTGAGATAAACGAAATAGATGTGATCAACAGCGGTTTAACTGGCCAATAGAAGGGTAAATGATCCATTCCCATAATGGTCGTGCTGAGCAGCAAAAATAACTTGGATAAAAGCATGCCGAAAGACATACCTGTTACTATGGATAGTAGTCCGATCAGCATATTTTCTATAAGAATCAGTTTGTTGATCTGACCGGAACGTGCACCTAACATCATTAGTATGCCGAACTCCAGATTACGAAGTTTCAGAAATGCACTAATCGAGTAAAGAACGAAAAAGAAAGCAAAGACAAACACAATATAAGAAGCGATTTTCATACCAGCGGCTGAATTTGTACCTAGCTCGATACTGGCAACCCCAGGATGATAAATAAAGACGGAATATGAAAAGAAGATCATGACCATAAAAGCACTACTTAAGAAAAAGGCAAAATACGCCCGAGAATTACGCTTCACATTGTTAAACGCGAATTGAGGAAAGTTCATGACTATTCCCTCCCCAGAATGAAAGTGTGTCGATAATTTTTTGGAAGAAGGCTTGGCGGTTATCTCCCCGGTGAATTTCGGCTGCTAGCTTCCCATCTTTTATAAAAATAATCCGATTGCAGTAGCTCGCTGCCAGCGGATCATGTGTCACGAGCATTAGCGTAGTGCCTTCTTTGCAGTTAATATCCTCTAGCGACTCCATCACAATTCGTGAGGAATTAGAATCAAGTGCCCCTGTGGGTTCATCTGCTAGAATGATCGAAGGCGAAGTAATAATGGCACGGGCAATCGCTGTCCGCTGCCGTTGTCCGCCGGATATTTCATAGGTGCGTTTATTCAGAATTTCCGTAATGTTCAAGCGTGCAGCGACCTTTTGCAGCAAGGCTTCCATTTCGGAGAGCTTGCGATTATCCAGCGTTAGAGGAAGCACGATATTTTCGGCTACCGTTAAAGTCTCCAGGAGGTTAAAGTCTTGAAATACAAAACCGAGTTCTCTGCGACGAAAGTGAGCAAGGTCTTTTTTGTTCAAAAGATAAGGATTGCTGCCGTTGATATTCACCTCACCTGAGGAGGGCTGATCGATGGTAGACACCATGTTAAGCAGAGTGGTTTTGCCGCTCCCTGAGGGGCCCATGATGCCAACAAATTCGCCGCTTTCAATGCTAAGATGAATATCGGTGAGGGCCTGTGTCTTTACTTTGCCCGGATATACCTTATTAAGACCTTTGACTTCTAAAACATCCATTCCTATCATTCCTTCCATTACAATCTAATTTCATCCGTCCTTAAGCGGGGACGTGTTATGTATATAATTTACAAGATCGGGCTATGTGCTGCTATGGATTTACCTTAACGTTATCTTACAACCCGTTTAAGGTTATGTTCGTACGTGAAGCGAGTAGGCCATACATAAAGAAGAGGGACTCCGTAGCCATAAGTTAAGTATGACTAGAAGTACCCTCCGATCTTATTTCTGTAAATGGTCACTGTTGTGAAATGTAATTTGGACTTTAGTGCCTTCTCCAAGCTTAGATTGAAGCTCCACAGTATGTCCTAGCCGGATGCAAATTTCTCGCACTAGATACAGTCCCATTCCTGTTGACTCATGGTATTGGCGTCCACGTTCACCGGTGAAGTATGGATTAAACACTCGTTTGAGGTCTTCAGGAGAAATGCCGATACCTTGATCTGTAATATTAAGTAAGAAATCCGTTCCGATGTGCTTTGATGAAAGAGTTACGGTTTTATCGTTGCCGGAGGTGTAATTGACAGCATTGGTTAAGATTTGGGTTAGCATAAACATTAACCATTTGGCATCACTATATACGGTGAAGTTAGGATTGATTTGTATATTTACTTTTATGCCTCTTCGGATGAAAAGCCTGCGGTTCTCAGCTACAGATTCACTAACCACTTTACTGAGAACTAGCGGCTCCACTTGGAAATCATCCTCAAATTGATCCAGCCTTGAAGTATAAATCACCATTTCCAGCCCTCTGCGCAGACGTTCCAATTCCTCCTGAATACTTATAGCAGCCTCATCCTCAAGATCCTCTAGCGAAAGCTGAATGACTGAAAGTGGGGTCTTCATCTGATGAACCCAGCGGTTCATGAATACGATATGCTGATCCATTTGGCGGACATGCCCATTTACCTGCTCCTGATACTGGCGGTCAATAAGCTGTAATAACTCATGGATCGCTTCTGGTAGCGGGGTGTCTCCTAAGGAAACAAGATGTTCCTCTAGCATATTCTTGGGATTACTTAAGGCTGCGTATAATCTCCGGTGCTGAACGTATCGGTAGCCAAGATACAAGAGAAGAACTGCAGTGCTCAGGGCTATGCCATAGAGCATGATCGAGAGGGGTCTATCCTCACCTGTCAGCCAATATAGTGGTGGAACAAGCAGTACTTGAAGCAGGTAGAATAGGATAAATGGAAGCTGGTCTCTCCAAAATAGCTTCATAGCATATCCTTAGTGACATTAAGCCGATAGCCAGCGCCTCTTACAGTTTCCACAATATCGCCAAGACCGAGGTCCTTGAGTTTTTTGCGGACACGGGTTATGTACACATTTAAAGTATTGTCGTCTATAAAATGCTGATCCTTCCACATGAGATCTAGCAGACGCTCCCGGTTAACAACTCGTCCTTCTTTTAGCAATAAGGCTTCCAGTAGAACCGCTTCTTTCTGTGTCAGCTCGCTAGTATGTCCGCCAAATTGAATCACATACCGCTCAGGATAAAGAATTAGTTCTCCGGCTTGGAGCGTCCGTTCCTCTTGAATTTGTGAGTAAGAGCCGTAAGCTCTGCGTAAATGGCTGCGGATTTTGGCAAGTACGACTTCATAATGAAAAGGCTTGGTGATGTAATCATCCCCGCCATTTTCTAGCGCCATCACCTGATCCATTCCACTATCCCGAGCGGATATGAAAAGAATAGGGCAGAGTGAGGTAGTGCGAATCTGGCGACACCAATAAAACCCATCATATTTAGGCAGGTTGACGTCCAGCAGAACAAGATCAGGATGGGTGTCATTAAAAATCTCCAGTACCCTGTTGAAATCCTCTACTATCACCGTACGAAATTCATATTTAGATAGATACGTGCTTAGAAGGCTTGCGAGCTTAGCATCGTCCTCTATGATTAGAATAGTCTCCATAGTTGTGCTCCTTTGATCAAATATAAGAATGCAGTGGTTCACACGGTTATACAGTAACATGGACTAGGAAAATTATGCAAAAAGGACGTCTAGCTGCCGAAAAATAATATGAGGAATAGTTGCACTTTGTACAATAGATTCTATCAAAAAGACATTGGGATTTGATTCTATTGCACATCCTGCAACCAATTGGTTACCAAAACGTCTTATTATTACAAATAGGTCGAATTCTAATGTACAAAGTACAACAGAATCCTATTTTCCTATAAAAAAGAATGCATCTATTGCACAAACTGCAATAGATGCATCAAAAAAAGTATTCTTAGAAGTAGAAGCCGAACCTAGCACAACGCTCGTTCGTGCCGCTGGCTAGATCATTCTATTGATATTTAACCACAATTGCGTTGCTAATCTGGCGCCCAGGGGTCGTGAGATATTTGCCATTGTAGTATAATCCGCTTGATGCGCCGCCATCCAGATTCATGGCTTGATACGCTCCAGCCTGCTTCATCATTTCTGCGAGCTGTGGGATAGTAGCTCCACCAGTAGTTAGCAGAATTAGCTTGTGGTCGCGAGTGAGGCCGAGTGCGCTGCGGGCTCCGCCGCCTGTTAAGATTTTGGCATCTTTGAAGCCTTCTGCTGCAACATTAAGAGATACCTTACCATTCACAAGCAGACGTGGTCCGGCTTGGAGCGCCCCTTCCATAGATCCGGAAGCGAAATGGTTCGTAAACTCTAGTCCGGGAATAAGCGAGGCCAGGTGATTGCTATCATAGGTGAAAATCGTGCGGCGATCTCCAGAGCTGTTTTTGAGCATTTTTCCACCACTGACCATGTAACCGTAAGGAGCTTTGTAGGCCCCTTTAGTGTAGGCATCAAAGAACGTACCATTAATAGCCACTACGGCATTATTGCGCTTGGCTAGACTGCTCAGGTCCTCCACTTTTCCTACCGTATTTCCTGCTAGTACAACGTCGAGCTTCACTTTAGGATGCAGTAGGGATACCGTAACCGTTTGGGCTTTGAAGGATCTGCCGCCCACCTTGAAAGTTTTACTAGCACTGACAACGGGGGAGGAATCTGCTTTGATAAGTGCGCCAGTCAGTACAGGTACCGTTGATGAAACCCCGTTATTAGTAAGGGTTACAGAAGAGGCTTCCTGATTCCACTCTAATTGAAAGCCCAGCGTTTTGCTGATAAAAGACAAAGGGATATATACCGTACCGTTATCACTAAAAGCGGAATCGGTTAGTGTAACTGGCTTGTCGTTGACTAGCGCAGCTGCTTGTCCTACAGTAAGTGTAATCTTAGTGTCTGCGTTCGTAATGGTTATACGTTTGTCACTAGCATTCATTTCAGCATGTATACCAGTGAAATTATTTAAGAGACGCAGCGGGATGTACGAGTGATTATTCTTGGTCACATACACGGTGTTTTTCGGAACCGGAGCAGCACCAGCAGTGGAGGAACAAACTGTGTAAACCGGAACCAAACATAGTAGAAATGCGAGAAAGAACGGAAACAATAACTTTTTCATATTAACCAAAATCTCCTTATCCTGTAGCTGATGTAAAAAGCGGTAAGGTTTATTATACCTCAAGTTCTAAAACATGGATAACCTCATTTTTCAAATACTCATGGAAAGATTCTGATAGAATGTAGATACCATTACAAGAATAGTACTAGAACTCAACAACTAAAGGGAGATCTTTATGACTACAATAGGTTTAATTCGCCATGGAAGTACCGCGTGGAATAAAGAAGGCAGAGCGCAAGGGCATACGGATAATCCATTGGATGCTGAGGGTGTGCAGCAGGCGGTTCTTCTTGCTGAACGGCTCAGCACTGAACAATGGGACTATTTATATTCGAGTGATCTGCTTAGAGCGCGACAAACAGCAGAGGTAATTGCAACAAGGCTTGGCATGGAGATCGCCGGTTTAGTACCAGGGATCCGTGAGATGAACGCAGGGCAGATTGAAGGTACTACGGAACAAGATCGCGTTGAACGATGGGGAAGTGAGTGGAAGAAGTTAGATTTGGGACTGGAAAGTCCGGAGGCTAGTGAGATCAGAGGCAGTCAGGCTATCGAAGATATCGCGGAGAAACATCCGGGCAGTCGTATATTGGTCGTTAGCCATGGTGCGATTTTACGGAGTAGTCTTAGAAGACTTTTTCCAGAACTGAATGTAACTGTTTTGCTGAGTAATACATCTATCACTCGGATTATTAAATCCGATTCGACATGGAATTGCGAACTATACAATTGTGCACGGCATTTGAAGATATAATTAGTGTTCAGATAATGTTCAGAGCATTTTAATATAGTAATTGCTCAGATAGTTAATCATTTTTGTAGTCAGAAGGATGTGCGAATTTAAGGTGGCAGAGGTCCAGATTTACTTACAAACGTTATTCTCCATTCTCATCGCAGCAGCGGCCGGTTATTTAGTGCTAAGACTTTACCGGGATATTTCATCTAAAACGCCTCAAAAAAGAGCGATTCATACCGGTCTTTCCGTGATCATTATCGTCGCCTCCCTATGGATCATGCACCAGCTAGGTGTAGAAACCTTACTGGGAAATGAAGTGGCCGATGATGGGGTTATTATACCGCTGTTGGTCTATAGTCTTACGATAGCCCTATGTATGTTTTTACTTACACGCATGAACCTAGTATTGGCTGAAAGAGAGCAATTGAAAGAACTGGCGTATAAGGATGCTTTAACGGGGTTATTGAATAAGAATGGAATGGATCATTTTTGGGATCGATGCAAAGTAAATGAGCAGCTTGCTGTTTTGTTTCTGGATCTGAATCGTTTCAAATCGATCAATGACAGCTTGGGGCATCATGTGGGGGACTTATTGCTGCAAGAAGTGGGTAAAAACCTAATTCAATTCTCCAGCAAAAGAAAACGTCATATTTTCCGCGTCGGCGGGGATGAATTTGTGATTGTCGCCAAAGGTAGCACTCAGAAGGAAGCGGAGCAGCTTGCTGTGCGGATTCTGGAGAAGACGACTAAGAGTTACCAGCTTGGCGAACATAACTTGTTCGTATCCATGAGTATAGGGATCAGCATAAGTCATGGTAAGGTAGATCATTTTAGACTGCTAAATGAAGCAGATACAGCGATGTACGCTGCCAAACAGCTTGGTACGGGGCGTTACTCCGTCTATAAGAATTAGAATGAGTTGGTATAAAATACAAGCGGCAGCCATGGACCTCTACAATAGGTCTGATATGCTCCCCATACGGTAGACAGGCGAAATAAAAAAACCTGCTACTGTGAGGGGAGCTTATTCATGTCTAGAGGGAAATATAACGCTTTGGAGAAACTCACCATCCTCGAAGAGGTATCGAATGGGGAGATTGGTTTTTTAGCAGCTGCGACGAAATATGGGATTAACAAGACGACTTTAATGAAATGGCAACGTCGATATAAGACACATGGATATAAAGGGTTGGAGCGCCGTACACATCTTCAAAGGTACAGTGCTGAACTGAAGATCCAGGCGGTGAAGGACTATCTTGAGGGGGACTTGTCTCAGTATCAGATCATCGATAAATACAAGATTGCTAGTACGAGGCAGCTCTTCAATTGGATTAACAAGTATAATGGTCATAGCAGCTTAACAGCCTACAAAGGGGAAAGAAAAGCTATGACAAAAGGGCGAACTACGACTTGGCAAGAACGGATCGAAATCGTTCAGTATTGTCTGAGCAATCAATATGATTACCAAAAGACAGCTGGACAGTTTCAGGTCTCCTATCAGCAAGTATACCAATGGGTGAAGAAGTTTGAAGGTGGCGGCCAGGATGCATTAAAGGATGGTCGAGGAAGAAAAAAAGCCCCAGAAGAGTTAACGGCGGCCGACCAACAGAAACTCAAGATGAAGCAAATGGAGTACGAAATTGAGCGACTTCGGACGGAAAATGCATTTTTAAAAAAGTTAGAGGAACTAGAAAGAAGGCGACGCTAAATCAAACACGGCAGGAAACGATCTACCTTGCCATTCAAGCACTTCAAAAGGACGTGTCAGCAAGCGTTCAACTGCTATGCGAAATTGCAGGAATTGCACGCTCAAGCTATTACAAATGGCTAAATCGCAAGCCCAGCCCTCGTGAGCAGGAGAATGAGCAGTTGATCCATGTAATGATGACCATCTATGAGAAAGTGGAGCGCACTTTTGGGTACCGTCAATTAACTCTGCATATGCGCAGACAAACCGAAAAAACCATTAACCACAAGCGCGTAAAGCGGCTAATGAAGGTCATGGGAATTCAGTCCGTTATTCGGAGAAAGAGGAAAAAGTATGCCAATGCTACTCCACAACAGGTCGCGGAGAACGTCCTAAACCGCAACTTCCATGCGGATACGCCGAATGAAAAGTGGCTCACCGATGTAACGGAATTCAAGTATGGCAACGGCCAGAAAGCGTATTTAAGCGCTATTCTCGATCTCCATGATAAATCCATCGTCTCTTATGTATTAGGGCGTTCCAATAACAATCCACTTGTATTCCAAACGTTGAAACTCGCCTTACAAGAAGCCCCAGAAAACAGCCCATTGCTTCATAGCGATAGAGGCTATCAGTACACTTCACTGAGCTTTAAGAAGCTTCTGGATGGCAACAAAATGGTTCAGAGTATGTCCCGAGTTGGGCGATGCATCGATAACGGTCCAATGGAATCCTTCTGGGGGACCTTAAAATGTGAGAAGTATTATTTGCACAAGTACCATACCTTTGAAGAGCTTAAAAGGGACATTGAGGCCTACATTCACTTTTACAATTACGAACGGTTACAAGCAAAATTAAACGGCCGTAGTCCGATGGAATTTAGGACCAAGGCCGTTTAAACGATTTTGATTATTTGTACTGTCTACTTGACGGGGTGCAGTTCAGTCCTAGACTGCCGCTATTTTTATTGGACTAACTATTCCCTTTGAAATGAAATTATGCGCCAGGCGAATGAATGCTGTTAGTCACATCCTTGCGGCCTTTCATGAGGAACAAGCAGACAAGAGCAACTGCCATACTAATCGCCGCCACGTAGAACAGGATCGAGTAATCAAAGATATCAATCATAAGTCCCAATAGTGGAGGCGAACTGATGGCCGCAAGGGAAGAGACGAGATAATACATCCCTGTTCGTGTACCAATACTCTCTTCTGTCCCTGTTGCCACAACATAAGGATAGGAATTGATATTAATACAAGCCCAGAAGACTCCACCTAGCAACAGTAACCCTCGAAGGAGCAATAAGTCCTTTGCAAAACCGACGAGAGCAAAAATGGTCATTAGTCCGCATACGCCGATGATGATCATTTTTTTCTTCCCGAATCTTCCGCCCAGCCAACCGCTCGGAATGGCGAACAGCACGAAGGCCAAAGAGAAGAAAGTGAGCGAGAAGGAGGCCGCCTGTTCGCTTAGGCCGAGATGATGTTTGCCATATAAGGTAAACAGTGTCTCAACGCCTTGATATGCTACGAACCAGAAGAAAATCGCCGCTAGCAAAAATACTGTGGTACGGTCAAGCTGACTTCGAAAGGAAATACGAGAGGGCTTGGTGGCAGTAGCTGCTTCTGAAGGAAGCTTCATTTGTACGTTTACGCCATCCCGATTTTCTTTAATAAAGCGTGATACGATAAACAGACATAATAAGGTAATCAGTCCAGCAACGATAAACGGTAGCGCTGGGTTTGATTTATACAGGATAGAACCTACGCCAAAAGCGAGAATAGAACCGAACCCACCCATGAAATTAATCAGCCCGTTGGCCTTCGTACGCTGCTCTTCTGGCGTAATGTCCGGCATGAGGGCGACGGTTGGTGAACGGTATAAGCTCATGGCCAGATTCATTAGCATCATAAACAACAGAAGTGTAAATAGTCCGGTATGAAACGGAATCAGCATGGTTAGCACGGCAGCGAAAGGCATACCAATCATAAGATAAGGCATTCTGCGTCCAAAACGCGAGGTAGTGCGGTCACTACGGTTGCCAATCCAAGGCTGCAGGAATAAGGCAAAGTAATTATCAATCGTCATCAAGAAGCTGATAAGTGCCACACTATGTACGTATTTTTCTAGAAAAAAGGGTACAAATGCGTTATACAGACTCCACGTAATGCTGATGCTGAAAAAGCCGAATCCGAGCAACCAGACTTTTTTCACACAGTCACACTCCCTTATTATTTAGCTAGAAGCCCAGCCAGCACATCTGGATGATCTGTAATAATACCTGACACTCCAGCTTCGATTAAAGCCTTCATCCGCTCTGGATCATTAACGGTCCAAGGATGATAAGCGATGCCATGCTTAGCGGCTTCTTCGACGAATTCAGGAAGTACTGCTTGATGATAAGCATGTAGTGCGTTTGCGCCAAGCGTAGCTGCATAATCCCAAGGACGATACAGACCTTCCCCGTATAGAATTCCTGTCTTGATCTCAGGTGCGATCGTTTTACTGTGAGCTAATGAATAATGGTTAAAGCTTGAAAAAATCACGCGATCGCTCATCTTGAACTCCCGTACAGCCGCGATAACCTTTTCCTCCATACCCGGGTAAAAGAAAGTACCATTTTTAAACTCGATGTTCAGTACTGTATCTCGACCTTGCAGCAGATCTAACAAATCTTCTAGCAAGGGGAGTTTCTCGCCTTTGAACTCGGGACTGAACCAAGAGCCCGCGTCCACTTCCAGAATTTCTGCAAGGGTTTTATCCTTCACATAGCCACTTCCGCTTGTCGTACGGTTTAGGGTTTCATCATGAATAAGAACAAGCCCGCCATCCTTGGTCATTTGTACATCGGTTTCAATTCCGGTTGCACCTAACTCAAGACCTTTGCGGAACGCTGCCATAGTATTTTCCGGACACACTGCCGATGCGCCGCGATGCGCAAAATTAATAATGTTTTTCATCAGCTATTCATCCCTCCAACTTAGTGTTTGCTGTCGCCCTGTAGACGAGGGCTACTTTTCATATTCCACACGAAGACAAGAAACCCTGTCTAGAAATTCTGACAGGGCTCTATTTCTTGAAATTTAACATGCAGTTAACCTTCTGCAAATTCTTGCCTCAATGATTCATAGCGCCATAAGGAATCCGTTCCAGCAGACCTGATCCATAGATGTTTTGCAGCTTTAGCTCTGGCATATGAATATAACCGATATAACAGTCGCATACCTTCATTCGGCAGGCTCTTACAGCGGATAGACCTTCCAAGCCATCGCGGTAGAGATTGCCTATGACACCTCTGTCCTTATAGCAGCGTTTCACCAGTCCAGCGCCTTGTACATAAAAGACTTCATTTCCAGCGTTGCAGGTTTGACCAAGGCTCTCGTAATCCATAGCATTCACAGCAAAATGCGGATCAATTTTGCTAAGAATAGAAAGATCCTCGGCAGTATAGTAATCCGGTTTATCTTTATAAGCATTGACCCATAGATATACACTCTCCGGTAATGCTGCGCGAAGCGAGGCTATAGCAGGAAAGGCGCTGCGGATCCCAACGCTCCCAACACTGAAAGGCATATTATTCTCATACAAGGTCATGCATTGCGTTAGAAACTTATCCTCGCTCACCTGACCGGAGTGGTAAGTAGCCCAAAAGGCAGCCTTGTTTCGATTCAGCTTATGAATGAAGTCAAGATTTGCTGAAAGGTTCGTCTGAATGGCTACCTTCTCCACATGCTCCATATTGGAGAGCGAGATCATCGCTTCTTTGTACCAGCGATGAATCAGCCCTTCGCCATAAGGATTGAAAAAGATAGACAGCCGATGGCCCGTTGTACCTTGCAGAGAGGCCCACTCGACAAAGGTTTCCAATCCTTGTCGATCCTTCGCGAGAGTGGCTGCGCTGTCTCTTGTTTTGCCGAAAGGACAGTAGGGGCAGTCATAGTTGCAGGAGGTGAGAGACCCACGGTAGTAGAGGACCGCATTCATGGCAATACGAACCTTTCCATCTGCTCTCGTATCTCTCCTGAAATAAACCAATCACCGATGGAATCGGAGTAGCCCATGCCTTCAGTAGTGAGGCGTAAAACTCCATCTTCTTCTTTCCCTAAGCCGGTATGAAGCAGGTTAGACAGTTCAGGATAATCACTCCAGAGTGAATTTCCGAAGCGCAGACTATAATCTTCAAGCCTCAGACCTTCACTATGTAAAATCGCCTTTAGAATAAAGCGACGCTTCTGTTCTTCCAGACTTAGCACAATTCCGTAATCTGCCGTATCGTAACGATCTGTACTGACGTAATCGGCAATAATGCTCTCGGTTGCTTTACGGCTCACCCCATAACGGGAAGCGTAATGCACATTGCGGGTATAGGACCTAGCCCCGCAGCCTAGCCCGACCATTCCTTCTTCCTGACAGCTGTAGTCAAGAATGCTTTTATCCGTTCCTGCGGTTTCCTTGGCGAAACGACGCATGGAATATTGGCGATAACCTCTGGCTTTAAGCAGCTGCCCAGCGGCCTTGTAGCAGTCTAGGCGAATATCCTCCTGGCGCTGGATATCCCCTGGCTTTACGATGGTGTGCTCACGGGTGTAGAGCGGATAAATAAAGATTTCCTCAGGATTATAGCTAAGCGTCTGATTTAGCGAATACAGCCAAGAGTCGACGGACTGCCCCGGAAGACCATAGATCAGATCCAAATTTAGAATGGGAAAATCATATTTTCCCAGCAGCTCTAGTGCGCGATACACCTCATCCGGATTTTGTGGGCGATAGATGGCCGCCGATTCAGCTGCGACAAAGCTTTGAATGCCCATGCTGACCCGATCCACCGTATATTCTTTTAGAATATTCAGCTTCTCTTCGGTGATCGTCTCCGGTGAAGTTTCCACTGAGATGGAGGCTGAGCTAATATCCAATCCCATCGTATCAACGGCAATGTGGAACAAACGGCGCAGTTGATCTGCCGCCAGTAATGTAGGCGTACCCCCACCAATCGCGAAACGGGCATACGGCTTATGTTTGGTGAACGCGGCCCACTGCTTGGCTTGACGTTCTAGCGCGTCTACGTATGTAGCGTGAACATTCGCGCGTTTATCAGGCAAGGTGAACAGGTTGCAGAATCCACAGCGAGCACCGCAAAACGGGATATGCATATATAGAAAAAAAGATTCTGCAGGCTCATCTCGCCATAAGGATTCTAGTGGTATCGGAGGCTGTAGATCCCTGTAAGCTGTTTTGTGTGGATAGGAATACAGATAAGATCGGTAAGGGTTAGCAGTAATATTGTCTTTCCATTGGTGAAGCTCTTCTAAAGAGAAGGACGATAACGTCATAACAGTTCTCCATCCTTTCCTTTTATAAAATAAATTCCCGATAAGGGACGTTCCATACGGTCTCGTGAGCCAAGCGATGCCCCTGATAGCCATCTTCGCCAAAAGCAGTTCCATGATCAGAAAACGCCAGACAGAAGGTAGGATTACCGCGTTCCCGGAAGGCATCGAATAATCGGCCCAGTTCACCATCCACATATCGGAGTGCTGCGCGCTGGCTGTCTACGGAGTCCTTTTTAGCACCGGGTATAAAATAATGGTTCGGCCCGTGAATGGCTGAGACATTGAGGAACATGAACAATCTTTGTTCGCCCGGAGTATCCTTCAGCAGCTTCAAGGCATGATTCACCTGATGCTCTGTGGAACGCGGATTGGTGACCCCGAACGTCATCCGCCAGTAGCTTTGCTGGAAATAGCTTGGTAACACACGAGCGAGTGGATTTTTTTTGGTGAAAAAAATAACGCCCCCAATACAAACCGTACGGTAGCCCTCGGCAGCAAGCCCGGATACGATATCGGGTGTATCGAACAGCCAGGTATGGGGATGCGTCTTCATTCCGGTGTTTCGGGAATGGAACATTCGGATATGTTCCGTCTTATCCGTTGTGGCTGGAGTAGGCAAAAAACCGCCGAAGAAGGCGTGATGAGCCGCATAGGTAAAGCTGCCTGGGGTATGTCTTTTCTCCCATGATCCGGTTCCGCACAAGTTCGGGCAGTTTGATTCTTCCATAACAGCAGCATCATAACGAAGAGTATCGAGTGTGATCATAAGAATGTCATGAGTGCCGACGATGGTGTTCATATCCATTAAGATAATCCTTCCTTTATAAGCGGTGTGGAGGGAGGTGTGATATAGTCTCTAGCCGACAATACCTTCATTTCCCATTCGTAGGTGCTGCAGCCGCGGTATTTCACATCGTACAGCAAGTCGCCAAATGGATTGACATCCGCGACAAAACATTGCTGTGAACCCTCGGATACGAGTACATCGATTCCGGCTACCCCGGAACGGGGAAAAGCAGCCAGTGCTTGCACAGCGGTATTCCGCACCTGCTCCTGTACGGATTCAGACAGACCGGCTTCCGAAAGAGACATCCGCTGGTTGCGTAAATGCAGATTCGTAATTGGTGTAGGGCTGACCCGAGCAACCGCGTGGCAGGCCTCGCGGAGAACGACTAGCTGGCGAATATCGAATGCTTTTCCCTTAAGCCCCGCTTTAGGGATCCATTGCTCAGCATAAGCACCGTGCTGGTAGATCCAGTTCATAATTCCCGAGATTGTGGCGGTATCCGTGTACCGTCGCAGTTTACCGGAATTATAGTAAATGGGTGGTCGAGTGATGTAATCCTCGACCCCCACTGTTGTTAAGGCAATTTCGGCCCCCGTCACAGGATGGATTTGATAGGCGATCACTCCAGAAGCGGCAGAACCAAAGGCTAGCTTAATGAATACCCGGTGCATGCGCCGGGATAACATCATCTCCCGGAGAGAGTCATAATCCGTAGGCTGCTGATCTTCGCCTACTGGGCGAGGGATTGGAATCCCTGCCTCGCTCAGAATCTGTTGTGTCTGGCGTTTATCGGTCATGGCCGCAATGTCAGTAGGGTCATTTAACCACAGTGAACCTGGACACGCGGTGTTGGCCTCTCGCTGTAGTCTAGCCAGCATTCGGCAGTAGCCACGGAACCATTGTGATGGATGATGCAGGACACCTTGTATTTCCTTCAATTGATGGGCTACCTTCACGCGGAGTGGTCGCGGATCAGGCCTATCGGCGAAGGGATGAAGGGAATCGTCCATATCATCCGAATCCGGTGCACCCAGAGCGATAATGGCTCGTTCTATCTCGAAGCTGCTGCCAGGCGATTCCAGTCTCAGTAGCGGGGGAGCTGCACTGAGATCTACTCCGTTATAAACGGAGGACTGACGGGATATCTGTTTCTTCTGCTCTTCCATAAGATCACCTAACGATCTTCCTTGCAGAAACTCAGCGTACGATAAAATAATGGCAGGGGGCATTCCAAGATCGGAACGCGCTTGCTGGATGCCGCTAGTCCGTTTATCACCGGGAATACCGATAACGATCATCGGCCTCATGAGAGGCTCACTCTGTGATGGAAGGATAACGCCAGTCTTCCTCATCATCGCTTTCCTGCTTGTCGCTAACATCAACAGGCAATCCACTTTGCTTCCAGCGGGTAATCATCTCGTCAGACATATAATGATGGCTTAGGTTTAATGCTTTTAATTTTTTGATTCTGTCGCTGGCTAGAAGCAATTCTGCCCCCTCATCGCTTAGGGTACCGAGTGATAGATCGAGCGTATCTAGCTGATCCAGAATAGGAGCATTTGCTAATGCACCTGCGATCTCATCTTGGATCTGGCTATTTTTTAAACCTAGATAAGTAAGCTTAGGGAACTTTCCTACTTCTATAAGAGGGAGAAGATCTACTAGGCTGCCGTCAAATCCGTAGTTATCTACGCCGAGATATAGCTCCAGCTTGCGCAAATTCGGCAATTGGCTAGTTGCAATCTGTTCAAGAACGGCTTTACCTAAGCCTCCACTTATAATAATCAGTTCTTCTAGCTTGTCGTGTTTGAGTCCTGAGAGGCTCAGCTCATTCCCACCTTGAATCGTGAGTGACTGTAGCTCTGGAAAAGCAGGGAGCAACGGCGATAGATCACTTTGGGTAATCCAAGAAATCTCGCATTCCTCATAGCCCATCTCGCCTATGAAAAGCTTGCGCAAAGCAGGGAAACTAGCACTATGCGTAACCAGTGACTCTACAACTTCTTCTGAACTATTTTCGTAGGCTTGCCCCCAATCACCGATAATTAGACTTGTCAGCGAAGAACTTTCAGGGCTGCTACTAAGTTTCTCAATTTCAGTGCCAATTCTTTGGCCTTCTTCGAATTCGTCGTATCCGATACTAAGCTTTACTTCCGTCATGGGCATTCCCTCCCGGAAAAATTTAACTTCGAAAATACCCTATCATCTGTAGCCGAGGGAGTCAAATCACAGGTTTAAATAATTATAGTCAAATTCGTCATGTCCTTGAGCTAATTATTTATGGTAGGTTTATGCTAGGGAGAATTACATTATTTTGAAATATAAGAAAGTATACGTTTCACACTATGTTTTATCCTTATATTTCTCGCTAAACGCTTACCGTCCTTATAAGGACGCCGAAGGCGATTATACTTGAAGGAGCTGTTCTGATGAAGATCAAAATTCAGGAATGGATAATAGAAGCGGATATTGCAAAGCTGCAAGCGGCTATGGAAGCAGGCGTAGTCAGCTCTGAAGATTTGGTAGTAGCCTATTTGGAACGGATTCATAAGTACGATATAGACATAAACGCAATCTTAGAAATCAATCCAGAGGCTAAAGACATCGCTAGAGTACTGGATATTGAACGTAGGGAACAAGGAAGTCGGGGAAGTCTACACGGTATTCCTATATTGTTGAAGGATAATATAGATACTGCGGATGAGATGCATACGAGTGCTGGGTCAATAGCTTTAGCAGGATCATTCGCGGCAAAAGATTCCTTCGTAGCTGCGAAACTTCGGTCGGCAGGAGCTGTTTTGCTTGGAAAGGCGAATATGTCAGAGTGGTCTAACTTTATGTCTAGTTCAATGCCAGCTGGGTATAGCTCCCGGGGAGGGCTAGTGCTGAATCCTTACGGACCTGGGAGCGTATTTGTCAGCGGATCTAGTTCTGGACCTGCGGCAGCTATTGCGGCGAATTTAGCAGCAGCATCGATCGGAACGGAAACCGCAGGATCAATTGTTGGGCCAGCCTGTCAGCATGCACTCGTCGGGATCAAACCAACGGTCGGATTAGTCAGTCGTACTGGAGTGATTCCTATTTCAGTTAGTCAAGACACTCCTGGACCTATTGCTAAAACGGTTACGGATGCGGCGATTATTTTGGGGGCATTAACGGGAGTAGATGACAAGGATGAAGCAACAATATCGAGCGAGAAGCATGCTTTTACGGACTATACTCCTTTCTTAGATAAAAGCTTTATACGGCAAGCAAGAATAGGAATCCCACGGCATTATTATAACCATTTAGATGCAGAGCGACTTTCAATTATGGAAGCAGCTATCCAGACTTTGAAGAATGAAGGAGCTACGATTATAGATCCGGTTACGCTTTACGTTGAACAACAAAACTGGAATAATGATGTGATCTGTTATGAATTTAAAAAGGGGCTCAACGCGTATTTATCCCAAGTAGATGATTCCGTTCCGATTCACTCTTTGCAAGAACTGATAGCGTATAATGAGCTCCATGCTGAAATCGCATTACAATATGGGCAAGACACATTAACTAGGTCAGAGGAAGTAACTTTAACCGAAGAAGAATATCAGCAAAAGAAACAAGAATACAGAAAGCTAGCGCTCGAGCAAGGAATAGATTACGTGTTGGAACAATATAGTTTGGATGCATTATTACTGCCAGGTGATGTAGATGGCATATATATTGCGGCACGCTTGGGGTATCCGTTAATTACCGTTCCGGCAGGGTATGTAGAACAGGGCATTATTGATGCTGATGGTGATCCTACTCGGGGGCCCTTTGGTGTAGTTTTTTCCGGAAAAGCCTATAGTGAGCCTACGCTCCTATCCATAGCCTATGGGTTTGAACAAGCTACGCAGCATCGTGTTCCACCGCAACTGGAATAGGTATTGACTACTTTATTATAGAAGGAAGAGATCAGCTTGAAATATTGTCTTGAATGTGGAACAGCGTTAGTAATGAAAGAAAGCGATGGGGAAGGGCAGGTACCTTATTGTAATGCATGCGAAATGTTCAGATTCCCTATTTTTAGCACGGCGATCAGTACAGCAGTATTAAATCGGGATATGAATAAGATTCTATTGATCCAGCAGTATAACCGACCAGATTATATATTGCTTGCAGGGTACGTGAATAAAGGTGAAGATGCGGAAACCACACTTATTCGTGAGGTAAAAGAAGAGGTAGGAATGGATATTGTAGCTTATGAATATATGCGCAGCTTGTATTTCGCACCTTCTAATACGCTGATGCTGAATTTTATAGGTGTTGCAGATACGGAGGACTTAAGTCAGGTGAGTGCTGAGGTAGATCATGCAGAATGGTTTACTTTGGAAGAGGCCGCCAGTGCTATTAAAAAGAATAGTCTAGCCGAAACCTTCCTGTTGGCGATTATTGAAAAATTGCATGCAGATCAGGTACAGGTAAATCCAGTGTCGGTAGGAGGAACAATGTAAGATGATAGTATATAGCTTTCAGCGGAGAATATGAGTTTGGCGATGCCGATGGTGCAGGAGATTCTGGAGCGGAGGTAAAACAATGTTTAATCAAGAGAAAAGAACAATGACGACCGAAAGATTGATTTTGAGACCCTTTGAATTATCTGATGCAAAACGTGTCTCTGACCTCTGCAATAATTATAATATCTACAAAAGTACGTTGACTCTACCTTATCCATACACTATCGAATGTGCAATATCATGGATTGAAGCTCATGAAGAGAATTTTATCAATAATATGTATTATGAGTTTGCGATTACTGATAAAAGTACAAACGAGCTTTATGGAGCTATAGGACTGACAAATAAGCAAGCACACAGAAATGGTGAAGTTGGATATTGGATCGGTGAGGAATATTGGGGGAAAGGATACGCGACTGAAGCAACAAAAGCGATCATTGCGTTTGCTTTTTCAGAAAAGCATTATCATAAAGTATTTGCAAGACACTTTGCTTCAAATCCCAGCTCTGGGCGAGTGATGCAGAAATGTGGAATGGTGGAGGAAGGCATTTTATTACAGCATATCTATAAAGAAAATAAATATGATGACCTTATTCATTATGGAATTATAAACACTAAAGGTTAAGCTACATACAGTGAATTTTAAAGTTTTTACAAGCATATAAAACAAAAAGGAGCCGAAGGGCTCCTTTTTATAGTTCTACCATTGACCTTTGCTGACAGATCGGATGGATTTTATTATTTAAGCTTATATACACGAGCTTCATAAGGACGAAGCTGAATTGTGTTTAGTTCTTCTTCTGGATTTACTTCGTAGTTGGCAATAAGCAATTCCTTCGCTTGGAATTTCACAGTAGAAGGAAGTTCGAAAGTCGTAGGCTCTCCGAAGAAATTCAATACAACCAGTAGCTGTTCTTCTCCAAGAGTACGTAGATAAGCGTATACCTGCTCATTCTCCTCGGCCAAGATTGTATAGTTTCCGTATACGATAATCTCATGCTGCTTACGCAGTTCAATTAGCTTCTTATAGTAGTGGAAAATAGAATCGGGATCAGCCAGTGCCTTCTCTACGTTGATATCTTTGTAGTTAGGGTTCACAGCCAACCACGGATTGCCGGTAGTGAAGCCTGCCTGCGGTTCCGAGTTCCATTGCATCGGCGTACGGCCATTGTCCCGACCTTTGATGTAAATGGAATTCATGATTTTTTCTTCCGAGTGTCCGGCAGCCAAGTATTCCTTATACATATTTACAATTTCAATATCCTTGTAGTCATCGATGGAAGCAAATTGTACATTTGTCATGCCGATTTCTTCACCTTGATAGATGTAAGGTGTACCTTGGAGCGTATGAAGCAGTGTTGCTAGCATTTTGCCAGACTCTTTCGGGAACAGCTTATCATCACCAAAGCGGGATAGCATACGCGGCTGATCATGGTTGTTCATATACAAGCTGTTCCAACCCTTACCGTCGAGTGCGACTTGCCACTTGGAAATAATGGACTTAATGTCCGCCAGCTTCCAAGGTTGTACATTCCATTTACCTCCAGGACCGGAATCGACGTCCATGAGCTCGAAATGGAATACCATGTTCAGCTCGTTACGATCCTCGGAAACATACAGTGAAGCTTCTTCTGGAGTGACATTAACGGCTTCACCCACTGTCATGATATCGTACTTGGATAGCACCTCACGGTTCATTTCCTGCATATACTCATGTACGCGTGGACCGTTAACGAAATAGTCTCCACCGAAGTGGTACGTAGGCTGTTCTCCGTTACTTTCCCCAGAAACGCTAGGTAATTCCGGTACTTTGGAGATCAGGTTGATTACGTCCATGCGGAATCCGTCAATTCCTTTATCCAGCCACCAGGTCATCATATCGTAGATTTCCTTGCGGAGCTTTGGATTGTCCCAATTTAGATCGGGTTGTTTACGGGAGAATAGATGGAGGTAATATTCCTCTGATTTCTCATCGTATTCCCAAGCTGATCCACTGAAGAAGGAGCCCCAGTCGTTCGGCGGCTGTCCGTCTTTACCCGGACGCCAGATATAATAATCACGATAAGGATTGTCCTGCGATTTGCGGGACTCTACGAACCAAGCATGCTCATCTGAGGAATGGTTGACCACAAGGTCCATAATCAGCTTCATGCCACGGCTGTGAAGACCAGCAAGCAGTTCCTCCCAATCGGAGAGCGTTCCGAAATCATCCATAATACTTTGATAATTACTGATATCATAACCGTTATCGTCATTAGGCGACTGGTACACTGGGCACAGCCACACCACGTCGACACCAAGATGATTTAAATAATCAAGTTTCGAAATAATCCCTTGCAGATCACCAATACCATCCCCGTTACTGTCTTTAAAGCTACGGGGGTAAATTTGATACACTACGCTTTCTTTCCACCATTTTTTATCCAAGGTTGTAATCTCCTATCTCTATATAGATCTTACTATTTTATTTAATGGATCCTGATGTAAGTCCGCTGATAATCCATTTTTGTGCGAACAAATAGACGATGAGCATCGGGGTTAATGCGAGCAAATATGAAGCGAAAGCTAAGTTGAAATCTGTACTGAACTGCCCCTGGAATACATATTGTACCAGCGGAAGTGTGTAGGAATCCTGATCGCCGAGCAGAACCAGCGGTAGCATAAAGTCATTCCAAGTGGATAGACAAGACAGGATACCGATCGTTGCACTAACAGGAGCAAGAAGCGGAAAAATAATCTTCCAGAACGTTCCGAAGGTTGATGCACCGTCTACTGTAGCCGCTTCTTCCAGTTCATACGGAATGGAACGGATATAACCGGTGTAAACAAACACGTTAAAGGCCAGACCATATACGACGTATAGAATAATAATCCCTACAATGTTGTTCATGTGCAGATCCGTAGTCACTTTGACCACAGGCAGCATGATAATCTGGAAAGGGATAAACATTGCGCTGATAAAATAGAAGTACAGCACTTTGAAAAATCTTCGCTTCATATTACGTGCAATAGCATAGGCTACCATGGAGTTGGTAAGCAATATGAACACGACTGTTGTAATGGTAATCACGGTACTATTTCCTAATGCATTGAAGAAATTCGTTGCTTTAATCGCATTGGAGAAGTTCTCAAAATGCAGGCCAGTTGGCAGCGAGAAGATTGATTGAGCCATTTCCTCGGGATTCTTGAGTGCGATGGCAATGGTCATGTACAGCGGAAACAGGATCAGTATTGAGCCTAGGGCGATAAGAATCGTTACAGGCCAGTTGGTTGATTTTTTGATCATAAGTCCATCTCCCGTTTCTGCAGAAATTTAAGCTGAAGGGCGGAGATAACGACAATCACGATAAAATAAATCACGGCGTTCGCCGATTGATAGGCAAATTCTCCGCCTTGGAAGCCGCCTGTGTAGATTAAGTGGGCAATGGATTGCGTTGAACGACCTGGACCCCCGCCTGTCAAGGCAACGATTTGGTCGAATACCATTAGACCGCCCTTCATCGCGAGCACCATATTGATGGTGAAGAAGGAAGCAAGCATTGGAAACGTAATGCTCCAGAATTCTCTCCAGCGGCTAGCGCCGTCCAGATTGGAAGCTTCGTAAAGATCATGAGGAATGGTTTGAAGACCCGCAAGATAGAGAATCGTGTTATAAGCAATCCCCTGCCAAACGGCTACAATGACGATACCGATCCAAGCCCAGTCGGAGTTACCGAGAATGTTCTGTGATAGGAATTCGCTGCCGATTTTCGCACCCCAAATAGGGAATACATTAGCGAACAAGTAGTTAAAAATAAAACCAACAATCAATACGCTGAGGATATTCGGCAAGAAATATACGCCACGGAAAAAGTTTTTAGCTTTAATTTTGGCGTTAAGTCCAAGCGCAATCAACAAGCTGATGATATTGATAAGAATAGTGGTTAGAATGGCATATTTAAAAGTGAACACATATGAATTCAACACATTTTCATCTTGAAAAATGTTAATGAAGTTCTTAAATCCTACGTAATCAAAGCTGTCACTAAAGCCGTCCCAGTTCGTGAACGAATAATATATACCCTGGATTGCAGGAAAGGTATGGAAGGCAAAGAAAAGAAGTAATGCCGGTATAGTCATCAGATAAAAGGCGACTCGGCGTTTGGCCATCATGTAATCCTCCTCATTGTAAAAGCGAAAGAGAAGAGGGGAAGCCCCGTTCTCTTTCGCGGTTCATGTTTGTCTGATCAGTTTATTTCCGGTTAGCTACTTTATCCCATTCCTTATCAAGCTGTTCTAGGTAAGCTTTAATGTCTTTCTTTTGCAAGAAGGATTGGTTGATGGTATCCACTTTCATCGCACTTGGGATGTAGTGGTCAGCAAAGTCAGCCAAGTTGCCAGCGGTAAACGCTTCTTTGAAGCCATCCATCGTTGGATCATCTTGTGTTACACCTTTTACAGCTGGGAATGCTTTTTGCTCATTGATGTATAGGCTAACATTCTCAGGTTGAAGCAGGAAGTCTACGAATTTCTTTGCTTCTTCTTTATGTTTAGTGTTCTTGGAAATCGTCAGCAACGTATCTACGCCAGAAATGACTTTGTTATCGGCAGCATCATTTGTTGCTGGGAATGGGAATACGCCAAGTTCAATGGATGGATTGGCTTTCACGATTTCTGGGATCGCCCATACGCCTTGCAGGTACATTGCGGATTCACCTTTAGCGAATGCTGTGTTTCCGTCATTGTAACCTTTACCAAAAATATCTTTTTGTCCGTATTCCGTCAGCTTAAGCAGCTTTTCAGCAACCTCGTTAAAGCTGTCTGCGAAGGTTACAGTGCCTGCCGCACGCTCCTTGAAGAAATCATTCCCTTTAATGATCGTGGAGAGGGAGTTGAACGGCGTAAGTGTTGTCCATGAATCCTTCAGTGTCAGGTAAAAAGCATTTTTACCGCTGTCTTTGAACTTTTGAGCGACAGCCATGAACTCATCCCAAGTAGTTGGAACAGTAACACCGGCTTCAGCGAACATCGCTTTATTGTAAATAACACCACTTGCGTTTGAAGAGAATGGGAGACCATTCAGTTCGTCCGAACCCGTCAGGTCTTTCAGCATTTGGAGATATGCTGGCTGGATATTCTCAGCGAGTGGATCACCTGTGAAATCTTCAAAAAGACCGCTGCCAGATAACGTCTTGTAGGTGTCAGTTGCTCCGATCCCTACCACGTCAGGAATATCTTTCTTCGCTGCACGAGTTTTCAATACGGTTTCAGCATCTGGCGGGTTAACCTGTGTGACAACAATATTTGGATTGGCTTCATTGAATTTCGCAACCAGCTTGTCGAAGGTGGCTTTGGCTTCGGTTTTATTTTGGAAAAACTCGACTTTTACCTTTTCACCGGAGGAGGCATTTCCACCACTATTTGCGCTGTTGTCAGCCGCATTGCTACCACAGGCACTAAGTACGGACATAGCCAGTACGCTAACCACTACGGGTTTGATTGTTTTTTTCATGATTAAATCCTCCTAATAATTTGTTGGTATTATGAACATGTAAGAGATTAAACATGTACGTAAATGAAAACTAATTGATATTCTGCTACTTATAGGCGGCAGATATGCATCACCAATAGAGAGAGTAAACGTTTACGTAAAAGGGGTAAAAAGACTCAGGTAAGTGATCTTACCGTTTGTCTTTCCACGATTAAGTGATCGACAATTTTGCTATCTACAGTCTCGCCTGTTTCAATCATCTGAATAAGCTTCTCCACGGCGATCTTACCAATATCGTACAGTGGTTGACGCACTGTAGTTAACGGAGGAATAATCATTTTCGCCATTCCAAGATCGTCATAACCCATAATGGATATATCGTCGGGAACACTTAAACCATATTTGATGACCGTGGAAAGAGCACCAATCGCCATTTCATCACTAGCGGCAAAGACGGCAGTGACATCAGGGGCTTGCTCCAAGAGAGCTTCCATTGCAATGCTCCCGCTTTCATACAGAAAGTCTCCAAAGGTGAGATAGCGGCTGTCGAAAGGAATCCCACTCGCTTCAAGCGCTTTACGATATCCCTCGGCTCTGGGTGCACCAGCGATAGCATCGCTTGGATTTCCGCTGATCATGGCTATTTTGCTATGACCTTTGGAAATTAAGTAGAGGGTAGCATCATAAGCAGCCTGGTAATCGTCTACTTTCACGTAAGGTACACTGGCAAATTCCGTTTGGGAAGAAACCAACACAACTGGGATCTTCATGGTTTCTAGCACATCGTAATACTCTTTCTTCAAGACCTCACTAGAGTAAATAATGCCATCGACCTGCTTCTCCCTTAAGAGCTGTAAGTACTTTAACGTTCGTTTACCATCCTGGTCGGTATTACAGACCATTACACTGTAATTGCGGTCATTGGCCAATTCCTCAATGCCTTTAAGCAGATCGGAGGAGAACGCTCCAGAAACACTTGGAAACATTACACCAATGGTCTGCGTACGCTTATTGATTAGACCACGAGCAATCGCGTTAGGTTGATAGCCGAGTTCTTTGATAGCTTCATTTACCTTTTGTTTCGTCTTGTCGGAGTACCCACTTAAATTGTTTAGCACGCGAGAGACTGTTGCAATGGAAACGTTCGCTTTTTGTGCAACATCTTTAATTGTTGGGTTCATTCATACGACTCCTTAGATTACGGTTAGCCTTAGATTAAACGTTTACGCTTCGAAAATCAAATTCATTAAAAAGTATTACGTAAACGCTTACCCTGAATATAAATCCTGACAGGTATGCTTGTCAACTCCACTTAAAAAATATGTGAATGATAAGAACCATGAAAGGTAATTATTTTTTAATAGAATGAAACCGATTAAATTACCAGAAAATCTCTGTTAAAGTGGTGTATAAGAGGAAGAAATGTAGTTGGAGCAGGATATTAAGAATACAGAGACCCAGAATTGACAAAAGAATATTAGAGGACTAACATTTAGACAGTAAACGCTTACGTGAAATCGGATTGACATGTTTATCGTTGGTTTAGTGTTTAACCGGATAAGGAGCTGCGCTTATGAATATTTATCTCGAAATTCCAGATGTGGATAAGCATTTTCCTTTTAGAAGTTTACTATGTGGAGGAGATACGCTGTGCTATCCGCATTGGCATAAAGAAATTGAAATTATATATGTAACTAAAGGAAGTCTAAATCTGGGAATAAATGATACCCCTATTCACATGGAGCAGGGTGAGGTTCAATTTATCAACGGTGGGGATGTTCATTATTTTCTCGCTTCACCTGAAAGCGAACGGGTAGTAATTCAATTCGATCTTAACCTGTTTCAGGAAGTCGCAGCTTTGAGCGGAAATGATTATTCGCTTCGTGAGGTTTTTACGCTTATGGAGCATTCTAGTTCAAAATGGCCCGAAGCAACCGCCGTGAAGATCAAAGGGCTGATTGAGAGTATTTATGAGGAAGACGTGCAGCGAAGAGATGGGTACGCTTACTTAATCAAAGCTAGATTGTTTGAACTATTGACCGTTATTTTACGGGAAGTGCCGAAGAGTGCACTCAATAAACAGCCTAAGTTCTCGGAAGATACGCTGAACCAGTCCAGAGAAACACTGGAAAGATTAGAGCGGATTTTTATCTATGTAGAGCAGCATTACCAGGAAGCCATTACGCTGAATGAGGTAGCTAGCTATATGGGCTTTAGTCCGTATTATTTTACCAAGCTATTCAAGAAGAATACTGGTATGACCTTTATAGCTTTCTTAAACGAATATCGGCTTAACAAAGCTAAATGGATCTTAATCAATGAAGATTTGCCGATGTCTGCGGTGGCGGAAGCCGCCGGGTTTGGCAGCGTGAAGACATTCCATCATTTTTTCAAAGATGCCACGGGGATATCCCCCCTAAAATACCATAAGACAATATTCGGGAATAATACAGCAAGAATGCAGGAAGAAAGACGCCCCCGGGCTTTGTATGATAGAGATATCAAAACAGGAACAAGTGGAGGTTAGAATAAAAATGACATTAACAGTAGGAATTATCGGCTGCGGAGGCATTGCAAACGGCAAACATATGCCAGCGCTATCAAAAGTGGAAGGTGCTCGAATGGTTGCTTTTTGCGATATCGTTCCAGAGCGTGCTGAGAAGGCAAAAGCGGAGTTTGGGGATGAGGGCTCCGTGGTTTACACAGATTATAAAGAGCTTCTTAAAGATGCAAGTATAGATGTAATTCATGTATGTACACCAAACATTTCCCATGCAGAGATTTCCATTGCGGCAATGGAGGCAGGCAAGCATGTAATGTGTGAAAAGCCGATGGCTAAGACCACAGCAGAAGCGCAAGCAATGATCGATGCTTCAAAACGAACTGGGAAGAAGCTGACCATCGGTTACCAAAACCGTTTCAGACCAGATTCAGCTTATCTGCATACGGTATGCGAGAATGATGGTCTTGGAGAGATTTATTATGCTAAAGCTAAGGCGATCCGACGTCGTGCCGTTCCAACGTGGGGCGTGTTTCTGGATGAGGAAGCGCAAGGCGGAGGTCCATTGATTGATATTGGTACTCATGCCCTCGATTTGACTCTATGGATGATGGATAACTACAAACCAAAATATGTTGTCGGTAACGCTTATCATAAGCTGTCCGGTCGTAAAAACGCTGCGAACGCTTGGGGCCCGTGGGATCCAGAAAAATTTACAGTTGAGGATTCCGCCATTGGGTTTATTACTATGGAGAATGGAGCTAGCATCGTTCTCGAAGCAAGCTGGGCGCTGAATACCCTTGATGTTGGTGAAGCTAAAACTGTGCTTTGCGGTACTGAAGGTGGAGCGGATATGGAAAACGGTCTGCGCATTAACGGAGAAGAATACGGCAAGACATTCGAGAAGCATATCAGCCTGGAAGCCGGTGGCGTTGACTTTTATGATGGCGCGGGAGATGATCCTGCATTGACCGAGGCTACTCAGTGGATCGAAAGCATCGTCAATGACACCGAGCCTGTAGTGAAGCCAGAGCAGGCGCTCGTTGTTACCCGCATCTTGGAGGCTATTTATAAATCCTCTGAAACTGGCATGCCTGTATTTTTTGAAAAGTAAGAAAGTATAAGTTCCACGTTATACTTAATCCTTACTTTTCTACGAGAAACGTTTGTCATCTTTTAAGGATGACAACGGCGTTTCTTCTTGAATAAACAGTCAAGTTTAACGACATAGATAACTATGAACTAGGAGTGTGTCCAAAGTGACCAGAGTAACGGTATGGAATGAATTCCGCCATGAACGGCAGGAAGAGAGAATTCTCAAGGTCTATCCGCAAGGGATTCACGGACAATTGGCAAGCTTCCTTCAGGAAGCTGGACTGGACGCTCAGACAGCTACGCTGGATGAACCGGAGCATGGACTGACACAAGAAGTGCTGGATAACACAGATGTACTGATTTGGTGGGGACATGTTGCCCATCAAGAAGTTAGTGATGAGATTGTAAATCGTGTTCACCAAAGAGTGCTTCAAGGCATGGGGCTAGTGGTGCTTCATTCGGGTCATATGTCCAAAATATTCATGAAGTTAATGGGCACCAGCTGTGATCTAAAGTGGCGTGAAGCAGGGGAGAAGGAGCGTCTTTGGGTCATGGACCCAAGTCACCCGATTGCTGAGGGCATTGGTGAATATATCGATTTGGAGCAAGAGGAAATGTACGGAGCACACTTTGATGTGCCAGCACCAGAGAGTCTAATTTTTGTCGGCTGGTTTGAAGGCGGCAATGTGTTCCCAAGCGGATCGACCTATCGTCGTGGGAACGGGAAGATCTTTTATTTCCAACCCGGTCATGAATCTTATCCAACCTATTACAACAAAGAAATCCAAAGAGTGATCATCAATGGCGTGAACTGGTGTGCACCAACGAAGCGTGATTATCCAGTTTACGGACATTCTGAAGCTTTGGAGCCAATCAAAGAAAAGGTGGTATTA
Source organism: Paenibacillus sp. FSL R5-0923 (assembly GCF_038009145.1). Classification (NCBI taxonomy): domain Bacteria; kingdom Bacillati; phylum Bacillota; class Bacilli; order Caryophanales; family Paenibacillaceae; genus Paenibacillus; species Paenibacillus sp. FSL R5-0923. The sequence goes on from NZ_JBBPAT010000002.1 coordinate 507,511, forward strand.
TAAATGAAATTAGGCGTATTTGATCCTGTATTTGGAAGTTTGACTCTCGATGAGATGCTTGATAAAATCGCTGCTGCTGGTTTGAATGCGGTAGAGATCGGTTCAGGAGGCAATCCCGGAAATGCCCACTGTCCAACAGATGAGCTGCTTGCCAGCGAATCAGCACGTAAGGAATATCTGGAGAAGTTCACGAAACGTGGCATTATGATCAGTGCATTCAGTTGCCATAATAACCCGATTTCGCCGGATAAAGAAGAAGCTCGTGAAGGCGACGAAATTCTGCGTAAGTCGATCAAGCTAGCTTCGCTAATGGGCGTTAAGGTAGTGAACACTTTCTCGGGAACCGCGGGAGACAGCGACGATGCAAAAGCACCGAACTGGCCAGTTACACCCTGGCCTACCGTGTACAGCGATATCAAAACCTGGCAGTGGGAGCATAAACTGATCCCTTACTGGAAGGAAATTGGTAAGTTGGCTGAGGAGCATGGCGTTAAGATCGGTATCGAGCTTCATGGCGGATTCCTCTGCCATACTCCTTACACGATTCTGAAGCTTAGAGAAGCAACCTGTGATGCGATCGGCGCGAATCTAGACCCGAGCCATCTGTGGTGGCAAGGCATCGATCCTGTAGGCGCGATCAAGATTCTTGGTAAAGCTGGTGCGATCCATCATTTCCATGCCAAGGACACGTACCTGGATCAGGACAATATTAATATGTATGGCCTGACGGATATGCAGCCTTACGGCGATGTACAGACCCGCGCATGGACCTTCCGCTCCGTTGGCTGTGGACACAGCATATCTGAATGGTCGGATATCATGAGTGCGCTGCGTACTTACGGTTATGATTATGTGGTCAGCATTGAGCATGAAGACCCTCTTATGACGGTAGACGAAGGCTTCCATCGTGCAGTAACCAATTTGCAATCCATTCTTATTCGCGATCAACCACAAGGTATGTGGTGGGCGTAAGGATAGTTTAAGAACGAAAGGTCTTGATTCTCTAGTGTTTGTAGAGGATCAAGATCTTTTTTTGCGTGTTTATATGGAGGTGGGTTAGGATAATGTGCGGATGAAGAAAATAGCAGAAAGCAAGGTTCTAAGATAAATGAAGGAGAGACAACAATGTTACTAGAAGTTATTGCTACAACATTAAGTGATGCAGTACTGGCCGAGCGTTATGGAGCTGATCGAATTGAATTGATCACTGGGATCAGTGAAGGGGGATTGACGCCCAGTCTGGGACTTATTGAAAAAGTGCGCAATGCTGTCTCTATCCCGGTCAGGGTAATGGTTAGACCCCATGCCAGATCCTTTTATTATGATAAGGATGATATAGAAACCATGGAGCAGGATATTCAGCATATCGTATCTATCGGCGGGGTATCTGTCGTAATGGGCATGTTACGCCCTGATGGAACAATTGACGAAGAGTCACTTCAAAGGTTACTTCGTACTGCAAAAGGTTTGGAGGTGACATTCCATCGTGCTTTTGATGAAGTGAGGGATCAATTTGAGGCGTTAGAAATATTGATGCGTTATCCTCAAATTACTGACATTCTAACATCAGGAGCCGAGAATACAGCCCCTAAAGGTGCGGAACGTCTTGCTGCGCTGGAGCAGCTTACCTCGAAGCAATCTATATCTATTCTTGCTGGCAGTGGGTTAACGGCAGATGGGTTAAGTGATTTTATAAAACAAACGGGTGTGCGCCGAGTGCATTTCGGTTCTGCCGTTAGAGAAGATGGAGATGCGCTAAAGCCGATAGATCCTCTTCGCTTGCAGGTTGTTCGAAACTTTTTGGATCAAAGAAAAGAGCAGTAACCTCACCGGTACTTATTGATTTCATTCTTCGATAGGCTTGTCCGTTGATTTCGATTTAATTTCCTTATATTGGATGATATTATAAAATCGGAATATTAAATTTACGAATGTTGATCAAGCCAAATATGACAATCGGAGGATGATCCACAGTGAGTAAGGTACAGTTTTCGGTTCAAGTAAGGCTGGTATCCAATCTGGAGCGGTCCAAGGAATTTTACGCTACAGTGTTAAGCTGTGAAGTGAATGATTGGTGGGCGGTACGCGATGAATTTGCACTGGGATTTAAGCTAATTCAAGCAGCTCGTACGGAAGATGTACAACCAAATATAGCCGGACAAGGTCAGATCACTCCGTGGGACACCTATGCTTATGTAGAGACTCATCCTGAGCTTGACGAGCTATATGAAGAGTTAAAGGGTAAAGGAGCAGAATTTGTTCAAGAGCCTGATCTTCAGGAAGCAGACTGGGGGAGCTGGAAGGATTTTGCGATTAAAGATCCGGATGGATACGTGATTGCATTTGGTTCAGGTAAGAAACATTAGTTGTCTAATCATGAAATACTGAGCATATAAAATATAGAGCTGATCTTTGGTTATCCAAAGGTCGGCTTTTTTAATGTGCGTTCACTTGGTTACAGTATTGCAATCTCTGCGTCAAATGTGGGGGACGAGTTGAAAAGAATAGGTACAGGTTGGTATGCAACAAAATTGAAATGATTTCGTCTTTATATATGGAGGTGGAGAAAATTGGGATTTTTCGTTTCGGGTGGCCGGTTTGAATCATTATTACAGCGGAACATGAAGCTGATGCTTGTATTTGGACTTCTGTTCGCTGCATGTTTTACAGGTGTGGGAAAGGCGGAAGCTGCTGCTGGATCAGATCTGATTATCGTGAACAAAAAGACAAACAAACTCGCGTATTTCAGTGATGGCAAGCTTGTGAAGACTTTTCCAGTCGCAACAGGAAAATCAAAGGAACTGACGCCTGAAGGCAGCTTCAAAATGGTAGTTAAAGTAAAGAACAGACCCTATTACAAAGAGAAAATACCCGGGGGTGATCCGGCCAATCCACTTGGCGACCGCTGGCTAGGGCTAGAAGTGAACGGAACTTATGGTACCACATATGCGATTCACGGCAATAATAATGAGTCCTCCATAGGAAAGTATGTCAGCGCCGGATGTATTCGAATGCATAATGATGACATCCACTGGCTGTACCCAAAAATAGCTAAAAATACAAGGGTCATTATTACAACAAGCACACTGGCTATGGAGAGTATTGCGACTAAAAATGGGTATTCCGTAGGAAGTAAGATGTTTGCTGGAGCTTTTGAGCTGGATGGAGTCACGACAAAGCTAAAAGATCCTTTTTTAATGGATAACTCCCGTGTATTTGTTCCGCTGAGAGAATCTGTAGCCTTGTTAGGTGGAACTTTACAGAGCAAAGCTGGAACAGGTGCACTGCTAATTACGATAGGAAATCGTACGGTGGCACATCAGCCTTTATCCGATCAGGCTGTTGTAAATGGAAAGACGCTTACGATACCAGCGTCCCGTAATGAAAATGGTCGATTGATGATTCCGCTGAGCATCTTGCCCGAATTATTTGGTATTCAGGTGCAATGGAGTTCACAGTCTCAGTCGGTAAAGATTATTTTATAACTATTCTTGAACTTTTAATTCTGGCTTAAATGGGTATATACTATATTCATTCAAACCAATTCGGACAATGACGGAGGACCACCGACTAATGAATAACTAACACGTTTCCTAGAAGAAGACCATAGAGCTTGTGAAGTGCATATGCACAAGTCACGGATCACCCGTTCAGGGTGATAACGGTCAGGGATACGTGTGTCGGTCGGGGGTCTTACGTTGCTTTTATATGAATAGATCTATCTATTGTTTGGTTTACTCTGCATACAGCAGGTGATCACGGCCGTAGTCTATTCATGTTATGGCATATTTCCCTCCCCATCATACGCTATTTGACCGCAGACCGCTGGCTGCGGTTTTTTATTTGCAATATAATCGGAGGAATGGAATATGACCCTAATAAAAACAAAAAATTTACGTAAAGAATGGAACGGGACCCTGTTATTCGAGAAGGTGTCCTTTGAGATATCAGAAGGAGAGCGTGTGCTCTTGTTCGGTCGTAATGGAGTCGGCAAAACCACATTACTTAAGGGGCTGATCGGTCGCCTCCTCTTTGAGGAGGGAAGTATCTATCATGGTTTGCCACGTGAGGAATGGGGTGTGCTGGATCAGCAGCTAGAAGTATCCGAAGAAGTGACCGCCTTGGATTACGTAATCGCCGGATCGCCAGAGCTCCCCCAATTGAAGCGCAGGCTTGAAATTCTCAGTCAGAGGTTGCAGGAGCAGAACGACGAGAGTGAAGCGGGACTTACTGAATACGCCGAAGTGTACGATCAATACTTGCAGCTTGGTGGTTATGACTGGGAGGCAAAAGCGGAAAAATGCTTGAAGCAGCTCAAACTTGAGCGTTCGGTTTGGAATGTGCCGTATCCATCGCTAAGCGGTGGGCAAAAGACACGCGTTCAATTGGCCGCATTGTTAGCTCAGCAGCCGAAGCTGTTGATTCTAGATGAGCCGACGAATCACTTAGATGGAGAAACGATGGAGTGGTTGGAACAATGGGTCCATACCTATCCCGGAACTGTGCTTTATGTTTCGCATGATCGTACGTTCATCGATCGAACGGCGACGGCGTTGCTGGAGCTTAGTCCAGAGGGGTGTCGCCGGTATTCGGGTGGATATACGCAGTATCGGGAGCAGAAGGAGGTAGAGGCGCGAACGCTAGAGGGACAATATAAGAAGCAGGAACAGGAAAAGGAGAAGCTGCTGGAGAGCATCAGAAGGTATTCCGAATGGTTCCAACAGGCACACCGTGCTGCCGGACAGCATGATTTCCTGCGTGCGAAATCAAAGAAGAACGTATCTCGTCTTCATGCGAAGGAAGCTGCACTCGAACGCTTAAATAAGAACCGTGTGGAATTACCACGCGAGACAAGTAAGCTGAAGATGAAGCTGGAAAGTGAAGCGTTTATGGCGGACACTTTGCTGTCACTCCGCGAGATTGATTTTGCATATAAGGGTAGTGCGCCTGTACTGAAAAATTTCAGTTTGACATTGAGTCGAGGAGATCGTCTCGCTATTCTGGGTCCTAATGGTGTCGGTAAGTCTTCTTTGCTGAAGCTGATTGCTGGTATTCATCAACCTAGCAAAGGTGAAGTGCGGCTGCATCCGCGTACGAAGGTTGGTTATTTTGCGCAAGAGCTCGATAATCTAGCGGTGTCGTCCACCATTCTGGATAGTTTGCTTGAACTGCCAGGTATGACCCAAACGGAGGCACGAACGATTCTGGGCTGCTTTTTATTTTCGCGGGATGATGTCTTTAAACGAATTGGTGATTTAAGTCTGGGGGAGAAATGTCGTGTAGCTTTCCTTAAACTGTACTTTGGAAAAGCTAACCTATTAGTACTGGATGAACCCACCAATTATCTGGACATTGACACTAGGGAACGAGTAGAAGAAGCGCTAAGGGTATATCCGGGAGGAATTGTGATGGTCTCACATGACCGGTACCTTCACACTAAAGTAGCTAATCGTTTGGTAATACTAGCACCGACTCAGGCACCGAAGTTTTTTCAAGGCTCCTACGAGGAATACATCTCGAAAGACAGGAGTCGAGTGCTTACCCGTAAAGAACAGGCCCTTGAGGACGACTTCGTTCTTCTGCAGCTGCGTCTGAATCAACTGATCCAGAGCGGAACTAGGGATACAGAGGAGGAGAATGAAGCGTTAATGGCGGAAATCGTTAATCTGAGGGCGCAGATTCAGGAAATAGAGGGTAAGGAAAAAACTATACACTCATAGGGAAGAACCGACACAACCTAGCTCAGGATAGAAGGTATCTTGGGCTGGGTTGTTTTTCGAATATTCCGATAGGAGTCATCATGGTCAAAGTGTATAATTGGATGAATATGGATGTTTTGCGAATAGAAAATCTTGAAGGGAAGGCTGTAGAAATGACAAAATTCGGCTCTTTTATATTGGAATTACTTCGAATGTGTGTATTGCTTGTGTTGACCTTGTTTATTTTAGGCGGGGTAGAGAGATTTATATATCAATCTATATTTGGTCAGCCTGTGTATAACTGGAGTATGGCGCTCGGGAATTTATTGATATTTTTTATGCTGTATCGGAATCATTTTCAGTTTAAAGGTTGGTACAAATCGCAGAAAAATCAAAAGCTAACGATCCTCACTACGAGAATCACAACTGTTATATCGCTTGGACTTATCATCCTGCCGATCGTGCGGCTAAGCCTATGAGGATTAGAATCATCGGGGCCTGTGGAAGTGGCAAATCTTATATCGCTAGAGAGCTGTCCAAAAAGTATGGTGTGAATTATTACGAAACAGATAATTTGGTATGGGATAGAAATGGCGAAAACCTCCGTTATTCTGTTGAAGAAAGGGATGCGCAATTGAAGGAGATCCTCGATAAACCGTCATGGATCCTGGAAGGCGTACATTATAAGTGGGGGCAAGAGAGCTTTGGAAAAGCAGATTTAATCGTTATTCTGAGACCTAATCGAGTATTCAGGGATTTGAGGGTCATTACTAGGTTTATAAAGACAAGACTTGGATTTGAGCAAGCGAATTATAAGCAATCGTTTAAGAATCTGTATGTGATGATTTTTGAATGGAATCGGGGATATGATCAGGAAGCGATACATAGAATAATTGAATTAACGAATAATTTTTCTGATAGACGGGTGATTTTAAAGAATAATAAGGAACTGGAAACTACTATTGAAGAGCGGATAATCAGGATGTATGAATAAAGTAAGCATAGAGAGTGAGGCCCTAAAATGGATAATTATAAAGTTGAACGTTTGGAACAGGAGGATTTCATAGGCTTTTGGAAAAGAGTTCTCGCTACTATTCTTGATCTCCTTATCATTCTGATACCTGCGGTTATTGTATACTGGATATTCAATTCATTAGCTATATCCTTGCATTCGGAGATTCCCATCATCCTTGAGTATATTTTCTTCGTCGTGTTTGATGTTTTTATGATCGTTAGATTTGGCGGAACGCCTGGGAAGCTGGTTTTAAAGATGAAAATTGTCAATCAGCAAGGGAATATCCCAACGTTGAAGGAAGCACTAATTCGAAATATTTTCCGAATCATGAGTACGATTTTTTCAATGATTGTTGGCGTGAGCCTCTACGATCTCACTGTGATTTCCACCACTCTTAATTTATGGGCACCTTTAGCTACTGACCTCAGTAAAATACTTGGCCTCATCATGCTTGTGGATTATCTATTTGTCGCATTTACTCCCCGTAAACGGGCGCTTCACGATATGATGGCTGGTACTTATGTTGTTGATAAATCCGCAATCTAAAGGATGCTTTTATAAGCATTCTTTTTTTTAATATTAAGTATTTTACCATTAAACAATTTACTATTAAATATTTTAGTGTTAAAATATATGTCGAAGCAGCCAATAATTATGAAATATCTAAGGAGGATGTCTTGGAAAACCCAGATATTTTTAGACTCATACATGCAGTTGAATTATTCACGAATGAAATTATTGTTCGATGGATGAATGCTTTTGACCACAATATTGGGATATCTCCTGTTCTCGTCTTGGGAGAATTGAATAAAAAGGGTCCCCAGAAGCAAACTACTTTGGCTAAGAAGCTAGGTTATACGCCGGGGGCGATGACGAATATTGCCAATCGCTTAATTAAGCAGGAAATGGCCGAGCGCAAATATAACGAGGATGATCGCCGAAATGTACTGCTGTCTATCACGGACAAAGGCAGAGATGTACTGAAGGAAGCACAGCTAAAAGGGCAGGAGCTCCGAGCTGAAATGTTTCAGAAGCTCGATGAAGAAGAACTGCAGCAATTCTTGAAAATCTATGAAAAGTTGTTAACGAGCTTTGATAGCTCTGAAACATAAATGAAGTCATCTAAGAATCTTAATCACATTATAAAGGGGTATGAATATGGGAAGAGTTCAAGGTAAGGTTGCATTAGTAACTGGAGGCGCTTCAGGTATTGGCTTATCAGCCGCTACTTTAATGGCTAGAGAAGGAGCCAAAGTTGTCATCGCCGATTTTAATGTAGAGGCTGCCAAAGAAGCAGCGGCTAAGATTAAAAGTGAAGGTGGAGAGGCGGAAGGTCTTTTCCTGGATGCATCCCAAGCGGATTCGATCAAGGAAGCTGTTGATTTCACAGTCGCTCAGTATGGCACGATTACAGTCTTATTTAACAATGTAGGTCTAACTAATCTGCAAAAAGACCTAGATGTCGTCAACATAGATTTGGAAGAATGGGATCGCTTGATGAATGTGAACACCAAAAGTGTTCTGTTAGGCAGCCGGTTTGCCATTCCACATATGATTAAAGCGGGCGGGGGCTCGATCATTAACACAGCTTCCATGTCAGCATTTGCTGGAGATTCATTGCGCACGGCTTATGGCTCCTCTAAGGCAGCTGTTGTGAACCTAACTCGTTACATCGCCACACAATATGGTAAAGATAAGATTCGTTGCAATGGAGTGGCTCCGGGCCTGATCTTAACACCTGCGGCTGCAAGAAATATGCCGCCAGCTGTGCTGGATATTTTCCAGAAGTTCAACGCTCTGCCTTACCATGGAGAAGCGGATGATATCGGAAACACAGTGTTGTTCCTGGCATCGGATGAATCTAAATTCATTACTGGTCAAACGATTGAAGTAGAGGGTGGTCACTATATGTCCAACCCGAGCATTACGGACTTCCAGAATTACATGATGGAAGCTAAAGGTAAATAGAATCATGCGTAATTAAAAAATCCGGTCCATGCTCGTGTTAAACGAGAGGGACCGGATTTTTGTTTGTATAAGTGAGTTAGGCTAAGTTAGCTTACCGCTAAAACAGCCTGTATAAAGGTTTTCAGTGCTGAGGATTTTGTGCTATCAATCCATTGCTTCAGCACATCCGTCTGACCATTTACATACCATCCGAGTTTTTCCTTCAGCTCTTGGTCAAAGTTGTTAGGCTGTTTCGTTCGTTCAGCTATGAGCTGTTTAAGCATTTGCGGCCAACGATACCCATTATGACCGAAGCTGTGTTCGGGGTAATGTTCAGCTAGTGTCATTACAGAAGAGAGCGACTCACCAACGTATAATTCTGCCGCCAAATAGCTGCCAATAAAACGATGGCTGCCATCATGCTCTAGAGCCATAGCGAATTGTTCGCGTGCTTCTTCTAGCTTGCCTTGATGCATGAGAGCTGTAGCATTTATCGAGCGGTCATAGTCATCCCCCTTAGTTTGACTCAGCTCAATGTAGCGGGAATAATACTCGTTATATGATTTCCAGTCCGCATGGTCAAAATAGTACTGTGACAACGTGAAGGCATAATTAGAATAAGGATGCAACTGTATGAGCTTTTGGAGTAGCGGAATTGCCTGATCTTCTAATGAGTCATCCTTCGTCAGGGAGGATTTAGCGAGCATCAGCTTCACAAGCATGTGCAGGGCATGAGCATCCTCTGGATCATCTGCAACATTCTTTTGGTAAATTTCTATGGCTTGATCAGGTTTCTTATTTAGCAATAGTCTATCGGCTGTGGTTAATTCTCGTTCCTTGAGATAGAAGAAGGGCAGATTACCAACGGTGTCTTCGTTCAATCTGTAGCCATTACTGCGGGTAAGCAGATGTCCATCCGCATCAAATGCTTCGATATTCCAAGAAAAGCGTGCTTCAGGATTCATGAACACGAGAAAAGATAGAGGATCAATCGATTCAAAGCCCTCTCCGCCACTGCCGTAGGAGAAACCACTATTGTAATAGAGTTCATCTACTGGAATAGAGACTTGATTGTCCGTGATATGGTCCCGAATCTGCGAACTGAAGGAGCTCCCCACCATTGAGACCCCACCGCTTAAACGATAGTAAGCCGCACCTTCAACAGCCTTCCAGTGGAAATCTACAGACTGACCCGTTATCGTCTCCTGATTAATAGGAGACTGAAGCTCAAGCAGAGGTTGTAGAACAATGCTCTCATTCAACCTATCATCTCGTTTAACTTCAATCCAATCGTCATACTGTACAGGCCAAGTCCATCCGTCGATCTGATCATAGCTAAGTCCAAGCTGCAATTGATAGAAGCCCGGAATCACACCGTGGAATTCGAAACGCCCTTCATCGTCGGTAACGATTCGGTACGGTTCAGCAGCTGTGATGCTGTGATTAACCTCGCTTTCAGCACGGAGAAAAATACCTGCGCGCGAGATTGGTGTCCCATCGCTTCGGGTTAGGGTTCCAGATACGACAGCTGTTGAGGTACTTCCCATATCTACAGCTGACTGAATGGCAGATATTAGCGCTTCAAGCTGCATTTCGGCTTCTGAAGTGCCAATCGTTGGTGCTGAACTTGATGATGAGCCCGCTGCTTCGCTGTCTTTATCAGAGTTACTAATGACAAGACTCATTTGTTTATGAATATCCTGCCAGTATTTTTTGTAGCTCACCAAGCCATTGGTTACTACGGCAAGGGCTTCCTGCGCTTTGCCTTTCGTGAAGAGCAGGCGCCCGGTAAGCCATGCTTTTTGCGCTTCTAAATCTTTCTGATTCTCGTATGGAAATGTGGTTTGTTCAAGAATAGATTCAGCGGCTGTTGTATCCCCACGATTCAGGGCACGTTCTGCTTGAAGCAGCGCCAGTTCTTTTGCCACGCTAGAATTACTGTCTAACTGTTTCGCGGCGGTGTTTAGCGCTTGATCTCCGTCGTCCCTACGACCAAGAGCATCATATTCGTAGGCAAGCAGCTTAACCGCAAATATACGTGTATTATTCGCTGGCCCATCAAGGATGTATTCCTCTAGCAACGCGATTTTATCCTCTGACTGCAAGTCGGAAATACTCGGTTCATCATGATTCCACTGACTCATAGAGGGGCCAATATTTACGTCGTATCTATAGGGATCGTAGCCATGCTCCTTATCGATGATATTTGTTTGAATAAGCTCCATACGTTTACTGCCAGTTGTAGACTCTAGCTTTTTCAGAAGTTCTGTACGGGCCAGGTTAGATTGAATAGCTGGGCTTTCCTCCATTTGTGCCTTTGAGGAGGGCAGAAAGTTAAATAGAAGAATGAGCAGGGAGGCCGGGAGTAGCACGAATGACACTAGATGTTTGATTTTGATCTTAATTCGCATGTCTCTTCACCGCCTGATCATAGATATCCTTCCAGTACGTATTACCTCCAGCCTCAATAAGTTCACGGTTCGGATGCTGCTGGACGTTTTGTTGTGGTTGATGTTTAACCTCTGGTTGATGCAGAGTCAATGATACGACTAGAATAATGGCACCAATGGCGCCTATAGGTTTCAAAGGGATCTCGATTTCTTTATTCCAGAAAGCCAAGAGACGAGCTCCAAAGGTTGGAGGGTGGGTCATCTTGAGGACGCGTTCATGTCCTTCGAAGTGTATGGGTTGTAGTTCTTCATCTAGCTGTTGCTTGATAGCTCCGCGTTTCGTATTCTCCGTGTTCCCCGTATTCATAAGAAATGTCCCTCCTTCTCCAACATCTTTTTTAAGAGTGTCCGTCCTCTAACTAACCGGGATTTAATCGTATTCTCCGGTGTATTCAATTGCTCGGAAATTTCACGGATGCTCATCTCATGAAAGTAATATAACGTCAGACATTCGCGGTATACATAATCGAGATTCCTGATGAACTCGGCGAGTCTAACATTATGCCATTCCACCATAAAAAGCTCTTCTGCCCCGGCAGTGAAGCCCGCATCATCGCTGGCTTGTAGCTCTGACCCACCCGAGGGGAAAATATTACGCCAGCTCCAAGTCCGTTGCTTCATGCGGCAGCGGTTGACTACGATGCGAATGAGCCAAGCCCTTAACCGTTCCGGATCCTGCAACTGATTCATTTTGGCATAGGCTTGAATAAAAGTATCTTGTACCGCCTCTTCGGCACTCTGTCGATCTTTGAGCAGTAAGCAGGCAGTTCGGAGCAGCATATCCCCGTAATCGTCCATCAATAGGCGGAGAGCTGACTCATCCTTTGCTTTTATTCTCTCTATAATATTCAGATGAAGCTCCCCTCCCTTTACTAATAAGATGCGGCTTGGAGGATTAAGGTTGCGTTTGTGTGGAATATTTTTACTAAGGGGGAGTATCTCCCGAGATGATGTCCCGTAATTTATTGATGTTCAGCTGATTTGGGTAAATGATATTTAGACCAAGCCAAGCCCTCCTTGGCTGATGAAACTTTTTCATTTCAGTATCGTCTATATTTTCAGTTTCATTTTTTTGCAAGCTGGTTTTGAGCTAACCTACTAAGGAGATGACATCATGTCAGTACAGATTAAATTTTTAGCAGCTTCTATTTTGCTCACAGGAATGATTGGATTAGCTGGATGCAGCTCGAACAATGAGCAAGCTAATTCTGCTTCTGCTTCCCCAACTACGGCGCCAACTGAAACGGTAACAGCAACCGCAGAACCAGAAGTTAGCCCATCAGCCACTCCTTCGGAAACCGCACCAGCAGTGACCGCTTCCCCTATGGAGACTAATAAAGATACAGCCAATGCGAATCCGCAGAATAGCGACAAACAACTTCAAGAATTACTTGAGCTTGCTAAAAAGGGGAAGGTGCCCGGTGTTGAATATGCTGCTCATACCGGACTAATTGATGAGGTAGAAGCCGATTGGGGTAAACCTGATCAACAAGAGCCAGCGGGAAAAGGTATTTATGCTACCTACACTGATGAACATGTCGTATTCGGATTCAATAAAGGGAGCCTAATCTTCGATGTTCGTTCCAGTGATGCTGCGCTGCAAGAGCTAACACTGAAACAGATCGAGTCCACACTGGGCAAGCCGGATGATACCAAAGTAAATGGTGAGGATAAGATCTACACTTATCAAGCCAATGATCAATTCCAGTTGAAATTCATTATTCCAAACTCGACGGGTAAGGTAGGTCACATCTCTGTTTTTAGTGAACAGGATTCTACTAATAATATGGCTGGATAAGACCAGCAGTGGGTGCAAGGAGCAATCATGCAGAGAAATCTGCGGATTGCTCTTTTTGTATGTTTATTTTTAATCTGGAGTACGCCTTGGATGGGCTGATATAATGTAACCAATGAGCGGATTCGGGGGAAAGAGAGGTTCTATCATGCAGCTGGAATTAATCGAAAGTGAATATAAAGTGACCGGAGATGGGATAACGATCGAATTATTCCCTAAAGAATTTACGCTTTTTCAGTTCTTGTACAAAAATAGAGGGCGTACGTTCAGTCGAGAACAACTGCTGGATAAGGTATGGCCCCTAGAATACCCAGTAGAGCGAACGGTAGATGATCATATTTATCGCCTTCGTAAAAAGCTTAGCAAGCTACAAGGCTTGGATATTAAGACTGTTCGTGGATTTGGCTATAGTCTAACGATGCGGGAACCCTCAGTAACTATGACCAATCCGACTACATATGACGCAAAGATGCAAGAGACGATGCGGGAGGTATTCGTAAAATATCATCAATACGGCCAAGGACGATCCATGTTAACCTTAGCGCGACAACAGGATGTTTTGGGTTATGAAATGGATCCGTTCTATTCGATCTATATTCATTTTGTGCAGGGAGATTTGGAATGGCTTCTGAACACAGAGGAAGTTGAGATTGAAGAGCGTTTCTATTCTTTGATGATCTGTTATATATTTTTGGGTGATCCGAAGAAGAAATTAGAGTTCTGTGAGCTAGTCCTTGAGAAAAAGATTCTTTTGCCGCCCCAGCATCGTGAAATGGAGATCCTTAATATTCTGGATTTGTACACATTGGCCGGGCAACCGGAAAAAGCAATAGAACGATTAAAGCTAACGCATGAAGTGATTAAAGAGCCTGGGTATGAGAACTTCATTCCTGTAACGGCCATTTCCGAAATGCTCGTACACTTGTGGATGGGGACAAAAGATCAGGAATTGGAGCGGATGGCGAAAGACATTGAAGTGCTTTTGCAGGAGAAACCTTTTTTGCGTGAGATCGGCAGTTATAAAGTTGCAAGAGGCTTGTGGTGTCTACGGCGCAAGTCTTGGCGTGAAGCAGAGCAGTTATTGGATGAGGCGCTTCAGGTGCTAGAGATGTCAGGATTCGTGCCGATGCGGATATATGCGTTATACCGAATTGTTCACTATTGTAACGAGTTTTCTCCCCAGTCAGCTTTGCATCAGAAATATGCAGATTTATTTGAACGTGAGAAGGAAGAGCGGGGATTCCATCGTTTGGAGCAATCCTTGGAAAACGTGCTTATGAATATCGTGACAGCTCTCTGATAATTCTCTGACAATTCTCCGTTACATTAAGATCATGATTCATATGTTCTTGTTCTTAATCGTAACTTGGAGGAATGTCCGATGAATGCTTCATCACAAGCAGGAACGAGTCTGCTAAAAAACAAAGTGTATATGCGTGTGTACAGCGCATATGCGACAGCCACTTTTGGGGATTGGTTCGATGCACTGGCGATTCAAGTACTCGTAGGGTACCGCTGGCAGGCTAGTCCGTTAATGCTGGCTTTGATTCCAGTCTCCATAGCTTTACCTGGGATTCTGCTCGGCTCAGTGGCGGGGGTAGCCGCTGACCGACTAAATAAGCTAAAGCTAATGCGGATGTGTGACCTACTAACGGCATTGTTAACAGTACTAGTTCTTTTCGCTCCCAGTATGGTGTGGCTACTCCCTTTACTGATGTTGCGTGCTGCTATCTCGACGTTAAATGTGCCTGCCCAGCAGTCGATGACCCGCAGTATGGTTAGAGAGGATCAGCTGCTTCAAGCCACTTCACTTAATGGAATCGTAAATCAGGGTTCCAAAATCGCTGGGCCATTGCTGGGTGGTTTTGCATTGTCTGTGTTGACGCCACAGTGGTGTATTTTGATCAATGCTTGTCTTAGAGGATGCTCTTACTTGCTCCTACTTACTGTTAAAAATAGTGAAGCAGGACAAGTCAGCTCAGAGAGCAAGGGGGATCCAGAGGAGCATGTTTCTCTCCGCACGATGTGGAAGGAAGGCTGGAGCTTTATGCTGCGCAGCAGACTGCTGCTAAACAGCATGCTCTTTGGTTTAGTTGGTGCGTTAGCTATTCAGATGATCGATTTTCAGTTTACAAGTCTATTCAGAATTATCGCACCTGCTGAGGAATCTATGCTGGGCTGGCTTGTCGCGGCAACTGGCGTGGGTGCAATATTGATGATCATGGTCATGAGCAAAATGAACCGGGGAACAGGCTACGGTTGGAAGCTAGGTACGGGTTATGCACTTATTGGTGTATCGGTCGGAGGGCTTGGCCTGCTTCAGCCAGGCGTTACTAGCCTTCCTGTACTGCTGCTAGGATTCGTACTGGGTCTCGGAAACGGAATGTTTATGATTACCTTCAATTATTGTTTACAAAAAGAAACTCCCCCGCACATGACAGGGCGTGTGTTCGGTATTCAGAGTACCATTCTTAGCGGAGTTATGATTGGCGCTCCACTCCTCGGTGGAATGCTGGTTCAGGCTGCTGGGCCTAGTCGAATCTTTTTAAACTTTGGTATCGTAATCGCTTTGATAGGTGTGCTGGGGATAGTATTTGGCCGCGTGCTGTGGCCTGTGCAGAAAGAGAAAAGTGATAGCTCAACGGAGCAACCGGGGAAGGTTAAAGTGGTGGATACTTGAGGCTACAGATAGTGAAGGTCAGGCAAACTAGCCAGACTAGAAAGCTTGAGTAGCACAGACTACCTAGCGGGCTTACCTAGCATTTAGTTGCAGAATCTGCAATTAAATGCTGTTCCATCGTTCAAAGCGAACTTTAGTTGTATTATGTGCAGCTATAATTTGATTTTTTCTCTTTTGGGGTAGAAATGATGGTTTTTAGTTGCAGAAACTACACTTATTTGCTTAGCAGATCTCTTTTTACGCTTAATAGTTGTATAGAGTGCAATTAAGAGATTTCCTAGCTCGCTAGGATCGATTCTTGCCCGTAAGGGCTTTTTTTATGAAGGAGTTCGGATAGAACACGAGAAATGTAAAAGTAGAGGAGGGGAAAGAATGACAACTTTTATTTTTATGGTAAGGCATGGAGAGTCACCCAAGCTGCCCGGAGGAACTGAGAGAACACGTGGATTAACAGCGAAGGGGGAGGCGGATGCCCGTAAGATAACGGAGAAATTACGTCTCGAAGGAATTGAAGTCTTTTATTCAAGTCCATATCTTCGGGCTATACATACGGTTTCTGGCTTGGCGCAGGAGTTAGGGGCAGAGATTCAAAGTGTTGAAGATCTTCGGGAAATCCATTTTTCGGATGGAAATATGATCATGCCTGACCAGGAGCTATTTCCATTACTGGAAACAATGTTTGCTGATCCAAATTTTGTTCCGGTTGGTGGAGAGTCCATTTATGCGTGTCAGAAGCGATCAGTTAGCGTGCTGCAAGATATACTGAAACAACACAGTGGGCAAAAGGTTGCGATTGGCACTCACGGTGCAGTCATGACGCTTATGATGAATTATTTTGACGCTAAATATAATCTGGATTTTCTACTACAAACTACAAAGCCGGATATTTATAGAATGGAATTCACAGGCGGAACGTTAATGGGTGTGGAGAGGTTGTGAACTCCCAAATTGGGATAAAGCTGTGATTATTCAAAAGGATGGCCTGGCATTTGAACTGCACCCCGTCAAGTAGACAGTACAAAAAATAAAAGTAGTTTAAGCGGCCTTAGTCCTAAATTCAATGGGACTGAGGCCGTTTAATTTTGCCTGTAACCGTTCGTTATTGTAAAAGTGAATGTAGGTATCAATATCTGTTTGGAGTTCTTCAAAGGTCTGGTAGGTATGTAAGTAGTACTTCTCACATTTCAATGTTCCCCAGAAGGATTCCATCGGCCCATTGTCAATGCAGCAGCCTACTCGGGACATGCTTTGCTTCAGTTCTGCATCGTCCAGCATCTTCTTAAAATGCAGAGAGGTATACTGGAAACCGCGGTCGCTATGGAGTAAGGTTCGGCTCTCCGACGCTGCCTGCAATGCTAATTCCAGCGTGTTAAAAACTAGCGAATTATTATTGGAATGGCCCAGAACGTAAGCAACAATGGAATTGTCATACAGATCTTTTATTGCACTTAAATACGCCTTCTTACCCTTGCCGTATTTGAATTCTGTTACATCCGTTACCCATTTTTGGTTTGGAGCTTCCGCCTCAAAATTACGGTTCAGCACATTCTCCGCGACCTGCTGAGGCGTGGAGCCTACATACTTCTTTCTTTTTCTGCGGATGACAGACTGGATACCTTGGCGTCTCATGAGCCGGTATACTCGTTTTGCGTTAATAGATTTGTTCATTTGTCTGCGCAAATGCAGGGTCAATTGACGATACCCAAAGGTTCGTTCCACCTTCTCATACAAGAGAAGCATAGCCTCTGTCAGTTTCTCGTTTTCGGTCTCTCGGGAACTGGGTTTGCGATTCAACCATTTATAGTAACTTGACCGTGAAATCCCTACGATTTCACACATAAGTCGAATGGAGCAAGACTGTTCCTGCTGAACGGCTTGAATGGCCAGATAGATGATCTCCTGGCGAATGGTTCTTAACGTCTCCTCCTTTCGAGTTCCTCTAACTTTTTTAGAAAAGCATTCTCCGCACGCAGGCGTGCATTCTCGTACTCCAGCTTTTGCATCGCGAGTTTGTGGCGATCTGCTTCCGTAAGTTCTTCGGGCGCTTTAGTACGTCCTCTGCCGTCTCGTAACGCCTCTTCACCGCCTGCTTCGTACTTCTTTACCCAGCTATATACTTGTTGGTAAGACACGTGAAAATGGCTTGCCGCCTTCGTGTAGTCTTCTCCGTTCGAAAGGCAGTACAGCACGATATCTATCCGTTCCTGCCAAGTGGTTACGCGTCCTTTGGTCATAGCTTTAGATCCTCCTGAATGAGCTGTTAAGCTGTTGCTATGACCATTATACTTCCTAATCCAGTTGGCAAGTTGGGTTGAACTTGCAATCTTATACTTGCAGATGATTTGGTTTTGTGACAATCCTCCCTCGAGATAATCCTTAACGGCATGGAGTTTAAGTTCTGCGGAATACGTACGGTTGTGGATTCGAACTTCCAGCCCTTCGTACCCATACAATTGATAACGTTGCCGCCACTTCACTACAGAGGTTTTGGATAATCCATATTTTCGGGCCGCAGCTTTCAAACCAATGTCGCCCCGTTCAATTTCTTGGAGAATCGTTAATTTTTCGAGTGCCGTATACTTCTTTTGTTCCATAAAAATACTCCCCATACAGCAGCAGGTTTTTATTATTTCGCCTGTCTACTATATGGGGAGCATATCACATTCGCTAGGAACCATCCTTTTGTTTATTTACAAGCTATAAAATCGCTTAGTATTCGCAGTCAGTATCTCTTCTGCTTGGCTGGAAGTGTAGCCATGCAGTACTCCCCAAGCAGCGGCGACATCAGAAATCATAGATGGATGCGTGACTCTACCCGCAAAAGGTCCTTCAAATGGCCAAGGACCATCGGTCTCCGCCATGACAAGCTCTGGGGGATAGCGGCGGGCAAGCTCTTGGATCTCCGTCTCATAAAGGATGTCAGGGGTGAAAGAGATGTAGTAGCCATTCTTAATCATACGGGCAATGGCTTCTTCGGGTCCCTTGAACCAGTGGAAGTGGGCACGCTTTATACCATGTTTCTCTAATAGATCACAGGCAATCAGCGCATCCTCATAGACAGCGTGCAGGACCACTGGTTTATCTATACGGACGGCAAGCTCAAGCAACTGATCAAGAAGCTGAATGTAAGGCTCCATATCAAAAGCTTCGCCGCGCTCCAGCGCTTCAGCACGCGAATAATAAGGCAGTCCAATTTCACCTACAGCGATGAAATCCTCCCGGGCTTGACGCTCAATCCATTCCAGCAAAGAGGATAACTCAGCTTTCTGCGGTATGGGTTGCTCTGGATGAAAACCATAAGCTGGACGTACCACTCCGGGATAGGTAGCGGCAAGCTTTTGAGTGCGAACGCAAGAGTCTAAATTCATGGAGACAGCAATCAGGGCTTCGATCCCCAAGTTAGGAAACTCACTCAACATTTGTTCCGAAATCTCAGGCTCATATTGCTCTAAATGTACATGGGCATCAATCATAGCTGCTTACCCACCACATAAGAGGCATACTCCTCATGAGGCTCAAAACGAATGGATTCAGGTTCCATTCCATCATTCCCTGATCTGTAGGAAAAGGTTAATGTGCCAATACTCTCTAAAAATCCAATATAAACATTGGTTTCAGCTTTCAGCTTGCCTTCTTCTACCATGTAGTAAGTCACAGCACCAATCCCGGCTTTTTCGCCAAGATTGCCATCCTCGCCACGATCCGGATATCGCATAGTAACCATAGATGGAGTTGAACTTTTTACCTGAATTTGAATTAAGGCATCGCCTTTTTCATTGGAGATTTTTGAGGTAACAAATGCTGAGACAGCTTTATCTGCGGAAGGTACATTCATTTCTTTCCACTGGTCAGGCTTAATGACGTGAAGCTCCTGCATAGACATGCCCGTACCTGTTCCTAGCCACAGTATGACAACAACTTCTTCCTGCCCATCCTGATCTATATCGGCATAATGAATCTCAGGAGTGTAACCTAACAATCTTGGTGCTTCCCAATTAAACGTATGCTTGTTACCGTTCACCTCTACAACAAATCCTTCGTAGGTACCGCCATTTTTGAGGGCAGTATACAGCTTAACTTGGTCATTTTCTGTAGCAATCGCGAGAGGTTCGCTGGGTGTTCTTACGGTAGTACTAACATCCCCTGATGTAATGGAAACTTCATTTTGCGAGGCATTCAGCTGCGCAGTGGCACCAGAGAGAGAGTTTAGAGAGTCTGCCGGAATATATATAATACCATTTCGTAGAATTGCAGGTCCCCCCAGCTCATTTTGATAACCGTCACCTTGCATATACTCATTACCTGGCTTCAAAACATATTTACTGCTTCCATCAGAGATGGTTAAGGTTTTCGTAGCATTATCCCATTGTTGTTCAGATGAGTAGTACTCCATGAGTACTTTTGCAGGTACATAGACCTTATCACCTGAGAAAAAAGGTGGGAGAGAAGGAAGAACGGTTTCTCCATCAACGATTAGCTTCAGTGGTGCTTCAGTAGTTTGTGTTTGGTTAATTGCCATTGTTGTATCCATATCTATAGATGCCGATGCTCCGCATCCGGCTAAAAAGAGCGTGATAGCTCCGATTACGATGATTTTATTCATAATTACCTCCGAGGATTAAGTCCAATCCTCTTAAGTATAGATTAAATCAGCGCGTAGTAGGTCACTTTCTGTAAACAAAGCAGAGACAAGGTTGTTACGTTTGCTATTTATTTAAAAATACGGTCCGAGTAACTTGTGATTTAGGGTCTACCGTTAGACTTTTGCTATAGCGGATCTCCCCAATAGAACAACCCGGTCCGATGACAATATCTTCACCGCAGACGAGATCTGCTGTCGTTCGATATAACATGATGCTAGTCCCTTCAATCGTTTTGCAGGTGAGCTTCCGGAAGTAGGGGATTAGCGCATTCATTAGCTTCAAAGATGGCTTAACAGTAATGGTACCGCTAGATTTTATGACATCGATTGTGCTTCTGTTTCCTAAACGTAGCTCAATGGATGATTCAGCAGTTAACCTATGGATCTTCACAGCACCTTCGGCATAGAAGGTTTCGAGTGCAGCATCTTGTGCTGCAGAAAAGTATCCAGACGATTGCAGTCTGTCTGCCTGGATGTGTTGAACACGGAGACCTCCCAGATTGATAACCTGCTCGGCTCTACAATGACCTCCAATCGAACAATCACCAGATACTTTTAACTTAGCGGTAGTGACATTCTTCTGTGCACTTAAATGGCCGACAACATCGATGGTATCCGCACGAACATCTTCTTTGAGGGTCAGTGAACCTCTTACTTTCAGAGGTGGACCGATCATTTCCTGGCGTTCAAAAAGATCATTAGCATTGGACATTTACAGGGGCCGCCTTTCGAAATATATTTTAATGATTAAAATATATAATTATTATAATATATAGTCAATATAGTATTTTGGACATAAAAAAACTGCCGTCAGTTTCCTGACAGGCAGCATATATAACCCAAAAGCTTTTAGTTCATCATTTTATCCATTAGCACATTTATTTGTTCTAAGGTTCCTGAGATTTTATCCAAACCCGAGGTAGGAAAGGCTTCAAAGATATGGAGAATCCGCTGATGCCCTTGTTCTGTAAGGACAATATTGACGACTCTGCGATCCTCCTTCGTCCGCACACGTTCGATAAGACCGGCATCTTCCAACTTATCGCACATCGAGGAAGCGGCTCCTGGTGTAATAATGAATCGTTCGGAGATGTCAGTAATGTTCAAGCTACCTATAAGCCTGAGCTGGAACAGCAGTAGGATCTGATTGTGAGTCAGGGTCTCCTGCTTGGTGATCATATCAATGAAGAACTGGGATTTCTGCTGCACATTTGCCATAGATTCCATAACCTTATGGATAGCATATTGTTTATCTTGCTCTGTGCTCATAGCCACGCTCCAATGTACTTTAGTTCCTAAAATATATAGAAGCTATAATAAGCTTGTCAAGTTAAGGGGTTCTCTCTTTCTTTTTAGTATCTTGTAATAGAATTGGAATTATTGCGTATTAACAGGCGAATTTATTTAGCTAAGTAAATTTTGCGGGAAAGGAGAGATTGAGTGATGCCAGAGCGCGTGGTGCTTGGTCCATAACGGCGGTCAAACCACTTGAACCTGATGCAGCTCAAAAGGCTGGGTTAAATTCGTTAAAATAAATCGAACGATATCTCTTTGATTTACCAATATATAGTGTAAGACCGAAGGAGGGATTGAGAGGGATGAAACATCCAAATGAATATTCTCAGCTCATTGCGCTTACGCTAGCCGGCAGTCGTGAAGCGTATGGTGAGCTATATGAAGCAACGATCCGGGATGTGTATCAGACCGTTCATTTCCTCGTTCGCGAAACCTCCGATGTGGATGATATCGTTCAGGAGATTTACATTCAGGTGCACCGTTCTCTTGAACAATTTGACGTAAACCGCCCCTTTAAGCCTTGGCTGATGGGAGTGGTCATGCGGCAAATTCATGCCTATCGAAGAAAGAGATGGACGCATCTCCGAATGGTGAAAAAAGTAGAACAAACAGATCTAATGCTGGAGCATGATTTCACGAGTGATGTTGTGGACAGGTTATCTAACCGCCGCCTGCTAGCAAGTGTAGATCGTCTTCCATTTAAGCTGAAGCAGGTGATTATTCTGCATTATTTAAACGAATATTCACAGGAAGAAAGTGCTGCGATACTGGGTATTCCGGTCGGAACCGTGAAATCCCGTATTCACGCTGCACTGCAGAAGCTTCGTCAGAAGCCAGACAATCATACTCTTTTTAAGGGAAAGGTGGAGGACCTGCATGAATTTCAATGAAGAGTTACGGACAGTTCTGCAGGAAGAGGCGAGAAATATAAGTGCCCCACCGGAACTGAAGGAGCAAATATTAAATAGGGCCGTAGCCAAACAAGGGGGAAGACGTATGAAGAAATGGCTCGTGGCAAGTATTATGGCGGCTGCACTATTAATTCCTACTGGAGCTTATGCCGGATATCATTATTTGGCAGACAATATGTATGGATCCCCAGCAACTGCTGCTACGATAGGAGTAACCCAGCAACAATATGACAGGCTTGAAGCCAAACTGCAAAACGCGAAGCAAAGCTTTGACGAAGAGGAATTCACAAAGCTGATGTCCTTACTAGAGGAATTGGGAGCTTATAATCTACAAATGGCCGATGCTGAAGGCGTCTTTCACCTAGAACAGTTAGGTGCGAAGGACCAGAAGGCATATAAAGAGTTACAGGCTAAGCTTGAACCTTATTTCGAACAAATAAATGAAGCGAAAACATCAAAGAAATCAGTGCAATCCGTAGATCGTGATGCTTTCTGGAATGGATTGCTTGAAAAAGCTGAACAGAGGCTTACTAAAAAAGAGTTTGATGAGATCGAACGATTAATCGTAGATTTACAAAGCTATGATGCTAAGGTATTTGATGCAGATGGCAGTGTTCATATGGATCGGCTTTCGAAAGAAGAGATTCAAAACCAAGAGAAGTTAATTGAAACGCTAGACCCTTATATTAAAAAGCTGGATATGATGATTAAACCTAGCTCTTAGTTGAATTTAAATGCATGTATTGAATAACTATTGATAGTAATATCATAAGAAAAACCATCAGAAAAGGTTTATTACACCTTGTATTCTGGTGGTTTTTATCTTTTACTAATCTAAAGTCTATACATTGATCACCGAATAATTGCATAATGAAAAGGAATAGAAAAAAAGTATTTGACCACTGGAATAATTAGACATATATTTATTAAAATGCTATTTGCTTATCTATGAATTATGTTGGCGGAAGGTGGCTTTGATCATGAAGCAGATGACCATTCGTGCAGAACTGGCAGACTATCTCAAGAAGCAGGGGATAACGATCAATCAGTTCGCAGAGGTGTCTAAGGTAAATTCAGGCACGATCAGTAATATCATCAATGGGAATCGCCCGATAGCCATGCAACAATTAGATCGGATTACAGAAGGTATGGGATTAGAAGAAGGCTGCTACTATGATTTGTATGTGGATGAGTGTTTTGTTCACTCCAATCCGAATTGGAGACGTCTTCGGCCATTTCTATATCGCTGTGCAGAGCTGGATAAGCTGGAATGTATTGCACGGGTAGTTGGGATCATGATGGATAGCTTATCTTATACGCCTTCGTTATTTGATACTGCAGAAGATTTTTTTACGCTAGGGAAGCACAAAGCAGCAGCGATGTTATATCAGAGTGTGGCTGAGAGTGAGAAGTATCAACATTCAGAGCGGCTGGCCCTTTGCCAATACAGGCTATTCACGATCGCTTTGGGTGAAGATCGGGATGCCAATTTGCGAGCAGCTGTGCAATTTGAAGGATTTGTTAACCGGCTTGATGAGGTGGACCAGCTTGATGCGCTGAAAGATTTGGCGAATACATATAGTGCTTTACGACATTGGGACAAGGTAATGGCAATGGCTAAGGAAATGGGGAATAAAGCAACAATTCAATATCATGCTAAATACGACCGTGCCAGAAAAAGCAGGCTTCAAAAGGAACCTGAAATACCACTATTCTCATATATTCAATACTCTTACATGTTACGTTCAGTAGTTTATAGAGAGCTAGGAGATTATGATAGGGCTTTACATTATGTTAACATGTACATGGATATGAACTGGATTCGGGAAGACACGGAAGAAGCTTTGCAGCTTATGAATCAATGTATGGAGTGGGCACGGGCTAATATTAACTTGCTGCGAATTTTAAAAGGGGATATAACGGTGCTGCCGGAATATGTGGCATATCTTGAACAAAGAGAGGAAGAGATCCTCTCAGGTCTGTTCAAAATCCTTCAAGCAGCTAATTATTACCAATTTAACGTGGATGATATTCTTCTGCAGTTTGAGGGAAAAATATCAGATTGTAGAGATCGTCATCAGCTAGACATTAGATCCTATAATCAACAAATCTTCGAAGATAGATATACCAACTTGATGGCTGAGATAGCGTTTTATTATATAAGAAGAAATAAATATGAGATTAGTATAAAGTATATAATGGAAAGTTTAGAATATTCAGTAAAAATAAATAGCGAATCATGTATTATAAAATGTGTTGGAATGTTCGAAGAGCTTCGTCATACGGTATCTTTAGAAACGCAAAAAGAATACCGAAACCTAATTAGTAAGGTGCAGCGAATCAACGAAAAGAAAAATGGCTTTGTTGTTAGCAGTGCATAGTAACGTAATTATTACCTTCCTTCTAGTATTTATTAGAATCATTTCTTTATAGTACTGCACTTATTTGTAAAATATAGAATTTGACATATACCTCTAGTATATTAATTTGAGGAGGTAGTGTAATGAATAATCCAGAAATTCTCCAAAAGAGAATAGAGGGTGCTAGAGCCAAACTTTATTTAATGGAAAGGGAATACGGTGGATTGTTACATCCAAATGTGATCAGACAGTCGATGAGGTTGGATGAATTAATCAATCAGTACAATAAAGCAATACATAGTGATAATGAGAGTTGAAACAAGAAACTGATCGTATAATTTTCTCTCTATTCAAAAGATAAGACCTACATAATGTTATTACATTTCTGTATAAAACATAAAGCCAGCGCTATGCGTGGGCTTTTTTTGTTTGTATGTTCCTAAAAAATAAATCTAACTCCCAGCTTGTCATGCCCGTCTGCATATTGCGGCCAAGTCCCTCATAGACATGTACTAATCAATGCATTCAAAACAGGTTAAGGGGATGATGTCATGCGCCGGACAATATGGGTACTCGCGATCATTATGAGCGTGGCCCTGGTGATGACGGGGTGCGGGAAGAAGGATGCCGCTTCCGTGGTCAAGGATTTGAACAATGTGGCCGACAAGTTGGAGAGTAAGCAGGGAACGTACCAAGCTTCAGGCATTATGACCCTATTCACCGGCGAGCAGCCGCAGGAGTATAAGGTAGAGGTATGGTACAAGAACCCTTCTTATTACCGGATCAGCTTGGCGAATGTACAGAAGGATATTACGCAGATCGTGCTTCGTAATGATGAGGGAGTGTTCGTACTTACACCAAGTATGAATAAGAGCTTCCGCTTCCAGAGTGATTGGCCGGACAATCAAGGTCAGGTTTATTTGTATCAGACACTAGTTCGGGGCATCGTCTCAGATAACAATCGTCAATTTGTGGAAGATGGAGATAACTATGTGTTTGAGGTAGCTGCGAATTATCAGAGCAATGCCCTTGTGCGGCAGAAGATTTGGCTGGATAAAAAGACTTATGAGCCTAAACAGGTTCAAGTCTCTGATTCTGAAGCCAAGGTAGTTGTAGACGTGAAGTTTGACACCTTTAAATTCGATACAGATTTCACTAAGGATTCCTTTGATATGCAAAAGAATATGACTACAGGTGCTGCTTCAGAAAGTACAGTAGCTCAGGTTGACGAAAATGGAAATCAGGTTGTAGTTCCTGAGGGTCAGGAGCAAGAGGGGCAACCTGTCGCTGCTGAGCTGGGTGACTTTGGTATTATCGAACCGGGGTACGTTCCGGCAGGTGTCGAGTTGAAGGACTCCCATAAAATGGAGGGGAACAAGGATCATGCTGTTCTCATCCGGTATGATGGGGTTTATCAATACACCATTATGGAAGCCCGTCCATTGGACCGTGCAGTAGCATTGGCTCCTGGAACGCTGATAGATCTTGGTTTTACCGCAGGACTTCTGAGTGGTGATGAGCAGCAGACTTTGACTTGGATGTCTGAGGGTATAGAGTATCGAATTACAAGTGCTAATCTTCCTGTTAACGAAATGATGCAAATTGCCGCTTCTATGGAGGCACAATCGGGTAAATAATATAAAGTAGGCGGATACTGCGTTTTGTGGGATTCTTTCCTCTACAACGTAGTATCCGCCTTTCTATATTTGCCAGCGCTCCAGCCGCTTTGAACTGAATCGAAAAGATAACTGAGCTCACATTGACAGCCACCTTCCGTAGCATTACCATGAGTACTAAGACAATGATCATTACAGCTATGACGTTTTACTACAACGTAAGAAGGTGACTTTGAAGTGCAAGCAAGCTATCGACCGACAGTAGCCGAAATTAATCTGGATGAATTGCGTGCCAATTACGAAGCCTTTCGCCGCTACTTGCCGGCAGAGACAAAGTTTATGGGATGCGTCAAAGGAAATGCGTACGGCCATGGAGCAGTGGAAGTGACACGGGAACTGGAAAGACTCGGAGCAGATTATGTTAGTGTGGCTTTTTTGGATGAAGCATTGGAGCTGCGTCAGGCGGGAATACTGATTCCTATACTGGTGCTTGGCTACACTTCTCCTGAAGGAATAGCCATTGCCTGGGAGAACCATGTAACTGTAACACTGTTCACACCGGAAGTATTAGAGGCTGTTAGACAGCTTCCTATAGATCCGGAACATCGGCTGAAGGTGCATATCAAGATTGATAGCGGGATGGGGCGACTGGGTCTTTTACCAGATGACGCACCCGCATTTATCTCTGAAGTGCAGTCTGTTGCGCAGGCGGAGCTGGAGGGTATGTTTACCCATTTTGCCAAGGCAGACGAACTAGACAAAAGCTATACACTGGAACAGCATCGACGGTTCATGAGCGTGGCGGAAACGCTGCGGGAGCAGAACATTCAGATCCCGATCATACATACGGGCAATAGCGCTACGGCCATTGATTCACCTTATTTATCCAGCAACATGGTGCGGGTAGGCATCAGCTTGTACGGATTTTATCCCTCAACTGAGGTAAACCGTCAGCTGGTAGAACTACATCCGGTAATGACGCTGAAGACGCAGGTTGTATATGTGAAGAGCCTGCCTTCTCATTGGGGCGTCAGCTACGGCACTCGGTACTTCACAGACAGCGAGGAGATTATCGCAACGTTACCTGTGGGGTACGCAGATGGATATTCCCGCATGCTAACTGGCAAAGCGGAGGTGTTAATACGTGGACGCCGCGTTCCTGTCGTCGGAACAATCTGCATGGATCAGTGTATGGTATCACTCAAATCTTTCGCTGAAGAAGCGGAACAAATTAAAGCAGGCGAAGAAGTTGTACTCATCGGCCGTCAAGCTGACGTGATGGTCACGGCAGACGAGTTGGCTCTCCATCTTGGAACGATTCACTACGAGGTAATTTGCATGCTGGCTCATCGGGTGCCGCGCGTTTATATCCGTGAAGGCACACTTCCTAAATTAGTAAATGCTCTGTTACAATCTTAAAGTTCTTGACAGTAATGTTATTCAAGGGAGAAAATAGAAGGAATTGTATCGTTTTAGGAGATATGACTAAAAGCCTATACGAACCGCCATTTCTAGTTTATAATGGGATGCAGCATACTTGATATACTGGCGGCATATATTCCTTGTATAAAATTCCTTGTATATTGCAACACTGGAACACAAGGGCAGAAGGTTTGTGGGGGTGGAAGAGAAGGTGGCCAATTTGCAGAACACCAAAAGAATCATGATCAGCTTGCCCGATCATCTCTTGCAGGAAGTGGACGGAATTGTTCAATTGGAGAATTCCAACCGGAGTGAATTGATTAGGCAGGCCATGAAGCTGTATTTGAGCGAACGGAGGAAACGTTCTATCCGGGAGTCCATGCAGCGCGGCTACATGGAAATGGCTAAGATCAACTTGACCATGGCATGCGAGGCGTTCCTCGCGGAGGAAGATGCAGACAGCACTCTTGGCCGCTTAGTAAGCGGGGTGTAGACATTGATCGTTAAACGTGGCGATGTTTTTTTTGCTGATCTTTCGCCGGTTGTAGGTTCTGAGCAAGGCGGAGTAAGGCCAGTACTGGTAATCCAGAATGATATTGGCAATCGCTTTAGCCCGACGGTAATTGTGGCCGCAATCACGGCCCAAATCCAGAAGGCTAAATTACCTACGCATGTGGAAATTGACGCAGCAGCTCATGGCTTTGACAGAGACTCTGTTATACTGCTGGAGCAGGTTAGGACGATTGACAAACAACGCTTAACTGACAAGATCACCCACCTTGATGATGAGACTATGAAGAAGGTGGATGATTCGCTGCAAATCAGCCTCGGACTGATTGATTTTTAATCACCCAGGGTTATAGATAATCCATGAGATAGGCGCTCGGGTACGAATCCGGGCGTCTTTTGATGTGCATTTTTACGAACTCATGGTAAAAAAGGATTAGGGGTTCACTTTTACAAAATGATCTGATAGTATTAGACCGTACGGTCGGTTTAGGAGGTGCTTAGAATCAGAGGACGTTCAGACGGAGAAGAAACAAAGAAACGAATTGTACTTAAAGCCACACAGCTCTTTGTTCAAAAGGGGTATGCAGCTGTAACCATGAATGAAGTTTGCGTAGCCTCGAATGTTAGTAAGGGCAGCTTATATCATCATTTTCCGAGCAAGGATGAACTTTTTCTATATGTGGTAGAAGAGGATACCGCGCAGTGGTTACAGGCGTGGGAAGATAAGAAGAATGAAATTGTTGGTGTTCAGGAGCGTTTATATGCTTTAGCCGAGCACTATGCAAATGATTTTCAGAATCCGTTGATTCGGGCGCTTGAGGAATTCTCAAGAAGCAGAGCTCATCCGGAGGATATCACTAAGCGGCTTGCTCATTTATATGAGGCTGCCTCGCATGCGTGTCGTGATCTTCTGAAGGAAGGCATGGACACGGGGTATTTTATTAAGGGTGACTTAGAGGATTATGTGATTATTGTAAATGGTATGCTCGAAGGAATCGGAAGAGCTGCTGAATGTTCTATTCCTGAAAAGACTCCGGATGATATCAAAAAATATTACCGGGAATCAGTACGATTGTTATTACAAGGGATATATACGGGATAAGATATAATGGGGCTTGAAAGAAGCTTTACATTCAGGAATCAAGAAGGCTGAAGCTTCTTAAAGGCACCGGATTAGAAGGATTATTTTTTTGCTATAATTTAGACCGGATGGTCGGTCTCTACAGGGAAACTATTTGAAGACTTGGCTTTAGAAACTACGGAGGTTAACACAATGTCATTACTACTTAGAAACAGGGGCGCTATGCTACTAGTTATGCTTAATATTTTTCTTGCTTTTACAGGGATCGGACTTGTAGTCCCTATCATGCCTACTTACATGAATGAACTTGGGATCACAGGAAGTACCGTTGGGCTGTTAGTGGCTTCATTCTCCCTTGCCCAATTATTAGTATCGCCATTCGCCGGCAGGTTATCCGACAGAATTGGCCGAAAAAAAGTGATCGTTGCGGGTCTGATCGTGTTTGCTTTTTCAGAGCTGCTCTTTGGTCTGGCGAATGTGTCCTGGCTCTTGTTCGTTTCAAGACTGCTCGGTGGTGTAGGCGCTGCGTTAATTATGCCAGCAGTTATGGCTTATGTAGCGGACACGACCTCTTTTGAAGAGAGAGCGAAAGGCATGGGGCTTATTAACGCAGCCATTACTACCGGATTTATTATCGGTCCAGGGATTGGCGGTTATCTTGCTGAGCTTGGCATGCGGGTACCCTTTTTCTGTGCGGCTGGTGCGGCTGGGATCGCAGCTCTAATCACAGTTTTGATCTTGCCTGAGTCTCTGTCTGTAGAGAAACGGATGGAAGCGAAGCTATCTAAAAATAATCAGGAGAGCTTTTTCACGCAATTGATGCGTTCTTATCGTGAACCTTACTTTTTTGGGTTAATTATTGTATTTGTTATGGCTTTTGGATTGGCTAACTATGAAACGGTATTCGGATTGTTCGTGGACCATAAATTTGGCTTTACCCCTAAAGATATTGCTTTTGTGATTACCTTTGGCTCAATCGCCGGTGCTGTGGTGCAGGTATCCGCGTTTGGCTGGATTCTGAATAAATTCGGCGAGAATAAGGTAATCTCCACTTGCCTTATAACTGCTGCAATGTTTATTCTGTTGACGCTGTTTGTAAGTGGCTTCTGGGCGATTTGTGCGATTACCTTTGTCGTATTCTTGGCTATGGATATTCTTCGACCAGCGGTAGGCACCCAGTTATCCAAAATGGCGGGGGAAACGCAGCAAGGCTTCGTAGCAGGAATGAACTCTGCTTATACGAGTCTTGGAAATATCGCAGGGCCTATCGTTGCAGGGTATCTTTTTGATCTAAGTATTAACTTTCCATATGTGGCAGCGGCGTTTGTTCTAGCATTATGTTTTATGTTGTCACTTAGTTCTGGAAAAAGGGGAATGGGACAACGCGCGTAAACCACCCAATCTGCCTCCTCTCTAGGCTGGACTTTGGAACAGAGCCGATCTGTGATACTATTTTAGTTATGAGAACAAGAATTGTATAAGCAGATTGTGTACGGGAAGAGGGATACTAATGACGATAGATAACAGCAATACGGGAGTCATTACGGAAGAGGCGGCCGCACAGCGGGAGCAGGAATTGATTACTGTAGCGATTGCCAAGGAATTGAACATTAGCCTGAAGCAGGTGCGTACAACGGTTGGACTGCTGGATGAGGGGAATACGATTCCGTTCATCGCCAGATACCGGAAAGAAATGACGGGTGAGCTGGACGAGAATGCGCTGCGTGATATTGAAGAGCGCCTGGCTTATCTTCGCAATTTGGGCGAACGTAAGAAAGACGTTATCCGCAATATTGAAGAGCAGGGCAAGCTGACCAAGGAACTTCATGAACAAATCACAAATGCGGTCAAGCTGCAGGAAGTGGAGGACTTGTATCGTCCTTTCCGTCAGAAGCGTAAGACTCGTGCTAGTGTTGCGAAGGAAAAAGGCTTAGAGCCGCTTGCAAACTGGATTATGGAGCAGCAAAGACAAGGTGACCCACAAACTGAGGCAACGAAATATATAGATGCTGAAAAAGGAGTGGAGACCGCAGATCAAGCGCTTCAAGGTGCACTGGATATCATCGCCGAGAACATTGCAGATGATCCTGCGATCCGCTCTTGGGTTCGGCAATATACGGCAAGTCAGGGCATCCTTGTGTCTGAAGCTAAGGATGCAGAGCAGGAATCCGTATACGAGAACTACTATAGCTACCGTGAACCTGTACACAAAATGCCACCTCACCGAATTCTCGCCATTAATCGCGGTGAGCGGGAGAATATACTAAAGGTAGGCATTGAGGTTGTCACTGACAAAATTCATGCTTACATTGCGCGGAAAATCATTAAAGGCCCATCCCCAGTGAAGGAACTGCTGGAGGCAGTGACTGAGGATGCCTACAAGCGTCTGATAGCTCCTTCTGTGGAGCGTGAGGTTCGTGGGGAGATGACCGAGCGGGGCGAGAATCAAGCGATCTCAATCTTCTCTGGTAATCTACGCAGCTTGCTGCTGCAGCCGCCGGTTAAGGGACGCTGTGTGCTGGGTGTTGACCCTGCCTACCGTACCGGCTGTAAGCTGGCCGTTGTAGACGATACTGGTAAGCTGCTTGAAGTAGCTGTGACCTATCCAACACCACCGAACAACAAGAAGGTTGAAGCTGCTGCTAAGTTTAAAGAACTAATCGCTAAATATGGCATACAGCTTATTGTTATCGGAAATGGTACAGGCTCTCGTGAGACCGAGCAATTTACTGCAGAAGTGATTGCTGAAATTGGTAATCCAGAGCTGGCCTACCTGATCGTTAATGAAGCAGGAGCGAGTGTCTATTCTGCTTCTAAGCTAGCGCAGGAGGAGTTCCCGGATCTGGATGTCGCAGAGCGCAGCGCGGCTTCTATCGCCCGCCGTGTGCAGGACCCGCTGGCGGAGCTGGTGAAGATCGATCCGAAAGCTATCGGTGTGGGACAGTATCAGCATGACGTCTCCCAGAAGCATCTGGAGGAGAGTCTTAAGGCCGTCGTGGAATCGGCGGTTAACCATGTGGGTGTTGATGTGAATACGGCATCTCCAGCCTTGCTCTCTTACGTAGCTGGCGTTAATGGAACGATTGCTAAGAATATCGTTAAATTCCGTGAAGAGAACGGTAAGTTCACGACTCGGAAGCAGCTGCAAAAGGTGCCTCGTCTGGGTGCGAAGTCCTATGAGCAATGTATCGGCTTCCTGCGGATTCCTGGAGGGGATAACACCTTGGACCGCACGCCTATTCACCCGGAGTCATATCCGGTGGTGGATCGGTTGTTCCGTGAGCTGAGCCTAGATGTAAACAAGCTGGGCAGCAAAGAAGTGGCTTCACAGCTGGAGGCACAAAATGCCGAGGAGCTGGCTGTGAAGCTGGATGTCGGCGTGCCAACGCTTCGCGATATCCTAGAGAGCTTGCAGCGTCCGGGCCGTGATCCGCGCGAGGAGCTGCCGTTGCCGATCTTCCGTACCGACGTGCTGAAGATCGAGGATCTGGTTCCCGGCATGGAAATGCAGGGAACCGTCCGCAACGTGATCGATTTCGGCGCATTCGTCGATATCGGGATCAAGAACGATGGGCTGGTGCATATATCCCAGCTCAGCGGCAGCTTTGTGAAGCACCCGATGGATGTTGTCTCCGTAGGAGATAATGTCACCGTCTGGGTGATGGGTGTTGACCTGAAGAAGGGCCGGGTCAGCCTGACCATGCGTCCGCCGCGTGTTGAGGCAGGAAGTCTTAGCTAAAGTGAACTAAATGAACAAATAAAGCCATCTACTTCGTGAGGAGTAGATGGCTTTTTCTTTTGACTGAATGGTATTGAAACAAACAGCTGTATCTATGAAGATCTCGTTAAATTGTCTAACTTAATAGCTAACTCATTCAGATTGCTAATGCTAATCACCGTTTCAGAAACATGTTGTTGCTGGACCTCAGCGCTAGCGAGGACTTGTTCAATAGCTGCGGTATTCTCTTCGGTAATTGCAGCCACTGAATTAACTTCGCCGAGTACAAGGGTGGATGCATGCCGGATATGATCGCTCCTATCCTTCAGGTCTTCGGCTTGTTCAAGCACCTGGTGTGTATTATTTCGAATGCCCTCGAATAATCGAGCGATATCATCAGTGGAATTTTTCCCTGATTCTACAACTAGCAACCCGTTAGAAACCATATCGCCAACCTGCGCAATATTATTTTGAATGCTTCTGAGAATCCGGGCAATGTCCGCGGATGCATTGTGGGAGCTCTGTGCCAATTTTCGGATTTCATTGGATACGACTGCGAAACCTTTGCCGTGTTCCCCCGCATGAGCGGCTTCAATGGAAGCATTTAGCGACAAAAGATTCGTCTGCTCAGCAATTCCTACGATGCTGGAAACAATCGATTCAATCTTCTGATTTTCTTCATTCATTTGTGTCATCAAGCCAGCGGTACTCGTTACGATATCCGTAACTTCAGACATAGTTTCAGTTAAGCGAATGATTTCATCTTGCCCCTCTTGCGTAATTTGATCCGTTTCACGGCTTCTATTGCTCATGGACACGGAGGCAGCATTTGCCTGCATAGCTGATTCGTTTAACTGCTGCATAGCATTTGAGATATCGCTAACACTCTGTGCTTGTGATTCTACTCCACTAGCTATCTCTTGGAAGGCGGTTACGACTTCTTTGGAAATTCGATCTGTTGTCAGTACGTTGTTATGCATTAGGTTACTAGATTGACTCAGAACTCCTACGGATTCAGTAACACCTGTAAGGAAGGTCTCCATTTCCGCTCTGGCATGTTCAGCTTCGTTGCTGCTCTTAGACATATTTTTGAACATTTTCGCACCAATCTGACTCTGATAGATCAGAACCAGTATCATCATGATGAGAAAAACGTTAACACTTAAGGCATCAACGGATTCGAAAGCGGGTTTGGTCATCAGAAAATAGTTGAGTAAGATGCAAGCTATCACTCCATTAAGGAGCAATGGGCGATAGTTGTGATAGAGGGATACGATGCCTAGACCCCAGTATAGAATTAACGTACTAATGATGTTTGCCCCTGCATCGATGTAGAAGTATGTAATGATATTAAAGCCAATAGCTGTTATGTACATAATATAGGGTGTAGCCACACGTTTCCAAATTAGTACCGTACACAATAATCCAAGGGGGACCGCTGCTGATATAATCGCCATGATTGTTTGTGGAAATCTGTAAAGCGAAATTGAACCGAACAACAAACAGCCCCAAAACAAGTAAATAATTAATTTGTTTCTCTGGTGTAATTCAGACATATGATTCAAGGGCATATTCACACTCCATAATGTAATAGTACTTCTGATTTTTAAGTTTAAGAGATTCACGAAATGATGTCTATGATGTTAAGGTAAGTGTCTGCGATCCTTAAAAAAACACGAAAAAAACCTCCCTTAGGTAAAATGGAAGTACCACACAACCATTCAGATCCGAGAGAGGTTTCTTTTGTAATATTATTCCGCAACAATCAAGCTCGTGCGTTTGGTTTTAAACTTCTGGAGGAAGCTTCGATCTATATTACGGTCGGTAATAATGTACCCAATTTTATCGAGTGAGGCGATGCCGATGGTCACATCTTTCCCGAATTTAGTATGGTCAGCAGCAACATAAACTTCTTTGGAGAGATCGATAATTTTTTTGCGCGTTTGGGCTTCCTCCAGGTTATAGTCGGAGATGCCTTTTTCAAGGGTAATGCCGCTTGCGCAAATAAAAGCCTTAAGGATATTTAATTCACTGAAATTAAATAGATAATCATATGCAATGACAGACTGCTCATTTAGTCGGACCTTTCCGCCAATGATAATAAGCTCAACCGCACTGTTCATCAGCTCGTTTACCACAGGAATGGAGTTCGTAATGACCGTGAGATTCTTTTTATTCTTGATATATTTGGCGATCTGATAGGTGGTAGAGCCGCTGTCCAGATAGATGCAATCCCCATCGTTGATATATTCGCTGCACTTTTGGGCGATCATTTTCTTTTCCTCTAAGTGACCGACCATCCGCGCATCCATTGGAGATTCAGCAAACTCCGATTCCACCAGTTTAATTCCACCATAAATCTTCTTGATCTTCCCTTGCTTGTCCAGCAGGTTGATATCTCTGCGAAGGGTATCGATAGAAATATTAAGCTCTTCTGCTAGCTCCGGCAGCTTCTGAACCTTTTTGAACATTAAGATTTCTATGATTTTCTTTTGTCTTTCCAGTGGAAACATGTAATCACCCATTCAAAGTTTATATCGCTTTCGATAGTTGAAGTATAAAGGGATTAATATAGGGTAGCAACTACTCCTTTCTAAGTTAGTCATGATATACTTATAATATACTCACAACTTATTTATAATTTACATACATTTTACGTAATTGTTTATCCTCAAAAACAAAACCTTTTTATACTGAGGTTGTACTTGAGGAGGTGGAACCTTTGCTTAAATTACAAAACATAAGCAAGCATTACGATAACAAGGTTGTTCTAGAGGATATTAGTCTAGACATCCAAGCAGGGGAAATTGTCTCCTTACTCGGCCCCAGCGGGAGTGGCAAAACCACCTTGCTAAACATTATCTTGGGATTGGCTAAGATGGAGCAGGGGCAAATCATTTTTAATGATCAAGATTTAAGCAATGTACCCATGAAGAAACGCGGATTTAATATAGTGTTCCAGGATTATGCGCTCTTCCCCAACCTTAATGCTTACGAAAATATCGTTTATGGTCTGAAAAATAAAAAGGGATTAACGTCGGAGCATGAGGTTCAGGAGTATATCGAGTTTCTGGAATTAAAGCCGCATTTAACGAAGAAGATCGGCGCTCTATCGGGTGGGCAGAAGCAAAGGGTGGCTTTGGCAAGAACGCTCGTAATGAAGCCCAAATTATTACTGCTCGATGAACCTCTAAGCGCACTGGATGGAATCATCAAGGAATCTATTAAAGCTCGGATTAAATCCATCGCCAGAGAATATAAGCTTACGACGATTATCGTCACCCATGACCCTGAAGAAGCGTTAACCCTATCGGATAAAATTCTCATCATTAATCAAGGTCATATTGCCCAATTCGGAACACCTCAAGAGATCATTCAACAACCTAGCAATGATTTTGTAAAAGAATTTATTCTGGGGCAACTGCAAGTGAAACGGGAAAATATCTATAACCTCTTCGGTGAACATTATGCCTAAAGCTAAACCGGAAATGCGGATCATTTTTATCCCAATCGTATTGTTATTTATCGTTTTCCTGATCTTGCCACTGGCAGTTTTATTTATCCGCTCGTTTGAAACAGGCCAAGGTTATTCGGTATCCAATTATCTCACCATTCTGGCAGATCAAGAGATTCGAGAGTCCATCGGAAATAGTATGAAGGTCTCCGGTGTTACGGCACTCATCACAACGGTTCTAGCTTTTATCCTAGCCTATTCTATCCACTGTACAAGAATCTATCGCCCGTTAAAAAGCATCATTAGAACTGGAATTCTGATTCCTATGCTGCTACCTACGATTACTTACGGGTTTGCAATAATGTACTCTTTCGGCAACCAGGGACTGATTACTAAAATCTTCGGACGGAATTTATTCGAGATTTATGGATTTAATGGTCTGTTGATAGGCTACGTAATTTATACCTTACCTTCTGCTTTCCTGCTGATTCATAATTCGTTCAAGTACATTGATAAAAAGTTCATCGTCGTATCCAAGCTTATGGGGGATGGGACGCTGCGAAGCTTCATGAACACGATCGTTCGGCCTTTATGGGGCACTTTGGGAGGGGCGTTTGTTCTTTCTTTTATCCTAAGCTTCACGGATTTTGGGATCCCTGCATCGGTGGGGGGGACGTATAACGTGGTTGCTACTCAGCTGTATCAGGTCATGCTTGGGGCTATACCGGATTTCAACAATGGGGCAGTTATTGCTGTACTGATGTTAATACCGGCGGCGTTCGGGGTTGTGCTGTTAACGTATCTTGAAAAATTCAATTTCCATTATGACAAGGTGACTGAAATCGAGATGATCCCGAATAAAGGCAGAGATTCGGTTCTTGGACTAATCTCATCCGTGATTCTAATCGGTCTACTAGCTGTATTTGCAGTCATGTTCGTTGCACCACTGATGAATGGCTATCCTTATGATCTTACGTTTACATTCAAGCATTTTGTGGATGTTTTTCAATCAAGCGATTTAATCAATGTATATAAAAATTCCTTGCTCGTAGCAGGACTGACGGCAATCGTAGGTACGATCGTGGCTTATGCTGCGGCTATCATCAATGTGCGAACGCCTATAAAAGGGAAAGCGACTTTTGACATCCTATCGATGGTGACGAACACGGTACCGGGTATGGTCCTTGGTCTGTCGTATCTACTTCTGTTCAATAACAGCAGTCTCAAAGGAACCTTTACGATTCTTGTGCTCTGCACCCTTGTTCATTACTTTACGACTCCTTATTTGATGGCTAAGAACTCTCTGGCGAAAATGAATCCATCATGGGAAACCACTGCTGAATTATTAGGTGACAGCTGGTTGCAGACGATCCGCCGGGTTATTCTACCGAACTCTGCATCCACGGTGATCGAGATGGTCAGCTACTATTTTATCAATGCGATGGTGACCATTAGCGGAATTATTTTTCTAGTGACTGCCCAAACCTCGGTAGTTGCCAGCAAAATAAAAGAGCTGCAGCATTTCGCCAAATTTAATGAGGTGTTTGTCCTATCCATC
Organism: Paenibacillus sp. FSL R5-0923; assembly: GCF_038009145.1. Classification (NCBI taxonomy): domain Bacteria; kingdom Bacillati; phylum Bacillota; class Bacilli; order Caryophanales; family Paenibacillaceae; genus Paenibacillus; species Paenibacillus sp. FSL R5-0923. The sequence continues at coordinate 545,665 of NZ_JBBPAT010000002.1, forward strand.
CTGATCTTTTGCACCAACCTTATTATCAAGCTCCTAGGTGACTATCTTCAGAAAAGGCAATCAAACTCTCGTTAATTAACGATTTTAATATAACTAAAAACAGTTAAAGTGAGGGAGAAATTATGTCTAAGAGAATCAAGGGAATCATGTTGTCTATTGTAGCTTTGAGTTTGGTGTTTACATTAGCAGGTTGTGGTAACAAAGCAACTGGTGAAGCGAGTAAAGTAGTGATTTTGACCAATGCGGATGAAGAAGCTGTAGCCTCTATGGAGACTGCGCTAAAAGGTGCGGGGTACGAAGGGCAATATCTCTTTCAATCCTTGGGCACTTCTGAGCTGGGTGGAAAGCTGATGGCAGAGGGAGACAAAATTGAGGCTAACCTGATCACGATGAGCTCTTATTTTGTAGAAAGTGCGCAAGAGAAACACAGCATGTTTAAAGATCTATCGTTTACGACTAACGCGTTAGATTCCTATCCAGCGTACTATACGCCGATTTTGGCGAATACCGGTGCTATTTTTGTAAACACAGCGGTGCTTAAAGATAAGGGCTTGGCGATGCCAACGTCCATTAAGGATTTAACAAAACCAGAATTTAAAGGCTTGGTATCTGTTCCGAACATTATGGACTCTTCGACAGGCTGGTTGTTGGTTCAGGCGATTATTTCGCAATACGGGGAAGAAGAAGGTAAAACGGTTCTGCATGATTTAGTTGCTAATGTAGGCCCACATCTGGAAAGCTCCGGTTCCGGTCCGATTAAAAAGGTAAAAGCAGGAGAAGTGGCTGCAGGCTTTGGACTTCGTCATCAGGCAGTATTAGCTAAAGAAGAAGGCGCACCGATTGACTATGTAGATCCAACGGAAGGTAACTTCTCGCTTACAGAATCCGTAGCCGTGGTGAAAAAAGATGATGCAACAACAGAGCTGGCTATGAAAATGGCAGAAACGATTATTAAAGATGCTAGAAAAGACTTAATTACAAATTACCCAGTGGCTCTATATAAAGATGAAACGGTTAGTGATATCCATAAGCCTGCACACAGTATGAAATTTGTTAAGCCGTTGACTGTGGAACTGCTGGAGCAACATCAACAATTCTTTAAAGAAAATAAATAAGATTAGAAGGAGTGTTAGGGCCATGAACAACTATAAACTGCTGACACCCGGTCCCTTGACAACTACTAACACGGTCAAAGAGCAAATGCTCTTTGACCGTTGTACTTGGGACCAGGACTATAAGAACATTACACAACAAATCAGATCCAGACTTCTGGATTTGGCAAGGGCAACGAACGATGAATATACGGCAGTTCTCATGCAGGGTAGTGGTACGTTTGCAGTGGAATCTGTGCTGACTACGGCGATTTCAGCGGATGATAAGCTTTTGATTATTACAAACGGTGCCTACGGAGAACGTATTGTGCAAATGGCGCAATATATCGGACTCCATTATCGTGTGTATAGTGCCCTATATAATGAATTCCCCCAAGAGGCAGAGCTTAGAGGGATTCTTAAAGAGGATCCAGCCATTACGCACATTGCGATGGTGCATTGCGAGACGACGACAGGGATTCTTAACCCGCTTGAGATGATCTCACAACTGGCAAAAGCCTACGATAAAACATTAATTATCGACGCGATGAGCAGCTTCGGTGGAATAGAGATTGATGTACCTGGGCTTGAAATTGACTATTTAATCAGCAGCGCCAATAAATGTATTCAGGGTGTTCCGGGATTTGGGTTTGTCATTGCAAAGCTGGATAAGCTGCTCACATGTAAAGGGAATGCACGTAGTCTATCACTTGATCTATACGATCAATGGATGGCGATGGACGCAGATGGGAAATGGCGCTATACGTCTCCGACCCATGTAGTCGCTGCATTTTCGAAAGCGATTGAAGAACTGATCGAAGAAGGCGGCATTCCTGCAAGGGCAGCAAGATACCAGAATAATAACCGCATACTGAGAGAAAGACTTGCGAGAATAGGAATAGAGGCGTATATCACAGACGATAAGCAGTCTCCTATTATAACCACCTTTCTTTTTCCGAACGAGACATTCAGCTTTGAAGATTTCTATGAATATGTGAAAGAAAAAGGCTACGTCCTCTACCCAGGCAAATTAACGGAGCACGACACCTTCCGGATTGGGAATATTGGTGAGATTTACGAAGAAGATATTCAGAACTTATGTAATATTATCGAAGCATACATGGGAGGAATGACACAATGAATCAAGTCGAAGGCGTAATTCTGGACTGGGCAGGAACAGCGGTAGATTTTGGCTGCTTTGCACCGGTGAATGTTTTCCTTGATATTTTTCGGGAGGCTGGGATTGAAGTTACGATGCAGGAAGCTAGAGCCCCTATGGGGATGCTGAAAATAGATCATATCCGCGCGATGTTATCCATGCCAAGAGTAGGTGCCTTGTGGGAAGAAAAGTATGGCAGAGCTTTTACTGAACAGGATGTAGAGAACCTGTATGCTGAATTCGAACCGGCTCTGATGGCATCCTTATCCGAATATACTGATCCGATTCCGCAGGTTATTGAGACCGTCCAAGTGCTCAGAAGCCAAGGACTAAAGATTGGTTCAACCACTGGATATACAGAGTCCATGATGGATGTTGTAATTCCGAATGCCGCTGGGAAGGGCTATCAACCGGATTATGTAATCACGCCAGATGGAACGCATTCACTGGGAAGACCTTACCCGTATATGATTTATCATAATATGGAAGCTTTAAAGCTATCGGCAGCATGGAAGGTTGTTAAGGTAGGCGATACGATTTCAGACATTCAAGAAGGTGTTAATGCAGGCGTCTGGTCCGTAGGTGTAATCATTGGAAGCTCTGAAATGGGCTTAAGCCAGGAGGAATTTAATGCACTTTCAGACGTGGAGAAGGAAACGGTGATCTCAGCGACACAGACCTCTTTTATTCAAAACGGGGCAGACTTTACGATTCAATCGATGAGTGAGCTGCCTCAGCTGATTGGGCGAATCAATGTACTGATTTCTCAAGGAATCAGACCTTATGCGAGATAATCATGAGCTGAAAAGAGAAGGTGACATCAACTTTAGCCCCTTGCGGACAGAGTGGATGACCCAGTTAAGCGCTGTGAGTATAGATAGGATCGAAGCGGACGAGCGTGCATATATGCGACAATCCATGTCAACGCCATGCTTGAACAGTATCGTAGATGCTGAGGGATGTTATATCACAGATGTGAATGGACACAAATATCTTGATTTTCATGGAAATAGCATTCATCAGATTGGCTATAAGAATCCTTACGTAACTGAAGCTGTGAAAAAACAGCTCGACGAGCTACCGTTCATTCCAAGAAGATTTACGGCAGATATTGCGGTGAAAGCTGCGGAAGCTTTAATCAACAAAACGACCTCAAAGGACTATAAAGTATTATTTACGCCTTCCGGAAGTGCAGCTGTAGGTCTGGCCCTTAAGATTGCTCGCAAATGGACGGGGAAGCATAAGGTCATTTCCATGTGGGAGTCCTTTCATGGCGCGGGGCTGGACACAATCGCTGTCGGAGGAGAATACGTGTTTAAAAAGGACATGGGCCCGCAAATGCCAGGAATGCTGAAAGCCATTCCTTTTAACGCATACCGTAACCTGCTGGGAAGTCATTCCCATGAAGCAGTGGCTACCTTTTGCCTCGACTATCTGGAATATATGATTCAGCATGAGGGAGAGATCGGGGCGATCTTACTTGAGCCTATTCGGGCGACGGATACGCATATCCCGCCTATCTCTTATTTCACAAGATTAAGAAAAATATGTGATGAATATGGGATTCTGCTGATTTTTGATGAGATTCCAACAGCGCTGATGCGAAGCGGAAAGTTCTACGTCCATCAGAATTTCGATATCGAACCGGATATCCTCGTGCTCGGAAAAGGGTTAGGTGGAGGGATGATCCCGCAAGCAGCGGTGCTTACCAGAACGCAATATGATTGTGCGGGGGATATTTCTTTGGGGCACTATACCCATGAGAAACCGGCGTTAGGAAGTGCAGCGATCTGTGCCACCATCGATTATATCGATGATTTAAATCTGCAGGAACAATGTATCAGCAGGTCTGAATTTGTAAGAGGGAAGCTTGAGACTCTGTCGGCTAAACATCTTTGCATAGGAGATGTCCGTATTGCTGGACTACTGATTTCCATTGAACTTGTGAAGTCCAGAGAGACTAGAGAGAAGAATGAGGAATTAGCTGAGCGAGTACTGTATTATTGCTTGGAGAAGGGTCTTTCTTTTAAATTGGCTGGAGGAAACTGCATCACTTGGCATCCTCCGCTTATTGTATCTGAAGAGAAATTAACTTTTGCTGTTAATCTTCTGGATGAAGGATTGTGTAAATATAGTTGAGAGATAGGCAAGCTTCAAAACAGGTTTCTTCCGCTCCGTACATGGGGGAGAAACCTGTTTTGTCGTTTAAGGAGTGAAGGACCTGCTCTTTTTGGGTAAGTTTAGAGTAACAGTTGAGCCAATAGATGAGATGAAGGGGACGGAAGTCCAAACATTCACCGCAGTTACAAGGTAGATTAATTATACGAATGGGCTGGAGCAGCATTTAAAAAGATACGCAACAGCTCGTCCACCGCAGTGTCTAGACGGGAATGATTGTTAGCTGCAAGCCAATCCTCTTGCACGATGATGTAGCTGCAGGAGCTGCTTTTTAAATAGCTGTATATAATTTGTGCTTCGTCAATTTCATGGCGAGTAATTGCTGCCGGGGCCTGGTTAAGTTCACCGCAGAAAGTGTCCATAATCGCTGATGTTATAACGGCTTGCAGGTAGGTAATATCGGGTTGAGCGTATTCGAGCTTAGTATGCGCCAGGATGCGATTTCCTTTGAGTAATATGAGTTTAAGCGTCTGTTCATCCATGGCTTCAAGGATCGCAATATTCTGATTCTCTGCAGCGAATTCGATAACCTTCTCTTTGTGATTCAGGAAGCTGATGGCTCCCATGTAATCCCTATATTTGGCGGCGGTTTCGAAGTCAAATTGCTGTGCAGCTTCAGTCATCTGTTGCTCCATCTCCACAAGGAGGCTGGAATCCGTTCCGTTTAGTAGGGCTATGACTTTATCAATGATTGTATTATATTGAACGGCAGCATCGCCGCCAGCACACATCCCTATGCATAAGCCAAGCGAATGGTTTAGGCATAAAGAATTTTTGAAGCTTGGATTGCTGCAAAGGATTTTTGAGCTTTCCTTGATGCCTTGCACGGCTCTTTCCACGGTACTTCTGCTCGTGTAGGGGCCCCAAATCATGTTCCCTTTCTGGACTTGAGGATCATAGGTTATGTCTAACGAACGCATCTTGTTGTCTGCTCCTATTACGATATACGTATAGGCCTGCGGATTTTTCATTTTTCTATTGTACATGGGCTTTATTTCTTTAATTAATTTGCACTCCAGCATAAAAGCTTCGAATTCGGTATCTGTAAGGATAATATCCAAATCTTTAATATGGCGAACGAGCTGTTTTACCTTTGGGGAATGAGACTTCGAGTTTTGAAAATACGATTTTACTCTCCGTTTCAGCTGTTTCGCCTTTCCTACATATATAATATGGCCGAGGCCATCCTTCATGAGATACACGCCGGGAGTCAGAGGAAGGCTCTTTAGTTTCTCTGATAAATCGATAGTAACCACTCCGTCATTCAAGATCTTATTGATAGTTTTAGTATAAGCTTGCAACCTTCATTTGTTCAAATCAGTCTAATAAGAAATGATCGAATGGTGAGGAGGGATTTTATGCTTAGAGCGAGTAGTATTGGAGGTATGCTTCTGATAGCGAGCCTGTTATGGCTTACGGCCTGCAGTGGAACGCCTGAAAAAGGTGTAGATCCGCAGCAGACGCCAGAGCAGTTACAAACTGCACAGCCAGTCGCTACGATGGTACCACCACAGGAGACAGAGCCACCACAGGAGACGGCGCCACCAAGCACGGAGCAGCCCCAGGATCTAGAGGGTTTGCCGCCATTAGTTGAGGAAGCGGCATCTACGGTGATGAACGCTCTTAGGAACAAGGATATGAGCCAGCTGGCTGCATGGGTTCATTCGGAGAAAGGACTTCGTTTCTCTCCCTACGCTCACGTGGATACGAAGAATGATCTTGTATTCAATAAGGATGAAGTAGAAGGATTAATGAAAGACTCCACCAAAAGAGTCTGGCGAACGTTCGCTGGCTCGGGTGATTTAATCGAGCTAACATTTGCAGATTACTACAAACGGTTTGTTTATGATGCTGACTTCATTCAGACAGCCGAGATTGCTGTGAACAAGGGGCTTGGTCAAGGCACAATGATTAATAACTTAAACGAAGTGTATCCAAAGGATCAATATGATTTCGTTGAATATCATATTGCTGGTATCGATCCCTCTGTGGAAGGGATGGACTGGCGCAGCTTGCGTCTAGTTTTTGAGAAGATTGGAGAGGATCATGCTCTAGTGGGCATTATTCATGATCAATGGACGCCCTGAGAAGTAGAGGTTTTTATTAGTCCTATCTGCTACATTCACCGAATCTACCACATTCGCGCAAAAACTACGTTATCAAACAAAGTATGATTTAGAACATGGGAAAGACCTCAAAAAACGAAGGTGCCTCATTAGCCATTTCACGGCTTTTGGGGCACCTTCGTTTGATTCGTTCCATAAGAGTCGAGTCCGGAGCTTTTATTGCGTAGCGCTAGAAGAATAAGATGTAGATCCGGATACCGATTTAGCGATCGCTTTATATCCCTCTGGCAGATAAGTGACAACAGATGCTTTTGAGATCACCTGTGCGTACATTTTGCCTGGATCAGGAGCAGTCACATTAAAATAAATCACAGCGGTCTTGTCTTTGCCAAATTCGATTCGCTCAATCACTAGTCCATATCCAGAATGCGGTAAGTTGTTAACGGTCAATGTAGCCTTGTTTACTCCTTCACCCGCTTTGGTTAGTGTAACCTCAGTCTCATAGGTTGGAGTAGTAGGGCTGCCATTAGACACAATTACGCGTTTGGCAAAAGCAGCTGCATCGTAGGTCATCGCGGCTGCTTCCGAACGGGTAATGGCATCATTTGGCCGGAAATTACCGTTCTTATCGAGTGTGGCGATATGTGTATTCAACAGGATCTGGAGACTATTTATAACCTCTGTAGAAAGTTTATCGCCATCCTTAATGTCTACATACATGAGTGTAACCGGGAAGTTACCTTTACTTTGCAGTGCTTGCGTCAATAAGTGAGCGAACTGAGCACGGGTGATGGTTCCGTTAGGATCTACTGTTCGATCAAGTGAAAGACCATTTTGCTTGGCAGTCAGGAAGGCTGAAGCATACCAGGATTTGTCGTTCACCTTATCAAAATAATCACTAGCTTTGGATGAGCTGTTACCCGCCTCTGGCTTCGGAGACAGATTCAGACCCCCAACGATGAACTGAATCCCTTGGGCAAAGCTTACTTTAGATTTAGGCGCGAACTTATCTTTGTCTACTCCATTTATAATCCCCTCTTTATGCAGGGAGTTAATTTTTGCTTCCGCAGGATCACCTTTCAAATCCGAAAAAGCAAAAGCGGATGCTCCAAATGACAGGCTTGCTGCTAGAATACCGCAGGCTATCGTCATTGTTTTGACATTACTTATGAATAATGATTTCTTCATTATGCGTCACCTCCATACTCTTAGATGGTAGATTAGACCAAAATGTTGCAGGCAATTTAAAATATTATAAAGATTCAAGTAAAACGTTATCCGCGAAGGAGTGACTCGGCACCATCTACATAGATCTCAGTTCCTGTGACATGGAAAGACTCATCCGAGGCGAGAAATAATACTAGATTGGCTACTTGTTCAGGTTTACCGGGCGCATCTTCCAGAGGATGATTGCCTTTCGGAAATTCTACAGGAATCTTCACTTCTTGAAGATCATCGCTCTTATCCGTATTATCTCCAATTTGAGTGTCGATCGATCCAGGACAGACCGCATTTACGCGGATACCGTATTGCGCCAGCTCTAGCGCAGCCATTTTCATAAAAGTGACTTGTCCAGCCTTGGAAGAGGAGTACGCAGCAGCGCCGATGTTCGAGAACACTCGATTTCCGTTAATAGAGCTAGTGATAATGATGCTGCCGCCATTTTCTTTCATATGGGGGATAGCATATTTTACTGTGGCAAAGGTACTGCGTAGGTTGGTATCTAGCGTCTGGTCCCAATCTTCGATTTCTAGTGTTTCTATTGGAGCCCATGTACCATTAATGCCAGCATTCGCAAAAATAATATCAATCTTCCGAGCCTCATCCGCAACCTTACGAATACTTTCTTCGACAAGACCTGGATTGGAAACATCGCATTCGATAACTGTAGCTGTTCCTCCAATGGATTCAATTTCACGTTTAGTTTCATAGGATTCCTCAGGGGTGCGATCAAGCATATATACCTTAGCTCCGTGCTGAGCAAACCTTATGGCTGTAGCTTTTCCAATACCGGACCCTGCGCCTGTGACTACTACAACTTTATTTTGCAAACGTTGATCTAACATGATGAATTTCCTCCTTGGCGTTAGACTTCTTACTTAGTAATTACATACCCGGCATAGCTGAATTTAACCAATTTAGTAGGAGGGTGGAACAACAAGGAGGGATGTATTACTATGAGACATAAGGATGTGTACAATATAAATTTAGATCAATCTAGCTCATGATAGGGGTACTATAGATGATTCAGCAGCAGGGAGCAGAACGGATTAATGTGGGGATATTTGCCCATGTGGATGCCGGCAAGACAACAACAACAGAGCATATTTTGTATGAAAGCGGTCGCATTCGAGCGCTCGGCAGTGTAGACAGTGGGACAGCATTGACGGATTCTATGGATGTGGAGCGGCAACGAGGAATATCCGTTCGGGCGGCATTAGCTTCTTTTGAATGGAAAGGCGTGCAGATCAACCTCGTTGATACACCAGGACACGTCGATTTTCTGTCAGAGGTTGAACGGTCTTTGCGAGTGATGGATTGTGCGGTGCTAATTTTGTCGGCGGTAGAGGGTGTGCAGGCTCAAAGTGAGATGATCTGGAACGCGCTGAGGAAGCTGGGAATACCGACGCTTATTTTTATGAACAAAATGGATCGTGTAGGTGCAGACCCTGAGGCTGTGCTGGCCCAAGCGAGAAATTATTTATCTAGTGATATCATTCCTGTTCAGCAACCGATAGGTAAAGAGCAGGAGTACATAGAAGCTATTGATTTATGGGGAAGTGATGCTGATCCTGCTGCACAGACAGAATTATTAGAGGCATTGGCTGAGCGGGATGAAGACCTGCTAGAAACGTATATGTCAGGTAGTTCGATTGATCTTGCAGCTTGGAAAAAATATATGAAGACAGCTTCCGCTTCAGGACGCTTCTTCCCAATGGTTTATGGTGTTGCCGCCAAGGGGCTTGGCATTACTGCATTGCTGGACGCGATGGTTGAGTATTTTCCGCGAGCTGGTGGCAATGTTGAGGGGCCGGTGTCCGGCATTGTCTACAATATTCAGCGTGATAAAAGCATGGGGCGAATGGCGTTTGTCCGCCTTTATGAAGGAACGATCCGTAACCGCGATACGGTAATGAACTACACGCAGAATATTCAGGGAAAAGTGACCCAGATCCGCAAGGTCGAGGGTGGTCGTACTGAGGATGTCGGATCGCTTGAAGCGGGGGATATCGCTGTAATCTATGGTCTTTCAGGGGTACGGATCGGAGATGTACTCGGCCATCCGGAGGCGATTCCGGAGGAAGCGAAGCTGGCTGTACCGCTGCTAACGGTGCGCGTATTCTGGGGAACCGATATGGATGACCATAAGGTTATCGGAGCATTGCAGGAGCTGGCGGATGAAGATCCGCTCTTGGATGCGCAGTGGCTGCAGGATGAGCGCGAGCTGCATATCAAAGTAATGGGACCTATTCAGCTGGAGATTCTGAATAGTGTTCTGGAGGAGCGGTATGCGCTGAAGGTTACCTTCGGTCAGCCTTCTGTTATCTATAAAGAAACGCCAGCCTCTGCTGGGGAAGGCTTTATCGCTTATACGATGCCGAAGCCTTGCTGGGCGATTCTGCGGTTTCAGATAGAGCCCGGACCTCCTGGCAGTGGTTTAGTTTATGATTCGGTAGTGCGGAGTTCCGATCTGCTGCCGCAATATCAGAGCGAGACCGCACGCCGTGTACCAGAAGCCTTGCAACAGGGCTTGTACGGCTGGGAGGTTACCGATCTTAAAGTGACCTTAATCGAGGGACAGCATCATGTATGGCATACCCATCCGCTAGATTTTGCCGTAGCGACTCCTATGGGGATTATGGATGGACTCGCGCGGGTAGGCACTAAACTACTGGAGCCGATTCTTCAGGTTCGTATCGTTGTCCCTGAGGAGAATGGCGGCCGAGTGATGAACGACCTGGTTCAGATGCGCGGCACCTTCGAGCCACCTGTGCTGCAAGGCGAGCGGATGATCATCGAAGGGCGTCTGCCGCTGGCAACGTCGCTTGATTATCCGATTACTTTAAGCTCCTACACGAAGGGGCGTAGCACATTTACTTCTTTTTTTGCAGGCTATGAAGAATCTCCGCCAGACGTATCCGCTGAGCGCACCCGCCGGGGTGTGAACCCGCTGGATCAGGCGAAATATATATTAAGCGTGCGGAAGGCGTTGCAGGGATAAGTGAGATAGAAGGATAGAACCGGATGACGTCTCAAAAGGATGCTATCTGGTTCTTCTTATTTCCAGAATATAGGCTGGTGGATATAATGGGATAGTCAGGGATACTTGATTAGAATTAGTACAGGGGGGAAATGAATTGAAGATCAGAGAAGCAACAGCTAGTGATATAGACGGGATCGCTTTCGTCCACGCTACGAGTTGGAAAACCACGTATAAAGGACTAATATCAGACGAGTTTCTTGATAATTTCACAGTAGAAGCTAGAAGGAAGCGTTGGATTCAGAATTTTGAAAATCCCAATAAAGACGAGGTAATGTATGTTGCTGAAGATGAGTCTGGGATGATCATTGGCTTTGCAAATGGAGGGGCGCGAAGAGAGCCGGATCTCTACGATGCGGAGCTTTACGCACTTTATTTGCTTAAGGAACACCAAGGAAAAGGTCTAGGGAAGCAGCTCATAAGAAGTGTAGCACAGAATTTATTGAAGAAAAATTATAGCTCGTTCATGACTTGGGTGCTGGTGGGCAATCCGGCGATTCATTTCTACCACAGCGTTGGGGGAGAGTCTATCTCAAGTATAGAAGTTAAGATAGGGAATGAATTATTAGAAGAAATAAAAATAGGATGGCAAGACATTAGAGGCATAGGGATTGATTAATGACTTTTTACGCAAAAAAAGACTCATAAGGGATACAAAACGCATACCCCTTATGAGTCTCATAATGATTTATTTAATGTACGTACGGCTGACCAGAACATCTGCAATTACATCTGTTGGAATGATGAATTCTCTAACGCCCATGTAGCCAGGAGCCACATCATATTTGTTAAAGGAAATAACCAGCTGGTACTTATCGTTGATATAGAAATCTTGATCTTTAGCTATATTTTCAAATTGATAAAAAAGGTCTTCATTGGGTTCATCTGTTGAAATCCAGTAGAACATATCTTTATCTGCTTTCATTTGGGAGCGCATCTGTTCTTTAATATTTTCACTTATGATACTGATATATCGATCATCCTTAAATAACATAGGCAGACTTAGCAGGATTTGATTCTTCTTGTCTATCGTATCGTGCTGCATTGTTGTTGACGATGAACCTACGGTATTTACCACGTATCTGCTAATAGCAAATAGCTCAGCATTGTCCGTTTTAACCTCAAAGCCTGTATCGACCCCTAAATGCCCCTCTCCGGATTGCTTTAAAGACTCCATCTCTGTTTGAAACTCATCATATAGTTTTTTGTTTTCTTCGAGATATTTTTCATTCAGAGTCGATTCCAGCTCTTTATTCTCTAGGTTAGTAATGATGGGGACCTTTATGTCTGCATTATAGGTCTGCTCATCCACTTTGTATTCTCTAAAAGTTAGCACTTTAACAATACTGTCTACACCAGGTATAGCGGAGAAGGCATTGGCAATGTTAACATTGACATTAATCCCAATCACGAAAAATAGGGCTGCCGCACAAACTCCAGATATCCACTGGTAACGTATTCTTCTTATCTTCCTTTTCTTTAATGCTTTACTTACAACGAAATCTAATTCCTCAGGAATAGGGAGTTTGTTATAATCTTCTATAATTTTTTTGATTTGGTTATCCATTCTAATTGATCTCCTTTGAGGATTCTTCCTGCATGTTGACTCTTAATAACTGGAGTGCTTGATATAGTCTAGTCTTTACTGTATTGACGTTTTCATTTAATACTTCCGCAACTTCCTCGATCTTTAAATCTTCGATATATCTAAGGACGATGACATTTCGATACTTAAGGGGTAGATCATCCAGCGATCTTTCTAAATCAATATCTGGATACACGTCTACCGCACCAGGGATAAAAAAGTCGAGTGCTTCATCATCTACTGGTTGAACTCTTTTATGTTTCCTCAGAAAATCCAGAGAGGTAGTTACTACGATTCTAAACAACCAACTCTTTACGGATTCTGGTTTTTTTAGCAACCCTATAGAGGAGAGAGCTTTATAAATCGAATCCTGAACAACATCTAATGCATCCTCTTTGTTCTTCACATAGCTGTAAGCTAGACGGTATATGTTCTCCTTGTTATCTGTAATACAAAGAGTGAGTAATTTCTCTTTATTCCTCTTAAGCATATTCGTAAAACCCTTCTCTTTTTATATTGCGTAGCTTTAGTTTGTTAGATTACTATTCTCATTGATTCTCCTTTTGTATGGCTTTAGCTACAAGTGCGGCATAGGATTTGGCACCTTCTCGTTTTAGATGAACGCCATCCTCATAGAAGTAAGAATCCTTTCCTTCGCTTGAGGAATGCCAGTCTACAACCATAGCATTGGGGAATTCTAAAGCCACTTTCTTAAGCAAAGTATTCACAGTATTTTGCCATTTTTTCGGTACACGTGTGTTTACTAGTACGACTTGCTGAACATCTTCAAGTGAAATAAGTAATTTCCGCAATTGATTGGAGTTAAAAGCTCCGTTCGTACCTAAATTAATGATCACTCGAGTGCCAAGTTTCCCCTTCGTCCTAAGTTTATCGACCACTTCTTGTGCCTGTGACATCTGCCTGCCTACCTTACCATCGATAACAATGCCTGGCAGAAGTTCTTGTAGATAAGGAGCAGCATCGAGGATTACGGAATCACCTATCGCAGTAACACCTTTACCTGCTTCTACTACCTGAGGCTGAGGTTCTGGCTTCTTCGGTGGATCTACTGGTACAGGCACAGGTACAGGCGCAGGTGTTGGTGCATTTTGAGGGGGCACTAGTGTGACATTATGTTCATTCTTATCGGGATTAGTAATAGTGCCTGTATTCGGATCTGCGGATATCTTAGTATCCAAGTTGCTACTGCAGGATATGGACAATATGATTAACGGGACTGCAATAAAGATGAATAAGGGTCGAATCTTGAATTGCAGACGAATGCTTAATTTCGTACACCATCTTCCTAATAAACCTTGACGAATAGGTTCTTCGATATATTTCCACGATAGTGAGGCTAATAGGAGGCTAACTCCCAGCTGAAAAAGAACACGGAAACCATCGAACCCACCTGTATCTACTGTAGGATTAGTTAGAATGATGACTGGATAATGCCATATGTAAATACTATAGGAACGTACGCCAATCCAACGCAAGGGCTTGCAACCCATGATTTTAGCTAGTCGGCTCGCAGGATGTGCGAGTACAGCTATTACAATTGCGGAAAGGATCGACACGAGAACCAAGCCGCCATAATAAAGAAATTGTCCGTACTCATTCGTCCGCCAAATCATAAGAATGAGGGTGATTAATCCGATTGCACCACTGAAGTCAAGGATATAGCGAGATCTGCGTGAAATCTTATCGGTCAAATTTTGACTCGGCCATGCTAGAGCGAGAGCGGCTCCAATCAGTAGAGCAAAAGCTCGGGTATCAGTACCATAATAGACTCGGCTTGGGTCAACTCCAGGTTGATAGATTAGCGCCATAGCAAGTGCCGAGAGGAATGCCCCTGTTAGACACATCACAATGAGTTTACCTCGCTGAGGTGCAAGGCGTAACCCTACAATAATAACCAATGGCCAAATGAAGTAGAACTGTTCCTCAATAGCGAGCGACCACAAATGACCTATAGGAGAAGGAGGTCCAAAGCTCTCGAAATAAGATACATCGTGAAAAATAAGCCACCAGTTATTGAAGTATAACGTTGAAGATATAAAGTCCCCTTGTAATGCTGCTAATCGTGAACGATCGAACAACAGAAGCCACATAGCAGTGACAAAAAGCATGACAAACATAGCAGGCAATAGCCGTCGCGCTCGTCTGATCCAGAAATCTTTAAGGTCGAACCGTCGGTCTTGCTTCCACCTTTGGATGATTTGATCCGTGATCAGATATCCAGACAGAACGAAGAATATTCCGACCCCTATAAGTCCTCCTGGAGCCCAATTGAGGTCGAGATGATACGCGATAACTGCGATCACAGAGAGTGCTCGAAGTCCATCTATTCCCGGCATATAACGCCTTCTAGTCGTGGAATTGTCAGGTTCTAAAGAGTTAGTCGGTGGTGTAACCTTGATTTCTTTCATGGTAGTTCATTCCTTCGTCATCAGTTGTCTTATGTCAGCAAGACGTATGACTAACTTAAAAAAGTTCTTAACTTCTCTTGGTAAATAAAGGAGTGACCATGAATGGATCAGAAATCGGTACACAAGTGCCTATGAATTTAAAAAAGGCATTCTAGAACAAAAAATCATTCTGGAATGCCATTAGCCCAATTAGCCGTTCTTAATTTCCACACGTAAAATATCGGTAACCATTTTAACCGGAACGTATATCGTATCGTTCTTTAGGATAGGAGCAGTACCTAAAGTGACAGGTGCCATTTTGGCAAAAAAGTAAGAATCTTTACCTAAGGTAACATTTGTCCACTGTGCACCTTTCTTTAGCTCAGCTGAGCGCGACGTTTGATTCCACTTGATTTCATATCCTAAACGATTCGCCACATCTCGTAATGACACCATTGAAACCCCATTAGCATTCTTAAATGTAGCTATTGTACTTAAATCGAGCTTCGGGTTGTTCGTAATATGGGTACTGAAACGAAATTCAGGAGTTCCCATGGCGCCTGGAGCGATACTATATTTAGGGAAGAGGATGACAACCTCACCATTTTCAATATAAAAACCTTGTTCTTCGTCGATCCCTTTGAATTCCTCAATAAAATAGTTCTCAGGTTCCTCATTGATCTTCGCAAGGATACCGGTATTCAGCTTTTCCTTAAAGTCGTTTCCAAAGAAATCTGACAAGGCAATCCGCTTCGCTTGTTTCGTATTAAATACATTGTATGTATCTACACGAGGCATGCCCGTTCCACCAGTGTCTCCTTGAGAAGTAACAACAAGTGAGATCATTCCAGAAGGGTTATCCGATCCATTTTCTTTTAATTCATAAATAATGTATAGCTCATATGGACGATACTCGAAACCAGCCTTTTTAGCGTCTGCTGCTGCTTCAGTTGCATCCTTTTCCCAAAGAGCAAGGTCTTTCTGCGCTTTAGAGAGAATGATACTGTTGATTTCTTCCTGAGCCTTAGTGTCCAACATACCTACGATCTGTGGCACTTTAATATTTGTATTCAGAAGCTCCGTTGAAGATGTGAGAATTACTTCTTTGATTTGGATCCCAGTGTTATTGATGGTGGAAATCGGTACAGCTGAAATCGGGGCATTGATGGCAGGCTTAGTCGTGTTCACTGCATCAGCAAAAGCAGTGCCATTCGTTGGTAACATGCCAGCGCTTATTCCCACAACCGTTAATCCGACTACACCAAGCTTCAATACGTTAAAAGGGCTCTTTTTCATTGTTTGTTCACGCTCCATTTCGTTGTAATAAGTGTGTTATTAGCGCACTTACTAGCAAGACGTATTAGGAGTGTTGAAAAGTTTGGGGGGGATAAAGGTTGATCGAAATTCGTCATCCCGCAAGAGTTCCTTTAATAGTCACTCCGAACCCTTTTCAGCCTTCTTCCGCGCCCGGAACCGCCGCACCTTCATGAGGTTGCCACAAGCCTTGTCATCGCAGTACCGCTTAGAGCGGTTGCGTGTATCGTCGTAATAGACCCAGAGGCAATCGGGATTCTCGCAGATACGGAATCTTGAGGGTTCTTTTTCAAGCATAGCCTCCGCAAAAGACGCCGCTATCTCCGCCATCACCTGCTCCCAACCGCTATGTAGTGGCAATAATGAAATCTCCGCTTGCTCGGCACTTTTCCATATCATTCGCCGCGTAACAGGACCCTTGTCCATATAGATATTAAGCTGCTTCAGCATTTCTCCATCCATCGATTTTCCTTGTACAATAGCCTGTACCCAGTCCCCTAATAGGGATCGAAGCTTCTTTAGCTGTTCCAGTTCTATCGTATTCGGCAGCTGTGTTTCTAGCAGAGCATGCTTCTTCAGCCATTTCGCAATCCACTCCGGATCTTCGAGTTCATCCCGATCCTTGTTCTTATCTCCTGTTCGCCAATCCCGCCAGTAACTATTAATGAAATCCTCCCACAACACGTCCTGTTCATCCTTTCCGCACAACTCTCGATTATAACGATTGTAACAGTTAAAATTGTGATTAGCTAGTTACTTGATTGAACGCTGGAAATATGCTACATTTCTTGTGTAACCACTATATAATGGTTTAAGTAGTTACATAATTCAGTAAGTATTAGGAGGTTGAACATGCAAAATAAAATCAGTGAGGTTCTGCTGCAAAATTGGGATTATTGCATGGATATCGAGGATTGGGCCCCGCCATTAAGTGATGCACTGGAAGGTGTGGACAGTAAACAGGCACTTTGGAAGCCAGAGGGGAGTACAGTCAATTCCATCTGGGAGACGGTTAACCATCTAACATATTATAAGGTGCGTTTGCTGCGAAAGTTAAAAGGGTTGCCCAAACAACCTGATGCTGAAAGCAACGATGATACCTTCACTGTAACAACGGAAGGGGAAGAAGCATGGTCGAAGGCCGTTGCAGACCTGAAAGACGTGCACGCTGCTCTTAGAGAAATCATTGAGGCGTTGGAAGAAGGCGCATATGATTGGGGTGGTTCGGGTCATGCCCCAGGGGAAGAGGTAATGAGTCTTATCCTGCATGATTCATACCACACCGGACAAATTATTATGCTTCGTAAACTGCAAGGCTCCTGGGTTTCCAACCGTAGTTTTAATTAGAACCTCTACAATAAAAATATAAGCCACACTCCACTATACTGGTTTACCTGGTGCAGCGGTCGTGTGGCTTTTCTTTATTTTAACCTTTTGGGGTGCTTCGATATTGAGTCGGCGAGCATCCCATTATTTTTTTGAACAATCTAGAAAAGTAGTAGGGGTCCTGCATCCCGATAGCACTAGAGATTTCTTTAATATGTAAATCGGTTAATGCTAGCAGTTGACTGGCACGCTGCATTTTGAGGCGCAGATAGAATTCAATCGGGGGAACCCCGGTTTCTTGATTAAATAGATAAATTAGATGCTGCTTCGATAACCCCATATGCTTCGCTACATCCGGGAGTGAAATGGAGCTGTTGATTCGATCCGTCAAGTAGCGAATGGCTTGCTCAAGATAACGTTCGTTCTTTTTATCTTGCTCAGAGTTCATGGTACTCAATCCCACGTGGCTGATCAGATGACGAATGCACTGAGACACATAGATATGATTACGCATGGCATAAGGCTTATCCGATAACAGGGCATAACATCGCTCGAAATCTTCGATCCATTGGGTATGAAGGTTCAGTGTAAAGGTTAGCGGCTCTACGTCCATGGCATAAGTTTGAATCAACGCAGCGGCATGCGTTCCTTTTAGATGCATCCAGTAGATCGTCCAGGGATTCACATCTGAAGCACCATATCGATGGGGTGTTCCGGCAGGAATGACAGCTAATTGCCGTTCTTTTATTTGGATCAGCTTATTGTGATGACTCTCCATCCACCCTTCACCCTCTACGCAATACATAAGAATATGCGAGTCACATCCTTGTGGACGCTCTCGATAATGAAACTTCGCTCTTGGGAAGCAGCCAATGTCACTTACATAGAAGGAATTTGTTAACGAATTCTCATGTAATTCATTCATCATGAAATCGTGCAGCACAAAAAGCTTCTGCTCATCGAAGCCATCCGACTTTAATGAGATATCTGTCATGATAACCCTCCTTTTTAAGAACATAATTTATTTATTTGAAATAACAACCTATTCATAAGGAAAATATTATTTTAAGGATAAGAATATTGTCCATCAGTTACAGATTATCGTCAATTGTTTAAAAGCGCATACAACGATAAATTAGAGCTATATCACGAAGGAGGAGAGAACGAAATGAGTATGAAAGAGCCTTCTGCAATCTTAACGAACAGCGTCCGCATATGGGAGGAAATGGTTGAAATTCCTACCTATGAAACCGGTGAGCCCGATAAAAATCCAATGTTCCTCGAGAAGCGAGTCTATCAAGGCAGCTCGGGGCGAGTATATCCACATCCTGTGGTTGATAAAATTATGGATGAGAAAGAAATGAAATCGTATCAGATGGTAATGCTCGAAAATGAATATGTACGCATCGAGATCATGCCTGAAATTGGCGGCCGTATCTATCGTGCTCTGGATAAGACGAACAATTATGATTTTGTTTACTATAATCGCGTGATTAAACCTGCGCTTGTTGGTCTGACAGGACCATGGATTTCAGGTGGAATTGAATTTAACTGGCCGCAGCATCATCGTCCGAACACGTTTGGCCCTGTGGAGCATGTAATTACGGAGAATGAAGATGGCAGTGCAACCGTATGGGTGAGTGAAATTGACCGGATGTATGGAACGAAGGTCACAACGGGCTTCACGCTGCATCCTGGAAAAGCCTATCTCGAAGTTACAGCACAGCTATATAACCGAACTTCGGAGCCACAAACCTTCTTATGGTGGGCAAACCCTGCGGTTGCAGTCAATGACCATACGCAATCGGTGTTTCCACCGGATGTCACAGCCGTATTCGACCATGGTAAACGTGATGTGTCCAGATTCCCAATTGCAACAGGAACGTATTATAAGAAGGATTATTCCGAAGGTGTAGATATTTCACGCTATAAAAATATTCCGGTTCCTACGTCATACATGGCGTACAAATCCGATTACAATTTCGTGGGCGGTTATGATCATGGGGTTGAAGCGGGTCTGCTTCACGTAGCGAATCACCATGTATCTCCGGGTAAAAAGCAGTGGACTTGGGGGAACGGCGAATTTGGTCAAGCGTGGGACCGTAATTTAACCGATGAGGACGGACCCTATATTGAATTAATGACAGGGGTATTTACGGATAATCAACCCGATTTCACTTGGCTCCAGCCGTATGAAGAGAAGTCATTTACACAATATTTCATGCCATATAAGAACATCGGAATTGTGAAAAATGCTTCTGTTGATGCTGCAGTCAATCTTGAGGTGGATGAGACTTTACGGACTGCCACTGTGATGGCCTATGGAACTTCGGTATTCGAGGGAGCGGTTATTGAACTTAGAGGACAGCATAGAACGTACGTGAAGGATACCGTTACGCTCTCTCCAGAATTAACCTATAAATCTGTCATTACGTTAGATAAAGTGGATCAGCCGCATCACTTAATCCTAACGGTGTTTGATGTGAACGGAAACAGCCTCATATCTTATCGTCCAGCGAAGCCTAGCATTGAACAGGTTCCAGATGCAGCCAAGCCACTTCCACTACCGGAAGAATTAAAAAGCACAGAGCAGTTGTATTTGGCTGGAGTTCACTTGGAGCAATACCGTCATGCTACGTTCGAGCCAGAGCATTATTATGAAGAAGGCTTAAGAAGAGATGCATCCGATATTCGGCTTAATGTGGCTTATGGGACACTGCTGCTTCGTCGAGGATTGTTCAAGCAAGCGGAAAATCATTTCCGTACGGCTATACGATCGCTGACTTGGCGCAATCCGAATCCATATGATAGTGAAGCATACTATCAGCTTGGTGTAGTTCTCAGACTGCAGGATCGCAAGGAAGAAGCATTTGCTGCCTTCTACAAGGCGGTATGGTCTGCAGCATTTCAAGACAGTGGATACTATGCATTGAGTCAAATTGCTTGTGAACGTGGGGCGTATGAAGAAGCGTTGGAACTCGCAACTAGAGCTTTGGCACGTAACACAAGAAACAATAAATCAAGACATGTAAAAACAGCACTTTTACGCAAGCTTGGACGTTACTCTGAGGCGATTACATTCGCAGAGGAGACATTGAAACTAGATATCGCGGATTTCGGGGCAGCGTATGAGAGAGTGCTTACGCTTACATTGCTCGGGCGACAAGAGGAAGCAGCTGAGGCTCAGATGAAGCTTGCACGGTTCATGCGAAACGATGTGCATAACTATTTAAATCTAGCTTCCGATTATGCAGGTAGTGGATTGTTCGCGGAAGCTGCACAGGTGTTAGAGCAAATTCGTAGGAAATCGAATGAACCCAATTATCCGATGGTGCATTACACATTGGCTTATGTACACGAGAAAATGGGCCGTGAGGAAGATGCGACAGCGCAGCTTCAGCTTGCTCAAGCAGCATCATCTGATTATTGCTTCCCGAACAGCTTGTTTGAGCTGCAGGTATTAGAAAGTGCGATTGCCTGCAATCCGCTAGATAGTAA
The DNA here is from genome assembly GCF_038009145.1 of Paenibacillus sp. FSL R5-0923. NCBI lineage: Bacteria > Bacillati > Bacillota > Bacilli > Caryophanales > Paenibacillaceae > Paenibacillus > Paenibacillus sp. FSL R5-0923. Next base: position 566,551 of record NZ_JBBPAT010000002.1, read on the forward strand.
GGCTCATTATTATCTAGGAAATCTATTCTATGATAAAAAACGTACCGACGATGCCATTCGCCATTGGGAGCAATCCGTCGCGCTTGATGATCGTTTCCCGACGGTTCATCGTAATCTTGCGCTTGCCTATTACAATAAGCGTAATGATGCTGAGGCTTCCTTGCAGTCACTTGAACAAGCTTTCCAGTGCAATACGAATGATGCGAGAGTATTCTACGAGCTGGACCAATTGTATAAGAAGATGGGTGTTTCTGCTCAGGAGCGTATGGCAAGACTTCAACAGCATATGGAGCTGGTGGAGAAGCGGGATGATCTATACCTTGAATATGTGACTCTACTGAATTGGCTTAGCAAGCATGAAGAGGCTTTGTCTGTTCTATTACGACGTCAATTCCATCCATGGGAAGGTGGAGAAGGGAAGGCTACGGGGCAATATGTTTTGGCGCTTGTTGAACTGAGCAAGCAGGCGAATCAGGTAGGCCAATATGAAGTGGCTATCTCATTATTAACACGTGCGCTTCATTATCCAGAGAATTTAGGTGAAGGTAAGCTCGATGGTGCGCAAGAGAATAATGTGTATTACGAGCTTGGTGTGGCTTATAACGGATTAGGCAAGACGGAGGAAGCTGCACATCACTGGGCGATTGCGTCACAAGGCATGGAGGAACCAGCCAGCGCGATGTACTACAACGATCAGCCGCCAGAAATGATCTTCTATCAGGGCCTAGCATGGGTACAGCTGAATCATCCCAAGGAAGCGAACCGGCGTTTTAATAAGCTGATCGATTTCGCAGAAAGACATCTCTTTGATGAGGTGAAGATTGATTATTTTGCCGTATCCTTACCTGATTTCCTCGTATTTGAGGATGATCTGAATAGACGCAATCAAATTCATTGCTTGTTCATGATGGGTTTAGGTTTATTAGGCTTAGGGGAAATGGCAGAAGCGAAAGAACGATTTGAAGAAGCGTTGCACTTGGAGCCGAACCATCAGGGAGCTCGAATTCACAAGGCGATGTGCTTGGAATCATAAAAGAAATAAAGCAGTTTCATGATGAAGGAAAATAACTGGTTCGATTTGGAATTTTGTTTCAACTCTGAAAGCCCCGGGTTAATGGAGACTATCTACCAGCCTATATTCGAAAGGAGAGATTGATGATGGAACCGGGCTATAAAGATAGAAGCGTTGAAGTGGAGCATACAGAGGTGCAACGGAAATCGGATTCCAGTGTTGTCGCATCTACCTTTATTAAATATGCTGCTTATATTATTATTTTTTTCGGAGCACTTTTCTTCTTGGTCAGATATGTATTCCCTATGTTCTAATTCGGATTCCAACGAATCCTATACAAAAATCCATCCCCTGTAAGTAGCGGGATGGATTTTTGAATTTAACGAATCCTATAAATTTCTCTGGATGGAATCCGGTGATTCCGCAGAATTACGATAAAAGAACCAGCACTCGTTCAGCAGCTTGATCTGACGGCGGTCTTTTTTGTAATAGGCTTTCATCAGTTGATGGCAGAGCCACTGTGGCAAGGGTATCACTCCTCTAACTGCTTACGTAAGTTAGCATATGGAGAAATGAGCCTAAAGGTGACGATTTACAGAATGCTTTCTGCTTCCTCTTCGTACCATTGCTCTAATTGCGCTTGCAGCGCCCGAATCTCGGTCAGCAGGGAGATGAGTGGATAGTTCTTTTGCTCCTGAACAGAGGCAAAGGCCTGTTCCAATCTATTGATATAATCCAGACCGGACTCCAGGGAGTAATCTTCGCGTAGCAGATCCAATGAATCACACTCAGCAATAGCTAAGGGCAGATCCGGTACATTATCGGCTGTCAGCTTGTCGATTTCTTTGTTTAGACGTAAATTGAGCGCACTTAGCTGGTACGCATATTCCTCGGGCATTTCCACGAATTGTAATTCTTGATGTTGCTGCAAAATTACATACCGCATTTTCGGCATTGGTCATTCTCCCTCCGTACTTGTCTTCCTTCTTGACAGTTTAGCCTATGCACAAGTTACAATTCAAGTAGAGATCTTAATTCCCGTGGAAAGGACTTGTGATAGAACGCTATGGAAACGATGAGCAACGAAGAGCTGCAGCTGTGGATTGAGCAGGTATCACGGGACAGCTTTGGCGTACCCTTTAGGCACAAGGCAAGCTTTAACAGCAGATTATCTTCAACAGGCGGTCGATATTTTACCAAGAGCCATAATATAGAGATTAATCCCCATCAGCTTGCTATGTTCGGTAGAGAAGAGACGGAGAAGATTATAAAACACGAGCTCTGCCATTATCATCTGCATTTGGCGAAGCGAGGGTATATGCATCGTGACACTGATTTCAAAAGACTGCTGGCACAAGTCGGCGGGAGTCGCTATTGTCAGACATTGCCGGGTGCGAAAGCTCGAAAGTCACTCCCTTACCGGTACAAGCTGATCTGTACAGCATGTGCTATGGAGTATCCGCGTAAGCGAAAAGTAGACCCAAAGCGCTACCGCTGCGGCAAATGTTCGGGTAAGCTGAAGCTGCTAGCGCTGGAAGTCCAGTAAGTAGAACAGCACGTTATTTTATAACCAGACCCATCAATCCAACAAAGGAAACAGCTTGCTGAGGCGAAATGATACATCCCTCCAAATCTTGTATATCCACGATCAAGCCACTAAACTCGCAGTCACTAAGATCGATCCCGTTAAGCTTTGATCCTGACAATGTGGCTTGATCAATATTACATTCGCTGAAGCTGACTTTCTGGAAATTCGATTGGTAGTAATCAGAGCTCATCAATGAACTATTCTCAAAAGCAACCTGCTTCAGATTAGCCATTCGAAATGTTGCGAAATCCCCGATACAATCTACCACGCGAACATTCTGGAATCTGCCTCTTGTGAAGTCCGTACCGATGAGCTTGCAGTTCCTGAATTCGGTTCGATGAATAATTGCATTCGTAAAATCCACATTGGATAGATCGCATCGCTCAAAAATTACATCCATCAGTTCAATCCCAGTTAAGGACGACTCGATAATCGTAACATTTTTGAAAACCACTTGATCAAAGCTGACTTTATTCGCCTCTTGATTATCAATAACTGTATCGCTTATGCTGCAACGACTGAATTCATCTTTGGTTTGCAGCGAGTATATTTGCTCAGGGAGTAGGGCGTCTGGATCTGATATTTTTGGTGAATCCATTTTGAATTTCATATGTACCTCCATTTAATGAATGCTCGTTTCTAATTAAATTAACTATCTTAGGGTTCAGCAGATTTGTCAATTTTCAGTAGCGCTCAGACCTTTCGGGAGATACGTACAAATACACCTTTTTCTGGATAAAATCACACATCGTTTTGTAAGCGTTGCCAACTTAAGATGGAAGGGAAGTCCATATTAGGTAGAGGGGGCACATTTATGAAAAGATTCAGGTCCGCGATGGCGGGTCTGCTCGCGATGCTGCTGATTTTCTCAAGCTTGCCTGTGATGGGAATCGGTAGCGGTTCCGTAGGAGCAGAAGGGGTTGGAGGAACTGGCGCAGGGCTAATTCCATCAGGGACAGTACTCATCAAGAATAAGTGGAAAAATAATTTCTTATATGAAACGTCTGATGGTATCGTGCGTTATGGCATGACCAATCCAGCGGACACATCATCGCATTGGACAGTGGAGACGGTAAATGGTCTGTCACGAATTAAGAATATGAAGACGGGCCACTACATTACAATGGCTGGTAATAACGGCAAAGAGGATACACTTAAGGCGGCAGATCTCCAAGGAGCTGGAAGTGTTACGGATCAATGGTTGATCGATACTTCCAATAGAAACGGATACATGATCATCCGAAGCGCGAGCGTGCCTGAGAGTAAGCTGGTTATCCACGAGGAGAATCAGCTTGGTTATGCGCAAGTAAGCTCGGATATCAATATTACGTTTGAGAGTCCGCAGTGGGCTTTTATCGATCCTAACGCAGGAACAGTACCTGTACGGTTGGAAAGCCGGATGCGTCCCGGTCAGGTGATGTATGAGGAGAAAGGAAATGTACTTTACGGTAAACAGCCTTTGAAGAATGAGGCTGCCCAGTGGTTTCTTGAGCCGGGTACGGACGACGGAACACTGATGATTCGAAACCGTGAGACGGGTCATTATATTAAGCAAAATGAAGTGACTTGGGCGGGAGTCTTTTCGCAAGAAATCGATCCGGACAAGGTGATGCTAAGTGAATGGGTGAAAGAAGATGCACCAGGCGCGGATGGAGTGGGTTTTATTACCTTAAGTAATAAAGGATTAACCGACGGAGTTAAGCCTTTATGGCTGAATCCTCAGTTTGAGGAAGATAACAACGTGCGCTCTAACAGCTGGCCGGGTGAAGCAACCAGTCATAATGCCCAGTGGACAGTTGTCCCTATTTCCGAGTTGCAGCCGGTACGCTTGGCAACTTATACAGATGCACAAGTAGCTACAGATTTCTTGTATGAATCCGCAAATGGTGCACTTAAGCACGGATTAATTGCTCCAGATACTGCTGATTCATCCGATTATCTATGGTATATAGAGGATTATGACGGTAATAAACGTATCCGTAATGCAGCAACTAATCATTACCTTTCGTATAGTGATGGCACAGCCAAGGCTGAGCAGATCAGCGGAAGCCAACCATCGGATCAATGGAATTTTAAAGATTCTGATGATTATGATGATTATCTGACACTAGAAAATGTAGAGAGCAAAGGCATCTATCTATCTACCTTGGGTGGAGACAGTGCTGGAGCAAGTGGGGATGCGACTTCATTAAGCGCCCAGTGGCAGCTTCTAGACCCTAACACACCAACAGATGGCACCATTCCATATTATCGTATTCAAAATGGCTGGAAGTCTTTTTATTGGTATGAATCTGCTGATGGTCTCTTGAAATATGGAAATATGCAAAAGGATGGCTCCGATCAATGGCTGATTGAGAAATATAATGGCCGTAAGTTATTCAAGAACAAGAAAACAGGCCACTACATTAACACAATGAATATGCCAGATGGCCATATCCAGGTCACTGAGCTTCCAGACAGGAATAATGTGGAGCGGGAATTTATCTGGACAGGTAAAAATATTGGCGACAACACATACGTAATCAGCAGTGTTCTCGATAAGGAACCTAATAAATTCCCTGAGAAGTTCATTTCACTTCAAAATCTCACTAAATACGCCGAGTATGGTGTGATCAATCCAGGCTGGGGCAGCCCACAGTGGCGATTTGTTACCGTTACTGAGAAAAAGCCGGACTTGTTCCGCTTCAAGCTTGACGCTGTAAATGGTGAGGATCAATATCTTAAGGATGGTCCTTTGTTGACCTCTCCAGATGTACTAGAGAAATTGTTAGAATCTAAGACTGTCACCGAAGCTGTCTATGATTCGCAGGACACTGAAGCAATGGTGCCGCAGGATAAGTCGGAATCTGCAACCGCTGATTCAAAATCTGTAGCTTTAGCTGCTGCGAACGAGGATGTAACAGTAGGTCAGGCTACTTATGGTTCACTTGATATGAATGACGATACCTTTGTCTGGCAGCTGCAAGAAATAGCTGGTAGCAATGGATCTGTGAAGATTAAAAATAAAGGTACTGGACGTTACCTCTCCCTGGAGCATATAGGTGGTGCAGTAGATGAGATTGAGCCTAATGTTGCCGTTCAGACACTGCAAACCGTCTATGATGTATGGGGCAGCATTAAGTGGATTGTGGATATGCAGCCTTCAGGTCTGACTACTTTCAAGAGTGGATGGGCTGGCCACTATATGTATGGGGCTTCTGATGAGAATGGGAATCCGATTATAAAGATCAGTAAGGCTCCCGATGCAGCGGATAGAAACAGTGCTCATTTTGCCGCTGAAGCCGTTGAAGCGATTGCGCCACCTATCCCTGCTTACCCTGTAAGATTTAAGAATGCAAGCAGCGGGGAGTATTTATACGAGAATGAACACGGAGTTGTTCTGTACGGGCAGCCGTCAGCAGAGAATGGATTCTCGCATTGGAATATATCTGTGCAGGACGGCAAACAAACGATTATCAATCGAGCAACAGGCCATTATTTAACATTGAATGGAGATTATTCATACTTGGAGAGCAGTAGCGCGGAACCGGCTATAGACGGAGCATCTGCTTGGGAAGTAAGCTTGGCTTCCGATTATACGCACTACACCATTCGTAGTCTCTATGGAGAATACGACGATGAATTAATAAACATTGCGAATAAGACAGGATATGCTGAACGTGCGCTCCTACTAGAGAGTGACGGCTTAGCTCAATGGACACTTGAAGCGGCTCAGCAGGAGTTTACTACTCCGTCTGGAGAACTGCGCAATAACAATACAACAACTCCAGTTCAGAATGATACCAACATTATAACGATCGTGCCGAAAGGGCTGACTGGTAAAGTATTGTCTGAACAAGAAGGGGCACTCGTATATGCAGAAGCCTCCGACACGGTGGCTCACTCCCAATGGATCGTCCAAGATGTAAATGGACGTAAACGCATAATGAATGTTCAGACGAAGCAATATCTTTCTTTAAATGAAGGGGATCAAGTCGTCTTGTTATCTTCCGGGGAAACAGAACGTTCCCAGTGGACGCTGGAAGAGAAGTTAGGCTACAACCTCCTGCTAAGTGCTGATAGAACGGGCTTTCTTACTCACAGCGCATCAGCTGTTCAACTTGGTTCTGCTGTGGGAACCGATAGCACTCTTTGGAGCTTCCTGCCTATCCCTACAGATGCAATTTATACAGGAGAAGAAGCATTCCAAGGCGATCATGTTATACGGTTTGCAGTCAATGCCCAGCACGCCGGTGAATATGATGCCGTTGTTCGTTACAAGAACACTTCCAGCGCTGTTACAGATCTGTTGCTTGAGGTGAACGGCTTGAAGGAAGCGGCTAATGTTAATGTTGCTCAGTCCTCCTCTTGGAAGACTGAACAGGTAAAGCTGAAGCTGCGTGCAGGGATCAACACGGTTTCTCTAAGTAACGACAACATCGATTGGGGTAAAGTAAGCATTGATAGCCTGACAGTAAAAAATAGCGTGAACAAAGTTTACCGCGGGGCAACAGTTCCTTACATTAGCTATGAAGCTGAGGATGCAGTGACTAACGGAACACTAATCGGTCCTTCGCGGAAATATCGCACTATGGCTTCTGAGGCTTCTGGACGACAAGCCGTCGCCTTGAAGAATACTGGGGACTATATAGAGTTCAAGCTTGCAGAAGCAGCTAATTCTATTGTTCTGCGCTATTCCATTCCGGACAGTTCGGATGGTGCTGGTGCTGAGGAAACATTGACTCTATATGTAAATGGAGTTAAGAAACAGCTTAATTTGACTTCAAAATATGCTTGGGAATATGGCAGCTACCCATGGTCAAATGATCCTCGTCAAGGTAGTGGACATCGCTTCTTTGATGAAATTCATGCTCTGATTGGCGATGCTCCTGCCGGAGCAACCATTCGTTTAGAGAAGGGAACAGGAGACCAAGCGACTTCATACGTCATCGACTTGGTGGATATGGAGCAGGTAGCCCCTGAGTTGACTCGCCCTGACGGCTTTATTTCTGTAACGGATTTTGGAGCAGTAGCCAATGATGAGGGAGATGATACCGCAGCCTTTAAGGCAGCGCTTGCCGAAGCGAAGGCAACAGGGAAAGGGGTTTGGTTCCCGGTAGGTACCTTTAATGTCGGAGAGGGTCTGCTGGATCTGGATACAGCCGAAATCCGTGGAGCAGGCATGTGGTATACGGTACTGAATGGCGCCAAATTTTACGGTCACGGCGGTAAGGTTGGCGTATACGATCTATTGATTGAAGGTGGTATTAATGTACGGGATGATGAGGCATTCACGAATGCTTTCCATGGTGCTTTTGGTCAAGGCTCGGTCATTCAGAACGTATGGATTGAACATACCAAAGCAGGCTTGTGGTTAACACAACCTATTGGTGAGAAGGCTCGCACGAATGGTCTGTATATGGCAGGTCTTCGAATCCGCAATCTGATGGCGGATGGAATTAACTTTGCTGTAGGCACTGGCAACAGCATGATGGAACAAAGTGACATCCGCTATCCAGGGGATGATGGTATTGCGATGTGGTCGTTCACAGATGCCAAATTGAATGAAGTGAATGGCGCGGAACGGACTTTTAGCTATAACAATACGGCACGTTTTAATAACGTCTCACTGCCATGGTTGGCCGATAACATTGTGGTCTTCGGTGGTAAAGATAACAAAGTTCAAGATAACGTGGTAAAAGACACTGTAACTAATGGAGCCGGGATCGCTGTATCTACCCGTTTCTCCGCAGAGCCGTTCCAAGGAACGACAATCGTTGAGCGGAATACATTGCTTCGCACAGGTAGTTATGATTCGGGCTACGGGGTAAACCTCGGTGCGTTATGGCTGTACGCTGGTGAGAGCGACCTAAAAGGAAAAGTACTCATCCGTAACAATACGGCGCTCGACAGCACCTATTCTGGCCTGATTGCCCACGGTAATCTGGAGGGAAATGCTCTCACGACGATTGATGGAGTTGTTCTGACGAATAATGTATTAGACGGTGCAGGTACGAGCGGTATAGAAGTAACGAAAAATCTGAAAGGTAACCTGCTCGTCGACAACTTGATTATTCTTGGTGAACGGATGAACCTCCTGTCCAATGCATCTCCTGAATTTAGCATCATTGAACAGAATCAAGGGATAGCCACAGCTGTTAAACCTTTCTCCATCAAGCTAGCAGATGGACAGAGCGGACCTGTTGTACTAGAACAAGGAAAGTCAGCTATTCTTCAGGTGTTGGACAAAGAAGGAGCGGATATTACTACACAAGCTACACTTAATTTTATGAGCAGTGACATTGCTACTTTTACAAACAACAGTATTCATGGAGTTAAAGCGGGAAGCACAGACTTCACGGTAACTGTTGGCAACGATAAGAGGGTGTATACAGTTGAGGTGGTGTTACCTAATGGTGGGACGGATCCTGTGGATCCGACTGAACCAACGAGTACTCCTGATCCGGCGGGGTCAGTAAATCCTGTTGCACCTGTCGCTACACCAACTCCAACACCAGCTGCTAATCATGATGCGCAGCTAAAAGCTAAGGCGACTGCTGGGCAAGCTCTTATCGAGATTTCAGCTAACGGAGATGGTATAGCTCGCTTTAGCGCAGAAGCTTTACGCGATGCAGCAGCACTTAGCCCGAATGCGGTGCTTGTCATTGCCAGTGGCGATATGAGCTATCGCTTTCCGTTAGGACTCGTGGAGAGCGTGCTGAAAGCTGCACAAATGCCGGCAGGCACTTTAGAGTTCCAACTAAATCCGCTAAACGGAAAAGGATTGGAACAACTGCTTGCCAAGGCTAAGCAGCAAGGTTTTAATGTGCAAGGAACTCCGGCAAGTGTCACCTTAAGGGTCACAGATGGCAAAAACACTGTAGCTGCTAATGGGTTCGGCACTACGTATGTAGATCGTACATTTATGATGGAGGGAGCACTGGTTGCAAAGACGGGAGTAGTCCTTATTTACGATGAGCAGACGGGTTCCTTCCGTTATGTACCTGCATTATTCGAGATCGTAGGCGGGTTGACCAAGGTTACTGTTAAGAGCAGCAGTGCTAGCGGGATATTCGTCGTTGCACAACATCCTGTAACTTTTGGAGATATTTCTTCACACTGGGCAAAGAACGAGATCGAAACGCTTGCCAGTCGACTGATCTTGACCGGACAATCCACAGATAACTTTGCACCTCAGAATTCCGTTAGTCGTGCTGAGTTCGCAGCTATGCTAATTCGCTCTTTAGGCCTAGCCGCTGCGAACACAACGAAGACCTTCAGTGATGTGTCTGATTTATCATGGTATGCTGCAGACGCCAGAGCTGCAGCAGCCTTAGGACTAGTTCAAGGCTATGAGGATGGAACCTTCCGTCCGAACGCCCCTATTACACGGGAGCAAATAGCTGTTATGGTAGCTAGGGCACTGAAGCTGTTAAACCTTGGAGCAGGAGAATCGGGAGCTAACCCTGCGACAAATGTATTTACAGATTCATCTGCTATTTCTACTTGGGCTAAAGAGGCTGTGAATGTCTTAACAGCAAAAGGAATCATGAAAGGCCAATCGGCAGATAGCTTTGCGCCTGGCAGTGATACTAGCCGTGCAGAGGCAGCCGTGATCCTAACAAGATTACTTAAAGCTGCCGGATTATTGAATTAAATTTCTACTAAAAGAGCAGCTATTCTCCAGTAATTGGAGAATAGCTGCTCTGCGTTTTTTGGACGAAGGCTGTCTGCCAGAACATATTTGGTTATTTTCATGCCAATAGCGACTAGAGGGTCCGTTAGTATGCCGAATATTCGATTATGCTGCGTAAAAGGTCAACTGGCTCCGATAGCGGCCTCATAGGCGATACAGCCTTATTTAAGCTTCCCCATCGACAAATTGACTCTGTAATTTCCGAACTTTAGCAGCTCGTCGAGAAAGATATTCAAATCCTCTTGGCTTCCGGCACGAACGCGTATCCAATAGCAGCCTTCTCCACTGACGCGATGCATTTCTTTTACGCTGTCATGCTGCTTTGCGAATGTTTGAAAGGCTGGATGTACCGTATTCGAACCTAGAAAGACCGTTATAAAGGCATTGATCGCCTCACCAACTTTATCTGGATTCCAGCGGACGGTGTAGCCTTCAATCACTCCGGTGTCCTGCATTTTGCGAATACGTGCACCCACTGCTTGGCCTGTCATATGCACTTGCTGCCCAATGTCTCTGTGACTGATCGTGGAATCATCAATTAGAAGCTGTAAGATGCGAAAATCCACATCATCTATGGAATAAGAACTCGTCATTATTTAAAATCCTTTCTGCGTGAAAGTTGAACAGGCCAATCTCTTTCCAATCTCAATGTATTCTGTTTCAAGGTCCAACTATAATTAATTGTAGCAGAAGATATCTGAAAGAAAGAAGGGCTTACGATGAAAATACAGCATATTCGCAACGCGACCCTATGGATGGAGTATGGGGGAAGTACATTTCTGATCGATCCTATGTTGAGTGAGCAGGGCGCTAATCCTCCCATTTTTAATACGGAAAATGACCGTCGGAATCCGCTTGTATTGTTACCGGGATCAGTAGACAAATGGCTGAATCCTAATGCAATAATAGTCACGCATCTTCATCCAGATCATTGGGATGCCGCTGCCGTTTCCTTGCTGCCGCATAATCTCCCGTTATTTTGTCAGGAGGGGGACAAGCATACCCTAGTAGAGCAGGGATTTGAGAACGTCTCGGAAATCACCGATAAGCTGACATTCCAAGGAGTAACTATAACACGTACCGGTGGACAGCATGGAACCGGAGAGATTGGCAAGCTGATGGGGAAGGTATCCGGGTTTGTCTTTCAGGCGGAAAACGAACCAGTTGTGTATTTGGCAGGAGACACGATTTGGTGTGATGAGGTGAAGATTGCACTCGATGCCTTTAAACCTGAGGTGACGATCGTTAATGCTGGTGGAGCGCAGTTTTTAACCGGAGGTCATATCACAATGAATGAGCAGGATGTCGTAGACTTATGCCAATATGCCTCTTCTACTAAGGTGATCGCTGTACACATGGACGCCATCAACCATTGCCTTGTTACCCGGGATAAGCTAAAAGCTCACTTGGAGAAGGAGGAGCTACGGGATCGAGTACAGCTTCCGCAAGACGGGGAATGGTGTTACGCATAAACTAAAGGGGGGAGTGATCCCCTCTTATATCTAGCTAATGGCAGAAATAATGCATGAATTTGAAAACGATCACAAAAATTATTTTACCTGCTTGACTAGACCTTGAAATCATGATAAATTAATTCATGTTCACTTCTAATTTACTTCTAATGTTCCCTGATAGCTCAGTTGGTAGAGCACTCGACTGTTAATCGAGTTGTCACAGGTTCGAGTCCTGTTCGGGGAGCCATTTTTATGGAGAGATACCCAAGTGGCTATAAGGGGACCCTCTGCTAAGGGGTTAGACTGCGTAAGCGGTGCGTGGGTTCGAATCCCACTCTCTCCGTTCTGAATTACATAAGAAGAGCTTCCATTATGGGGGCTCTTTTTTTGTTGTGTAAAATTATTTTTTCGGTGGCTAAATGTGATATATCTGGAATTGAGGAAGTACCGGGACAGATCACACGAATGTGTGATTTGTCTTTTTTAATCTGAATTATCAGTGATCAAATTCAATATTTTGGAAGGTGAATAGAGTGGAAAAGGCGAATGTTTACTTGTTAAGTTTCATGAATCCAGCTATATCAGCTAACGCAACATTCATATTACTGAAAGAAATTTAACGGAGGGAACATGAAAACTATAAATCAATTACAAACTAAACCTTCAAGTAGATATGATAGTTTTGATCCGGATCAAGAAGGAAATAAAAATACCAAATTTGCTGACATAATAATTGATGGCAGGTCTCTTTATCAAATGCTGAAAAGACATGACATGGTTCCATCCCTCGGGTGGGGGAGTGAAGAGCATCAAAGGAAAATGATTAACTATTTTTTATTAAACCAAATGCATGAATATATGTACTACAGATACCCAATATTAGTCTGCCCTTGGTGTGGAGATGAAGAGTGTGGCTTTATATCCGTATTTATTGAGAAAGAAGAGGATCTTATCATATGGAGAGATTTCAAACTGGAACCCAGCAATAAAGCTATTGATGTTGGGCCTTTTTATTTTAAATGGGATGAATACGAAAAAGTTATTAGAGAGACATTTGGAACTGCGGGGATTCAATAAAGTTTCAAGAAGTATTCTGCAGACGGAAAAGCTGTGAGGCTAAGTCTCCGACTTTTCAAATTAGAACAACCTTGAGGTGGATTATGAAGTCTTTTTTAATAAAGGGCAAAGATAATAAACAAGATTTATTATCCATTGAGATTGAGATAAGCAGCAGGAATGAATATAAGAATATATCTAAACACAAAAGGGTACTAATGCCTGTTATTAAATGGTGCATTTCTTTAGATATAAATGGCCATAAGTTAGATAAAGATGAAGTGTTTGTAGAAGATGTTTTTTTTGAATCATTATGTTATCCGGGGCATTACCCCATGTTTACCTGTACTTGTGGTATTTTCGGTTGCGGAGGGTATTATGTGGATGTTGTACATGATAATGAAGCGATGATTTGGACAACGCAACAATCTCCATACGAGGATAAAACAATTAAGAGCACTAATAGATTTGTTTTTTCATGGAGTGATATAATTGATTTTTCGGAAAAATTAATACAGAGACTAGAAGAACTCCAAAGTTTAATGATATCCAATGAATTAGAATTTCGATTCGATCTTGAAAAATATAAAGACATAATACAAGAAATAAAAATAAAGAGAATAGAAGATTACAATATTTGAAGAAGGTTAAATGACCCTAGGTCTGAAGGGTTCGGAGAGCTTCTTGTGATTGCGAATGTAGGAACGTTATAGAAATCGATTTTAGAAGGAGACTAATACATACATATGGGTAAGAAATTAACGATATTTCTTGTTGATGGTTCTGAAACAGGCCCTAGAACTATTGAAATTGGAAATTGGTCTGGTAAAGCAGTTTACTCGCAAAGATCATCACTACCAAAAATAATAGAAAGACAGGAGTTTAACCGACCAGGTATTTATATATTAAAATCAATGCCGAATAACGAAAATTACAACGAACGAATATATATAGGAGAAGCTGAGAATTTAAGAAAACGGCTTAAACAGCATTTAGCTGATTCAGATAGGGATTTTACTGAAATTGTAGCTTTTATCAGTAAAGATGAAATGCTAACAAAATCTCATATAAAGCATTTAGAGTCTAGGATTATTACTTTGGCGAAAGATGCTAAGACTGCTGAAATTGATAATACCATACAACCAGAATTGACAACATTACCAGAGGCAGATATTTCAGATATGGGATATTTTTTAGAACAAATCAAACTGATTTTACCTGTAGTGAATTTTATGTTTTTAGTTCCGTCTACAATAAGGCAATCCGAAGATGTTAGTGTTTTGAAGCAGACAGAAAGTAATAACGAAATTGTTTATACGGCAAAAAGTAAGAAAGTATTAGCAAAATTAATTGAAACAGAAAAGGGCTATGTAGTTTTATCTGGATCTCAAAGCAGTAAAGTTACATCAAATTCTATTTCAGAAGGCTGGGTTAAACAAAGAAATAAACTAATAGAAACAGGGGTCCTAATTGACGGAGGAGAGTTATATATATTCAAGGAGAATGCTATTTTCTCAAGTATTAGCGCGGCAACAGCTGTTGTGCTAGGTCGTCAAGCTGCTGGTCCTGTAGAGTGGGTCGATTCTAGCGGAAAAACATTTAAGCAAAATCAAGAGAAGAAGTTTGAAGGGGGATTCAATGAAGAAGACTCGTGAATATAAGGAGTACATTACATGAACAAAGATGAGTACTTTGAAAATCTAGAAGAAATAATTACTGATCAAATATACATTGGGTCATCAGAATCTGATATTCAAAAAGAAATTGAGACAAATATGTGGAGAATTACAATTCAACCTGACTTGGCGAAAGAAAATTTAATTGATGATTTCGACAATTTTATAAATAAAGTAATTGAAAATAGACAAGAACAGATTTATAGATCAAATTCAGCTAATGGTATGATCTTTTACCTGTGGTTTGATCTAATGGCTAGCCAGTTGAGATTCAACTTAATATCAGATGTAAACAAAGAACTACCATTTGCTTGCTCGATTCAATATATGGGAGATAAAAGAGAAGTTTTAGAAGATTTTATAAATTCACCGTTACATAATGGCCTACCAATAGAAGGATATGATGTTAGTTTTGTAGAGAAAGAATTTGTATTAACAATCTATAAAAAACATTTAATAATATATTAGTTTATATCAAGGAAGACGGAAAACCATATAAGTCAAAGGAGTGGAATCAACATGGAACTGTATAAGCAAATACCCTTGTACAGATTTTTGGCATTATGCAATGAAAGTGGTATGGAGAAAACAATATTAGATTGTGGGGCGGGAGGGGATTCACCTCCATTAAGTTTGTTTTCGAATTATGGATACAGTACAAACGGAATTGAGATGAATGTCGAACAAATTGAAAGAGCTAATCAGTTCGCAACTGAAAGAGGACAGAATCTAAATATACAACAAGGCGACATGAGACAGTTGGCGATAAGTGCTGAGTCGATGAGTTTTGTGTATTCATATAACTCTATTTTTCATATGAGAAAACAAGATGTGAAAAAAGCGATAAATGAAATGAAACGAGTTCTAAAACCTAATGGCTTATTATTTGTAAATTTTTTAACCCTAAAGGATTTTAGAGTCGGCGATGGAGTTGATTTGGGGGATAATCAGTTTGAACAAATGGAAGATGATGAATTAGTAATACACTCTTATTATGATTATCATGAAGCAGATTCTATGTTTGATGATTTGCAGTTAATATACAAAGAAGATCGAGTACTGGAAAGAAAGTTTGAAGGTGAATGGATACGACAAGGATTTATCGATTACATATATAAAAAATAGAGATAGGATTCAGCTTAAATTGTTTCTCTAGGATTTAATGGATATGAAATGTATCTATAAACATATAGCAGAATATACCGATCATGAAATCAGAGAAATTTTATTTAGACAAGAATTAGAAGAACTAATTTACTTGCCAATTTCAGTCGGTCTTTATCATCATAGCTGGAAGTTTGCTCAGGATATATGTATTAAACTAGCTCAGCATGAGGATGCAAGAGTGAGAGCTAATTCAATTTTTGGTTTAGCGCATATAGCAAGAACTAAAGGTCGATTAGATAAGAGACTAGTAAAACCAATTATTTTTAAAAGAATTAAGATATAACGAAATCCATAGAGGGATAATATTAGATGCGATAAGTGATATAAATATATTTATGAAGTGGGAAATTGGAAGGAAGCATAATTTGTAGTCGTTTCAGAGAGTTGGTTGACATCATATAACAAGGGGATATTTAAATGGATAAGTTAGAAAAGAGGTGTTTTTTTGGGTGAACGAGATGTTAGTTATGTAACTTATACGCAGAAACATAGAGATATCATAATTACAGGAGTGACTGCAATCAACGATTTTTTGAATCGTAAAGATGTTTCTGAAAAGAGAAGTCTATTATTTTGTTTGGACAGGTACTTGGATCCATATTTCGGATATGATTTGCCGTACTTTGATGATATTATCTTGCTCCTTGAAAAACATCTACTCTTTAATCATAGTAAAGAAATCAACCAAGATATTCTTCAATTACGGCAAAAAATGCATTAATAGAGCTTTCAAAAAAACCGTGAGAGTACCCATTTAACAGTTTGTTATTGAGATAATGTATCAAGAGAGTATTAATAAATGCTGTTAAAGATGTTTACTAAAAAAGGAGATGTGCCAATGAATAACAGATCAGATTTGCTAAATCAGTTTAAGGAATGGAATGGATTTGTTCTAGAAATTATTGATTTAGATTGGAAAACACCCATCGCTGAAGGAAAATGGACAATTCATGATGTTGTTAGTCATATTATATTATGGGATAAATACTTCTATGAATCGACGATAGAACCGATAGCATGTGATAAAGCGATAACACTTCAACTTATTGATTACGATCAATTCAATAATGATGCTGTTACATATGGTAAGACAAAAACCAAAGATGAATTAATAGAATTGACTATGAAGTATCGTAACTTACTATTAGATTGTATAAGTAGCCTTGAAGAGGGGAAATACTTGAAAAAATATGTTGACGGAAGGTTTTCCTTTGAGTCCTATTTAAAGGATTTTATATCGCATGACCGACATCATATGATGCAGATTAAAGAATTGGAATTAAAAGGGAGAATGTGAACAGCTTACAGCCTATTCTCCTTCCGTTTATCGGTTGGGAATAAGCTTTTTTTTTGTATGTAACAATGAGACACAAATGTTATATTATTTGCTATAAGATTCAGCATTCGAATGAATATCAAACAAGGATCAACGAAAACCAAACTTATTCTATGCATGTAGCACTCGCCATCACATGCATGACTTTTGTAGAAATTGTTATGGCGGTGCATGGGGCGATCGTTATGATGAGAAAAGGAAAAGCGCCAGCCGTTTCGGCAATCAAGTTATCCAATCTAGCAGCCTCCTTAATATCTCTCGTTCTTACACAGACAGCTATACTTTCGTTTACACATCAAGGAGATATGTCTTATTATAACGGTCTTGCGGCGTGAATTTTTCTATTGAACTTATTCGTTACGAGGATCATGCTCCTAGAAGGAAGCTTCTTTATGTTCATGAGATACACAGCGACTCCAGGGAACAATATGAGGAGATCAAGGCAAGGATTAGACGTGATTGGGATATAGAGATGATTGAAGAATCGAAGAATGCTACAGGCTGAAGTGGTGTGAAAAAAAGTTCTTGCCATGTCCTTATATTTCTGGTATCATAATTTTTGTTGTCACGTTAGACAACCTTGCTAAGGCCCGTTGGTCAAGGGGTTAAGACACCTCCCTTTCACGGAGGTAACATGGGTTCGAATCCCATACGGGTCATATTATGCGGTAGTGGTGGAATGGCAGACACGCTATCTTGAGGGGGTAGTGGGTGTATACCCGTGGAGGTTCGAGTCCTCTCTACCGCATACAAATAAAAAGTAAGAAATCCTTTGCTTCGCAGAGGTTTTCTTACTTTTTTTTATAAGGTTAGACAAGTTGATTAGTTCTTGAAGGCTCTTGCATATTGAGGATAGAGCTGTCTGACACAGTCTGGGCAAATATCATGGGTGAATTGCAGAGAAAGCTGATGTTTTAAAAAATGTTCAATGTTGATCCATTCATCCTTAGAATTTCGAATGGATTTGCAGGAAGCGCAGATGGGGATTAACTCTTGTGTTGGCTGACATGTCGAACAGATGCTTGTGATCCCCGACATCTTAGTTCCTTCTATAAATACACCCAAATCATATAGAGAAATTATAAAAGCAGCTTCTAGGTAATAATCAGAGAGCAGCGGATAGATTTCCAAACGAAAGATTCGCGTCCCTTTATAGGCGGTTTGTATGATGAACTCAGAGGTATAAATCTGTTGCTCTCTGCGAAGTATAATTTTCACCGAATCATAAAGCTTGGCCCATTGATCGGAATCGATGATCACATCTTGCAGAAGCTCCGAATAATAAGCTCCAATCCATTGTTTGTGAGGGGAGAGGCCGTATTCATGACTAAATGCTTTCCACTTCCTGTTGGTGAACTGGATAACTCCTTGGCTGTTGATGACCACTGCATTGTGCGGCAGATATTCAAGTGAATGGATAATGGAAGATGATAAGCATTTTGACAAAAGTCACCGCTCCCTCCTAGAGATCCTTCGGGATGACATGTTAATTAAGGGGGTCAGACGGCATTACATCAGACACTTGTCACCTGAGTCGCCTCTTATCGTCACTCTAGCCATATGATATAATCGGATAATACATAGTAACACCAATTATATACTTTTTTGCGTTATTTTGCAATAGATAATTACTTAAATAAGTCTTTTTTTATTTTTTTGTGAAGGGCGGTTTACGGATGCAGACCATATACGAACGTATAGAGTACTTAATTAAGCAAAAAGGTCTCACCAAGAAATCATTCTGCGAGCAGTTAAATATAAGCACAGGTAATATGGGAGATTGGAAGCGGGGCAAATCTACTCCGGGAACACATAAATTAATTGAGATCGGCGCTTTTTTTCATGTAAGTCTGGACTGGCTTATTTTAGGTAGAAATACATCTGAAATATTGAAAGAGAGCAATGAGGACTATGATTTCGGAGAAGTGAAGTTGAATGAAGATCGAACGAATGAATTGCTTCCAGAGGAAAAGGAATTCATTAAAGAATACCTAGCATTCACTGAATATCGTAAGCAGAAATGGGCCGACGAAAATTCTTAAATCAACGCCTTTACATTTCGGGGAAGTACATTTATAATAATGAATGTTGACCTCAAACAAAGTTTTATGTTTTATCTCACCGCGCGGTAGTGGTGGAATGGCAGACACGCTATCTTGAGGGGGTAGTGGGTGTATACCCGTGGAGGTTCGAGTCCTCTCTACCGCATACAGAATGACGGAAGAAGCCTTGCGATGCAAGGCTTCTTTTTTATGCTTAACGAGCAATCGGAAAGCTGTATTTTCGTATATTGGATAATGACAAAAAGGATACTGACCGCATATCACCTAGTGGGCTGAGTGATGTGGCCAGTATCCTTTTTTAAAATTTCTTATTGAATGGATTATTTCAGAAGCTTGGAGATATAGGATTCGATCTGCTGAGGAGTAGTTTTAGGAGCAAAACGCTTAAGGACACGGCCTTCTTGATCCACCAGGAACTTGGTGAAGTTCCATTTCACGCTTTTTGAGCCTAGAACACCAGGTGCTTCCTTTGATAAGTATTTGAATAATGGGTGTGCTTCATCACCTTTTACATCAATCTTCTCAAACATTGGGAAAGTTACTCCATAGTTAATCTCGCAGTATTCTGCAATTTCATCACTTTCGCCAGGCTCTTGGCCAGCAAACTGATTGCTTGGGAAACCAAGTACTTCGAATCCACGATCCTTAAATTTCTCGTACACTTCCTGAAGCCCTTTATACTGAGGAGTAAACCCACATTTGCTAGCTGTATTCACAACAAGGAGTACTTTACCTTTGTACTTGGACAATGATTCTTCTGCACCCCGAAGAGTGTTGACCTCAAAATCATAAATACTCATGGATGCCACCTCCTTTGTAATTCCTAATTTTAATTTATCGCAATTTAATTGTACACTATTTATGAGGGTGAGCCAAATAAGAAAATTCTATGAACCATTAACGCCCATTCGGTTTATCAAATCACAGCAAAATGAATGATCATAAATTAAATGTATCTGTATATATTTTATGGAAATAATGACTGAATAAAGGCGTTGATCAGAAAAGAGCAATAAATAGCCTCCGTGTTAGGCGTCTTTGGTTGACATCACTCTTAAAATTCTTTAATATGTCTAAGTATCTGAGAATATGTTGCGTGTGCAATTTACAACCAAAAATTTAAATAATGGGTGATGAAGATGTCTTACAGACCGAATATTACGAATGTGACCAAAGCCAGCAGCAACGATAAGGAAGGATTGTACGAGTTCATTATCAAGCTTGCTGATGGAACGGAGTGCCGTGCGTTTTATAATCGGTTTCCGGAATGGAAAATGACGAACATCAGCCGCCTGCTTAAAACTCCATGTCCAATTTGCCGCAAAGATTTCATCTGTAAATGCATGGAGGCATTCACTGCTGATTTCGAAGGACAAATGATCGGTGATCAATGGATTGAAAAGGCAATTGCTGAATAATTAAAGAACGGTACATGTTGGCGCGGGATTCTATCCCGCGTTTTTGTTTACCCAAAATATGCGATACACTTATTTATATAGGGAGGGGGAGCTATGAACGAGGAGCTGAACATTATGCAAAATAAGTCCATTGTGTTGATTGATGGGGTGTGTCATCTTTGCCAAGGTTTGATTCGTTTCATCATCCCGCGTGATCCCAAGGCTAAATTTTTATTCGCCCCTTTACAAAGTGAAATTGCCGCTAAGCTAATGAGTGAGGCTGGACTTCAACCTGGGCAGTTGAACACAGTTGTATTGCTGGAGAACGGTGTGTATTATACAGAGTCGGCTGCTGTACTGCGGATTGCACGTAGATTGAGATGGCCTTGGCCTGCTGCGTATATCTTCATTATAGTGCCGCGCCCAATACGGAATATCCTTTACCGCTATGTTGCAAGGAATCGTTACCGTTGGTTCGGGCGCGATGAGCAATGTCTGCTCCCAACACCGGAGATCAAACAAAGATTTTTGTAATCTGGGATTTGGCTAGATGTTATAATGTAACCATAATTTGGTATATCTAAGGACATTTAGCGAGGGGTGAAGGGATGTTGCGAAAGGCAGGACTTTATCTATTAATAGTTATGCTAGCTCCTTTAGGTACGATGGGAACGGTATCCGCAGATGCTAAGCTCAAGGTAATGGTGAATAATTCGAGCGTGAATTACGGCGTGCAAATCGTCTCTGGACAGACGATGGTTCCGCTGAAGGCTTTTGAGAGCTTCAAGAATATTTCTATTCAGTGGGAAGCCCGTACAAAGCAAGTAACGATCGTTAGAGACTCCATGAAGATTATGCTTGCTGTGGGTTCTCGAACGGCGTGGAAGAACTCCGAATCTGTACAACTGGATGCACCTGCTAGCATCATGGATGGAAGAGTTACGGTGCCGCTGAGATTTATTGCGGAAGCTCTTGGAGCAAGAGTAACGGTAGATGTTACTACGAATACTGTCTGGGTTCAGGAACGTGCAAATGCGAAGCTTGTGCAGAATTATAATAGTAGGGACTTGGTAGTTTCCCGCATTGCTGCTTTACAATTCCCGGTTGAAGAAAGAGAACCGTCCCAATTAACGGGTGATAATGAAGCGTTGTCTATGTCGTATTATTTTCCTGAAGGCAGATCTGATGGATATTTCATAATCTATGGGCATTTTGTATCGTATTATGAGATTAAAGACAACATTAGAACAGTCGTATGGGAAGCAGATTTGGACAATTCGAAAGAGGCTGATAAAAAAGATTTTACCGCGATATTCGGACACCCCATTGCGAAGGAATATGGTAAAGCCCCTGTTTTAGCCCCATCCTATGCCTATTATTATACGAGTGTATGGGGAAGTCAGATTATTTGCGGAATCGTTAATGTGGATGGAACGACTAAAGTTTCAGGGAAGTCGCTGAACTGGGAGGGTAACAAGCCCTTTATCGTGGCTATTCCCGGCGAGACCAAGCTTTAAGCGCTCTACAAGTCATATAAAATATGGAGATGAATTATGAATAAAGGGAAGCCCAAGGGATTTATGCGTTTTGATTGGCCTTTTCATTTTGTGACGATGCCGCTTGCGCTAATTTTGTTTGTGTGGTCGGCGATTTATGCTGTTCAAGAGATACGTGATGATGGTGCTTTAACGGTGCCATTGCTGTTATTCGGTATGTCCTTATGCTTACTTTTTGCGATTACAAGAATTCGTATATATGCGACAAAAAATCAGGACCGCGTGGTGAGAGTGGAAGAGCAGTTCCGCTATTTCCGTCTGACGGGCGAAGCCTTGAGCCCAGAGCTTGAAATAGCCCAAATTATAGCGCTACGTTATGCGGGTGATGATGAGTTTCCAGGACTGTGTCAACTGGCGGTGAAGGAGAAGCTCATTCCTGCTGATATTCGGTCTGCCATTAAGAACTGGCGCGAAGATAAGATGAGAGTATAGTATCCAGCTAGTGTGCGAAAAAACTTATTGCTGCCTTCATATATATATGCTACTATAGCTGTAAATTAAAGGAATAGTAACGGAAGCACCGTTCAATTACCGTATCCACGGTTATTGTCGGTGCTTTTTTTTGCTGTCTTTTTTTGAGGAAATAATGGATTTCTTCTTATCGAAAGGAGCGTGGTTTCATGGCGGCAAGGATTGTGCTCGCAGTGCGTGAAAGTCAATATATCGAACCATTACTGCACTATCTTCATCACAGCGAGTACGGAGAAATGCTGCGTATTACGGCTTTTAGCCGAATGGATGCTTTTATCGAATTTATGAGGGGAGAGGACATCCCGGATGCTGTTGTGGGGGACTCTTCTTTTATCGAGGCTTGGCTAGTAGAGGGGAAAAGCACGGTTCCATGGGCAGTTTTGAGTGAGGATGGAGGTTATCTCGGTAAGAGTTCTAAAAGCCTGGGAGGGGGAGTGATGATTGCCAAATATCAGGCGCTTCCTTCCCTCCTGGGAGCATTTCTCCAGTTATGTGAAGTTCAGAGAGGTAGAGGATCTTCTGTGCTAGATGAAACGCTGTTGCTGGGGGTTGTCTCTGCCAGCGGCAACATGGGCAAAACAACGATAGCATTGAATATGGCGAAGCAGCTTGGTGAAATGGGCCTTTCGGTTTTCTATCTGAACCTTGAGAGTATAGACAGCAGTGGGTTGTTTCTCAGAATCCCTGCAGGTTATACGCCTGGACTAGAGCGGCTGCTATATGAAATAAAGGCCAATCGAGACAAGGATGAAGCGGATACGATCGAATTAGGACAATACTTCATTAGATATGATCACCTCCGAACTGCTGCTTTCAGACCAGTTATTAATGTGAAGGAAATGCTGCAGATGACTTTGCAAGATACGCTGGATTTGTTAGAGCGGCTGGTTGCGGAGAGAAACTTTGATGTTGTTATTGTGGACACCGGCAGCATCGAGGAAGAGCGTGCGAAGGCTGTGCTGCAGCGAAGTGGGATTTTACTTTGGGTCCTGAAAAATGATGATGTAAGCATGTATAAGACTATGAGATGGCTGTCGCATTGCACCGCTCCTAACTCTGGCATGTCCCCCCATGTGATGGACAAGAGTAAATTTGTAGTGAATTTTGCAGTGGATCGTTTGGAAGAGTGGGTGCCTCCTGAAGGAATTATCATTGAAGGCGTATGTCCCTTTATCCCATCATGGACGCTGCAACACCGTGAAGAGCTCTTTTTGAACTCTCCACAATTTCAGCAGGAGATCATGCAGTTGTGCAAGCGGATTGTAGAGCCAGCACTCCCATTAGTTTTTACAGGGAAGAATATCCATGAATGAGGAGATGTTCAGGGCGCTGCGTAGTGAGATTCGTGCAGGGCTTGATGTGACTTCTGCAGTAGGAAACCGTGAACTTACTGGGTTTATCGAACGAACGATTCTAGAAAGTGAAAGCCTCCGTTACTTAACAGCACAGGAGAAGCATGAGTTAGTTAAGAGACTATTTGACTCCTTCCGAGGATTGGATGTGCTTCAGCCATTAGTGGATAATCCGGCGATCACGGAGATTATGATCAATAGTCATACTGAAATTTTTATAGAAGAGGAGGGTCAGATTCGTCGTCTTCCTTTGGAATTTGAGTCCAGCAGCAGGCTGGAAGACATTATCCAAACGGTAGTATCCGGTGTTAACAGGGTAGTAAATGACTCCTCTCCTATCGTTGATGCCCGGTTGAAGGATGGATCCCGTGTGAATATTGTACTTCCGCCAGTCTCACTGAAGGGACCAGCGATGACCATACGTAAATTCCCGGAGAAGCCGATGACGATGAATGAATTGGTGAGTCGTGAAGCTTTAAGTCAGGAAGCAGCAGAGCTACTGCAAATCTTAGTAGCTGCTAAATACAACATTTTTATAAGCGGGGGAACGGGCTCGGGGAAGACCACCTTTCTAAATGCGTTATCTCAGTTTATCCCTTCACAGGAGAGGGTCATCACAATAGAAGATTCTGCTGAGCTACAGATTGTAACGGTGCCAAATCTGGTTTCCCTGGAGACTAGGAACGCGAATACGGAAGGCAGAGGGGAGATTTCCATTCGAGATTTGATTCGTTCTTCGCTGCGGATGAGACCCAATCGAATTGTTGTGGGTGAGGTACGGGGAGCGGAATGCCTCGATATGCTACAGGCGATGAACACTGGACACGATGGTTCGTTATCAACGGGTCACTCTAACAGCGCGCACGATATGGTCAGTCGATTGGAGACGATGGTGTTAAGTGCTGCGGATCTGCCGGTAACGGTTGTTCGTCAGCAAATCTCATCGGCGATTGATATATTCGTACACTTATCTAGGCTCCGTGATCGTTCTAGGCGAGTGATGGAGATTAGTGAGGTTGCAGGCCTGAAAGATGGAGAAGTGGTCTTGAACCCTCTATATGAATTTCGAGAGTCCGGTGAACGAGAGGGCCGGGTACAAGGAGGGCTGGTTTCTTGCGCAAACCCGCTTATGCATACAGCAAAGCTTAGAATGGCTGGTGTAACCTCCTATCCGTTATCACAGGCTGGATTCTGAATTCTAAAAGGGGGAAGAGGTAGTGCTTAAGATTAAGTTTGCTGCTGAAAAGCCTAAGAAAGCTGATTCCAGAGGCCATTCATTATTGCCGGATTATACGGTATATGAGTTGACCTTGATACAGAAAACTCTGGCTATTGCAGTAGGTGGTTTGCTGCTGTTTGGAGTGGGATATCTTTTTTATCATCAATGGATACTGTCGTTACTACTTATGCCAGGTGGGCTGTATGCACCTCGTATGCTGCGTAATTATTTGCTGAAAAGACGCCGGAGTATGCTTAATTTACAGTTTAAACAGACGTTATTTTCATTGTCTTCCTCACTCTCAGCAGGGCGATCGGTCGAGAATGCTTTCCGGGAAGCGGTCCAAGACTTACGTATGCTGGACCCGGAGGGGGGCGGCGATATGATCTCGGAGCTAAATATTATCTGTACGCGCATGGAATACGGTCAGCCAGTAGAGGAAGCGCTTCGGGAATTCAGTGAAAGAGCAGGAATGGAAGATATTGAGCGGTTCGCTGACGTGTTCTCTGTATGTAAACGTACAGGCGGTGATCTGGTAGAAGTAGTGCGCCGTACGTCTACGATTATTGGAGAGAAGCTGGATATTCAGCAAGATATTACTGTAAGCATTTCACAGAAGAAATTCGAAGCGAAAGCGCTGTTAATATCTCCACTAATTATGGTGATCTTTATGAGTTTGACTGCAGGAGACTACATGCAGCCCATGTACACAGGAGCGGGTATAGCCATATCGACGCTTGCATTAGTAGCTTTGTTTTTATGTTATCTCTGGACTACTAAAATAATGGACATTCCGCTGTGAAGGGGATGAAATCATGCGATGGCTATGTGCAGTAGTCACTATATTTTTACTTGTTGTCTGGGCTCTGTTACGAATTAAATGCGGAAAAAGATATGACGGATTAAGAGAACTTCCTATGGAAGGATTACGACTTCGGAAGCTGGGTGAACCGCTGTTGCTGCTCATTGAGAAAACCGGCATTGTCAGTCGTTTTCCATCGTTGATGTTCAGGATTCAACGTTCCCTGCAGCGAAGTTATGGGATGCGTTACAGTGCAGAACGAACCCTGTTGTTCATGGGTGAGAGGCTTAGCTACAGTTGGTTGCTGCTTGTGGGTGGAAGTTTGATCACAGGATTTAGCGGCGATCAGACAGGTCTGATTCTAGGTTTTTTCTTGGCGGTAGCTCTACCAGCTGCTATGGTGAGTGATTTACATAAAAAGGTGAGGGTGAGAGAGCAGAATATTATGCTCGAGCTACCAGAACTTCTGAACAGCATTGTATTGCTGGTAGGAGCAGGTGAGACCGTGCAACGGGCGATTATTCGCTGTGTGGAGTTGATTCGATTAAATAAAGTTGAAAATGATAAAAAATAGTTGGTAAAGCACAATTAAAGTTGGAAAAACGAATTTAAAGTTGGCAATGAAAAGCTCGAAACGCGAATACAGAGCGTCCGAAACGATTAATTTAAAGTTGGCAATGAAAAATCGAAGGATTATACCGCTGATTTTGAACATTACGAATGGTCATGCTTAAGAAGACATACGACAAAAAAGAAAGCCTTCTTATTTGCTTTGTGGGCACCTTTTATTCATAAATAAGGGGCTTTATGAGGTTGGAACTTATGAGGGCTTATATGCGAAATGGAGCCCATTAGAGATGGAGGAGACAGTATGACTAAACGAATCATCACAACCGACGCCGAACTAAAAAGTGTAATGTTAATGGGCACTCCTGTAGACATATGGATGGGGAATCATCTGTGTGAGAAAAATAAAATGATACATAGTTATAGTTCATCAGCGATTCAAAGTAAAAACAGTTATTATTTGCGTCCGAATGTACAAATTGTTCGGAAGGATGTTCTTCAGTAAGAGGAGCGAGGTTTTAATAAAGAAGAAACGGGGACCAAGGCTTTACTGCCAAAATCTTGGTCTCCGCTGTTTCGATTAATCGATGTTTCCTTCTTAAGGAATTTGATTGCATATTTTGGCATGTAATTTAAGGAGAATCCTATAAGGTAAAATTTTTTTGCAGTATTTAGCATTTTTCAGTTTTTGGTAGACGCAAACTTTGTTAAAAATCTCCAAGCCGCCAATATGGAGTTTGCTAACTTGGAGCAGTTAAAGAAGATCTTGAAAGAAAATTTAATTGTTTACGATCTGAATAAAGATCGGGTGAATTCGGTAGTCAGTGCCTTTATAAACAATATGCACATAATCAAGCTGATACATCGTATGCTGTTCTTCTCTTGTATGTGGACTCCAAACTTTCGCACCTTCTTCCCACCAAATATATGGTGAAGAACCACTCTCACCAATTTTGCATTCAGGATCATCAGTGAGATTTACCCAATTACCAAGCAAACAGGCATGTACTTGTACTGCCAATACAAAACACTTCCCTTCAAATTTCTATTTGAACAACTTTTACATTCAACAGAAGAGGGCTTTGTTCCTTTAATGCGCATTACGACGAAACTATTCATCACAAGATGCTAATCTGAAAAACGCAACGTTAATCGTCGCTCTTATAGACTTATAGATGGAGAATCATCTGTGTGAATACATAGTTATAGATCAACAGCGATTCAAAGTAATTCAAAGTAATTCAAAGTAAGAACAGCTAGTATTTGCGCTCAAACGTACAAATTCTTCGGAAGGATGTTATTCAATAAGAAAAGAAGAAGCAGCCATCAAGACATCTTCCAAGTCTTGATGGCTGCTGTATGCGCTGATCTGATTTCCTGTTTAACGGGGTCTCTTTATCAAGGGTGGAGGATTTTCGTAAGAAGAAAACATGGGAGGTTTTGTGATTCATTAAAATCGCTACAAAGGATATGCGATAATCCCTTTTCTCCTTGGTATTCAAATAGGTCTGTTTTCATTAATTGATCGTAAAATTGTTATTTTCTTCACTTTCCGTAATAATGAGGCTTTCCCCTTGGTCCAAGGTATACATTGCAGTAATTAACCCGCTGACAAGGAATTCTTTGTTTGAAAGTACATTACCATCCTTGTCCAATATTTTCAATCCATCATTCTCTAATTTAAGGAGTAACGTATAGATATCGTTAATTAATCTCTGCGGAATACCGACTTGATTTGGCTTTTTTATCCTGCGTGTAAATTCTAAGTAGTCGGATGTATCAATTTCACCCTTTTTATAAAGATCATAGAGGATGTCCGAGCATCTTTCGTAGCTATGTACATGTTTTTCGTCTTTCAACAAGGTGAGAACACATTTATATTTCTTCTTTAGGAGAGGCTCGACAATTCGAACTTTTTCATTGCCTTGCAATGCTTTAACTTGCAGTCCACCTAACGGGGTGAGTTTATTATGCCTGTTCAGATCAGGAATATAAAATTCAATATCATGAGCATCAGATGTCGAAAATAGGTCAGGTTGATGAATTTTGGTTAGCTTAGAGGCTCTTCCAACTACTTTGACAGCAAATAATAACGAAATAAAATTGTCGTAACCGTACATGCCCTCTTTAAAGGTATGGTACGTAATCCCCGTACACCATTCAAAGAGGTTCTTTTTGGTCGTTAAATCAATCCCCATTAAGCCAACAATGAAGTTCTCTAAAACACATCCTACTATTTGTTTAATTCCTGTGTTCGTTTTAATTTTGCGCTTACCCATATCAAAGTGATTGGATTCTTCCATTGCTTGAAGTAGTAATGATTTCAATGTCCTATCGCCAAAAACTTTAATGTAATCTTCTTCTGTAATTTCAACTGGAGAGTTTAGATCCAACTTATTAATCAGTATTTTTGTTTCTTTCTTACTAATAATCAAATCAGGTATCATTTTACTCATTGTCTTAACTTCCTTCGCTATTTGTAATATCTGTTGCATGTTATCATCCGAGAAATTAAATTTATAACCAGTAGTTCATTATCCGTATTTATACACTTAAACATGATTTTATGTGGAAAACTAGTAATTAGCTCATAAACATGCCTCTTCAAACTAACCTGCCTGCTTGTTGACAAACTTAGTCGATTGAGTTGATTAATTTGAATGCCTTCCTATTCGGGCTTCGTTTCTTTTTAGTGTAGTTCTGTGAGGGGTATTTTCAAGGTTCAAGTATTTGTATCTTTATAGCTAAGTATTCTATAAAAATGTTGGGTCTTCATCATCCAAAGTGGATGTTATAGAAAAGTTGAACATTCAGCCTTTTTATAATAAGGACTTATGAAAAGATCCATAAGCGATTGCTCTGTGAAATGAGCAACTGTACTTTATAACTGATGCAATAAATAGTATGATTTAGATATTTCATTAATTGGAAAAAATGAAAGTGATTCGGAATATTTTTTATAGGGAGTCAATTAAGATCATCTATAAATGGAATTTGACATTTTAAACAAGGTTTGATTTATTTTCACAATGCTATTTGAGTTATGTGAGGTTAGATGCTTTCTTATAATTATTAGGATTTTAAAAATGCAAATTTAATTATATGGTTGAAGATCATACATTATTTTAAAGGATGTGTTAAAATGTCGCATTTTTCTGATAAAGAGATTAAAAAAATGATAAGTGAAGACGATATTAGAATATTAAAAGTTGACGAAAATAAAGGCAAAAACATTATTGAATTGAAATATGATGTTAAGTCAGGAAAGTTTGTTGAAATAGAAAAAAGTGATAAGGAACAAGGGTGGGGGACCCCTGCATATGTCATATTATCAGATATGAAAGTAAGCGCAACAGAAGAAGAGGCCAGAGGAAATGTAGATGCCTATTTTAAAAATGAAAATACAAAATATTTTGTTCTAGATAAAAATACGGGAAAAATAGTTGAGAAAGGAGGTAATACTATGAAGTTTGAGGACACCGATGATGATACTCGGCTGGAATTAAATGAAGAAGTCGTGGAAAAAGCCACCAAGGAAGATATATTAAGAAATGTAAATAGAGCTCGCACTACATCTGGGTATGGCAATGTAGAAGAATATAAGCAAGCAATTTCTAGCGGTATGGTTAAAAATTATTCAAGAGCACAATTGAAAATGTGGGAACGGATGGAGAAACTATTGAAGGAGATGGAGAATAATGATTTTTAAAGGTAGCTTACATGAATATAAAATATACCTAAAAAAAACGATATTTAAGTATGAAAACTTTTTTGAAAACGCTTGGGTTGCTGAACATATTCAACTTAAAGATTATGGCCAGTTTGCAGAAATTGGTTTAGGTAATTATTCTATACTTCATGCTGGTGAAACAACAGATTGGAATGAGTTCCCGTTAAAGTTTGTAGACGGTTCAATTTTGATGATTGCCCAAAGTTTAGAAAAAATAGGAAATAGAAAATATGAAATATCAATTTCGAATATTGCTTTTGTAAAGGTTGATGAAGGAAATGTTCGGTATATTTTCCATTATGATAAGGTAATGGAAATGGCTGATCATCCTGATAATCACTTACAATTTGAGTTTGATAAAACTATTGATACTCCTAGATTTGATACATATAGATATGTAGAGTTAGAGGAAATTTTGAGTATGATTGTTCGAGATAGATTGATAGTGTAATAAAATTTTTAATTTGAGCTTCTAAGTTAGCGGTGTCCATACGGACTTATTTTATACACTATCAATGACATTTTTTAGCCCTTTAAAAAAAGAACCATAGCATTAAGATTCAACAAGTGAGATACGGTTGGGATTATAAGAATGAACCCGTCAGGCTAAAGCTTGGCGGGTTTTATTTCAAGTATGAGTAATTTTTTTAATCGGATAATGATAATTCAAAATAATCAATGCCGTTAGAGGTAATATGAATCGCAAGCAAATTCTTACCCATAGAAGTAAGCCAATTTAATTTTGCCAAGTAAATAATGATAAGCTTTGTGATGTTCGTTATCTATAAAATGCTCCTTTTTTGTTCCGATTAAAACTTCATGTCTTCCACTGGAGAAAAGGACAATCATTAGAGGACTGCAATTCATTTTCTTTGTTTTTGAAACTGAGATTCCTGTTAACTTAGTTTCGAAATCCGTCGGTCAGGAAGAGGGGCAACGTCTCCAATGCTTGAATCGGTTGTGGATTTCTCCTCTACGAACCCCTAATCTCTCTTTTGTTTAGTTTCTTGAATGCCGAGTATTCTTGATCAGAATTAATAAACCTAAATATTTTATCGGCACATTCTGTTGGACTCAGCTCTTCTGTATTTACTTCAAGGTCATATTCATTAAAGGAATAAACTATGTCGAACTGGTAAAGTGCTAATCCAAGCGCTCGATCTCCTCTAATATGCTCTCTTCTTATGAGTCCGTCTCTTGAACACAATACACCTACAAACAATGTAGGAAGATCCATCAGCAGATCATGAAACTCATTAAAACGCTTGTCATTGTCAATTACTGTATCGACGATGACATTCAGCCCCATTTCCGAAAACAATTTAATGGTCGCATAGTACACTGAGCTGATGGGATCAAAAAGGATCTCTGAGACAACTTCATCATCCAATACTCGTGTAGGTTTAATGCCTGGATATGTTTTATTGATAAAATCATTGTAGTTACCAGAAAAATCACCATAGGATAGGTGATGAAATGGGATGTCGTTCTGTTTTTTTAGTTCCATAGAAATACTTGTCTTTCCTGAGCTTGAGGCTCCGTTCAATAACACAATAACTCCTTTCTTCAAAACGAATCCCCCTTACATATCAAGATTTGAGTGTAAGACATCGTAATATTCAACATTTTGTTTTTTGTTCCGTAAAAGAAAAGTAAGAGAAACAATACATCCCAGTCATCCCCATTTATGGTATAATGCTTTTGGCCCATAACCTTATTTGTTGTGGAGATTGCATACTGACTGCAATTTCTTTCTTTGAGGGGCATTCACACAAGTGGCTGTAATTATTCAATAAAAGGTGGAGAAAAAGTGTCTGTTGTACACGATTACTACTTAGAGCACTTTAAAGAGATGTATTATAATGAGCATGAACAAAAAGAAAAAATAAACGGGCGAATTCAAACACCAATTGGTTTTTTAAGCTTGCTCATTGCATTGGATGCCTTTTATATCAATGGGATAGAAGATATCCAGAAAGGAACGTGGGGTGTTGTATTCTATGTAATGCTGAGCTTGCTTTCTCTCTCCTTAATTGTGGTTATCTTTTATTTAATGAAAGCTTACTACACATATAGCTATAAATATATCCCGACCCCAACTGTTTTAGAAAATAAGGCAAATGAGCATGTAGTTCATTTTGATACATATTATGAACAGTATAGGAATTATTACAATCTCCCCAAAGAAGAGTGCGTTAAAAATCAGATTGATAAAGATATGTATCATTATTATAAGACAAGTACAGAAGAGAACATGATATTGAATGAGAGAAAGCTTAAGTATCTGAGGAATATTGGATATTTATTGATCATATCGCTTATTTTAGGTCTTACTACGCTATTCCCATATTTTATGGCTCATGAAAAAAGCGATATCCAAAAGATTGAAATTGAGAAGATTAGTGAACTAATTGATACCATACAATTTAAAAAGATAGATTTAAATGATCATAATGATTTGGTGAAAACAGTTCAGGAGCAAGAAAAGGTGATTAGAGAAATAAAATCAGAGCTTGAAGCAATTCAGTTATCGAAAGTTAATAGCAGTCAAGGAGGTGAATGACATGACTAATCCCAACGATGATGCTAGAAACCAAAGTGAACCACCAGCTCCTCCAGAACCAGCCCCACTTCGATCTATAACAGAAGGCTTTGAACGAGTAGAAGATGCTAATAAAGGTGATGAGTAAAATGCGGAAACGTCTCGATGAGAGGCGTTTTTTCTGTTTTTAATAATTGTCTACTGTCTTAGTACGCTCAAACCTCTTTTGTTTACAGTTATTCACAGTTAAGACCTTAGAACGTTGACAAGAAATCAATGGATAAATTTATGTTGAGTATACTTTAAAAGTTGATCAAGTCTGGAATAACCAAAAATTATATTTTAAAATAATCTACTGATGATCTCGACGGCTTCCATACATATTAATTATAAATGACTCACTTTTATTGACGACACATACAGGTATTTGCTGAGGAATGCCATTTAAATTGATTATTGTTAAACTCAACATTCTGTGAGGACGTAAAATTTGGACTACACCGTGTACAATATCGTTGTGTAGAAGCGATTTCTAAGTACCAGTCCCCAGGCCTTGATTTAAATCGCCCATCACTACGGACCCAAATTGAATTCAATGCCTCTGGATTATCATTGTTGTACCGTTTATAGCAGTTTTGATTGCTTTTTGAACCATGATGTGATGCAGTTATTATCATGTCGTTTGACCAAGGAATTGTTTGATCAAAACCAAAGTCAGAATCAGCGGAAAATAGTACAGCGGGTGCATTTAGAGTCTTAGGAGAATGGAAGACTAAGCTCTGTTTATTTGATTTAGAAAGGGCAAGGTATTCTAAAGCGCCAAGTTTTCTTATCTTGCTAATTTCCTTTGAATTCAATGGCTCTAAAATATCCTTTATCCCACCCGAGGCCATTTCGTATTTGTCATACTCAAACCATTTTATAGTAACGCCCTTCTGAAAAGCTGCGAGCGCTATATCTTTTATCATTTTGGCTGCATTAATCGCTTCTACAAATATTTCAATCTTGTCTGGGTCAAGTTGCCACCAAATATTGTGTTTAGTCATATAAGCTAAATGAAAGATATCAAAATCCTTTTCCGAAGATACCTCAAAGTCATTGTGTAATTCTTCTAATTGAAAATAATCCTCCATCATATTTTTTACGTCTAACATTTGCTCATAATCAGATAGAGCGTCGCCATAAGTAGCTAGATCTATTATGCTTTTTTTATGAATATTCTCAGCCAACTCATCTAAAAAAACGGAAGGGCTAACTAATATATCCCCTAATCTACTAGCCCAAGTTCCTGGTAACCAGATCTCTTTACATGATAGACGCTCGTCTTTTAAAAATCCAAGAATACCAGTCGCATGATCAGCATCATTATGAGTGCAGACTAAGATGTCGACCATGTTGCTTTCAATTACATTCCCCCCATTGATTTTGAAAAAACTTGTCAGGCTATTCTTCGCAAGTCCGCCGTCCACAATTATTAAATAATTGTCGCGTTGTAAATAGAATGAATCACCTTGATTTACCATTAGAGACACAAATCTTTCCACGTACATAACCTCCGATTTTTTCTGATTATAACCTCAATGAAAAGATACTACTTCGTAATTTAATTAATTGAATAACTAACTCACTAACGTATCCGATAATTGTGTACTTGAAAATATATTCATTGTAAGTAAATGGATGGGTGCCTAAAGTGCTTTTATCGATAAATTCTGATGAAAGCGTATATATTCAATCCTTATACACCTACAACATCACTAGCCACCACTTTTATCACGGAAGAGTCAATTTTTGAAATTTCACGCAAATAAGCTTTGTTAAACCTTGGATTATAGATACCTAATTTCTTTATGTCATGAAACTCCCTACGCATTGAACGAATACCTAAAATGTAATACATCAATAATTGTAAAGTATGTCCAGTCGTTGGCTTATTTTTTGAAACCTTGAAATCCCAAAGGGTATCTTCGGTGAGGAAGTCTCCATCGCCAGATGTAACCGTTGGTGTGTATCCAAGTTCAAAAGTGAAGCCTTCTTTGATGATTGGCCCATATTGTTCGAAAAAGGCAAGACTACGATTTACCATGGTGCGAATATTGAAGATCGTTTTTTCGTCTGCATGAATTTCATCTGCATTCTTATATCCGATAATCCCGACTCTAGTGCATACATCATACCCCACAAGTTTACATGCAGATCTTATTGATAGATCATCCAGCCCCCGCACTCTAGACAGTAAGAAATCGGCGTCTTCTCTTTCGCCAATAATTGATGCACCACGTAGTGAAATATCAAACGCTTGTGCAGCAGGAGTGCCCATTGCATAACGGGTCAAATAATCAACTGCTGTTCCGACTAGACCTGCATTAATGTTTTCTTCAGGGTAAAGTTCAACTCCATCATCCAATAATATTTCATTAAAATCTTTTGGTTTCAGGTAGCCCCCATAAGGTTGCTTAATCTGTGCAATCCTTTGTGTGACTGATGTCATGAGACTCACTCCTACTCCTTAGTCCGTTTTTCCGCTTCCCCATATATAGTAAACCAACATTAACACATATTGGAAGTGTCCAGCCCGTTAACTCAATTCTGGTTCATCATTTCTATAATGAAAATCAAGCGCAGAGCTATTCATTATTTAAAGAATGGAAGGTATATGATGGACTATTTAAAGTCGAAGGTCGCTCCTTAGTAGATCAAGCCCCTGCTGTTATGCAGGGGCTTGATCTACTGTCAAACTAAAAGCCTAATCTTTTATATACGACTTCAGCAAGAGCAGCCTGGGACATTTCATGAAACGTCGAAAATTTCGTTGTAGAACGAACATAGGCCTCTAAGTCCTCCTGGGGAAGGGCCGCAAAGTCTTCTTTCGATTTGACACCAACGCCTTCTAGAAAAGCAGAGATATTTTCAGATGGGGTGTATTTCTGAATAAAGGAATCTGGGAAGAGCTCATCAAAGGACATTTGTTTTTGATCACCAAGTTCCTTGGCACCTTTACATATTTGATTCAACCTGTTATTTAATTCTTTAAAGCCAGTTACTTTTACCATCTGGATCACACCTTTACAATTATTTTTGTATGATAAACCTTATGTGTAGAAGCTATGGTTATTTTCGAAAAGAAGAGTAGCGATGTATGATGAAGAATCACTCTTGGAGAACAGGTATGTGTGATTCGAAAGGATTAATCTGAAAGAAAATGATTGAGGGATTATTTATTCGTAATTATTTGTGATATAAGAGTCTCCTTCAGATGTACCCGCATCTGAAGGAGGAGAAGTATAGGTTGTGAAGCTTACTTTAATCTTTTTATTAATTTGTCGAATTGCTTATCCACTTCACGTGAGATTTCACGTTCAAACTTTTTTAGATCGTTTTTGGTTTGTGACTTCGATCCGCCGACTCTAATCTTAATTGTTTTACTCATAGACTCACTCCCGTTAGGTTATTTGAAATTATTTAGATTGCGAAAGGACGCTTGCAGCCAAAGACTTGGTTAACTTGCTGGTTTGTTTACTTTGTAGAGCTTTCGAAGCAACAGTTGACATCTTGGAACTTGAAGTTTTTTGTGAACTGGATTTAGCCATTATGACACCTCCATATCTATATATTGTGCTTTCAAATAAATGGTAACCCAATATATTGTGTTTGTAAACATTTTTTTTTACTAACAGCTTGTCCACAGGATATTCACAGTAAGTACGCTTGTTCCCATGGGTTTATCCACAGAATGGGGCAGAAAATCCACTCTGAAAATAAATAATGAGCGAATATACGTATGATTCGCTTTAGGAATTTAAAGATATATTATCCTGCTTTTTTAGACCCAAATACGGTATGCAAAATAGAACAGTTTATTTTAGAGAAGTGAAATGAATTCTACCTACTTTCGTAATACGTTTCTGTTCAAAATCTATTAAAGTATTTATGTATTCGTATTCGTAAGAATGCAGAGGTTCTGAATAGCGTAGTTGACACTGATGAAGAAAATTAAAGGAGTTAATTAACCGTATATAAAGTTTGGAATGATAAATCTAAGATTTTAATGACGCCATTTCGAACATTAAGAATTATTATTATTGAGAAGAAGAGTAATTAAATAGACGTTAGCTGGCTATCGAGGCGACTTCATCAATAAAGGTTACTTTTTTACTAGAGGGAAATATGAGGGCTTATACGCAAACAGAGGCCCAATAAAAATGGAGTGTATTATATGACCGAGTATTCATATGGATGATAAGGCAAATCTATGGGCCATCGACACAGTCGATGGTCTTTTTGTTATGACTGGTGAACATTAAGGAGGTGTCATTGCCAACTTTAAATGCAACACTTTTTTTAGCTAACGAAAGTTGGAGGCATATCCATTGCCAACATTAAATACCTCATATTTTTTAAATGGGATTCCAACTTTAAATTAATCATTTTTAACCTCTGATTCAAAAAATGCTTGCAATACAAGGTATGTATATTTCCAACTTTATTTAATCGAAACAGGAGTGTTCCAGTAAATTAAAGTTGATCATAAGAGATTAAAGTTGATCATGAAATGTAATTAAATCTAAAAAGGACGCATGTTCTTGTTTACTGATGTGTGTGATTCGATTAAACAAAGTTGGTAATGAAAAAAACGAAGAATTATGACGCTGATTTAGAACATTAAGAATGGTCATGCTTAAGAAGACGTGCGACATAAAAGGAAGCCTGCTTATTTGCTACGTAGGCGTATTTTTATTCATACATAAGGGATTATGAGGTTGAAACATAGGAGGGCTTATACGCGAAATGGAGTCCATTAGATAGAGATGGAGGAGACAGTATGACTAAACGAATCATCACAACCGACGCCGAACTAAAAAGTGTAATGTTAATTGGCGCTCCTGTAGACATATGGATGGGGAATCATCTGTGTGAGAAAAATAAAATGATAAGCAACTACAGCTCGTCAGCGATTCGAAGTAATAGCAGTTATTATTTACGACCAAATGTTCAGATTATTCGTAAGGATGTTCTTCAATAAGAGCAGGGGCGCTGTTCTATTTATAAAAAACTGCGGTGGATAAAGATTTGGGTAAGAAAGTCTAAACCCGCCGCTGTTGTCATTGAACAAATGTTCCTTTTCTGCTTAATTAAGCTTCGTGAGTCCATTATTCTATCGGATTTTTTTCCCTCGTAAAGACACGAAAATTTGGGGAACGTAAAAAAACACCAAATAGGTGTCTATTATCAACATAGTGAAATGAGTGAGCTAGAGTACAACTTGAACCCTGTTAAATCAGTAATAACAAGAGATATTCAATGGATTGAGCTTCTATAACGAATAACTTTTTGAAGAATGCCTTAAATATTATTCTCTGTTTTCTTTACTTAACAGATCAGCGAGCTCTTCCGAATTATGATCT
Source organism: Paenibacillus sp. FSL R5-0923 (assembly GCF_038009145.1). Classification (NCBI taxonomy): domain Bacteria; kingdom Bacillati; phylum Bacillota; class Bacilli; order Caryophanales; family Paenibacillaceae; genus Paenibacillus; species Paenibacillus sp. FSL R5-0923. The sequence continues at coordinate 604,619 of NZ_JBBPAT010000002.1, forward strand.
TTTAAATCTAGCATCTTTTCACTATTACTTTTTTTAATCAAAAAGCCATTTTTCGTTTTAAAATTCATATAAAGACTGTATTCGACAACCTCAGAATTAGCATAGGTAACAGTCATTCGATAAGTTGGTGGACCACCCACATCAACAGACCCGCGTACTTTTTTAACGGTTCTTATAGCATCATCGAAGATTTGGATGCTTTCACTATCGGTGTAAGTGATCTCCGTTGTTTCGGACACAAGGTTAACGCTAATGATATCTTGCTTTGGTCTGACTAATACAAATATTAAAATCAATAAAAATATTATTGAAATTGAAAGGATGCTAATTTTTTTCATAACTACCTCCTTGAAGAAAGGAGGAGACTGAATATTCAGTCTCCAGAATAAAGTTACAACTCGTTTGAGTAAGTGGTAGCAATTTCATTAAGTAAATTATCTCTGATATCATTATCTCGTGTTATAAAAGTTCCTCTTCTATTAGTAGCTGTAGAATTGACCTCATCCAGTGTGAAGGTTCCTTCGTTTCTATTAATTATTTGATATTGGCCTTGTGGATCTTTCCTTAAGAATAAAATATATTCGGTTCCTTTTTGGGTTTCTTGATATCCATCATTCACCATTTTTACTTTTTGTAATCCAAAATCAACTATAGCATTTGATTCAATTACTTCTAAATTTTCCACTATGTTTGATGAATCTCCTTCTAATACTTTTTTAATACTAAGATTATTTAACGTGTAATAATCTTGTAAATCGCCTGTATCGTAAAAAGTTGCAATATGTTTTCTATTTTCAAAGTCATCAGTAGGTGATGCAATAACAACGAGGTCTGAAAAACTTGACAATTCAGATAAGGTGTCATAACTTTCATATTGCGTTTCAATGTCAACCTCATTTTGATTAGAAGTATCTGCGTTTAAGGAAGAAGCCATTAGTCCAGGTCCTCCATAAAGAGATCTTAACTCACTTATATCGTAGCTTGAAGGAGTGTTAATGTCTCTATTAACAGATGAATTATCTCCTGCTGTCATTAGTGATGTACTAACTTGAGCACTTGCAGTGGTGTGTGCTAAACCAAGTGAGTGCCCCACTTCATGGGCAGTAGTATGTTTAATTCTTGCCGACGTAAAATTAACACCGCCATTGAAATTCCTTAATTGATTGTCAAATACCGAAACAACAGAGCGACTCCAAGAAAACCAATCTGGATCTACAGGTATACCTAAATCATTATACCAAATATTACGACCATATAAACCTTCTTCCGATGTAGTTCCAACATAATATCTATCAACTTGACCAGAATTATTTAATGTCTTGGAAATTGAGACGTTCGCATTTCTACCATTCCAAGTGGATACTGCATGATCAAAATGACTTGTATAACCATATGATGATATAGAAGAATCGTACCAAGCTTGAATTTTACCATTGGCATTACCGCCTCTTGGGCTATGGGTGTTAGCGCTAACAACAGAAGAAAATAATAATGATGTACTTAAAACAAATAAAGCTGTTGTTCTTTTTTTCATCATTTACCTCCATGTGTGGGTTTATTTAACAACGATACCAATATAGCACATATAATAGACGGAATGTTGTTTTTAAACTTAATTATATAAAAATGGGTAATTATACCTAAAAAATATGCTTGTTGAGAAATTCTAAGATATCCCGCGAATTTAATAAGAGAATGATCATTGTTGTAGAATAAATGAGGCTAAAAAGGACGTCTACATATTTGCTGCGAGATGCTTTTTTTATTAACACACAAAAAAGGGGGAAGTAGGGGGAATGCGAGAGCATATACTCAAACAGAGACCCCTTAGAAATGGAATGTGTTATATTATAAACTAATCATCACAACAGACATCGAACTAATTGACGCTCATGGTGTAGACATATGGATGGGGAGTCATCTGTGTGAGAAGAATCAAATGATCAGCAGCTATAGTTCATCAGCGATTCAAAATAACAGAAGTTTTTATTTGCGTCGGAACGTACAAATTGTTCGTAAGGACATTCTTTAATAAAAGAAGAAGCGGCGACCAAGACTTTAATATCCATGTCTTGGTCGCCGCTGTTGTCATTTAACTATTGTTCATTGTTAACTTAATGCTCTTTATAGTCTGCATCATAAATACTCTTTACAAAGAATTTAATTTCAACTTCAACATGTCCCTATTCCATAAAGCAATATTAGAGACATCGGCCAATTTTTTTGCTGGAGCTGTGAAATAGTTATTTGTAATGACTATTCCTTTTCCAAGATCGTAATACCGAAGTCCAGCTATAATTTCTTGCACCGCTTTATTTGATACGGTTGAAGTATAGCATTTTGTTTGGATGCCGATACGGTCCTTATTCTTTTCAACAATTAAATCAACGCCTTGGTCCCCAGATGCCTTCGTCAGTGTAACCGCATAACCCATATTTTCAAACAAATTCCCGATAAACTCTTCGAATTCAATTCCAGTCATTAAATCAATATCATCTATCGTTACCTTCACCCCATACTCAATTCGAGGAGTGGCAAGTGATTTACTGTACGCTTTTAATTTATAGTGATTTTCATATGTAGAAAAGATTTCATAACACGACTCAAATGAGTTGATGATTTTATCACTACGAAAGAATCGCTTTTCAACAAATTTCTCTCTATAGATAAGATAATAAATAAAAGGAATAAATTTCTTTTCATCATAAGGATCGAACGAAGTCTGCGAAAAGAAGACTTTAATTAAGTACTCTAGCGTATGTTCTTTGAATAAACTTCCGTAATCTTTCTCAAACAAGGAAGCGAAATAATTAATCGCATGTTTGTTTAAAACTCCCCAAAGATGGAGGAGATCCCCTCTTGGTGAGGAAGAGGAATTGCTCGTTTCAAGGGCCTCGGCAAAAAAAATTAATTGATTATATGCATCAAGAGTTGTTTTTTTGAATGTTTTTCCAGGTATATATATTTGATCCGAAGTTGACCAAGTATATCTTTTTTTGCTAGCATCATTAATTCGTATTAGTAAACTAAACAAATTATTTCGTTTGTCTAAATTTAGTAGTATTCCCTTCATCGTATCTTCAATGAAATTAAAAAATACTGTTTCTATGGTCATAGAAGGGGGAACTCCTTTATATGTGAATTGTGGTATCGAAAAACATGTAAACCAAAGTGATATCAAACCTGTTTAGCCAATAAGAGTGATCACCTATGAATTCGAAACGTACTATACATCAAACACAAGTGGGATAGAAATGGCATTCGTCCAAATGCAGAGCAAATTAATATAATTGAAGATACAGGAACAGCCAATTGTGTTCAATTATAAAAAATCATAACAAGAGCCATCAATTGGATTCCCTTATTAAAGTTTTTTCTATAGTTTTGATAAGCTTGTTAAAGAACTAAAAAAAATTTTTCCTCTTTATCGGCCAGGATTATTTGTCTATTATAAAGAATCAGTCGAAATGTATAACAATTTAATAAACCTTATCAGGAGAATGGGGTTTATGGTTGAGATTGCATCTTCTGATGAGAGTGATGGCGATTTGGCATTAGAATTTTCAGCCGACTATCAGCTCGAATCTTACGATGCGATACACTTAACTTTGGCAGAAACAAGTGGATGTCAATTCCTCATCACCTTTGACGGAGATTTTAACACAGACTATTATGATAAGAAATATAATTCAGTGAAAATTATACTCCCTGCTTCTTAAGGAGCGAACAACCCGTTAAATATTAAAAAAAAGTTTCTTTTTGATAGTAACCGAAAATCATTGAATAAGAGCGTCATAAAAATGCGAGAGAGCTCCATTGCTCCCTCGCATTTTATTATTTTAACCCTCTTTCAAGTAGGTCCTCAAGTGCATCCTCCAGTTCATCTTGGTTTTCCACATTAGGAAACATTGAACTGCCTATGAGGTTTGTGCCGTCGTCCTCGTCATCAGAATCATCACTATCACCTTCAGTATCAAACTCATCAGTATTGCAATCTTCTTTAAGAAGCGGTATTAAAGTTTGAACTTCTTGGTCGGACAGAGTGTTGAATTTGGTTAGAAATGCAGCTTCTTCAAATTCATCAATCAGTGTCATATCTGTTGCATCAGACAAAAAATCTTTTGGGTTCTGTATGAACTCATTTTGTAGTTCTGTATTCTGCTGAGAGAAGTAATATTGTCCTACAAGCATTTTGAATTGCTCCTCATCGAAATAATCCTTTAGTTCAACAGCTGTTCTTTCCTTTTTTGCCACGGTTATGCCTCCTTAAATATTGTTTGGTCTTACTGTTTGAAGATATTGAGATGTTTGCGCAACAGATCGGGGTATAATTACTCGTTATCCTCATCACCAGTGAGATCATCCCAAGGAATACCTTCGAAGAGAACTATAAATTCTTTGTTTGACACTATGTTAGACTTAATTGTCTCTACATCATCAGTTACGATGATTTTTTCAAGGCTATCGAGGTGTCCATCGATTTTCCGCAAAATTTCCGCAACGACTTCATTTAAACCAGTTTTTGTATCGTTCTAGAATTTATCTATCGCCTCTTGTGGGGGAATTTGGGTGCGATAAATTCATTTAACAATCAATAGAGTTTGACAAAATAATATTAATTATATTTCACATACTTTGTTTTAATTTCTTTGAATTCCAAATATATGTTTTTATCAGATGCAGGATGGAATATAATTGAATTCACGACTTATATAGATAACAGGAGGAAAATCACATATGAAGTCACCTTTTATATCTCGTATAAAGATTAAGAATTTTCGAAATTTCAAAGATATAGATATCTTACTTAGCCATAAACAAATAGTAATTGGAGAAAATAATATAGGTAAAACAAATCTTATTCGTGCATTGCAGCTTATTTTAGATCCTCGGCTAAGTGACGATGATCGACAACTTGGAGAGTCCGATTTTTTTAATGGTCTTGAAAATCCTATGGAAAACGGTGAAGAAATCGAAATTCTTATCGAAGTACAGGGATTTGAAACCAATAAAACTTTGCTTGCAGTTTTATCCGACGCCACCGTCTCCAAGGCTCCTCCGACCTTCAGACTTACATATCGTTATTATCCAGTAGAAAGAGAAGATGGCACTAAACAATATACATATAACATTTATCAAGGAGACGACGAAGCTATTCCGTTCTCCTATCGGCAAAGAAAGTATTTTAATATCAGGGTGATCAATGCTCTTCGAGATGTCGAAAGCGAAATGAGAAACTCAAAAAAGTCACCGATTACTCAACTCTTGAAAGACTATGATTTTGACAAAAATGAGTTGGAATCAATTGCTCAAAATTTAAAGTCACAAAGTAACGAATTGCTCACTATGGATGAAATCAAAGATCTAGTCTCTAATATAAACTCCCGATTTAATAAAGTTATTGGCTTTCAACCTGACACAGATCTTCACCTTGAAACAATGGATTTTGATCCTAATCGAATTTTGACATCTCTTAAACTAATGGTCGGTCAAAACAAGAGACCTACTAGTGAAACAAGCATGGGATTAACAAATATCCTCTATATTTCCCTTGTTCTACTTTCACTTGAAGACAGAACTGTTCCGAGCTATCTCAGGTTCAATCAATATTTCGATTTAATTAATCTTGATAACTCTGATATTCTTGGAGATTGTTATGAAATAACGGAAAAAGGAGGCTTTAAATTAAGAAATGAATTAACTGAAGAAAACCTTCGTTTACTGTATATTTTTATGGATGAATCAAACCCGAACCAAAAAGGATTTACATTACTCGCGTTGGAAGAGCCCGAAGCGCATTTACATCCCGCACTTCAACGTATTATTTATAAAGATGTTATGCATGGTAACGCATCCATTTTAATGACCACACACTCCCCCCACATATCATCTGTAGCACCTTTAGAATCTATTGTACATTTGCGCTGGACAACTGACGGAACCCAAGTTAAGACCGCCTCAAATACAGGATTATTGCCAAATGAAAAGCAAGATTTAGAAAGGTATTTGGATGTGAAACGAGGGGAACTTTTTTTTGGAAAAGGTGTTATTTTGGTTGAAGGAATTGCTGAGGAATATCTGATTCCTAAATTTGCGGATCTATTAAACAAACCATTGGATCAAAAAGGAATCATGGTTTGCAATATTAACTCTACAAATTTCACTCCCTATATTAAGTATTTGGACAAGCTTGGAATTCCTTATGTTTGTATTACAGACGGAGATTATTATGCTTACATCTTAGATCCAAAGAAAAACGATGGTTCCATGATCAAAAAATTCCATATTATGTCCTCTGAACATGATAACAATTTTGACTTATGTGGTTTTTTAGGAAATGAAAATGTATTAGGAATATTAACTTCTTTACAAAAAATTAAGCCCGAAGAACTCTTTGACCTAGAAGATCAAGATTTGTTGGTGTCAGAGTATGGATTCTTCGTTGGGATGTATACCTTTGAAATCGATATTATGCGTAAGTGCATGAGTAATCCTATTGCACTAGAAGTCATTTACAGTACCTTTAATGAGTTAACATCAGGTGGAGAACAGCAACAAGCAAATTTTAAATCTGAACTTGAAAATGGAAATTATTATGCGTGTTTAAGAAAAATAGAAAATAGTGATAACGGTATAGGGAAAGGCCGTTTCGCACAAAGGTTGTCGACAAAGTGCTTAAAAGTTCACATTCCTGATTACATAGAAGCGGCAATTAATCAAATTATTGAAAAAGTCGATGCATCATCATGAGCTATTATAAACAACAACTAGCCGAAATTAGAAAAGACCCTTATCAATATAAAGCATACAAATCAAATAAAAGTACAGTTGTAATTGCAGGACCTGGAAGTGGTAAAACTACGGTGCTAACACTGAAAATCATGAGTTTACTGCAAGAAAGCATTCTATTTCCGAGAGGTCTCGCTTGTGTTACATATAACAGATCAGCAGCCAAAGAATTTAATGATCGACTTCATATGTATGGCTACCAAGAAAGGAGTAATGTATTTTTAGGAACGGTCCATTCATTTTGTATTGCTGAAGTCATTAAACCTTTCGCCCATCTTTTTGATTATGGAATTCCATTACCTATAAGAATAATATCCCAAAGAGAAAAAAAACTAATTTTCAAAAAAACTATTGAATATTTGGGTTTTAAGGAGGATTCACTTTCATTTGAAGAAATGGACAAAGAACGAACACTAGGTATTACAGGTATGAGCAGAGTTACAGCCACAAGTAATAATGATGCACTTGCAGCTACTTTAGAATATGAGAAGAGAATTCATTCTTTAGGCAAAGTAGATTACATTGATATCGTAAAGTACGCTACAATTCTGATTCAGAAAGAAAAATATGTGAGGGATTGTTTAGAGGCTAAGTTTCCATGGATTCTAATTGACGAGTATCAAGACTTAGGTAAACCTTTGCATGAGATGATTCTTTCTCTTATCACCTCAACAAATATCAAGATTTTCACCGTGGGTGATCCTAACCAGTCCATTTATAGTTTCAATGGGGCAACCCCTCATTTTCTCATGGAACTATATAAAATGCCAGATATAGCTTCTTTTAAATTATTGACCAATTTCCGAAGTAATCAAGGAATAATCGATGCTTATCAATTGGCTTTACCAGCAGAAAAAATTGAGAATTACAGAGCAGGCACCAGAATTGGTGAAAAAGCAGAATTTAACTTTATCACCTGTTCAGAAGGCATCGAAGAACAATTTCACAAAGTAATTCACAAAATAGTTCCCGATTGTATTCAATCAGGGGTCGCTCTAAATGAAATCTGTGTCCTAGTTAGCAAGAATGACTATGCCAAAAGACTGAGCGAGCGTTTTCAAGAAGCCAACATCCCATATCACATTAATAAACGCAAAGATTTTGAAGTTAGCATAATTGTTACATGGCTGATTCAATGTGCTTCTTGGAGTATAGATTACAGGGCAGAATCGTTCACAAAGTTATTTGAGTTTTGGGCTCGTTTATTTATGCAGCATAAAGGATACTTAATAATTGATGATTTATCTGAAAAGAAAAAATTTTACAATGTATTACGCAAAAGTGAGTTACGCAATGAAAAGCTTTCAGATTGGCTTTGTTGGATCGAGGAACAATTGTCTCTTACCATTCTCCTAGTTGATTCTGATTCTTACCCTGATGAAGTTGAAAATTTAACTAAACTAATGGATTTAGCTACGAATGGGGAATTTAGCGATTTCTCTGTTGGAAAATTTGTACAAATATTAAAACCTGATAATCAGGTAACTATTTCAACCAGACACAGTTCAAAAGGTCTAGAATTCGAAGTTGTTATTCTTTTAGGAATGGAGGAGGACAACTTCCCTTTCTATTGGAATAGAATAAGTCCTGACCCAAACAAAATGGAAGAAGAATTTAGGGTGTTTTTTGTATGTATTAGTCGAGCAAAGAGAGCTTGCTATTTAGTACGTTCTTTGACTGAGAGAAACAAATGGGGAACGATTTTCAATAAAAAACCCTCCAGATTCTGGACAATGCTTCATGAGGTTTATGGAAAATAAGATTTACCGAATGGAAGAAGCACAGAGTCGTAGAAAACGTCAATATAAATAGAACAAGCGCCTATTACGGCGCTTGTTCTATAATAGGGTTCTAATTATTATTTGGGATTGTTAGGATTATGATTACCTTTACTGTACATTCTATTTAATCCGTCAACTTCAATTGTAGTTAACTTCAAGTTATTTTCAAGCTTATTACCAATCAGCGCTATGTCATTCATACTAACCAGCGGCTCCTTATCCTTTCTTGCTATTTCTCTCATTCCTTCTAACCGTTCAAACATATAGTCAATGTCTAATAATATTAATTCTTTTTGTTGAATAGTTACGTTTGATACAATTGGAAAACAATTTTCAATTACAGTTTTTCTTTTTAGGGAAACCTTTTCAGCGTATATTTTGTCCATTGTTCTGTACGTGAGATAAGAAATTAATAATAAACCTATAAAGTAAGCAATCATTATAGCCTTAAAGTTAATTAACGTTACACTTAAACCTATCAATACTGATGTAATTCCTAAAGCATATAAAAGAACCTTATTACTAAATTGTTCCCTTTTCTCATGAATGTACTTAATTGAAGCCTCTTTCATTAAACATTTCCCCTTAAATATTTTATATGGCTGATATCATATCATTGTATTCGATAACACATCTTTGTCAAATTCATGAAATAAAATATATTTAGTTATCCCTGAATCGTTTGATGTATCAATTGCTAATACTCTTATAAAAGATAGATGACCTTAAAAATTGTTAATTAGATTCTGTTCTTATTAATTTCATTATTAATATAAAAAAGCGTCTACTGGCGCTGAATTTATATGTTGAGTCCAGATAACTATAAGAGGTTGCCTTTTAACGCGGCGACGTTCGAATTCTTCAATGATTTCGATATGAAATTCCATGGGCTTTCTAATCACTTTGATGCATTCCAAAATAAACTATGTATCAATTAGGCGGGTAAATTCCTATATTTGAATAACCCAAAACCGTTATGGCTAGCCGTTTGTGGGATCGCAACGATTGCCTTGATTACTTTTAGCTGGATGGTATGGAGCGAAAGGATAAGGTTTGGAAGTGACGAAGAAAAGGAACATACGAGTGAGGATTCTGAAGATACAAACCGGAGTCCGAATCGAAGAGAACTGGAGTGGGATTTCGGTAGGAATCCTGTGACCACTGTGCGTCCTGCAGCATCGATTCCAAAGGGAGATCAGCATCCATCCGACCCTTTATCTAACATTCCGTCTGTGCGATCTGAATCAAGGAAAGAGGAGGATAGTTCTGGAATACCACCAGGTCCAATAGCCCCAACCGCTTTATTATCACGGGAGGAAACACCTGAGCAAGGCAAACGAAATGAGAAGCTAGCTCGAAATGTTCCTTATCTCAAAAGAAGCGATGAGGAAGAGGCAGAGTCGGAAACCATAGCGTTAAACCGAACTAGCTTTATCATTGGCCGATCGGCAGAAGTAGCTCAGTATGTAGAAAGATCGGAAGGAGCTTCTAGAGTACATGCGGAGATATCTAGGAGCCCTGGCGGATACGTACTAAAGGATCTCGACTCCAGAAATGGAACGCTTTTTCAAGGCGAAGCCATGATCCCTTACAAAGAGTACCCGCTGTCAGAGGGGACCGTATTTAAGATTGTAAAAGGAAGTTACACATTCCACATGGGATGAAGAGTACAAGCAAAGAATGTTAATTCTGCTATTTTTGGCTTTTCAAATCTTCTAAAGCGGTTTGAAGTGTGGGGAAGGTAAAGATAAAGCCATGTTCTAATGCCGCCGATGGAAGAACGCGTTGTCCTTTGAGCAAGATCTCAGACAATTCACCTACTGCTGTTTTTAACAGGATGGCGGGTAGTGGGAACCAATGCGGCCGTTTGTATACTTTGCCGATCGTTCTACCGAACTCTTCGTTCGTGACCGGATGTGGTGCAGTCGCATTAACAGGTCCGGCGATGGTGGGATTCTGAATACAAAAATCGATTAGACGGACGATATCCGTCAGGTGAATCCAGGATACCCACTGGTTTCCCGCGCCGATATTACCACCAAAGCCCAGTAAATAAGGTAGCTTCATTTTTGGGAAAGCACCGCTTTCATTGCCGAGCACAACCCCAGTACGCAACTTGATCCTACGGATATTCTTGTATGCTTCATCTGAAGCTTCTTCCCATGTCTTAACCACGTCAGAAGGGAAGTCCATGACATGGGCTGGTGATGATTCATTAAAGGTATCTTGCAAAGAGGTTCCGTAAATAGCTACAGCGGACGCCTGAATGACTACAGGAGGTTTGTGTTTCAAACGGTCGAGTAGCTTAGCAGCAGCGGAAACGGTTGCAAGACGGGATTGCATGATTGCCTTTTTACCACTTGGACTCCAACGTTGGCTAAGAGAAGCGCCAGCAAGATTGACCAAGGCATCAGCATTTTCTATGGGTGCTTGATCATTGTTAAGGCTGTCCCATGTGTGGTAACTCAGCTTAGGATGATATGGCGCAGCTTTAGGTAGATTGCGACCGACGATTGCAACTTCATTGCCTGCTAGTAGCCAGTATTTTGCTAGTTCGCTGCCAATAAAACCGGTGCCGCCACATATCACATATTTCATAAGGTGGGCCTCCGTTCTGAACGCGACATTTGATTAGCAATCACTTAAACAAATGCTGGTAAGCAGAGTAGTCGATTTTATTCTTTTCAAGAAAATTGACGAGGAAACGATTGTCACGCCGTGGTGTGGCGACTATGTAACCTTTAATGCAGTGATCACGAGTAACCTCTTTTGCATTACTTTCCACAGCGATCTTACCGATCTCGGCAGCAATGGAATGTTTGGCGATATCGCGAAAAGGGCTAGGCACAGGCTGAACAAGCTGGTCTAAGAAAGCTTTTGATTCATCACTCCAGAGTGAACGACTGCGTTCTACCCAGTAATTTTGCCAGTCCAGCTTTGATTTTCCATCAGCTTTTGGCAACACCTTTAGGAATTTCCGGAACATAAAAAAACCGCCGATACACATGGAACCCAGCAGCATAAATGTCCAGAAAGCGATAGAGTTCATGAACCAATTGCTCGGTGTTGCGGATAATAAACCAAGTCCTGATTGGATAGACATGCATGCACCACCTTTTGGCAATGAGTATTCTCACATAATTTAATCTCATATTAAAGTATAGCTTATTTCCAAAGTTTTGCGAAGCAGAACCCAGCATATTGACCTTGTCTAGATTTATTTTTCTGATCACGGTAGAATAGGGGGTAATTCGTGAAGGAAAGAGGGAAGAAGTATGCTGAAAATAGGTTCACACGTGTCTTGCTCGGACAAGGGTCTTTTGACCGCAGCAAATGAAGCAAATGAGTATGGTTCCAGCTCATTTATGATATATACAGGAGCGCCACAGAACACGCGCCGCAAGCCGATTGATGCCATGTATCCGGTTGAAGGAAAGCAAGCAATGAAAGAAAACGGTGTGGAGGAGATTGTCGTCCACGCACCTTACATTATTAATCTCGCTTCCTATAAAGAGAACACGTATCAGTTGGCCGTTGATTTCTTACAAGAGGAAATCCGCCGTACGCACGCACTTGAGGTCAAGCATATCGTATTACATCCAGGTGCATTCACTGATAAGGATGCAGAATACGGCATTCAGCGGATTGCAGATGGCCTTAATGAGGTTCTTGGGGGAACTAATGAAACGGAAGTTCATATCGCCCTAGAAACTATGGCTGGTAAGGGAACAGAGATCGGGCGCAGCTTCGAGGAGATTGCTTCTATTATTGATAAGGTTGAACATAACGAGCGTTTATCCGTATGTCTTGATACTTGTCACATTCATGATGCTGGCTATGATATCGTTAATGATTTGGATGGCGTTCTAAACAAGTTTGATGAGATTATCGGCTTGAATCGTCTTGGGGTTATCCATATCAATGACAGCAAAAATCCATGTGGAGCAGGTAAAGACCGTCACACTCCAATTGGTTCGGGTTGGATCGGTTTTGATACGATTAACAAAATCGTACATCATAAGAAATTGACAGGTCTGCCATTCATTCTTGAGACGCCATGGGTTGGTAAAGATGCGAAGAAACAGCGTCCGATGTATGAGGTAGAGATTGCTTTGCTCCGTGGTAACGTAGCGGAACGATTTGGACCGGAGTTTATAGAGGATGTTGAAAAACTGCGTGATTTTTTTGCTAATAAGGAGATCGATTCCCGTCAATTTATGCTTAATGTCTGGGAGATGCTGAAGAACGATGCCAAGGCTAAAAAAGCTGATCCACGTGAACCGCTGGAGCGTCTATATGATGAAGTCATCGCTGCCGAGCTGTTCCCGCAATTGAGCGAGGAAGCCATTAATCATCGCTTGATTGCATGGTTAGCAGGCAAGTAAGTGCTCGTTCACGCATAAGTTAGACTTCAGATTGCACATGTAGATGAGAGGATGGGATGAGGATCATGGAATTACACGTAAAAAGAAACAATTCGTCAGGTGTTGAGTCTTATTCCAACCGGGCGCGTATGCTCATTTCTTGTCCTGACGGACCGGGAATCGTGGCGGCTGTATCACACTTTCTGTATCAGCATGGCGCGAATATTGTGCAATCGGATCAGTACACAATGGATCCAGATGGCGGAATGTTCTTCATGAGAGTTGAGTTTGACCTTCCCGAATTAGGAGATCGTCTGGAAGAGATCCGTTCTTTGTTCGGCGGGGTGGCTGAACGTTTCAAGATGAACTGGAAAATTTTCAATGTTCGTCATAAGAAAAGATTAGCCATATTTGTCTCTAAAGAAGACCATTGTCTTGTGGAGCTGCTCTGGCAGTGGCAAGCTGGTGATCTAGAAGCTGACATCGCTCTCGTCGTGAGCAACCATTTTGATATGAAATCGTATGTCGAGTCCTTCGGCATTCCTTTTCACCATATTCCAGTTACAGCTGATACTAAGGCTGAGGCGGAAAAACGTCAGCTTGAGGTCATCGGAGACGACATTGATGTTATAATTCTGGCTCGGTATATGCAGATTATCTCTCCGTCGTTTATTGAGCACTATCGCCACCAAATTATTAATATTCATCACTCCTTCCTGCCGGCCTTTATTGGCGGTAATCCTTACGCTCAAGCGTACCAACGCGGGGTAAAGATTATTGGAGCAACTGCTCACTATGTTACAGAAGAGCTTGATGGTGGCCCGATTATTGAACAGGATGTACAGCGGGTTAGTCACGGTGATGATGTCATCGAGCTGAAGCGGATTGGACGCACCATTGAGCGGGTTGTTCTGGCTCGTGCGGTGAAGTGGCATATCGAAGACCGGATCCTCGTCCATCAAAATAAGACCGTAGTGTTTAAATAAAAGGTTATTTTCCGGTGAGAGCCTATGGTATGAACCTGAGCGCTTTTACCGGAACTCTATAATCTAATAGCTCTCTAAATCTCTACAGGTAAAAAAGCATATAACATGTAAATGAGGATAAACCCTTGATATATAAGGGGTTTATCCTCATTTATTGTGATTTGGGTAACATTTGGGTAACAAAAAGTATTTTTATAGTTCTCTGAGCATCTCAGCAAACTTAGTTGATGCTTCTTTTTTCTTCGGTTTCGTCACATGCCAATATACATTTTTTGTAGTAGCATCGTCCTCGTGTCCGAGCCTGTCCATGATCTCTTGTAAACCAATCCCAAGTTCAGCCAAAAGCGATACATGCGTGTGTCTGAATTTGTGAGGAGTTATACTTGGATTCAGGTTAGTTATTTTCAATAACCTCTTCGTTCTGTATTCAACTTGACCTACATATTCAGGGTAACCGTAATTTGAGATCATTTTGGCAATAACAAAGTCTTTATCATGATAAGTATTGCGATGCCTCATTCTTACCTCGTTTTGTCGAGCTCGATGTTCTTCTAATACTTTTATCAGATCCTCATCAATTTCAATGATCCGATTGGACCTTTTCGTTTTAGGTGTGAGCAATTCATATTCCTTAACATGCTTGTTATCACTATAAATAGTCTTGGTTATGCTTATCCGATGTTCCTCGAAATCAATGTCTTTCCACTTCAATGCACACAGTTCACCCACTCGCATACCTGTGTATGCCAGCATCATGAAGATAACATAATCTCTTTCAAGTCCTTTTGTTTTGGCAGCATCTAAAAATAACGCAAGTTCTTCTTTTTCTAGATAATTTATTGTTTCTTTCTTACGCTCTAAATCTTCAACTGTTTCCCTTGTCTTGGGGATATAGGAATATAGCGTAGGATCAGTCTTAATCACTGATTTTTCCATGGCCCATTTAAATATTAGTTTACCTGTGTTTTGTATTCCTACCAAAGTCTTGTTGGCTAACCCTTCTGCATGCAATTCGTTCAGCGCATTTTGATAAGTGGATAAGTTTATATCTTTCATCTTCAGATATTGGAGATAGGGAAGCAAATTTTTAATTGCATATTTGCGCATTCTAATTGTTCCTGGCTTTACTTTCCCAGTGGATTGATAGTAATTGTACCAGTTATCCGCAAATTCCATAAACGAAGTGTTTGGTTCTTCTACGAACGTTCCTTGTTGAAGTTCTACCAGCATAATGGCTGCAGCTGCTTCAGCATCACCCTTCGTATCAAATCCACCTTTTTTCTTTTGCTTACGCTTTCCCGTTTGAGGATGTATACCTACATCAATAATAAAAGACCACTTCGCGCCGCACCCACATTTTTTCTTTTGTTTACCAGGACACTTACAATGTGGCTTATAAAAATGACCTTTCACTAGGATCACTCCTTCACTCTCTCTATGTCTGTATTGTAGGGGAGGGGTAACAAAAAGACCATACTTGATTAATGGTGTTCTATTTATGAGTGTAATCTACTGTATTATGTAAAACTTATGTATAAAATCAATTTCAAGCATTTTTATTCAATTTTTTACCGCTATTAATTACTAATATATCCATGGTAAAATTTGCTCATAAAGGAAGGAGGTATGATGAGAAGTACGCGACTTGTTGTACTTTTTCACGGGTCGGAGCAGCTTACGCCACTCAAGCCTACTCACGTACAATTTCATAGAGATCATCCATCGAACATTTCACGGCTTTGGAAATTGTCATTGCTGTAGACAATGACATGATTCTTCGATTGGTTACATAATCCGAGATTTGCGACTTACTTATACCAGTCACATCACTTAACCATTGCTGTGATTTACCGATTTCTCTGAGCCTTCGCGCGAGTAGGCATCGACCTGGATAGTAACCCATGATCGCGCCTCGCAATTCTTACAATTATTTACCTTGATTAAGAACGTTTGTTCGCTTATTATTGACTTACTAAAACATCAAGAGAACGGAGCCATGCTATGTCTGACGATGATATTAACAAAATGATACTTGAGGCGAGCAAGAAAGAGCTCACATCACTTATCGAGGTAGCTAAGTCAGCCTGTATGCACGCTTTAAAAGAAGCAATAACTAATCATTTAGAACTAATCGAAAATTAATAGTTATGCTGGGCGCCCAGCTGTCTAATCATTTTTAAATGTCTTCAATAGATCTTCAATAATCTTTCTTTTATCTTCAGGTAGTTTTAGTATTTCTTCCGCTATTTTCAACTTTGACTCATGTATTTCATCTTGTTTTGATTTTTTCTTATTACTAGACTTCGTTAAATCATCGATGTAAATTTCATATAACTCAGAAATTTTATTCAGCATTTCCAAATCAGGTTCTCTCGTTCCATACTCCCAATTTGCATATGTGCTGCTTCTCTTCAATCCGAGTTTCTTGGCCACAAATACTTGAGACCATCCTCTTTTTTCGCGTTCTTCTCTTAGGCGATCCCCTAAAATAGACATTACGCACCTCCCAATTCTATATATTATCACCATTACACAAAAATAATAATTAATTACACTATAAGTGTCTTGACTTACACGTTATGAGTATGTATTATTTAGTTATGAGTTACACGAAACGAGTAAGGTGGTGATGAAATGAGACACAAACTTAGACAGTTAAGAGTAGATCGTGGAATAAGCCAAACGTTCCTTGCAAAAAAACTGGGTTTCAAATACTCAAGTGGATACAGCAATATTGAATATGGAACTAATAGATTAAGTTATGAATACGCAGTGATAATTGCTGATGCCTTATGTGTAGATGTAAAAGAGTTAAATGAAGAAAACACGAGTTTTTTTGAAGAAAAGTTACACATAACGTGTAATAAACAATCAGCTTAATTTCAATCCATATATACAATTCAATTTTTCACAACCTATTTCCTGCAAAATAACTTACACAGGAGGCACATTATGAAATCAACAAATATTGAGGATCTACCACAAGTATTAACAGCCCAGCATATTGCAGACTACCTTACCTTAGCACGAAACACGGTGTATGAACTGTTTAAACTACCGCCAGATCGTGGTGGAATACCGAATTTCAAAGTTGGAAAATCTCGCAGAGTTGTTAAGACGGATTTCATCGGCTGGATCCAATCTCAGCGTCAGCAGCAGGATAAAGTAGCTCAACGCCGCATCAACTACATTGAAACTGGAGTACGTTCCATTTCATAAGGAGGACAACATGGAAAAGAAAAATATCGAGCAATTTCAGAGAGTAAAACTAAATGTTAACAACTTATCCCCAGAATTGATACTGCGAATGAGTAATGAAGTAGAACAGGCGAAGTTAAAGGAGGAGAAGAAAGTTGGCTAAAAAACTCGATGATATCACAAACCGCAGGCTGACAGTAATTCCATTTAAACGACCGGACAAGCCCAAGCAAACACGCATCTTCACACCAACTTGCGGATGCGGCGCCGAAGCAGAGTGGGAGGTATACGACACCTTACAGCCACATTGTACACGTCACAAGAACGAAGCTATGACCAGCACGATCAAACCATTCGTGAGACCGATCGGAGGGTTTGACGATGCAAGCTAACACAGACCCACGTTACCCAGAGTTGATGCAATTCATGGTTGATACCAAATGCGGCCGACATTTCCAACGAGCAGCAGTTAACTACGAAAACTTACTACGTGATCTGCAGGATAAGGGATTAGTTGCCACATTCATCATGGAACTGAGTGAATATGAGGCTGAAATAGCCGCAAAAGAAGCGCAAGAGGAATTGATCTACCAATGGACATTGGAGTTAGAAAGAGAGCTGAAAGAATCTGCTTAAAACGGTACTGGACATTATTGAACATTACGGGAAGGGAGGAAAGGAGGATGGCAGAACCGATAGAACCGACAGACCCATGGACGTTCATAATCCTGGCGAAGATGGCGAAGGAGAGAGGTAAGTTGACTGGTCCTTTGTATTGTGTGTACGCACTTAATTACATTTATGCCAAAAGACGCATAGAAGCAGCCACTGCAATGGCTGCCCGGGAAAAGCTATTCGAAAATTAAATGTACGTCCATTTTAGCACGAATTAGGGAGGAATGACAGATGCAAGCGATTCGTTTAGTAGGCACAAAGGACATGGAGCATGATGAGTGGTTAGAGTGGCGGCGTAGTGGTATTGGCGGTTCAGACGTAGCTGCTATCTGTGGTCTAAGCCGTTATAAATCAGCTTTGGAAGTCTACTTAGACAAAATCGGAGAGATTCCACCTATCGCAGACAATCCAAAAATGAAGGCTGGACGCATCCTTGAACCAGTTGTAGCTGATTGGTTCGAAGAAGAAACCGGGATACGTGTTCAAAAACAGAATTACATCTTTCAACACAAAGACCATCCTTGCATGCTTGCAAACATTGACCGTTGGGTTCCAGGAGAGAATGCCGGGCTTGAAATAAAAAACACTGGAGAATATTCGCGAAATCACTGGTTCGACGGTAATACAGAAGTTATTCCGACAGAATATCAATTACAGGCTAATCACTATATGGCTGTTACTGGCGCGGACAAGTGGTATGTAGCTGTACTAATCGGAGGATGGGACTTTCAGTGGCGAGTGATTGAACGTGATGAAAACCTGATTAACAGCCTGATCACAATCGAAGAAAACTTTTGGAACGATCATGTGATAGCGAGAGCGCTACCAGAAGTTAAAGCACAGGACACTAACTTGATGAATTATATGTTCCCTCGTAGCGCCTCTACAAGTGTCAATATAAGCGAAGTCTACTATGACCTTGTAAACAGACTACTTGTTACGAAGACAGCCTTAAAACAGGCAGAGGAAGACCATGAGGACGTGAAAAACAAAGTTAAGCAGTTGATGGGTGAAAATGAGCTAGCCATATGGAAAGATGAAAAACTTTGTTCTTGGAAAACAAACGCACGCGGTAGTCGCGTATTCAAAATATTAGGAGGAAATTAACAATGAATATGGTAAAAGCACCAACGAATCAAAGTGGATTAGCAGGAACGTTAGGACAAATAGCTACAGGAGCTCCAACCAAAGGGAAAACCATCAATGACCTATTCGAACAAATGAAGCCAGCTATTGCACAGGCTATCCCTAAACACTTAACTCCTGATCGTCTCCTTCGAATCGCTACAACAAGTATTCGTACTAACCCTAAACTAAAGGTCTGCTCACCTGAGAGCCTTCTAGGAGCCGTTATGCAGTGTGCTCAGCTAGGGCTTGAACCTTCTATCTTGGGTCACGCATACCTCATTCCATATAAGAACAAAGGCGTAGACGAATGCCAGTTTCAGATTGGATATAAAGGTCTGATCGAATTAGCACGCCGTACCGGACAGATCAGCAGCATCATGGCACAGGCTGTTCACCAGAATGATGAATTTGAATATGAGTACGGAATTAATGAGAAGTTGAAACACGTTCCTGCAGATGGTGATCGTGGAGCCGTAGTGAAGTATTACTCTTATGCCAAGTTCAAGGATGGCGGTTACTCCTTCATGGTCATGAGCAGACAGGACATCGTGATCCACCGGGATAAATTCAGTAAGGCTAAGAACTTCGGGCCATGGGTAGACCACTTTGACGAGATGGCTAAGAAGACAGTTCTTAAATCTCTAATGAAATATATGCCGATTAGTGTTGAATTCCAACGTGCTGTAGATCAGGATGAAACAACAAAATACTTCGATTCTTCAGCAGAAAATATGAGCGAAATTGTGGACGTGACAGATTGGAAAGATGTTACTGAGGAAACGACAGAGACCACGGTTGATCCTAATCAAGGCGAGCTACCCTTCTAACAGAGGGTAGTAGTTATCGGAGTTTACAAAGCCACCCACGCGCGCGTGGAGTTATAAGGAGAAAGCATAAATGAGTAGAGAGATTAAGTTTCGTGGAATGGACGTTGAAGGTAATTGGCACATCGGTAATCTAGCTATCTTACCAGAGGATGTGCGGCACCTGAAAAAGGGACATTACATTTCCAATGAGGCAGGACTCCCGTTTGCTTACCAAGTACGACCTGAGACAGTTGGGCAATACACCGGACTAAAGGAAATGTACGAAGGGGACAAACTAGAAATAACTCTTAATTTTGAATACAGAAATGATGTAGTAACCGATGTTATTGATTTTAGATATTACATGTGGGGTTGTAATGATTGGTCGCTGAATGAACTTTTTGACTATGAGAAAAAAGGCGAGTTGAGTTTCAATGTAGTAGGTAGCATCCATGAACCGTGACACAGTTATCCAACAAATGGACAAGCACCTAGAAGTCTGCAAAACGTGCTCATTGAAACTGGACAAGCGATGGGCGCACCCATCCTATAACCGGTTGCAAAGCATCTGCAAAAACGAGTGTCCTACAGGAAAGGAGCTACAAAAGATTGCCGATGATCTGGATCAGATCGTGAAGGATAAACGCAAAAAGAAGGGGATGAGCGCATGACCAGTGCAGATTATGAAAAGTTGGCTCGACGTGAGATATCGGAGAACGGCAATGTATCACCTTCACTCGCTATCAAGATGCTGATTCACATGAAATCTCTTGAAACTCCAAGAGTGCAGATTGATAAGCGGCTGCTAGATCGGAGCTATGGATTCAAGGCATACAGAGAGAGGAAAGTGAGCGCATGAAAGAAGAGATTGCAATGTGGAAGGAGTTCATCACCGTATATACCACAGCCTTAGCAGAGGCAGAGAGATACGGTGATGTGGGTGGGATCGAGTGGAATAAGCACATGATCGATGTTCACCAAAGGAAGATTGATGAAGCTGAGAAGTTGAGCGCTTAGTCCTTTTTCTTCTCATTCAT
Organism: Paenibacillus sp. FSL R5-0923; assembly: GCF_038009145.1. NCBI lineage: Bacteria > Bacillati > Bacillota > Bacilli > Caryophanales > Paenibacillaceae > Paenibacillus > Paenibacillus sp. FSL R5-0923. Next base: position 625,383 of record NZ_JBBPAT010000002.1, read on the forward strand.
ATAGTTGCGGAGGATGACGTTAATCATCGAGCTTACAGAACGATCATCCTTCACAGCTTCTGAACTTACAAACTCAAATACCTCAACATCTAACGTGATTGATAACTTTTCTTTATTGGTTTGTCTCACCATATAAATACACCTCAAAAAAATTATAGCATTTTATCCGATATTTCAAACATTTATCTTGCGAAGTAGGATAAAGTAGGATAAAGTAAGATTATCAGATGGCGAACGAGAAAGGATGGACAACATGGACACCAAAACAAGGTTTTACTATCACGAATGGACGAGCGCGGAGGACGCGCGTTTGACCACAATCATGCTTGATGGTATGCGTGACCGTAAGAAGGTGCTTGAACTGTTCTGCGAAGCGTCAGACCAGCTACAACGCACCGCTAAATCCTGTCAGAACCGTTGGTATGAGATCCGCGCGGCTAAAAATTCGAAAGCTGTTTAGGCGGTGATCATATGGACGGGTGGATAAAGCTTCACCGGAAGATCAGAGAGAACCCAGTATTCAATGACATGAATTTATTCCGGTTATGGATGATTTGTCTCACTGAAGCTACACATAAAGAACGTGATCAAATGATAGGAAAGCAGATCGTGAAGTTGTTTCCAGGTGAGTTTGTCACAGGCCGTTTTGACCTCGCTGAAATGTACAATCGTGGGTTAAAGAAGAAAGAACAAAAACCTCCAACTACGATATGGAGATGGCTAGAAAATTTAGAAAAACACGAATTTGTGGTCATCAAATCGAACAACAAATTCTCAGTAGTAGCAGTGGTTAAATGGCTAGAATATCAAACTGATGGTCAACAAAATGGTCAACAAGTGGTCAACAACTGGTCAACAGATGGTCAACAAGTGGTCACAAACAAGAATGATAAGAATGATAAAAAGGTAAAGAGTAATAGTCCTAAACAAGTTTATGACGAAGACAGTCTTCCGTTTCGGACAGCTAATTATCTTTATACAAACATTTTGAAACATAAGCCGGACTTAAAACAACCTAACCTCCAAACATGGGCAAATGACATGAGGAAGTTAATAGATATAGACAACAGAGAGCCAGCAGAGATTGGAAGAGTGATTGAGTGGGCTACAAAGGATTCATTTTGGCAATCAAACATTTTATCTGCTTCTAAACTCAGAGAGAAATGGGACACGCTCACCGCGCAAATGAAAAATAAGACCGTAAGCATGTTTCCGACCCAGTATCAAAGTAAAGCAGATAAAGACGCTCAACAACGAGAAGAGCTTAAACGAGAAATTGTAGGAGGAATGACGCTTGAAGACATTGGAAAAGCAAGAAGCATTATTGATATTACTCCAAATCAAAACAGCTTACCCCAATTTCAACCTAGACAATGACACAAAGAACCTATGGACACAGTTTCTGATGGAAACAGATGCAGAAACGGCAGCGCATAACCTGAGAGACCATATCAAACAGAGTAAATTCCAACCAACCATCCATGAAATTGTTAAGCCGAACGAAGAAGTCATATTCAAACGACGCAAGCAACTGGCTATCCAGCAAGAAAAGGAAAACGAGGATCGAATGAGGCTGGCAGTTCCGCCACCGTGGAAAACGTTAGGCATCACGAAAAGTGAGTATGAAGATCAAATAATCGCTGAGATGGCATTAGGTAAAGGCGATGAGTAAGACTCACGTGGATCGAAATGCCGAAGCTGCGGTGCTGGGAGCCATACTGTTAAAACCTGAACTTCTAGAAGATACGATCCTAACGGAAGACTCATTTTGTTTAGATGATCTAAAGCTCATATTTAAAACCATGCTACATCTGAGAGAGCAGCAGAAGCCCATAGACACAATTAACATTGTGCATTGCCTGAGTAACGAACAAATCAGCTTTATAGGTGGTACAAGCGTCTTCTTGGACTTGGTAAACCACGCTGGATCACCTGATTACTTTTTATCGCACGAAACGATTGTCAGAGAAAATGAGTTCCTGAGAGACGCTGAACAGATTTACTCAGACATTAATTTAGAGTCACTAAAGTTCAGTGATCCGAAAGAATACACAGCGCACCTCCAAGAGGCCATAGAAAAGCTTGAGTCAAAGATTATCAAGGAAAACACCACAGAGTCAGTCAGCAAGATGCTTGAGGATTATGACGAAACCATATTTGCACGGCAGAAGAATGGTCATGTCCCAGGTTATCCGATCATATCCGATCAGTTCGACAGAAAAGTTGGCGGTGCAAAGAAGCAAGACTTGATCATCATAGGTGCGCGGCCTTCAGTCGGAAAGACAGCCTTTGCGGTGAACATAGCAAGAATGGCCGGAGGTTCTATTAAAGTGGATGCCGTGGAGTTTATAAGCATCGAAATGAAAAAACATGACATCTTGGACCGGATTATCTCAGGACACTCTCGAATCGAAGGTAGGAACCTAGAAAACGGGTATCTGACCACAGAGGAATGGAGTAGGTACACGCATGGCAGTATCTTCTTGCGGCAGAACAATATCTTGATTAACGATAAATCACACCAAACGGTTGAAAACATCGTGAGAGAGATTAAGGCGCTGAAGAAATTGCACAAAGATATCGTTGTAATTATCGACTATCTGCAAGAAATACAAACGGAACGAAAGTTTCAGTCTAGGCGCGAAGAAGTCACATACATCACCAGAAGGTTGAAACAAGCAGCTAGAGATAATGATTGCCCAGTGATATGCATCAGCTCATTAAAACGGGGAGAAAAGCGTCCTACGATGGCAGATTTGAAAGAATCAGGAGATATTGAGTTCGCAGCAGACCTAATTATCTTGCTCCACAGGGATGATTACTTTGAAAAGACAGTCGAGAACAACACCACATATAGCGTGATGGAAGTGATTGTAGACAAGAATCGCAAAGGTTGGACAGGCGTACATGAGATGGTTTATGAGCGCAATCTAAGTAACTTTTTAGAAATGGATAGGAGGGAAACGGCATGAACAAATGGGAGATTTACGAATACCTGAAGAGATGTGGCTACAGTGACAAGATGATTCCAAGTGCTAAATCTTTGAAAATGAGGTTCCCCAATGCAGATCGTGAAGAAATACTGGAGGGCATAGAAGAATATAAGGCGGCAAAGTGGTTACGTAAGGGAGCTTAAAGACGAACAAGCTTAACGAAAGGAGCGTAACCCATGAGAATCCTATGTAGACTATTCGGCCACAAGTACGACTACAACATGCGGAGATGGCACAAACGGTGTAAGCGGTGTGGGAAGACGGCGTTGTAAGAAATTAAATGAGGAGGGTGAAGGGAATGAAGATTAAATGTCCTGATTGTGAAGAAATAACGGAGTTTGATGATTGGACAGACGGAGAAACGGGGTGCGAAGATTGCGGGTCACATCCGGCACTGGTTTGTCCTGCTTGTGGAATTGGGACTGTAGATTTGATCTTTAATGGACTAGAAGATTTTGAATACATCGACCCGACCGAATCACCCAGCGTAGCGGCAGCCGAAACAGGTATAGGGGGTTCCTATGAGTAAACTAACAGAGATCAAACAAGTGATGGAAACGTTGGGAAAAAGTGATTGGAAGCATCCTTGGAGATGGACTTCTCAAAAACGAACAAAAGGAAATGGAGAATGGGGAGACAATGAATTTGCAGTGGGTGATTTAATCAGCCCGATTGATGAAAAATCATCAGACACCATCCTTGAAGTTCAGAAAAATAAGTATGGTCAACCTGAGATTTATTGTTGGGATGAAACGGCGGCAGATTTGATAGCAAAAGCACCTGAATACATTACCTACCTACTTTCTCTCCTAGAAGAAAAGGACAAAGCCCTACAAGGTCAGCACAGATACTTTGAACGGATAAGCGTAACCTTTGGAGAATTCGAGTGTCAGCGGTTGGCGAAGGAAGCTATGGAGAAATATACATCCTCTAACAACGAAGGAGAGAGCTGAATGACACCAGAACGGATAAAAGTGATCAAAAAGAAATTAACGGCATTACCGCCATCATCGGACGCGCCTATTAGCTCAGAGGAGTTGTGCTGGTTGCTGGCTGTTCTAGAAGAGTCACAACAGGAGCAAGAGTATGCCAAACAACAAGCAATCTACTGGAATGACGAGGCTGTAAAGATCAAAAGGCAGTTAGTAGAGGCACAGCAGACCATAGCCCGACAACAGGAGGCAATGGATAGAGCGTCTGACATGATGAATCACAAGCACCCAGCTTATAGATTGTTACAAGACGCATTGCTACCAGCAGCGGAAGGGAGTGACAAGTCATGAATACTCAGTGGGAATGTATGGACTGTGGTACACCAATCGAATATGAACCGGAATATTGTTGCGATGGTCGCGAATGCGGATGCATGGGAAAGCCTATTGAACCACCATTATGTCATAAGTGCTGGGATAAACTGCTCGGAAAAGGGGAGGCACAGTCATGACACAGGTAAAGGATAAGACAGACCAGCAGCTTAACCAGGCGCTGGCTGAGTTAGTGGGGTATAGCGTAGTGAAATATAGGATGCCGCCTGACCCTGATGGATCTAATTGGAGCTTTGACTATTACATGCTTGTTAACTGTGAGGGCATTCCAGTTGAAACAGGGCTTGAAACAGAAGAAGAAGCATGGGCAGAAACTCTGGACTACTGCAATGACCCTGCTGCCAGCCTAGAGGTACAGGCAAAGGCTATAGCAGACAATAAACTCATTTACTTAAATGCTCTGCTAAGCCTAGTTAGCCCCGGTGAAGACATACAATTCGGGTTAGGTGGGAGCATGGAGGTTGTAGGATACAACATTGATGGAACAAGTGCCATGCTCACCGCCAGCCCCCGAGAGAGGGCAGAGGCGGCATATATCACGCTACAGGGGGCGAAAGGGAATGGATAAAGTGTCGTTCTCTTATGAATATGCGAGACCATGTATGGATTGGTATGAATGGATTCGAAAAGAGATCAAACCGGATGATTACTATTATTTCCGAATTGAACGAAGATTTGGTCCTTCGTGGTGGTTGATCGGGATGAAACCAGTTAAAAAGCCTTCGTATCATTGGAAAGACGAGGATATAAGCGAAATAAAGGAACCAGACTTAAAGAGGTTTATCGAGTGGGCCAAAACAGAAAGAGGAAGCAGGATCATTGAAGTAAAGGCGATTAGTAGTGACTTTAATATAATCGAGGAAATAGCGAATCTCATAGGCCGTCAGGCCACCGTAACGACCGAATAGGCGCGAGCCGTAAGAGATCATTCAGATCATTAAGGGAGTAGGAGTATCCCTCCTCTCCCAAAGGTTATGACGAAGTAGACGCATACTGCACAGGAAGGAGCATAAGCTTTGGAACTTAAATATACCGTTCTTAGTGGGAAAATGGCTTTCATTCATAAAGTTCCTATTGAAGAAAAGATTGAAAAATTCATGACCGAGTTTGTATTAAAAGAGCCTTCCTTCATCGGAATTGTTACTGTTTTTAAAGATACAAAGTACTTTGAGGATAACGGAGACATCTACCAAAGACAGCTTGAATATGAGGTTGAGCAAGGAAAGTTTCGGAAGCGAAGATATTCTAAACCGCTTAAATGGAAGGTAGTTGTTACACATTCATAATGCGCAGTACGAAGATACAGGGACAGAGAGGGTTAATAGCCCTCCTCTCCCACAAGGAGGATATAACGTGAAACTGAAATATACATGTCCGCACTGCAGGATTAAATCTTACTCAAAACTTTGGAATGCCGAGACAATGAAAAAGTACGGAACATACTCAGATGAAATTTGCGAGATTCAACAAAGGGAAAACAATTCATTTCACATTTGCCCTAATCCAGAATGCAGAAAAGAGTCAGAAATGTTTAAAGGTGATTTGATCAGGATCGGGGAGGAAGCCCAATGACACAAACACCCATGGCGTACGAACAGTTAAAACAATCGCATGACGAGTGGAGAATGCTTGCAATGCACAACTACGGTGTGGCAAAGGCAGCAGAGGCCCGCGAACAACGGCTGATATTGGCTGCACAAAAAGTTGTAGATCATACAGAACCTATCACGTACTTATCTGCAATGTTATCCACCCTTTACCCAGATACCCCAGCACCCAAGGAGGGCGAATCGGATGCAAGTCTCGATTAATGTGATATGCGAATGCGGGGCGAAGATGACAGTAACGCCTCCAGCAGCAGTCCATAGTTCCCCGAAACATCTGAGGAAGTTCCAGCTTAACTGTTGCTATTGTGAAGGACTGATTGGCACATTTGAAGTGAATATTGGAGATCGAACAGATCAATAGTTTGGCTGTACTGAACTTATAAGGGGGCTGAGACACATGTTACCAATCAAATGGACAGATCGCTTTGGAGAGGATCATTTATTTATGGTGGGTCAGGGTGATGATGTCTTTCATGTGATCCCAAATAAACGCGATGAAGAAGATAATTCACATGTAGAGATATTGTCAAAACAAGCAATTATCGAAATATCAAAAGTGCTGACAGCAGAATAGATTTAGGGGGCTGAGACCCCACACATTTAGGTATAAGGGGGAGAAGAGGATATGAGCGCGGTACCGATTACTTTCGAGGAATGCTTAGCTCCTCCGTCAAAGGGTAGAAAGGCTGTCATCACTAATCGGGGCATGACTTTCGAGTGTGCCAGATGTGGAGTGATGATGCCGAAGTTATTCAAAAAGGACTTTCGCAAGGCAAAAGGTGCTATTCACCAGATTTGTGAGTGTGGGTGCAATAACCACATATTGCAAGGTGTCAGGTACACATGGTGCGATTATGAAGCATTTAAAGAAAGAGAACGGAAATTCGCGCTGTATCAAAAGCAACAGTACGGTGATTCCTAGGCCGAAGGGCTCCGATTCGACCGAATTACCCAGTTTACGGGGGCCGATGAATGACTTCTGCTCCCCATAAAGAGAGGAACAAGACACTAATACAATCTGAAAGCGAGGTAATCAATCATGAGTAGTAGTGGAATCAAACGTCATCGTCGCATATCCCCTATGCCAGTAGCATCCAGCTTTCCGCCACCTAATCGGCAGACAGTACACAGTGAAGTCACTACGTGGAAAATGACAGCAGAGGATTGGGAGAAGTACGGACCGCTCAATCCAACGCCGCGGAATAAGAACCACTACATGTCAGGCAAGAAAGGGGTGAAGAAGAATGCGAAGCAAGTACGGGGCGAAAAAGACGCAAGTTGACGGGATTAACTTTCATTCGATAGCTGAGAGTAAGCGGTACCGTGAATTAATGCTCCTGAAACGCGCTGGTGAGGTCATAGAGGTCGAGTTACAGCCATCATATGTATTAATGCCAGGATTCAAACACAAGGCCACAGGCAAGCGCGTACAAGCTATAACGTACAAGGCTGATTTCTTGGTAACATATGCAGATGGTCATCAAGAGATTGAGGATGTCAAGGGGATGAAGACTCCCGTTTACTCACTTAAGAAAAAGTTATTCATGTACGCTTACCCAGACTTGCAGATACGAGAGATAAGCGCATGATGGCGGCATGGATCAACATAGGTGAGTCTTATGAACTCGTGAGCGAATATGGAGCCCGTGTAGGCACTCTTATAACGTTGGACAAGCAAATACATCACCGCAACTTAAAGTCGCTGTATGAGCCTCCTATTGGCTTTAAAGTAGATAAGTATAAATTCGTGGAAAGGAGACTTGTGAAGAGAATATCAGCGTGAAATAAAGTTGAAGAAAAACGAAGAAATCAAGAGATAATAGTACAATAATGGTAGTAAATATAGTATAATATAGGTAATATCAAAACATTTGGACGAAAAGAGGGGTATTCGTGGAAATATCGCAATTAGTAGCTAAAAGGGAACAGTTACAGTATGAGTTGAACACGGAAAATCAGCGCGGAGCCGTAAAGGATGGGGCTAAGGTTACTCAACTAGAAAACGACATCAAAGCTATAGATATTACCATCGAAGAACAGGGTAAAGCGGAGGAGTTACAAGTAGTTACGGCAGAAGCTGCGAAGTTTATGGAAAGTCTAGACTTTGGTGGAAATGATATCAAAGACCTGTTTATTAACTACAGCGAAGAGAAAGCAATTGTATCCTATGAATACGTTAATGCAGTTATACAAAATGCTGTAGCGAAGATGAAACAGGCTGAGCTTGCGAATCAAAAAACGTTAGAATCAACTATTTCGGCATTACAAGAAAAATATAATCAATCAGAGGCTGCGAATGAACAGCTGAACATTGAATTAAGTAATAAAACGCTGGAGATCGTGGATTTGAACAGCCGAATTACCAATGCTACACGATTACTGGATGAAGAAAAGGTAGAGGTTGAACGACTTAAAAGCCAAGTTGATGATCTTCGTAATGAAATTGCGCTTGGTGCAGCTGCAGCCATTAAAGTTGAAGAAGTTGATGTGCGAAGCGCTCACGAAAAATGGTTGGAACAACGCAAAAAAGAAGAAGATGCCAAGCCGATTATTTATGATATCAGTTGGAAAGATGATATTCGTAGAGACACATATGTGGCTAAATTAGCTGCAACAGATGAAAAAATAGAGTTCCCTTACTACGCCATGAACGGAAATATTGAAGAGCCAACAACGATGAAAGGGAAATATCGGGTGGTGTCCAAGGAAGATACCGAACCCTTTCGTACCGCCTACCTCGAAGAACAAGAACGTAATCATGAGGATATGGCACAACATAGCAGTGTGGAGGACGAGCTAGTAACAGTGCCAGCCTTTCGTGAAGATAGCGACAGCACAACCAGTGGATTGGATCAGACATACGCTAGTAGCGAAGTGGCAGGATCGGAAGTTAGCCGAGAAGAATTCGAAGCACTTAAAAGCACAGTGAAACGGCTGGAGAGCGCAGTATTTACAGTGAGGGAGGTAGCTTAGGCTACCTTTTCTCCTCATGAAAATAGGCGATAGAGTACTCCACAAGTCGGGATATAAAGGCACAGTAAAACGAATTGTAGATCCATGGGTATTCGTGGTTATTGATGGCATGAATACAGCTATACCGTATGGCATTGGGAGTTTGAAAGTAATCGAAGAGGAATAAAAAGTTATCTATAGGGGGGATACACATGAATTGGAAGGAATCATACGCTGATACGTGCGCTGAATTGCAGATGATGAAGCTCAGAGAATTCGAACTTCGTAAGCAATGGGAAGCAGCTCATAAAGCTGTGAAAGAAGGTAAAATGCCTTCAAGCATCTATTGTCATATAGATCTGGTAAAGGGACTAGAACTTTATAACGTAGCTGCTGATAAACTTAATGAGTGTGTAGATGAAGTCCAAAGATTGGAAGGGATTAAACGTCAATATGAATCATACATGGATCAATTCACAGGGTTAGATAATGTAATATTGTCCAAACGGGCACAGGGATACAGCTTGAAAGAAATAGCTGCGTTTACTGGACATTCATACGGATATATTAGAAACAAAATGGCGAAACATGACAAAGAGGTGACACAAAGTACAAAAGCATCGTGATATAATGGTTTCATGAGGAATTGGCATTCGGTAGCGCGCGAACCGCCCCTAAGTGCTGATTCCTCGTCACTTTCATTCCCTCACTGGTCACTACTACTCAGCGTCGATTGCTACGGGTCGGCGTTATCTTTTATACAAGGAGAATGGCAATGGACAGATTCATGGATGCATATGAAGAATATGTGGTAGTTAGATTATTAACATGGATCATCGTTACTGTTCTGGGTGGCTCTATAGGTGGATTCATTTTCATAGGAGTGCAAAGATTATTTTAGCAACAACCGCACACTACGAAGGTGACAGACTCGCTCCTAGTGGTGGTGTGGAAATGCATATAGATGCGATTGCATCAAACGTAAGAGTGATGGTTAACGCCGTTGCTCTTTTTTGTTTTCCTACGATTCTACCGAATAATCTTAACGAAGTGGAGGCCGTATAGGGTTGAAGCGATCAGACCGATGGATATACCTCTTATACACATCAATGTTTATAGCATACACAGGGATCATTTATTTAACTTACTACTGGAGGTGAGAGGAATGGCTGAAGGAGAAGTAAAAGTAGGACGATTGATACCAGATCTGTATGTGCTTGATACAAGCAAGTTAAAGACAATTGGAGATATCGTGTTGCTACTTGGAAACATGAACATAACAACACACGAAGGTACGCCGGGATTTGATGAGATCAAACATTTATTCAAGAAAGTATAGAGTGAGGTGAAAACAATGGCAGACTTGAGACCGCAGATCATGTTGTTTGTAACAGAGTACATCAAGAACGGTGGTAATGGCACAAACGCCGCGATAGCTGCCGGGTACAGTGAGAAATCAGCATACAGCCAAGCGAGTAGGTTGCTAAAAAGTGTTGAAGTTCAACAATATCTTAACAATACTCAACAAAGTATTAACAAGGACTTGCGTATGATGTTCGCTGAAGATGCTGTTAAGGCATATACAGTAATGCTTGAGGTGATGAATGACCCCTTAACACCGCCTAAGGATAGGCTAGTTGCTGCAAGGGATTTGTTGGACAGAGCTGGTTATAAACCAGTTGATAAAATCCAAGCAGATGTGGATGCTGAAATAAGTTTCAAAGTATCATTACCGGAGGGATTGGGCGATGCCGACGATTAACATCGACTTAACCGAGTTGCCGACTCTAACTAATGATCGGTTCTATCCACTCTACATGAACAAGGATAGATACTTGGTGCTGATGGGCGGCGGCGGTTCGGGTAAGTCGGTGTTTACGGCTCAGAAGATCATCTTACGACTGCTGACTGAGAATAAGCACCGTATCCTGGTACTACGTAAGGTTGCTAAGACGCTGCGAGAATCAGTGTTTATGGAGCTTAAGAACGCTATATACCGCTGGGGCTTAGAGAAACTGTTCAAGATCCCGAAGGGAACGAGCTCAGAACTTCACATAAGCTGCATTAACGGCAACGAGATCCTATTTGCAGGGCTGGACGATGTAGAGAAGCTAAAGTCTATATCAGGCGTTACTAGCGTGTGGATGGAGGAAGCAAGCGAGTGTTCACCGGAAGACTTCAGACAGCTTGATATCCGGTTACGTGGTAAGACCATCAACTATAAGCAGATGATGATTACCTTTAACCCAATTGATATCAATCACTGGCTTAAGCGTGAATTCTTCGACCAGCCTAAACCAAATGCCACAACGATCCACAGCACATACAAGCATAATAAGTTCTTGGACGATGAAGCCATTAAGGTACTGGAGGCGTTCAAGGAGACAGACCCATACTTCTATCAAGTGTACGCGCTTGGTGAGTGGGGAGTGCTTGGTAAGACCATATTCAACGCTCAGAAAGTTAGTGAGCGCATCTCATACCTTCGCGACCATGATCCATTGGTGCAGCGAGGGTATTTTATTTATCAGAAAGATGCAGCTGACAAGATCCTTGATACCACTATCCAGTGGATTGAGGATGAGAATGGGTACATCAAGATATTTGAGAGACCACAGCCGCAGATACCTTTTGTGATAGGCGGTGACACGGCTGGTGATGGTTCAGATAACTTTACTGGTCAGGTCATAAACAACGTCACAGGCAAGCAATCAGCCGTGTATAAGAACCAGTTTGATGAAGACTTATACGCCGAGCAGATGTATTGCCTAGGTAAGCATTACAACAATGCACTGATCAGCATAGAGACCAACTTCAGCAGCCATCCAGTAAAGGTACTCAGTCGCTTGGGATATACAAATCAGTACATCAGAGAACGTGAGGATACATTTACAGGTTCCATTACAAAGGCTTATGGCTTTCGGACAGATAAACTTACTCGTCCATCAGCAATTGCAGGACTGGTAACCGTTGTGCGTGAGTCGGTCAATCTGATCATGGATGTAGACACGTTGAATGAAATGTTAACCTTTGTCCGCAACGAAAAGGGACGACCTGAAGCACAGGAAGGTGCTCATGATGACCTTATCATGTCACTGGCTATTGGCTACTACAGCCGAGGACAGCAGGACAGTACGCTGCTACAGAAAGCAATTGAAGTACCAGTAACACCATTCCCATTCCGTACAGACGAATCAACCGGAGGTGATTACTTAGGATGGTAGAGGAAGCAACTAAACTTGGGGACCTATTGAAACTCCCAAACCTTGAGGAAGAAACGAAAACATTAATAAACGCCAAGATGCGAGAGCTAATAGGTGATGTTAAGCCGATTGCGCCTGAGATAAAGCAAGAGGTACAGAGCATCATGAATGAGTACCTAAACGGCGCTACACAAGGGGGTGAGTAGATGTCAGAAGCATTAGATAAGTTAGCTGGAGAAATGGAGAAGCAATACAAAGACGGCCTATCTTATTTGCGAAAGATGGGCTTTCTTGATAAATGGCCAGAGTATGAGCGATTTAAGTCCGGTGACCAATGGCCTGCCGCAACAGCTCGAACCAAGTCGTTACCACGTCCTGTATTCAACCTGATCAAGATGATCGAGACGCACAAGGTCGCTAATGTCATGAGTGAGCAGATCAACATGCTGTTCAGCCGGGAAGAGGCAGACGAAACGCAGGGACAGGAAGATATCGGCGATCTGTTTAGTCGTTACTCTGCTGCCACTTGGGAGAACATCAAGCAGGATGATATCAATGAGGAAGCGTTGGATATAGCAGCCAACACCGGGACAGTAGCTGTGCATTATTACTACGATATGAGCATCAAAGGCGGTGTACAGATGCCATATATTGGAGAGATGCAGGGTGAGGTTATCGACCCTATCAATATCTTCTTCGGTAATGAGCAACAGCGTAATGTGCAGCGACAGCCGTACATCATCATATCCAGCCGTGAGAGCGTCAAAAGTGTACGTGAATACGCTCGTAATAATGGCATGAGTGAAGAAATGTCAACTCAAATCAAGCCAGATAAGGATACGCAGGACGAAGGTTACGACATGGCTAAGACTGAGGTTGCAGATAGCGGTAAGGTGACTGTGATTACACGTTACTGGAAGGACAATGGCGGCAAGATCATGTTCAGCAAGGCTGCTGGTGGTATGACCATCAAGAAGGAAACTGACACGATGCTCAGCCGTTACCCAATCGCTGTGATGCAATGGGAACGTCGTAAGAAGTCTATACGCGGTATTGGTGACACTGAGGGGCTTATACCAAATCAAAAGGCTATCAATACACTGGTAGCTATGCAGATCCTCTCTGTACAGCTTACGGGTTGGCCTAAGCTGATCTATAAAAAGGGAGCGATTGACCCGAGCAAGATAACCAACGCCCCTGGTGAGATGATCGAGGATCACTTGCCTGTAGGTCAGGGTGACGGAGCCAAGTATCTTACTCCCGGTAACATTAGCGCCGTGGCTGGTAACCTAGTTGAATCTATATTAGCTTACACTCGCCAAATGACAGGTGCTGACGAAGCTGCTACAGGCTCTGCACCATCAGCTGACCTTAATGCAACAGCAATTATGCTTCTGCAAAAGGCATCAGCTATCCCAATCGAGTCCATTAAGCGACGTTTCTACTCGTTTATCGAGGACATTGGACGTATATGGGAGGACATTTGGAAGGTTAAGTACAACTTGCCGCGTCAAATCAACCTTAAGGACGATGATGGCGAAGAGTACTCAGCTGAATTTGATGGCTCACAGTATCAAGATGTACCCATGCAGCTCAAGATTGACGTGGGCCCATCATCTACTTACTCCGAATCACTCATGCTGTCTAGCTTAGACAAAGCGCTTGATCGCGGTGATATCGACTATGTACAGTATCTCAAGTACGCACCGCATGCAGTCGTGCCGTTTAGAGATAGGCTCATGAAAGAGTTGGAAGAGAAGAAAGGTATCGTCGGTCAAATGGAACAATTGATTGCATCCATGCAACCTGGGGAGAAGCAAATGTTTGATTCATTGCCACCTGATCAACAGTTTATGTTCCTGCAGCAGAACATTCTTGCACAACAGCAACCGACAGCATTACCAAATCAACCACCACAAGTAGTAGGCATGTAAAACAATGGGCTTCCGCTGAGACTGCGGTTGCCCTTTTTATATACAAATTTGCCCCAACCATAGGGCAAGGAGGCGTTACACATGGAAGAAACCGCCAACCATAGCGGAATTGAAACACAAGAAGCACCTGTCACTGAAGTGACTGAGACGATAACAACACCCGAAGGAGAGTCTTCCCCACCACAGGAAGAGCCAAGAGGGATAAATGTTAAGTACAACAAAGAAGATCGCTTTGTGCCAGAGGATGAGGTATCCAGTTGGGTTCAGAAGGGTTTGAACTATGACAAGGTATCCGAAAAAGCCCAGCAAGCCGAGCGATACCAGCAGATGTTAGAGCGCACAGCTAAATTTTACGGGTTTGATAGCCACGAAACGTACATGACAGCACTAGAACAAGCCGAAACAGACCGCCGCATCCAAGAAGAAGCCGATAGATTAGGCGTATCTGAAGATGTAATTCGAGAGTATGTTCAACCGCTAAAAAGTGAACTCGACCAACTCAAACAGCGTGATCAACAGCGTTCTGAGGCTGATCTTATCCAAAGGGTAGAGACGCAAATTGCCAGCATGGAGAACGATGCAACGAATTATCCGAACTTTGCTCAGTACAAAGTAGATGTAATCAATATGGCAGCCACCAAAGGTTACAGCCTAGATGATGCTTACAAGATACTTACTTACGACTCGCGGGTAACTACCGCATCGCAACAAGCCCAGCAGGAGGCTATACGAAGACTGCAACAAAACGCCGACTCTTCTACTGGTTCTTTGGGTGCTGATGCTCCTGAACATGTAGGGGGATATTCTTCTATGTCTTTAGCTGAGAAGAAAGCATTCAGAGAAAGCGTGAAAAGCGGAACACAAATAAGGAGATGAATTTAAATGTCAACAGAAGTACAAGGATATAACACAGGTGTCGGAGTCAACGCACTAACTGCAGAACAACATACTTATTATCAGGATGCAATGCTTGAAAGATTGATTCCTGAATTGTATTACATGAACTACGGACAGAAGAAGAACATCCCTAAACAAAAAGGGGCCACTACTAATTTCCGTAGATTGAACAGTTTAGCAGTATCTACAACTGCGCTGACCGAGGGAGTGACACCAGACGGTGTTAACCTCAGTATCACACCAATCAATGCAACTGTTAAGGAATATGGTAACTGGACGAAGATTTCCGAGTTCCTTAATCTCACAGGCTTTGATCCACTAATGACCGAAGTTTCCGAGTTGATGGGTGAAAACGCAGGCGAATCTATTGATACTATCGTAAGAGACATGATAGCCGCAGGAACTAACGTTACTTACGCAGCGTCAAAGGCAAGTCGTGTCACTGTTGCGGCGGCTGATAAAATATCAAACTTGGATATTTTGAAGATCCGCAGAACACTCAAGAGAAACAAAGTGAAAAAAATTAAACTACCAGGTGGAAATATGGGGTGGATTGCTTTCATTCATACGGATGTTGCGACAGACCTTATGTTAACTCCTGAATGGATTAGCCAAAACACTTACGTTAACACCAAGAATCGTGAGGAAGGTACGCTTGGAATGATGCACGGTATCTATTTCCTTGAAGTGGATAACGGTGTTAAATTCGATGCTGCCGGAGCTGCTGGTATTGACGTATACGGCACTTTGTTTGTTGGACGTGGAGCGTATGGTGTGCCAGATATTGAAGGATCTTCTAAACCAGAGATCATTGTTCACCAAGCTGGATCTGCTGGATCTGCTGACCCATTGAACCAGTTCAACACTATCGCATGGAAATGTGCATTTACAACTGTTCGATTGAATGAGCTTTGTATTGTACGGTATGAATCAGCAGCAACAGTTTAATATCAAAGGGGCCTACGGGCCCCTTATACTTTTAGGAGGTTGTTAATTATGGCAGCGAAAGAAGTAAACATGGAAGCAGAGATTGCAATTCAAGAAAAGAGTTTGAAAAAACAGCTCGAGGAAAGACCCAAAGTTAAAATTAGTGTTCCTAGAGATACAAGTAATCCCAATGATACACAAATCGTAGTGTGGAATGGCGTGGTTTATTCTATCCCACGCGGCAAAACAGTTGAAGTACCAGATTTAATTGCGGCAATATGGGAAGAGAGTTACAACAAAACAGATGAAATCAACCAGCGTATTGAACAAAGTGTAAATGCAGAAGTAACAGTAATGTGACAGAGGCCCCGCAATGGGGCTTTTTTGTCTATTAAGGGGTGATAACGTGACGCTACAAGAAATAATTGACGAGATTTCCGAGAAGTACCCACATGGCCTGTCCAATGATAGCGTGATCCGTAAGATTAATCAGGTGCAAAATGAACTATTTCGGACTACATTTCCGATAAGAAGCCTTGCTATATACAACCTTCAAAAGAATGTATTTGCTTACAACTTACCATTCCCAAAAACAAACTTAGTTGGAGTGTTTGCAAACGGTGTTGAGCATAGATATCAGGACGTGCGCAGGAAGTCGAACACGCCATTCTATTACTTTGTTGGGACAACAGGGTTTGCTCTCTACCCAACACCTACCGAGGACGTTGTGGGCGGTCTCACGCTGTTTTATAACAAGTACCCTGCACAACTAAACGTCAATTCATTATCAGCTGTACCAGAGCTTGATGCAGACTTTCACATGTTGCTGGTATACGGTGGATTGGTGCAGATCACTGAGAACTTTAACGATGTGGCGATGGTGAATAACTACACTGCCAAGTACAACGGATTGATTGAGGAATTCAACAAAGTCAACGATGAAACACCGGATTACCTTGTTATTGAAGATGTCATGGGGGGGTTGTTATGAGCTCGCAATACGATATTACACAGCAGTTCCTTAATGGTGGGGTCGTACCAGCGGATCTGGTGGGACAGGAGACAGTTTCTAAAACATATGTAGATGGTAAAGTTGGTTCTCAAAATGCTGAAATAGCCGTTATCGCTGGATTAGCAGCAACAGCTCAGAACACAGCAAATGTGGGTGTTAGTGCAGCTGGTGCAGCTCAATCAACGGCGACCGCAGCTGTGGGTGCTGCTGGTGTAGCTCAACATACAGCTGAAGTAGCACAGGCTACCGTTGATACACATCAGGTTTCTACGAAAGCTCATGACTCATTAAACATCACTTATAGCGGTCCAGTTTCAGGTGCTTCAAGCGTAAAACAGGCACTCGATCTGACTAAACAACGAGTAGATAACATCGTTGCCAGTGGCGGTGAAAGCAACATCGAGATTGTGGATGCGCGGCAACCGGCTACAGGAGAAGCGTACCCAGTATTAGGTGCTCGATTGAACAATGTTGATGCGCAGTTGGCGGATAAGACGGAGTTAGAAGGGTATCAGTATACAGAAATAACCACGACAGAATACGGAGCACATAATACCACCTATTACATCACTCGGATACCAAATACAGATTCTAAGGGGCAACCTATCCGGCTGGAGCACGGCATTTCCCAGGACAATATGTCTGGGTATAGCTTGGAGACGGCTCGGTCATTTGCGACCCGACACCGGGCGACACTGGCGATTAACGCGGGCATCTTTAACACCAGCACCGGGGCACTGCAAGGTACATCCATCATAGACGGAACAATCGTAAGTAAGGAAAGTTCCGTTTTCTGGCGGCTGGGGATCAAGGCAGACAATACCCTGGTGCTGTTTCAGCCTTCTGTAACCGCTCAAGATATCATTGACGCAGGATGTCCAAATTGCATAAGCGCTTTTTATCCTTTAATCATTAATGGAGCGAGTGTGGGTACTGAAATTTCATCTTTGATAGATAATTGGGCTGATCCATACCAACGCCAAATCATTGCACAGATTTCCTCGACAAAGGAGATATTGATATTCAGTTGTAACGGCAAGGGAGTGGGCGGTAATGTTGGCCTGACTTACCCTCAATGTATCGAAATCCTGCTTGCGCAGGGTGCCACTCTCGCTTACGCGCTGGATGGTGGCGGCAGCGTGTCTACTGTAAAAAGTAGTGTTCTTGTTAACCAGGCTACAGATAACCGTGGATATTCAGAACGCAGTGTGGCCGACTTCCTTTACGTGACGAAGGATCATCCTGCAAATTTTACTGATACCCTCAATAGAGAATTAGGCAAGATTTACAAAGCGTTGGCTGATATGAAATTGATGATACCAGACACCACCGATTTTAGTTTCAACTACATCAATCTGGAAAACACTCTGAACGCTGATCTGACTGGAATACGAACAAAGCTGAACGGAGTAAATAGAACAAAAATGTACCTTGATTTAGTTAGGTGGGCTTATTACAACTATCTAACCGGAAAAAATATTGTTGAATTTAACGACGCGTTCAAGCCCGGTCGATTCAAGATGAATGAGCTATTCTACTATGCTGCTCCTGATAACATAACATCGAGTAACGTCCAGGGTATTACTAATCTTAATGATATTAAGGAAGAGAATAGAGTCTTTGTAATATCTGCAAATGTCTCTAATACACCCGTAGTCGGAGACGGACTATGTTACACAAACTACTTTTCTTCAAGCTCATGTGTTCAGGAATACCGACCAATTAACAACACAAAGTGGAAACATAGATGGTTCTTAGGTGGATCATGGGGAGCATGGACAGATAATTAAGGGGGGGAACTGATATGGCATTAACGAAATTCATACACTCTCAGACAGGCATGGAAATACCTAATGCGTATATTGTAATGCCGCATATGGAAGGTGGAAAAGAACTATTAAAGATCAATGTAAAAATTTTCATATCCAGAGAAGCTTATAAAGAAGGAAAGGTTCCTGTAGAGGATACCTATAAAAGCTTTGTGCCTTCAGTTGAAGAAGGATCTGGCAACTATCACAAACAGTCGTACGAGTATCTAAAGACTCTTCCGGAGTATGCAGGAGCAATTGATGTACTTGAATAGCAGGACCATACTGCGTAACAAAGGAGGTAACCATGAAACCTTGGCCATCATCACCAGATAGAGTCAAACCAGTCGTTATTACCTTGGCAGATGGCATCAATCAATCAGTAGAGTCCATAGAGATTGCAGACGGTCAATGTACCGACGCAATCAACGTGGACTCTTTTATTTACCCCACACTTCAGGTGCGTGACGGTTACGCATTGCATAGCACACACACAGGCTATATCAATCGCCTATTTACCTTCCTTGGTGTTTGGTACTGCGGCAATGAAAGGGGCTTATACAGGTTCACAGGATCATCATGGGCGGCAGTGTATGAGTATGGTGATTCCAACAATGAACGGCTATGGGATGCGGCGATGTTTTTCGATGGTTCTAAGCTGTACTTTTTAGACGGATCGCTTCAATTGCAGCAGTGGGACGGAACGACGCTAACACCAATGAGCTCAGCGCCAGCAGCAAGTGCTTTCCTTACAACTCACGCCAACCGTTTCTACTTAGCGAATCGCAATGACAATCTGCTGTCATACTCAGGATTGCGTGATGCGGCTGACTGGACAAGCACCAACAAGTACACCGGGACTGGTAAAATCACCGTTGAAACACCAGACGGAGAGAAGCCAACCGGACTGATAGCCTACGCTGATCATGTGATACTCTTCAAAAAATACACGCTGCACGAATTATACGGCGAGGATAGCACCAACTTCCAAATGCAGAACCCTTATGGTGTCGGCTGTATCTCAGACCGGACGTTAGTCCCGACGAATTCCGCATTATATTGGCTGGCTTCAGACGGAGTATATGCGTACTCCGGTGGAGCAACGCCTGTTAAGATCAGCGACCAGATAAAGAATTACATTTCTTCCATAAACCAAAGCTACGCCCGTCATTGTACCGCTGGTACTGATGGGCGTTTCTTGTATCTCTCACTTGTAACTGGTGGGAATACCATCCCAAACGTGACACTCAAGTACGACTTACAGGGTGGGCGCTGGTGGCCTTGTAGCTTCGTGGCTACATCTTACTTCCTTAACGGTCAAACGCTCTATATCGGCACATCAGATGGTCGTGTACTTCAAATGGGCGGTGCTACTGACGGTGGTAACGTGATTAACTGGTCCATCGAGACTAAGCCATTCTCTGAAGGTGATGAAACGGTACGCAAGACCATTAACCGCATATGGGTGATAGCAGATATCGAGCCGGGATCAACGCTTAATGTGGCTTATGCTGGTGGTACAGAGGGCGGCGCATGGAACGTGGTTAACTCAATCACAAACGGTACTGGAGTGATCCGTAGTACTCGTATCCCCGTTATTGTACGCACACCTGAAACGTGGTATCGCCTAAAGCTATACGGCACAGGTAAGGTCAAAATACACCGCATTGTGCGAGAAGTATCAAGGAGGAACTCATAGATGGCTAATGTGAATTTACCGAATACCGATGGCATGACAACAATGGACGAGCTTCGAAACGCTGTCGGCAAAATGACCAAGGAATTATCATGGCTGCTTAATAACCTAGACACACGGAATGTAAATGAGCTTAATGCAGAGGTGATTATAGCCAATACGATCACCGCTGATAAGATGAATGTCAATGAACTATCAGCGATCACAGCAAACTTAGGGCACATCACAGCAGGGTTGATTGAGTCTATACGGATATTCGGGTCATATATCGCAACGCGAAATGGGGCTTTCCCAAGGGCGGAGCTCAATAATGTTGGAGATCTTATAGCGGTTTATACGAATGCAAATAACTATTTGACAATTGAGCCAGGTATTACGGATGAACCTGTAATAACATATCGTAATGGTGGATCCCCTTCACTTGTAATAGGACCAGCTTTTGGTTTTTCAGTGGTTCTATCAACATCAGACATATTAATGGGAACAAATAACGGATCTTTACAGTTGCAGTGTGGATCTGGACCTTTTGATAACATAACCGTTCCTAATTGGGACAGGCTTGTTAACCCTATGACTGGCTTGAGTCTGCAAGATGAATTAGATTCACTTCGAGCAGAATTAGCTGGGAAAGCTGATATTTCACACTCACATACTGTCAATCTTGGAACTCATAATCACGGCATTGCTGGTGCAGTTAACTGGGGAGGAACCTTCTCAGTATCCTAATAGGATGGTACAATTAGGAAAAACTGTTACGGAGGTTGTCGAATCATGAAAAAGTTAATTACAGGAGCAATTGCAGGGGCGCTATTGCTAACAAGTGTGTCAGTATTCGCAGATTCTGCTAGTTTAGTAGGAAAGAAAGTTCAAGGATTATTCACAGTTGAACAAAATGGGAAGAGAATCGCTGACGCAGTTATCATTGATGGCACTGCATATGCTCCTGTAAGAGCTGTTTCTGAAGCTGCAGGGGTTGAATTAAAGGTAGAAGGGAAGAAAATTCTAATGTTAGAGTCCAAATCAGAAACAACAGTAGCTGAATCTAGTCCATCACCTACGGCAACACCATCAAAAACCGAAACGGACATTATCAAAGAAAAAGCAAGGAATATTCAGATCGAGATAAATAAACAGCAAACTGCAGGTATGGACATATATTTGAAACTAATTAATGATAAAAACAATACAGAGTTAAAAGAAAAATATGAACAATATGATAATAGTATTAAAGGATTACAAGAGGAATTGAAAGTGTTGGAACGCCAACTAACAGAACTGCAAAAATAACCATAAACTATTGCCCTACCATGCTACACTGAAGGAAATAATATAACGGCCAGAGGACTCCATTCGGGGTCCTTTAATTATGAGGGGGATTATACAATGCCAAAAGAAACCCAAGAAAAATTACACAAGACAATCGAATTATTATGTGAGGACGTACAGGAATGTGTTAATATCAGTATAAAAAATGGAAGTCATTCAGTTGGTATGCCCCAACTTCCTGACCTCCTTAATTCCATTGCAAATCTAGTTAATGCTACAAGATTTTAAGAGTCAGCCGCTTTAACCGCATTATAAACGGTTTTGTAAAACTTAGCGATTTCATTAGCGTTGATAACGTTAATTTCTTCAACCGTATTACTCATACCAACTGAATCTTTAATGATATGTCCACTTTGTATTGCTGCAATAATAATTTCTTTAGCAATCTCTGAATAAGTTTGTGCCAAATCTAACACCCCCTTCCCGACAGTACATTTTATAGTAAATTTTTAAAAATAAATAGGATTTATTTGGTAGGGCCTCGTATGAGGTCCTTTTTATATTGCAAAGGAGTGATAATATGGCGGCGACGATTGGAAACGGCGTAGTAGACTACAACACGGCTGAAGCAGAAGCTAAGAAGAAACTGGTAGCCAACCAACTGAAGATCAACAATGATCCTAACTATGTAGCAAGCGAACAACAACGCGCGTTACAGGTGATTGCACAGCGTCAAGCGCAGGGGTTAGATACCACCGGACAACAAAAATATCTAACGCAGCAGTTAGGATATAAAGCTCCAGCAGCAAACACGGCGGCAGCATCTACGCCCACAGCAGCATCTAGCACACCAAAGAATAACACCCAACAAGGTTCCGAGTACCTGGAACAGATGAAAGCTATCGCCAACCGGACGATTACTCCATATTCATATAACCCTGATGCTGACCCGGCATATCAAGCAGCATTAAAACGGGCTGCGGCTAATATCGAAACTGGTAACTCACAGGCACAAGCTGAAATGAACAAACGCGGAATCCTGAACAGTACCATCACATCTGATCGAATGGGTGAGATAGCCTCACAAGAGATGGGTAACGTCGAAACGAACATAGTTCCACAACTGATGCAAGCTGACTACCAACGATACTTAGATAGGATCAATCAAGAGCAACAGCAATTTAGTAACCTTGGGTCGCTGGCAAATACGTCATTCAGTGAGGACCAACGGGCAATCGACAACACTAACACTCGCGCTGGATTGACTGGGTATCTTTCAGGTGGGGAAGAAGCTCAAGGATTGGTAAGTCAACTACTAAACCTAAAACAGCAAGCTGAGACTAAAGGTATCACAGCAGCTGAACGCAATAAACTGAGCAATCAAGCTGATGGTATCCGCGCTATGCTGTCACAGATGGGCGTTGATGCAAGCCAGTACGCCGCAGGTGTGAACTACAATACAGCTAGTCAAGTTACACCGAATATACGTACACTCGCTGGGCAAGAGTCTGACAGAGCAGCTAATGCACAGACATTCAATCAGAACCTTGCTACACGCCAGCAGGATACATCAGAGAAGCAGTATAACGAAAGTTTTGCTTATCAAAAAGCACGTGATGCAATCTCTGATAAACAATGGAAAACAAAGTTTGATGAAGATGTTCGTCAATATGGCCTTAACTATGGACTGCAAAGTCTTGCACAAGAAAATGATCAATCTTATCGTCAGGCTCAACTCGCGCTATCTCAAGACGATAACTATCGTGCTTGGACACAACTTGATTATGAAACGTCACAACCGCAAACCACTAAATACTCAGGTCTTACGGCTAATCAGGTACTTAATAACATAAAGTCGCTATATCAAGAACCTATTATGACAGAAACGGTAGATCCGTTGACTAAAAAAGTAACACAAACAGCATCAGGTAAAACCAAACTAACAACAGACCCTGCTAAACTCACGCAAATGTTTGAATCTGTAATAAGTGCAGGGCTTAGTGAGACTGAAACGAAACAGATCCTACTATCACTCGGCATGTCTATGAAAGATATCGAAGCGAGAGCGAAATCGTACTCGGGAAACTGACTAGCCCCACAGCTAGTGCTAGTGGGGCTAAGTTGAACAGTAGTTTAGGTGGTTCACTTAAAAACTCAGGGGACATATTTGCGGCAGCTGGTAAAAAGTACGGTGTTGATCCGGCTTTATTAGCTGCAATTGCTGTACATGAAACTGGTAATGGTACGAGCAACGCTGTTAAAAACAAGAATAACGTTGGTGGAATGATGGGTAAAAATGGACTTATGACCTTTAGTAGCTTAGAGGAAGGTATTGACAAGATGGCATCTAACCTTAAACGAAACTACTTTGATAAAGGTCTGACAAGCATTGAAGCAATTCAGAAAAAGTATGCTCCGGTTGGCGCTAGTAATGACCCTACAAACCTTAATAGTAACTGGGTGAATGGAGTTAAGAAATATTACAAGATGTTTGGGGGTTAAAAAATGTCAATGTTTGATGCGGCACGAAATAAAATACGCGGTGAAGAAGCTAGACAAAGAGTTTTAGATCGCGTATATAATCCCAAACCAACAGAACCGGAAGAAGTGGAAGACATGTTTTCTTCTGTTAGAAAACATTTGGCTAACCCTTCTGTTACACCTCAGGCGCCAGCGACAACCGTCGCAGCTCCTGAGGTTACAGTTAATCCAATCACCAAAAAGGTGTTGGAGTCTACTTTAAACAGCGTTATGAATCCACAGGTTAAACCTTCAACAAAAAAAGAATCATCACTCGGATCAAAGATAATGGATGGTATACAAGGATTTAACGCCTTTACGGACCGCGCGAAAAGCGCTGCAACATTCGGAGGCACAGAATTAATTGATAAGCTTTTTACTAAGATTGGTACAGACGAATCCAAACAGGCGATGCAAGAAAAATTAGATCGTGCTGATAACGTAAAAGGTGGTCTAGCAGCTGATATAATAGGATCTCTTATGCCAGGGGAAGCAGCTTTTAGGGCTGGTGGAATGTTGATTAATCCTTTGATCAAGAATGCTCCTAAGGCAGTACAGACGCTCACGCGTGGTGCTGCTGGAGGTGCTTTATTCCAAGGTGGAGTAGAGGCAGGAAAGGCGCTTAATGGTGATCAGAAATCATTAAGTAATGCTGCTAAGAATATTGGTATGTCGGCGGCATTAGGAGGTGTAGGGGATCTTGCGCTTAGTGGTATTGGATCAGCACTCGGTAAGGTGTTTAGCCGTAATGCAGCGCCGCAAATACAGACACAGACTCCACCAGAGATATTTGCACTTCCAGAAGGTAGAGGAACAGTAAGGCAGGCTGAAGCGTTAAACCGTTCTAACCTTCCAGCTGGCACTCAACCTATTATTAATCCACCTAGCAGAGCTTCAGATATTATCGACATTACGCCTAGACCAGAATCAAACATGATACCTTCGCCTCAAAGTGCAGGATCTGGTGATAAAAAATTCTTGTCACAGAATGAAATTGAAGAACTACTGAAAAGAAGCGCGGAGTCGCCTAATTCATCGAATATTCAAGATATCCAATCTACACCAACAAGAAGATCGGCATATCAACGGTTACTTGATGAAACAACAGATCGAGTGCCGATGGCAGACGCAACACCGGAAGTGAATGCAGCTCCGATGCGTCAGGATATGTTTACCGATCTCTTTGGCGATCAGGGGCTAGGTATATCAGCGGCTGGCAGTAGTTCTAGGGTTGGCACTGGTCCAATTGATACAGCAGATCAAATCGTGCGTAGTTCCATTCGTAACGACAAGGAAGGATTAAAGCAAGCTGCAGCAGCTCAGGCAAGAGCGACATATCAAAACCTTGTAGATAGTTTGTCTCCATTGAAAAAAATTGGTGATGATGTTTATGAATCTGCTATGGACGCAACCAGAGCAAATAACATAGCGAATACCGTTGTTCGTGACAAATTAGTGAATCTTCAGGGTGAAGTTATAGGCAGTAGTTTGAATGATATCTTCAAGAAGGTAGCACGTGGACAGGATAAAAACTTCATTGATTACCTCACTTTGAGGCATGCCAAAACCCGTATGGGCCGTGGAGAACGTGTTTATGCAGAGAACTTGGGAATGACTCCCGAGAAGGTGCAGCAGCGTATCCAGACATTGAATGAACGTTATCCCGGATTCGAAGAAATTGCACAGGAATGGGACAAATTCAACGATAATGTATTACGTGAATTTGGAGTCAATGAAGGTTTACTTTCTACTAAAGCTTACAATGCTATGAGGGAACAGAACCCAAATTACTCTCCAATGAAACGGCAGTTTTCACGTTCAGAGAAGCCAGGACGTAGCTTCATACAAAAATCTACAAAATCGTCTTTTAGTGGACAGAATGCACCAATACAGAAAGTTAGCCCTACCGGATCTGTCCGGAACATTGTTGACCCTCGTAAATCCACAATTGAATCTGTGGGAGCATGGACTAACGCGGCGTTGCGTAATCGAACAATGCAGTCGATTGTGAAAGCTATTAAGCGTGATCCTGATGCTTTTGATGGAGTCATATCCTTTGCTGACGTTGCGGATAATGTGAAGACATCATCTATTAATGAGATGAACAATCTTATTGAAACTGATGGTATTGAAGGTTTGCTTACAGCTCTAGATAATGATTTTGAAATGCTGTTCAACAAAGGTAAAAACATTAACCTCAGCGACGACAATGTAGTTAGAGCAATGGTCGATGGTGAACCAGTATATTTAAAAGTGCATGATCCTGAGATCGTGAAAGCTCTTATGGGTATGGGGCCGCAGGCATCGAATGTCCTGATTGATACCATGAGTGCATTCAGTAATGCAACCAAACGTGGGGCAACCGGATTACTTGCACCAGCATTTGCAATTAAGGGCGCTACAATGGACCTTGCACAGTCAGCAATACAGTCGAAGCAGCCAGTGAAGCAAATTGCTTACACTGTAGGATCTATTTTCTCTGGAATTGGCGATTCCTTAAACATTCCAGGACTACGAAACTGGGCTCAGGAATACCGTAGGGCAGGCGGTGGATACACCGCATCACTGAAAGGTGATCGTAAATTGAATACTGGTATAGCAGACATGACACGTGATCCTTTACTATCGGCTAAAGGAATAGCAAAAGGCACGCGAAAAGCTGTTACAGCACCATTTCGAGCACTAGAAGGATTGGGTAACATCGCTGAAAATGCACCGCGTATTGCCGCTGCTAAGATCGAACGTGAGAGCCTTGGAAATCAGATCACACCAGAGAACATTCGTCAGGCTATGAGTGCAGGGCGTGAAGTAACAGTTAACTTCTCTCGCAAAGGCGCTCTTACACGTGATATTGAGGCGTTTGTTCCATACAATAATGCTGCTGTACAAGGAACGTATCGTGTTCTAAGAGCATTTAAGAAGAACCCAGTACGGACAGTTGCGGCAATAGGTACGTTAGCTGTACTTCCTAAGATGTATGAATACTCCAAGTTCGGTGATGACCCAGATTATCAGAACCTTCCGGCACGTGAGCGCATGAGAAACCTTATAGTTAAGAAGAATGACGACGGTACTTTTGTTAAGATTCCGATGGAGCCAGCTTATAACAGCTTTGGAGAAGCGACAATAGAAGCCCTGAGATACTTCAAAGACAATGATCCAAAAGCATTCAAGGGCTCAATGGATGCCCTAGCAAATGCGTGGACACCGCCGTTGTTGACTGGTGCATTGCAAGGAATTACTAAAGGTGACGGAGCAGAGGGAAGCATTGCTGGTGTAGTTAACTCCACAGTTGCAGCACCATTCGTTGCTACGGTAGCTAACCAATCATTCACAGGTGCCCCAATCGTTTCACAAGCATTACAAGACCGGAGTAAACAATATCAGTATGATGAAAGAACGAGCTCAGTAGCGAAGAAAATAGGCGAGACAATGAAAATGTCACCACAAAAAGTGGACTATATTATTAAAAGTTATGGCGGTGACCTTGCAAGATTGGTACTTCCTCTTACATCAGACCTGGGGCAAGGGAATGCACGTAATACACTACTGAAAAATTTTATAGTTGATCCTCAGTTTAGCAACACGTTAACCGATGATTTCTATACTGCTAAGGACAAGCTTAATCAGGCTTACGCTAATTTTAATGAGGCAGATGTTGAACTGCCTAGCTGGTACGATGATGACATTAGAAAGGCGCTTAATTCGTCTGCAAAGGGTTCTGTTTCTAAACAATTATCCGAACTACGTGACTGGAAGAAAGAAGTCACTGCTGATAAATCGCTATCTGACAAGGAACGGACCAAGCAAATACGTGAGATTCAACAGAAGATCAATGAAATATATATTGATGTTAACTCTGTGCTTTCAGAATCGGGTGTGATCAAATGATCGAGATGGACGAGACAGAATTAAAACAATCAGCAGTATCGGATGAATTACTATATCTGATACTGCTTTTTCATGGGCCCGAAGTGAAAGATCTCTTTTTATACGGCGGTGAAACTATTGTGGAGTGTACTCGAGACGCTGTATGAGTTAGTTTTTTATATATTCAAAAATATTAACAACATTAAATGGGAGGCCCTTATAGGGTACTCCCTTTATTTATTCGGTAAACGATCTGGTATGAAGATGTTCCGTAAATTTATGGTCACACATTTTAAATATCTAGAAGATGAGGAATCGCAATGGCGATATTACGTAAACAAGCAGCTTGTAAACTTAGGCGCGGAAAGGTTCATCCCAAAAAAGCAGTATGTTGGCAGTGGGAAACGATCAAAGCTTCAGGTAGTGAAGAACTCAACTACATTATCGAACTTATCACAGGTGGTCACAGACCAGGGAGGGCGATACCGGATGAACGAACAAAAGATACTAATAGCAGATGATGATGGCCATGGCATTGATACCGCTGGGAAACGCACACCGCTATTTCCGGACGGAACTTATATGAAGGAAAACGAATTTAATCGTGCAGTTATAGATAAGCTGAACGTCCATTTGAAGCGAAATAACTTTGATGTGCTGCACGTATCTGCAGGAGATACGGACGTACCGCTTAAAACCCGTACGGACCTAGCAAATAATACAATCCCTAACGGTTTCGGTCGCCCGGCTGATGCCTTTTTATCTGTTCATGCTAATGCAGCAGGAAACGTGTGGAACAGCAAGGTAAAGGGAATCGAAATATTCTACCGTGCTGGATACAAAGAAGGTAAGAAGCTCGCACAAGACGTGCAAGAGTATCTGGTTAAAGGTACGCCATTGTTCAATCGTGGGCTGAAGACAAACAACCTTCACGTCACACGCGAAGCTAAGATGCCAGCGATACTGATCGAGGGTGGATTTATGGATAATCCAGATGAAGCGAAACTTCTGATGTCTGATGCATACCGAGAGGAATGCGCTGAAGAGATCGCGCGCGGTATATGTCAGTACTTCGGTCGCACTTATATAGAAGTAACGCCACCAGCCCCACCACTGCCAGTCGGCGTCAATCCGGTTAGCATTGTGATCGGCAGCAATGATCCGTACAGCGGGCTGCTTATCAACGGAAGCAGCTGGGTGCCGGCCAAAGAGGTTCTGACTGTACTCGGTGTGAAAACGTGGATGTTCCAGAAGAAATCAATTTATATCGGTGAATCTTCGGTAGAAACAAAAATAATTAACAACACTAGTTATATAAAATCCGTTGATCTCGTATCCCTTGGAATTCTGAAAGGGGTGTTCTTCGATCCAGATGTCGTAAACACCAAACGAGTATTACTATTCCCTAAGGAGGCTGTTTAACCATGAATGACATGCTGAATCAAGTAATGCTGTTTGCCTCGGTGCTATCTGCTATCGTGTTGGCGTTCCTGCAGCTGGTTAAGGCTACCGTCAGTGTACCTAAAAACCTAATTCCCATCATTGGTCTTGTGATCGGTCTATTGGCTGGATACCTTGGTTACATCTTCACTGACCTAGAAACCGTACCTCGCCTATGGGCTGGAGCATTCGCCGGGCTATCATCTACAGGTATATTTGAACTTGTGAAGAACAATCCAGGACATACCAAGTAATGACTAAAAGCCTCTGCTTAGCGCAGGGGCTGTTTTTGTTTATAATGGTGGTAAGGAGTGATCGTATGCCTATACCCCAAAATGTCCTTACAATAGAGATGGCTGAATACGTGTCTTCATATGTACTCAATCGTGGCGGTTGGGACGACTGTACACCTGAGAAAATTCTTGAACGGGCAACAAACTTTGAAGAGTTACATAAATGGATGAGCATCGCAACAAAATCCCCGAGAACTCCATTCCCGAAAAACCCTAAAGAATCAGATGTAATTTATGTGATCCACGACGGAACCTCTTATTGTTACTTTTTTGTAGATGGTGAATGGAAGTTGGTTGATGCTGCACCAACTTGGGCAAGGAATTTTTGAATTATCCACAATTGTTAATAAAAAATGTTACCCGGGTAACGTTTGGGTAACATGGGTAACATATAAAAACGATAATAAACGTTAATATATTACAAAATTAATAGAAGTGAATGTTACTCAAATACTGATTTATCAACATATTTATGGGATAGAGAATAATGAAGAAAAATATGTTACAAATGTTCTAGGGTATAAAGCATTTTACCAGCAGCTTGGCTATTTACGCCAAGTTGCTTTTTGTCGTTTTTCAAAACTGTGTTTTTGAGGAGGTGGAAGGCTTGGCTTTACAGCGTAGGCAACTGTTGAAACGCAATTATTTCTTCGCAAGTCTCATTTTGATTACTGGAGTTGGCGGACTGCTGGGCTATGATCTTTATTTCAAGCCCTACGTGCTCTCCCGAACCGTGGTCAAAATTAAGGTGGAAGGCGGGGAGCTTCTTCCCAAAAATTATGAGCTGAAAGCAAGTGATTTGTATCTGGATTCTGTTCAGACCAAGGATATACCTTCCGGTGTAATTACAGAAATTGCACAAGTGGAGCACAAAATTACGAATGTAAATCTGACTAACGGAATTATTTTGACGACATCGCTAGTGGATGTTAGTGATTTGGAGCCACTAGAGGATGAAGGGATTTTTCCTATACCGAAGGAGGCCATCTATGCCATCAATGGT
This sequence comes from Paenibacillus sp. FSL R5-0923, assembly GCF_038009145.1. Lineage (NCBI taxonomy): Bacteria > Bacillati > Bacillota > Bacilli > Caryophanales > Paenibacillaceae > Paenibacillus > Paenibacillus sp. FSL R5-0923. Next base: position 656,129 of record NZ_JBBPAT010000002.1, read on the forward strand.
TCACTGCGCAGTCGGGATAAGGTAGATATTTATCTTGTAGAAGCTGATCAAGAGAAACGGAGTGAATCGCTTAGCACAGATAACAAGAAGGAAGGGCAAGAGCTGATAGAGCAAAGTCCACTTAGCGAACCAGCAAAGGAGGTGTTTTTATCTGGAGTCACCGTGAACTATGTGCGAACTGAAGACAATAATGATGTGCTGGATTCAGAAAAGGGAAACAACAATAATCGATTCACTTCGACTGGCAAGGTAGCGACACCAGAGTTGAAGCTGAAGAAAAGCGATGGACAACAGCTAGGACAATTTTTGGAGCAGGGAAAGAAGCTGTGGATCGTACGGGTCGAGTAGGAGGGAAGAGTCTTGAAAATATTTAGTCTAGGCATAGATCAGTTAACCATTAATGATATCAAAAATGCAGGATTTATTGTAATTACACAAAGCGTACTTCCTGATCCATCTCATGCAGAGGGCCATATGCTAATGGTTACCAGTGACCAGATTCAAGCTCAGTCACTTAGCGAACTGCGCCGGAATTATCCGAGCTCAACGATCCTATATGTATATTTGCAAAAGGGAATCAGTGGTTACCAAGCTGTACATATGCTGTGTGAAAGCTTAGAAATCTATTTTATCCCTCCTCGTTCTACCTCGTCAGTGGTGATAGAGAAGATTCGCTTTATTCTAGACGAGGACGGGGAGGAACGAAGTAATCTGGTTGGTTTTTTTGGATCTGGTCCTGGGATCGGCTGCACTAGTGTAGCCAAGCTGTTCGCAAGACGAATTGCCGCGGCAGGCCTTCGTGTTATTGTCCTTGGACTTGATTTATATGATCCCGGATATGACCGCAAAGCGACTATTAGTCTGGATAGGCTTCGATCAAGGCTCACAGGGAAGATGATTCATGATGAGGATTTTGAGCAATTGATTAAGCAAGACGGTTACTCGTATCTCCCAGGCAACTACGATTACTTGAGTGCACAAGATTATCAGGAGGATGAGATTGAATATTTTTTGGCTAGAGCTGGGGCAAATGCAGATGTGGTTATTGCTGACTTTGGCTCTATTCCGGAAAGCGCAGCATGGTATGTCGGAATGCACAAATCGGCACTGCGTATGATCGTCACTCATCCAAAGCATGAATACAGACTCGAACCTCTTCTAGAGCTTGCTGGGCATATGGATCTACGTCCACATGATTTTCAACTGATTATTAACCGCAGTAATGTGGAAGAAATATCTTCTCCTAAAAATCTAGCGCTTCGCTTTGGGACTGAAATCTTGCTGGAGCTACTGTATTACCAGCCCTTGCAGGAAAGCTTACCTTTAGGCAAAAAAGAGCTGCAGCATGTGGATGATAAGGTACATTCTTTGCTAGTGTCCATGAGCCTGGCGCCAGAAGCTAAAAAGAAAGGTATATTCCTATGAATGGAAATCAACCGAGCCGTCCGTTGTTCTCTCTAAAACAAAGTATCCTACGCATGAGCAAACCGGGCAAGGAAGACTTTTATGCATTTTTACAAAAAATGAAAAACGATATGAACGAAGGGCTGGAACGTGAGGATGATGCTTACTTCGAGTTAAATGCGAAGGCGCTAATTGGAGATCCGCAGGCGGTTAGCTTTTTTATGAATGAGATAGAGAAATACTTGCGGAAGACACCCTTTACGGGAAAGGTTCCAGAAGCATACAGAACGGCTGCAGAAGCGCTCTATCATGAATGGAAGGGTTTTGGTCCGGCGTATCGTTGGTTTACTGATCGTGCATACAGTGAATCAACCGGGCTACAGATGATCGGAAAGCAGATCTTTTATAACCAGAAAGGTGAGTTTGTAGCTTATCCATATGAGATGCCTTCACTAGATCGGGTTGAACAGTTAAAGCGCTCCTTATTAAAAAGTGATCCCAACAAAAAGCTGAACAAGGACAACCCTTCAGTGGAGTTTAAAATGGATGACCCGCTCTGGCCTGGTCGATTTATTAGGCTTGCCATTTGGGTATCCCCGAGAGTATGGGATGGCTTCACCACATTATCGTTACGGCGGCAGGTTGTAGAGTTTCTGAGTCTAGAAGATCAGGCGGGGACGGAATGTATTCCTGCGGAAGCGGTTGAAATGATTCGGGCGTTATCGTCTACCTTTCGCAATACCATTATTGCGGGCGCTGTAGGCTCGGGAAAAACAACCTTTGCAAATACGATCGTCGGTGAGCAACTGCTCGGATCTTCATCCTGTATGGGTGTAGTAATGATAGAAAAGCATCCGGAGTCGATTTTACCTTACCAGATTAAAGGGCACCGAATTATTCCAATCCAGGCTGCGAACGAGGAATTGATGGAGGTAGGGGTAGAATCGCTGCGGCATGACCCAAACATTTTGTATATGACGGAAATGCGGTATAACGAATGGGAATTTTATCTTTGGAGTGGGGAAAAAGGGTATGACGGCATCACCGGAACCTTCCACACCGTTGATTCGGAGGATATTCCTTATCAAGGCGCTTTTGCCGTGTCGACAAGGATTGGCGGGAGCCTTAAGGGGCATTTGATCTCTGCACTGAAATCGTGCGAGCTGGTTTTTATTTTGGAAAGTGTTCCGAACGGGAAGAAGCGGTTAACGCGAATATCGGAAGTCTTTTATGACGAGGAAAAGAACTCTGTATTTGCGAATGATCTGATGCGCTGGGAACCCCAGAAGATGTGTTGGTCCTATAATGACAGGCTGACGAAGAACCTGATTCTGAAGATGACTAGGAAAAATGAGCAGGCAACACAGTTGCTCCAGAAAGAGCTGGGACAGCTTGCAGCAGCAAAACCAATGGATCAGCCTATCAAAGAAAGCTTGAAATCTAAGATCATTCTTAACGAGTGAGGAGGTGAAACCGTGGATTTATTATTGTATATTCTTCGTTTTGTCCTTCATTTGTTAATTGTATGGGGAATTTGGTTGCTCATTAAACCGCTAATCGAACGGCATTTACGACAGGTAGGTCAGAAAGTCGATTTTCGTGTCAAACATAAAATGAGTATTTTTGGCAAAAGAGTTAGCTCGGTAAAAAAAAGGCTGTGGCTCTACCGTCATCTAGATAATCTTTTATATTTCGTACACCGAAAGTATGAGCCGGGAATTAGCGTTATGCGTTTTATGACGCGTACAGCAATAGTGTTTATCGCGGTTTTTCTATCAGGACTACTGACGCTAAGCGAGCTTCCTGGACAATTGAGTTTTAACAATCCTTTTCTGGAAGGGATAACTTTTAACGAAGGGCGTTCGATTCAGGGGGCTTGGAGATTTCCACTTTTTATGGCTGTGATTTCTGCGACGATTCCTTATTTTCGTATGAGATACATCTACGCGCAGAGGAAGGTGCATGGAAGCTATGATTTACTCGATGTAGTCAAAATCTCCACCAAATTCACTCACTTGTCGGTAGATTCCGTTCTCGATCGGACAGCGGATTTTCTTACGGATAAGAATGTGTTGAAGGGGCCTTTGAAGCTGCTAGGGGCTGCGTTTTCCAATTACAGTAATGAGAAGGAGCTTGTTGAGGAAGCCGGGAGATTTTCCAATGCGATTGGTACTACCTTCGCCCTAGAATTTATATCGGATTTGCTCTATGCCGAGAAGGAAGGAACCCGTTATTTAAAAAGCTCACTGATGCTGTTAAACCGTTCTATGGAGCAACAGAGAGAAACGATTTTGACTGTAAAAGCGGGAAGTAGAGATGCGATCAGCCTTGGCTTATACGGGAATCTTTTGGTGCTGGTATCAACGGTTGGAACCTTTATGTACATGCTGAAGCCTGATATCTATTTCCAATTGCAGTTTGAGACTACAGTAGGACTTTCTTTTTTGATGGTGATCGTCTCCGGTCTTTTTATTTCTTTTGTGATCAGCACTATTCTCGCCAGACCTAAACTGGACTACCACTAAGGTGATGAGCTATGGACAGATTGTTACTATTAGTTACTGTAATCGGGATTGTTTATGTCGCATTACTTGTCTTTGTAAGCAGTAGTAGTAAACAGGAAAGATATCTTGTCCGATTAGGACTACGGTGGAATGAGCTTGGGGATCGGGTGCAGGGGGATAGACTTCAGCAATTATTAAATGATTCTGGTTTATCGATTGCGGCCCGTAAAATTACGCTTTTCCGTTACTCTGCAGCGCTGATTTATTTAATAACTCAAGTCGTCAGTGATTTCATTCGTTCTAATTCTTTTTCTATCTATGACCCTCTAATTGCTCTACTTATTCTCGTAATCAGCAGTCCGATGCGCTATCTTCCGTTTGGCTGGGTGCTTGCATGGCTTCATCAAAAAACGGTTATTAAAAAAGACGGTGAGCTGATCTCTTTCATCCGTCTATACGAGAATAATCGGCTACGCAAGCGCGGATATGCGCAATTTGGCACTTTTTGCGGGAGTACGGCTGGACATTTTCAATATATACGTCAGGATCTGTACGAGTTGTCAGAACGAGCAGTAGATGAGGGTGTGGAGGGGGCGATTGAATGGTTTTGTGCAAAGTTTCCGGATAATCATAGTTTTATTAATGACATTCGTTCCATTTTGCTGGCTACTGAGGGTATGGATGACGACACAGAAGCGGCGAATTATTTGCGTGAGCAGAGTAAGATTATCTCCAAAATCTCCAGCGATCAGTATTTGAAAAAGTGGTCTTTTATCGGTGATCTATCTACGATCATTAATGTTATCCCATCGATTGCTACTTTTTTGATGATCGTCGCGATGGCGATGCAGTACATTTTACTGATCAAAGGGAATTTTAATGGAGTGGGTATGTTCCAGTGAAAAATAGTATATTCAATATTATTTAAAAAATATAAAATAAAAGGGAGATTTTAACAATGAAAAAGGACGCTATTTCTACAGGTTTGTTTATTGCTATTGGATTTTTATGTGTGGCCATCGTAATTGCCGTTTTGATTCCTGTAGTTCGAGATGTAATTGATGCTACGGATGATAATAAACCGACGATTCCGGGTGTGACATTTATTCAACCGCTGGATTCCAGCCAAACTGCAACTGCTCGGGTCTTAACCCATACTTCGGTTTAATTCGATTATGAAAAAAGACTCTATCTCCATAGCAATGTTTCTGGCTATTGGCTTTGTAATCGCAGGGATGTTTATCACAGTAGCTACGCATATCATTGGCAGCAGTCAAGACGATATCATCACACATACTAAGCAAGTAGAGCAATATTAGAAGGAGGCGTTTCTATTGAAGGAGACCGTCCTCCGGGCATTATTCATGTGGCTTGTCCTGTTTATTATCCTGCAGCCCATATTCACCTATATTGATTATCTGCTAGATTTACAGGTCAAAGCTAATACGTCCTACATCACACAAAAAGCTGCAACGGAGGGGATGGTCACAGCGTCTATGCGGAACGAAGTGATTTCAAATCTGAAGGCGATTGGGTTCTCAGAGGGTTCTATAGAAATTACGAGCAGTACAGATACCATTCAAGAACGCAAGCAACGAATTGATGTGTATGTAACAGCACCACGGATAAATTTGTTTCCGTATAACTTTTCCACGGTTTCGCAGCCGACCCGATATTATGGACATGGGTCAATTATGAGTGAATATCTCGATTGATTAAGGGATGAGCCTAATTTATGGATTACATTATTAAACTGGCATTTGTCCTACTGATCTTTATCTACTCCTGGTTCTTTCAGATCCAGAATCAGGAGTGGGACATGCTGCGCAGCATGCTAAAAGATGCAAACAATATCGCTGTTCACGATGCCGCGCAGGAACTAGATGAAACTGAACTCACACGAGGTCGTCTAATTATCGATCCCGCGCTTGCTTACGATACTTTTCAGCATGCCTTGCAGGCGAATCTTGGGCTTGATAATGGCCTTTCTCCCCAAGTAGGCAGCCGTTTTAAGAATCAAGTAAAGATCGTGAAGTTTGATATTGTTGATGATTCCGATGGAGTAACTTTTCCGCTTTTATACGAGGATAGAGAATATGGCATTACCAAATACATAGAGGGTCCCTCGGTTATTGCCGTCATTGAGACGGAACATCCGCTGCTGATCTCCAGAGCCAAAACACAAGAGCCAATCAGAGTACCAGCAGTTCAGGAGTATAAGTTCAATAAGTAGGAAAAATCCAATTGAGACTAGGGAGAGATTTGGAGATGAAGAAGAGAGTTGTAAAGGCGACTTTGGTATCGGCAATGTTATTTAGCGTGGTTTTGGGGCAGGGAGTGGTTGCAAAAGCGGAAACGGTTACATCAGTAGTTACGGCTAAGCCAACCACATCCGCGGTACCCACAGCAACCGTGAAACCTATAGCAACGCCAGTGCCTATTATGAGAGATAATCTGTTTAAATTTGGTCTGAAAAAAGAAGTGGATCTTCCGGTAACAATCAGCGCGGGAGGATTAACGTACACGTTGGAGAAGCTGATGTTTTACGATGTAAAGTCTAAAGAAGCACAATCTCTAATGAAGCTATATGATTACTCTGATAATATTTATAAATCACCTACTAAATATATGGTATGGACTAAACTCACCATTGAAAATAAGGGTAGTAAAGTCATTCAAGTAAGTTCTGTAGATTTGAATCCAAAATGGAATTTAAAAGTGGATGGTTATAATCTTCTTGGACCAGCACCTGGAACTAAAATGTTAGAGTTGAACAATAAGGAAGCATTGTGGGATTGGGTGTTGAAACCGGGTGAAAAGCTATCTAGCTATCAGATGTATGGGTGTATTAAAGACCCTGTAGATATTTCTATAAATGTTAATATCGCGGGGGATTTTAAAGAAAAATACATTGTTAAACGTCCAGGAGAGTAATTTATATGAAGAAAATTTGGATTGTTCTGCTTACAGTTATACTAGTTTTTGTATATATCCCACAGAACATAAAGGCAGCTAATTCGCAAAGTAAAACAGTGTCAATACCTTCAGAAATTCTTAGTGGGTCTGCAAATGCTCAAAAATCTTATTACTTAGATCTTCCAAGTGGAGTATCCAATTTGGCAATTGATGTCTCTTCTCTTAAATATAATGGCACTAATCAAAAAATTGCTCTTACAATAGAGAATGGGAAAATAAAGGTTACTTTAAAGGGCGTTGAAGCAAAACAACGAATAGATAATGTACTCGGGTATAATGCCTGGTTTAACAACCTTTTTGTAACAACTCCAGGCAATTCTATTTGGCGATATTCAGACGGAGTAAGATGGCAGATAAATGAATGGGACCCATACATTAATGGTCAAAAACATTACGATAAAAATGGACAAGGTAATGGTACACCTAGAAATGATCCCCCTGATATGACGGTGGTAACTCAATCGGCAGTATCACGTTCGGGAATTAAATGGTACGACCAAAACGTGAACTCGGTAATAGATTCATCTCAAATCATAGAGTCAACCGTCAAATTAGTTGTACCTAAAGATTGGCTTCCATCAACATATGTTAATCATAATGTTGTAAATGGGAATCAATTTATTATTTACTATAAAACTGACGCTGCTTTAAAAAATTATGGTCCTGAACAATTAAGTTCAAATTTTGATCCAAGTGGTCATGCACTAGGTAGACGTTATAAAACAAATTTAAGCTACTACTTTACAGGTTCGGCTAATGTAACATCTTACAAATACAGCGGCAATGTCTCCTTCGACTATACCCTCCCTACAGAACCAACACTTACCGGTACGGTAACTCTAAATAAACCTAATCCCAATCCAACAAAATTGGGAGATAAAGACGAACCCGTTCAAATTTCGTTAATGGGGCAGCTGCAAGGCTACAATGATGCTTCAAACATTGATGAGTGGGTGTTCTATGCTAAAGAGAAAGACAGAAATAATACACTCAAAACGAAAAAGGAATCTGCAAAGACATTTAACGTAAACACTTTATTTGACTTTGAGATCAAAAAGTCGAGTGTAACGGGCGAACATTTTAGTCAGGAATATGCTTTAACCGTTCTCGTCCGCTTTAAAAAGCCAATCGTCACAAAGAATGGAACCATCACCTCTCTGGAACAGCCTCTACAGATTTCAGCAGGTGTTTATAAAAACAATCCTCAAGTTACTTTTCCTCCCAATCCAACTATTCCAACAGAACCTGAAGGAAAGCCACCTATTGCGAGAATATCAACAGCTAGATACATAAAAGCAGGGTCTGATATGCTCGTTAGTGGGAATGCCTCCTATGATCCGGATGGATATATCACTGATTATGCTTGGAGCACATCTGGAGCGCAGGGAGAAATCGGAAATGTCCCAAGGGGGTATGTATGGTATACCATAGAGCAAGTTGGAGAGACATTTCCTATAGCTCTCACAGTCGTTGACAATGATGGACAAATAGGTAGTACAAGTACAGAAGTTACCGTCATTGAGCCGAAACCAGCAGCAATTATAAATATAGAAGGAATACTTAAACAAAATCGTAAAACGACATTGTTCAATAGAAGCCAGAGTCCAACACGCTTTCCGTTAATACCATCGAAAACACGAGTTACCATCACTGCTGTATCTGGCGGTACGAATGCAGATATTAAATATAGTGGTACATTATCTGAACTTGAAAGCAAAGACATCTTATTTAAAAAACCTGGAAAATATAAGGCTACGATTTATGTGGAAAATACGCTTGGGTATTCTGATAGTGATGAGATTACTTTTGATATTGTGCCAGATGAAGCGCCGTACAACTATTTTACTCTGCCTGGAGTGGTATATCGAAGTCCTGATTACGGTAATAAAGCGGTGGTTTCATTGGATGATATCTCCTATTCGCCTGATAAAGATGTAGTGGGTCGGAGACTATGGGAGTATCGCTATGATTCTAATAATGACGGGAGTTTTAGCGGAGAAGCATGGGTGATCTTCAGTAATGAGAACAAAGATCGCTTAAATTTAGAGCTGAGCGAGGTAGGGAAATATGAAGTCCGACTTACTGTGTTTGAAGAGTTTGGTCAACCAACCATTGATGAGTTTGTGACAGAAGCTGATCGGAAATCTACAAATTCAGATGGACAAAAGTTAAGCTCACGGATTGTAGAAGTGAAAAATCGAGCGCCAGAAGTTGATTGGTCCTGGTAGGAGAGGTGCTTAAATGAAAAAGACAAAAGAAATACTTTCGCTAGTAATTATAATCGCTATCCTATTCGGAGTTTTTCCTAGTCAGGGAGTGTATCTTCAGACAGCAGAGGCTGCGACGGGTGATCCAAATTTCATCACGTATAAAGATATAAATATACCTGCTGATGGTGATTTTTATGACGCTGGTTGGAACTATGGTACTATGCGTGGGACAATAAATAACCAAAAGCTAACGAATATTAAATATAATCGTACCACTAAGCAACTAACATTTGATATTAGTTCAGATGCAACATTGACTGTAGGAGTAAACTTGTATCGTTCAAACAGTGCTCTAGATAGACGTGTTGTTCGAGCGGATCTCTGTGTGGCGGCAATACCAGAGGGGGCACCATTAGATTTACCAGTCTACCAATATAATTGTCCGAGCCACTGGTCAAATCCAAATACCAATTGGACCCCATTGTATAGGAGCTTTTTTGATGGACCGTTTGACGAGAATACATTCGATCATACATTTAATCTTGTGACAGATGTTCCTTACTACAACTATATAGGGAATTTAAGTTACGGTGAACTTCCAAAAGGATTAGTTATTAATTACAGTTTTGGTGCAGGTCAACAGGACCCATTTGGTGGATATAGTCCAGATAAAGGATATGGAGGGCCGTATATTGGTTGGAGTTTTCAAAGGGTATTTCCTTTGATACCTAATAGTCCACCTACCATTTCGTTAAATACACCTAATAATCAAGTCCTGCAGAACGAGCCTGGACGAAACATACTTAACATCGAGGGATATGTTCACGATCCAGATAATGATGATCTTATCGTAAGTGCTGAGATACCAAATGTATTTTATAGGAAGACGGTAGTATCCCAGACGAAAGGGTATCAGTATTTCTCTATCCCTGTAGACGCTGTGGCTGATTCGATCCCGCCGGGCGATTATACGATGACTGTAAAAGTAGCGGATCCTTCAAATATGTCAGAATCCGCGAGTATGACCTTTAAAGTTACAAACCGACTGAAGCGAAACGCTTTTGTTCTCGTTAATAGTCCTATAGAGAATAGCGGCACCACCTACGAAGATTATGAGTGGGATGCTAAGTACGCTGATCGAGTGAGATATGATCATGATCCGAATTACTTTGATAACTCAATGGGGATTATAGGGGATTCGGGACTATGGAGGACGAGCCTTTACACTTCATTTCCGTATACCGGACAATATGTAGTGAGTTATCAAGCTAAGGATATACCGAAACAGGATGCTCGCTTTGCTGAATATCAGATGTGGAGTAAAGATGCCGCATCTACGATGAGCTTTAAAGTCCATCGCAAGCCAATAGCGCTTTTTTCAGCAAGGCTTATCAACGGAAATGTTCAATTAACAGATACGTCCTACGATTTAGATCATATTACAAGTTCTGATAAAGGGATTATGCAGTGGCAATGGCAATATAAAAAGAGTGTAGATGAGATGTGGATCGACGGGCAGCCGCCTGGGGGAGTTTTTGAAAAGGACAGTTACGATATACGTTTAAGAGTCCGTGATGTGGATGGAGATAATGGAGTCGGTGTATGGAGCGATTGGTGTCAACGTACTGTGGGGAATGCTGCTGTTAATCTACCACCTGTTGCATTATTTACCGTTAATCCGAATACCGTTTCTTATCGTAAATCTACGACCATTACAGACAAATCTTTCGATCCAGATAATGATCCATTGGATGTATATTACTGGACTGTAATCAAAGACGGATGGAATAAAGTATGGGAACATTGGGGTGGAGCAACAACACCTCCGAATATCGCTTCATTTGGAGAAGGCAATTATCAAATTAATCTTCAAGTACATGATAATCGTGGATTGTGGTCGGATTGGTACAGTCAAAATGTACAGGTAGTTAATCATCCACCGGCTGCAGCATTTACAATGCCTAACGAAATATACCGCGACACGATCATCACAATGGATAACTTAACACCAGATCCGGATGAAGATGGAGATGTTTTATCTTACGCCTGGAATGCAAAATTAAATGATTCTCCTTACTACTGGGCAGGAAACAACCGTTATCAATCAATGACCATTCGTGATCTTATAAATCGTAACGGTATCTCACATAAAAAGGCCATTTCTGATGGTTGGGAAATGCAGCTCACAGCCTCTGATGGAAGGTTAAGCTCTTATGTGACGCGTACATTTATGGTTAAGAATCATGTTCCTGTCGCTAAGATTAACGGACCTTCATCCGTAAATCAGTATGATACGAAACAATTTACATCAGGAGATATCGATGAGGATACATCAGATCAAGGCTCGTTAGAATACTACTGGAAAGTAACGAACAGTAATGGTGAAGTGAAATCATATCTTACTCGCGATATTACGCTTACCTTCTCAGATCCAGGGGTATATACGCTAGAACATTGGGCAATCGATCAAATAGGAGATAAGTCGAATATCGCTGGATTGCAAGTCCAAGTGAAAGAGAATTTGGCACCTACTATGACTTTAACTAGCCCTTCAGGTACAGCAACAAACCCATCTGTGATTGACTCGGAACAAGGCGATCCATTAATTAAATGGACTTACGCAGATCCAGAAAATGATCCACAGGAGAAATATAGATTAGAGTTTTTTACGAAGGATGATCTATTAGTTTCCACTGTAGAAAATCCAGATCCTACTGGCCTACTCAGACAATATCAAATCCCAAATAATACATTTGAACGGTTTGAATACTTTACAGTGAAAGGTCGGGCGTACTCCAAATTCTCATGGTCAGATGTATCAAATGAAAAAACATTCATCATCGATAATGCACCTAAGCCGGGATTCACTCTGATCACAGATACTGGTAAAGATGCGACTAAGGTACCGATCTACCGGACGGACGTTCTGAACATTAAGAGTACCGCCTCTGATCCGGACGAACCAAAAGGAGATACAATAAGCCACAAGTATTTCTTAAAACCATCAAGTGGAACAGAAGCCCTAGCAAGCATTCAAAAGGACTTTACGAAGCAGTTTAGTAGTAATGGTGTATTCACCTTTAGACAGCTTGTAACGGATTCTCTGGGGCTGTACCGTGAAATATCCCATAGTATAACAGTTGTGAATAGAATTCCAACAGTTAATATTACGTATCCAACCAGTACGGACTCGTCAAAACCGACAATCGCAAGTACACTTACCCCGATCATTAAATGGGATTATCAAGATGAGGACAAAGATCTGCAGCAACGTTATAAGGTGCGAATTATTAACTTGGCCACCGGTGCAATCAAGGTACAATCTGGTGAACAAGTTTCAAGCGCTAAGCAATGGCAGATTCCAGTCAGTTCACTGATTGAGAATGAAAAATATGCCGTTGAAGTGGAAGTTTTTGATGGTTATAACTGGAGCAATGTCTCTCCACGTAAATACTTCATGGTGAATTTACTGAGTATTAAAGGAGGCGTTAAGCACACCGAAGGGTGGAACAACAACCGTAAAGGCTACAATCTGAAAAAGAGTGGCAATGAGGAGAGTCCAAGAGGCTACAACGTATTCTGGGCAGGAGAACGTTTTGTTCTGCAAGGTACAGCAACAGGTCTCCCGGATACTGTGCAAGTAACCATGAACGGAGGGTTCATTACGCAGCTCAGCCCAACTAACGACGATAAAACCTTCTGGACAGGTGAAATGTATGATAGCTCTTTTGAAAAGCTACCAGATGGCCCTGTTACTTTTACCTTTACGGCTCAGAATGCGTATAACACCAAAACGGATACAGTTACCGTTGTTATATCAACGGATTGGTCGGAGTATTTCCAGAGTCATCGAATTAAGTAGAGTAGGAGCCTATATCACCCTATCTTTTTTGCGTGACTTCACAGGATCATGTTAATGTTGAAGCATTGTATCAAACATTGATAGGGGTAGGGGACATGATTCGAGAGTTAACACCAGCGGAAATGAAATCAATCTTGAGTTCGATTAATAGGGAACAGCACTTTTTATACTATTCATACCTTACAGCTCGTAAGCATAATACGGTACACTATGGACAGTTTACAGAGCAGGGGGAGCTGCTCGGCGTATTGGCTTTTTTTAGAGGGCTTTCGTTCTATGCGTTTTCCGTATTCCCTGTGGAGAAGTCATTCTGTCTCTGGTCCGTGCTTGCATTTATGAAAGATCAATTGAGTTTACCTGACAATGCTGTCGGTAATGTAATCGTGAATGAAGAAGTTATGGCTGTACTCGCTTCACAGCTTGAACTTGTTAAGTCACCAAAAAAACTGCTTCTAATGAAGCATATCCATCAAGAAGCGTTACCACCGGTGGATACAAGCGTTTTACAATTGGGTCCCCCTTATTTTGAACTCATTGAGTCGAAAATGGCCGATTTAGATACAATGGCGTTCTCAAAAGAAGAATTACAGTATCCGTTCTATGGTGTGATGGAACAACATGAGCTGATTGCGGTAGGTGGATACCATATTTATAGCGAAGATTACGTTGAATTGGGGAACATCGGAACGGATGTAAGATGGAGAAGGCAAGGCTACGGGAAAAAGATCTGTGCCGAGCTCACCCGAGCGGGGGGAAGGGTTACATCTAACGTATATTTGAATGTCCTTGAGGAAAATGTAGGCGCAATTTCTCTATATCAATCCATCGGCTTTGAGCTTATGTGCAAACAGTACATGGTCCAATTTGTTATTTGATGGTTAATGAAAAAGGACTAAGCGGATTTAAATCCGCTTAGTCCTTTTTCACAAGCATAGAACCTTTTATACGACCCCTTCAGTCCGGTCTTCATTCATTCGCATCATTCGTGCGGCAACCGAAGTAGTATGTAATGGTAAAGAGGATGGGCGCGCAGAGGCTCTCTGTGCTCTACGTAAATAATAGGATAGCTTGCCAGTAAAAATCTTATGTGCACAGAGTGAAAGCGCGAAATCTTCCGGTGTAACGAAGCAGGAAGGCTTATTCACAGGCTGAACTGCAGTTTCTTCAAATAAAGAGGCAACGAAATGGGAACAAAAATAAGCATTTTCTCTATCGATTTTAATATTCAGAAGCACACCAATTAATCCTAAAAGATGGTATTTATAACGCTCCTGATTTTGCATCATCCCTTGGACGTGATTGTACATCGTATCGTATTCCTCAGCGCTAACACGCAACTGATAGATGGAACAATTAGCACTGCTATAAAAAGGGTCGATAAAGTTCTCCTGGATTAGTCCTGCCACAAATGGATTGTGCATTTTTTTTCTTCCGAAGCTGTATACCTCCCGCAGTTCACAGTCAAAGGCGATCGAAGCATGATTCAGATCGGCTTTTGTAAACCACTTAATAAAACCACTAAAGGCCGTACCTGTACCGGTAAGCACAATAAAGATGTCCTTATTCGAACTCATGTTCAAAGTTCCTTTCCACTAGGAAATGTTGGGTAATGAATGAAAATTATGCTTAACTAACTCCATCTTACTGTATATTTGAGCATTGTAAAACAATCTTTAGTCGCAATTAAAAACTAGACCATAGACTAGTGCAATTCTGGCTTGTCTCATAGTTCTTGTGTGTATATAAATACGTCGATATTGCAAAAGATAAGCTGTTCAAATAAAGAGTTTTTAAAAACAATTGGAATTGCTTCCACACTAATGATACAATAAGAGTCAAAATGACATTCTTGAGATTTCAGAGGAGGAACTATTAAATGAGTGAACAAGAACAAGTGATTCAAAAGGAAGAAAACTCAACTGTAGATAACCTGTCCATTACAACGATTCGTACTTTGGCGATTGACGCCATTGAAAAAGCAAACTCCGGCCACCCAGGTATGCCAATGGGTTCTGCACCAATGGGCTACCAATTGTTTGCAAAAACAATGAAACACAACCCTGATCATCCAACATGGGTAAACCGTGACCGTTTTGTATTGTCCGCAGGACATGGTTCTATGCTTCTGTACAGCTTGTTGCACCTTAGTGGTTATGATCTTCCTATGGAAGAATTGAAAAATTTCCGTCAATGGGGCAGCTTGACTCCGGGTCACCCAGAAGTAGGTCACACCGCTGGTGTCGATGCAACAACAGGTCCACTTGGACAAGGTATTGGTATGGCTGTTGGTATGGCTATGGCTGAAGCTCAATTGGGAGCTACCTACAACAAAGATGAACATAAAGTGGTTGACCACTATACTTACGCTATTTGTGGTGATGGTGACCTGATGGAAGGGATCTCTTCCGAGTCCGCTTCACTCGCTGGTCATTTGAAACTGGGCAAATTGGTTGTATTGTATGATTCAAATGATATTTCCCTTGATGGTAAATTGAACCTTTCCTTCTCCGAGAACGTGGCTCAACGTTTTGATGCTTATGGTTGGCAAGTACTTCGCGTTGAAGACGGAAATGATCTTCCGGCTATTGCCAAAGCGATTGCTGAAGCTCAAGCTGAGACTAGCAAACCGACTTTGATCGAAGTGAAAACTGTAATTGGTTATGGTAGCCCTAACAAACAAGGTAAAGGCGGCCATGGCGGTACTCACGGTTCCCCACTTGGAGCAGAAGAAGCTAAGCTTACCAAAGATTTCTACAAATGGGTATACGAAGAAGATTTCTATGTACCTGACGAAGTGCGTGCTCATTTTGCAGAAGTGAAGAAAAACGGAATCGCAGCTAACAAAGCTTGGGATGACAAATTCGCAGCTTACAAAAAAGCATATCCAGAGCTTGCTGCACAGTTCGAAACAGTAATCAACGGCGATCTTCCAGAAGGCTGGGATGCTAACCTCCCAACTTACACTACTGAAGATAAGGCAGTATCGACTCGTGTAGCTTCCGGTAGTGCGCTTAACGGTCTGACTGCTGGCGTTCCTCAGCTTGTGGGTGGTTCCGCTGACTTGGAAAGTTCCACTATGACACATTTGAATGGTTTGACATCGTTCACACCAGAATCTTATGATGGCCGCAACATCTACTTCGGCGTACGTGAGTTTGGTATGGCTGCTGCAATGAACGGTATTGCACTGCACACGGGTCTTAAAGTATTCGGAGGAACATTCTTCGTGTTCACAGACTACCTGCGTCCAGCCATCCGTTTGGCTTCGATCATGAAATTGCCAGTAACCTATGTACTGACACATGACAGTATTGCAGTTGGTGAAGATGGTCCTACGCATGAACCAATCGAACAATTGGCTTCCCTGCGTATCATCCCAGGTCTGACTGTTATTCGTCCGGCTGATGCTAACGAAACTTCTGCAGCATGGGCTTATGCTATGGAAAACAAAGAGAATCCAGTTGCTTTGGTTCTGACTCGTCAAAACTTGCCAATTCTTGCTGGAACAGTTGATGGCGTTCGTGAAAACATCAAACGTGGTGGTTATGTTGTTTCTGATTCCAAGAATGGCACTCCACAAGCACAACTGATCGCTACTGGTTCTGAGGTACAATTGGCTGTTAAAGCACAAGCTGCTTTGGCTGAAGAAGGTATCGATGTTCGTGTAATAAGCTTGCCAAGCTGGGATCTGTTCGAAAAACAAGATAAAGAATACCGTGATTCCGTAATTCTTCCAGGAGTTAAGGCTCGTCTTGCAATCGAAATGGCACAAACCTTTGGCTGGGAACGTTACACTGGTGACCAAGGCGATATCCTCGGCATCACTACTTTCGGAGCTTCCGCACCTGGAGACAGAGTAATGAAAGAATACGGCTTTACTGTTGAGAATGTAGTTAGCCGTGTGAAAGCACTTCTGTAATTAACTGAATAATCATTAGGGGGAGAACAAGTAATGAGTCAGTTTAACAACGCAACGATTGAAAAAGCAGCCAATGTATATTATGGCGGACAAGTAACAAGCCGTACGGTAATTTTGCAGGATGGAACTAAGGTCACACTTGGTATCATGTTGCCTGGTGTATATGAATTTGGTACGGATGGTCCTGAAATTATGGAGATTCTGTCCGGCGATCTTAAAGTGCTGCTTCCCGGCACTGAGGTATGGCAGGAGATTAAGGGAGCGGCAACGTTCAATGTCCCTGGCAACTCAAAATTTGCGTTGGAAGTATTTGAAGTAACTGATTATTGCTGTTCTTACCCGGTTCTATAAAGACATAACTAAAGGAAGCTCTGCTGAAAAGCAGGGCTTCCTTTTTTTCTTGCACTACAAAGAATAATTTAGTATTATTATTTAGAACAAGTGTTCGTATTTTTAGATTGAAAATTCGTTAAAAAAGACCGCCTCTCACATTGGAAATCATGTGGAAACGGTCATGAGTAAGTGAAATGTTATTCTGATACAGTAGAACCCATTTTTTGTCCGATCCACTCTTCATAGCATTTCACTACAGCGGAGAGGTCTTCGTCGCCATAGCCTTGGGTAAACCCAGCTTGGAACATACTTTTGGCTAGTCCCAGCATTGGAGAAGGGACGCCTGTGAAATCGCTGTGGGCGGAGGCTAACTTCAAATCCTTTAACATTAATGCAAGGGAGAACTGATTGCTGAAATCATTTTCTATGATTTTACGGCCTTTAAGCTCTGCTTGTTTGCTACCCGCAGAACCAAGCTGCACTAGTTCAAGGAACTTGTCAGCTGGAACACCTGATTTTACAGCGATAGCGAATCCTTCAGCCAGGGCAACGTTATGAATGCCGACCATAGCATTATGAGCCAGCTTGGCTACAGCACCACTGCCGTTCTCACCCATATGTATCAGCTTTTTGCCCAAAGTATCGAATATATCGCGATGCTGTTCTATAACTTCAGCACTGCCGCCAACCATGAACACCAAGGTTCCTTCAATAGCTGCCGGCTTGCTTCCGGTCACTGGCGCGTCAAGGAAATGTCCACCTCGAGCTTCTACAGCAGTGGCAATTTCGTGAACTAGTCCTGGAGAAATTGTGCTGGAATCAATAATTAAGCCGCCTGGCTTAAGTGCATCAAGAATACCATCCTGACCATAAAACACTTCACGAACCGAATCATCATTACTGATCATGGTAATAATAACATCCTTACCTTCAGCGGCGGCACGTGGCGTAAGGGCAGTCTGGGCACCCTCTGCTTCAAGAGGTTTACATTTAGCTGCTGTACGGTTATACACCGTCACCTGAAAGCCGCCACGAAGCAAGTTGGAAGCCATTGGCGCTCCCATTGTTCCAAGTCCGATAAAACCGATTTGTTTCATTTGTATAGCCACCTTCCGTTTTCTTCATTCTATCATGGCACTTAGGCTAGCACCACAGCTCAGCCATGCCTAATGATGCGGGAAACGCTTCCATGAAACTTTCGAAAACTTGGTTCTAAAGCCCGGGATGTGCCCTAAGACCTTGCCAGTCAAGGCAAATTAAAGTATCCTAATTATAAAGTTGTAACAAGCGGTTTCAAATTTAAAGAGATAAACAGGAGGTTTCCATTACCGATGTCTAAGAAGATTAATTTTGACTACACCAAAGCCCTTACTTTCTTCAACCAACAAGAAATTGACAACCTTGCCGCTCCAGTTAAGTTAGCGCACGAACAGTTGCATAATAAGACTGGTGTAGGTTCCGACTATCTTGGATGGATTGATCTTCCATCAGCTTATGATAAGGAAGAATTCGCACGCATTCAGCAAGCCGCAAAGAAGATCCAGAGCGATTCCGAAGTACTGATTGTAATTGGTATTGGTGGTTCTTATCTGGGAGCACGCGCAGCGATTGAAGCGCTCTCGCATTCTTTTTACAATAACCTTTCTAAAGATAAGCGCAAAACTCCAGAAGTTTATTTCGCTGGTAATAACATCAGTTCTACATACATCACGCATTTGCTTGATTTAGTAGAAGGCAAAGACTTCTCCGTGAACGTAATCTCCAAATCAGGAACTACGACTGAGCCAGCCATTGCTTTCCGCATTTTCCGCGCAGCTCTGGAGAAGAAATATGGTAAAGAAGAAGCTCGCAAACGTATTTACGCTACTACAGACAAGGAAAAAGGTGCCCTTAAGAAATTGGCTACTGAAGAAGGTTATGAATCCTTCATCATTCCAGACGATGTAGGTGGACGTTACTCCGTATTGACACCTGTAGGCTTGCTTCCAATCGCTGTAGCAGGTATTAACATTGAAGAGATGATGCAAGGTGCTGCTGCCGCTGCGGATGAGTTCAATAATCCAGATGTAGCTACTAACCAAGCTTATCAATATGCTGCAGTTCGTAATGCTCTGTATCGCAAAGGTAAGACAACTGAAATCCTCGTGAACTATGAGCCTTCCTTACACTTTGTATCGGAGTGGTGGAAACAATTGTTTGGCGAGAGTGAAGGTAAGGATTTCAAAGGAATTTATCCTTCTTCCGTTGATTTCTCTACGGATCTACACTCCATGGGTCAATTTATCCAAGAAGGTAACCGTAATATCTTTGAAACGGTAATCCAAGTAGAACAAGTGGCTCATCATGTGACCATTGAGAACGATCCTGATGATCTGGATGGCTTGAACTTCTTAACAGGAAAGACTATGGATTTCGTAAATAAGAAGGCTTTCCAAGGTACAATGCTTGCGCATACAGATGGTCAAGTACCTAACCTTATCGTTACTATTCCTGATCAAACACCATACACATTTGGTTATTTGGTTTACTTCTTTGAAAAAGCTTGCGGCATCAGCGGTTACCTGCTCGGTGTTAACCCATTCGACCAACCAGGCGTTGAAGCATACAAGAAAAACATGTTTGCGCTGCTTGGCAAACCGGGTTACGAAAAAGAAAAGGCAGAGCTGGAAGCAAGACTTACAGAATAGTATTGCAGCAGTAATTTAGAGACCATTCATACTAGTGTAAGTCACCAGGAGCAGTCCATAGGTAATCCAATACCGGGGCTGCTCCTGACATTATATGAAGACATCATATGTATATAAGGACTGGAATAATTATGTTAGAACAATATCGAACGGTGCGATCTTCCGGTTCTAAGGAAGTCGTAATCCGCAAATCTCGCTTCATTGGTCATGTTATGCCAGTTGAGAATGAAGAAGAAGCATTGTTGTTTATCGAAGACATCAAGAAGAAACATCGGGACGCAACGCATAACTGTTCTGCTTATGTGATTGGGGAGCGAGACGAAATCCAGAGGCAATCGGACGACGGGGAGCCGAGTGGAACAGCCGGCAAACCGATTTTGGAAGTAATTCGCAACCAGGGAGTTAAAAATGTCGCAATTGTTGTTACCCGTTATTTCGGAGGCATTATGCTGGGTGCCGGAGGGCTGATTAGAGCTTATACGGATGGGGCAGTGCTTGCGCTTGAAGCAGGAGAAGTAATCACCCGTGTGCTAAGACGAGAGGTATTCGTAGAAATTGATTACACTTGGCTAGGCAAGGTTGAGAACGAACTTCGGGGAAGAGGTATTCAGACCGGCGAGACTTTGTTCACCGATAAAGTAACGTTGTTATGTTTACCGCGAAATGATGAGGGAGACGCATTTATGGCATGGATAACAGATCTAACCCAAGGGCAAGCCTTGGTAACAGAAGGGCGGCGGATTTACTACAGCGAAGGGGATTAGGTATATGGCAAGGAGAGCAGTGGAGCAGGAGTTGTCGAGGGAAAGAATATTAGAGGCCGCTAGGCATCTGTTTATTACCAAAGGGTATCGAGCGATTTCAATGCGAAGCATCGGTCAGCATTTGGGATACAGCCACGGCTCTCTCTATTATCATTTCAAAGAAAAGGCGGAATTGTTCTACGCCATTGTTGTCGAAGATTTTAATCATGTGGCTACTTTGCTTGGTCAAGTAATGAATAAGCCACCTGAAGAGGGTATGACTCGAGTAGAGCAGCTAATTATGGAGTTTATAAGGTTTGGAATAGATCATCCTTATCAGTATGAAATTATGTTTATGATTCGTGATGAAGAGCTGCTGGCTTATTGTAGAGCAGAGCAGGGACGATGTTTTGATTTATTCTCAAGTATTGTACGCCGTCATATGAAGGAAGAGGGATATGTGTCCGAGGATTGGCAGAACGTGCCGCTAACCTTGTTCTTATCCGCTCACGGATTTATATCTTATTATATCCAAGATAAAGTATCATTTGAGGATGTAAAAGAGGCAGCATCAGCTCATATCAAGGTCTTATGTCGCAGCCTTTAACATGCTGTTTTTTTTATAAGTTGACACTTTAAAGCTGTGCATTGGTATAACACTACTTCTCTGCTTGGTCAAAGTAATATTTAATTCTAGTTATATTTTAATGGCCGCTCCGTAGCAATAACGGAAGCGGCCATTCATCGTTTATCCCTCAATAATTTTTAAGAAACATTGTCTACGTCTAGGTCCATCAAACTCACAAAAATAAATACCCTGCCAACGTCCGAGCAATAGTTCGCCATCATGGATGATTATGCTCTGGGAAGGTCCGGATGTAATAGACTTAAGGTGGGAGGCAGTATTGCCTTCAGCATGTCGATACTTCGGATGCTCCCAAGGGTAGACTTCATCCAAACGCATTAGAACATCATGCCTCACATCAGGATCTGCATTCTCATTGATTGCAATTCCTGCGGTGGTATGTGGACAATAAACTACGATCACCCCGCTACGCACCCCGCTTTTTTTCACAAAAGAAATGACTTCACGAGTAATATCCCGTAATTCATCCCGTTTCGTTGTAGTAATCTCCAGTGAATGCAGCATAATCATTCCCCTTCCTGTGATGTGCCACTTTTTCCTAACCTTTGTTATATATATTTTACCCCAAATTCACTTGAAAGTAATTGACGACAACGAGAAGGATTTGGTAAAGTAGTAATAATATAAAACCAAGTATATAAATAGGAATAATTAATGGAGATGTTGGTTAGTATACCGACCGGTTATCCGGAGGTGGGAGGGCAAAATCATTGAATTCGCTGCTTAGACACAAAGGTTGGACTTGGGGTTTCCGAACTACAATTTTGCTCTATTTTGTAGTATTGATTGTGTTGCCTATACTTGGGGTCTATTACAACTCTTTTTCACTGGGTTTCGGTAATTTTGTGGAAAGCATAAGCGACCCGATTGCCTGGAAGTCGGTGCTGTTAACCTTAAAGCTGGCGATCATCGCTACTTTAATTAATGTCTTTTTAGGAACAATGATTGCCTGGGTTCTTATTCGTTATCAATTCATTGGTAAAGCATTGCTTAATAGTCTTGTGGATTTACCATTTGCACTGCCGACGGCAGTTGGTGGTTTGATGATTTTGCTCTTGCTCGGACCTGGTAGTCTTATCGGCAAGGCTGCAGAAGCGCTTGGTTTTGAAATTGTTTTTCATCAACCGGCAATCGTAATTGCTATGGTCTTCGTAACCTTTCCCTTCGTGATTCGAGCGGTTCAGCCCTTGCTGGAGGAACTTGATCCTTCCGAAGAGGAAGCGGCATATACAATGGGTGCCAAGGGAACTAAAGTCTTCTGGCATGTTATTCTCCCCTCTATGGCTCCTGGGATGATCAGCGGTGGAATGCTCGCCTTCTCGCGGGCGCTTGCTGAATTCGGCGCTGTAGTCCTCGTAGCAGGCAATATTCCAGGTCGTACACTCGTATCTTCTGTTTTTATTTTTGGTGAAGTTGAAAGTGATAATCCGGTTTCCGCAGCAGCGGTTTCTGTCATTCTCTTGACCTTATCTTTTCTCATTCTTTGGCTCATTAATATGCTGCAGATGCGGGGGAGACGCTCATGAGAAAATTGTGGATCGTACTCACCTACTTGGTGTTTTTTCTGCTAATCGCTGCACCGCTAGGGAAAATGGCTATAGGTGCTTTTAGTGAAGGATTTGGTGGTTTCTGGAATGCTCTGACTAGGCCTGAAGCGCTGCATGCGCTTATGATGACTGGGCTTGTTGTGATCGTAGTTACGTTATTAAATACGTTGTTCGGAATTATGATGGCGCTGTATCTTGTCCGGGCGAACTGGATAAATAGACGTCTAAAGGGCTTGCTTAACAGTATTGTTGATTTGCCTTATGCTGTGTCCCCTGTCATTGGCGGGCTGATGATTGTCCTGCTGCTGGGTCCGGATAGCGCCTTGGGTGCGATTTTTGAAGGGATTGGGCTGAAGATCGTCTATGCGATTCCCGGAATGATCATTGCTACCTTGTTCGTAACCTTTCCTTTAATGGTGCGTGAGGTAATGCCGGTGCTTCAGGAGATTGGTTCACAGCAGGAGGAAGCTGCTTCTACACTGGGCGCTCGTGGCTGGACAATTTTTTGGAAGGTGACTTGGCCTTCGATTCGTTGGGCGGTTGTGTATGGGGTCATCCTTACGGTGGCTCGTTCACTAGGTGAGTTCGGGGCGGTGCTCGTGGTCTCGGGTAACATTATGAACAAAACCCAGACGGCGACGACGCTAGTCTATCAGGATGTTGAGAATTTTAATGTAACGGCTGCTGGAGGAATAGCGCTAGTTCTGGCTGCATTTTCCGCAGGTCTACTGTTATTGATGGAATGGACCAAGAGAAGAAAGGAAGTGCAGTAATATGCATGTGGAAGTGCGGGGATTAAATAAGCATTTTGGAGATTTTCATGCGGTCAAGGACGTCAATTTCACCATTACAAAAGGTCATCTGATCGGACTGCTCGGCCCGAGTGGTGGCGGTAAAACTTCGATTCTTCGTATGCTCGCAGGGCTGGAGACACCGGATAATGGCGAGATCATTTTTCATGGTCAGACAGTTAACAATCTTCCTCCTCAAGAGCGCGGGATCGGCTTTGTCTTTCAGAACTATGCATTATTTAAGCATATGACTGTTTTTGATAATATTGCATTTGGATTAAAAGTTAAAAAAGCCAGCAAAACCGCCATTCGTGATCGTGTTATGGAACTGGTAGAGCTTACGGGGTTAAAAGGCTTCGAGAAGCGTTATCCGCATCAGCTATCTGGTGGACAACGCCAGCGTGTGGCCTTTGCTCGTGCACTCGCGCCTGAACCACAGCTATTACTCTTAGATGAGCCTTTCGCAGCTATTGATGCGAAGATCCGTCAGGAGCTGCGCGCTTGGCTACGTGAGCTGATTGAGCGTGTTGGCATCACTTCCATCTTCGTAACGCATGACCAAGACGAAGCGATTGAAGTCGCGGACGAGATTATGATCATCAACCAAGGGCAGTTGGAACAAAAGGGTACGCCTTGGGATATTTATAAGGAGCCTAAAACACCATTTGTGGCAACTTTCATCGGGGAGTCGACACTGATTGAAGATGCTTCTGAGGTGAAAGGCTTTAAAGGCGCTGGAGATGGTAAGCCTACCAAAGCACTTATTCGTCCGGAGTATATTGAAGTTGGTAACCTGCATGAGTTCAAGATGGCTTCAGCTACGGAAAAAGGCGTCGTAAAGCATCTGCATTTCCGTGGAAGTGAATGGCTCGTTGAGGTTGAAGTTAATGGTCATAAACTGGTCACTTACCGTTCTTTGGAGAAAGAAACATTGCAGCCGGGACAGGATATCTCAGTTCTTGTGCACCGCGCTTACCTGTTTAATGATGAGCGAAGCTGGATCCAGGAGAACAACCTGAAAGAAGATCCGATGCCGATATTTATTTAATATAAAAATAAATAAAATGATTTTCAATTTTTTTGAAGAGTAGCGAATGTGATGAGCTAGGATTAGAGGAACTGATGTGAAGGTATGGAGTAATGGAGTGGAAGTTTGGAACTGTAGGAGCAGTAGCGACCGCCTTTATGCTCTAATTTCAACCGTAATACGGTTCCAATCAAGAAATTAGAGCATAACAGCGGCCGAAAGTCCAAACATTCCGCGTATTACGGCAAATACCGAACGTTGGTTACTTGAATTTTTAGTTCAGCCATAGAGCTACTTTCAAAGAGTCTTTAAAATCATTATCTCGAAGGATGTGGGCCGCAATGAATTTCAAAAGGAGCAGACAACTGCACGGATGTTTTGCTGCCCTAATGCTGGCCATACTCACGCTGGCGGCAGTCGGTTGCGGGAATGAGAAGGCGATTACGACGATGGCAGATCCTTCGAAGCAAGGGGATGTTACGCTAGTCGTTGGCGCATACAGTGTGGCTAAGGATGCGATGGAAGATATTTTGCCGTTATTTGCAGCGCAGTGGAAAGCGGATAGTGGACAGGAGATTAGTTTTCAACAGTCCTATGAAGCTTCCGGAACACAGGCACGTGCAATCGTAGGCGGGTTCGAAGCGGATGTTACACTGCTAGCCATGGAAGGTGATGTCGAGAAGCTGGTTAAGGCTGGACTCGTAGCGCCAACGTGGAAAGAGCAGGGTGAACAAGGCATGGTGACACGTTCGGTAGTCGCACTTGGTACCCGTGAGGGAAACCCCAAAGGAATTCACGATTTTGCGGACTTAGCCAAGCCAGGGATTAAAGTGTTATACCCAAATCCCAAAACATCCGGTGGTGCGCAGTGGGATATTAACGCGATCTATGGGGCTGGTCTGAAGCTGTCAGAGGAGCAAGAGGGCATTAAGGATCCAGCAGCAGCGAAAGCTTTTTTAGAAAGTGTACATGCCAATGTGGAGTCTTTGGATAAGAGCGGACGTGCATCTATGGCAGCCTTCGAGTATGGAGTGGGTGATGTCATTGTCACCTATGAGAATGAACTGCTGGCCCGGATAGCTCAGGGTGTTAAATATGAAGTCATTATTCCTAAAAATACAATGCTGATTGAGAACCCAGCGGCTGTCGTAGAGAAGTATGCGGATAAGCATGGGACACGCGCGGCAGCAGAAGCATTAGTTGATTTCTTGATGACCCCACAGGCACAAGAGATCTTTGCAAAATATGGCTTTCGTCCCGTAGATAAACAGGTCTATGCGGAGAACAAAAGCCGCTACCCCGATCCAGCGGGTCTCTTCGATATCAATTATTTAGGGGGCTGGGATGAGGTGCGAAGCACGCTTTATTCCAAGCGGGGGATTTGGTATCAGGTACTTGCCGGAATATAGGTAGAGGTGTAAAAATAGAGTCATCCTAGCAGGGCTACTGCTTAAGGGATGACTTTTTTGACGAAAATATATAATTGGGGCCCCCGCAAAAAGTACCTGGGTACGCATCGAAGCAAAGCTTCACTTTGTGGGGATATTTTGGTGAGCATCTTTAAGATAGACATATGGTAATTTAAGACTTCCTTGATGGGAACTGAAGGAGAGATAGATTATGGATACGTTGGTGTTTTTGGGTACTGGGGATGCCATGGGTGTTCCTCGGGTATATTGCAGCTGCGAGACCTGCACAGAAGCAAGGGAGCATGGAAGCAATACAAGGCTGCGTTCCTCTGTACTTATAGATAATAGCAGTGACTTTCTAGTGATTGATTGTGGGCCAGATTGGCGACGTCAGATGGAGGCGCAGGGAGTTCGGAATATGCGAAGACTGCTGGTGACGCATGCTCATTTTGATCATATTGGTGGGCTACCTGAATGGGCAGATGCTTGTCGATGGACAGGCATTAAGGGTGAACTTTATACTCCAGCAGAAGTCATTCCTATTATCGAACGGCAATACCCTTGGCTGCGAAATCACATCGAGATGATTCCCTGTGATGAAGGGATAGAACTGGACGGCTGGAAGATAGATACCTGGAAAGTAAACCATGGTAAGAATGGATATTCGTACGCCTTTCGGCTAGAGAAGGAAGATTATACATGGGTGTATTGTCCTGATTCCATATCTCTTGGGGCTGAGGAGACACGCCTGATGCATGGGGCGGACTTGCTGGTCCTTGGTACAAGCTTCTATTATGAAGCGGCGGAGCTATCCACTCGCTCTGTGTACGACATGACGGAGGCAGCGGAGCTACTGCAAATCGTGAAGCCTAAAAAGGCAGTGTATACCCATATGTCGCATGATGTAGATATGAGAGAAGCATATATTTTACCGGAGAATGTTACTCTAGCCCAGACAGGTATGAGAATTCCAATATACAAAAACCCATTCTCTTCACTTTAGAAGAGAATGGGCAAGTAGAAATAAACGGATTAAACAGTTAATTGTTCTGGTTCATTTAAAGGGTGACGTCCGCTTACCGCAAGCATGACTAAGGAAACAATGATGAGTATAAAACAGAGCACAAATGAATACCGGTAACCTACAATACTGGCTAAGCCCCCGCCAACAAGACTCCCAATCAGTCTACCGATCGTGGATGAATTAGAGTAAAGAGTGGATGCATACCCAGGCATGTTTGGGAGCAGATCCTGGATGTAGCTAATGCCAATTGCTGATATCACAGCAACGAAAACGGCGAGTAGAACTTGGGCTGCAAGTATCTGCCACATCTCGCCTGAGAAAATGACAACGAGATAATATGCTCCTCCTAAAATGGCCCCGCACATCATCAATGCTCGGTTACTGTACTTCGCACTGAGTAGACCGAGCATAATCATAAATGGAATTTCCAGCGCAGCACATATACTGCTGACTAGACCGACATCACTTGTCGATCCCCCTAGATTGTTTGTAATAAAGAGTGCCGTATTGATGCTGCTCGTCCAGTGAGCTACATACATGAGTATCAGAATCAGAAAAGGAAGCAGAATATTGCGGTTCTGACTGAGCCGGAAAGTTTTCACTTTTACTTCAGCTTTGTTGCTGCTCAGCTCTGTATCTGTATTTGATTTGAGAAAGAAGAAAACGAGTAAGGCAACAAGCAGGAATACTCCGATCGTACCCGTGAAAATCCCCTTAAACCCAACAGCAGCGATTAGCAGGGTGCCGATTAAAGGACCTGTAATAAAGCCGAGAGAGAAAGCTGAACGCAAGGTAGAATTAGCAAACGCAGTATCCGTAAAATTGCTCTTATTCACTGCTTCTCTAGCAATGGCGAACAATTGAGGCATCCCTGGTGCACCGAGGGCGGTGAACACAATCATGTAGATGAACAAGATCGTGAAATCCTGAATGAGCAAGTACCCGCTATAAGCCAGCGCATTACAGAGTGTGGCAACAAAGTAAATGTTTTTTCGATTTAAGCCGAGGTCAGAGCGTCTCCCGATTAGTGTACTGATCCATATTCCGGCAATTAACGTGGTGGCTAGAAAAACACCAAACAATCCGACAGATACGCCAAGCTGTTCCGTGAAATAAATGGATAAGAAGGGTGAACTGAGTGAAATCCCCATTCCCTGAAGTAGCATACATAAAAAGAGTAAGGCATAAGAGGGAATTGAAAATAGTGCAGTAAGTCTTTTGATCATGTTGTGATGTTACTCCTCTATTTTTGTTAAGATAGTCAAACTGGTTCTAGTATACATGAAAAAGACAGCAACAATATATATGCGATTTGGCTAAGGGGCATCACTCGGGCAAATCTCGGACAGTTGATGTTCCTTTTGTGATATCTATTGCATTCGGTATTCAGAATCATGTTTATCCTTTATAATCAGAAAGTATTGCCGTCTTATATTTACATATATAGAATAATTATCAACGACAGGAAGGGAGTAATAAGTAGCTAATAGGGGAGAGGGCTGATTTTTTTGAAGCAGAAAGGTGTTTTCTCAAGATTAAGTACATACATGTTAAGGCACAAGCTCTTATATACGATTTTATTGTTTACGACTTTATTTGGGATTGTTCTGGATTTAACGATTGCTTGGCTGCTCTCAGTAATTACGGATGCGGCGGTTAGACTTGATGTGAAAGCTTTTAAAGGGCTGGTTATATTCGGATTAATCTACTTATTAGTGAGTGCAATCAACGGTTTTTTCGATCGCTATCTCAAAAATAAA
Source organism: Paenibacillus sp. FSL R5-0923 (assembly GCF_038009145.1). NCBI lineage: Bacteria > Bacillati > Bacillota > Bacilli > Caryophanales > Paenibacillaceae > Paenibacillus > Paenibacillus sp. FSL R5-0923. Next base: position 684,971 of record NZ_JBBPAT010000002.1, read on the forward strand.
ATCTCAGCCAAGATCAGAAATGAACTGCGGCTAGATATGATGCGACATGCTTTAGCTCTTCCTCAGTCTTATTTTGACCGTAATCACTCCGGAGATTTGTTGTCCCGCTTTACTAATGATAATCAATCTGTGGGTAATGCTACCGGCGAGGTAATGATTGATTTAATCCGTAACCCTTTGCTTGCTCTCGCGGCTTTTGGTTATTTGCTCTATATTAACTGGCTACTGGCATTGATCTGTTTTGCAATGGGTCCTTTGATGTTCCTTACGGGAAAAATCTTCGGTTCAGCGATGCGTGAGAACAGTGTGAAGATTCAGACTAATATGAGCAAGATTACTTCCTTTTTACATGACATTCTAGGCAGTAGTATGGTGTTTAAATCCTTTAGCATTGAACGCAGACTAATGAAGCAATATCAGGAACATAGTGAGAATATCACTTCCGAAGAATTAAAACGGGGAAGAATAGAGGGAGCTACTGGCTCATTCTCCTCTTTTTTGGGAAACTTTACGTTTCTTCTGGCGCTGGTCGTGGCTGGTTATTTTGTGGCAAAAGGATCACTTGAGGTCGGTGCGATGATTGCTTTCATCCAGCTCATGAATTATTTAGTGATGCCGTTCTCGGCATTGCCAGGACTGATCAATTCGATGCAGCAATCACTTGGGGCGGCGGGACGGATCTTTGAAGTGTTGGATAGCCCTGTAGAAGTGGAGGCTTTACCCGAAGCAGCTACGAAACAGCCTGAATTTGAGCGTATGGTCATGTCCTCGGTATCCTTCTCTTATCCGGGAGCGGAGAGACGTAGTTTGAACAAAATCAGCTTAGAGCTTCACAAAGGGGCTCAAATGGCAATTGTGGGACCGAGCGGTGGAGGGAAATCTACACTTTTTAAGGTACTCCTTGGGTTATATGAACCTGATGAGGGTGAAGTGTTTATAAATAATGAGAAGACAAGCGAGATGAGTTTAGCCAAACTTAGGAGTCACTTCTCTTATGTGCCGCAAGAGTCTGGGCTTTATACAGGAAGTATCCGTGATAACATCCGAAATGGAAATCCAGATGCAGATGAGCATGAAATTCTGGAAGCTTTGCGACAAGCGAACGCTTATGATTTTGTAATGGACTTACCGGAGGGCCTCGATACAGATATCGGTGAGGAAGGTTCACGCCTGTCCGGTGGACAACGCCAGCGACTATCGATTGCGAGAGCGATTCTTAGGAACTCTCCAATTTTGTTGCTGGATGAAGCTACTGCTGCGCTTGATAATGAATCGGAGAAGCTGGTGCAGCAAGCGATTCGTAAATTAATGGGAGACAAAACCACACTCGTTATCGCTCACCGTCTATCAACGATTCAGAACGCTGATGTCATTATAGTGATGGAGAACAGTGAAATTGTGGAGAGTGGTACCCACGAGGAGCTACTTGCAGCAGAAGGAAGATATCATGGCTTGTACTATTCTCAGCTGGAAGAGGAAGAGGCTGGGGAGGGTGAGCAAGAGCAAGAGGCATTAGAGTTTGCATCTACAGGAATACCGAGCTTGCTGAAATAACAAAAGGGTGTTGCAACGTCATATATCATGACGTTACAGCACCCTTTTCTTAAGAAAGTGAATTTATATAGATTGAACTTAAGAACTTGAGGTAAAGGAAGGAGCAATGGAGGGGGGAATTTGGAACTGTAGGAGCGAAAGCGATCGCCTTTAGGTTTGAATTTCTACCATTGACAACGGTTTAAATCAGGAAATTCAAACCTAACAGCGACCGTAAGTCCAAATATTCACCGTAGTTGCAACTGAACTTTATCACTAAAACTATTAAGTTCAGCCGATTTAGTTCACTTTATTGAGAATGAATTTATCAATCGCGTATTTTACGCCATCTTCATTGTTGCTTAGGGTTACGAAATCAGCAATTTCTTTCAGCGCAGGAATAGCGTTCGCCATAGCAACGCCAAGACCGGCAGCTTCAAGCATCTCATGGTCGTTCCAAGAGTCACCCATAGCCATAGTCTCGGAGAGATCACAACCAAAATGATTGGCTAGGAATTCAAGCGCAATTCCCTTGGTTCCTTCATGATGCATGATTTCTAGGAATTGTGGTTTGGATTTGGTAATATGCACGGAATCGCCGAGCAATTCACGTAGAATTGGAGCCAGCTCATCCAAGAATGCAGGATCATCGATAATCAGCATTTTTGGTGTTTTTTGTGGAACAAGCTTCTCCCAATCTGGTTCAATATAATATGGCGTTTTGTTCAGGTCTGTATAATCTTTGATCTTCTGGTTGTCTTCACGGGCATACAGCTTGTCGTCAATGTAAGTTTGCAAATGCAGATTATGCTCCACGCAGTAAGTGAACAGCTTGTGTACCGCATCTTGTGGCACGTAACGCTCATATAGTACCTTTTCATCGAGCAAGTTCTTAACGAGTGCGCCTTGGTAAGTGATGATTGGCACGTTAAGTCCAGTTTGACGGGCAATGGCTTGCGCAGAAGCATAAGCTCGGCCTGTAGCAAGGGTTACAACAACGCCAGCAGCTACAGCCTCTTCAAGCGCAGTCTGTGTAGCGGGTGTTACTTCCTTGTCATCGTTAATTAGAGTGTCATCAATATCAATCGCGATCAATTTGTACATTTGTCTCTCTCCTTATCTCTTTCTAAATAAATGTAATTTGGAAAAATAATTCTTCTTATGTTGATTCTGACCCGGTTCCGGGCTCAGCTCTGCCATAAGCATAGCTCCCAGAATACAACCACAACCGAGCAGAGCGGACATACCAAGCGTTTCTCCGCCAAAGGCTAAGCCTGTCAGAACAGCGAATACAGGTTCTGTGGCATAAATAATGGCTACCCGGGAAGGCGTAGTGTATTTCTGGCAGGCGGTTTGAATCCAGAAAGCAAAAGCGCTGGTAGGACCAATAGAGATTAAAAGTGCCCAGAGAACGTCCGGGTCCTTGATAAGCTCTGCGCTGTGTGCCAGCGGTGCAGCTCCTTCAAAAATAAGCGAAGCGACAATGCTGAACAGTCCAACGAAGGCGAGCTGCAAGGTTGCCAGCGGCAACGCCGGATAATGAGGTGCATAAACGCCAGTATATGCGACTTGTAGCGCAAAAGCTATGGCGCAGAGCAAGATCAAAGCATCGCCTTTATTCAGGGACAAAGCAGAGCCGGTGAAGGTCAGCAGATAAAGACCTACTGCGGCAAGCGCCGCGCTGAACCAAGTGTAACGTGAAATGGCATGCTTTAGTAGCGCCAGAGAGAGAAACGGAACCAATACGACCGATAGACCGGTAATAAACCCGGTATTGGAGGTGGTTGTATATAGAAGTCCCATGGTCTGGAAGCCATAGCCCATAAACAAAAAAAGGCCTAGCAGCAGAGAATCACGTACCATGCGGAAACTTAGCTGTTTCCACTCCTTGCGGTAAAAAATAAAAGTGATTAGAGCCAGCAACAGGGCAGCACCTGTAAAGCGGATGCTGTTAAACGCGAGTGGAGGGAGCACTTTGACAGCATTTTGAACAATCAGAAAGGTGCATCCCCACATCATCGCCACAAGTAGCAGGCTGAAATCGGCCATACGGGAACGCTTCACTTCTTAGGTCATCCTCTCTTCGGCAAATGCCGTCCTTGTAAGAACGACAATGTCAAGTTGTCCAAATTGTATCGTATATTCATGGGGAGGACAAGATAGGAATCGCTCAAAGGCTTATATTTAAAGGGATTTAAGGGATTAGGCTAGACAAAAAAACAGGGTCTTGATATACTTCGATAACCGCACATTTGTTCTTGTTTTTCGCATCTTAGAAAGGAGCGGTTTCACCATGATGGGCAGATCCCATTTAATAATCAGCACTGGGGTTACCCTATCTGTAATGAGTTTGATGTCGCATGAGATTACGATTCCGGTTATTGCGGTCGCAGCATTAAGTTCCTTGCTGCCTGACATTGATGAACCGAATTCACTGCTCGTGCGTAAGGCGATTCCAGAATTTCTATTAAGAGTGCTGCAAATTGCTTTGATAGGTGCGGCGATTTATCTCTATTTTGCCGGAATCGTGGAACGTCCTTGGAACATTGTGCTGGCATTGCTAGTCGGAAGTGTATCTTTCCTGCCTAGTCGAAAGCTGCGCCATTTGGTCATGATCTTGATTGCCATAGCACTCTTTGCCTTCGGGGAAGCCTATGATCCATGGAACTACATTGCAGCGTGCGTGCTTGTAGTCTCATCGGTTGTTCCTCATCGTGGACTGACACATACCTTGTATGGAGTTGCGGGCTGGAGCGCCTTATTGTATTTTGCCTCAGCGGGTATAAATGACGGTGGCAGTCTATGGATAGCTGGGGGCATGTCGTATGCGCTTCACCTACTAGCTGACTCTCTTACCCAACGGGGAATTACACCCCTGCCGCCAATACCCTTTAAGCTGCGTCTAAAGCTAATGAGTACAGGCACGAAAAAAGGTGGAGCCGTAGAGAACATCTGCATCATGCTGACTCTAGCGTTCGTTGTCTATGTATTTATACTTTCTACTTGAACTAAAATGAATATGAAAAAGGGGCTTGTCTATTCTTTACGCAAATTTGCGCATAGGATAAGCAGGCCCCTTTATTTTTGTGTAACTATTCTTCTAGGAAAACCAGTCCGATAAAGTCCTCCGGCTCAATACGTCCAAAATAATGCTTCAAATCCAGATCAGCTAATGCTTCTCTAACCTCTGCCTCATTATAACGTTTGCCACGAAGTGCATTTTCAACATCTACTACGTCACCAACCCCAAAGAAGTCACCATAGATTTTGATGTCCTTAATGAGGGAATCCTCAATATCCATACGAATATCAATAATTCCAGCAGGAAATTTACGTGTGTGTTTGACGTTGCTTTTTGGTGACAGACCGTAGTTCCAGTCCCAGTTCTGGTAGTGCTCTTTGGAAATTTCGTGGATTTTGTCCCAGTCTGCTTCCTGAAGCTTATACTGAGGGACCTCGGATGGCTCCATGCCAAAGATCGAACGTAGGAGACCGGAGCGGAACTCTTCAATGGTCATGTCTGTACCTAGCAGCTCTTTGATGTTGGCTACGCGACTACGTACGGATTTGGTGCTCTTCGATTTGAACTTCTCTGGATTTACTTTTAGAGAGGCTTGTACATTGTCCAAATTGAGGTCAAACATCAGTGTGCCATGGCTGAACATGCGTCCACGTGTGGAGAATTGAGCGTTGCCGGAAATTTTTTGTTCGCCGACTTGAAGATCATTCCGTCCGCTAAGCTCAGCGTTAACACCCATGCTTTGCAAGTAGTCGATCACCGGCTGGGTGAATTTCAGGAAGTTATGGAAGGATTGGCCGTCGTCCTTAGTAATGAAGCTGAAGTTAAGATTTCCTAGATCGTGATAGACAGCTCCACCGCCGGACAAACGCCGCACAACCTTAATATCATTCTCTTTAACATATTCCTGATTGATTTCTTCAATCGTATTTTGATGTTTACCGATGATGATAGATGGGCTGTTAATATAAAAAAGCAGGTAACTCTCGTCCATCGGCAAGTGTTTCAGCGCATATTCCTCAATCGCCAAATTGATGGAAGCGTCAGTAATCCCTGTGTTATCAATAAAAATCATAGTGAGTTCCTCCGTTGCAGCAAAATTGATTACAGTTCTCATTTTAAACCAAAAGCAGTTTTTTAACAAAAGAGATCGCTTCGTGATTCGGTGGAAATAAAGTATTAGGCTGGATTCGTTGAATTAATGCGATTTTTAAATTGAAGAATTTCCAGCGCCCAGTCTTATTGTTCAGTACTTCATTTTATCGAAAATCAACAAATCTTTTGCATTTCTTCAGCCCATGGGTTACTATTTTTATATCGACAAATTTGCAGGTCTAAATAAGGAGGTTACACGTTATGTGCCCCCGTACCAAAGAACAAAATGAGCTCATACGCATACAGCGCAAAGAACAGATCCTGGACGTCGCCGCGCGCTCCTACTTTCGCACGGGCGGCAGCTTTGATATTCGCGACGTCGCCCGCGAGGCAGGTCTTGGTTACGGCACAGTATACCATTATTATCCCAACCGGCATTTATTAATAGAAGATGTGTTAGAAAGCGGCTTTGAGCGATGTGAGCAAGTTATCGCAAAATGGGCGGACATCAGCGGCAGCCCACCGGATGACAGGCAGTTGTTGATGTATTGTAAAGCACTGCTCCAGCTGTGGCAGTCGGACGCCCGCGCATATCTCGTCTACAAAATGGCGGCGGAACATTATGTAGGCTTGTCTGAAAGGGATCGACACCACGCCAAGAGACGGTTTATGGAACGCCTGTACGTTCCACTCCAATCGATCGCCCAGTGCGAAGACGACAGCGTCGACCATATGCTTGCTGTGCTGGTCGGTTGCTGTGGGCTGCACTACTATGCGGGCAATTCCGATCTGAACGTCGATCGAATCGCCCGACTCGCTATCCAAGCTATTACGAAGGGGTCCTGATACGAACATGGTCATTTTAAAAAGCAAGCATGAAATTGAGGCTATCCGCAAGGCATGCCAAGTGGTGGCTGAATGTCATCGTACAATCGCCCCGCTTATCAAACCGGGTATTACCACCAACGAGATTGAGCGCATATTCGAGGACATTATGTTGAAGCACGGCGCAAAGCCATACCAGAAAGGCTATAGGGGCTATCAATATGCGACCTGTGCCTCCGCCAACGATGTAATCGCGCATGGCTTCCCTAGCAATAAGCCACTTGAGGAAGGGGATATCGTGACGATTGACACGGTCGCTGAGCTCGATGGCTGGCTCGGCGATTCGGCCTGGAGTTATGCGGTAGGGCAGATCTCGCCGATGGCCGAGAAGTTGATGCGTGTCACGAAGGAATGTCTTGATCTGGGCATCGAGCAGGCTCAGCCTGGCAATCGACTCGGCGATGTGACGAGCGCGATTCAGCGGCATGCGGAATCACACGGTTTCGGCGTCGTGCGCGACCTTCTCGCTCATGGCATCGGCCGCGACCTGCACGAGGAGCCGACTTATATGCATGTTGGCAAGCCTGGAAAAGGCCCACGTATCAAGGAAGGTATGGTGTTCACGATTGAGCCCATGATCACCGAAGGTACCTACTTGATGACAATCGATCCGGACGGCTGGACCGCACGGACGATGGACAACAAGCTCGCCGCCCAATACGAGCATACGATTGCCATTACGGCTGAAGGTCCACAAATTTTGACCGCGCAATAGAAAAAAAAGAAGTCGACCAACGAAATGGTCGACTTCTTTTTTTCGTATTCGGGGACAGCGTGTCCATAGATCTGATGAGGCTGCCAGTCTAGAACTTTATTATCTTTTGACATCTCGTAGATTTTAATGTCGATTTGAGGCAAGCGGTTATTCAGGTGATTCCTTTAGTGAGCATTGACGTAATCCCGGTAAAGACGCAATAATGGTGGCAATGAGATACATATCGAACAAACGAAAGTGGATAGAGGGAGTGTAAATATGCTTGAAAAATACGGCCACGGCGGTGATTTGCTAACAGCTGCGGAACTTTATGAGGAGGCTGGTGGCACATTTCTTGATTTCAGTGCAAACATCAATCCTATTGGGCCTCCGCCAGCCGTCTTAGAGCTACTTAGAACAGCATTGTCTACGGTGGTTGCCTACCCTGACCCTGGACATCGACGCTTCAAAAGTCTGCTAGCAGAGGACCTTGGTGTACATAGTAGTTGGTTGACGGTAGGCAACGGAGCCGCAGAAGCTATGGCATTGTTGCTGCTTGCGATTGCTCCGCAAAAGGTAGGTATCGTAGAACCTTGTTTCTCTGAGTACCGGCAGCTATCTGTGCAATTCGGCGCAGAAGTATTATCTGTTCAGGGGACATGGGAACAGCACTTCCGAGCTGGAGTGAACGAGATTGCCGGGCTGCTGGAGAAGGTTGATCTGCTGTTCCTTGGCCAGCCGAACAACCCTAATGGCGTTCAGTATAGTGTGGATGAGCTGCGCTGGTTAGCGCAGAAAGCTGAAAGCTACGGGACGTATTTGGCTGTGGATGAAGCCTTTATTGATTTTATTCCAGAAGCAGAACGAAATACGCTTTTGCCGGATCTGGATCAGTTTCCGCATACGATTTTGGTACGGTCGATGACGAAATTTTATGCGATTCCCGGACTGCGTCTCGGGTTTGCCATTTCGCATCCGGAGCTGGCAAAGGCGATGACCGGAAAGCAGGTTACCTGGAGCGTGAATGGTTTGGCGCTGCTGGCAGGCGAAGCCTGCCTTGAGTGTGGGCACGAGTATGGACGTCGCACACGCGAACTGATCGCCACGGAACGGGAGCTGCTGCGGCAAGGCCTTATGCAGCTAGGCTGCGAAGTGCCGCCAGGCGAAGCCAACTTTCTGCTCTGTGGCCTGCCTTCGCCGTGGAGTGCGGCTGAGATGCAGACCCGTCTTGGGCGTGTCGGTATACTGGTGCGCAGCTGTGCCATGTACCCCGGTCTAGGAGGCGAGCATATCCGGGTAGCCGTTAAGGGACATGAGGATAATGTCCGGCTGCTAAAACAGATGAAGGAAATTCTGGCGGATAAGTGAACTGTGTAGCTTAGAGGGCAGCGGGTTTGCTGTTAAAGTGTCTGGTGTAGCTCAGGGGATGGGAGTCTACTGTAAGTGACACTCGCGGCGTAGAGAAGGCAGGGATTCTAATGAATAAGTGACTCAAGTACCGCAGAAGTTGCGATTTGATACCGGATGGCGGGCTTCAGCTCGCATGCTTAGGGTTGTAACAAAGTTTGGTGAGATAGCTTCTGATGGACATCCTCCAAAGTGCATTCGTTGTATTTCGTACAACAGAACTCGCTTTGCTGGCGTAGCAATTCGATTCTATAGCACTGTGTACAATAGAAATTTGGAAAATGATGCGAATTAGGTTTTTACGTGACATTCTATTGCAAGAAATACAGCAGAATGGCTTTTGCCAGTGAATAAAGCTGAATCTATTGTATAAAGTGCAATAGATGGGTGAGGGACGGATTTTTAGGTGGATATTGGAGTATGTTGTAGTAGAAATCGAGTATCTGTGGAGTGGATATTGAATATGTGTTCAGAGCTGAAATTAGGGGCATGTGTTGGAGTAGATTTTAGAGCAGATAGTCATTTACTGTAGTTTCTAAGTGAGACGGTTGGGGAAGTACAGGCGCGACCGCGAAGCTGGTTGGATGAATGGATAAAAGTAATGTGCTGTGGAAGGAGCAAGATCGATATATGGTGCAAGTAAAGATTCCATTTAACCTCGCAGGAGGCGTAAAAGAGTACCATTCGGCCATCTGGCCAGGGCTTGCTTTACAGTGGAAGGGAAACCATCTGCTACTAGAGCTACCTGCTGAAGCAGATGGTTTATCGAGTGCGTTCTATGGTGGAGGAATGAATCGGCTAGAGAGGGCCGTCAATTTATATGTTGACCGCAATTATGAATGTAGTGATCCTGTTCAGGATATGGAGAATAAGCTCCGCGAGTGGGGTTATTCAATGTCTGGCTGTACCGGTCTGATGACGGCTGTACCACTTGAGCATGCAGCGGTAGCTGAGGAAGACACCGGCTCAGCGGGTATTTTTGTTTGCGTTACTGCCGCCGCAGGAAATGCTGCGCGCGCGGGTGTGGAACGCAATGTGCTGGCTGTTTATCGCCCGGGTACGATTAACATAATGCTAGGTATTGATGGCTGCCTGACACCGGCGGCCATGGTCAATGCTGTGCAGACAGCTGTCGAAGCCAAAGCTGCTGCTCTGGCCGATCTCGGGATTACCGATCCCGAGAATGGGCTGATCGCTACCGGAACAACTACGGATGCGATAGTGCTCGCTGTGAGCCAAAGTGGGCGGTACAAGGCAGAGCATGTTTACGCCGGAACCGCTACCGATCTTGGGGGCGCAATCGGGCGTCTTGTATATAGCGCTGTGACAGGGAGTTTGCTATCGGTTCAGGCAAGGAAGGACAGCTAATGAGAATAGGTAGCTGGAATTGCTGGAGAATGTACAGAGGTGATCGCCTGTGACAATCGCTTTAGTACTGCTTGCGGCTTATGTAATTGATCGGATCGTAGGTGATCCGCGTAGCTTGCCCCATCCCGTAATCGGTATGGGCAAAGCAATCACGGCTCTGGAGCGGGCGATCCGTCGTTTATGGTCCCACCCGCAAAGCCTGCGCAGAGCAGGGGTGTTACTTCCGCTATGTGTGGTGGGTGGTGCTTGGGCACTGACAGCCATTCTGCTATGGCTGCTGTCATATATCTCACCGTGGCTCGTCTGGATAGCCGAGGCTTGGTTGATTTCAACCACGATTGCCTCCAAGGGACTAAAGGATGCAGGGATGGCGGTGTATGTGGAATTGCAGAAGGGCGATATCCCTGCTGCCCGCAAGGCGTTGGGGATGATCGTGGGGCGTGATACGACTTCGCTAGATTCCCCGGAAATTGTGCGCGGCACGGTAGAGACTGTAGCAGAGAATATCGTCGATGCGATTATTTCTCCATTGTTCTATGCGCTCATCGGTGGCGCGCCGCTTGCTATGGCTTATCGAGCAGTAAACACACTCGATTCCATGGTGGGATATAAGAATGATAAATACCGAGATCTCGGCTGGGCATCCGCTCGGCTTGATGATGTTGCCAACTTCATTCCAGCACGGATTACGGCATTGCTCTTAGCACTGTGTGCATGGCTGCTTCGTCTGGATTGGCGCAATTGTCTGCAAATGGTGAAGAGGGATGCGCGTCTCCATCCAAGCCCAAATAGCGGCTATCCAGAATCCGCTGTTGCGGGCGCACTTGGTATCCGTCTCGGAGGAGAGAACGTCTATCATGGTGTCGCTTCTTTCCGAGCCTATATGGGTGATCCGGTACGAGCGATGGAGCCGGACGATATTATTCAGACCTCGCGGATGATGATGCTCTCCTCTTCAATTTTTGTAGGCTTATGCGCGGTTGTGGCATGGATATGGATCGGGGGCTAATGCTAGACATGGCGTTTCCTTCTATAGAGCTAGAATTAGTACTTGTTCGCCACGGGCAAACTCAGTGGAATGCTGAGCATCGTTACTTAGGACATTCGGATCTCCCGTTGCTATCTAGTGCAGTAGAGCAGCTATCTCAGCTTAAGCAGCAGTCTGAAGTATCGAATGATTTTTGGTGTGTATTTTGCAGCGATTTGCTTAGATGTCGGGAGACTCTAGCTTACATTTCTCCTTCTTTAGAGAAGGTGGCTGTCTACGATCCGCGTCTGCGCGAAATGAATTTTGGAGCTTTCGAAGGCTGCACTTATGAGGAATTGAAGGATAACTCACTGTATAGAAGCTGGATTGATAATCCTTCCACAGTTACACCACCGGATGGTGAAACATGGGCGCAGTTTGACGAACGGTTGCGTAGCTTCCTGTCAGATCTGGGGCGAGGGGCTGAGGATACATTTGTGCAGGCTGCAATTAGTGAAAAAAAGGCTGAGGTAATAACAAACAGGGTGTTGGTAGTCACACATGGTGGTGTTATTCGGAATTTCCTTGCACAGTTAATTCCTGGTGTCACATTCTACAGCGCAGTTGCACCTTCTCCGGGAACAGCAATGGTACTCAGGCTATTTTGGCAGAACGGGCAATGGTCGGCAGATATTTCGGGAGATTGATGAGAAAATCAAATGAAAAAAAGGGTTCCACATATTAGCCATACCTAATATGTGGAACCCTTTATGTTTAAACTATCGTTCGCCCTCAGCAGAATAAAGTGGATAATTAGATGTTAGGTAACCATTCCTTATAGGTATCTGCACGTGATTGCAATTCATTATACAGCATGCTGGCATGGTAACCGTCGCACACGGCATGGTGGAATTGCCCCGATATTGGTAATAGTATTTTTTTGTCTTGATGAAAATATTTTCCTATAGTAAAGATGGGAAGCAGGAAGGTTCCCTCGTTATACACGTTCAGGTTAAAGCTCGTGAAGCTGACCCACGGAATACTAGAAATAGGGAAGGTGTTCGGTGGTTCGTTTGCTTTAGCGATAAATTGTTTCACGCTTCCGTACATTTTCATATCATCCAGATAACGGTTATAGAAATCATTAAACTTTTCACCGTACGAAGTCCAGATGCTTGAAAAAGTCTTATCATCATCATGGAAAATTGTAAAACTAGGTGACATGCTATCCCAATAACCTAATCTACCTTCAGAATCAAAGCAAGTGCGGAATTCACTGTGACGGTTTACCACCGTAGTTATCATGTGGATTAGCGCTGGGTACAGCTTAATTCCCTTATGCTTAAGCTCTGATAGTAGAAGGGTGATATCAATATTTGCGGTCATGCTATAGGTGCATCTGACATTGTTTAAATAATGTTCAAAATAGGGTTTTCTACTCCAGTTATCAATGACAATCGGGTTAAAAATCATTTATTATGACCTCCTAAAATTATTTCATTTTTCATTTTAGGAGGTCTGCTGGACTGATTTCACCATATCCTTATCACAATCCTTTGAGAAAGTATTTTGTAACGATGAGTATACCATCATCATCGCCGTAATTAAACTAGATCAAGTGGAAGGAAGATGCATTTATAATGCTGAGTGAAAAGTTGGTTATTGAAAAATTGCTTCAGCAAAAGCGTACGAGTGTTGCTTCCATCGTAGTGATGATGTGCGGTGTAGCGGGGTCGGGTAAAACAACCTTTGCTAAAAAGCTGGAGAAAGAGGGATTCGCCAGGCTTTCGATAGATGAAGATATTTGGGCCACGCACGGACGTTTCGGGGTGGATTATCCAGAGCAGAATTATGAGTCCTATAAAGAAGAGTCGGAGATAAAGCTGCGGGGGGAGCTGGTGAATCTGCTTCAGGCAAAACATCATGTTGTCATCGATTTCAGCTTCTGGCAACGTCAGAGACGGAACGATTACAAGCAACTTATTGAGAGTTATGGTGGCGTGTGGGAACTGATTCACTTAAAAATTCAGCCAGATGAATTGCGTCAGCGACTGCTTATCCGGAGTGAACGTTTTGACGCCAATGCCGCATTTCCGATTACTGAGGACATACTAACCCGGTTTTTAAATGGTTTTGAGATCCCTGCTGGAGAAGGGGAGCTTGTGATCGAAGCATAGATCTATAACTTGATTTTTTGGGCATTTGTCCTCTTATAGAACCACAGCCGGATTAAAATCCCATGGCTGTGGTTCTTTTTTTAAGCGAGTGATTGTGCCATGATAGTCATGGGGGCGATTGAGAGATGTTTAAGGATTTTAAGCTCATAGCCGGACGGCCGGTGTATATACAAATTAAAGACTATATGAAGCACTTAATCATAAAAGGCGGTCTGCAAGGCAATCAAAAGCTGCCCTCTACACGAGAACTCAGCACATTGCTTAAGGTTAGCCGCAACTCCGTAATCTCTGCTTATGCAGAGCTTGAGGATGATGGATTTGCGTATGCCGTGCAGGGTCAGGGAAGTTATGTGGCACCTACACCTCCCGGCAGTGAAACAATCTCTTCCTGGACGATGGACTGGAAGACGCGTATCAATGATCATGCGCGGCTGGCGGAGGATCTGGATATCATGAAGCGCGGCATACGAGCGGAGAAGGGGACGATCTCCTTCACGAGCATCGCGCCTGATGAGAGTCTTTTTGATCTAGATAATGTGAAACGCTCCTTTATGGATCGTATGTCGGTGGAAGGCAACGTCTTACTAAATTATGGATATGCCAAAGGGTATAAGCCTTTAATAGACTATTTGAAGCAGTACATGGAGCACAAAGGCGTTGAAATGAAAGGCAAGGATATATTGATCACCAATGGCTTTACAGAGGGATTCGATATTGTATTGTCAGCACTTAGCAAAAAGAATGGTTCGGTCATCTGTGAGAATCCAACGCATCATACGGCGATCAAAAATCTGAAGCTGAATGGCTTTGAGATCACCGGGATTCCTATGGAGCGTGATGGGATTGATCTGGTTGAGCTGGAGAAGGCATTGCAGGAGCAAGCTTTTGACTGTGCCTACTTTGTCCCCTCTTATCATAATCCGACCGGCATTGTAATGTCTCCCGAGAAAAGACAGAGGCTAATGAAGCTGATGAACCGGTACCAAATACCAGTGATCGAGGATGGTTTTAACGAGGAGTTACGCTATTCGGGCTCACATGTGGCTCCACTTATCGCAGCAGCAGGGAGCGGCAACAGCGTGATCTATCTAGGTAGCTTCTCAAAGGTATTATTTCCGGGACTACGCGTAGGCTGGGTGCTGGCAGATCAGGAGCTGATCTATTCTCTCGAAAGCGTCAAGCGCGCACGCACCATTCATACCTCGACGCTGGATCAATCCATTTTGTATCAGTACTTATTAGGTGGCCATTTAGAGAAGTATTTGAAAAAAGCCAGAGCGGAATATAAACGAAAATATGAATTAACCCTGCAATGCTGTAAGGAGTTTATTCCTTATACGGCGTTATCAGGGGATGGCGGATTGCATCTTTTTGTAACATTTGCGGAGGGCTTTAATACAAGGACGCTGCTAGCGGCCTGTCATGAACAAGGGGTTATTTTTACAGCAGGAGATATATTCTTCACTGACGGTAAAGGTCAAAATACGATACGGATCGGTTTCTCCAGAGTGACGGATGAGGATATCCGCAAGGGGATCGAGATTATTGGCAGAACAGCACGACAACTAATGGGATAAAGAGGTGCTTGAGATGAAGATGAAGGTAGGCGTAATTATGGGCGGGGTGTCCTCAGAGTATGAGGTATCCATGAATAGCGGTAGAGAGATTTTGAAGAATCTAGATCCCAATAAATATGAGGTTGCTCCAATAGTGATTACCAAGCGTGAAGAGCTTATTGAGCAGGCAAAAGGAATCGATATCGCGCTGCTTGCGCTCCACGGAGCTTACGGAGAGGACGGTACGGTTCAGGGGACGCTGGAGACAATGGGGATTCCTTATACGGGTAGTGGCGTTTTGTCTAGCAGCATTTGTATGGATAAAGATCTTTCCAAAAAGCTTATGCGCTGCTCAGGCGTCAATACGGCGGATTGGCTGTGCTGGGATAGTATGAAGGATTATTCTCAAGAAGCCGTAGAGCGGATTGGATATCCTGTTATGGTGAAGCCATGTGCAGGCGGTTCGAGTATCGGTATGGAAAAGGTGAGCAGTAGCGAGGAGCTGTTGAGCGCAGTACAGAAGGCTTTTGCTTGTGATCAGTCGATTCTGATCGAGAGCTACATTCAAGGCCAGGAAATTACTTGCTCTATTCTAAATGGAGAGATGCTGCCCGTTTTGGGAATCACCTCGGCGCATGCGGAGTGGTTCGATTACAGTGCGAAATACGAAGATGGCGGGGCAGACGAACGGGTCATTGATCTACCAGCTGAGGTGTATGAGCGAGTACGTGATGCAGCCTTAACTTGCTACAAAGCACTAAAATGCAGCGTGTACGCAAGGGTGGATATGCTCATTAAGGATGGTATTCCATATGTGCTGGAGGTGAACACATTACCGGGCATGACGAAGGCGAGTCTTTTACCAAAAAGCGCGCAAGCGGCAGGTTACACCTTCAGCGGACTGCTGGACGAGATCATTTCCCTTTCCCTAACAGAAAAGAGTCCGAAAGAAGAGGTGCTCAGTCATGCATAATGAATGGATTACTCCGCGTGTACGGGAGATTGCTCCCTCGGGGATTCGGGCTTTTTTTGACCTAAGTACAGGGAATCAGGATATTATATCGCTTGGTGTAGGCGAGCCTGATTTCGTTACACCGGAGCATGTAAGAGCTGCCTGTATTCGTGCTTTGAATAATGGGGAGACGATGTATACACCAAATTCCGGCTTGTTGGAGCTTAGAGAAGAGATCGCCTCTTATCTGCACACAAGCTTCAATCTCCGCTATGAGCCAACTAACGAGATTATGGTTACAGTGGGGAGCAGTGAAGCCGTGGATTTGGCTCTGCGGGCCTTTATTACACCCGGGGATGAGATTATCGTCCCTTCTCCGAGCTATATTGCGTATTCGCCGATTACTCATTTGAACGGTGGGATTACGGTAGAGGTTGAATCTTCAGCCGAGCAGGGTTTTAAACTTACTCCTGAAGCGTTGCGGCAGGTGATTACCCCGCGTTCCAAGATTCTTATGGTTAATTTTCCGACTAATCCTACAGGAGCAGTAATGACTTACGAGGATTGGCTACCCATTGCACAGATTGTAAAAGAGAGTAACTTACTTGTCATTTCAGATGAAATCTATGCCGAGCTAACCTATGATAGTCAGCATGTCAGTATTGCCTCCCTTCCTGGGATGTTGGAACGAACGATTGTCATTAGTGGCTTCTCCAAAGCCTTTGCGATGACTGGCTGGAGAGTAGGCTATGCTTGTGGTGATCAGGAATTAATTGCTGCGATGCTCAAAATCCATCAGTACACTGCGATGTGTGCTCCAATACTAGGTCAAATCGCTGCCATTGAATCACTGCGGAACGGTATGGAGCATAAGGACCACATGAAACGATGCTTTGATGAGCGAAGAAAGCTGCTGGTTAGTGGATTTCGATCTATTGGTTTACCGTGCCACGAGCCGGAGGGTGCATTTTATGTCTTTCCTTCCATCGCTAATACCGGAATGAAGTCAGAAGTTTTCGCTTTGCAGCTGCTCAAGGAGGTTGGTGTTGCTGCGGTTCCGGGGCATGTGTTTGGAGCGGGTGGAGAAGGGTATATTCGCTGCTCTTATGCAGCATCCCTACAAAAATTGACGGAAGCGCTGGAGAGAATCGAAGGATTTATGAAAGTGAAGTTGTAATTCTAGTGGTCCCCATCTATCATAGATGGGGGCTTTTATGTGTAGATAAGATAGAATAGGTTATACGGATATCTTTAATTGGAGGTTAAAATATGATTTCATCTATTCAAGAAGTAATTAAACGAATCACACCAGCGGATGAACAGTCTTTCCTAAAGGCGGAGCACCGCTTGAACATTCTAACTAAACCACCGGGCAGCCTGGGACAATTGGAGACGCTGGCCGTTAAGCTCGCCGGAATTTCGGGTACGGAGCAGCCTAGTTTCACCAAACGAACGGTAGTTGTGATGGCTGCCGATCACGGTGTATGCTGCGAGGGAGTTAGCGCGTTTCCACAGGAAGTCACAATGCAGATGGCCTATAATTTTCTCAGCGGAGGAGCGGCTGTGAATGTACTGGCACGTCAAGCTGGGGCTGAGGTAAAGTTCGTAGATATCGGTGTTAACGGCGACCTTAGTCATGAGGATCTGATTGATTGTAAAGTGCGCCGAGGAACGGATAATATAGCCGTGGGACCTGCGATGAGTCGTGAAGAAGCGATGAATGCTGTGCTTGTAGGTATAAGAATCGCACAAGAAGCGATTGAGAACGGGACAGAGATTTTTATTACAGGTGAAATGGGCATAGGGAATACAACGGCTAGCGCAGCTATTCTGTGTGCTCTAAAAGGAATACCACCTGAAGTAGCCGTTGGAAGAGGAACGGGAATTGATGATGAACGTTTACTACATAAGATTGCAGTTGTGGAACGCGCTTTAAAGGTGAATCAGCCGAATCCGGCAGATCCGCTGGATGTATTGTCCAAAGTAGGGGGACTGGAAATCGCCGGTTTGACGGGTCTGATTCTTGGCGCAGCTGCTGCCAGGGTACCTGTCATTTTGGATGGTTTTATTTCGGGTGCGGCAGCTCTTGTGGCGAAGGCGCTTGCGCCAGAATCCATTGCTTATATGATAGGCTCCCATCTATCAGGAGAACAAGGACATAAGCTGATGCTGGAGCGGCTTGGGCTTGAACCGTTGTTTAACCTGGGTCTTCGTTTGGGTGAAGGAACTGGAGGCGTATTGTCCCTTCATTTAATTGAGGCGATATGCCGCATTTTGAGCGAAATGGCCACCTTTGAAAGTGCAGGCATCTCTGGAGCTGGGAAACAATGAGTATTCTTGTAACGGGAGGGGCGCGTAGCGGGAAAAGTGGTTTTGCAGAAAAACTGATGTCGTCACTGGCAGATCAGGCCTTCTATGTTGCAACCGGACAAGCGTTTGATGATGAAATGAATGAACGGATTGCACTACATCAGCAACAGCGCTCGCAAAGCGGATATGCTTGGGAGACGTTAGAGGAGCCTTATGATTTGCCAGATCTTCTTAAGCGTTTATCTGGTGAAAAGGCGGTTCTCGTAGATTGTCTAACGTTGTGGTTATCGAATGTACTGCTAGCCATGGAAGGATTTACGGATAGGCAAGAGTTGATTGAGAGCGAAATTACAAGACTTGAAGACAGTGTGCGCACATTTCAAGGAAACCTCATTTTGGTCACTAATGAGGTTGGAGACGGTATTGTTCCGGAGTATGCGCTTGGCCGATTGTACCGTGATCTGGCAGGACGTATGAACGCGCTGCTTGCTCGGCAATGCGAGCAGGTTTTTTTAGTGACTGCGGGCATTCCAATTGAACTCAAGAGCAGGGAGTATCGTTTATGAGGGAGCGCAGGGATGCTGCCGCGGCTGCCTTTCAGTTTTTGTCCCGGTTTCCTGTAAAGAGTGACCCTGGATTTTCTCCTGAGCTGCTGCGCCGAAGTGTGCTGTTCTATCCTGTGGTGGGTGCAGCTATCGGACTGTGCGTAGCTGCTGGGGCAGCTTTGACGGGTTGGATTTTACCGGCTTGGCCAGCAGCTGTTATTACCCTCATCTTATGGGTAGGACTTACTGGCGGCATGCATCTCGATGGTTGGATGGACAGCGCCGATGGTCTGCTAAGCTACCGACCAAGGGAACGGATCCTGGAGATTATGAAGGACAGCCGTGTGGGTGCGATGGGTGTGCTCGCCTGCGTGCTGCTCTTGCTGTTAAAGGCCTCTTTAGTGGCAGCATTAATCGAAGGCTACGCCTATTACGAGCTGCCACTGCTCTTGCTGCCAGCGATCTGGAGCCGCTGGTATATGGTGCGGGCAATGGTGCGTTATCCCATTGCCCGCGGGAACGAGGGGCTGGCCGCGAGCTTCGCCGGCCTCGCTCCCTCGCATGAGCGGCGCGCGCTGGCGATAGCCGCGCTGCTCTCGCTAGCCGCAGCCGGTGCGCCTCTGGCGCTCGGCGCTGGCTTAGCCGCGTGGCCGCTGCATCTGGCGGCAGCGTTACTGCTGCCAGCTGCGGCCTTGGCCAGCGGCACCGTTGCTGCGCGGCGGATTAGCAGCCGGCTCGGCGGGCTCACCGGCGATGTGTATGGCGCGCTGAATGAGCTGCTAGAGGCTATGCTCCTACTAGTATTAGTGCTGCTCCAGCACAATTTCATGTGAGTGGCTCCTGCGGGTGACGCATAGTAGCCAGCTGGCTCAATCTGGTTTTATCCTCTTTTGATGCCTGTGGTTCCAGTTGTTTGGTGGCCCGGATGCTTGCAGGTCCACATAGTGATATTTTTAGAGTTTAATAGGAAAGAGGGATGACATGGTTGCTGCCATTCTACTATTTGTAATTGCCGGCCTTGCTGAGATCGGAGGCGGATACTTAGTATGGTTATGGCTAAGAGAATCAAGACCTCTCTGGTACGGTTTGGTAGGTTCTTTGATTCTGATAAGCTATGGCATCATCCCTACGTTGCAGAAGTTTCCGTCCTTCGGAAGAGTGTACGCAGCCTACGGCGGGGTGTTTATCGTGCTCGCTGTGTTATGGGGCTGGCTAGTAGACAAGAAAACACCCGATGTATATGACTGGGTTGGTGCTGTTATTTGTGTGATCGGCGTTTCGGTCATTCTTTGGGCGCCGAGACACTAACAAAACAACCCGTTCAACACTTTCGTGTGAACGGGTTGTTTTTATTTAAGCCTAAGCTTTAGATCTTAAATTGTTGCACAGCTTCCTGAAGCTTCTTAGCCTGCTCATATAGATGCTGCACGGTTACTGCATGTCCTTCAAGCTCTATACGTTGGCGCTCGGAGTTCTCGGATAGTGTGTCCGCACTTTCTTGGGATCTTGAAGTGATTTGTGCGGTTTCCTCAACGGAAGCACTAACTTCTTCTGTACTTGCTGAGATTTGCTGCGTCGCCGCAGATACGGATTGAATATTCTGATTGATGCTTTGGATCAGAATCAGAAGGTGATTGAAGGCATCGCCCGCTTCTGCCACCTTGCCTACCCCGGAGGCTACCTCAGAATTCACATGGTTCATCTCAGTAACGGAGCGATTCATATCTTCCTGAAGTCCGAGTAGGAAATCACGAATCTGCTCATTCGCATTACGGGATTGTTCGGAAAGCTTGCGTACTTCTCCGGCAACCACGGCAAAGCCGCGTCCATGTTCTCCTGCACGTGCTGCTTCGATCGAAGCATTGAGCGACAGCATTTGGATTTGCTTCGTAATTTCAGTAATACTATGAACGACTTCTCCGATCATTACTGAACGTTCATTCATAACTTGTAATTGCTCCAGCGACTGCAGGGAGGCACGTTCAACATGGCGCATTTGCAGAACGGCACTTTGGGCAATCTCATTACCGCCAATCGCTTCAGCGGAAGCTTCGCTGATCTGCTCAGTGACTTCGGTGGCTGCTGAAGCAATATGCTGAATGCCGAAATTGATTTCTTCCATAGCTTTTGAATTATCTAGAGCGCTGCTCGCGATGGTCGTACTACCTTTGCCAATTTCTACAACAGATGTACTAGAGTGGTCTGCCATTTCATTTAGGACCTCAACACGTTCCCTTAAAGAATTGGAATCGGTGACCACAGTATTTGAGGTGACGAGTACATGTCCAATCATTTCTTTTAGGCGCAGGGTCATTGCTTGGAAACTTCTGGACAGTTGAGCTACCTCATCACTGCCTTTAACCGTTAATTCCTCTGTGAAATCTCCCTCTGCAAGACGGGCACTGTAAGCTGCAAGCTTTGAGATAGGACGAGTAATCCGCATGCTCATAAACCAGGCACCAGTTGAGCCTATGATCAGCGTTAGCAGAGTGATCCCGGCACTAGTCCACAGAATACTGTCTGTTTTTTCTTGAATAAAGCTTACATCACTGCTTATTCCGATAACCATCGTACTTCCGGGAATTCCGATATAAGCTGACTTATGTACACCATGCGAGTCCTTGTATGTATCGCTTAGTCCACTCTTTCCTTTAAGAGCTTGCTGCATTGCAGAGGATACTTTAACAATTTCCTCCGGCTTTAATTTTGCATCATGATCTACAGACAGAACCTCAGCTTCCTTGCCTTTTAGATTGAGTAGAAAAATAGTCTCAACCCCATGCTGCTTTCTCTTATCCTGGAAATAGAATTCAAGATTGGTGGCTGCTTGTTCGTTCTTCTTTAGTGCTTGCTGAGCATGCATTGTATTTATATTCTTATATACGTCCTGAGCAGCTGCAGTTAGAATTTGATTGATTTGTGGCATGACATAGCTGTTGAAAATACTGGTGGATATAAAGTAGAAGCTGGTACTTAACAAAAGAGACGTGAGTAATAGAACTACAAATAATAAACGCGTAAATCTGCGACTGATCGACTGCTTGAAACGAAACATATTGTTCTCCCCCTTTTTATGGGCAGCGAAGCCCCATTTCTTTATATCCCTACCGACTGCTATTGACTGGCAACCTGCAATATATTCCATAGTTATGTAATATATCAACTAAATGGATCGGGAATGAAGTGTTTGATACTATTCTATAGAATTAACCTCTGGATGAATAGTGAAAGTTTTAGTTTATATAGCATATTTTTCTGAAAAAGATGAATTATTACTGACACTTTTATTTTTAGTTAATAAAAATGGGTATAAATACCCATTTCATAAATTGTTTATTTTTATGGATTGTTTGACGACAGTGTGATAGAGTATTAATGTTTTGTTCCAAAACTTAATGTAAGCCGCGGTTCGTAACCATCCCGCGTAAACAAAACTAGGAGGAGTTTAAGCAATATGTTTAATTTGATGTGGGGAGTTTTATTTGTTATTGTCAATTTTGCTTTTTTTCTACTCTGTTACCGCCTGTTCGGCAAAAGTGGAATGTATGCCTGGGTAGGTATCGCTACTGTAATTGCAAACATTCAGGTAGCTAAGACGATTGCTATGCCATTTGATATCGTGATGACACTCGGAAATACGATGTATGTCACTTTGTATATGACCAGCGATTTGCTTAATGAGAAGTATGGAAGAGCAGAAGCACGTAAAGCGGTTTGGTTTGGCTTCTTCACCTTGCTTATGACGACAGTCATTATGCAAATGGTACTAGTATTTAAGCCGCAAGAGACCGATATTGCTCAGTCTTCTTTGGAGACGATCTTTGGTCTGATGCCTCGACTAGCGTTGGGTAGTCTAACTGCTTACTTCATTAGTCAGTTCCTAGACGTTCGGTTGTACTCCTGGATTCGCAAATATTACAGCACCTCAAGTCAGTTGTGGATTCGTTCCAACGGCAGTACGATGGTTAGCTCCTTTGTGGATACACTAATCTTCTGTACCATTGCATTTGCTGGGTTGTATAACTGGAGTGTGTGGTTTGAAATTTTGCTTACAACGTATCTAGCGAAATTCTTACTAACCGCAGTAAGCACACCTATCTTATATATCGCCCGAACTTTTACTTTTGCTGAAGATGGAATACCATCATCCGCTCATAAGAAGGAATAAACAACAATACAGCCAGCGCGTACCGATCATAATCGATGCGCGCTGTTTGATTTTTTTAGTCGTAAGAGGGCTCAATCTCGTTCCATATAAATATGTACATAAAATTAATATAAAGCTAAAATAAGCTATCGTAGCCATTCTAATTGTATCCCGAGCGAAGAGAGTGTACATAATCGGTAGTCACAGAAATTACGAATAGGTGTGGTGAAGGATGAATCTAGTAGTTCCTATACTGCGTCATGCAGCAGACCAGCCCGACAGCATTGCCTTAACCCATGACCAAGCAACTCATACCTATGCAACATTAGTGCAAGCGCTGCGGAGAATTGCCAATGGTCTACAGAAAAAGGGCCTTAAGCATGACAAAATCGCTATTTTATCTACGAATCGCATTGAATTTGTCGAGGTTTTCTTGGGGGCTATTTATGCAGGTTGTGTTCCCATTCCTTTAGATCCCAAGTGGAGTGCAAATGAACTGCGGGTTATTATAGAGCAGTGCCAGCCGACAATGATTTTTGCCGAGCCGGAAGCTGCAAAGAATTTGGTCTTCAAGGACCAAGCCATCCCAACGCTGACTTTTTCAAATGAACGAACAGGTTCCTATGATCAGTGGTTGAAGGCTCTGAAGCCAGAAGCTGAATTGGATGAGACGAATGAGTTATTATTTATCGGCTTTACTTCAGGCACAACGGGGCTCCCCAAAGGATATATGCGTACCCATTTATCGTGGTTAAAGAGCTTTGAGGTATCGAGTGCTGCCTTTGAATTGAACTCTATGAGTGATGTTTTAGCACCGGGTCCGTTTGTGCATTCGCTGTCCTTGTTCGCTGTAATGCAGAGTCTGTATGGTGGAGCAAACTTTCATATTACGCAAAAATTTAGCTCCACACAGGTGTTAGAGCTGTGCAGGCAGATTCCGGGTGTGGTGTTGTTTGTTGTACCGACAATGCTTGAATCCATGATGCAGCAGGCTGTTCCTGGGCAGACGCAGATTGATGCGATTATTAGCTCAGGTGCAAAGTGGTCGGAGTTGTCCAAAAAAAGGGGCATAGAAGTGTTCGCTGGAGCGCGTCTCTATGAATCCTATGGTTCCTCAGAAGCGAGTTATATTAGTTATTTGGATGTTCTGGAAGAGCATAATCCGAACTCTGTAGGCAAGCCCTATCCCGGAGTGCAAATTTCCATTCGTGATGAAGAGTTCCGTGAAGTCCCTACGGGGGAGATTGGGCAGTTATATGTGCGAAGTGATATGATATTTCTAGGCTACCATCAATTGCCGAAGGAGACCGCAGCAGCTTTTCGAGAGGGATGGCTTGTGTTGGAGGATTATGTTTATCAGGATGAAGCTGGTTATTTATATCTGGCGGGTCGCTTGAAAAATAGAATCATCTCAGGTGGGCTGAACGTTTATCCAGAGGAAATAGAGCGAGTACTGGAGCATCTTCCGGAAATACAAGAAGTAATGGTGCTTGGCGTCCCTGACGATTATTGGGGAGAACAGCTGGCAGTCCTCGTGAAATGGAATGGTGAAAAGCATTTATCTATAGACGAAATAAAGAATTATTGTCGCCAGTATTTAGCAAGTTACAAAGCGCCGAAGCAGCTGCTGACAGTTGATGAGTTTATCTATACAAGCAGTGGCAAAATTGCCCGGCAAGCGATGAAAGACTATGTGAAAAGAGCGATGGTATGATAGAAGCAGTAATTGTTATGGCAAAACGTACACCAATTGGCAGGATGGGCGGCTTATTAAGTACATTTGAGCCGGAAGCATTACTGGCGCCGCTTATTCAGCATATTGTGGCAGAGACGAACCTGCCCGTCGATATGATCGATGATGTGATTATTGGAAATGTGGTCGGTCCGGGTGGAAATATTGCCCGGGTAGCTGCGCTTGAAGCGGGACTGCCTGTTTCGGTTCCGGGCGTTACTGTGGATCGGCAGTGCGGTTCTGGGCTAGAGGCCATTAACATAGCAGCACGGCTTATTCAAAGTGGCGCAGGTGAGATTTATTTAGCGGGCGGTGTTGAGAGCACGAGTCGTGCCCCTTGGAAAATGGCTAAGCCCCAAACCTTGATGGGGGTTCCGCAGCTATATACCCGTGCTCATTTTACACCTAGCGCTTACGGTGATCCGGATATGGGAATTGCTGCGGAAAATGTAGCGCGGAAGTATGGGATTTCGCGAGAAGAGCAGGATCAATATGCCTTTAAAAGCCATCAGAAGGCCGTTCATGCTCAGCAAACTGGTAGGTTTCAGCAGGAGATTGTACCTCTTCTGGTTGAGGGGGAGTGGGTGAACACCGACGAATGTCCAAGGGCTAATACGAGCCTGGACAAGCTGCGAAAGCTGCCTTCAATCTTTGAAGAAAAAGGTACCGTCACCGCTGGAAATGCCTGTCCTATTAATGATGGTGCGGCGCTTCTATTAATGATGTCCCGTGAGAAATGTCGGCAACTCAAGCTTAAGCCTATCCTGCGTGTAGTGGATGCGCAAGCGGCAGGTGTGGATCCAAATTATTTAGGTATGGGGCCAGTTCCAGCTGTACAAAAGGTGTTACAGCGTCAACAGCTGACCATAGCCGATTTAGATATCGTAGAGTTTAATGAAGCCTTTGCTTCACAAGTTCTAGCCTCACTGAATGAGCTTCAGATCCCACAAGAAAAGGTCAATCTTGGGGGAGGCGCATTAGCTATCGGTCATCCATATGGGGCGTCCGGAGCTATTTTAATGACGCGTTTATGTGCTGAAATGCAGCATACGCCTTATAAAAGGGGACTTGCCACTTTGGGCATTGGCGGCGGGTTAGGGCTGGCTACGCTTGTGGAGGTTACGGAATGAACAGCGTCCGACATCAGATTCTTATGACTGCTGAGTGGATAACGGATTACGCACAGAGTATTGAGGCACCCGTGCAGACGACTAATGGCAATCTGATTGCTCCTTCTACGATGCCTATTATTTTTTGGCAGGCCTTCGATATTCCTTGGCTTAGCAAGGGAGAGCCCTTGCTTCACGGCACTCAGAAATTCTCATATCAAGCTCCGATTACGGCAGGGATGACATTAGATTGTGAATTAGCATTAACGAGCAAGGTGCAAAAAGATGGCCGGCAGGGCAAGCTGACCTTTTACACACATACGCTGGTTTGTAAATGTGAAGGCGAGCTTATAGTCACTGCCGAAACGGTGTTAATTCGGGTAGGTGATGATCATGATGAGAAAATGCATAACTGCTGAGGCTATCCGGCAATATGCAGCAGCTTCCCAAGATCTGGCCGCTATTCATCTAGATGAGGATGCTGCAACTGAGGCTGGATTTAAGCGGCCCATTGCGCATGGGATGTATCTAATGGGATTAGCCCAATCCTTATATATCGAGGAGCATCAGGCACAGTGGATCACTCAATATGATATGAAATTTCATAAGCCTATAGAGGTCGATAATGTCGTGATTTTTGATTTTTCGGAGGATGACTGCCTGGTTAAAGTGACCCTTACAACAGAAGCAGGCGATGTTATTGCTTCGGGAGCTTTTTCAGTGAAAGAGGTGTAGTGATGAACAAAGTAGCCTTAATTACTGGAGCAACCAGAGGGATCGGGCGTAGTATTGCCGTGCAGCTCGGCAAGTCCGGTTATGTAGTGGTTGTAAATGGTACAAAACAAGTCTTAATCGATGAGGTTGTCCACGAGATTCGTCAGGCGGGTGGTGAGGCATCAGGATACTCTGCTAATGTAGCAGATCCAGTTGCGGTCACTGCAATGGTGGATGAGGTTATTACACGGTATGGCCGTATTGAGGTATTGATAGCTAACGCTGGGAATTTGCAGGATCAGAAATGTCTACGGATGACGGATGAAGAGTGGAAGGCTGTG
This sequence comes from Paenibacillus sp. FSL R5-0923, assembly GCF_038009145.1. Classification (NCBI taxonomy): domain Bacteria; kingdom Bacillati; phylum Bacillota; class Bacilli; order Caryophanales; family Paenibacillaceae; genus Paenibacillus; species Paenibacillus sp. FSL R5-0923. Next base: position 711,522 of record NZ_JBBPAT010000002.1, read on the forward strand.
TTGGATGTACATCTAAATGGCACCTACTATAGCATTCAACGCGTACTTCCATATATGCGCCAGACAGGTGGCGATATCCTGTTGATGACCTCTACGGCTGGACTAACAGGTTCTGTGGGTCAGGTGAATTATAGTGCAGCCAAAGCTGGAATACTTGGAATGACGTGGACACTAGCAGCGGAGCTTAAACGTGATCAAATTAGAGTCAATGCGATTTCGCCAGCCGCTTTAACAGATATGACCAGACCTGTCATTGATCATTTGAAAGCGAAACATGCCAGTCGTAATGAACCGTTCCCAGACTTTTGGCGAATAGGTGGCCCGGAGGATATTGCTTCCTTTGTGACTGCATTATTGAGTGAGTCTGACGCGGATTTAACCGGTGAAATCTTTGCTGTGAATGGATCAAAAGTGACGAAATGGGAGAAGCCTGCACCTGCATTTTCCGAGAACAGCATTGGGGCATTTTTCGCTACTTGGCATCGTCAAAAGGGGAGTGAATAAATGCTTACCTTCGATCAAGTTCATTTTTATTATAAAAAGGGTCAGCCTGTCCTAGAGGATATCAGCTTTACGATAGAAGCAGGAGAGTTTGTGGCGATTGTTGGCGCGAATGGCTCTGGCAAATCCACCATTGCAAAGCTCATGGACGGACTGCTGCTACCGCGAAAAGGGGCTGTACAGTTTAAGGGCCTAGACACCACAAAGCCAGCTGATCTTGCAGATATTCATCAGCAAATTGGCTTTGTTTTTCAGAATCCAGAGGATCAATTTATCACCACAACCGTTATGGATGAGGTGCTTTTTGGTTTGGAGAACGTTCGTGTGCCAAGGGAGGAAATGCGCAGTCGATTGGAGCATGCCTTGCAGGCTGTTCATATGGAGGATTACCTGGACGCTATGCCACATCAGCTCTCTGGAGGTCAGAAGCAACGTGTCGCTATTGCGGCTATATTGGCAATGCGCCCGCAAGTCATTATTTTTGACGAAGCCACCTCTATGCTTGATCCTCAGGGAAGGCAGCAGGTGCTTGCCATTATGCAAGAGCTGCATCGTCAAGGTCTGACCATTATTCAGATCACTCACCATATGGAGGAAGTGCTTTCAGCAGAACGATTATTACTCCTGCATCAAGGGCGACTTGAGTATGATGGTGCTCCACTGGCTTTTTTTGAAACGATGCCTGTTGCGGACTATCAATTACAACTGCCTTTTGCCGTGCGTGTACATGCATTGCTCCATTCAGAAGTGCCGCCAACAGCCGATTGGAAGGGGATAATTCGATCACAATGGTCTACCAATTAGATAATTTAAGTGTAAACTATGCTGATCATATGGCTTTGCACAATATAAACTGCACCATAACTGCGGGTAAATGGATTTCGATTATCGGTCCCACGGGTGCAGGAAAGTCTACCTTTGTCAAAGTGCTGAAGGGCTTGATTCCCACCGTAAAAGGAGAATATTGGATTGATCAGCAGCCTGCTCCCAGAGATGCCAAAGGACAATTAAAGGTGCTCCCGGAGCTGGGCTTTGTTTTTCAATATCCGGAGCATCAGCTATTCGAAACTACTGTGCAAAAGGAGCTTTCTTTTGCTCTGAATCTGCAGGGTGCTTCACGCCAGCAAATCACGGAGGCGATTGAAAGGATTTTACCGCAAGTGGGTCTGTCAGAGGGCATTCTCCCCTTAAATCCATTCCAATTAAGCGGTGGAGAAAAGCGCCGTGTGGCCATTGCCTCCGTGCTGATGACGAATCCGAAGCTGCTAATTTTGGATGAACCGACAGCGGGGCTAGATCCAGCTAGCCAAGTATCTTTGCTGAAGCTACTGAAGACTTGGCAGCAACAAAATCAGCGCACCATTCTCTTCGTTTCGCATCAGATGGAGGATGTTGCTGAGTACTCGGATGAGGTTTTGGTTTTCCATAAAGGTCAGCTAGAAGGACATTTTGACCCCAGAACACTATTTATGGAAAAGGAAGAATTATTGGTGGAGCTGGGCTTGTCCATGCCTGAACCCGTACAGCTTTTGAAGCTAGTAGAGGAACTATCTGGCCAAAAAATAGAGGTTGCTAGCTGTAAAGAGCAGGATATCTTCGATGCTGTTCAGCCAATTTGGCATTCGAGGGGGCGTCAACATGGCTGATTCCGTAATAGTGGGTCAATATGTGGAGACGCATTCGATTTTCCATCGTTTAGATCCTCGTATAAAGCTTGTTAGTATCGTGATTCTCATGCTTAGCTTTCTGATGCTTGGAACATGGCTTAGCTATGCAGTTGCAACTGTTTTTGTATTCGGAATTTTGCTGCTGTCGAAGGTTCCTATTCATTTCTTCTGGCGGGGGCTGCGGCCGTTATTATTTGTTTTGCTGTTTACCCTTCTGTATAATGCTGTGTTCACCAAAGGAACGATCCTCTGGTCGTGGTCCTTTATTGAGGTAACTGAAGAGGGACTGCGAACAGGATTACGTTTTGTTTGGCGTATTATATTGCTCATCTTATTAGCCTCAGTATTAACGTTAACGACTAAACCGCTAAACTTAGCATATGGTCTTGAAAAGCTACTTGCACCTCTATCCAAAATGGGGGTACCCGTAGAACAATTCTCCTTAATGATAGTGATTGCGATCCGGTTTATTCCTACCATCAAGGAGGAGCTGGATCGTATTCTGCTCGCACAAAAGGCTAGAGGTTATGACCTTACAGCATTATCACTGCCTAAACGGATATTTGCTTATGTCCCGATCATTATTCCTTTGCTCTTCACGACGATTCAACGTGCTGAACAGCTGAGCTATGCGATTGATGCGCGTGCTTATGGAAATGGTAAAGGAAGAACTTCTTATAGGGTATTGCAATTTCAGAAAATGGATTATCTGGCAGGGGGAATTGCTCTTTTATTTGCTGTGATTCTGCTGTGGTTAAAGATAGGAAAGGTGTAGATGAAGATGAAATGGAACACCCGTATTACGGAGTTATTACACATAGAGTATCCTATTATTCAAGGTGGGCTTGCTTATTTAGGTTATGCAGACCTCGCAGCTGCCGTTTCGAATGCTGGTGGATTGGGTCAGGTCACAGCGATGAGTCTTCCGAGCGCAGAGGCTTTACGTTCAGAAATAGAACGGGTACGTACTTTGACGGACAAGCCTTTTGGCGTTAATTTTGCCATCGGTGTGCATGGTATTGGTTATGAAGATCGGGTGCAGGTCGCCATCGACGAGAAGGTTCCCGTGGTGAGTCTCACCGGTGGGAATCCGGCCCCTATACTGGAGATGCTACAGCAGACTGATATTAAAACGCTCGTGCTCGTCTCTTCACGCAGACAAGCCCAAAAAGCTGAACAATTAGGCGCTTCTGCGGTTATTGTTGTTGGGCAGGAGGGAGGAGGCCACTTGGGACGTGATGATGTAGGGACTATGGTGCTCGTTCCTCAAGTAGTTGATGCGGTTGATATTCCTGTGATTGCTTCAGGCGGGATCGGGGATGGCCGCGGATGGATGGCGGCCCATGCACTGGGGGCTGAGGGAATTGAAATGGGCACACGATTCGTTGCTACGGTTGAATGTGTTCATGCGGCTGCTTCTTATAAAAAAGCCCTAGTAGAAAGCTCTGAGTCAGATACAGTCGTAATCAAACGCTCTATCGGAGCGCCCGCGCGAGTGCTACGTAGTGAGTACATAGATAAGATTCTCGAAATTGAGCGTGTGACTCCGACTTATGAAGCCTTAAAAGAATATATTAGCGGTGCAGCCAATAAGCGCTGGATTTATGATGATGTCAAAGAAGAGGGCATCGGCTGGGCAGGCCAAGTGACAGGGTTGATCCATGATACCCCTACGGTCTCGGAACTAGTCGGCAGGATAGTCAAAGAGGCAGAGTCGATTCGCGGGATGTGGGGAATGCAGGCGTGAAGATGTCAGCAGAGCAGTTGTATCCAAAAGATGAATTAATGAACTGAAAGCTAGGTATTAGATTGACGCTGCTTTATTAAGCTAACGGGCAGGTTTGCTCAATCATCGGGCATTATCGGACTATATTATTGGGAGCGATGGTGCGGCTAATCCGAGGCGTTATGCAAAAGAAGATAATAGTTGGTTGAATCTATCACGCTCCTCCAAAAAAGGGCAATGGCCGCTGTATTGGAATGGAACTAATTGCGAATTTTTAATCAGTTTATTTGTTTCCTGAGCTTGGGTAAACGGAACGACCTTATCATGAATTCCATGAATAATTAATGTGGGCACATCGATTTGTCCAAGATCGTTGTAAACATTCTCGTCTCTTAGCGTGACCATAATGGCAGAGGTCGACCAATTCGCAGCTTGTAAACCCATTAGAAAGAACCATTCGGATTTCGCTTCAGAAATGTACTGAAAGAAAAAGCTCTCCGTTTGGTTTTGCAGCATTTTCGGACGGTCATTGTTTGTCTCTTCGATGATTTTATTCGTAAATTCTTTTGGAACGCTTGATGGAGACGCAGCGTCGATCAGGACGAGTTTAGATACCCCGTACCCTTTATAACGAGCCATATAACGAATTGAGATCGCTCCTCCGGTAGAGTGTCCTGCCAGTGTTATGTTTTTTAGCTGTAACGCTTCGATGACCATACGAAGATCATCTGCTAATCTATCGAAACCGTAACCATCGAATGGTTTATCCGAATTGCCATATCCTCTCCAGTCCATTCCGATACAACGATATCCGAGCTTAGGAAGGAAATTGAACTGATATTCGAACTGGTTATGGTTTAGCGGCCAGCCATGAATAAAAAGTATCGTTTTATTTCCCTTCGGATTGATGTCCTCTATAAATACTTTTACGCCCGGTTCCACAGTAACGAAGTATCCCAAGTGTATCGCCTCATTTTTTTTAATGTATTTCCCCGTTAAGATATTCGCCCTAGGCAAGGTTAATGCCTAATTTCAGCGTCAAATTGGGTTAAGATAGTACGTAGAGATTTCTGAGGAATAGCTTGAGTGAAACAATTTCTTCAGATCATTGAGCTCACGGGGTACGTTAGTGGAATAGCGGTTGCTTAGGCAGCCGTTTTTTTTATTTGTTCAACTAACTGGCAGTTTAGTTGAAAAGAACATGCTATAGTTTTCTTGTGAACAACAAACTCGCGAAATTCCAAGTCGGTATTTCTATATAATAGACATCAAGATGTCTTTATCGTCTGTTTCTCCTATATTAACTGTGGTAAATTATGGAGAGTACTTATTTAAATGTCTTAGAAGAAAATGACTAGGGGAGAAATACTTCGTGGAAACTCACTCATCCAAATATCAAATGAAAAAGAGCTATATAATATTATTGCTAGTTTTCATATTAGTTATTTTAACCGGTTTTCGCATTTTATGGATGGAAGCGTTTCAATATCCCAAACAGGCGTCAATTCATAATGGGCAATTCGATTTACGCAATTGGAATGCAGAAGATGGCAGCATTCACTTACTTGATGGGGAATGGGAGTTCTATCCCTCGCAATGGTTGATAGATGGTAGTCGGCAACAAATGTTAGGCGATAATGCGCCAAGACACATTCAGGTACCGGGAGGATGGAGTGAAGTTTTGCATGCTGACAAGCCATCTCCATACGGGTATGGCTCTTATCGTTTGCTTCTTTATGTAGACCCGGCGAAGCATCTTAATTATAGTATTCGTGTACCCAGTGTACGCACTGCATCAGAATTATATGTAAACGGTCGATTACTTACTAAATCCGGACAGGTGGCGACAACAAAGGATGAATATATTTCGAAGGACCTACCTTATTCTACAACCTTTACAGCAGATGACAACGGTGTAATCGAACTCGTGATTCAGGCGGCAAATTATGTGGATAGTCGAAGCGGGGGCATTGTCCGATCCATAAAATTCGGTTCAGAAGAAGCAATTGCCAAAGAGATGAAGGCTTCCATTTTTATGCAGTTTTTAGCAGCAATTATTTTTATTATGCACGCTGTCTATGCACTTATTTTGTATTTAATAGGAAATAAGGAAAAGAAGCTGCTTTATTTTAGTTTGCTTGCATTATGTGTAACGATCACGAGTGTCTTTAGTACGGATGAGAAGTTGTTCCATCAGTTATTTTACATTGGAATTGATTGGGATTTTAGGCTGACTAATATTGCTTTCGTTATTGCAGCCTATGCTTTGCTCCAGTGTACGAATCATCGCGAGCTTCCATATTGGCGTAGGATGTACCCTGTCTATAAAATAATGAATCTAGGGACTGCCGGCATCACGTTGTTTTTAAATCCAACTCAGGTGATCATGCTCTTCCCTATTTATTATGTATTAGGTGGTACTGCTGCAGTTATAACGCTGATTACGATGTTTAAAAAAGTAATTAAAGATTTAAAGAGCAATCTTTTACTCCTTTTCTCTTTTCTTGCGTTGATGAACTATGCTCTTTGGTCGTTAATCTTGCTGGATAGCGGTTTGAGTCTTGTCTATTATCCGTTCGATTTGATTATTGCGATAGCTTGTTTAGCCTCTGTATGGTTTAAAGATTATTTTATCATGCATGCGAACACGAAAGAGCTTGCGACAACATTGCAAAGGATGAATGACCATAAAGATCAATTCCTAGCAAATACTTCTCATGAATTTAAAAATCCGCTTCATAGTATTCTTAATATGTCACAATCCGTTTTAAAACGGGAGCGGCATTTGTTGCAGGAAAGGAGTATCAAAGAGCTTGAAACGGGTTTATCTGTAGGACGTCGAATGACATTGATACTAGACGATTTGATTGATGTGATGAGTTTACGGGAAGGCAATCCGCGTATAAACAAAAGAGTCATATTTATTCAGCCAATTGTGACCGGAGTACTTGATATGCTGCAATTAAATGCAGATGTGAAGTCTGTAAAAATTGCAAATCAAATTCCTGAAGATTTTCCTCCGGTAAATGCGGATGAGAACCGGGTTGTTCAAATCGTTTTCAATTTACTTCATAATGCTTTGAAATATACGAATGATGGGGTCATTTCGATTCAAGCTTTTGTAAAGGATGGACGAGCCTATATCGTTATTGCTGATACCGGGATCGGAATGGATGAGAACATGCTTAAGCGCCTATTCCGTCCGTACGAGCAAGCCAGCACGAGTGAGACTATGATTGATGGTGGCTTTGGGTTGGGTTTAAGTATAAGCAAGCAACTGGTTGAGCTTCATGGAGGTACGTTAGGAGTGTCCTCTGTTTTAGGAGAGGGCTCAAAATTCACATTTTCGTTAAGGCTAGCAGGTTTGGAAGAGGAGGAAGAGAATGATTTGACCAACTCATTTGAACCATTACAATCCATGCCGATTCAAGAAATAGCCTCCTCAGTGTATATGGAAAAAGTGAAGATTCCGCCAGCTACGAATCAAACAACTTTAATAGAAATGAATCGTGAACGTCCGATTCTATTAGTTGTTGATGATGATCCTGTCAACCTTCAAGTACTTGAAGCCATACTACCACCAGACGAATATGATTTAACGATGGTAACGAGCGGTAAAGAGGCATTAGCTGTACTGGACACTAAGGAATGGGATCTGGTCATCTCCGATATCATGATGCCACAGATGTCCGGTTATGAGCTGACACGAATGATTCGTGAGCGGTTTACACTCACGGAGCTCCCTGTATTGCTCCTTACCGCAAGAAGCCAACCGAAAGATATTCAGAGCGGTTTTATAGCGGGGGCAAACGATTATGTGACGAAGCCAGTGGAAGCAATAGAAATAAAATCGCGGATTGAGGCGTTAGCTACGATTAAACAATCCGTTCGAGAACAACTGCGATTAGAAGCTGCATGGCTGCAAGCGCAAATCCAGCCTCATTTTATATTTAATGCGTTGAATGCTGTAACAGCTTTAAGTGATATTAATTTGGATAAGATGCGTAATTTGCTTGATGAATTCAGCAATTTTCTGAGGAATAAATTTGAATTTCAAAACATGGATAGGCTTGTTCCGATCGAAGAGGAGTTAAGTCTAGTACGTTCTTATCTATATATTGAAAAGGTTCGGTTTGAAGAAAGGTTACAGGTTATTTGGGAGACAGATGACTGTGGGGACATAAAAGTCCCATTTCTTACGATCCAGCCTCTCGTTGAAAATGCGATAAGACATGGCATAATGAAGCGCAATCGTGGAGGGACGATTCTTATTCGGATTTCTGTCTATGAGACGCATGCAGAGATAACCGTTGAAGACGATGGGGACGGAATAGACGAGGTCCAATTGCAACGAATATTAGAAAGGAAAGTAGATAGTCGTTCAGGCGTCGGATTGATTAATACTGATCTGCGATTAAAACGGCACTTTGGAACAGGACTCCATATCACAAGTACGTTAGGTACAGGGACAAAGGTAACTTTTCATGTACATAACAGGTTGAATAGCGGGGATAAAGCTAGGTGACATATAAGTGATTTAATGAGGAGCAACCTTGGCCGCTCTATGCTACATGGAAATACGACTCTATGTACTTTGCAGGAGTGATCCCGGATCCTAAAGTAATGTCTGAGGCGGATTTTGAACGGTGGATTGAGGCAGCTATGCTATCGGATTTTGTGGTAGCAGTAACTTTGGCAGTAACGGATATTGCGCAAGAACTAGCCGATAAATGGATTGCAAGTGGTGTAGAGCTGAAAATGTCGGCGGGTTGGAATTGTTACTGCTGGCTGCTCGGAAATCGCAAGGATAATGAATTTTCCGAAGGAAAAAAACACGATATTTTGGATGCGATCAGCGAAGAAACATGTGGAAAAGGCGGGAGACCATGAACGCACTACAGGAAGAAGCGCTGGAAGAGATGAAAGCGGCAATTTATGAGTGGTTTGAGGAACAAGAGAAACGAAAGGACGTGGAGGGCGCTATCAAGCGTACCACGCTGCAAGTGGGCATTTTTAACGACATTGTGCTGGATTATCGACCGGGTAGGACTAGCGTTGGCAGTTCGGATTTTAGAAGGAATGCTTCAGGGCACAAGTCGATGAAGGCGTCTCCTTTTACGCAGGAGGAGGTCTTGCATGAGGTGCAGCCCCGGTTGACGAGCATCGTAAGGGAGAAGCTGGACAAGTTGCATACGTCGGCCCTTATCGATTACCGATTTACCTTGAAGGGAAGATTCGCAACGGCAGACGGGCCCGTGAGATTAACGGTGTTTGACATCATATATGAAGAGAAAAAGCGGCAGCTTCTGGAGCGGGTTGAGTCCTATATCGAGCAAAAACTGGAGAAGGGCGCTTACCCGACAAAGCCGTTAGAAACTTTCTTTTTGACACGCCATCTGTTGGACCCGTATTTGTTCAACGAACCGGACGTCGGACGGACGATTGCTATATTTGACCGGATTCAGGCGTTGAATAAAGAACGGGCGCAAGCGCTGAGGGAGCATCGAAGCGATATCATTCGAGCTTTAACCCACTGGACCGAGGAAGTATTCCTGCCACGTCACTATGATGTTACGCTTTCCGAATACAGAACCAATGAAAATGGAATCAAGCCGGATAAGGCTCTCAAGCATATGGATGAGCCGAACCAGCCTATCGATCTGCTGTTGTACGGCGCTGTGATGATTCTTCGTTACGAGCCAAGTTACAGTAAAGCCAAGGGCATGACTTTTCTGGAGCTTGCGAGGCAGCTGGGCAGCGGCAAAGCCGAACGTATGTTGAAGGAAGGTAGCGACACCTTCGCGCGAGAAGACGTTCATCTGCGTGACGAGTTGACTGAATGCAAGGCTAACGATGTGTTTTCCATCATTACGGTCGTTATTCGTAAAGAAGAGGCTGGTGCGTACGAACGGGCGATTTCGTTCATTCTCTCCCTACTCCGGAAGGGTTTCCCAAAAAGCTACAAAATCAAGCTAAAATCCAGCGTGAGAGAGGCATTACCCATTAAAGGACTTGCCAAATCGGATACGCATCGTTTTTTCGCAAATGCACTGGCCTATTCCGAGCTGTATCCGTTATTGGAGGAATACGCTCGTGAGGCGATGGAAGAGTTTGTGTGGTACGAGGATACGGAAGGTGAGAAAAGCGTCATGCCGGGCAGTTATGCCGTATTCGGGCTGGGACTCGCGGACGAGCGCTATTTTCCGTTGGTAGAGACCTACATGGCCCTTGTAGACGAGGAGCATCAGCTGGTGCAGGACAAGTTCACAGCTGTTTTCGCCGAGACCCATGGCATAACCGAACGCTCGATGCCCGCCTTGATCGCTTGCCTGCGTTGCTCTCATGATTCGCTGAAGCTGAGGATTCAGCCTGAACTGGAAAGTGAAGACAAGCTATCGCTATTGGTGCAGCATGTCGAGGCTTTGGCGGATTACGAGGCCGAACGAGTGCTGTATCCGATTTTGGGCAAGGCGGAGAAGCTGGCTGTATTGGCTCGAAAGGCGCAGGAACCGCGTAAGGGGCTGTTGCTTCGATTGCTAAAGGCAGCGGAACAAGCTTGACGATAGGGAGGCTATCCTGTGTGAAGATCATTTGCAAATTTGCATACCACGTCAAAAAACCTTGAGAAGACGATCGAAGTATTAAGAGCGTTAAGCGAAGGAGCATGCCGCGGCAGCTCCTTTTACTTTTTTCACCGCTAGCCCCGTTACGGTGAACCTTACCATAAGTGACATGTGATAGATCTTTTGAAACAAGAAGCCGAAAACTTCTGAATTTTTGTAGAGATTTCAAACACTTTTATCATAATAAAAAATACACCTACAGCGATTGGGGATTAGAAAACTTATAACTGAGAGAGAATTCTGGAAAATACAACTGCAGTTGTTAGGAACGTATTTTAACACAAGGGAAACGTTAGTTTAATGACAATAGCAGCAGTCTATAACTTATTTTTCAAAAGCTGGCGATTCTTCAATTCAAAAACTACGCTAAATCAACAGCTCCAGTCTGATACTTTATTTTCACTGAACAGCTCGTTTCTATTCAAGCGCTAATATAGTATAAATTAATGGAGAAATCAAAAAATGTGCCTATTAATAACCAAAAAACGGAGGCGAAGTCATGAGTGAGATTGCTAAAACATCAAAACCACCTTATATGCAGTGATTTTTACATCTGAACGAACTGATGGAGATAACCAATATGCGGAAATAGCAGATGAAATGTTGAAACTCACTTATAAAACAAGAGTTTGTAAGGTTGAAAGGGATTATAGATTTGAAAGGGTCTGAACAAGTCGAGTATGGTGCGGGAAAAGAGAAAGCCCATCACAGTAAGTTGAAAGTGATTCTTTTCCAACTTATTAGGGATGGGCTATCTTTGATTCTAATATTTTTCGGATACTCTTGATATTTTCTTTTCTACAAATGAAGAATAGTCAGTTCCTTAGGGAAGCTTGTTAAGGTTTCCGCACCTTCAGCTGTAATAATCAGATCATCTTCGATACGTACACCCGCTAGTCCCGGTACATAAATCCCTGGCTCGACGGTGAACACATTGCCGATCTCTATAATGTCATCGTTCTGTCCATGGAGTGATGGATATTCATGAACATCCATACCCAGTCCGTGTCCGACACGGTGCAAGAAATATTCTCCGAATCCGGCTTCCTCAATCACATCACGCGCAGCTTTGTCGACAGAACCGAAAGGAGCTCCAGGATTGGAAGCAGCGATCCCAGCTTCGTTGGCAGCCAGCACGGTGTTATAGATCGTGATTAGCTTGTCGTCCACGGATTCAATAGCAAAGGTACGTGTAATATCAGAAGCATAACCATCAGCATACACCCCAATATCAAACATCAGGAAGTCGCCTGGCTGAATGACCCGGTTGCCTGGAACACCGTGAGGCAGGGCTGTTTTTGGACCAGAAAGCACCATAGTGTCGAAGGAAGGGCCGGAAGCGCCAACCTTTTTCATTAGATATTCCAGTTCCGCTACTAAATCGTTTTCTGTAACGCCTGTTTTCACATGGGTAAGCACGCGGCGCAAAGCTTCCTCAACTAGCTCAGCGGCATGTTTCATGCGTTTAACTTCATCTGGGGTCTTTTTGGAGCGCATGCTGCGCAGCAATGGACCTATATCACTAAAACGTTCTGCTGGAACGGCTGCGGTTAGATGCTCAAAACGGGCTACTGAGAAATGTTCCTTCTCTATACCAAGAGTACCTAGCTTACTGCTGCCGAAACAATCTTTAAGCAGGTTATAGGGATTATCGGTATCATTATGAGTTATGATTTTGGTGACCGAAGAAGCTGCTTGAGCCGCTTCTGCATCTAGTGCGGGTAGAATGAGCATTGGCTCTTCTCCGCGTATCAACAGCAGACCGAGAAAACGTTCATGCGGATCGCTGGCGAATCCGGTTAAATAGTAGACATGTTTGGGATCTGTTACGAGCAGGGCATCAAGGCCTTCGCCCGTCATTTGCTGCTCTAGGCTTGTCAGAGCATTATTCATAGTTGGTGTTCCCCTTTCAACTTCACGATTAGAACTGCAATATTCCTATTATAGATCAAAAATAGACTAGACGCACGAGACGGACTACATCTATCGTTGGCTAATCATAACATGCCTATTCGCAAGCTTTCCGTAAAGAAGGATGCATATTTGATCACCTATACTTTTAAAACCTGACAAGAAGCTTTTCTTGAGCCTACTAGTTGGTGTAACATAATCTTAAATATACTTCTCGTAAGGTTAGGCGGAAGCTTATTGAGGTACGGTTGTTGAGAGAGGAGTGATTCTTGGGATGAGAGGTAAAATTGCACTTGTAACTGGAGCAAATTCTGGTATGGGGCTAGCGACGACAGTTGAACTGGCTCGCAAGGGAGCCAAAGTAATTATGGTATGCCGTAATCGCCAGCGTGGAGTGGAAGCACTGGCTGCCGCCAAGCAAAAGAGCCACTCCGTGGATATCGAGCTGATGTTGTGTGATCTGGCCTCGCTGGAGAGCATTCGCAGTTTTGCGGAGGAATTCACCCGGAAATATCCGATTCTAGATATACTCATCAATAACGCTGGGGTAGTCACGATTAAGCGTCAGCTTACGAAGGACGGCTTTGAGATGGATCTTGGTGTGAACCATTTGGGTCATTTTTTGCTCACGAATCTGTTACTGGAGCCTTTAAAAGCAGCAGAGCAAGGCCGTATCGTTGTGGTTGCTTCCGGTGCTTACAAAATAGGTGCACTTCACTATGAAGATCCAACTCTCGCACGCCGTTTCAATCCCGCAAAAGCCTATGCTCGATCCAAGTTAGCCAATATACTATTCACGAAAGAGTTGGCAGCACGCCTGCAAGGGACAAGAGTAACGGTGAATTGCGTGCATCCAGGAGCAGTGGGCACAAATATAGGTGTTAACCGGGAGACAGGCTTTGGCAAGTCGATCCTTAAGCTGCTGTCATACTTCTTTTTAACTCCTGAACAAGGAGCCGATACAGCGATCTATTTGGCTACAGAATCGGATTTGCAAGAGGTAACCGGTCAATATTATTATCGACGAAAGAATCAGGAACTGACTCCCAGAGCACAGAATAAACAAGAGGCACAGCGGCTGTGGCAATGGAGCCAGGAGCAGGTCGGCCTGAGTGAATTAACACATTTGGAGGAATCAAGGGATGAATTGGGAGAATAGCAGGATTGAAGATGCAAAACCTACAGACTTAGCAGCTATTGTGGAGATTTATAACTCAACGATTGCTGGACGGATGGTAACTGCGGATCTGGAACCTATTACTGTTGCTGACAGAGAAAAATGGTTCAATGAGCATAACAGCCACCATCGTCCTTTATGGGTACTCAGGCAGGGAGATGAGATTGCGGCATGGTTCAGCTTTCAATCCTTCTATGGTCGTCCAGCGTATAATGCAACAGCAGAAATTAGTGTATACGTGAGTGAAAAGTTCCGTGGTGGTGGAGCCGGTAGAATTCTTTTGAAAGAGGCCATTGAGAAAGCACCTAGTCTCGGCATTAAGAATCTAGTTGGTTTTGTGTTCGGACATAATGATCCAAGCCTTGGTTTGCTAGAAAAATTCGGTTTTAAGCAGTGGGGATTACTACCCGGTGTAGCTGAATTGGATGGTATAGAACGTGATTTAGTGATTGTTGGACTTAAAATCTAATTGCCACAATTGAAACGCTTACATTTTGAGTGTTGAGCTTACACTATTTGTGTCACAATCAATCCATATTTTTGACCAACGCTGCAAATCCCGGATAACTGTCTCCAGGGCAAGTCCTTTATCCGTTAAGGAATATTGGATTCGCACAGGTGTCTCAGGGAATACTTCTCGAAGGACAATCCCTTCCAGTTCCAGCTCTTTAAGTCGTTCGGAGAGCAATCTTCCGCTGATGGGCAAGGCTGCTTCAATCACATTGAAACGTTGCGGTCCTTGGAGGAGCTGGTAGATAATTAAACCTGTCCAACGCCTGCCGATAATATCCATACTTTTTTGTAGCTGGGGACATAAATCAGTGGACTTCATATGGCTCACCTCTTAGTGAACATTATAAACGAAAAGACCAATAATTTAAACAAATTCCAATTTAATTCATAACTAGAAGGGATGATTGACAGTGGCTAAAAAAAAGAAAATGCCTACCACTCCGCGTCCTGCTGCGACCGATGGACCAGCTACGCTAAAAGACCTATTGAGCAGTGATGTTCTTGGAAAGCTGAAGGCACAATCTGATGCGTTGAAAGCGGAAGAGAATGACCGCAAGGAAGCTGCTCGTAAAGCGGTTGAAGATCAGCGAAAAGCTGAGCAAAAGCGGCTTGAGAATGATTTTGCACATCTGTTGGAGAACAGTAATCAGGATTGGCACAAGTATAAATAACTGCTATAGCTAGCGGAAATAGATCATGTGATAAAGAGATGCCTATTAGGGTGTCTCTTTTTTAATGTTATTTATAAAATTCAATTGTTTTAAATTTTACTATACGAAAGGGTTGACCCTCAAAGTGGGCTTAGGTATAATCGAACATAGTGCAAATGAAAATCATTATCAATACCGATAATATCATCTATTTGTCAAACTATTTAACTATTAAACAGATAAGGAACAACTCATGAAACTAAAATATTTGTCCCTACTTCTAATAGTATTCTCATTTATATCTTTGTTTATAGGCGTAAAAGACATTTCACCTTTGGATCTTTTTTCGCTTACGGAATCTCAGATACAGACTCTGCTAGTCAGCCGGATTCCACGCTTAGCTGCACTGATTATAGCTGGTGTAAGCATGAGTATTGCCGGATTAATTATGCAGCAATTATCACGAAATAAATTCGTTTCTCCCACTACGGCGGGCACGATGGATTCCGCGAAATTCGGTATTCTCGTGTCCCTGATGCTGTTCACAGGGGCGACACCGATGCAGAAGCTGCTCGTTGCTTTTGTTTTTGCCCTACTAGGAACATTTATATTTATGAGAATCTTAGATCGGATCAAGTTCAAGGATAGTATTTTTATCCCGCTGGTCGGACTCATGTTCGGGAACATTGTAGGCTCGATTACTACATTTTTTGCTTACAAAAATGATTTGGTTCAGAATATCTCGTCTTGGATGCTTGGCGATTTCTCAACGATTATTAAGGGTCAATACGAATTAATCTATATCAGTATTCCACTTGTCATTCTCGCGTATGTTTTCGCCAATAAGTTCACCGTTGCCGGTATGGGGGAGGATTTCTCCGTCAATCTCGGTATGAACTACAAATCGGTAGTGAACGTAGGATTGGTGATTGTAGCGTTAATCTCTTCAGTTGTTATTTTAACCGTAGGTACGATTCCATTCCTGGGTCTTGTTGTACCTAACATAGTAACGCTATACATAGGCGATAACTTGAAAAAAAATCTGGCGCATACTGCCATTCTAGGTGCGGTGTTCCTCCTGTTCTGTGATATTCTGGGCAGGCTCATTATATATCCATACGAAATATCCATCAGTCTCACGGTAGGCGTCATCGGAAGTGGTCTATTTATCTACTTGCTGATGAGAAGAAAGGCGAATTAGTGATGAAGACGAAACTAACTATATTATCCTTAAGCGCTGTTGCTCTCATCGTCTTGTTTATGACCTATCATGTTATGGGAAATTGGGATTATGTTCTACCCAGTCGGGGGAGAAAGCTGGCGGCCATCTTAATTACCGGAGCGGTGATAGCTGTCTCTACCGTAGTTTTTCAGAGCATTACGAACAATCGGATTTTGACACCTAGTATTCTGGGGCTAGACTCTTTGTACATGTTGATCCAGACGTTCGGTGTATACGCCCTAGGCTCATCAAATATGACGTTTATGAATAAAAATGTGAATTTTTTGTTCTCAGCTTGCATCATGGTTCTGTTCTCAGGTGTGCTGTATAAGCTAATGTTCCGCAGAGAGGGTCAAAACATATACTTCCTGCTGCTCGTAGGACTTATTATGGGGACGATGTTCCAGAGTGCATCTTCTTTTATGGAAGTGCTCATTGATCCGAATGAATTCCTGATTCTACAAGGAAAAATGTTCGCCAGCTTCAACAACGTCAGCAGTGATCTACTGATATTGTCTACAGTTGTTCTAGCGCTAACTACGCTGTATTTCATGCGATTTGTGAAGTATTTAGATGTTATTTCTTTAGGAAAAGATGAAGCCATTAACTTAGGGATCAATTATGACTATGTAGTCAAAAGGCTGTTAGTTATTGTATCCATCTACGTTTCGATATCAACGGCTTTAGTAGGGCCGATCACTTTCTTGGGTTTATTAGTAGCCAATGTGGGGCATCAGTTGTTCCGTACGTATAAGCATTCCTATCTGATTCCCGGCACGATTTTGCTAAGTATTATAGCGCTTGTCGGGGGACAGTTTCTAGTTGAACGTGTGTTTGGATTCACTACTACGGTTAGTGTAATCATTAATTTTGCAGGTGGCGTCTACTTTGTCTATCTGCTGTTAAAGGAGAATAAGTCGTGGTAGAAGTTAAGCATGTAACCAAGCGTTATGGCGGAATTACCGTCGTTGACGATGTGTCTTTATCCATTAAAAAGGGTACTATTACCTCGTTTATCGGCCCTAACGGAGCTGGTAAAAGCACGTTGCTTTCCATGATCAGTAGACTTATCTCCAAAGACGCGGGAGAGGTACTGATCGAAGGAAAGGAAATTGGCAGCTGTAAGAGTAATGAACTTGCTCGTAAAATATCGGTACTAAAGCAGTCCAATCATATCAGCGTACGCCTTACCGTGAAGGAGCTTGTTTCTTTCGGAAGGTTCCCTTATTCACAGGGAAAGCTCACACCTGAGGATCGAGCGTTCGTTGACGAAGCGATTGCTTACATGGACCTTCAAGAGATGCAGGATAAATATATTGATCAGCTTAGCGGTGGACAACGTCAGAGAGCGTATATTGCAATGGTTATGGCTCAGGACACTGAGTATATTTTGCTCGATGAACCGCTCAACAACCTGGATATGAAGCATTCTGTACAAATTATGAAGGTGTTACGCCGATTGGTAGAAGAGAAGGGCAAGACGATTGTGCTCGTCATTCATGATATTAATTTTGCTTCTTGTTACTCTGATTACATTGTAGCGCTCAAGAATGGGCGGGTAGCTTCATCGGGTACGGTGGATGAAATTATTGATACGGCAGTGCTTAGGGATGTATATGACATGGATATCCCTATAGAAACAATAGGTGGTCGTAAAATTGGTGTCTATTTTTAAACAAGACGCCGTTTATGTTCGGAAATTATTATGACGTAACGCTAGAAGTGATAGGCGCCAGCTTCTTGACGTATACGCGAATAATTCAAATAGCTTGACTATAAATTATAGGGGTGAATATTTTGAAGAAGAACGTATCTTTACTAATCATGACAGTGTTTCTTGCCGTAATCTTGGCGGCCTGTGGCTCCAATAATGCAGCAACTTCAGATAATAATACAGCAGCGGCAGGCAATACAGAGGCTACTACTGCACCGAATACAGAATCCAAAGAGCTTACTATTAAGCATGAACTTGGAGAAATTACGATTAAGAGTAACCCGCAGAAAGTCGTTGTATTTGACTTCGGTACACTCGATACTTTGGATAAACTGGGCGTAGAGGTGACTGGAGTGCCTCAAAGCAATGTACCCTCTTATCTCTCTAAATATAACGATGCCAAATATGAGAATGTCGGTGGTTTGAAAGAGCCTGACTTCGAAAAAATAAATAGTCTTTCTCCTGATCTGATCATCATTTCCGGCAGACAGCAAGATTCTTATGATGAATTCAGCAAAATTGCACCTACACTGTACGTTGCTGTAGATAATGCAAATTACATGGAATCCTTCACGAAGAATGTGAAGACGCTGGGCCAAATTTTTGGCAAGGAAGCTGAAGTAGAAGCTGAGCTTGCGACTATTACTGACTCTGTTAAAGCTCTGAATGAGAAAGCTAAAGCTGATGGTAAAAAATCTCTTATTATTCTTGCCAATGAAGGAAAAATCAGTGCTTATGGTTCAGGTTCACGTTTTGGTATTATCCATGATGTATTCGGATTTGCACAAGCGGATGATAAAATCGAAGTATCCACTCATGGTCAAAGCGTATCTTACGAATATGTAGCCGACAAGAATCCGGATTATCTGTTCGTAGTAGATAGAGATGCGGCTGTGAAGAGTGATGGCAGCAAATCCGGTTCAGCGAAGGATGCAGTTGAGAACGATCTCGTGAAGAACACGAATGCTTTTAAAAATGGTAAAATCATTT
Organism: Paenibacillus sp. FSL R5-0923; assembly: GCF_038009145.1. Taxonomy (NCBI): domain Bacteria; kingdom Bacillati; phylum Bacillota; class Bacilli; order Caryophanales; family Paenibacillaceae; genus Paenibacillus; species Paenibacillus sp. FSL R5-0923. The sequence goes on from NZ_JBBPAT010000002.1 coordinate 730,216, forward strand.
ACCTAGATCCTAACTACTGGTACTTGTCCGGTGGCGGTTTAATCTCTGTTAGCGAAATGCTCAAGGAAGTTGAAGTTGTTCTGTAAGCAGAGTAACCCATAGAATTGAATGATTAAATGATTTTCAGATGGTTATTAAAAGGCCTGTTGGCAGGAGTGATGCTCCTAGCTAGCGGGCTTTTTTTCGCATTCCTCCATAGAATTACTGGTATATTCATACTAGTTGTTGAATTTAACTGTAACTTTTTATGTTGGCATACGTGGTTAGGTTAAGGGGGGAGTGCATGAAGCGAAATTCACTGGATGAAATATATCAAATGTATGTGATGGATATTTACCGCTATTTGCGCTCCCTTTGTGGTGATCATCACGCGGCCGAAGATTTAATGCAGGAGACCTTTTACCGTGCTTATTTATATTTGGAGGATTGTAAAGACGAGAAGATTAAGCCGTGGTTGTTCCGTGTCGCGTACAATGCCTTCGTAGATTATAAGCGGAAGGAAGGGCGCAGTACTGTTCAGAGTGAGGATTTTTTTAAACAGCTCGCCCATCCAGATACCACGGAAAGCACACTGCTTCGGCAGGAACGTTGGGAAGAGATGAGGATTGCGATAGGTGAGCTACCGGACAATCAGAGGCATGCACTGCTGCTACATGATTTTCATGGTCTTAGTTATCTGGAGGCATCGGACATTATGAATGTGGGTCTGTCCCAATATAAGATCTTAATCTTTCGAGCTAGACAGAAGCTGCGTGAAGCAGAACGGAGGAGGAATGAACATGAGTGAGGAGTTCAAGGAGAAGTTAAGAAGGTACGGCGAAGGTACCCTTGCTGACGAGGATAGGGATGTAGTGGAGCGCGAACTGGAGAAGATGGAAGCTTATCAGGCTTATCTGGATGAACTCATGGGGGAAGAAAAGCCCGCTTCAAGTGAGGATAAGAGCATAAAATACGGAAAGAGTAAAAGAGACAGACCTGGCAAGGAAAAAAAGATCATCCGCCGCGGTAAATGGAGAGCCCGTATATCGAATACTTTAACGGTAATTTCTGCGTTCTTAATTTTCATGATTATTTGCAGTATTATCAGTGCGATATTTTATGGTACTGGGGAGAGAGTAGAGAAATACCGTGATGTTGTTTCTTCCGCTATTGCTGTCTCACAGCCGAATACGATTGTACATTTGAGCAGTGGTACCGGTCCATTTTTTAGTATGAATCTGACAAGTAAGATAGAGAAACAAGTGGGAGATGAACAAATTACTGTTGGAGATTATTCCATGAAGCTTTTATTTGGATGGGCTAGACTCTACAACTATTCCTGGACAAATGAGAGTAGAAGTGTTGGTTATTACTTTGTATATCCACAGGGGAAGAAGGATGCGGCAAATAGTATGGATGATAGCAGTGAGTGGGAGAGATTAGAGAAGCTCCCTGAGGGGACGGTAGCGGAAGCATACTTGTCTTTTGACCAATTATTTACGACAGATGAGCTGTTGAAGAAGTTTGAGCCTAAGAATCTTCAGCCTTTGTGGTTTGCGGCAGATACCGGTCCACGGACACGACAGCCAGTAGTTAATGATCCATTAGGTTTTCCATATATGCCAATTTGGCATGCGGATGATATGAAAGTGACGCAGGAATCGAGGGAGAAGCGAGGATGGTTCGGAGGGGTGACTAGCCGTTCGAGTATTTCTCCATCTGTTGAGTCATATGGGGATGGTGAACTGCGTAATGCGAACTTCCTCAAGACGCTGCACTTGATGCAGGAGTATAAATCCATCTCCAAAAGGGTGATTCCATTCATTGATCTGGATGATTCCATTAGTTATATAGAGAAGAATGGAGTTAAGCTCTATGGAGCTGTTGTAACCGGTCCGGTGAAAGAACTGCTCAAACTGAAGGAAGAAACATGGGTCAGCAGAATGCATGTTGGGGAAGTAAGGCTGTGGAATTGGCAGGATAGAGAGAATTAGCTGCGGAGTGGAAGAAGTTACAGAACTTGCTTCTCGCTTAAGCAAATCGTACAATTATTTGAATATTAGATTTATGAATAAGTATGATAACCAAAGTTGAGGATGATAGATTAGGAGCTGAGATTTATGAAAGTAGGAGTCGTATCTGATACACATATGTCAAGAATGGCTAAGTCTCTGCCAAAGGCGTTGATTGCAGAGTTTCAAAATGTGGATTTAATCTTGCATCTCGGTGATTGGGTGAGTATGGGAATCTATGATTTACTGTCAGAACTAGCACCGGTGGAGGGGATTGCCGGAAATAATGATGGCGATGAGATCATCGCGCGTTTCGGAGAGCGCAAGATCATTACCCTTGAAGGAATCCGGATTGGCATGGTACATGGACATACGCCACATTCCCGTAAAGGAACGGATGGGAACGCACTGCTTGCTTTTGCGAATGATGAGGTGGATTGTATTCTCTTTGGTCATTCACATCAGCCCTTGCTAAGAGAGGAGAATGGTATCCTGCTATTTAATCCAGGTTCTCCTACAGATAAGCGGCGTGAGAAATTGTATTCTTTCGGAATTTTAGATATCGAAGCGGGTAAAGTTAGTGCCCGGCATGTGTTCTACGATTCAAAGGAATAAGGCTCAATTGTCCAAATCATTCGGCGTTCTCTCCATGGTGAACGGCTCGGTAACCATTTACAATGAGGTTAAAACGGGCGAAGCCGGAAAGTGAGCGCTGATGATGAACAATTATCGAATAGAACGAGTGGTTCTGGATGATTTAGAACGGCTCATCCCATTATTTGATGAGTATCGAGTATTTTATGGAGCAGCCTCAGATCGGGAAGGTGCACGCGCCTTCTTAGCCGACAGACTAAAGCTGAATGAATCTGTGATCCTTATGGTGGTTGAGGGGAAAGGCGATGAGAAACGCGCGCGGGGCTTCACACAGCTCTATCCTTCTTTTTCATCGGTTACGATGGAGCGCCTCTGGATCCTGAATGATTTGTTCGTTACTGCAGAAATCCGAGGGCAAGGGCTAGGTGCTATGCTACTGGAAAGTGCTAGAGATTATGCGGTCTCTACGAATACGAAGGGCTTATCCCTGACAACGATGACAGAGAATGTGGGGGCGCAGCGGTTATATGAAACGCATGGCTACATTCGGGATGATGAATTTTTTACCTATAACCTTTTTTTCTAAAGCACCTAGAGAGAAAGACGAGTAAGGGGCGCTAAAGTGGAAACAAGTCATAAGTTGGCAATCTTTTTTGACCTCGATGATACGTTGTATGATCATCTGGTACCATTTAAAGAAGCGGTACGGGAAGTGCTCAGCCCAGATGAGAGTAGTCTGGACTTTGCTGAATTATTTTATAAAGTGAGACATCATAGCGATGTGTTGTGGCCGATGTATTTGCGCGGTGAGATTCCGCTTGAAGAGACGAGGGTGCGCCGTTTGGAGCTTGCTTTTGCCGAGTATGGTTTGCAGATTGATCGTGATCAAGCCACAGCGGTTCAAGCAGCATATATTGGACGTCAATATACGATTCAGATGATTGATGGCGTGCGTGAGCATCTTGAACGATTTATTGCGGATGGTCATAAGGTAGGCATTATTACGAATGGACCGAAGGATCATCAGATGAGTAAGATTCGTGGACTAGGCTTAGATCAGATTATTCCCGAGGACATGATCTTTATTTCTGATGCTGTAGGTCTTGCTAAACCGGACCCGGAAATATTCATACACGTAAACCAAAAGACGGGTACTTTGGCGGACAATTCGCTTTATATAGGGGATACTTGGGCTAACGATGTAGTTGGAGCACTTGCGGCTGGATGGAAGGTTTGCTGGTACAATCCGAGAGGAAGACAACCGGCTACGGATCATAAGCCTAGTTATATTTTTACTAATTATAAGGAATTTGGCGAGCTTCCTTTGGTGTGAGAGAACAAGTCCTCCAAAGATATTAGAAAGCCATGCGAGAGAAACCTTCGCATGGCTTTCATTACTTTTATAACTAATTTTCGGGTAGTTGAATGCCGCGCCACCCGCTTACATCGCATTGTCCATGTTCGTTATTACCCACAGCAACCACCGTACCGTCCGATTTAAGACCGATGGTATGAGTGCAACCTGCCGTTACCGCCACCATATCGCGCCAGTCACTTATATTGCATTCGCCGTGCTTATTCCAACCCACAGCAACCGCTGTACCGTCTGATTTAAGACCGATGGTATGATGACTACCTGCCGCTATAGCCACAATACCGTGCCAGCTGGTTACATTACACTGGTCTTCATGATTTCGACCCGCAGCAACTACCGTGCCGTTCGATTTAAGACCGACGGTATGAAGGTAACCCGCCGCTATAGCCACTATGTCATGCCAATCATTTACATTGCGTTGGCCATACCGATTATTCCCCACAATTGTCACCGTGCTGTCCGTTTTAAGCCCGACGGTATGCCAATCACCCGCAGCAACTGCTACTATATCACGCCAGTCACTTACATTGCATTGGCCTTCATTATTTCGACCCACAGCAACTACCGTGCCATCCGATTTAAGTCCGACACTACGACGCCAACCCGCAGCTACCGCCACAATATCAGCCCAGCCGCTTACATCGCATTGGTCATACTTATTCCAACCCACAGCCGCCACCGTACCATCTGATTTAAGCCCGATGGTATGAGCATTACCGGTATGAGCATTACCCGCCGCAACCGCTATCATATCGCACCAGTCACTTACATCACATTGGCCATATTTATTATCACCTACAGCCGTCACCGTGCCGTCTGATTTAAGGAGGGCGGTATGACGATAGCCCGCCGCTATGGAAGTTAGGGGTCTCACAAGGTTCATAAATCTCGCTCCTTAGTTGATGATGGATGTTTCGATTTTCTCATGTTTCGCAGAGGGAGAAGCGTTCTTCTTGCTGCTCCTTCTATCCAAAAAAAAGCTTGCTCCCTAGAAAGCCAGCTTCGGCTCAATGGGACAAGCTTTTTTCGTTTACTCTGCGAAGCTGTACGTTGGATCTGTCAGGTTCATTCTTTCTTTTATGCCTTTAGTTGCATAGATTTTGTTGTCGTCGGTAATAAAGAAAGCTTCAACATCATCAGGTAAAGATTCAAGATATTTCATGCCCTCCTCGATTCCCATCAGGAATACCCCAGTGGATAAGGCATCCGCATCTGTTGCATTCGGGCTCATAATGGTAAGGCTTTTGAGACCGTTCTGTGAAGGATATCCTGTGCGTGGATCAAGGATATGATGGTAACGAATATTGTCCTGCATAAAATACCGTTCGTAAACACCAGAAGCATCGATGACCTCATCTGAGATTTTAATGGTTCCTAGCTGTGTGCCACGGCTTTGATCTGGATCCTGCAATCCGATATTCCATTCCGTTCCGTTTGGCTTCTTACCGAGAGCAATAATACTGCTGCCTCCGAGGTTAATCATAGCGCTATTTAGACCTTGCTCTTTCAAATAATCAGCGATACGGTCAGCAGCATAACCTTTACCAATGCCGCCCAGATCTAGCACCATATTTTCCTTCATCAGCTTTACAGTTTTCGCAGCTTCATCAATTTCAACGTCCTTGTAATTGGTTAGGCTCTTCGCTTTATCAATTTCAGCTTGGGGAGGGACCTTATCTCCACCGCTACCGATATTCCAAAGATCGATTAACGGACCGATTGTAGGATCAAATAGCCCGTCCATTTCCTTTGCGTATTGTATGGATTGTTTAATTACATCCAGGGTCTCGTCAGAAACAACAACCGCTTCTTTTCCTGCTGCCTGATTGACTGCGTAAGTCTCTCCACCTTCTTTGGTGCGGCTAAGCTCCATATCCATTCGCTCCAGCATCTGCTGGATATCATCCATATTTTTCTGTTCTACTGTAGCACCGAACACTTTGATATTCACAACAGTGTCATAAATATAAAAGGTTTGAGAGAGAGACTTTTCCTCTCCTTTTCCGGATGTTGTTGCGCTACCCGTAGTTCCCGCTGTTTTATCGTCCTTATCCTTAGTAATTAGCCAAGCGCCGACAGCTATGAGGGCGATGACGATTACAACGAGGATCAGCGTCGTTTTTTTGTTCTTGAACATATTCCACCATCCATAAAGTTAGTTTCTAAAACAAAACACATTATTTATATCATACCCCAGATAACAAGTTGATGGAAATTAATTTCATGACACATTTAGGGATATAATCGGGCGACATAGAAAAAAGCCCCGAATCCTGATTCGGAGCGGTGCTACAGATTTAGAAGTAAACGATGCTACTTAATCGAGCATATATTCACTATATTTATTCTTGCGAGGATTTAATACGAAGAGGATACCCTTGGCATATCCGCTAACAGCTTTGAAATTCCATTTTAGAGTTGCTTTAGCCGTCAGACAAGTCAGTGTCCAGATCAAGGCAGCATAATTCATAAAAGGAGCTTTACGCAAGTTGAGCAGATAGTAGTGGTTGATGGCGGTAGCATTTGCTACAACGCCTGCCTTATCGCGAGAGCCTGGCGACTCATGATGGATGATTTTCATGGCGGGATTAATCACAAGCTTGCCATAGCGGCTGGCCAAATGAGACAAATAAATATCTTCGGCTATGGAATAGCTTGTCATCCATGGATAGGGTTTAATATCACGTAGTGCCGAGCGCCGGAAGGACATATTGCAGCCGTGAAAAAAATCAGTTTCAAATACATGCTTCTTGTCTCCCCAAAGGAATTGCGAGCCTGCAAACATACTTGCCGACAATCTGCCTGGTGATCCGGACATTTGTCCGGTTAGCATACCGAATAGCCTGCTTGGCATGCTACTATGTATGCCTTTGGCTACACCACCTATACCAACTATGGAATCATCGGCTGCATAAGTATCTAGCAGTCGTCGAATATATAAGGAGTCATCTAACTCTGCATCGTCATCTAAGTTAAGCATAATTTCTGCATGGATCAGTCCTAGCGCTTCGTAACGGGAAAGCCAGAGACCAGGCTTAGTTTTGCGATGATAATGCAGTTTAGCTTGCGGTAATCCAGTTAGTATTTCACGATAATAGGCTAATCTGTCCTCAGGGATCTCACCGTCGTCCACAATCCATAGCTCGATGGAGATGTCCTCAAGCTGTGTCTGCTTGCCAATGGACTCTATGCACACCGTAAGGTCGTCAATTCGGTTACGGGTAGGAATCACTATAGATAGATCATACATTTCTTGAATCTCCCTTCAGGACTTCTTTCGTCCGCTAATCTGAATGTAGTCTTCCGGCGAAATGGTTACCTTGATTCTATCGTTCCTGAAGAAGAGCGTATATACCACTTTCGTATACTTTTAGTTGGGGTTCAGGTCTAAAGAGATTTTTTTGAAAATAAAAGTTAAGTTTGTATTTTTCGGTTTTTAACTATATAATAGTAAGCGACGAATATTTAGTTATCAATCTTATTCAGCAGTTACAAATGAACAATAATATTAGGAGGTTTTTTTCATGAGAATAGATATTTGGTCCGATTATGCGTGTCCATTTTGTTACATCGGTAAAAGACGTTTGGAGAATGCACTGAGTCAATTTCCGAACCGTGATCAAGTAGAGGTGGTATTCCGTAGCTTTCAACTAGATCCACACGCAGAGGTGAGTACAGATAAGAATATTCATGAGCTGTTGGCTACCAAATACGGAATGTCTATCGAAAAAGCAAAAGCAATGAATGCTCAGTTAGCTGAGCAAGCACAAGATGTGGGATTGGAATTCAATTTTGATACAGTGAAGCATACGAATACTTTCGACAGCCACCGCCTGAGTCACTTTGCAAGCTCAAAAGGAAAAGGTGCAGAAATGTCCGAACGTTTGCTACGTGCCTACTTTACGGATTCATTGAATCTTGGAGACCGCAGTGTACTTGCTACACTTGCTGCCGAGGTAGGGCTGGATCAGGCAGAAGTTGCGGCAATGCTGGAGACAGATGCTTACACAGCTGAAGTGAACGGCGATATCGAGGAAGGAAGCCGTCTTAATATTACCGGTGTACCATTCTTCGTGTTCAACAATAAATATGCGTTATCTGGTGCACAGCCAGGACCTGTATTTACAGAGGTGTTGGATACCGTGTGGGCGGAGGAGCAAGCAGGACCAACGCTACAGGTGGTTGGCAATGGAAAATCCGAAGTATCCACGGATGATGGCTGCGCGGACGGATCTTGCAATATATAAAGTTCGTATAGTGTGAAGAAGAAGAGATGGAGAAGTTTCCATTTCTTCTTTTTTTAATTCCGAAACTCTGCTCTGTTTTACACACTACAAAGACAAGCGCCCCCGAATCTATACGGGAGCGCTTGTCTTTTTATGATGTGTTTATCTAAAAGAAGTGATAAAGCTTGTGAACAAGGTGCGGACATCGTACTGATGTTGATTGATTGGCTCGATAGGCCGGTTAATACCGAGCAATGTGTATACTGCAGTTCTTGCTGCTCGGATAGAGTATTCTTCCGTGAATACAACATCATCTGGAATTTCGCAATATTGGCCAACGAAGGCAAGGTTAGTGGAGCCTTCAGGAACTACTTTAGGTCTGTCACTATTTAATCTAGGCATGAATTGTGAAGTGATATAAGGCATCATACATGGAATACAATTAGCAGTTGCCATGATCTCGTCCTTATGTTCTTCGAAATGAAGATGACCGATTAATTCTTCCATAATTTCTTCACCGGTACATTCGCTCATTTTCTTCTTCACGAAGTCTCCTACGTTGTCAGGGTACAAACCGTAACCCCAGAATACTTTTACATGCTCTGGTTGATTGCGGAAATGCGGTTGGAAGGCTAAGACAACGGACATTAACCAGCTTGAATCTTTAAAGGTAACCAATGCGCCAGTACCCGCACGATTGCGAGTGAATTTCTCCATAAGATCGAAGAATTTGGAATCTTGGAAGGTCACGGTAAAGGACTCCCATTTCGAACCATCGATATGATCATCGAAGGAGGATGGATTGCCGAGACCTGGTTTTTTGGCAGCGATGTTCTCCCATAACTTCCATGAGCTACCTTTCCCATTGAGACGTGGGACAGAGGTCATGGATCCAAGGCTTGATCCTTCAGTCATGGAGCCGTTCGTGACGATTACGATATCGTCTTCGCTTATGTTAATAACGTCTGGGACACCTTGGCGCAGGACGTTCATTTGGGTTACGGTAATGCCATCTCCGTCTTTGAACTGCAGGTCAGTTACTGTACATTTCAATGTAAAGTCTACACCAAAGCCTTCGAGATATTTGTGCATAGGTAAGATGATGGAATCATACTGGTTATATGGAGTGCGGGTTACGCCTTCCAGGGTTTGAATTCTTGGGAACTCATGAACGAAGCGAATCATATATCGTTTAAGCTCTACCGCGCTATGCCAAGGTTGGAAGGCGAAAGTAGTAGCCCACATATACCAGAAGTTCGTGGTGAAAAAGTGTGGACCAAACCAGTCGTTAATCCGAGCTTTTCCCATTTTTTCTTCCGGTGTAATAATCAATTTACCCATCGCAAGCCGGTCAGCCATATCGAAGCCCATGGATAATACATCTTCCACCTCACCGTTGCGGTTAACGAGTCTAGCGTTAGCATGTGTTGGATTGGCGGTATCGAATTCTATAATCTCTTCTCTAACGGATTTCTCAGGATGGTCGAGGGAGGGAATCGACATGAGTAGATCCCATGTATTCTCATAGGTCTCATCGTTGAGCATCCGGCCACCGCGAATGACATAACCGTGCTCAGCGTCACCTGCGCCGTCGTTGCTGCCACCGAGAATCTTCATCTCTTCAATAATGTGAATGTTCTGTCCCGGAAAGTCACAGTCTCTGACCAGGTAAGCCGCGCCCGCTAAGGATGCAATTCCGCCACCGACAAAATAAACCTGTTTATTACCGTACTCTTTTTTCACAATGGTCGCCTCCAAGTTGTTGTTGAAATAATCACACTCTTAATGTAAACCAACTCCAATTTTGAAGGTATAATCAATCCTTTTAGAGTGTATGGATTTTTGTCATTACGGTCTATGTGTCTAGTTTTTAGACAAAAAAACCGCTGAACCCAAAGGTTACAACGGTTTGTTCTCATATTTGTGCAAAGCTTTTAGAAAATTCCCCTCAATGAGTACACTTAGCTTCTCGATAATGTGATCCGGATGCTCCTTCATCCCGTCTCTCATCCACTGAATGACAAGGCCTGTGAAGGCCAGAGTATAGAAGTTAGCAATGAAATGTTTATCTTCGTAGCTAACCTCCATCCCGGCGGACAGTTCGTTTATGACACCCATAATGAGATCATTCGTCACTTCGTATAGATACGCATCCAGATGATTTCTGCCCAGTGAGTTCAAGGTGTTGCAGCAAAAGGTTTTATTTCGTTCGATATAGCAGAAGATTCTATAAAAACCGTCCGTCCACGTACTGTAGCTACGATACTGGGCGATGCTCTCTACAGCCTCAGTCTTATAGATCCAACCGAGTAAATCAAATATATCTTGAAAATGATAATAGAAAGTTTGTCGATTTAGTCCGCAATGGTCCACGAGCTGTTTGACTGTAATTTTATTGAGCGACGTATGTTCCATTAGTTCTTTTAAGGAATGGGACAATGCATTTTTGGTTAGAAAAGAATTGGACAACGATCGATCATCTCCTCCGTTCAAGCTTTCGGCCACTGCTTAACCAGCAGACGAATTGCTTCCGCCAATAAACCGAGTGCAAATCCTCCACATGTAAAAAAGAAAAAAGCTAGGAATCCCGCGAGATCCTCCCAACCGGACATCTCTCTATAGGTGTAGCTTAGCATAATTACTGAACCGATGATTATTCCTGTTGTAGTGATTAACCAGAGTAGACGAGCTCCGAACCACGCTAAGGCGTTAACGATACCAGATACGACAATAGAAAAGAGTGCGAAGCGCAGCAAGAGTGTGACATCCAATGTATGAGCCATCATAACGAATCTGTGCAGAATGAAAAGCAGCCACAGAAAAACACCATAAACAGCCATCCAGATAAACCAACGGTTACTTTTGGCAGCAGGCAGGAATTTCATTTCTGGCTCACCTCTTTTTCCAAAGTACGAACGGTGTGCAGTAGGGATTATACGGAGAAAGATTCCAGTTCTTCTACACTTTGCAGAAGATGATTCAGCAGGTTCGGAATGTCCTCCATCTGCTCCTCCGTGATTTGCCTTTTGAATCGCAGCTCGATGCAGTTGTTGTAGGTTTCACCTTCTTGACCATAAATGAAGCTTAAAGATTGCACGGGCTGGAATTCAGGCCCCCAGATCGCTTTGAGAATACTCTCGATCGCCTGACATTCAGCAGGGATATCTTCGATCTCCATATAAAAACGTAACGAAAGATTGCAACCGGGATCCGTGTTAGGCACTTCCAATATTTCATCGCTAAGATCTTTCACAGATGAAGTAAGAAAGACTTCGGCGGTTACGCTCCTGCCAGCCGTCAATTGGAAGGAAAGGCTGAATTCTCTGGACATCGATGCCATATTCAGAAGGTCGGAACGATCCGTAACTACTAGAATTCCGTCCAAATTATCGTAATCGTAGATTTGGTTCTCAAAAGCAATTTTAATATTATCGAAGACAGTAGGATGGAACAATAATGGCACCTTCTTTTGTTTATTAGTATTGTAACATGATCTAAATAGAAGTGAAAAAGATGCCCAGGGACCATATGGACCGGGCATCTTTCGCTTGTTACTCCATGACCTTGAACATGCCCGTCATACCCGGGGCATGATTCTGAAAGCCGTATCGTTCGTAAAAGGTATCATTCCCATGTGATGCGAAAAGTCCGACGAACGCGCCAGAAAAACAATGAGATCGAATATAGTGTATTAGCTGCTCAATAATGACATTACCAATGCCTTGGCCCTGAAATTCGGGAAGCACGGCTACGTCCTGAATATAGAAATACATATGACCATCGCCGACGATCCGCCCCATACCGATAACCTTGTCTTCCTGTACAACGACTATACCATACACCGAATGAGCCAGAGAGGCTGCGGTCATTTCCGTATTCACGTTCCCCCAACCGACAGCTTCCCATAAGGAGGCATGCTCCTCAGTCGTGGGTAAACGTTCAATACATTCATAATGATGTGCTGTTGTCATAGCTAATCACCCATTCTTTGTTAAGTTATTGTAGCGATTGTAGTGTAGTAAGCTCCACTGTAATCAGCCCCCTTAGGATGAATGGGTATTCACTGTGATCTTGTTAGTTCGTAGGTGCAGGTGCGGTATATTTCAGGAATGTCTTCGGAATCGGGCTTTCGAAGGTCATTAACTCTCCTTTAGTAGGATGAATAAAAGAAAGTACACGAGCATGCAGACCGAGACGGCCTACCGTTTTGGTCTCTGCACCATACTTCTTGTCTCCTGCAATCGGATGGCCGATATCTGCCATATGAACACGAATCTGATTTTTGCGTCCAGTTTCAAGCTTTACCTCAAGTAACGAGAAGTGGCGGTTCGCCTGAATGAGCTTATAATGTGTGATCGCATGTAGACCATCGCCTTCATGAGGACTGGAGTACATTTTCAGGGTAGAGGTTTCTTTTAGCCAAGAGCTCACTGTACCTTCAGGTCTTTTGACGGCGCCTTCGACTAGAGCTACGTAAGAACGTTCTTTCACGGTATCCTTCCACGTAGTTTGCAGTGCTTGCTGGATCCGTTCGCTTTTGGCAAACATCATTACCCCAGACGTATCGCGGTCCAAGCGGTGCACGACAAAAATTCGATTCTTAGGATTGCTGATGCGGACATGCTCCATAAGCTGGCGGTAAGCTGTTAATTCATTTTCTTCCGCAGTGGCAATCGACAGCAGTCCAGCATCCTTCTGAATAATGATTAGATCATCATCTTCATGGACGATGGTGAGTCCGATCATTTCCGCTACTTGTACAGGCTTCTCTTGATCAATCGTCACAGTTTGACCCGGATGCAATTGAAAATTATGCTGTGTGACTACTTTGCCATTCACTGCTACTTGTCCACGCGAGAGGATAGATTTAATAGCATTTCGTCCACGGCCTGTGATATGGATGAGTAAGAAGGGTAACAGCTCAGAAGGTTCATTTACTGTAAAAGACTTGGGCGCTGCGGGTGCTTTAGCTTTATGATTAAGCTTGCCATTTGGCTTGCTGTGGGAATTGCTGTGGGAACGAGTACCTCTTTTGGCTGTTTCTTTAGGATTTCTTCTTGTGTTCATGACTGCATTCTCCGTCCTTTAATATTGTACTCCTCAATATACCATGGGCGGTTAAGAAATACTATGTGAAGGGCAGCAAGAAACGAATTCGATTTATAGATAGAATAGCTGAGCTAGTCCTATCACCAGGAATAAGCTGAAATATATCCAACCGATCACATTAGCGTATTTCTTTTCCCGGTGCATAGCATTGACTGCATATATTTTAGTATCCACAGTAAGCAACAGAACACTGGAGATCAGCAGCGCAACAATTACGTAGGTTAGCTGGTGATAGAGCATAGTAGAGCCTCCTATAAACGTCATTTAATTTTGTTTAAGACCTACTCTGTCGATGTGAGTTTTCAACTTAACTTCAATACTGAGATTGGAATACTGCTGCTCCCAGTCATGTTTGTCACGAACATGGGCTTTCCAGTAGGAGGGAGCATATGCACGAATATATTCACCCATGCCAAAGACATCGGAATGCGCTTCCTGAGTTTCTTTGATAAGGTGGTTAAAAATACCGATCACTCTCTTTTGAAAGATATCTTCAATCTTTTCTAAAGAACGACTGGAAGCAATACTGATATCATTGCGTAAATGCTCGTCCAGATCCGCTTCTAAAGAAAGATTATAGGTGATATGAGGTTTGCCCTCTTTGAATTGAACTTTCACCCTCGTGAACCGGTCGTTGACCTTGAGCATCACCGGACCGAATTCATCAGCATAAAAAAGATCGGAGTATCCCCCCGGATTAATGCCCTTCATGGACATATATGCGCCAATCTCAATCGGAATCGTCGAACCGACCATCACTCCACCACTAAAGTAAGCTAGGCCTTTAATCATGATATTGTCTTCCTGATGTAATGAGACGTAAGGCAGATAACCACTTTCGCCCCATTTGGAATTTGCTGACCAGAATACACCTATATAATCAGCGGGAAATTTCCCCGATGTCACTGCTTTTTCCATGGTGGAGAGGATGTAAAGAGTCGGCACTCGCTGCAGCGGAGGATTAATATTCATGAATTTGGCAGCTTCCCCTTCGGATACTAGCAGCCAGGTCCGGCGACGAACTTCTGGATTGCGACGCAAATAATCATTTAAGTCATCCATGTTTTTTCTTGCAATATCCTCACTAATAATAATCACTCGTAAATGAATTAGATAACGTGGATCAGAAATTTGCTGCTGCAAATTGTTCATGGCGTCATCTAATGTGTACCCGTATACTTCTACGACCCATACTGGATTTTGATTCCCGCCTCCGCCTTCACCCCCACTGCCTGGTCCGAGTGGAACTCTTCCCGGAACCGCAATTTGGGCGGTTACACGAATTTGGGGTAGGTTAATATTTGCGCTTTTAAGATGAGTGGTTTGGTCATCATTTGTTTTGCTGTCTGGAGGGACGGAATCAATGGATAACCCTAGCACCAATGCACGATCTTCAATTTCGAGCTGGTCCCAGCAACCTGCGAGCAATCCAGACAGGAGTGAGAGAATAAAAATAAGAACTACACGCTTATAAATTTTTTCATTCATGAGAAATGGCCCCTTTATTTCGGATTAAAGAGACTAACCATAATAAAAGAGGATAGAAGGTCAAAAAAATCAAACCGATTATCGCTGTAATGCTAGCAAATGAATAGACCTGAAATATGTTTCTCGGCAAAAGTGAAAAAGTGAAGATAAGTGGAAGTAAGAAACTGGATATTAGGCGGTGATCCTTGTGCCGCAGCACTTGTTGCAGAGAGTATGCGGCTAAGTAGTAGTTCGTAAAAATGGTAGTGAATATAGAAATCACCCAAATTATTATAAAAAGAGCATCAAACCGTTCTAATAGTCCTGCGCCGATGGATATGGAGCGAGCTGCTTCTAGGGTTGGATAGGACAGTAATTTGGTTTCCTGAGCTCCAAACATGCCTAGAGTGACCCACACGATCATTACATAAATGAATCCAATGATACCAAGCGCAACAGTGCCTGCTTTAAGGATCTGTTGAGGTTTTTTCATTAGAGGAACCAGCAGGATGATGACAAATGTGCCTTGATAAAGGCCAGCGGACGTAATCGTTCCTTTGGAAAAGCTTGAAAAGGTGGTGTGATTTCCGGTGAGGGGTAGCAAGTTCAGAACATCAACATTTCTCATAGCTACCAATATAATTGCGATAGCGGATAATAGAATAAAGGGTAAATAAAAAACATGTACATAAGTGAATTTTACAATATTTCTACGGATTGATAAGGCAACCAGTAGGAGCATTAAGAGAATTACTGCTTCGATTGGTGTCTTTTTAAAGACAACCGCAACACATACTTCTCCGAATTGGCGCATGGTGATCCCGGCAGAGAAAGCAAAAAACAAAAAAATAAGCATGGAGAAAATGTCCGCGAGCCAAGTTCCGAGAAGGCGGCGGCTGAATACGAACAACGTTTCGTTAGGGAATTTTCGGCAGACAACCGCTGTAAACCAGCAACCCAAAAAAGCAACAGGTACGCCAGAAGCAGTTACGAGCGGTGCACCACTGTCTCCGGCTTCAGCCATATAACGAGGAATACTTAAGATTCCTATTCCTATAATCGTACTGATGATTACAGCCATGACTTGGATCGTTGTTATGGGGCGGTTACTATTCATCAGCTTCACTTTTCTCCTTAAAAATCAGATCGGTATGCATTTTGGGGATATCCTTCGCAAGAAGGTCAGGATCAGGTGTATTGAGAAAGCTTGGGCGACTTCGCATCCACCATAAAGGTACCCGAACGATACTATCCTTGAGGTCCTTCCAAATCGTAGGCACAAAGGGTGTCATGTAGGGAACGCCAAAGGATTCCAGGAATAATAAGTGGTTAACAATAACAATAGTGCCAAGCATTACTCCGTACAGGCCAAAGCAGCCTGCCAATATGATCAATGGAAATCTAAGCATTCTTGAAGAGATAGCAGCATTGTAAGCGGGTGTGGCAAAAGACCCTATGGTCGTTATAGCAACAACAACTACGGTAGTGGGACTCGCCAGACCTGCTGCTACGGCTGCCTGACCAATGACAAGCACACCTACAATAGAAAGAGCCCCGCCAATCATTTGCGGTAGGCGAATGGTTGCTTCGCGCAGCACCTCCATGAAGACTTCCATAATCAGAACTTCCAATACGGCTGGAAAGGGTACGCCAGCTCTTGCACCAGTTATTGCTACGGCGAACTCTGTCGGCAATAGCTCAGGATTGAAAGAGATAATGGATACATATAAGGCTGGGAAGAAAAGGGAAAATAATAATGCGATCAGGCGGATCATTCTTAGGAGGCTTCCTACAACAAAACGTTCTGTATAGTCATCCATCGTCTGAAAGAACTGATTGAAAAGCGCCGGGACGATGAGGCAGAATGGTGAGCCATCTACAAGGATGATGACTCGTCCTTCTAATAAAGAGGCTATAGATTTATCCGGACGTTCGGTTGGCTGAACCTGTGGAAACGGGGAAAGGGGATGATCCTCTATGAATTGCTCGATATACCCCGCATCAAGGATGCCGTCTACATTTATTGCTGATAATCGCCTCATCACCTTTTGAACTAGCCCTGGATCGGCTATTCCTTCGATATAACAAACAGATACTTTTGAGCGCGTCCGTACGCCAAGAGGGGCAGTTACTACACGAAAATCCGGTGTTTGTAGTCGATAGCGAAGCAAAGAGATATTGGATTCTAAATTCTCTATAAACCCATCACGCGAACCGCGTATGACTTGTTCAGTTTGAGGTTGCTCAATGCTACGATGCTCAATTTTACGCAGATTGAAGTAAAGTGCCTGATCCATTCCATCTATGATTAGAACTACATTTCCCTCCAGCAAGATAGAGGCTAGAGTATTTAGATCCTTAGTACGGTTACCTTGTGTTACTTGTACCGTCATACTCCAGATGTAATCAGGTAAATCCTTTAGATCTTTTGGAATTTCTGAGAGATCAGAGGAAACATTCATTAATGGCTTTAAAACATAGTTCTGAATTTGATTCTGGTCCACCACAGAAGAAAAAAAGATAATAGCCGCATCATGTCTACCGTACACCTTGAAGTTACGGACTATAAGATCGCTGTCTTCTCCAAAGACTTGTTGAATGAAGCTTATATTGCTCTCCAGGCTGGAATCCAGTGGCTTTACCGGACGATTGTCCTGGGCAGAGGACTCTTTGCGTGCAGGCTTATGTTTAAAAGAGGTATATTTTTGTTTCCAATTTTGCACGGTCGCTCCACCCTTCTATGAAATCTCTCTTCTTAAAGCTTGGCTTAAAAGAAGGCCTTTTATGTAAATATTTCAAAGGAAGAACATGGTGACCATAGTTAAGGAGTGTTGCTCAATACACTTTTGACCGCTAAACTAAAGATAGAAACGCTTAAGGGGTTATGAGAGATATGATGATGCAAGCACCTACTATTGAACAGGCGCAGGCTGAGCTGCAAAAATATTACGGTTATCCGGATTTTCGGGATGGTCAGAAGAAGATTGTTCAGAACTTGCTGGAAGGTCGCGACACACTCGGTATTCTTCCTACGGGAGGTGGGAAATCGATTTGCTATCAAGTTCCCGCACTGCTGCTTCCTGGGCTGACACTGGTGATCTCACCATTGATCTCTCTGATGAAGGATCAGGTCGATGCGTTAACCACGGCAGGTATTCCGGCAGCCTTTATTAATAGCACGTTAAGCGGGAAAGAAGTAAATGAGCGGATTCGGGCTGCCCGTCGCGGAGATTTGAAGCTGCTTTATGTTGCGCCCGAAAGGCTAGAGCTGGACTGGTTCCGTCTGGAGATGGCTGAGCTGGCGATTTCCTGTGTGGCTGTGGATGAGGCGCACTGTGTATCTCAGTGGGGACATGATTTCCGTACAAGTTATTTGTCGGTATCGCCTTTTGTGAACGAGCTGCCAGAACGGCCGATCTTGGCTGCATTTACAGCGACGGCAACACCAGAGGTTATGGAGGATATGGTTCGGCTGCTGCGTCTGCGCGAGCCGGGTATTTTCATGACTGGACTTGGAAGAGATAATCTAGCGATGTCTG
The DNA here is from genome assembly GCF_038009145.1 of Paenibacillus sp. FSL R5-0923. Taxonomy (NCBI): domain Bacteria; kingdom Bacillati; phylum Bacillota; class Bacilli; order Caryophanales; family Paenibacillaceae; genus Paenibacillus; species Paenibacillus sp. FSL R5-0923. The sequence continues at coordinate 748,517 of NZ_JBBPAT010000002.1, forward strand.
TGCTACGTGGAGAGAATAAGCGGGAATTCGTCATGGATTACACCGCAACGCATTCTCATCAGCCGGGTATTGTTTATGCGGCTACACGCAAAGAAGTGGATGATCTATATCAAAGGCTGCAGGCTTCAGGAATAGCGGCAGGCCGCTATCACGCAGGTATGAATGATCAGGAGCGGGCAGATAGCCAGGAAGGCTTCCTATATGACGATATCCGGGTCATGGTGGCCACCAACGCTTTTGGGATGGGGATTGACAAATCCAATGTCCGGTACGTAATTCATTATAATATGCCAAAAAATATGGAAGCTTATGTTCAGGAAGCGGGCCGTGCTGGACGTGACGGGGAGCCGAGTGAATGTATTTTGCTGTTTAGTGCGCAGGATATTATGACGCAAAAGTTCCTGATCGAGCAGAATCCGCAGGATACGGACCGTAAAGCTAACGAATATCGCAAGCTTCAGCAAATGATTGATTATTGTTATACTACCCGCTGCTTGCGCAGTGCCCAGCTGGATTATTTCGGTGAGGAGCATGAGGACAAGTTATGCGGCATTTGCAGCTCATGTACAGATGAACGAGAGCTTGTAGATATGACCGTAGATGCGCAGAAAATATTCTCCTGCATTCACCGTATGCGGGAACGTTATGGAGTTGCGTTGGTGGCTTCTGTGTTGAAAGGCTCTCGCAATCAGAAGGTGATGCAATATGGTTTTGACAAGCTGCCAACGCATGGGGCGATGTCGAGCCGGACAGAGAAGGAGATCTCAGAGAGCATCAATGTACTCATCTCTGAGGGATATCTTGCTTTGTCTGAAGGACAATACCCCGTAGTGCGGCTCCAGCCTTTGGCTGCTGAGGTACTGCGCGGACAGCGTGAGGTCATGCAGCGAGTAGCGCGGCCATCACGAGCAGGTGCGGCATCTGGTACGCGAGTTCGTAGTCGCGGGCATGACCTGTCACCTTCGGCAGTCAATGAGACCGTCTTTGAGCAGCTGCGTCTGATCCGGCGAGAGTTGGCGGGACGTGAGCATGTGCCCTCATATATTATTTTTAATGATGCCACGCTGCGTGAGATGAGTGTGGTTTGCCCGCAGACCGAAGCGGAAATGCTGAGGGTAAAGGGTGTCGGGGAAGTGAAATACCGGAAGTATGGTAAGGCATTCCTAGAGTTTTTTCAAAATGAAATGTAGAAAAGGTCGTGTAGCATTGAAAATCGTTCTGACCACGCTAAACGCAAAATATATCCATACCTCACTGGCGATCCGTTTGCTTAAAGCTTACAGTGAGCATGAATTTAAAGATATTCATTTGGTGGAGTACACCATTAAAGATCCCGTGATGAATATCGTGTCCGACTTGTTTCAGAAACGGCCAGATGTGATTGGCTTCTCCTGTTATATCTGGAATATTGAAGAGACGCTCAAGCTGATCGGAATTCTTAAGCAAGTGATGCCTGAGGTTGCGATTGTTCTCGGAGGACCGGAAGTCTCTTATGAGCCGCTGCATTGGATGAAGAGAGAAGCTGGCGTTGATTTCATCGTCAACGGAGATGGAGAAGAGACATTTCATCATCTGCTGCAGGAGCTGAGAGACGACCGGAAATTTCATTTTGTGTACGGAACTGCTTATCGTAAGGGAGAGGAGATCATTGTAAATCCACCTCGTCCCAAAAGCGATCTAAATACGCTACCTACACCGCATCGTTTTCCAGAGGATATTCCAGATCTGAGCAAACGTATTGTTTATTTTGAGACAAGCCGTGGCTGCCCGTTTAATTGTCAATTTTGTTTATCCAGTATTGAGGTAGGCGTACGTTACTATGATATTGAGCGAGTGAAGTCTGATTTACTCTACTTAATTGAAAATGGTGCCAAAATCATTAAATTCTTGGACCGCACCTTCAATATCAACCGCAACTATGCGATGGAAATGTTTCAATTCCTGATCGATAATCATCAAGGCTGTGTGTTCCAGTTTGAAATCACAGCAGATATCATGCGGCCAGAAGTTCTGGATTTCCTGTCGAATAATGCGCCTCCGGGCATCTTTAGATTTGAGATTGGTGTACAGTCTACAAATGATGAGACGAACGAGCTTGTTAAACGTCGCCAGAATTTCAAGAAGCTGTCTCGTACGGTAATGAAGATTAAGGAAAGTCGCAATATCGATCAGCATCTGGATTTGATCGCGGGGCTTCCGATGGAGGATTACACCACCTTCCGCAAAACCTTTAATGATGTATTCGTTATGGAGCCAGAAGAGCTGCAACTTGGATTCCTCAAAATGCTTCGCGGGACGGGTCTGCGTGCACAGGCGGCAAAATATGAGTATACGTATATGGAACATGCCCCTTACGAAATTCTTAGCAGTCATATGATGACCTTCTCGGATATTATTCGTTTGAAGCGGCTTGAGGATGTGCTGGAGAAATACTGGAACAGCCACCGGATGGACCATACAGCCAAATACTTGATCCGTCACGTGTTTGATTCACCATTTGATTTCTTTCAGGAGTTCGGTGACTACTGGGAGGAGAGAGGCTGGCAAAAGATTGGGCATCAGCTAGAAGATCTCTTTACCCGTTTGCAGTCCTTCTTGATAGATCGTGGGACTCCGTCTATGGATATTATTACTGGGCTAATGAAGCTTGATTATTTCCTAGGACACAAGTATAAGCCTCGCAAAATCTGGTGGGATTTCGTGCTGGATAAGTCGGATTGGTCGAGTTACTTGAGGGATATCGCTGCTAATCCGGGTCAAATCTCTGCGCAATTGGCAGAAGCCGGACTCAGTGAAAGAGAGCTGCAAAAATATACGGTGCTTGAAGTGCTACCGTTCTCGCTTGAAGCGGTGCTGGAATCCATCAGCGGTCTACGGGCGGATGTGGGTTCAGAGGAAGAGGAAGCAGACAATGCTAACGACGGGGCTGTACTTTCTCCTGAGTCATTAATACAGGAAGTTACAGAAAGTAGTTTAGAAGAGTCTGTCCAAACCACAAGCTCTGCTGTAGCTGTAGCTGAATCACCTTCCGTTCGAGAAGGTCGTACACTGCTAATCGTAATGTATCAGCAGAACGAGAGCCAACGCGCTCAGTATTATACGCTGCCTTTGTAATAAGGCGATTGTGTTGGGAGGAAAGACCGTTCCTTTGGGGGCGGTCTTTTTTTGTTACATGCGCAAGCGTCTTCTGAGTCCGCAAGCGCTGTGTTTCAGTTACGCCTAAAGTGGCGCAAGAGGTTGTATTGGTTTCGTTTGCGAACATTCTGCTGAAGCTGGTAAGTTTACGCTCCCCACGTTTTTTTTGATTTTAGAAACTTTCTGCTCAAAGAAGGGGAGCGTCTACAACAAGTGCCAATGTTCTCTAATCAAAAATAAGGGGTGTCCCAACTAGCCATTTCACGGCTTTTGGGGCACCCCTGTTTTGTACTTTTAAGCTGTAGTCGTAACCTCAGAAGGGAGATGCTGTTCTAACCAGTTAAGCACATCGGCTGTAACTTGATCCCGGTTCACCTCATTAAGCATTTCATGCCTGCCACCTGGATAGAGCCGATACTCTACGTCCGATATCCCTCGTTTCTTGTACAGCTCCGCAAGACGAGGAATGCCTTGGCCGCTCATCCCTACAGGATCCTTATCCCCACCAAATATATAAATGGGCTTACTTGTACATAATGTTTTAAGTGATTCCTCGGAATGGATCTCCCTTAGGAGGTGGAAAAAACCACGGAAAAAGCGTGTTGTACAAATGGCTCCGCAGAATGGATCGGCAATGTACTTATCAACTTCCGCATCATCGCTGCTCAGCCAGTCATATGCAGTTCTTACAGGAGAAAAAGCACGGTTGTAACTGCCGAATACTAAGCTGTTCAGTAGTACACTTCGGTGATGTTCACCCTTTAACTTGAGCTGTGCACTAGCCAGAGATTCTCCAAGGCGCAGCATACCGCGAGGACCATTTGTACCGCTTAGGATAAATCCTGCATAGATTTCGTTACCCTCTTCACACATCAGCTTTTGAGCCAGAAAGGAGCCCATACTATGAGCGAATAGAAAGATGGGCTTACCTTCATGTTTGGAGAGTGCTTTGGCTGCTACCTGGAGCAGATTGCGCCGCATCCAGTAGAATCCGTCTTCACCAACATCGCCAAGCAGATCAACTTGACCAGCGGTTTTACCATGTCCCCGGTGGTCATTGACATATACTGCATAACCTACTCCGGTTAATGCTTCCGCAAAACGAGCATAGCGGATAGCTGTTTCACACATACCGTGAGAAATTTGCACGATTCCTCTAACTGGCACATCGGATTCAGGTAACCATTCATAGACATGGATATTTACACCTATGGGATCCGTTAGGGTAAAACTATTTTCCTTCATGGTCCATTCCTCCTAAAGGTTCTCGACTTATGGTAAATAAGAGCGAAGCACAGTAGAATGACCTTCGATAGCGTAACGGCCGAGACTGGAAGGAATCAGATAGCATTCTCCTGCAGCATAAGGTTGGGAGCCGCCATCCCAAGTAAGATGTCCGCTGCCTTCACAGATGACTAGAATAGTGAAGCTGTCTTCTGTAGTGGTGAGGTCCCATGAACCATTTACGATTCCTTTTTCTACGATAAAATATGGCGAAGCGGCAAGTTGCAGCCACTCTCCAGGGACTGCGTTATCTGTCTTCATCGAAGTAGCCCCGGCGCCTTCATAAGCTGTAACATTAAGTGAATCTTCAATATGAAGCTCACGTGGTTTTCCGTCCAGGCCTGGACGGTCATAGTCATAAATGCGGTATGTAGTGTCGGAATTTTGCTGGATCTCTGCTACAACGACACCAGCACATAGCGCATGAACGGTTCCGGCGGGAATATAGAAGGAGTCTCCTGCAGAGACAGATACTTCTTGAAGGCTATCCATAACAGTGCCTTTCTCCAGTGCTTCACGCAATGTTTCACGATCCACGCCTTCTTTAAGACCATAGATGATTTTGGCACCTGGCTTAGCGTCTAACACGTACCACATCTCTGTTTTGCCCAGTTCACCTTGTGGCAATCCCTCATAATCATCTGTAGGGTGGACTTGAACGGAAAGATTGTCGTTGCAATCCAGCAATTTGATTAGTAGAGGAAATCTTCCACCCGTTTCTGAAATCCCTTTGCTTCCGAACCATTCATGGCCGAACTGCTCACGAATTTGATCTAAGCCTTGACCGGCTAACTCTCCGTTTACCACCGAAGACGTTCCATTCGCGTGATCGGCGATCATCCAGCCTTCGCCAATATGTCCTTCAGGTAGATCTAAGCCGAATTTCTCCAGCGCGCGGCCTCCCCAGACACGTTCTTTAAACTCCGGTTGAAATTTCAAAGGATATGGTTGAGTCATTGCTACATCTTCCTTCCCAAATATAAAATAGTTTGATGCTTACAGTTTAAGAGGGGATTCCTTTTTCTTTTCGAGCGCAATCATATAAGGTGAATCCGTGCGCTGCAGCTGACGATAAACAATGCTTTGTGCTACCTTTTGGGAAACAGCTGCTGCCCAAGATTCAACGGCAGCGGCTTCTTTATCTCCGCCTGCATGGCCGGGATAAAGAACTGCCGTAATGATCCCACCTGGACGCAGTAACTGGAGAGAAGCTTCCAAGGCTGCAATGGAGCTGTCCGGCTGAGTAATGATGTTCTTGTCGGCATCTCCTGAAGGCAAGTAGCCTAGATTGAACATTACAGCTCCAACGGTGCCATGCCAGTTCGCTGGAACAGCTTCAGCCATTTCGGCGTGACTACGTTCCAGCAAGGTGACGGTGGCGAGCGAGGGAGCTTCCTCTCTTGCAAGCCGCAGGCGCTCTTCAGCCAGCCTCAGCGCTGTAGCTTGAATGTCAAAGCCGTAGACTTCACCGCGAGTTCCGGTTGCTTTGGCTAGAAAAAGCGTATCAGCACCAGTACCTACAGTGGCATCAATCGCACGATCACCTAAAGTTAACCGCTCAGAGATTAATTTATGAGCAAAGCTTAAAACGGACATAAAGCCCATTAGCTCTTCCTCCAATACTTACCCTGCCAAGTATCACGAGCAACTAGCTCATCGTCAATGGCATTTAGCACTTCCCATTTCTTGAGGCTCCATATCGGTCCGATTAAGATATCCCGAGGAGCGTCTCCAGTCAAGCGATGTACAATCATTTCAGGGGGCAAAATTTCGAGTGAATCGGCAATGAGCTTCACATACTCGTCCTGTTCCATGAATCGTAGCAATCCAGCTTCGTATTGCTTCACCATGGGTGTTTTACGCATGAGATGCAGAAGGTGAATCTTAATTCCTTGCACATCCATGCGAGCCACAGCAGATACCGTTTCAAGCATCATTTCATGCGTCTCCTGTGGGAGACCGTGAATGATATGGGTGCAGACACGAATGCCATGACGCCGCAACTTCTCAACAGCATCTACATAACACTGGCTATCGTGAGCCCGGTTAATTAGCTCAGAGGTGGAGTCGTGTATAGTCTGGAGACCCATCTCTACCCACAGATACGTGCGCTCGTTTAGCTCGGCCAAATATTCGACAACATCATCCGGCAAACAGTCAGGCCGTGTAGCAATAGATAGTCCAACGACACCTGGCTGCTGTAAAATCACTTCGAAATATTCTCTAAGCTCTTCGACCGGAGCGTACGTATTCGTATAGGCCTGAAAATATCCAATGTATTTAGCGTTTGGCCATTTTAGATGCTGCTTGTCACGGATATTATTAAATTGGGTGACGAGATCATCTCGGCGACTTCCCGCAAAATCACCAGAACCTCTGGCACTGCAAAAAGTACAACCACCTTTAGCGATGGAACCGTCACGGTTGGGACAGGTAAAGCCTGCATCAAGCATAACTTTGAATACCTTGGTGTTCAAATGTTCACGCATTTCGTAATTCCAGGTATGAAAACGTTTATCTCCCCAAAGCTGCGGAGGAGTAGTGTATTGAAGATTAGACACGAGGAGCTCCTTTCTGAAAATATAAACATAGATAAGTATCCTTATCCTTATATTTTTCTGAGACGGATGGCATCCTTTATAAAAGAACACACAGCCGTTTCTTATAATCCAATACATTGTATCAAAAAACAGAGCTCGGCGTAACATTCACTCCCGGTACTGGCATGAAAAATAGGCCGAAAGTAAGGCGCTCTCAACTTGAAAATGCTTACATAGTATGTTATATTCAGAGTGTGAAAAGCTGCTGTGGCTTAAAGAAATTCAGCCAGGAGTTCATAATTTCGTGTCGTCCGATCCATAATAATAACCGTGAGGTGATAGCAATGAATTCTCAAACGGTATATGCTGAGGGTAAAGATTCGATTGAAGTCCACTTAACGCCAGATGAAGCCCTTGCACTAACAGGTGTGGAATTTAACGGCAACCCTAAGATCAAGACAGATGCACAGCGTAAAATTCGCAGCGCATTCGAAAAAAAGACATTTGCCACCAGCTCAAACACAAAGTAGATCCTAATCTACCGGACAAGAATGAGCCTTAATTCCAAATATACACAACGAAGGAATTCCCCTGGATAGCTCATTTAAGAGCTGAGCCAGAGAATTCCTTTTTCTTTTTTACCTCAATCCCTTTACTTTTCGGGACAATTTCGGCACAATATTGCAAGTGACAGTTATCGTATAAGAGATAATCGGAGGAATACCTATGCGTTTACGCGGAAGAAAAGGAATACGTGAAAGTTTGGAAGAACAGACCGATCTAGTCATTCTTGACCCTCGGAGTTATAAAGGTGAGTGGTCCAAGCTGTTCGGGAATGATCATCCGATCCATGTGGAGTTCGGAATGGGCAAGGGACAGTTTATCAGCCAAATGAGCTTCAAATATCCCGATATTAATTTTATCGGCGTTGATATGTATGATGAGCTGATCCGCCGTGCTGGAGATAAGGCTAGAGCAGTATGGGAGCCGGCAGGTCATGAGACGCCGCCCAACCTGAAATTGGCACTCGCCAATATTGATTATGCAGAGGAAGTATTTGCTCCAGGAGAGCTGGAACGAATTTATCTTAACTTCAGTGATCCGTGGCCAAAGAGTAAGCATGCTCGTCGTCGTTTGACACACCCGCGTTTTCTTGACAAATATCGGGGGCTGCTAAGCGACTTAGGTGAAATTCATTTGAAAACAGATTCTCGAAGCCTATTTGAATTCTCATTAAATGCATTTGCGGACTTTGGTCTACAGATGAAAAATATCTCGTTAGACCTACATGCGGACGGCATCATAAATGAGGATCATATTATGACGGAATACGAGACGAAATTTGTCGGACGTGGCGTGAATATCCATCGTTGTGAGGCCATTGTAGGTGCGGAAGCGCTCAAGCAGTATCAAGCTACCCGTTTGGACAAATATCGGTTGTAGTTACAAAGCACTACTCCAAAAGATGTGCTTCAATAATAAAGCGGCAGCCTCCAAGTGGTTTGGAGGCTGCCGCTTTTAAATTAACTATTCCAATAATTCGATAATGCTCTGAGCACATTGCAATGGGTGGTAACGGGCGATTTCCTCAAGATGAAGTTTTCGCTTATTCTGCACATCCTCGTAGTTGTTTAATAGACGTTCCATCCACATTACGACTACGTCTAAAGACTCTATCGGCTCTCCGAAACCTGCTGCGGTAAAATAGCGGCAATTCTCCTCCTCCTGCCCGGGCAGAGGGTTATAGAACAGCATCGGTATTCCTTTAGCAAGCCCTTCACTGCAGGTCATTCCACCCGGCTTCGTGACGAGCAGATCGGACACCTCCATCAGCTTGTCAATCTCACGCGTAAAGCCGATCAAGGATATATTAGGATGATTATAACGTGAGTCTTCTTTCATTTCCTGAAGCAGCTCTTCATTCTTGCCGAGACAGAAAACAATCTGAATCTTCTCTCGCCATTCCGCCAGACAGGCATTTACAACCTGATCGTTCATGATCCCCCAGCCGCCGCCCATGACTAGTACCGTTGGCATATCCTTGAGATTGAATTGCTGTCGAATCTCCTGCTTTCCAGGATGCTGCCAAAAGTTAGGATGTACGGGTATCCCTGTAACCTGAATTTTCGCAGAAGGAATGTTTCGCATACGCAATTTGGATTTAACCTCTGGTGTTGATACCAGATAACGGTCTACCTCTGGACTGATCCAACTGGCATGTGCGTCATAATCCGTTATAACAGTTACGAGTGGCATCTTTAGGGTAGGATCCACTCTCTTAAGACGAGATACTACAGCACCCGGAATGAAGTGTGTGCAGACAATAACGTCAGGTTTCAACTGCATAACAACATTTTTGGTATGCGTATAAAATATACGATGCAGGGCAAGCGTGGTAAGACGATTAAATGATTTCTGGTGACGGTAGACATACCCCATCAGCTTTGGCTGAGTCGTTACCGTCTTACGGTAAGCAGACAGAATAATGGGTGCCATTTTGGGATTAAGGAAATTCCCAAGTTCTAGCACCTTCGTTTGTAAATTAGGTGACAGTTGGCGCAGACTGCTCGACAGCGCATAAGCTGCTTGAGTATGTCCTGCTCCAAAGCCTTCTGAGAGTATTAAAATTCTTTTTTTTTGCAATTTTGATTCACCTATTCTCAAAGGTTTTCCCGGTTTAACCATATATACTTCAGATCCATAAGGCTATAGTGCCCGCTGCAACACTGGTTCCGATCACTAAGCCTGCAAAGACATCAGATGGATAATGTAATCCCAGATAAATGCGTGAAAACCCGACAATACAGGCCAGCGGCAGCAGAATAACGGTCAAGGCAGGAAATGCTACCATATATGGGACCGTTGAAGCAAAGATAGCTGTAGTATGACCAGAAGGAAAAGAATGATCCTTTAATGGATTACGAAATGTATTCGTATCCGGTAACGCCAGATAAGGCCGCATGCGTGGATACAGTTTTTTGGCGACAGCAACGGGCAAATGGCTAACAGCTAGAGCCGTCATTGCTTGCAGGCTAGCGGTTCTCCATGGCTGAGGAGCAAATGCCCATATCAGTATGTTGATAACAATTGTGCTTGTAGCTCCACCCAAATGAGTGAGATAGAAGAGCCAAAAGTTCAGAAAACGATTATGCATTCGTCCGTTGATCCACTTAAAAAGGTGCCGCTCCCAGAGATGTAGCTTCATGAATAAATGTCTCATATCTTGTCCCTCCGCCAGTCGGCTACCGATAACAGGTGCTTATGAGCAGTCCGTTCTTTAGCATTAGATCTGTCTTAATCATACTTTTTAAAGGTAGTCCATTTCAAGGAAAAGCTCAGTTTTGCTAGAAATTTGCTAGTTTTGACTTAGAGCCGCTAACGCCGTACAATGATTCAAGCGGACTAAACATGTTTAAAAGGGTAAGAGATAAATAAGGATCCAAATAAATGGAATCCATACAATTCTTTTAAACAACACATATAAAAATTGTGAAGTCTGCCTAGAATAAGAATACTCTTGGTCTATTGTTAAGGGATGCAACAAAAGGGTCAGAAGGAACGTCAAGCAAGCTAGAGAGAAAAAAAAGAACACCGAGAGTGAAAAAAAGGGGGCATCAAAAGGTCATGACAGACGCACTGTTTGTTACGCTCCAAGTGATCTTGGCAGCAATCGCAGTATATCAGTTTACCTTTTCGTTATTTGGTCTGCACAAGAAAAAGACAAAGACAAAGTATAAGCCAGAAAAAACATTTGCAGTACTTGTTGCTGCACATAACGAGGAAGAAGTCGTCGGCGCGTTAATGGAAAACCTGAAGCAGCTTAACTATCCTTCAGAACTGTTTGACGTATTTGTAATTTGTGACAATTGTACAGATGGCACAGCTCGCATCGTTAGAGAGCACGGAATGAACGCTTGTGTCCGTACTAACCCGAATCTACGTGGTAAAGGTTATGCCATTGAATGGATGCTCAAGGAGCTTTGGGGCATGCAGCGTCAATATGACGCAGTTGTAATGTTTGATGCCGATAATCTGGCACATACTGAATTCCTAATGGAGATGAATAATGATCTTTGTTCAGGAGCACGTGTTATTCAAGGTTATATTGACACCAAGAATCCAGAAGATTCCTGGATTACTGCAGCGTATGGTGTGTCGTATTGGTATATTAACCGTTTGTGGCAACTTTCACGCCATAATTTGAATATGGCGAACTTCCTTGGCGGAACAGGAATGTGTTTCGAGACCAATCTCCTTAAAGAGATGGGCTGGGGAGCTACAAGCTTGGTTGAGGATCTGGAGTTTACGATGCGCAGTGCATCTCATGGTGTATATCCTAAGTTCAACTATGACGCAAAGGTATTTGATGAGAAGCCTCTAACTTTCAAGGCCTCTTCAAGACAGCGTCTGCGCTGGATGCAAGGACACTTTACTGTAGCTCGTCGTTATTTTTTTCCATTACTTTGGCAAAGTATTAAAGAACGTAGCCTAACGAAGTTTGACCTTGCGCTTTACGGAGCAAATGTGTACATTGTTTTGCTCACCTTCTTGATGACGGCGGTAATGTGGGTGGATATGGCCCTCTTTAACGGACCGAATATTGCTAATATTTACGGCAGCTTGCCAGTCTGGCTCGGTTTCCTTGCGATCGGTTTGAATCTGGTGACCTTTGGGATTGCGATGGCTTTGGAGAAGGTTAAATTCAAGAAGGTGTACGCTTATCTGGTGTTCTTCCCAATTTACCTGATCTCTTGGTATCCAATTACGTTCTATGCGTTCTTTACGCAGAACAACAAGCAATGGAGCCATACCAAGCATACGCGTGTCGTAAGACTTGAAGAAGTGCAAAGCAAGCAGGTATAAGATATTTAAGAATATTGAATAAAAGAATTGACACTCCGTTTGGAGTGGTGTATAGTATTCAAGTACGCAAATCATAGGGATTGCAAGAAGAAGCACCTGCTTCTCACCTGACTGGCATATTCGCCGGCTGGTTTTGATCTCAATGCTTTATGAATGTTAATGTTCATGAACGTTGATCAAACACGGGGTGTCGGGTGTTACCGGCACCCCTTTTTTATGGAGTAAGGCAGTATAGTTGTTAAAAAGATCCGGAGGTGGAGAGTTATCAGTAAGGAACATATGATCAATGATGAAATTCGGGCCAAAGAGGTACGGTTGGTTGGTGCGGAAGGTGAACAAATCGGAATTAAACCGATCCGCGAAGCGTTGCAAATGGCGATCGATCTTAATCTAGATTTAGTCAATGTAGCACCACAGGCTAAGCCGCCGGTATGCCGCATCATGGATTACGGCAAGTTCCGTTATGAAACGCAGAAGAAAGAGAAGGAAGCCCGTAAGAACCAGAAGGTCGTTGATATCAAGGAAGTCTGGTTCCGTGCTAACATTGAGGAACATGATTATCAAACCAAGTTCCGCAATGTGATCAAGTTCTTGGGTGAAGGCGATAAAGTAAAGTGCTCCGTTCGTTTCCGCGGACGTGAGATTACACATGCGAATATCGGCCAGAAAATCCTCGAGCGTGTTAAGAACGAAGTGGCTGATATATCTGTTGTTGAGCGCCAGCCTAAGCTGGAAGGTCGCAGCATGATTATGATCTTGGCTCCTAAAGCCCAATAAATCTGGAGTCACTTGCTTACATGCAATTTGGCGCCGCATAATATTCAAGGAGGAAACACCATGCCTAAGATGAAAACACATAGCAGCCTGAAAGGCCGCTTCAAAATTACCGGAACTGGTAAAGTAACACGTTACAAAGCTCACAAAAACCACTTGCTGTCCCACAAATCTAAACGCGCTAAGCGCGTTCTGAACGGTAATCCAGTAATGGCCCCTGGGGATGTAAGACGTTTGAAACAAGGATTGGCTAACTTGAAATAGTTTATCACACATTTTTGGGAGGTTTATTAATATGGCAAGAGTTAAGGGCGGATTTGTAGTTCGTCGTAGACATAAAAAAGTATTGAAATTGGCAAAAGGTTATTTCGGTTCTAAACACCGCATTTTTAAAACAGCTAAAGAACAAGTAATGAAATCGATGGTTTACGCTTACCGCGACCGTCGTCAAACTAAACGTAACTTCCGCAGACTGTGGATCGTTCGTATTAATGCAGCAGCTCGTTTGAACGGTCTTTCTTACAGCAAGCTTGTATACGGCCTGAAATTGGCTGGTGTAGAAGTTAACCGTAAGATGCTGGCTGATCTGGCTGTAAATGATCTTAACGCATTCAACTCCTTGGCTGGTATTGCCAAAGAGAAAATCAACGCGTAAGTGTTGTAATATAATCGAAAAGCACCGCCTGCGTGTTGCCCATGCAGCGGTGCTTTTTTGTGTGGTATGAAGTATATAGAATGAGGAAATGATTTCTCTGCCGTAAAAAAACGAGAAAAAAAACTCTGCATTAAGCAGAGTTATTCCCAGTACTTCACAGTATTGAGCTCGGCAGCGAGCTTTTTACTGATGGTTCTTCTTACTTTACGTAGCTCAGAACGTTCATTAGCTGATTCGCTGATCAGTTTCTCTTCATCGGTCTCTGGGATTATGGCAGGAACTGGAGTGGGAGTGCCATCCTCCCCAACTGCAACAAAGGTAAGGAATGAAGTGGCAGCGACGGCGCGCTCACCCGTATATAAGTTTTCTGAAATGATCTTTACAAATACCTCTATGCTTGTACGTCCGGTCCAAGAAACGAAGGATTCGAAACATACGGAGTCTGTAGGTCGGATGGGCCTCAAGAAGTCAACAGAGTCTGTAGAGGCTGTAACGACATTAGCACGGCAATGGCGCATAGCTGAGATGGAGGCTACTTCATCAATGCCGCTCATAAGCTTACCGCCAAACAATGTTTTGTGATTATTAACATCATTAGGGAAAACGCGTCCGGTTTTGAAGACACGGGATTCACGGCAATATTTAAAAGCCGGCATCGTTTGTGGATTTTTTTCATCGGTCATATCTGATAACTTCCTTTCAGTGCAAATACTAAGCAATCATAATAATAGAAAACACATAAGTGTGCAATAATATTTGTAATGTGTTGGAATACTATACAAAGTAAAATAAGGTTTTCTAACATCGTTCAAACATGATGATAACATGTCGTGTCATGGAAAGCGGTTACTTACGAAAAAGTACAAATATTTATTGACCTGAGGTCATTTATGGACTGGATTTTAGATTTTATTGCAGTTATAATTTGATCTATGGAATGTCCAAGTAGAACACAGATGACATCCAATATTTTAAGGGGGATCACATTCAATGAAAAAAGTTTTCAAGCTATCTCTTGTAATGTTGCTGGCATTCACAGTAGTATTGGCTGGTTGCGGAAACAACAACGCTAAAAATGCTGCAAATGGCGAGACTAATGCAGGAACAAATGGCGGAACAAATGCCGCAAAATCTGATTTCAAATTTGGTATGGTTACTGACATCGGAGGCGTAAACGATAAGTCGTTTAACCAATCCGCATGGGAAGCATTACAAGCTCTTGAAAAAGAAACAGGTTCTTCCGTTAAATATTTGCAAAGTAAATCAAACGCTGACTATGAGCCAAACCTTAACCAATTCGTTAAAGATGGCTACAACTTGACTTGGGGTATTGGTTTTGATCTTGGCGACGCAATTAAAAAGGTTGCTGGTGAGAATGCAAATGCTAACTTGGCAATTATTGATAGCGTTGTAGATGCTCCTAACGTAGCATCCGTTACTTTCTCTGAGAACGAAGGTTCCTTCTTGGTTGGTGTGGTTGCTGGTTTGACTACAAAAACTAACAAGGTAGCTTTTATCGGCGGTATGGAAAGCCCAGTAATCAAACGTTTTGAAGTAGGCTTTAAAGCTGGTGTATTAGCAGTTAAGCCTGACGCTAAAGTTACAATTACTTATGCAGGTGCATATGACAAACCAGATACTGGTAAATCTCTTGCCGCTACATTATATAACGATGGTAATGACATCATCTTCCCTGCTGCTGGTGCAACAGGAAATGGCGTATTTAACGAAGCTAAATCCCGTAACAAAGCTGGCGGTGCAAAAGTTTGGGTTATCGGTGTAGACAAAGACCAATCCATTGAATTTGGTACGGACGTAACTTTGACTTCCATGATCAAACGCGTTGACGAAGCTGTGAAGAAGGTTTCCAAAGAAGTAATCGATGGTACTTTCAAAGGTGGTACTACAACTGTTCTTGGTTTGAAAGACAATGGTGTAGGTATCTCTGAAACATCTAAAGTTAACGTTTCTGAAGAGATCTTGGCTAAAGTTGAAGATTACAAAAAACAAATCATTGATGGAACAATTACAGTTCCTACCGAGTAAGATCTCCCTTTTATTTGTCGGATTACAATAAGCAACAAAGAATAAGGCCGGTTATGTGCTGGCCTTATTCCTTGTTAAAGCACTGGTTATGATAAGTTGGACACAGTTATACCGTCTTGAAAAGGGCGGTACATCCGTGTCTGCATGGTAGTTATATATTCTGTGATGAGGGTGATTCCATGAGTGCTGCGGCTCCTGTCGTAGAGTTGAAGCAAATCACAAAACGATTTCCTGGTATTGTTGCTAACGATTCCATTAGCTTGACCTTAAAAAAGGGTGAGATTCTTGCATTGCTCGGTGAGAATGGTGCAGGTAAATCAACCCTAATGAATATCGTGTTTGGATTGTATCAACCGGACGAAGGTAGTATTGAAATCGACGGGAAACCGGTTATAATTGATAATCCCAATAAAGCGATTGAGCTTGGTATTGGTATGGTGCATCAGCATTTCAAGCTCGTGGAACCTTTTACGGTTACCGAGAATATTGTTCTTGGGATGGAGCCGAAGAAAGGTCTTAAAATTGACTATAAATCCGCTGCGGAACAGGTTCGGAAGCTATCGGAGCAATATGGCCTGCAAGTGAATCCAAATGCCGTTATTCATGACATTTCTGTAGGTATGCAGCAAAGGGTAGAAATTATGAAGACCCTGTACCGCGGAGCGGATATTCTCATATTTGATGAGCCGACTGCAGTACTTACGCCTCAAGAAATTACGGAATTGATGGCGATTATGAAGCGGCTTGTTGCAGAGGGAAAATCTATTATCCTGATTACGCATAAGCTTAAAGAAATTATGCAAATATCTGATCGGGTCACCATTATTAGACGCGGAAAAGTAATCGATACCGTAAATACCGCAGAGACTAATCCGAATGAACTAGCTGAGAAGATGGTTGGACGTGGCGTAACCTTCAAGGTAGATAAGAAGGCTCCTGAGGTTGGCAAAACTGTACTCGAGCTGAAGGATGTGAACAGCAAGAGTAAAGATGGTGTCTCAGTGCTGGACGGCCTTAGCTTTGATGTGAAAGCCGGAGAAATTCTCGGAATAGCTGGTGTAGATGGCAATGGACAGAGTGAACTGATTCAGGCCATTACAGGTCTGCGTAAAATTGATTCTGGTTCTATTCAGGTGTCCGGGAACGAGATAGCTAATTTATCCCCGCGTAAGATTACGGAGATGAATGTGTCTCATATTCCAGAGGACCGTCATAAGCATGGTTTGGTGCTTGATTTCTCAGTAAGTGAGAACATGGTTCTGGAAACTTACTATAAGAGTCCATATAACAAAAATGGCTTTATGCAAAATGATGTCATTGATAAATATGCTGAAGGTCTTGTGGAGCAATTTGATGTGCGTACACCTTCAATTCAGACCAAAGCACGTTCTCTATCCGGCGGAAATCAACAGAAAGCGATTATTGCTCGGGAAATAGATAAAGATCCGACATTACTTATTGCAGCACAACCAACACGTGGTCTAGATGTTGGGGCTATCGAGTTTGTTCAAAAGCAGCTTATCGCACAGCGTGACCAAGGAAAAGCTGTATTGCTCATTTCGTTTGAATTGGACGAGATTATGAATGTATCAGACAGAATTGCTGTTATCTATGAAGGCAAAATTGTCGGTGAAGTGTTCCCGCAGGATACGAATGACCAGGAACTGGGTCTTATGATGGCAGGCAGCTTGAAGCGGGGAGGTAAGGCAGTTGAATAAGTTCAAAAAAATCTTCACAACTGACAGCTATATCGTTCCTCTTGTCGCCATCGTACTTGGTTTTCTTGTGGGAGCAATAGTTATGCTTATGGGTGGTTATGATCCGATAACTGCTTACTCCGCACTGTTCTCACGTGTGTTTGGTAACTTGTACAACTTTGGTGAAGCCGTGCGCGAAATGACGCCATTAATGCTCACTGGTTTAGCCGTAGCCTTTGCATTCCGTTCAGGGATGTTTAATATCGGGGCAGACGGACAAGTGATGATTGGTATGACAGCTGCGACCGTGGTGGGCATTAAATTTGCAGCCTTGCCAGGATTCATATTGGTTCCGCTTGCTGTTATTATAGCGGGGTTATGTGGAGGTCTGTGGGCTGGTATCGCCGGCTACTTGAAGGCCAAACGTGGGATTAATGAAGTTATTACCACGATCATGTTAAACTGGGTTGCTCTGTACTTGTCGAATTATATTGTAAGAGCATTTCTGTTACTCCCGGGACAGAATCGTTCCGAGGATATTCCAGCTTCACTTTCTATGACGTTCTTGAATTCGTTATTTGACAATGCACGTCTGCACTGGGGAACAGCTATTGCCCTTGCCGCAGCAGTATTCTTCTATGTCTACTTATGGAAAACTAAGCAAGGATATGAAATGCGTGCTGTTGGTTACAATCCTCATGCTGCTGAGTACGCAGGTATGAATGTTGGCCGTAACGTTGTAAAAGCAATGTTCATAAGTGGAGTATTTGCAGGGTTGGCCGGAGCAGGGGAGGTACTGGGTGTATTCCATTATCAATCTGTGTTCGCGGCATCACCAGGATATGGTTTTGATGGTATCGCAGTGGCTCTACTTGGTTTAACACATCCACTTGGTGTTGTTCTTGCTGCGATTCTCTATGGTACGTTGACTTATGGTTCTGCAGGAATGAGTTTTGCTGCAGATGTTCCCCCAGAGCTTATTCGTATCGTTATAGGTTCAATCATATTCTTTATTGCGGCACAAGGGATTGTGCGCTGGGTGCTTAAGCCCTTTTACTTCAAGCGCAAGAAAGAGAAGGTGTTATAGATGGATCTGCAGACGTTAGGTCAACTGCTTAATACAACGCTTGTTTTTTCCACAGCGCTTATTTTTGCCTCACTTGGCGGCATCTTCTCTGAACGCTCCGGTGTCGTAAATATTGGACTTGAAGGTTTGATGATGTTTGGTGCTTTTGCCGCAGCAGTGGGCGGTTATTATGCTCAAGATGCTGGGATGGGTGAATGGGCTCCTTGGATTGGCGTACTATGTGCTATGGCCGTCGGGGTAATTGGTTCACTAATTCATGCAGTTGCAGCTATTACCTTTAAATCGGATCAGACGATCAGTGGTACGGTTATTAACTTTTTAGCCGCAGGCAGTACGCTCTACATGGTAAAGCTGCTGTTTGATGGATCTGCTGAAACTCCACTAATCGATGGGTTTAACAAGGTTTCAATTCCTGGACTCTCCAAAATCCCAGTGATCGGTGAAGGGATATTTAATTCCTATCCGACCACTTATCTGGCCATTGTGCTGGTTATTGTTATTTATTTCGTTTTGTTTAAAACGCCATTTGGACTGCGTTTACGCGCAGTAGGTGAACATCCTAGTGCTGCAGACACCTTAGGGGTCAAGGTGAAACGGATGAGATATATCGGCGTAATGCTGAGTGGATTGCTGGCTGGTATCGGTGGTGCTACAATCACTCTAACTACAACCGGAACCTTTGGGCATAATACGATTTCAGGTCAAGGTTTTATCGCTATTGCAGCGATGATCTTTGGTAAGTGGAATCCGCTTGGTGCCTTTGGCGCTGCTGTATTCTTCGGATTCTCTCAAGCGATCCGTAACTACGTACAATTGTTTGAATGGTCAAAGGACATACCACAAGAGTTCATCTTTATGATTCCTTACGTATTAACGATCATTGTATTGGTGGGTGCTGTAGGTCGTTCCGCTGCTCCTAAGGCATTAGGTCAGCCTTATGATCCTGGTAAACGCTAGATCTTTTCGATTTTTTGCTTATATCATTATCAAGCCGTATTTCCGGACTTTTCCGGAGATACGGCTTTTTTTGTTAGGATCGATATGGATAAACATTAAGAGGTAAGGGCAAGTGTACAGGCGAAGGTACTTTTGTGCGAATAAACTGTTTTGAAGATGGTGGGAATCAGAGGCATGCAAAACTTTTTGGAGGGGATATTATGACTAAGCCAGTTACGAAAAAGCAGGTTATGAGGCTCATAGGTAAACAGATCATCGCTGTGAAAAAAGATGGCACACAGGTTACAGGAAAGCTCCTTCGTGTATCAGGAAATCGTCTTATTTTACAACGTGTAAGTGGTAAAAAAGTACAAACTAAAGCAATCATTCCATTAGTGTTGTTTGATTTGCTCGCCATTGGTACTGCCCCTTATGCTTATGGTGGAGGTTATGGCGGTGGCTATGGAGGAGGCTATGGTGGAGCTACACCTTATGGTGGCGGTTACGGATATGGAACTCCTTATGGAGGTTATGGGTACGGAGGCACACCATATTCACCTTTTGGATTCTTTTGAGTTCCGATAAGTGCTGCTTTGGCTAGGAGAATCGTTTCTCAAGCTCGTAACAAAAACTTAGTGATTGATAACGGGCTACGCTGTAGCCCAATTTTCGATAAAAGGCTAGCGCTGCTGCATTCCCTAGATCGACAGATACCTTAGAACGATGACAACCGCGAGAAAGTGCAAATCTTTCTGCCCGATCCATAAGCATATTTCCCAAGTGTTTTCGCCGAGCATCTGGTGCAATGGCTAGCATATCGATGTAGAGTAAATCACCATGCAGCAAGAAATGGACAAACCCGTTTGGATCGCTTTCATAGTCGGGACAGGTGACAAGTGTGATTCCGTGTCCTAGACGACGGGGTAAATCTTTTTTGATTTTAGTGATTTCAGTTTGCGGCAGATGAGATAATGGAACGAGCTGTCGCTCGATTAAATCAAAAATAACAACGTCATCCTGCTTCGGTCGACGATAACGAATCATAGAGCGTCCCCTTTCCACGCATTGTCGTACATCATATGTTGGGAGAGGGGCAGGCGTTCCGAGAGGGTAGAAGCAGGAGTTGTGACGATTTTAAAAATAAGGGTATTGACTATCCGTGATAGGAATCATATAATGTGTCTAAACATTTTAACGAACATACATGTATCGGCAATGATGAGGACGAAGTTTTAAGGGCTCTTTTGCTCAGAGAGTGTGAGGATTTGCTGCAACCTCCACCGAAATCCCTTATATACGAGCTCACCTCGGAGCTGTTTCCCTGAAAGGTCCACTGGCTAGAGTGGTGGAATTATTAGGGGGAATCGTTTAGTCCGCGTTACGGACTTCAGGTTACAGAGATTAGGGCCCTTGCCTACATCGATGGATTTTTGTATACCTGATAAGGCGTTGCATCGCGAGATGTAATGCAAACATGGGTGGTACCACGGAAGATCAACCTTTCGTCCCTCACGCGCTAATACTGTGCGTGGGAGGCGGAAGGTTTTTTTGTTTTATAAATAACTATTTGCTGATGTATAGAGGACGGTCCGTCATTTGCATAATGAATGTTAAATATCGGAGGAGGAATACTGATGAGCGCGCAAATACCGGAATTACGGTCTACAGAGCAGCTAAAAGAAAAATGGATGGAGCCGGAAGTTATTACCGGTTCGGAAATACTACTCCGCAGCCTTGTATTGGAGGGTGTAGACACAGTATTCGGATATCCAGGTGGAGCTGTATTGTACATTTATGATGCATTGTACGGTTTTACGGATTTCAATCACGTGTTAACACGTCATGAGCAAGGAGCGATTCATGCAGCTGACGGTTACGCTAGAGCAAGTGGCAAACCAGGGGTGTGTATCGCAACCTCGGGTCCTGGCGCAACAAACCTTGTAACAGGTATTGCTACAGCATATATGGACTCCACTCCATTGGTCGTAATCACAGGTAACGTTTTCTCAAGCCTGATCGGTACAGATGCTTTCCAGGAAGCAGACATTACTGGAATCACGATGCCAATCACTAAGCACAGCTACTTTGTAAGAGATGTTGAGGATCTCCCTCGCGTAATACATGAAGCTTTCCATGTGGCGAATACCGGTCGTAAAGGTCCAGTATTGATCGATATACCGAAAGATGTGTCGGCAGCAAAGACGTTGTTCACACCAGTGAAGACCGTAAATCTTCGTGGCTACAACCCTTGTACAGTTCCAAACAAACTGCAGCTTGATAAACTGGTTCGTGCGATTGAGGTTGCTGAACGTCCGATTATCATTGCAGGTGGTGGAGTTATCTACTCTGGAGCACATGAGGCTATGTTCGAATTCGTGAAACGGACAGAGATTCCAATAACTACAACCTTGCTGGGACTTGGAGCCTTCCCAAGTGCTGAAGAGCTTTGGATGGGAATGCCAGGTATGCATGGCACATATACCGCAAACAATGCGATTCAGCAATGTGATTTGCTCATTAATATCGGTGCCCGCTTCGATGACCGTGTTACGGGTAGGCTGGACGGCTTCGCGCCAAAAGCCAAGATCGTGCATATCGATATCGATCCTGCAGAAATCGGAAAAAATGTATCGCCTGATATTCCGATCGTTGGAGATGTAAAAACTGTACTGGAAATGCTGATTCCTGAGGTTGGCCGTGCATCTAAGGCTGATGCTTGGAGAACGCATATCGCGCAGTCGAAGCTTGATCAGCCACTTCGGTATAAAGATTCGGAGACAGAGCTTAAACCACAATGGGTTATTGAAATGATTAATGACACCACTAATGGTGAAGCGATTGTTACTACGGACGTTGGCCAGCATCAGATGTGGGCAGCACAATATTACAAGTTCAATCATCCGCGTTCATGGATTACTTCAGGTGGTCTTGGAACGATGGGCTTCGGATTCCCATCAGCTATCGGTGCGCAAATGGCACATCCTGAACGGTTGGTAGTATCGATTAACGGGGATGGCGGTATGCAAATGTGTTCCCAAGAGCTGGCGATTTGTGCGATTAACAATATACCTGTCAAAATCGTTGTTATTAATAATCAAGTGCTTGGAATGGTTCGCCAATGGCAGAATCTTATCTATGACAAACGTTATAGCTATACAGACCTTGCAGGTAGTCCGGATTTCGTTAAGCTGGCTGAGGCCTATGGTGTAAAAGGTCTACGGGCGACGAATAAGGAAGAAGCACGTGATGCATGGCAGAAAGCTCTGGAAACACCGGGTCCAGTATTGGTAGAATTCGTTGTTCCAAAAGACGAGAATGTCTACCCGATGGTAACTCAAGGTTCAACCATCGATCATATGCTGATGGGGGATGAATAACAGTGACAAGACATACGATTTCTGTACTTGTAAATGACCAGCCAGGTGTGCTTCAGCGGGTGTCAGGCTTGTTCGGTCGCCGTGGATTTAATATTGAGAGTATTACAGTCGGCCAGTCCGAAGAGGTTGGATTATCCCGGATGGTTATCGTTACTCTTGGCGACCAGCATACCCTTGAACAAATCGAGAAGCAGCTCTATAAGCTAATTGATGTTATCAAAGTTGTTGATCTTGGAGCTAAGCCAATGGTTGCACGCGAGCTGGCTCTGATTAAAGTGAATGCTGATCCAAGTGAGCGTCCGGAAATTTTGGGTGTAGTTGAGACTTTCCGTGCTTCAGTTGTCGATATCGGCAGCACCACTATACTGGTGCAGGTAGTTGGGGAGACACAGAAGATTGACGCGATGATCGAGCTGTTGAAGCCTTATGGAATCAGAGAGCTGTCTCGCACAGGTGTTACGGCTATGGTACGTGGTAACTCTTAAATAGTTTATTTTGCGACTTTAACGGATTACTGCTTGATTGCATTAATCTGATATGATATGAATGACATTCCCGCTAAAGAGCGGGAGCTTGAGGAGCAGCTTGATCTAATCGACGAATCCAGTTCTCTTGAAGCACCCGCTCTTTATGATGGGTCTCAAATTAAAGGAGGATATTGACAATGGCAGTTACAACGTACTATGAACAGGATGCAGAACTTAGTGTATTAAAAGGAAAGACAATTGCGGTAATCGGGTACGGTAGCCAAGGACATGCCCAAGCACAAAACCTACGTGACAGTGGTCTTCAAGTTGTCATCGGTCTTCGTGAAGGTAAATCTTTTGAAACTGCGAAAAATGACGGTTTTGAAGTATTGCCAGTAGCTGAAGCAGTATCCCGTGCAGATGTTGTGCAAATCTTAATGCCAGATGAAACTCAAGCATCCGTATATAAAAATGAAGTGGAACCAAACCTCAAAAAAGGCGCAGCTTTGATGTTCTCCCACGGATTTAACGTACACTTTGGACAAATCGTTGCTCCTAAAGATGCGGACGTGCTGCTCGTAGCACCAAAATCTCCAGGTCACATGGTTCGTCGTACTTATGTTGAAGGCTTCGGCGTTCCTGGCTTGATTGCAATCGAACAAGATGCAACAGGTAAAGCGAAAGAAATCGGTCTTGCTTATGCAAAAGGTATTGGTTGTACACGTGCAGGAGTTATCGAAACTTCTTTCCGCGAAGAAACCGAAACCGACTTGTTCGGCGAACAAGCAGTACTTTGTGGTGGTGTATCCGCACTGATCAAAGCTGGATTCGAAACTTTGACAGAAGCAGGCTATGCTCCTGAAATGGCTTACTTCGAATGTCTGCACGAATTGAAACTGATCGTTGACATGGTATACGAAGGCGGATTGTCCAGCATGCGCGATTCCATCAGTAACACTGCGGAATACGGTGACTATGTAACTGGACCACGCATTGTAACTGAAGATACTAAAAAAGCAATGAAAGCTGTTCTGACAGATATTCAAGAAGGTAAATTCGCTCGTGACTTTATCCTTGAGAACCAATCCGGACGTGCTTTCCTTACCGCTACTCGCCGCAACGAAGCTGCTCACCCAGTAGAAGTTGTAGGTAGCCAATTGCGTGAAATGATGCACTGGATTAAGAAATAATCATATTCATACTTATGATTAAATAGTGTTACCTTCAAATGCGGCCGTGACTTTGCGAGCCGCATTTGAGAGTTTCAGCACAATCTTTGGGAGGTGCTTAGCATGCGGAAAATTTATGTGTTCGATACGACACTGCGAGATGGAGAGCAGTCACCAGGTGTGAACCTCAACACGCGTGAGAAAGTGGAGATCGCTTACCAGTTAGAGAAGCTGGGAATTGATCGCATGGAAGCGGGTTTTCCTGCAGCTTCTCCAGGTGATCTAGCTTCTGTTAATGCGGTGGCAAGAGCTGTGAAGAACGTCACGGTAATCGGCCTTTCTCGTTCTAGAGAGACAGATATTGATGCTGTAAAAGAAGCACTACAGGGAGCGCAGGACCCTTGTATTCATATTTTTCTAGCTACATCTCCTATTCACCGGCAGCATAAGCTGCGTATGGATAAGGCTCAGGTGTTGGAAACTGCACAGTCTGCTATCCGATACGCTAAGAAATATTTCCCTAAGCTCGAGTTTTCATTAGAAGACGCGGGCCGTACGGAGTATGATTTCATGGCTGAAATGGTCGGCATGGCTATCCGGGAAGGGGCTAATGTTGTTAATATCCCGGATACTGTAGGTTATTTGAATCCTTCTGAGTACGGAGCTATCTTTAAATATCTAAAAGAGAATGTGCCTGATATTGAACGCGTACAGCTTAGTGCCCATTGTCATAACGATCTTGGCATGGCTACAGCAAATACACTGGCTGCGATTCAGAATGGTGCAGATCAGATCGAAGGAACGATCAACGGTATCGGTGAACGTGCCGGGAACACAGCGATTGAAGAAGTGGCATTGGCGCTGGAGACACGTGCTGAATTCTTTGGCGCAAAAACTTCCTTAACTTTGTCCGAGATTTCTCGCACAAGTCGCTTGGTCAGCAAGTTGACAGGTATGGTAGTCCCAGGGAATAAGGCGATTGTAGGAGCTAATGCATTTGCTCATGAATCGGGTATTCACCAGGACGGAATGCTGAAAGAGAAAACCACTTATGAGATCATGACACCGGAGACCATTGGACTTAAAGAGAGCAAACTGGTACTTGGTAAGCACTCTGGACGCCATGCTTTCCGCGATAAGTTAAGTGATCTAGGGTATGATTTATCTGAAGAAGAGCTTAATACAGCTTTTTCAAGGTTTAAGGACTTGGCGGATAAGAAAAAAGAAGTGTCGGATGAAGATATTTTGGCATTAATTGAAGAGAAACTAATTGATACGCCAGAAGTATTCAGACTTCAGACGATTTACGTTACTTACGGTAATAAAGCTGTTCCAACTGCTAAGGTGATTATCGATGGTCCGGAAGCGGAGCCTATTGTAGCAGAGGCAGAAGGCAATGGTTCTGTAGATGCCATCTACAATGCAATTGATAAAGCCACGGGTGAGGAAGTTACCCTTGGGGACTATTCCATTAAATCCGTCTCCCGTGGTAAAGATGCACAGGGCGAGGTTCATGTAGTACTGTCGCAGGGTGAAGTTGCTGCACAGGGCCGTGGACTTAGCACCGATATTCTGGAAGCGAGTGCCCGTGCTTATATTGATGCGCTTAACAAGCTTCTAGAGAAGCGTAAAACTTACACCAAACGTGACCACGCAAGTATATAAGTGAAATTATATTGTGCAGAAATTTACTAATACTTAGAGGAAGCCCTGACAGTGAACTCACTGTCAGGGCTTTTTTGTTATTCGAAAAATTTGCTAATTGAGCCAATTCTGGCGAAATTTCAGATCTGTTCAGAAATTGTTCATGTCGGCAAATTACAATCGAAGGGAGATTATTGAAGTATTTGGAGAACAAACAACTTAGAAATAGTCGAGTAAGTACTTTTATAGGAAGAAGGAGGACTTTCGTTTTATGTGGAAAAAGAAAATTGGTTTATGGATGGTAGTAATACTTCTTAGTACGCAGTTTTTCAATGCTTTTGGCTTCGATTCTCAGGTCAAAGCAAAGGCGATTGAGAACAGTGCTAATATCATTACAAGTGTGACGATGTCTGTATATGAGAATGGGGTACAGGTCACAGATTCTGTTTACAAGCTGAGCTCCACCGTGAAGTTGAACTATAACTGGGCGGTTCCAGATGGAAGTGATTACGTTGCAGGTGATACTTTTACATTTGAACTACCAGAAGGGTTTGTGCTCGAGAAAGACTTTTTGAATAAAAAGATTATGATTGAAGGGCAAGAACTGGGGCATTACGACATTATAAAAGGGAGTCCTAACAAAGTTACCTTAACATTCACCGGTGAAGTCGGAGAATATTTCGATGTCAAAGGTGCAATTGAAGTGGAGACTCGTTTTGACACAACAAAGTTTACGGATACTATACCCTATACGATTAAGTTTCCGATAAATGGTGGTGCAGAGCAGGAGTTTACAGTCCAATTTAAACCTGAGGTTAGTTCTACTATTGACAAAGATGGAGTTGCGGTAGGCACTAATCAAGGAAATTATAATGCCAAACAGATTAAATGGACTGTTGATGTGAACAAAGTTATGGATAGTGTATATGGAGCTGCTGTAACTGATGTAATCCCTACGGGTTTAGCTTTAACTGATATAAGTGATATCAAGGTCAGTAAGCTTAATGTAGCACTAAACGGTGATGTATCTCCTGGTGCTCCTTTAAACACTAGTCAATATTCTGCAAGTCAACAGGGGAACACCTTAGAGGTAAAGTTTATTACCCCTGATATTAATACACCTATTACGGAAGCATACCGTATTGAATACGTTACGGATGTTATTGATGATACTAAAACCACTTTTGTAAACACGGCAACTTTCAAGGGGAATAATACAGGACCTTTTTCAGATAATGCAAGTGTATCTCTTAATCATGGAGCATTATTGAAGAAATCTTTTCTCAGTTATAATTCCGTGACACAGGACACTTATTGGGCGATTGAGTACAATTATGGTGAAAAATCGATCTCTAAAGCAGATGCCAAATTGTTCGATTATTATACGGACTCTCAACAGTTTGTACCTGGCTCTCTGAAGGTATATAAATTAGATTTCACTAAGTCTAAAGATAATCCTGATAAAGTTTTAGTAACTGACTACACAGTATCTGAGAATACTTTAACTCCGAAAGCAGGGCTGAAAAATTTCGAATTATCATTTAATAATAATATTTCGAATGCTTACAAGATCGAGTATCAGACCCGGGCGAAAGATCGCATCGAAGAAGCAACAAAGGTTTCAAATACTGTTACTACTATAGTTAATGGTGTTACTAATGACAAGCCTGCGAGCGGGACACTTAATCAAGATATTATCTCCAAGAAGGTTGGACAGGCTAATTACGCTGATAAAACTATAAGCTGGACAATAAAAATTAATAGTGATAAAAAAGTAATGAATAATGTAGTGATTACGGATACCTTCCCTAACAGAGGTTTGAAATTTACTGATGTTGGGTTTGTTATCAAAGATGATAGCGGTAAACTAGTGGACTCTTCTATGTATACTCTTGATGATTCAAAACCTACAGAAGGTTTTACCGTGAAATTCAACTCATCAATAGATAAGACTTATACAATTACTTACAAAACGTATTTCAATAATGATTGGTTGAAGAATAGTAACGGGACTGTATATGATTGGGTTAAGAACGAAGTGAAATTTTTGAATAGAGCTTCTGTTGTATGGAATGACCCGTCCAATCCTACAGAAACGAAAACCATCACGGTTGAGGATACATTCTATCCTGATTCAAAAGCAAAGAATAATGGCTACAAAAACGGTTCCTATGACGCTCAAACCAAAGAGATTTCTTGGGAAATAGGGATTAACTACAATAGCAAAGAGCTTGATAAAGCTGTGCTTGTTGATACCTTAGAAGATAAACAGCAGTTGATAGAGGGATCTATAAAGGTTTATGAACTTTCGATAGAAAGCAGTGGTAACCCTAAAGTTGGAAAAGAAGTCACTGTTACTGCCAGCTCTAATCCCAAACTATATTCTGTAGATTACAATAAAACGACTAAATTGTTGAAAATAAGCTTTAATGAAAAAATTGCTAAGCCTTATTTGATTAAATTCAGCACCAGCTTAAAGGATCAAGTGGTCGAGAATGGAACGATTTACAATACAGCTAAGCTGTCTGACAATGGTGTGCCTGTATCAAAAGATTTGAAAAGTGAAGTTAGCATTCCAAACGGTGGTAAAAATGATCAATATGTTACCAAGTCAGGAGTACAGGACCCTAAAAATGAGACAAAACTAAATTGGACTTTAAAGATCAACTATAACCAATCTCTTGTAGAAGATGCACAAATCATTGATAATCCGGACGCTAATCAAATGTTCTTGCCGGAGTCATTCCGGTTGCTGCCGACAACAATTTTAAAGGATGGCACAGTCAATGAATCTGGTCCAGCACTCATTCAAGGAGCGGACAAGGATTATACGCTTGAATTTACAAAGGATGACAAGACAGGTGCAGAGCAATTTAAATTGAAGTTCAATAAAACGATTGAGAAACCTTTTATTTTGAAGTATGACTCTATAATTTTAGAGGCGAAAAATGGTGGGAAAATTAGTAACTCTGTTAAATTTAGTGGTAATGGATCCCAAACGGAAACCCAATCCAAAGAATCAAGTGTAACTGTAGTATTTTCGGATTCCAGTGGAATTGGACAAGGGACTAGAAAAGAATTAGCTGTCAAGAAAGTAGATGCAGCAGATAATAGTAAAGCTCTTGAAGGAGCTATCTTCAATTTATATCGCGTGTCTGGATCCGAGGAGGTTTTATTTAGCACATCTATTCCGACAGATAAAGACGGTAAAACAGTATTTAAAGATCTCCGGCCTGGTAAATACTTCTTGCAAGAAAAAACGGCACCTATTGGATATATCAAGGATGCAAATAAATATGAGGTGAAATTTAGTTCAACAACAGTTACAGATATGACTGTAACGAATCAAAAGATAGTGACGCCAACAACAGCACCAACAACAGCGCCAACAACAGCACCAACAACAGCACCAACAACAGCACCAACAACAGCACCAACAACAGCACCAACAACAGCACCAACAACAGCACCAACAACAGCGCCAACAACAGCACCAACAACAGCACCAACAACAGCACCAACAACAGCACCAACAACAGCACCAACAACAGCGCCAACAACAGCACCAACAACAGCGCCAACAACAGCACCAACAACAGCGCCAACAACAGCACCGACGGCAACGCCGACAGCAACACCGACGGAAACACCTGTGTCGACAGTAACACCTACGTCGACGCCAGACAATCCAATTTTCCCTGTGTCGACCCCGACGTCAATACCGGGAGTAATCGTTACGGCTACTCCATCCGCAACACCTGTGGTGGCGACACCAACGGTAGCACCAACAGCAACACCAACTATCACGGCGGTGCCAACTAGCACGCCTGTTGTTCCGAAAGTGACGCCACCTGTAGAGAAACTGACTACAGATGAGGACATTCCTCTTGAAGGTGAAATCCCACTCGGTGGATTACCAAGTATTAGTGATAAGCCAGATCATGGTAAGGTGACAATTACTAAAGATGGCAAGTGGATTTATACACCAGATCCAGGCTTCATTGGCAAAGACAAGTTCACGATCATTGTGACAGATGAGAATGGAAATGAAGAAGAGATTGAGATCGAGATTGATGTCGAGGAAGTACCGACAGGTACTGTGAAAGAACCAGGGGATAACAGCAATAAACCAACAGAGCTTCCGAAAACGGGAGAAGACAGTGCACTTCCTATTTACTTAGTAGGTGGAGGTCTAGTTCTTGTGGGATTTGTGTTAGCTCGAAGATTTAAACGAAGTAATTAATATATCGTAATGATAAGGGTGCTGTCCCGGCACTCAACACCCATAGGATAAAAGTCAACGGAGCAAGGCTCCTCCTGTTATTGGAGGAGCCTTGCTTTTTTTTTGGTCTATGGCTACTCGTTTCATAACCTTCTTCACTTACTACCCAACTCCCAACGAAGTGAACCTTGACGAAAATGGGATTTTCACTCATTATTCGTAATGTAGCGCCAGCGACACTATTTAGCATATATCTTTTTTTTTACTAACTAGTAAGCGCTATCATAAAATGCGCTGGGAGATGATACCATGGAATTTATGTATTTAGGAACTGGAGCAAGCGAGGGTTATCCAGCTTTATTTTGTCAATGTGAACGTTGCTCTATGGCGATGGAGCTTGGTGGCAAGAATATTCGCGCTCGTACAGGAGCGCTTATTAACTCTGATTTGCTGCTGGATTTCTCACCTGACATGTATATGAATAAGCTTCGTTACAAATTGGATTTGGGGAAAGTTAATCATTTGATTGTTACGCATTCGCATACTGATCATTTTGCAGCAGCAGAGCTCATGATGAGGCATGAACATTGGTATTGTCAGCTGCAGGAGAGTGGAAAAAAACTGCATATTTACGGAAATGAAACGGTAGAAGAAACGATGAAGTCAGCTCTTCGCTATGATTATGGAACCGATACGATTGAAGATCCTTTTTACGAGTTTCATATCATACAGTCTTTCATGCCCTTCACTCTAGGAGAAGTGACAGTAACCGCATTGCCAGCCCATCACAAGCCGGATGAACATAGCTTTATCTATCTACTTGAGCAGAATAACACAAGATTCTTATACGGCAATGATAGTGGTATATTCAGTGATGAAACCTTCAATTATCTACGTGATAAGCATCTGGACGTTGTTAGTCTGGATTGTAATTATGGGCTAGAGGATAGATATGATTATCATATGGGGATCTCCGGTTGTCGGATTGTAAGAGAACGTTTGCTTGACCAAAATAGTTGTGATACTAGTACATCATTTATTCTGACTCATTTCTCTCACTACAGCGCAGAGTTGCATGATACTTTAGTTAAGAATACAGCAGAGGAGAATTTCATCATTTCCTATGATGGGATGAAAGTCTTCTTAGCATGACATGATGATAGTCTATCTATAATTAAAAGAATAGTCATTACCCGTAAAATCCTCCCTTGAGGAAAGGACTACTTTACGGGTCTTTTTCATAGCTTTAAGGGCTCAAAATGAGTAGATACGGAGGTAGAGAATGAAGCTGCTGGCTACGGGAAAAGTAAAATGGTTCGTCTATCAGAAAGTTGTCATCGTATTTATCGTCTTTTTGATTCCGCTCATTTCGATGAATATTTGGGTGAATTATA
Organism: Paenibacillus sp. FSL R5-0923; assembly: GCF_038009145.1. NCBI lineage: Bacteria > Bacillati > Bacillota > Bacilli > Caryophanales > Paenibacillaceae > Paenibacillus > Paenibacillus sp. FSL R5-0923. Next base: position 779,807 of record NZ_JBBPAT010000002.1, read on the forward strand.
AGGGGATGTCATTCACCAAAAATACGATTTTGGACTCATCCTTGGCTGGGGCGTCATTCTATTCCAAGCAACTGGATAAAGAGATATATTTCATCCGCAATCAACAATTACAATTTCAAGAAGATAAAAACATACAGAAGCTTAGTTTCCGAGGCGAAAGTTTAGAAAAGTATGAAGAGGTAGAATTAATCGGTAATGCTGAAGATCTATTGAATCGGATCATTGCCTCAAGCGAATATGTGGTTAACGCCGGGGTATATATTAAGTCTCTGGGCAAAACGATCTCTGGTAAGACGGGGGTCACGGCCATTCCTAATATGGAGTACGAGAAAATTTCCTCGTTACTTAAGGTTAAGCAGAAGCCTTCATTCTATCGGAGCGGTGATGCGATTTTCCTTATAGAAACAGGAGATAATGCGGAGCTTTGGTCGTATATTGAAATCTCAAAAGGTAAGCTATTGGAGGCACTAAATCAAATCGCAACCTTATATCAAGAATCGGAGGTATTTTTGGGAAGTAATGAGCTGGGCAATATTCTATCTACTACAGACGATCAGTTAGTATCTACTGAGGTCCTTAGGCTCATCACCAAACAGGATCAGTTTAATTCCGATATCCCAGAAATAAACAAGGTGAACGGTAAAAGTTACTTTATTGCCCATAACTTTATCAGTTCTTTGAATCTATCCTTGATTATGTACGTGAATCAGAATGAAATCACAAGGCCCTTAAGCCAATTTAATACACTACTATATGCCTCTTTCGTCATCGCTATTGTGGTAATGATACTTTATTCTTATTCGGTAAATCTAATGATTCATAGGCCCTTATCCAAATTGGTTAAGACATTCCGTATGGTAGAAACGGATAATCTTGATTTAGTCATCGAGTCAAAGACCAAAGATGAGTTTTACTATATATTTAATAGTTTTAATCGCATGGCTTCTAGACTTAAGCGTTCTATTGAGGAGAATTATGAACAGAAGATTGCCCTGCAGCATTCGCAGTTGAAGCAATTGCAGTCACAGATTAACCCGCATTTTCTCTATAACAGCTTCTTTAATATTTATATGATGTGTAAAGTAGGAGATTCCGATAGTGCGGCTGAGCTCTCACAAAAGCTAGGGAGCTACTACCAATACATCACAAGAAGTGGATCGGACGAGGTGCCTTTCTTTAAGGAGTATCAGCATGCGCTTGATTATTGTGAAATTCAGTGTATTCGCTTCTCGAATCGTATTTCTTTCGAATATGAAGAAATACCCGTTTTGGCGAACGCGATTTTAGTACCGAGGCTGATTATTCAGCCGATTGTTGAGAATGTTTTCGAGCATGCTTTCGAAGACGACTCCCGACAAGGGGTTGTCTATATTGGTGCCGAATGCGAAGAGGGAATAGTAATTATCACAATTGAAGATAACGGTAATCTTTTAAAAGATGAGGAAATAGAGTACTTGCAGAAGAAACTTGCGATGGGTCTGAAACAAGTTGAGAAGACGGGATTAATCAACGTTAATAATAGACTCCAATTGAAGTACGGACCAGATAGTGGCTTGTTTGTCTCACGCAGCAAATACGGAGGATTGAGGGTAGAACTGATAGTTAAATATGAGAGTAAGGAAGTGTGATTATGTATAGATTACTAATCGTAGATGACGAGCCTGTGATTGTGAATGGATTAGTCCAACTGTTTCAGGATAACTCAGAATTTGAACTGGATATACGAAAAGCTTACTCCTCAAGCGAAGCTCTTGAAATTGCTAAGAAAACGAAATTGGATATTTTGGTTAGCGATATTCGTATGCCTCAGAAGAATGGTCTCCAGCTCGTGGACGAAATCGTCTATTATTGGCCATTATGCCGAGTGATTTTCCTTACAGGATACAGTGAATTTGATTATGTATACGAAGCGATTCGTAAGAATGTGGACAATTACATTCTGAAAACGGAAGGAATTGAACCTATTTTCGAAGCTGTGAAGACAGCAGTCGACAAGCTAGACGAGGAGAACCGTCGTAGACTTCAATTGGAGAAGGCACAAATGCACTATCAAATCGCTAGTTCCTTCCTAAAGAAAGAGCTGATGGAGCGGGTGCTGAGCGGGGAGTCTATTACTTCTATACTCAATAATGTACGTTACAAAGATGTAGAGTTCGGCATTGCATTAGATCGTCCTTCATTCTTTCTTGTTGGTATCTTGGATCGACTAGATGATCCTAAATTTAAAATGCCTCCCTCTGTTCAGCGTATTTTCCATGATCACCTGCCTGCATCTATTGCATGTGAAGAAGTGATTTATGATGATCGTGTATTCATATGGCTGCTTCAACCAGATGAAGGATTGCTGAATCGCTTTCGTAGTGACTATCCAGATCAAGGGGTGAATTGGCCTGGAATCGTTGCTTATATGAGAGGGATATTAGAGCCTGTACAGAATGAGTGTGATGAGCTGCTAAGTGTCTGCGTTTCATTCGGAATATCGGGGGATTTACTTAACCATTGGGAATCAATCCATCTTCAAGTTGAAGCAGTGCGCTCTATGATTCTTAAGAGAGCTTTATTAGGTCAGCACATGCTTATCCTAGACCTTGAGAAACTAAGTCAACTTGAGGATACGATGCACAAAGCTGGAGGAATCGAGCAGGAAGATTTCAAGACGCTAATCATCGAACAAATTCACCAATTTGTGCAGGAGAACCTATCTGGGGATCTATCGCTTACCTCAATTGCTGCAGAGGTGCATCTTAATCCGTCCTATTTATCTCGTTATTATAAACAGACGACAGGACAAAATTTATTAGAGTATATCCAGTCGACGAAGCTGCATGTTGCTCTGCAGCTGATGAAGAATACAACTCTGAAATTAAATGAAATCGCCATCCGGGTCGGTTTTGAATCACCATCCTACTTTACAACATTCTTCAAACGCAAAATGGGTTTATCTCCACAGGATTATCGGAATTCAAAATAAGTAAATAAAGTGAAAGTGATGTAAAAAAAGTGAAATTGAAAGCGGTTTCCTCTGTGACTAAAATAATAACTAGGAACACTGATTAACAACAAGAATTGCAGCAAACAAAGGGGGGAAGCGTTCAGATGAAAAAAATGAGACCATGGAAAATGATTTTGTCAGTAACGATGATTCTTTCATTATTGTCAGCATGTGGAAGTCAAGGGGATGGAAATGCGAATGCACCATCTACGCCTAAGGAAGAGACTACGAATAGTGCGACAGACAGCGCCACAGCACCTGATCCACTAGGGAAATACCCGGAAACGGTCACTGTTACAGAAATACTAGGATATAATCCACCAGAAGATCCAAGAACTCCAAGCGGAATAACACCGGAACAAAATGCCTACCTGAAAGATCTCAAAGAGATGATGAATATTGAAGTGAAATACAAATGGACCGTTCCCTCTGCCCAGTTTGAACAGAAGTTCTCGCTTGCAATGGCATCGGGGGATCTACCCGATGTGATAGAAGTTGATCAGAAGAACTATGAGAAACTTAAAAAGCAAGATATGCTTGCTGATCTGACAGATGCTTATGCACAATATGCGTCACCAGCTCTTAAGGCTTATATGGACTCAGATGGTGGATTCGCGATGAAAACGTTCAGTGCGGATGGTAAGCAATTAGGTATTCCTGCATTTGAAGATCCCTTCTTATCCACGCAGCTGCTATGGATTCGTCAAGATTGGCTTAATAATCTAGGTTTACAGGCACCGAAGACGATCGATGAGCTTGAGAAAGTTGCACAAGCATTCACACATAATGATCCAGATCAGAATGGTAAGAATGACACCTATGGTATCGCCATGCAAAAGAATCTCTTCTTTTGGGGATTTGATGTCAGAGGTTTCTTTAATGGATTCGGTGCTTATCCTTCCGTTGGTGATAAACAATCGGCTTGGATTAAAGGCGGCGATGACAAATTGTTACCGGGATTGATTCAGCCTGAAGTGAAGAATGCACTTGGTAAGCTACAAGCATGGTATAAAGATGGAATTATTGATAAAGAGTTTGCACTAAAGGATGAGAATAAGGCTGTAGAAGATCTGACTGCAGGTAAAGTGGGTATTTCCTACGGAGAGTGGTGGTATCCGAACTGGCCGCTTAACTCCAGCGTAGACAAAGATCCAAAGGCGGATTGGATTGCAATTCAGCTTCCAGGGATTGATGGTCCAGCTAAATCACTCGTTCCAAAAATCCGCAGCAACAAAATTTTCGTTGTGAACAAAAAGATGAAGAACCCAGAAGCAGCGATTAAGATGCTCAATTTCTACATCGAAGTTGGTAATAAGAAATACAAGGATAAGAACAAAGCGGCAGATGGCTATGTATACAACTGGTTTAACCCACGGATTGCCAACCCTGTTGATATTGATACGATTTACAGGGAAGTAAACAAAGCGCTCGATGCTAATCAGACTGAAATTACAATAGACGATGCAAATTATAAGACCGTTGCGGATACTTTCAAAGCGACTAAGGACTTCCTGGCAGGCGACACATCTAACGCTACCAAAGGTGTAAACTGGGGTCAATATTATAGCCGGGCTGCAAAAGACGGTGGCTGGGGCTTAACACGACAAATTAAAGAAAATCAACAATTTGTATACAACGAGTTTTACGGTCTTCCTACACCAACAGTAGTGGAAAAGGGCGGTCAGCTGGATAAGTTGATGCAAGAGTCCTTTACCAAGATTATCATGGGTGGTTCTCTTGATGATTTCGATAAATTCGTGGATAGCTGGAAGGCACTTGGCGGTAATGAAATTATCGATGAGGTCAATGAATGGTATAGCACGGAAGCTACGAAATAAATCATAGGGACAAGAAAGCGGGTGAGGTGAGTCGGGTGAGCCGACTCACCTCCCGTTTTAAAATGAGTAAGTTGGTGAGGAGGGCATCTATGAAATCACTGAAGAAAGAATATCCGCTTCATATCATGTTAATACCGGGTGTGATTGTTACACTGATTTATGCCTACGGACCGATGGCCGGCCTGGTTATGGCGTTTCAACAGTTTGAGCCGTTATCCGGTTTTTTTAAATCCGATTTTGTGGGATTAGATAACTTCCGTTATGTATTTAATTTACCGGATTTCAAGCAAGTACTTTGGAATACGCTAGTCATAGCTATCATCAAAATGGTATTGTCGCTGCTTGTCCCGCTCATTCTAGCTTTATTATTAAATGAGCTTACTAAGAAATGGTTCGCAGGTTTTATTCAATCCGCCATTTTCCTCCCGTTCTTCCTTTCATGGACCGTCCTTGGGGGTGTCATTATTGAATTATTCTCTCTGAATGGACCTATTAATGGCTTAATTTCCTCTATGGGCTTAGAACCTATCATGTTCATGCTTGATAATTGTTGGTTCAGGGGGATTATCATTGGCTCGGATGTCTGGAAAGGCATGGGCTACAATATGATCATCATGCTTGCTGCCATCACAGGAATTAATGCGACGCTGTATGAAGCGGCAGAGGTAGATGGTGCAGGGAAATGGAAGCAAATGCTTAACATTACGCTTCCAGGTATAGCACCGATTATTATTTTACTTAGTGTATTAGGTCTCGGTGGTATTCTTAACGCAGGTTTTGAGCAGATATTGATTATGTATAACCCGACTGTATATGCAGGCGCAGATATAATAGATACATTTGTCTATCGATTGGGGATGTTCAGCCAACAATTTGGACCTGCGGCAGCAGTGGGTCTCTTTAAATCGATAATATCTTTATTTATGGTATCAACAACTTACTATGCAGCTTACAAATTTAACAATTACCGCATATTCTAGGAGGTGGAGATGGTGCTACATAAACAATCATTCAGCAGAAAGTTATTTATCGTGTTCAATACGCTGTTGTTAACTTTCATTACCATACTCGGCATTATCCCATTTGTACACTTACTCTCCATCTCACTAAGCTCGAATACAGCTGCGATGGCTGGAGAAGTGAAGCTTTGGCCCGTCGGCTTTTCCTGGGATGCTTATGTATATTTAGGAGAAAAGGTAGAGTTCTTTCGTTCCTTGGGAGTCTCCGTAAAACGAGTAGTGCTCGGTTCAGTAGTTAACTTGTTTCTAGTATTTATTACTGCTTTTCCGCTTTCCAAATCGAATGATCAGTTTAAATTTAGAACCGTATATGTATGGATATTCGCGATTACGATGTTTTTTGGAGGCGGCTTAATTCCGACGTATATCGTAGTGAAGAATACAGGCTTAATCGATTCCATTTGGGCGCTTATCTTACCAGGTGCATTGAATGTATGGAATATGGTTCTGATGCTTAACTTCTTCAGATCTATTCCAAGAGAATTGGATGAAGCGGCTACGATTGATGGTGCCGGACATTGGAGAGTACTTTGGCAAATTTATTTACCGATATCCCTTCCATCCATCGCAACGATTGGGTTATTCACCATAGTTGGGCATTGGAACGCTTGGTTTGACGGTATCCTTTACCTGAATTCACCTGAGCACTATCCACTACAGACCTATCTTTCTACCTTGATTATGTCTATCAATGCCCAGATGTCATCGATGTCCATTGAGCAGCTCAAGGTGATGGAGAACCTGAGTGAGAAGACGATCCGAACAGCGCAAATATTCATGGGCGCATTGCCAATTATGGTAGTGTATCCATTCTTACAAAGGTATTTCGTAAAAGGAATGACGGTTGGTAGTGTTAAAGAATAAAGAAATAGAGTACAGACATAGCATAAAGTCTCATATGAAGGAGCAGATTGCGATGAAGAAAGTTACTGTTGCTTTAATTGGAGCGGGCCTGCGAGGAATTAATTATTCAGAATATGCGATTCAGCACCCCAATGAGCTTCAAGTTGTAGCTGTTGCAGAGCCGAATGCGAAGCGGAGAAATAAATTTAAGGCAAGACATAAGCTGGCTGATGATATGTGCTTTACCCATTGGGATGATTTTTTTGCCTCCCCGAAAGTAGCAGATGCGGTATTTATCTGTACCCAAGACAATCAGCATTATGTGCCAACAATGAAAGCACTGGAGGCAGGGTATCATGTACTATTAGAAAAACCGATGTCCCCTGATGCCAAGGAATGTGTACTTATGGGGGAAATGGCCTCTAAAGTGAATCGTGTCTTCTCGATATGCCATGTATTGAGATATACCAATTTCTTCTCTACGATCAAGGAACTGCTGGAAAGTGGTGCGATCGGACAATTGATGTCCATTCAACATAATGAGAACGTGGGTTACTGGCATCAAGCTCATAGCTTCGTAAGAGGGAATTGGCGCAAAAAGGATGAGTCCAGTCCGATGATTCTCGCTAAGTCCTGTCATGATCTGGACATTCTTTCCTGGTTGACAGATTCAGAATGTGTTCGAGTGTCTTCCTTCGGCTCACTGTCCCATTTCAAATCTAGTGAAGCACCGGAAGGAGCCCCGCTACGTTGCACAGATGGATGCCCAGCAGCAGATAAATGTCTCTATTATGCTCCTAATCAATATTTGACGGAGGATACGGATTGGCCTACATCGGCAATTAGCGATGATCCAAGCTATGAAGCCCGCCTGAATGCTCTTCAGGAAGGACCTTATGGACGATGTGTCTATCATTGTGATAATGATGTCGTCGACCATCAAGTGGTAAATCTAGAATTTGCTAATTCCGTAACTATAGCTTTTACAATGAGTGCGTTTACCAAAGATGTAAGTCGTACCCTCAAGCTGATGGGTACCACGGGGGAAATTCGCGGTGCGATGGAGAAGAATGAAATTGAAGTGATCCATTTTGGCAGCGGTAAGGTAGAGAGAATCTCGTTCGAGAATGCAGGTGGTCATGTTGGTCATGGCGGCGGCGATATGGGGTTAATCAAAGATTTTGTTAAGCTGGTTCGAGCGGAAGGGAAGATTCAAGGTCTTACATCAGCAAATCATTCCGTTCAAAGTCACCTTATGGCTTTTGCAGCAGAGCAATCTCGCATCGAGGGTAACAGTATTGTTCTGAAAGAATTTGCACAAAGTGTCTGTAATGATGAAGAGGTGAAGCAACGATGAATGCCCCGCAGCCATTTCAGACGATGTTATTAAGTTCGTTGGTTAAGGTATTTGCTGATGAAGTGCCGAATCATGAATCCTATCACAGTGCAACCGCACTTGTCGGAGAAACATTTTCGTTCCAAGTCGCTTATACCTCAGATACACTTCTAAAGAATATTAAAGTAGAGATAAAGTCATCTCTTCCAGATCTAATATGTATAAGATCCGTTGGACTTGTTCCCTCAGAAATGCCTTGTTTCAAAAATCATGATGACGATGTGCTAAGAACTACGCCGGGATTATATCCAGATCCATTGTATACGCTGGATCAACAATCTATTTCATCGATCCCGGGACAATGGCGATCTTTATGGGTGACGATAACCTTGGATGAAACAATGAGTACGGGGCTTCGCTCTATTCAGGTCCTCTTCCAATCATCTGAAGGGCAGATGTTAGGTGAATCGGATGTATTCGAGTTAACCGTTATCCCTGCAACACTACCGCCGCAACAGTTAATTCATACGGAATGGTTCCATGTGGATTGTCTTGCTACAAAGTATGGTGTCGAAGTATTTAGTGAAGCACATTGGGCCCTTATAGAACGTTATGCAGATACGATGGTTAAGCATGGCATGAACATGATCTTAACTCCGTTGTTTACACCGCCTTTGGATACAGCCATTGGTGGAGTACGTCCAACCGTTCAATTGATTTCCGTGACTAAAGCGGGAGATCGTTATGAATTCGGATTTGATCTGCTTACTCGTTGGGTATCGATGTGCCGCCGACTTGGCTTCAAATACTTTGAGTTCTCTCATTTATTTACTCAATGGGGTGCAAAATGTGCACCAAAAATAATGGTAACCATTCAAGGTGAAGATCAGCAACTATTCGGCTGGGATACGGACGCATCCTCGGCGGAATACCGTAGTTTCTTGGATCAATTTTTACCTTGCTTAGATCAATATTTGAAAGAGCAGGGAATAGACCAGCAAAGCTGGTTCCATATTTCAGATGAACCAGGAGAGGAACATTTGGAATCGTACCGAGCTGCAAGTGAGATCATTTATAAACATTTATCAAGTTATCCGATCATGGACGCTTTGTCCGAATTGGAGTTGTATGAACAGGGCCTGGTGAAAAGGCCGATTCCTGCGAATACGCATATTGAACCGTTCTTAGAACATCAGGTTCCAGACCTTTGGACGTACTATTGCTGCGCTCAAGGTGAACAAGTATCCAACCGGTTTTTCAACATGCCATCTGCTAGAAATCGTATAATCGGGTTTCAATTGTATAAATTCGGATTACAGGGCTTCTTGCATTGGGGTTATAACTTCTGGTACTCGCAATATTCATTGAATCAGCAGCTGGACCCTTATCGTACGACTGACGCTGAGCATGCATTTCCCTCAGGAGATGCCTACTTGGTCTATCCGGGAGAAGAAGGCCCGATTGAATCCATTCGACTGGAAGTTCTATATGAAGGGTTGCAGGATTTGCGCGCACTAGAATTACTTGAGCAGAAAATTGGCAAGAAAGCAACGATAGCCATTATGGAAGAGGGTCTGAGTACATCGTTGACCTTCTCTGTATACCCGAGGGATCAGGGAACATGGCTCTTAGAGGCAAGAGAGCGGATCAATCAAGCGATAGCAAGATATTCTACTTAAGTGATCATACCATTACGAGGTGTTGAGAATATGGCAACTTTTCATTATTCAGGATCTTCCTTTTATTATAACGATCAGGCGATACGGCTTATCTCAGGGGCCATCCATTATTTTCGGACTCTGCCGGAACATTGGGAAGACCGTCTTATCAAATTAAAAGCTTGCGGCTTCAATACGGTTGAAACCTATGTGGCATGGAATTTACACGAGCCGAAGAAAGGCCAACATAATTTTGAAGGTATGGCAGATGTAGTCCGGTTTATTGAATTGGCTGGAGATTTGGGTCTGCATGTCATCGTTCGTCCCGCACCTTATATTTGTGCAGAATGGGAATTTGGTGGACTGCCATCTTGGTTGCTAGCTGATTCGGATATGCGTCTTCGATGCTACCATAAGCCATTTCTAGATCATGTAGATGCGTATTATGATGTATTGCTCCCCAAATTACAACCACTGTTATGTACAAATGGTGGCCCGATCATTGCTATGCAGATTGAGAATGAGTACGGAAGTTACGGTAATGACAAGCGCTATTTGACTCATTTAAAAGACAGCATGATTTCCCGTGGGATAGATGTACTACTATTCACTTCCGATGGACCTGAAGACGCGATGTTACAGGGAGGTATGGTCCCAGGTGTGCTGGAGACGGTGAACTTTGGATCACGTCCAGTAGAAGCATTCAACAAGCTCCGTGAATACCAACCAGAGGCTCCAATCATGTGTATGGAATACTGGAACGGTTGGTTTGATCATTGGCGTGAGGAGCATCATACGCGTCCGGCTGAGGATGTAGCGAAGGTATTGGATGAGATACTTAGTTTAGGCGCATCCGTTAATTTCTATATGTTCCATGGCGGAACTAACTTTGGGTTCTACAACGGAGCGAATGGACATACGTTTGACAGCTATGAACCAACAATTACTAGTTATGACTATGATTCCTTACTGAGTGAATCCGGTGAGCCGACAGCTAAATATTATGCAGTTCGTGAAGTGATCTCCAAATATGTAGATCTCGGACCCATTGAGTTGCTAGCTCCTGTCGCTAAGAGAGCATATGGGAGAGTAGAGATGAAGGAGCAGACTTCACTTACCGCAAACTTGAATCGTATTTCTGCACCTATTCACTCTGCATACCCTGAATCGATGGAGAAATTGGGTCAGGATTATGGCTTTATTCATTATAGTACGTTCCTTACAGGACCTCGTCCCAAAGATGAGTTCTTCATCCAGGATTTACATGATCGTGCAATAGTCTTTCTGAATGGAGAGCTCACTGCAACCTTAGATCGTGTAGAGCCAGAGGTGAAATTAGAGTTCGAGGTTCCGGCCGAAGGGCTGCATGTTAGTATACTTGTGGAGAATTTAGGACGTGTCAACTATGGTCCTTTTATGAGAGATTGTAAAGGGATTACCGAAGGGGTACGTTATGGACGGCAGTTTCTGTCGGAATGGACGACTTATACGTTGCCATTAACGGATTTATCTGGTCTGCAGTTTGAAGGTTTATTCAGGCAAATGGAACCTAGCTTCTTCCGCAGCACCTTGGTTGTGGATGAACCTTGTGATACGTTCTTGAGCATGGAAGGATGGACTAAAGGCGTCGTGTTCATTAATGGGTTCAACCTTGGACGCTATTGGAATATCGGACCACAGAAAACAATGTATGTGCCAGGTCCTCTATTGAAACAAGGCGACAATGAGATTGTCATCTTTGAATTGCACAGCACTTCAGATACCGCTGTTACCTTCGTAGATCAACCGGAACTAGGATAATAGGGCATAGCTCTGCCAACAACATGTTAGAATTGCGGCTTATTGAACAATGTCTGAATTTGCTTCGGACAAGTTTGTTCAATCTTGCGTAATTCGCTAGCTTCGTTTAACTAGCTGTTTCAAACGCAGCAATTAATATATCGTAACAACAAAGACACCCGAATAGATCCGGGTGTCTTTGTTAAATAGAAACTATTTCTTGCTGCGTATTCTAAGGTTATGTAGTTCCCATTGTTCATACCAATCTTGAACAACGGCAGGAAGACCAATACTTAGATCGCCTTTCAATAATTCCGTCAGATTCTTGTATTGTTCTTCCACTGCGGATCGTTCCCCAATACTGTCGTAGACTTTCATTAATCCTAAATGTCCTTGTTCAAAATAGGGCTGAAGCTGTACTACCTTTTGATACACAGTGACAGCTTCGGGAACTCTGTTGTTGTCGATATAGAACTGGGCCATTCCCATAGCATGGTGTAGCCAAATGGTGCGCAGACGTTGTCGTTCGCCTTCCGCCCACAAATAATCGTAATCACCAAAATAATCCCCTGAATACAGTTCAAATAAGCTTTGATGTTCTGCACAATTGTCCTCTCCGATGGATTCGAGTGCAAGAATGTTGTGCTCCCACTGGGCTGCATCGATTAGAAGCGGCCCGGTCTCAAGCGTATACCCTTCCCCGCCACTGACGTTGCTGATATGCAGATCTACCTCACTCTGCTTTAAACATTGTCGTACTTGATAAATGGTTGTGTAGAGATGGGTAGAAGCCTTTTTAAGGTTGAAATCTGGCCATAGTAGGTCAATCAGGGTATCTTTACTGACGAATCGATTGCGATTATGAAGCAAGAAAGCAAACAATTCTTGTGCCTTAGAAGTTCTCCAACGGAGATTGTTTAAAGGTTGTCCTCCTCGTTCAAAACGCAGCGATTGAAAACAACGAATCGTTAGTTCATGTGCTACCTCTGTGCTTTTTGGTGCAAACCTCAATCTGTCCTCCAAGCGTTGTACTGTTTTGAATAAACGGTCATGTCGCACGGGCTTCAAAATATAATCAATCGCATTTAACTCAAAGGCTTCCACTGCATATTGGTTATACGCGGTCACGAAAACGATATTAGCGTTTGGACAGACCTCTTGCAGAATTGCGGCAGCTTGAAGTCCGCTCACTTCAGGCATTTCAATATCAATAAAAATAACGTCAGGCTCCAAGGCTGGAGCTTCTTGTATAGCTTGAACAGGATCTGTATAGGACGCGATGATATGAACAGCTTCCATTTCTTTTAACATGAATTCTAACTTTACGAGAGCAAGGCGTTCATCGTCCACTAATACTGCTTGAATCATTGTTATTTCACCACTCAATATAGTATTTTTTAGCAAAAAACAATAAACTCTTCTTTATTTTTCGGTTCATTATAGTCTGTCTGTGACTAGGTATTTTTGTGATTCATATTTCTTTTTTCAGAAGGGATTATGAAACTTACTGAAGTACCTAGCCCTTCCTTGCTTTTAATTTGCAAACCCTTAGCATAGACACGTAACAAGCGTTTATGTGTATTAAGAAATCCAATCCCTCTTGTTACATTAGACTGACTGCTCAGCAGTTGCTGAAGTTGCTCGGAAGTCATACCTTTACCATTATCAGCGATTGTAATCTCGATGTCATCAGCTAGTTCTTTGATGGATATTGAAAGCGTACCTCCTTTGGAGCGGCTTAATATACCATGCCTAACGGCATTTTCAACGAGTGGCTGAATGGTCAAGGGAGGTAACTGAAAATGTAGATTTTCTGTTAACTCCCAGTTGATGGTCATCCTGTCCTCAAAGCGCTCTTTCTCTATGTACAGATAGGCACGGACAAGCTCAAGCTCGTGTTCAATCGGTATCATCGGCTCAGCGTTCAAGAAGTTAAAGCTTAAGCGTAAATAAGAGCTAAAGGCATCAATAAGGTGACCCATACGCTGTGTATCAAAAGATGCCAGAGCAGATATAGAATTTAATGTGTTGAATAAGAAATGTGGTTGTATTTGCGCTTGAAGATACGCTGCTTCCAGACGAAGCCGTTCATTTACGGACTGTTTTAAGTCTGTTAAGGAACGTACCCGTCCTCTTAGCTCCATAGCGTTCATGGGTTTCATTACATAGTCGTTCGCGCCCGAAACAAATCCGGTGTAGATATCTTCCGGCTGGCTACGTGCGGTCAGAAGTAGAATAGGAAGCTCAGCTATAGTAAAACGTTCACGAATTCTCTGTGTTAATTCATAGCCGGACATCTGGGGCATCATTACATCTGTAATGATTAAATCCCATTGATCAGTATCCAGTTTTATTAAAGCATCAATTCCACTGGTTACCGTAACCATTTCATAGTCTTTGATGGATAGTACGCTAGTAAGGATTTTCAGATTAACCGGGTCATCGTCGACAGCCAAAATCTTAGGTCTTCTTCCATCCGTTGAAGTAGCAGATGTAGTGTTAAATTCGGATAGCCTAATATGAGATAGTTTGTCGGTGTATTCAGTCACTGTTGAGAATTCTAAATTGAATTTTTGAATGTTTGAATCGGATAGAGGCATAGTAAAAGTAAAAGTAGAGCCTTTGCCAAGTGAAGATTTTACGCTAATCTCTCCACCGTGAAGTTCAACTAACTGTTTACAAATACTTAAGCCCAATCCAATTCCACCACTTATTGCTGTCACGCTTGAGTCACCCTGTTCATAGGGTTGGAAGGCTCTAAGCTGTGTTTCCTCGTTCATTCCAATGCCAGTATCCGTAATATGGATGCGCGCCACACCCTTATGAATATCCGCATGGACCCTAACTGAGCCCACACTCGTATATTTCACAGCATTTTGAAGCAGATTGAACAAAATCTGAATGAGTCTTTTCTCATCTGCCACAATAGAAGGAAACGAGTCGGGAATCTCCGAGATTAGTGTAATGTGCTTACCTTCCGTTAGGAACTTGAGCATATCGAGTACGCCAACAGCTACGGATTGAATGGGAACATTTCTTAACTGTAATTGAATGTTGCTTTCACGAAGCTGTGATTGATCTAGAAGATCGTTTATCAGTAAAGACATACGTCTTCCGACGGTAATTAGCAGTTCTAGATTACTTGCGTTTTGATGCATTAAAGAGTCTCTCTCACTGTCTAAGACGGTCTCAGCAATATTAATGATGCTATGTAGGGGGTTTTTCAGCTCGTGAGAGGTATTAGCTAGGAAATCATCCTTTTGCGTAACGGTTCTTTGCAGGCTTTTTGCCAGATTTTCAGTCTGTTTAGTATTCCAGAAATAGCGCTTAAACCCAAAAGTCGCAAAGCATAAAAAGGCAATAATCAGGTCGAAAGGATAATAGGTAACGTCAACCAGATCGAAATTTTTGAACAATCCCCAATGATTGCTGTTAATGATGGCTAGGATAGATAGCAATAGAAAAATAGAGCCATCGTTGTTTTTAAGCGCAGATTTCAGAAAGAGAACTACAACTTCTAATGATAGAACGAATATATTGATGAAAAAAAGAAGCGTATATGATTCGTAATAGTGGACAACGGGACCGAGCAGTATGAAAAGGATATGTACCAAGGATAAGCTGGTCAGGATCCGAACGCTTTTAATTTTTAAATTCTGGAACATTAGTTGCTTGCTTGTCAGTAAGATGAATATAAAAGCCATAATATTAGAGATGATTAATAGTTTTAAGCTCCATTGGTAGTTTAAGGGAAGCATATGCAGCAAAAGCTTGTCATCATCAATTAGTACTGTAGTTATAGCGGAAATTACCAACAGAAAAAAATAGATCAACATCTTTTGCCGCGGACCAATGGTATATAATATTGCTGCATAGACTGCATGAAGTAGAAGTACTACACATAATAACAGTTGAAGGATTATGGAAACGATCCGCTGATGTGTTAAGGTTTTTTCGTTACCAAATAAAATGGGTTTAAAAATACCGCCTGTATGAGATAAAGAGTAGTTGGCTACATGAATCACAATTTCAATCTCAGTCTTATCCGTTGTAAAAGATACGGAGTAAGGTAATACACGAGCAACATAGTCTTCTTTATTGGCAGATGGAGAACCTGAATTTCCTAGTAGTTCACCATTGATATATATTTCCGAAGAAGTCCGAACCCCGGATATGAGTATGCCATAAGACTGCTTTTCATTTTTATCTACAAGAATCCGTAACCGATAGGAGCCGTAGCCAAAACCAGTCTTTTCGCCATTATGAATGGCATCGTTCCACTGATCCGGGACTTGTATATATTTTTTAGGGGGAGCTTTGTTTAGAGATTCTTTATTGAAAGTGGGAAGCAGCGTATTAGGATAGAACTCCCATTGGCCTTTTAAGGTAAGGAGCTTGTCTTGATTTAAGTCTTTATTCCGTAAATCGAGAACTCCTTTGACTAATTGTGGTTGTATGGCATGAGGCGATGCCCAAACCCATAGGAAGCGAAATCCAGTAAGTATAGTAAGAAATAGCACGATAATTAGAAAGAGTTTTCTTTTAGTCATAGTAATTAAACATTATTCGACAAAAAACAATATATTCCTTTCCCAAAAATATTTCAAAAATTAAAAAAAAGTTGCAGGGGATTAGAATTGGCTGGCGTCTAACGTTATGTAGGTGAAGGAGGGGAGAAAGCTGGAAGAGGCGGAATGGATTTCTGCTGTGCTGAACGGTGAGCATCAGGCCTTTGGGCATTTGGTGACACGTTATCAAGGCATGGTATACAGAGTGTGCGTCAAGATTACTGGAGAAGCCGAATCGGCCAAAGATATGGCCCAAGAGGTTTTTATAAAAGCATACAAAGCGCTCCCCTCCTTCAGAGGACAGTCTACCTTCTCGACATGGCTTTATCGGATAGCCTATCGAACCTGTCTGGACTGGAAACGGGCCAATGATAGGGAGTGGAGGCATCGGAGTGCAGCTGATTACACTGAGAATGATTGGGTAACGTCTCAAACACCAGAGCAAGAGGTGCTAGAGCAGGAACAATCAGCTGAGCTGGGTGAGAATGTGAACAGCCTTGCGGAACCGTACCGGTCGGTCGTACAGCTGTACTATTTTCAGCGAAATTCTTATCAAGAGATAGCGGAGCAAAAAGGTGTTTCCGTTAAGACTATCGAATCGCAGCTTTATCGTGCCAGACAGATGATGCGTAGACAAAGGGAGGAATTGCGATGAATTGTGCAATAGTGAAGGAATGGATGCCACATTACATTGACGGCCTACTGTCTCCAGATATGGAGCTGAGTATCCGGTTGCACATACAATCCTGTCCTGATTGCGCGCAGTGGCTGGAGGAAGCTAAGGAAATGTCCGCTCTTTGGTCAGAAATGGAAACGGACAGTGAATATCAGCATGAACAGATGGACTTTCCAGATCTCGCAGCAGGTGTTATGGCCCATATCGAGCAGCTCGAAACAGGACGCAGAGAGCGAGCGGTTAAAGCGACAAGCGTAAGACGTCGCTATGCTCCTAGAACATCTTGGATGCATTATGCGGTGGCTGCCTGCTTGAGCTTCTTATTGTTACAGTTTGGCGTTTTTGAGAATTTGGCTTATGGGATTACTGAAATTAATGGTCATGTGTCGAATTCGGTGACCCAATGGTTTGGTGGCTTTAGAAAATAGTCATAAAGAGATTTATAAATAATAGATGGATTCAGGTAAACTGAAAAGTTTATGCTATCCAAATTTTAGGAGGATGTATTATGATTAAGAAGAGACGTTGGCTCACTTTTATGCTAGCTATGATTCCTGGTGTAGGTCATTTGTACTTAGGCTTCAAAAAGCAGGGGCTGCAGTTTATGATCGGGGCTTCCTTATGTATTATGTTTATTCCGTCTGAGCCCATGATCTTCCCTTTTGCGCTAGCTGCACTATGGTTTTACCAATTGTTTGATGCCCTGCAGAAAGCGGCTTGGATGAAAGTAACTGCTGCCGAACACGAGCGTATGATGTTCCATCCTGACAGCTTCGGAGAACCTTGGACGATGGGGATATCCTCTATGCCGGGTTACCCACATGAAGATGTGAATCCGGCTTGGGTTGGTGTTGGATGTGTTGTTGCTGGGTTCCTTATGCTGGTGATCTCAGCATTTCCGACGCTTTGGAGAATGTTAATTGAGATTAACATTGGTACGATCTTGTTATCACTGGGTCTGATTGCGTACGGTCTGAAGATGCTAAGAAACAATACGAGAGCGTAAGAAACGGGGATTTGACTATGGGGAGATGGAAAATCGGGAGTTTTACTGCAGCTATAGGCTGCATTGCACTTGGTGTCATTATTGTGATGGCTCAGTATAATATGATCAGCTATGAAGTACTTGGTTATTTATGGCCAGCACTGTTGATCCTATTCGGACTCGAGATGTTGCTAAGATTGTTTATCAAATCCGATGCCAAAAGTCGTGTGAGCGGTTGGGCAATCCTATTGATCATCCTGTTGGTTGGAGCAAGCAGTGCACAGAGCGTAATGGCCGGCGGCTCACTTAGCAGTTTAATCGGGAATACACATTTAACTCCACTAAGCGGCAATGTCGAAGTGAAAGACAATATTACGACGCTGAAAATCGTACTTCCAAGTGGAAAAGTAAAGGTCGAGGGAATAGATGGAAGCTCATTGGATTATGAGGGAAGCTTACTCCTACCTGGAAAATCACAAAGTGAAGCCGAAAGTGCGTTGGAAAAGAAATGGAAAGTAAAAACTGAGGGAGATACACTGATTATGGAGCTTGATACAGATCATAATTGGTTCTCTAATATTCAGTTTGGATTTAATACTAAAAGTCCTTATTTAAATGTAAGTGTACCTAGCAGCCTTGCTGTTGAGGTAGATACTAGTGACGGGTCAATAGAAGCCTGGGATTTAAAGTCTGGCTTAGTGGTTGACACTAGTAATGGGGTTATAAATATTCATGATGTTGCTGGCGGAGTTGAGGCAGATACCAGCAATGGCTCACTGACTGTTCAGAACATCCAAGGTGGAGCGCAGCTCAAAAGCTCTAATGGTGCGATTATATTGGATAATATAGATGGAGCGTTGACGGCAAAGAGCAGCAACGGCAAGATCACTATTAATTCAGCAGTGACTGGAAAATGGAAATGTTCGTCTAGTAACGGAAAGATTACGGTGGGGTTGCCAACTGTGTCCGATGCGAAGATTACAGCGGATACTAGCAATGGCTCACTGAAGGGGAATGTCCCTTGGGATCTAGACGGGGACAGCTTTGGCACTGCCATTCTTGGTAAAGGAACTTATACTGTGGACCTAAGTACGAGTAATGGAAGTGTAACCGTGGACACAGCTGAATAAGTACGAACAATAAAGGGAGTTAAGGCTTCAGCGATTGGTTCTGCTGAAGCCTTAGCGCCCTTTTTCAAATTATAAGAAACCTACCAAGCGTAAGCTTTAGGAGCTTCTCCGCCCGGTCCTGGGAAGATCTCATCTAAACGTTTAAGGACAGATTCATCTAGCACAATCTCAAGACTGCGCAGTGCACTCTCGAATTGCTCTAGTGTGCGTGGTCCAATAATGGGTGCGGTTACAGCAGGATTGGCTAATAACCATGCTAGTGCTACATTATCTTGTGGTTCCCCAAGCTCCATACATAAGCTTGCAAAAGCCTCAAGCTGATCTTTGTATTGCTCTACGCGCTCAGCATTTCCTCCACTGCGGCTGCCTTCTATTTTCTTAAGTGCATTGCGTCCAAGAAGACCTCCATCCAGTGGGCTCCAAGGAATAACGCCTAATCCATGATGGAGAGAGGAGGGTAATACTTCAAGTTCAGGAAGGCGACAGGTGAGGCTGTATTTATGCTGCTCAGAAATCAAACCTAAAAAGCCACGTGCCTTCGCTTCTTGTTGGGCTACAGCGATATCCCATCCCGCAAAGTTACTGGAGCCGACATAACCAATCTTTCCTTGGTTTACAGCAAGCTCGAAAGCCCCCCACAGCTCGTCCCAAGAGACACTACGGTCAACGTGATGCATCTGGTACAATTCAATATGATCGGTCTGGAGACGCTGCAGAGACCCCTCTAGATGGCGGCGTATAATATAAGATGATAGTCCACCCTCATCATTAGGCCCGTCGAGCTTATCGCTCATTGCACCGTATACCTTGGTAGCTAACACGACCTTTTCACGTCGCCCCCCACCTTGCTTAAACCAACGACCAATAATCGTTTCTGTTAAACCGGAATTCTCACCCCAACCATAAATGTTAGCGGTATCAAAAAAATTAACACCTGCGTCGAGTGCAGCGTCCATAATACGGAAGGCTTCTTGTTCATCTGTTTGTGGGCCGAAGTTCATTGTTCCGAGACATAGCCGACTGACCTTCATACCGGATTTGCCAAGCTTAGCATATTGCACTTCGCATTCACTCCTTAGGTAGATGATTTCAACTTAATTGTAAACAACTTATTAACCAAGGGCAAATTTTCCAAGTCCTTCTCTGGTGCTCAATAGCGTAGTTTTATGTTTTCAAAAACTTTTTTTAGCTTACAACGTATTTACAATGGGAAAAATATCATAATGGAGGGAATACTATGAAAAAGAGCTTCAGTATTATTTTTGCAGCAATTATTGTAATGCTTGTATTCACAAATCAGTCTTATGCTAATCCATCGAAGTCACCTCCAAGCTTGGACAGTACAGATACGCTTTATGTTAGTACCGATCTCGTCGCAATCATTGATCATAGCACTAACAAAGCTGACGTAGTCAATGTAACAACAAATAAGGTAGTCAACCTATCAAACGATACTCATACGATTCTCGACCTTAACGTGATGAAGAATCCGCAAAAAATAGTGCTACTCAAGAAATCAAACGGCAACGCAATTACGAAAACGGTCTTTTCCTATGCTGGGGAGCAGATTAGTAAAACAGAAATACCGCTTAAAGGTGTGGCAGACAAAATCAAATGGGTTGCTCCTACGGGGAAAGTAAACGAACGAATCATGGTTCAATTTGGAGATTCCTTTAATCTTTATCAGTATCCTTGGAAGATGCCAAGTGTAAGCTTTAACGCTAAGATTAACGATACCGGATATGAAAGTGTAAACGTTCAGGGTTGGGATTTTGTTGGATATCCTTATTTAGCTATAAAGTATCAAGCACAAGGTATAATGAGCGATGATTTCTTTGTGAGAACAATTAATTTATTTCACCATAATGAAAAAATGTTTAAAGACTTTAATGCTGACATTAAGCTTAAATTTAATGGTGCAAATTTGGCAGTATACACATCATACATTTACCAGCCTGCTCCAGCTAACGCGAAGCGTCCTGTTTCAGGTGATTCTCAGAACGTGTTCCGTTTGATGAATGTTGCAACAGGAAGCGCAGTAACCTCTATTAAGCAAGCTTTTAAAGAAGAGGGTAATCTTTCGGGGTGGAAGACGGACTTTATTAACAATCAAGTGTTTGTTGGGGATGTATTAGAACAAACCTGGTCGTTATTTTCGCAAGAAGGCGCTCAGATCGTAAAAGATCAAAAATGGCCTGGAAATGGGAAAAGTAAATTTTTGAATTATAATCTAACTACAAAAATTGCATATTTCCTGGAATATTCTGCTGGTGAAATTTCAGTAATTGCAAATCCAATTCATTAATAGAACATGAAAGCGCAGAGTCGCCAAAGGGATATATCTGGCGGCTTTTTCATTACTCAAGAAAATCTTCCTTCAAAATAAGTATCCTATAGGCTATGCCTATCAACTCAATAGAATCTATATCTTTGTCCTTTACGACTGGGTATGATACAACAATATAAAGAAGAACTATGTCTGTTAGAGCAGACCACTTGAGGAGTGACTGAGATGAGTGAGGTTAAAAAAATCGCCGTAATCGCAGGGGACGGTATTGGACCTGAAGTAGTAGCTGAAGCAGAAAAAGTATTGAAAGCAACGGAAGAAGTATTTGGTTATGCTTTTGAAACGGAGCACGCTCTTTTTGGAGGCATTGCAATAGACGAAAGAGGCACACCGCTGCCGGAAGATACACTGGAAATCTGTCGCAGTGCTGACGCCGTATTACTGGGCGCTGTAGGCGGACCGAAGTGGGATAACAATTCTAAGGAGCTTCGTCCTGAAACCGGATTGCTTGGCATTCGCAAAGCACTTGGATTGTTCTCAAACTTACGTCCAGCAGTCGTATTCGATTGCCTTAAGGACGCTTCGACATTGAAGCCAGAAGTGCTGGAAGGTACCGATCTTATGGTCGTTCGTGAGCTGACTGGTGGGATTTATTTCGGAGATAAACTGCGTCGTCAAGGTGAGCATGGTGAAGAAGCAGTGGATACCTGTGTATATAACGTAATGGAAGTGGAACGAATTGTACGTCAGGCTTTTGAGATTGCTGGCAAGCGTCGCAATAAGCTGGCAAGTGTTGATAAAGCGAATGTACTTGAAACTTCACGGTTATGGCGTGAGGTCGTAAATAAGATTGCTCCAGAATATCCTGAGGTAGAGGTTGAGCATGTACTCGTTGATAACTGCGCAATGCAGCTGCTGCGTCGTCCAGCTAGCTTTGATGTTATCGTTACCGAGAACATGTTTGGTGACATTCTGAGCGACGAGGCTGCGATGTTGACAGGCTCTATCGGTATGCTTGCTTCCGCTTCGATGGGCGATGGTAACTACGGTCTCTACGAGCCCGTTCACGGCTCCGCACCTGATATTGCCGGACAAGGACTTGCGAACCCGATTGCAACAATCCTGTCCTTAGCACTAATGTACCGTTTAACCTTTGGTTATGAGGATGCGGCTGCTGCGATAGAGGCTGCAGTAGCTGAAGTATTGGATGCAGGACACCGTACAAGTGATATCGCCGTAGATAAGAGCAAAGCGATCAGTACATCTGAAATGGGCGACCTGATTGTTGCAGCTATCCGCAAAGCATAATATAATCTAATTTCTAATTACGATTATAGGGGAATTTGTCTAAGATTGACTTTGATTTTGTACGATGATACCATTTGATATGTAGACAAGATGTAAATTATTCCAGCATATCACGACAAGAAATGGTTGGTTTCTTACATAATCAAAGGAGGATTTTGGCAATGGCTGAACGTTTAGTAGGTAGACCAGCTCCAGATTTTACTATGCAAACCGTATCAGGTGATGGTAAGGATTTTGGTAAAGTAAGTCTGTCCGACTATCGTGGCAAATGGCTGGTATTCTTCTTTTATCCTCTGGACTTCACTTTTGTATGTCCGACTGAAATCACAGCTCTCAGTGAAGCGGCTGCGCAGTTCGAAGCGCTTGATACAGAAATTCTTGGCGCAAGTGTTGATTCGATCCACAGCCACAAAGCATGGATCAATACACCTAAGGATTCGAATGGTCTTGGCCGTTTGAATTTCCCGCTTGCTGCTGATATTACTAAACAAGTTGCTAAAGACTACGGCATTCTGATTGAAGAAGAAGGAATTGCATTGCGTGGATTGTTCATCATTGATCCTGAAGGTGAATTGAAATATCAGGTCGTTAATCACAATGATGTAGGTCGCAGCGTAGAAGAAACACTTCGTGTCCTGCAAGCCCTGCAATCTGGTGGCTTATGCCCAATGAACTGGAAACCAGGTGACAGAAACCTTTAAATGTTGTTCTGCTATTATCTGATCTTTGATATTCTGATTTCGACCTCCTTGCAGAAGTTTTTTCTGTAAGGAGGTTTTTTGCACCAAAAAAGGCTTAAATAAAAAATGGATTTGAAAATAGGCGTGAAAAGTTATATTATGTCCTCGAGTGGAGGAATCTCCATTGGGGTAATGTAATACAATAATAAAAACTCAGATGGGTTAGTTATTCTAAGGAGGGTGAACAAATATGAGCTTTTGCTGTGGAGCGAGTATGGTAGGAACAAAGGGAACCCTTAAACATTATCGCACGCAAGTCCATAATGTTCCCCTGCTTTTTTGTCCGGTATGTCATCGTGTAGAGGTTCACTATAAGGTCGAAAACGAGTATGAGATCTTGGCGGAATACGCACATGGAGACGGTGTTACTGATGTGGATTTTCAGGACTATGTCATGGAAGACGAAACTGCAATATTCGAGAATGTCATTAACATCGAGAGTGAAGAGCCTCTAGCTATTGTGCGGAGTCAGATCGATATGGCGCTTGACCTGCTTGCTGTAGCCAAACAGATTGAGGATACGAAGTGGGAACGGGAATTGAAGAAAAGATTAGCTGTGATGAGTCAAAGACGCCTTCGTCTGCAACAGAAAGCGTAAGATTATTTACAATTTGGGTCTGACCCATTTCTTTATCAAGGCCTTCGCAACCGCGAGGGCCTTTAGCTTTTTCTATTTTCTTTTAAAAGAGTTTAAATCATTTGAACGAACTAATAGTGATAAATATAATTTGATGTGATATTTTATATGTCTTTGGAATCATTTTATGAATTTTTTTATCATTCGACAGTTTCTCTGATTGCGTTGTCTACTTCACTTGGATATGATTGGAATATAATTGAACCGGTTGGAAAAAGTGCAACGATTACCGAATGTTCTGGCGGCTTCGTCATATACTCAAATACATAGTAATTTGATGTCGCTTTAGCGTCTTCGTCAAATGCAGTAAAAGGGGGAACTTCGTATCGTGATTAGCCAATATCAAGAAAGTCTTCTATTACCGGGAAGAACCTATCAGTCAGGGCCTGTGGATACTACATACGAGGATGTACTAGAGAATATTGACAGCGGAATCATGCTTTTTGATGAAGAGGGAGTTATAAGTTTTGTAAATAAGCAAATGTACGGGATGCTAGAATTAACCCGTCACTCCCTTGTCGGCTGTACAATATCACACCTATTATCTAACGTTAGACTAAGCCGCTTTAAGAAAAAGCAAGTACTGCAAAGCTATAGAGAGATGGTATACAAAGGAAAATCAAATTATGAATTTTTAGACGAGTATGGCCGTTACTGGAAGGTTACATTATGCTGTGGAGAGCAAATGAAGGGTTGTTATTTGTTTACAGTTAAAGAAATCTCCGATTATAAGTTGATTGAGCAAACGGCTTACCAGAACGATAGTTTGGCTATGCTAGGTAAATTATCTGCATCTATTGCACATGAAATCCGGAATCCATTAACTGCAATTCGTGGATTTATTCAATTGCTTCACCCGCATCTACAGCAGCTTGGGAAGCAGGAATACGGCAAGATAATCTTGGCAGAGATCGATCGTGCCAATGATATCATTCATGAATTCCTTACTTCCTCCAAGCCGTCAGTTCCTCAAGTGGGAATGATTCCTGTGTCAGCTTTACTCAAGGAAGTAGTGCTGCTTACAGAGAGCGAAGCCCTGATGAAAGGTTGCCAGATCAATCTACATCCTTTTCAGGAGGGAGATATGATGATTTCTGGAGATGTAAAACAAATGAAACAGGTAGTCCTCAACCTGATTAGAAACGCTATGGAGGCCGTTGCGGATAGAGCAGATGGTCTAATGGGTATAATAGAGGTTGGAGCCCACAGAGAGGGTTCTGAAGTCCGTATGTTCATTTCTGATAACGGAAAGGGAATGGATATCCGTACACTGGACAGGTTATTTAGTCCATTTTTTACAACTAAGGAGAATGGGACAGGGCTAGGGCTTTCCGTGAGTGACCGAATCATCAAAAATCATGGCGGATGCATTTCTGTCAGTAGTAGAGTTAATGAAGGTACTCATTTTGTAATCTCATTGCCATTAATTCATTAATCCATTAGTACATTCGATTAGAATATAAAGTGTTTAAGAGGCTGATCCCTGCGGATAATACAGATGCAGAGATCGGCCTTGCTTATGTTACAATGGGGGTTGGTTTTGGGAGACAAATGGAGGTAGACACAATGAATATAGAATTTAATAGTGGCAGTGCCATTAATGAAATACAGGGTGATGCCCTTATTCTTATCATCTCTGAGTCGGAAGCCCAACATGGAGGCCTCTCAGAGAGGTGGAATGACAGAATTCGATTATTAGGAAAGTCAGGTCTCTTTAGTGGGAAGCTGAATCAGACTTATGTACTGCCATTAGATTATCCATCTGGTTGTCCTGTAGCTATTTTAGTTGGAAAAGGGGACCAATTAATTAGTACTGAAGACCTACGTCAAATGGCGGTTCAGATAGCACGTGCAGCACTTCGATTGAAGGCAATACAGCTAGTGTTTCAGTTGCCTGAAGGTGTTCAGGAGCTAACAGAAGATAAGGATATCGTATCTATTGCCTATGCGTTGTCTGAGGGGTTGTCACTTGGTTCCTATCGTCGTCCCACCTATAAGCAGGAGCAATCTCAATATACAGGTCCAAACTCGGTTATTTTTACTATCGAGAAGAAGCCAGCGGATACTTTCGAGCGTGACTGGAATCTGGGCATGCAGAGAGGGCTGGCTTTTGGTGAGGCTACGAATCTGGCACGGAACTTGACGAATATGCCCGGCAATCTGCTGACTCCATCTGACCTAGCTATGGCCGCTATAGAAGTTGCTGAACGTTATGGATTTCCTTCCGAAGTGCTGGATGAACGAGAAATTGAGCAAAAAGGAATGGGCGGATTGCTCGCAGTCGGAAAAGGAAGTGTAAACCCTCCGCGAATGATCGTCATCCGTTACCAGGGAACGGGGCACTGGGATAATGTAGTGGGGCTGGTCGGTAAAGGGATTACTTTTGATACGGGGGGAATTTCCTTAAAAAGAGCCCCAGGCATGGAAGAGTTAATCAGTGATATGGGAGGAGCAGCGGCTGTGCTTGGAGTCATGGAGGCATTAGGCCGATTACGTCCACGAATTAATGTCGTAATGGTCATTCCATCCGCTGAGAATATGCCATCTGCTAATGCCTTTAAACCCGGGGATATCATTACATCAATGAGCGGAAGAACCATAGAAGTATTGAATACCGATGCAGAAGGCAGACTTGTACTTGCGGATGCGCTGACCTATGCCCGGGAATGGGGAGCGAAACGAGTTATTGATGTCGCTACGCTGACAGGTGCAGTGTTGTCGACATTAGGAGATATAGCTACAGGTGCTGTTACTAACAACGAGGAATTTATGGAGCAGTTTCTGACAGCAGCTAATGTTTCGGGTGAAAAAATATGGCAGCTTCCGGTTTACCCGGAATTCCGCGAAATGCTAAAGAGTGAAGTGGCCGATATCCGTAACACCGCAGGAAGATTCGGGGGAGCCACTACCGCTGGGTTATTCGTAGGTGAGTTTGCGGAAGGTCTACCGTGGATACACCTAGATATTGCTGGAACCGCATTTCTTTCTAAAGAACGTGGAGTTAATCCTAGAGGCGGTACAGGAGTCATGGTTCGCACATTGGTTCAGTGGTTGCTCGGCGAAAGCGAATGATTAGCTCTTCATAATCAACAAAAAGAAACCTCGCCCTAGGACAATGGATGGAAGACCGACCATTCCCTAAGGCGAGGTTTCTTTGCTTTTGTAAGAATGCTGAAGATTAAATATTGCCACTGGATTTTTTAGCCTTCGATTGAGAAGTAAAGGATTGAATACTGTTCATTATTTTATCGCGAGTTCCCTTATTCTTCAGTAAATAGGCTACGCCCAATGCGGCTGTTGTGAAAAATGTTTTTTTTGTGTTCATAGTGATTACCTCCTTAGGTATAGTCTGTAGTTGCTTATAACAAACATACCCGAAAGCAATGAAAGCTAAACTATGAACCCTTTCATATAACGGTTAGGCAAGCCTACTTCTTCTTATTAACAGGTGTTGAGCAGCAGGAGAGGGGAGAATCTAAAGACGCTGCAGAACAGGTCTTGCCCTTATCACAGCCAGCGCAAGCGCCTTGCTTGCCCTTTTGCACATGTCGATAGATGATCCAGCCTGAATAACCGAAGATCAGAGTGACGATTAGAACATTTACCATTACGGTGCCCCACTTTCATTAAGAGAATCAACGAATTACAAGTTCTACGACCAGCCTAATAATCGCCCACCTTGGAAAATAACAAAAGATACGATATATGCCAGAGCAAGAGAATAGCCAATAGAGAAGAAAGTCCATTTCCAAGAGGCTGTTTCTTTTTTGATAACCCCTACAGTGGCCAGACAAGGAATATATAACAGGATAAAGGCCATAAAGCTGATTGCACTCAGCGGTGTAAAGACTTGTGAAATTTGATTCTCTAATCCAGCGGTATCTGGTGCGTGATAGATGATATTCATCGTAGACACTACAACCTCTTTCGCTAAAAATCCTGGGACCAAGGTAGAGCCGGCCTGCCACGTTCCGAAACCAAGCGGTTCCAGTAGTGGTGCAATCATGCCTCCGAATTTAGCTAGATAGCTATGATCCATTTCTACATCAAATCCGCCAGGACCAGCATAAGACATGAACCAAATAATGGCTGATCCAGCTAGAATAATCGTTCCCGCTTTACGAAGGAACCCTTTGCCCTTCTCCCAAGTGCTGCGCGATAAGGTTTTGATCTGCGGCATACGGTAAGGAGGAAGTTCGATGATGAAGACGGAGGATTCATTCTTGAATAAGTATTTAGAGAATACCTTACAAAGAATTAGGGCAAACACAATCCCCATAACATACATAGAGAGAACGGCAAACGCTTGTTGCTCAGGGAAGAATACAACTGCGAATAATGCATAAACAGGTAATCTTGCAGAACAAGACATCAGCGGCATTAACAGGGTTGTCAGCATGCGGTCTTTGGGCTGTTCGATGCTTCGCGCCGCCATAATGGCCGGTACATTGCAACCAAAACCAATGATAAATGGAATGAATGCTTTTCCGTTCAGTCCCATTCGTTCCATGGTGCTGTCCATCAACAAGCAGACCCTTGCCATGTATCCGGAATCCTCTAAGAAGGAAATGATCAGAAAGAGAATGAAGATTTGCGGAACAAAGACCAGTACGCCGCCTACACCGCCGATGATGCCATCCACAATCAATGCATGCGTGAAGCCTGAAGCTCCAATGGTCTGAAGCAGTGAGTTCGTTCCATCACTAATAGGGCCGGATATCAGGCCGTCTACAATATCCGATAGGGGGCCGCCAACCCAGTCAAATGTAGTCTTAAAGAGAGCATACATAAAGAAAATGAATAAGGGCAGTCCCCAAAATCGATGAGTCAATACCGAATCTAATCTTTCGGTTAAGTTATGGGGCTTCTGAGCTGTCGTATCAAGGACTTCGACACAAATATTGCGAATATACTCCATACGGTTCGAGCGAATCCATTGCGGGAGTGTCAGGGCGAGTTTTTTGATTTGTAGCTCACTCTGACAAGACTCACAGATATTTAGCAGTCCCGTAACATCTATACGCGACTTCAGAAACTGAAGTATAACCGGATTCTGCTCCAATAGCTGTAGAGCGACCCAACGGTGATTGGGCAGATCTTTTATAGAACGTAATTCCTTTTCTATAGAAGATATCGCTCGCTCGACGACCTCACCATAATTCAGCTTGAACTTTACAGCAGGAATAGCTGACGATTCCTCGAGGATGCTGAGCATCTGTACGCTGCCTTTACCGGTTCTTGCTATAAGTGGGAGGACGGTGACACCCAATCTTGATTGTAAAATGGTTTGATTAATATGAATACCACGCGCATTAGCGACATCAATCATATTAAGACCGAGTACAGTAGGCTTGCCATACTCAAGTAGTTGAAGCGTGAGCAGCAGATTACGTTCCAGCTGGGATGCATCCACGATATTGATTAATGCTTCAGGGGATTCTTCTATCAGATATTGGGCTGCGACCCCTTCATCACGGGAGAGTGGGTGCAGAGAATAGATGCCGGGCAAATCAATGAGCTTGCCTGCCCCGTTCTTCAGATTTCCGATCTTCTTCTCAACCGTAACGCCTGACCAGTTACCTACATATTCGTATGAAGTCGTTAATGTATTGAAGAGAGAGGTCTTACCTGTATTGGGATTGCCCACAAGAGCTATAGAACTCAAGATACGTTCACCTCAATCAGAGAAGCTTCTTTGCGGCGTATGGCGAACAGCTGGCCGTTACATTCTAGCGTAATCGGTCCCCAAAAAGGTCCCTTTCCTTTAAGACGGATGTTCACACCCTCTGACACTCCGAGATCAGCAAGACGACGGCGTAGAACGGGGTTCATTCCTTCTATTTTATGAATATTTCCAGCAGTACCAGGTTGTAATTGCAGTAAGGAACAGCAGGTAGAAGTAGCTATTGTAATCCCTCCAAAAGAGATTGAGAATCAATCTCAAATGTTTTCTTGTAATGTAGCATTTTTAAGTGTTTGTATACTGTGACATTTGTCCCTGACCTACTGTGGTAATTACTTTAAAGTGCTAAAGCCGAAATACCTTTACAATTTATTCTTCATTAAAGTATGATTGAACGATATAAATTGCATAGTAAAGCTATGCTAGAGGTTATAATGATTGCAATAGCACATACGATGATTGCAGGAATTGAAGGGAGATAATTATGAAGACTAATCAATGTAAAATTGTTGACTGCACCATTCGCGATGGGGGGCTCGTTAACAACTGGGATTTCAGCGTGGAATTTGTGCAAAATTTGTATGCCGGCTTGAATGAGGCTGGTGTTGACTATATGGAAATCGGTTATAAAAACTCCCCTAAACTGCTCAAAGGAGCAGAAGGTGCTGGACCATGGCGTTTTCTAAACGATGACTTCTTACGTAAAGTTATCCCGCAAAAGGGACATACGAAGCTTTCCGCTTTGGTTGATATCGGTCGTGTGGATGAGAATGATATTTTACCTCGCAGCGAAAGTATGCTGGATCTGATTCGGGTAGCTTGTTATAGCAAAGATGTGGAGAAGGCCTTACAACTGGTACAAACCTTCCATGATCTAGGCTATGAGACAACGATCAATATTATGGCTTTGTCGAATGTAATGGAGAATGAATTATTAGAAGCTTTCGAAATGATTCGTGAGAGTGTAGTTGATGTGGTATACATTGTGGATTCATACGGTAGTCTAGATCACAACGACATCAATTACTTAGTTGAGAAGTTCAAAACTCATTTGCCAAACAAACGTCTGGGCGTACATACCCATAATAATCTTCAACTCGCGTTCTCCAATACGTTGATTGCTGCTGAGAAAGGTGTAGAGCTGCTGGACGCTTCCTGTTATGGAATGGGACGTGCTGCGGGGAACTGTCCTACAGAGCTGCTAGTGACCCATTTGAAGAATACACGCTACACATTGCGCCCTGTAATTGATATCATTGAACGCCTGATGATTCCTTTACGTGAAAAAGAAGAGTGGGGCTATATCATTCCTTACATGATCACTGGAACGCTTGATGAGCATCCACGCTCAGCAATGGCGCTTCGCGCATCGGCGGATAAGGATAAAGCGGTTGATTTCTATGATAAGCTTACAACACCAGAGGTTAACTTCGGAGATAAATAAACCTGTTGTTCAGAAGCACTGAACCCGTTCGTAGGGGGAAGTGCTTTTTTTTTGAATAAAAATAAAATTTCTATAAGTTTCTCTGATAAATGATTCTAATATTTTCGCTAAAATACTTACCGTTCTAATAAGAAGCCTGAAGGTATTTTTGCTTGCCTGCTAGAAGAAAATGGTTTATATTTATGCAAGATTTATGAATAATCGCTATAAAAATACGACCTCACAAAAGAAATGTAACTTTAAAGACCGATCTAGCCGATATTTATACATAGGACAAGACTATACATAGTTGCTTAATAATCGACATCATTTTCAGACGCGAGGGATCTATGAGACAAGAAGAGAAAAAGACAATTCAAGCGGCTATTGTAGGAGCCTTACTGTTCCTATTCATTCAAATTTTCCATACATCGTTAAACCGATTGGACAATTGGGAAATTATTTCTGCACTCTATCTCATTGTCGGCTGTTGTACTGTTGCTTTTGGATTTGCGATATTTGCACAGGGCTGGTTGTTCTTCTCTAGCAGATTATCTAAAGGAAGATTATATGTCGCAGCTCTTTTTGGTGGAATATGTATTATTGACTTCTTGCATACACTCGGCTTTGTAGCATTTCCATTGATTTCATCGTTTATAACCCCTGAGGAATCAAGGTGGCTGCTTACCTTTTCACGACTATCCAGCGGGCTGGGTATATTGTTTATTTTTAGTAGAGAAGATAAACCTGTGACCGTTACCGAAAAAAGAAATGTATTCAGAATCGCCTTCATGTTAATCGTGCTCTTCATCGCATTATTTATATTTATCCACTCGGCAGTGCCTGAGTTATTTACTAAGCCTTGGATGAGTACACTTAAACAATTCGTTGATCTGGCAGTACTTTTTGTTTATTTAGCAGGTGTTGCTGTCATCGTATTTCCTGGGAATAATGAAAAGTCTGCCTCGCTGCTTGTTATTATTCGGGCACTTATCTTTTTCTCGCTAGGCCAGGCTTTTTTTATGACTCCCATAAGTGGCGGAAATATTGATGATCTCTTTGGGATGTTATGTAGCGGAATTGCTTATTACCAGTTGCTTACTGGCGTGTATCGCCTGACAATTGAAGAGCCATTTTACGAGAAACAGTTGGCCGAAGAACGGATCAATTATTTGGCGTATCATGATGATTTAACAGGACTTCCTAATAGACGTCGGCTGACACAGCGTGTAGAAGAAATGATTGATGCTGGAGAGACGGACACAAATGATCAATTCTCAGCTTTGGCTATTATGAATATTAATCATTTTAAGAATATAAATGACTCTCTGGGTCATTATGCCGGAGACCTTTTATTGAAATTGGTATCTGAGCGTCTCAGTAATGAGTCTAGATCCAGTGAAGAACTGTATAGTATGGGAGCGGATGAGTTTGCTTTTCTAATGACAGAAAGAGCAAGTCTTGGAGAATGCTTGGCACGAGCTACAGAGTTGCTCAGATTATTTGAAGCCCCCGTTAATATAGAATCTGGCGAGTACCATATCTCACTCAGCTTGGGGATGAGTATTTATCCCGGTGACGGGGAAACTGCTGAACATCTCATTCAAAATGCGGATACTGCTGTTCATAATGCGAAGGAACAGGGTGTGGAGATTCGTCGTTATATCCCAGCCATGCAGATGAAGGCAAAGGAACGCCTGAAGCTGGAAAATGACCTTCGAAGAGCGCTTGAGCGTGATGAATTCTATCTCTTATATCAGCCAAAGGTGCAGCTGGAGACAGAAGAGATTGTAGGTATGGAAGCTTTATTGCGCTGGAATCATCCTAAGCGTGGTATTGTCTCACCTAATGAGTTTATTCCATTAGCTGAGGATAGCGGGCTAATTGTTCCAATTGGGGAATGGGTACTGAAGACGGCGTGCCAGCAAAATAAACAGTGGCAGCAAGCAGGCTACCAGCCGATATGCGTCTCTATCAACTTATCTATGCGTCAATTCCTTCAGCCGAACCTGGCTGGTAAAATTCATTCCATTCTGACCGATATTGGTTTGGATCCATGTTATGTAGATCTTGAAATTACAGAGAGTATGACCTTGGATAAAGAAACGGCTTTTGATCAGCTGAAGCGCTTGAAAGAGCTAGGTGTGTTCATTAGCATCGATGATTTTGGTACAGGTTATAGCTCATTGCACTATTTGAAGGATATGCCGATCGACAGGCTAAAGATTGACAGATCGTTTGTCTCCGAGGTTATGGAGGACAGTAATAATGCGGCAATAGTCTCCACGATTACTTCTATGGCGCATCATTTGAAGCTCAAGGTTACCGCAGAAGGGGTGGAGAACAAGGAGCAGCTGCAGTTTTTGCGTGAGCAGCATTGCCATGAAGCTCAAGGGTTTTTGTTCAGTAAACCTATTCAAGCAGCTGAATTTGAGACCTCATTTTTGAAAAAGGCTCCCCTTGGCGCTTCCTTGTAAAATATAAGAAAGTATAAGTTTCACACCATACTCTATGTCTTATATTTCGCATAAAAAAATGTTGATTTTTATTTATGGGGGTGATACAATATCTCTTGTACTCACTTTCTAATGCGGGTGTAGTTCAATGGTAGAACTTCAGCCTTCCAAGCTGATAGCGTGGGTTCGATTCCCATCACCCGCTCCATAATTTAAACTTCCAAATCCTTGCGATGCAAGGATTTTTTTATGTTTTGGTTGATGGTTTTGTCATGAACTATTCTTAGATATCAAAAAGCCAGGCTCCTCAATGAAGAGGAGTCTGGCTTTGTTATACTACCTGATTCTCTTAAACAGTCTTCAAGAACTCAACAATGGTGAGCAGTCCCTTATCAAAGTTCTCCAGGTTGAAATGCTCATCCGGTGCATGCAGGTTCTCATCATCAAGGCCAAAGCCCATCAGGACCACTGGTGCTTCAAGTACACGGGAGAAGCTTTCCATGATCGGAATGGAGCCACCGTCTTTGGTGAAGAGGGCACGGGTTCCGTATACTTTGCCGTAAGCGTCTGCTGCAGTTTGTAGAATAGGGTTCGATGGATCGATGTTAAAGGCACGTGCCTTCTCCATTTGCGTCACATGCACTTTCGCTCCGGTTTGAATATTAGCCTTCAGATGCGCTTCAACGGCATCAAGAATATGCTGTGGATCCTGATCGCCAACGAGACGGCAAGTAATCTTGGCATGTGCTTCTTTTGGAATAACTGTCTTGCTTCCTTCGCCTTGGAAGCCGCCATAGACACCGTTAAGTTCAAGTGTAGGGCGAGCACCAATACGTTCTACAAAAGAATAACCTTCTTCGCCGTATAACGCATCGAGTCCAAGTCCTTCGCGAATCTTATCTTCATTCACGCCTTGCTTCACGAATTCCTCACGTAGCATTGGAGAAAGTTCAGGTACACCATCATAGAAGCCTTCTACAGAAACACGGCCTCTGTCGTCATGAAGGGAGCTGAGCAGGGACACGAGAGCGTGCAGTGCATTCGGAACACCACCACCGTAAGAGCCGGAGTGCAGGTCTGTAAGAGCTGTAGTTACGCTCACTTCAAGTGATCCTAGGCCACGTAGTCCTGTGCAAATTGCAGGGCGACCACGTTCCAGCAGGGAAGTATCGGAGACTAGCACCGCATCTGCAGCCAGCTTCTCTTTGTTAGCTTCCAGGAATGGAGGGAGATTTGCGCTGCCGATTTCTTCTTCGCCTTCGATACAGAGCTTGATGTTAACAGGAAGAGTACCTTCTTGTTTCAGGATTGCTTCAATCGCTTTGAGGTGAATGAATACTTGTCCTTTGTCATCCGTTGCTCCACGTGCATACAGCTTGCCGTCACGGATCTCTGGTTCAAACGGAGGTGTAGTCCACAGGTTTAGCGGATCTACTGGCTGCACATCGTAGTGGCCGTATACAAGAATGGTTGGCTTACCCGGAGCATGAAGATAGTCAGCATATATGACGGGATGTCCCGCTGTCGGATGAAGTTCAATGTTCTCAAGTCCGGCTTTCTTTAGTGTGTCTGTCAGCCAATGGGCTGCAGCTAGTACATCGTCCTTATGCTCAGACAAGGCAGAAATACTTGGAATCTTGAGCCATTGTTTTAGTTCTTCGAGATGTTCATCCCGGTGTGTTAAAAAATACGTTTCATATGACATAGTGTGTATGTACCTCCTTAAGTTTTGCTGCGCAAAACCGGCTATGAGCTTAATCGCCATGCGTGACCGTCTTGTTTAGCATTCTATAGGAATCATTATACTGGAGAACTCACTATGGATCAAAAGCGATTAGAAAGACGTCTTATCTGATCCTCGTGACCGGAGCTTTTTTTCGTAATTAATAGTTCCTTTCCGGTTGTTGATTACTAACAGTAACCATGATAAGCTGATTAAACTTAAGGGACAAGAAGGCACTATTACATGCTTGAGTTCCTATGGAGGTAACCACTTTGGAACATTCAATGGACGAACCCATTCGGCTAATGCCGACGCTAGAGGATTGCTCCATCACCCGCCAAATTCTCGACAGGGTTGGGGACAAATGGAGTGTGCTCATCATTGTTAATTTGGGTGCAGAAGCATTGCGGTTTAAAGAACTTCAGCGGCGTTCTGGTGGTATATCACAACGGATGCTGACCCAAACCCTGCGTCATTTAGAACGAGATGGTATAGTTTGGCGTAAAGTTACGCCTACGGTACCTTTGACTGTTGAATATGGTCTGACAAGTTTAGGAGAGTCCTTGCTGGATCCTTTAACTTCCCTAGTGGAATGGGTCAATAGAAACAACGCTGAAATCGCCAAAGCGCGTATAGGGTATGATCGTCAGCACGAAATGTTGGAGTAGCAAGCTAGGTGTACAATTTACTGGGATAGAGGATGGATTATTTTGCAAAAGAAAAGTGAAGAAAACACATTTTTATATACTTACACCTGTTCAGAGGACGAGTTATCACTATGTCAGATGGAGCTTCGTTGTCTTTTTGGAGAGGAAGTACCTTCTTCAATCTTTAAGAGTGAGGTAGAGGTGGATGTCAGCCGCAGTCCCTTCATTAAAGAACGAATTGATGTTATGTACGAAGGAGATAGCTTGCCTGAGATTTATGATCAAACGGAGCAGGTGGAGCTTGGCGGCAAGACGTTTAAGGTTATTTTTGTGAAGACCAATGATCTGTCCCCTGCGGACAAAATAGAATATGATGAGCGAAGAGTGATCGAGCGGGAAATTGGGTTACGTATTGAAGGGGAAGCGGATGTAAACCACCCTCAGTTGGTATATGGCATTGTTACTCTGGGCGGTCGCTGGTACTTTGGAGCTTATCATAAGAACAAGGCCACCTGGTTCCGTCAAATGAAAAAGCCGCGTAGCTACTCTATCGCGCTTAGCACACGTGTAGCCCGAGCTGCGGTCAATATAGCCGTTCCGAATCCGGAAGGTGTACGAGCCATCGATCCTTGCTGCGGCATCGGAACAGTAATGGTAGAAGCCCTCTCGATGGGAATCAATATGGTTGGACGTGACATTAACCCTCAAATCGCGATCGGTGCCAGAACGAATATTGCTCATTTTGGATTCACAAGTGAGGTTACGCTTGGAGATATTGCTGACATCACAGAACATTACGATGTAGCTATTGTAGATATGCCTTATAATCTATATTCTAGTATTACACCTGAGGAACAGTTTGCGATTCTAGTGAATGCGCGCCGGATTGCAGATCGGGTAGTTATCGTTGCGATTGAACCGATGGATGAGATGATCACGGAGGCTGGATTTACGATTATAGACCGCTGTGAAGCTAAAAAAGGTTTGTTCTCCCGTCATTTAATGCTTTGCCAGTAATCCTAATCAAGTTATTTAAAGGGGTGCAGCAATGGAGCAGAAATGGTTAACCTGGGCTAAAGAAATACAGGCCATCGCACAGACTGGACTAACTTACGCTAAAGATGTCTATGATATAGAACGGTATCAAGCTTTGCGGGAGCTAAGTGTAGATATCCTCGCTAATTATACGTTCGAAAGCAAGGAGAGAATAAGACTCTCCTTTGCTAGTGAGGGTGGCTATTCTACGCCGAAAGTGGATATCCGTGGTGTTGTTTTTCAGGATGACAGAATCCTGCTTGTCCGCGAGAAATTAGATGGAAAGTGGGCGCTTCCCGGGGGCTGGGGAGACATCGGTCTGTCACCGAGTGAAGTCGTTGTTAAGGAAATTCAAGAAGAATCAGGATTTGAGACAGAAGCAATTCGCTTGCTGGCTGTTTTAGATAAGAAATTTCATAACCATCCTCCGGAGCCGTATCACGTGTATAAGTTTTTTATTTTGTGCAGAATTGTAGGCGGCGAGGCGCTGCAAGGGGTGGAGACGAGTGAAGTATCCTTTTTTGCTGAAGATGAACTGCCTGAGCTCTCATTAGAGAGGAATACAAGTGAGCAGATTGAAACGATGTTTGAATATTTACGAAATCCAGAAAAAGTAGTAATATTGGACTAAGAATTTGCATATTATATATGACTTCCGTAAAGTGATGTTTTTAATGATGTAAATGATGGGTAATTACTATTATGTAAGCACTTACAATGTTGGTATTCTAAGCTTTTAGGTCGAGCGGTCTACATTTTTTCCTCTACTGTGACGATAAGAATTTTAGGAGGGGATCGCATGGAACAAGAAGAGTTGAGCATTCCATTGAAACAGGAAAATGTGGTGCGTCCTGCAGAGGGCAATATTGCCACTGGGCTGGTTTGGGGTATCTTAATCAGCATTCCGTTATGGATCTCTGTGATTGGCTGGATTCTGGGGTTTTGGCGCTGAGCCGTATTTTAATAATTATCTAACTCTATTAGTTGTATAGTATACATCAAAGGCGGTCTCTTCGTAACTGAAGAGGCCGCCTTTTTAGTTTCCTGCGTTTCTCAAGATTTCGAATATACCAGTCTAAAGTTCTCGCAAACTACCTTCATCTTTGGATCAAAAGGCTTCTTCAAAAACGCTAAGGATTCTCTGGAGAAGAACTTCTCATGCTCATGGCGCCACGACTCTAGCGTTCTGTCATCCTCGCCTTCGCTATAGGCAAAGTCAGCGCCTACCTCATCAAAAGGTGTAATTTGCACATCTGTCGTAACGATCACTGCTTGCGGATTACCACGGCCGTCCAGCAGGATACTATGTCGGCCAATTTCTGGTAAGGTCTCGTCACAGACTGCATAAATTTCATAGTTCGAAGCGGTTCCTGTCTTAATCCTGCGGATCACCAGATCTAGCAGTTCATCGGCCATTGGAGGACTGTCGCCAAAGGCCCAAGCCTCGTAGTTATCCGCTGCTTGTGGATGAAGCTGGGTGTATTCTTCCCAAAAAAGCTTAATCTTCGTTTCGTTGCTCATATCCGTCTCTCCTCATGTAATAATCGTTAGTGTCCCGCAGTTTCCATCCAGCCCGCATAGAGCTCATCTAGTTGCTCTTGCACTGCATCGCGTTCTTTCTGTAGCTCGGCGAGCTCTGCCGCATTGCTACTGATCAGTGGATCTAGCATTTTGGCATCAATTTCCCCAAGCTGATCCTCAACTTCGGCAATAGCCTTTTCCCAATCAAAGTGGATACTCTTCTTGCGGGAACTGGACGAGTTAGCCGTGGTGACATTAACATTCACGGAACGGTTCGATTGAGGCTTACCGGAGCGTGCAGTGGTTCCATCTGAAGAGAAAGGTTTAGGCTGATCAGGAATAGAGACTGGTACTGCTAACGCCTGTTCAGCTTGCTTCTCCTTGTAATACTCATAGTTGCCGTTGAAAACTCCAAATCGTCCACTTTCAATGGACCAGAGCTTATGGAACAGACGATTAATGAAATAGCGATCATGTGAAACGGCCAGCACTGTACCTGGGAATTCTTCTAATGCTTCCTCTAGCGCTTCCCGGGAGTCAATGTCTAGATGGTTCGTTGGTTCATCCAGAATTAACAGGTTTGGTTTACGATGCATCAACACAGCGAAACGCAGGCGGGTCCATTCCCCTCCGGATAGATTCGTGATGTCTTTGAATACATCGGCACCGTAGAATAGGAAACGTGCGAGCTGCCCGCGCGCTTCACCTTCTTCTAGTCCGGCCTCTTCACGGAAGTAGCGGAGTACGGATTGTTTGTTATTGTCAGGGACAGCCTCTTGCGCGAGATAACCAACCACGGTTCTTGAACCAAGCGTGCAGCTTCCGGTGTCTGGCGTCTCCTGACCTAATATAATTCTTAAAAGTGTACTTTTCCCTGCCCCGTTACCACCGATAAGTGCCGTAGTTTCTCCGTAGCGAAGAACTTCGTTTGCGTCTGTAAACAGGCTTCGCTCTCCATATGCCTTACCGATATCCTCCAGTATGACGACTTGATTCCCGGAGCGATCATTTTGCTGTAGCTGCAAATCCATCGATTTGCGCTCTAGAATAGGACGTTTAACCTTTACCATACGATCCAGTGCTTTTTGCATGGAAGCTGCACGCCGGT
Organism: Paenibacillus sp. FSL R5-0923; assembly: GCF_038009145.1. NCBI lineage: Bacteria > Bacillati > Bacillota > Bacilli > Caryophanales > Paenibacillaceae > Paenibacillus > Paenibacillus sp. FSL R5-0923. Next base: position 819,199 of record NZ_JBBPAT010000002.1, read on the forward strand.
AAAAGGCAGGGTTTGGGGGAGTTCCCCGATTCCCAAATTCGATGAGGCGTTTGATGCTCTCCTGCATTTGCTTTATTTTTTTCTGTTGTTCTTGATAATCAGCAAATTGTTGAAGTAGACGTGTTTCCTTCTCTATTTGATAGCCGCTGTAGTTGGTATGGAAGGTAAAAGCCTCGCCATCCTCAATCTCGATCACTTTCTTGACTACAGCGTCGAGGAAGTAACGATCATGGGAAATGGCTAACACTGTACCGTCATAGCTCTGTAAGTACTGCTCTAACCACTCGATGGCGTTCATGTCTAGATGATTGGTTGGCTCATCGAGTAGAAGTACATCAGGTCTACGCAGTAGCAGTTCTGCGAGTCCGACTTTAGTTTTCTCGCCGCCAGAAAGAGAGGAGAAGAGTCGGTTATATTGCCCAGTTCCGATTCCTAGACCAATGGCAACTCGCTGAATGGTGGATTCAATTTCGTAGCCTCCTGCGGTCTCAAATTTATCCTGAAGGCTACCATATTCTTTCAGCAGCCGATTCCATAGCGTTTCATCCGTTCCGGTATTGAAGGTGGACATTTCAAGCTCCAGCTCTCGCAGGCGTTGTTGCCATTGCATAGGTTCAGCAAAGCTACGCTGTAGAACTTCATATACGGTTTCTTTTTCGTTAACCTCTTGAATTTGAGCCAGCATTCCTACTACACTACCTTTGCGAATTGAGATTTGCCCTTGATCGGGGCGCTCTTCGCCATTCAGTAAGTGGAAAAGTGTAGTTTTACCGCAGCCATTGCGGCCGATTAGACCGATTTTTTCTCCTTGGCGGATATCGAAGGTGATGCTATTTAGTACGAGCTGTGCACCGTGGTATTTTTGAACATTTTGGCATTGAATAATCATATATATTCTCCTTTAAGAATGCCCTTTGCACCGCCAGAACCCTAAATCGAAACTGGAATTCTGTAAAAAACCATAAAAAAAGACCGTAGGGAAATTTCCCCACGGCCTTATCATTTTCCGGTTAACTGATCCGTCCGGGTGATGGCAGGAAAGGCATTTCACAATTGTGTAGTGTTATTAAATTCATGGAAATGGACAGACTTCTCCCGTTATCGCCATTTACATGAGCAATGCCAGCTATCGCTTTAGGTAGCCGACTCATAACACTGTTGGTCCAATTGTGATCCATTCCTTCCACACCCCTTTCTTAACAAATTTAATGACAGTGTAAACAATAATCGGAAATTTAGCAAGTAAAAAGATGGCAGAGCGAAGTTTTACACTGCATAGAATATGAAATGTGGAATAATATGGTTCTATGTGGGAGGAGACAAGCCACTAAAAATAACAGATGAAAAGGGGAAGTTATATGGCGATTTTTGACGGATTGATGGGTAATGCATCACAAGTAAATCTAGCGGAGGTACAACGGGAATATGCACAAATTCTTGCCCCTCAAGAGAAAATTGAACGAGCCTACAAGTTGATTAGAGATATGTTTATTTTTACAGACAAACGACTGATTCTAGTGGATAAACAGGGACTGACGGGGAAAAAGACGGACTATCATTCCATCCCATACAAAAGCATCTCGCATTATTCCGTGGAGACGGCAGGGCACTTTGATCTGGATGCGGAGCTATGTATCTATATTTCCAGCAGCACTGTGCCACTCAAGAAGACCTTTAATAAATCCGTGAATATTTATGAGGTACAGGCGGTATTGTCACAATATATTTTAAAATAGTTTAGTTAGACCGTGTAGCGGAGTACCAGACCACCATAGGCAAAAGCGGCTAAGATGACTAAGGCAGGATGCAGCTTAAGCCGCTTGATGGCCCAGAATGCGATTGCGGCAATGAACAGTGTTTGCCAGATTCCGATAGAGTTCGTAGGACCTTTGACCATTGTCCAAGTGAGCGCAGCCATCATAACTGCAATAACCGGTTGAACAAGCAATGTCATCCCTTTCACTACGGGGGATTGCTTGTATTTTTGCATGACCTCTAACAGGATAATAAGCGCTACTGCGGAGGGCAAGACGGTTGCTAACAAAGCTACGATGAGTCCTAACCAGCCGTAGATATCATAGCCGACGTAAGCTGCGATTTTGGTAGCAATCGGGCCAGGCAGTGCATTGCCAAGTGCAAGCATGTTAGAGAATTGTTCATCGGTCAGCCAGCCGTAATGGGGAACGATTTCTTGATACATCAATGGAATAGAGGAAGGACCACCGCCGTATCCAAGCAAATTCGCCATGAAAAATCCGTATATGAGCTCTAACCAGTCCATCAATTTGATCCTCCTTGTTGTTGCTTCGCGATGATCCGGTAATGAACGGCTCCGTAACCTAGAAAAAGTACGATTACGAGAGCTGGGTGTATGTGAATTATTTGTAGCAGAAGTAAGGCTAGAAGGATGAAGACAGCGCTGAGATATTTTCCTAGCCCTTTATAGGCTTTTTGCGCAAACTCATATGCCATTATTCCTAACATGACAGCAATGACAGGAGATACCCCCGCGATCATCCCAGCTACTATTTTTGAGCCACTTAAATAATTCACAGCCGATAAAAGTATGATCATGGCCAGGCAGCTAGGTAAAATATGTGCCAGAACTGACAGTATCGCCCCCCTAACTCCTCGAAGTTTATATCCAAGATAAGCCGCCATTTTAGTAGCAATAGGTCCCGGTAGCGCGTTGGCAATCGCCAATGTCTCCCCGAATTCATCGTCGCTTAGCCAAGTGTAGCGAGTTACCGCATCATGCCGGATTAATGGAATCACGGAAGGCCCTCCGCCATAGCCGACAATCCCAGTTCTGAACATGGCGATAGCTAATTGTACATAATCTTTATGGATGGATATCACGTGAGACCTCCCCTTGTGTTTAGAGCCCATTCTATACAATTCATATGTGTGAAGCTACGAGGTTGACTAGAAATCAGCTAATCTTTGTGCATGAATCACAAAAAGAGGATGGTTATTTTGAGGTTTAGCGTAACCGATTGACAAGGGATTTTTATGTAATGTTAAATGACATTAATTAAGCGAGAAGTTAATAGGGAGATGGGGAACATGGCGGAGAAACCTGTAATAGGCACAAAAACAATGGTCGTCAGCCCTCATTATTTAGCTTCGGCCGCGGGTGCGCGCATTTTGGGAAAAGGGGGAAATGCCTTTGATGCGGCGGTGGCGGTTAGTGCGACGCTCGCTGTAGTCTACCCGCATATGACGGGGCTTGGTGGGGATTCGTTCTGGTTGACCTATAGTACAGAAGAGGCGCGTGTCCGGGCGTATAACGGAAGTGGACGGTCGGGTTACGGAGTTCGCAGAAGTTGCTATGCCGGGGAGGGAGCTATCCCGAGGCGGGGAATCCGCAGTGCCATCACCGTGCCGGGGATGGTGGATAGCTGGGATGCCATGCTCAGTAAGTATGGCCGCTTAACGCTGGCAGAGGTGCTGGAGCCAGCCATCGGCTATGCTCAGAGTGGGTTTCCGCTGTCGCCAGACCAGCGGAATAATACGCTGTTTGCTGGAGCAACGTTGTCGGCGGAGGCATCCGCGATTTATATGCCGGGTGGAGTGGCTGTGTCTGCTGGATCGAGATTTCAGCAGACACAACTGGCGACAACCCTGAGGACGTTGGCTGCGGGTGGACGGGACGCTTTTTATAAGGGGAAGATTGCTGAAGATATTTGTGATTATATGCTGGCAGCTGGGGGCTATCTCACACGGGATGATTTTGCGGATCATCAGGGGGATTGGGTCGAGCCGATTCATGCGGAATATCATGGGCATAAGGTGTATCAAGTGCCGCCAAACTCTCAAGGGTTTACGGGGCTGATGAGTCTTAATATATTGGAGCATTTTAATTTCGGAGAAATCGAGCATGGCTCTTATGAATATTACCACCTGCTTGTTGAAGCGCTGAAGCTGAGTTTTCGTGATCGGGATAGAGTGCTTACAGATCCGGATTTTAGTACTATTCCTTTGGTGCAGTTGCTGGATAAGAACTATGCAGGGCAACTAGCCTCTACGATCTCGATGCAAAAAGCGGCACAGCTGACAAGTCAGCCTATTGGTAGTGATACTGCTTATGCTGCGGTGGTGGATGAGGAGGGGAATGCGGTTTCCTTTATTCAGAGTTTGTATTTTGAGTTTGGCTCAGGTGTGGTGGCTGGGAATACAGGAATTCTGCTTCAGAATCGGGGTTCGTTTTTCTCGCTTGATCCGAACCATATCAATACGCTTGAACCGCATAAGCGCAGCTTCCACACGCTGATGCCAGCCATGGCCTGCCGAGAGGGCAAACCTGTGATTCTATATGGTACGCAAGGTGGTGAAGGTCAGCCGCAGACTCAAACGTTGCTACTTACAAGGATGCTGCATTATGGGATGAATCCGCAAACGGCTGTAAGTGAACCACGTTTTGTATGGGGGAGAACGTGGGGGGAACCTACGCAGGAGCTGAAGGTAGAGGGACGGGTAGCGGATGAGGTGCTGGCAGATCTGGCGGGAGCCGGTCATATTGTCCGGAAAGTGGAAGCATATGACGGGAGCGTGGGTCATGCTCACGCGATATCCATAGATGACAATGGATATCGTAGTGGGGGGACAGACCCGCGCTGCGATGGCGCGGCGATAGGTTGGTAGGGTGAGATGCTCCTATTATTTTGTAAGAAGAGTGTCATGGGAGAATCTAGTGTAGTGATACGAAAAGATTTTAGCAGGAATGATTAAGAGGATAGACCAGTTGATTAAGATCTTAGAATGAACGGTGAGGTGAGGATGGAGCTATGATTCTGGATAATCGGTATGGCGCGTTCATAGATTCTGAGCTAACAGTCGGACGTTTAGGGAATGGGATATTGGACGGAATGACCTTTGCTGTAAAAGATGTGTATGCGATCGCAGGGCACAGCTCTTCTGCAGGTAATCCAGATTGGCTGCGGAGCCACAATCCCTCTACAGAACATGCGGCAGTAGTACGCCAGCTGCTCCAATCGGGAGCGACGCTTCGAGGAGCGACTCATACGGATGAGCTGATGTACAGTCTGGGTGGTGAGAACCATCATTATGGAACGCCCATAAATCCCCGTGCCGCAGGTTGTATCCCGGGTGGTTCTTCTAGTGGATCGGCAGTAGCGGTAGCTTCAGGTAGTGTTGATTTTGCGCTCGGAACAGATACAGGTGGTTCTATTCGAGTCCCTTCCTCCTATTGTGGGGTGTATGGCTTTCGCCCGACGCATGGTGCTGTGAATATGGAAGGTGTGATCCCGTTATCACCGCAATTTGATACAGTAGGCTGGATGGCTGATCGTATGGGTGTGCTCCAGAAGGTTGGGGAGGTTTTACTTGGAAGTGGACGCATGACTGAAAAGGTAATGATGAGCATAGATGGAAATTTAGAATTGAATATAGAGAACGGTAGGGAAAAAAATGAAGAGGAAGAATTGGAGAATAATATACAAAAGAAAATGAGGACTTTATTTATCGCTACGGACTGTTGGGATTTGGTCGATCCAAAGGATGTGAGGAGTGTTCTAGTGAATGGATTGAACCAATTGAAGACTGGTGCTGATCATTTCTTCGAAACTGAAATAGCTCCAGAAGGATTGAAGGTCTGGATGGATGTTTTTCGAGAGTTACAGGGCAGTGAAATCTGGACAACCCATTGCGCCTGGATTGAGAAGGTGGAACCATTCTTTGGGCCAGATATTGCAGCACGGTTCTCTTGGGCTGCCAGCTTAGCGGGCAAGGACCACAGTATCGCTCAGAATAAGCGAAAGGAGATTTCTACCCAGTTGCGCAAGCTGCTGGGAGAAGATAATTGTCTTGTGATTCCGACAGTACCTGGTCCTGCACCGCTGCGTGGTGGGGATTTACGTCAATTGGAGGAGAATCGTAGTGGGGCGATGATGTTGAGCTGTATAGCTGGACTGGCAGGCCTGCCTCAAGTAACGTTACCTATGCTCTCTACAAATGGACTGCCGCTGGGATTGTCGGTTATCGCCGGACATGGTCAGGATCTTCGGTTACTCTCATGGGTGAAGGAGGTTTGGCGGCGGTCTTGAGATGACGGGACTTGATGGGTTTTGAGATGATAGGTGAAATTGGTTTTAAAAAAATGATCTCAATGTGATGAAGTAGGTTCAATAATGGTGTGTTAGAGTAAAAGATAAATTCAGCGCTCAAAAGTTGGCTTAAGACCAGTGTTTCAGTAAACACCTCCACGTGAAGAAGAAGAACGGTATAAATCCCGCAGAACTCAAGAATTTGGCTCGTATAGCTGAAAATAACGATATAAATCCCGTAGAATGCGCGAAATTGGCTCATATTGCGGGGAAGAAGGGCAAAAATGCTTCGGGATCCAGTAATTCCGGCGATATAGCCGAAAAGAAGGGTATAAATGCCCCAGAATCTAAGAATTCCGGCGATATTACAGGAAAGAGGGGGATAAATACCCTAGAATCCAGTAATTCCGGTCATATAGCCAAAAAGAGGGGTATAAATCCCCCAGAATCCAAGAATTCTGGCGATATTAAAGGAAAGAGGGGTATAAATACCCTAGAATCCAGTAATTCCGGTCATATAGCCGAAAAGAGGGGCAAAAATGCCCCACACCACAAAGGTCAGCGACACGCTCACGTTTCATCTGAACACGCAAACAAAGCACCTTCTGTGAAGAAGGTGCCATGCCCCGTGCCCCATCCGAGCTCTATTCTACGAATGCTTCGACTTCTATTTCTACTAACAATAGTGGATCAATAAGCGCTTTTACCTCTACCATGGTTGCTACAGGCTGAATATCTTTGAAAAATTCGCCGTGTGCTTTGCCGACTTCTTCCCAGCGTGAGATGTCTGTCACGAACATTCTTGTTCTAATTACATGCGACAAATCAGCATCTAGCTGGTTTAGCGCTTTTTCGATGGTATGTAGAATGAATTTCGTCTGCGCGTATGGATCTCCTACACCGACTATTTCCCCGTCTTGCATGGCTGTTGTTCCTGCGACTTCGATACGATTGCCGATTCGGATGGCACGAGAATATCCAACCACCGACTCCCAGGGTGAACCCGTAAACACTTGCTTTTTACTCAAAAGATCCCCTCCAAATCCATCCTAATATTGTCCGATCTAATTATACTACTCACACAAGTGATGTGAACTAAAGATTAATGATTCATCAGTTATGTTCATCTAATGTTATATTAACTAACATAATAACCATTAAATTTTAATTTGGCTCTATCCAAAGAGGTTCATTTTAATTATAATGTTACATAAAATAACATTATGAATCAAAAATGGTTCAATTGATCCTAAAAAGGAGGGATGGCATGCATCTTACGGTTGAAGAAGCGTTGTCCATTTATCCTTTGTCCGAGGCGAAGTTTATCGCGGGGTCCAAGGGGAAACATCGAATTGTGAAATCGATTAATGTGATGGACGCACCTGATATTTCGGATTGGATCAAAGAAGGCGAGATGCTGCTAACGACAGCCTATTTAATCAAGGACAATCTGGAGGATGCCTCTGCTTTGCTGCAGACGCTGAATCGAAGGGGCTCATCGGCCTTGGGTATTAAGCTGGGACGATTTTGGGATGAAGTACCGAAGCAGCTAATCGCAGAAGCGGAGAACCTTAACTTCCCCTTAATCCAGTTGCCGTTCCAGTTCACTTTTTCGGATCAGATGAATGGCCTGTTTCGCGCCGAGCTTAGCCGGAGCACTCATGTTTTGCAGAGCATAATGGAGAAGCAGAAAAAGCTGATGCAATTTGCCCTGCGATCTGTCCGCAGCCGTCCACTGTTTGACTCGGTGTCTGAAGTGATTGGCCATTCACTTGTGGTGGTTAGCGCACGCGGGGATGTAATCTATAACAATTCTGAATATCAGACCTCACAGCTGCTGGAGGGGTGGCCCTGGCAGAATCGTAATCAACGTTTTCGTGTAGAAGATCGTACAGGTTATCGCACACCCCTAATGCAAGGAGAAAAGTGCTCGGGATATTTATTGTATTGTTCCATCGACCCTTTATTGCTCCCGGTGGAAGAGAGCTTGTTCGTTCAGGGTGCTGAACTTATTTCATATCATATTTACTCAGGATACGAGGATTATTTTGAACAGGCAGAACATAGGGAGTTCAGTGGATTGCTGAGACGTTGTCTAAATGGTAACTTATCTTACGCCGATTTAGCACAGGCTACGCTCGAATTGGAAATTGAACTGCTTCAGTCGCCATTTCAACTAGTATTAACTGATATTGTTGCGACTGTTGAAGAACGCCAAAGTGAGCTGCTTAGATTAAAAGAAGAATACACTGAACACCCCGTACTGCGGGATTTAAAGGCCATTCATGTGATTGTAGACCAAGGATTATTGTCCATCTATCCGGCAGCTCTTCAGAGTCCTGAGCAATTTCGGGATGTAATCCAGGCTTGTTTTGACAACCTGAAGTTTGACAAGGGGTATTATCCACGAGCTGCGATAAGTAGTTGTAAATTGAAGCCGGATGGGCTGAAGGAGGCTTTTGCGGAGGTGAAGGAATGTATGGGGATGCTTCAGTTTGAGGGAGTGCATGGGAATGTTGTGCATTATCGGCAGCTTGAGCTTTCCTTGCTTCTTGGGCAAATCCCGACAGAGGTCATGGAGAAATATTGCAACGGAACGCTTAGAGGACTGCTTAGTCGTGAGCCGGAGTATGTGCGAGAAATGCTGCGGACGCTGGAGGTTTATCTAGAGAACGATGGGCATGTCAATGAGACAGCCAAAAAGTTGTTTATTCATCGGAACACGGCTACCTACCGGATCGAGAAGCTTAGTGAGCTCTTGGATGTCGATTTTAAAAAAATAAATGATCTAATGAGGCTGAAGCTAGTGTTCATGTTTCGGAGAATGCTTGGGCGGGACTAAGGTCTGGGTTGAAATGCAAACACGGAGGAGGGAGCCTCGTGAATACACATGAGATCGCAATTCATATTCAAACCCATAAGACGCCTGCGGTGCTGGCAACACTGATTGAGGTAGAGGGGCACTCGTATCGTAAAGCCGGAGCGGTGATGTTGTTTTTTGAAGGAGGTACGATTGGGAGCCTGAGTCCAGGTTGTCTGGAAAACGATCTGCAGCTGCGAACTTCTGAGATCTGGGAACGAGGGCTGCCCGAAATTGTGGAATACAACATGCTGTCTCCGGATGATCTGTCCTGGGGTGAGGTTGTCGGCTGTGGAGGCAAAATCAAAGTAGTGCTTGAACCCGTGCAGGGTCAGCTCTACAAGCTTTTAGTGCAGGCGAGTGACAGATTGGCTAGGGGAGAGAAGCTAATTCTGTTCCGCGAAGCATTGGAGAACGATTTTACCTATAAGCTGCAGCTGGATACTGATACTTCACTATCGCAGAACAAGCAACAACCGAAATTATCCCACTCGGCAAAAGAAAGCATGGCGGCAGGTCGCTTTATGGCCGCTTCAGCTGAATTGACAGCATTCCATACATGCTTTGTGCCTAAACCGCGGCTTGTGATTTTTGGCGGAGGACGTGATGTGGTTCCAATTGCGGAACTTGCTGACAGAGTTGGCTTTCGGGTTGCGGTTGCGGATTGGCGCGAAGGAAGCTTGCACAATAAGTTTCCTCGAGCTGAACAAGTAATTTGTTCCCCTATGGAGGTTGTTCAGCGATTGGGCGTAGCTAGAGAGGATTATGTATTGATTTGTAGTCATCAGCTTGGGCGGGATAGACAGTTCCTTGAGGGTGTAATTCCGCTAGCCCCGCTATACATCGGCATTATTGGTTCAAAAGCTCGGATAGCTCTTTTACTGGAAGGGCTTGAAGCTCCTGCATCTTTGCATGCGCCTGTTGGGTTACCCATTGGTGGAGAAGGTCCGGAGGAGATTGCGGTCAGTATTATAGCGGAAATTATTCAAATTAGAAGGGCGGGCTTACGAGAGCTGCCTAAAGGAGTGGATAGTATTGAAGGTAGCAGGAATATATTTGGCAGCGGGGCAGAGCAGGCGGATGGGCGTGTCCAAGGTTTCATTGAAATTGTCGCAGGAGGTCTCCCTCGGGAGCGTCGCGCTTAGCGAATTGGATCGCTGCAATCTTGAACCGCTTATCGTAGTGGTGCGTGCGGATGACAACTTGGAATGGCTGCCACCCGCGATTGAACCGCAAGGATCCAGACGTACCGAAACTTGCTTAACTGCACATCTAGGATTGTCTTTTTCACTGCGCTGCGGTCTTAATGCGGTATTGCCTTTACAGCCCGATGCAGTAGTTGTGGCGCTTGCGGATCAGCCATTTATTACTTCAGCATTAGTGAACCGTCTAATACAAACGTTTGAACAATCTCCGGAGATAGACTATGTCGCTAGCGTCAGCAATGGGTCGGCTATGCCCCCGGCTTTGTTCTCGAAGACATTGTTTCCAGCACTACAGGGATTAGATGGAGATCGAGGAGCTGCGGGGATATTGCGTTCACCTGATTATAAGGGGATTGTTCTGGAATCTGAGTCTGCCCATTATTTCATGGACGCAGATACAAAGGAGGATTTTGGTGAGATTCAGGAGCAATGGATTCTGAGAAATGGAAAGTGAAGTAAAAAGTAGTCTAAAAGGTAGTCTAAAAAGTAGTCTAAAAAGTAATCTGAAATAGTGTTCCTTTTCCACTTCTGGTCATATAATATGACATGAAACTCACCTTCCTAAAACCAATTAGTGCATTACACACAAAAAAAGTTCTGATTCTTATATTCATATACAAACGTATGTTATATAAATTTACGCCAAGGCCACCTCTAAGTATAGTAGAAGTACATTAATGGTTGCAGCCATGATGAGAGATGATTTGGAGGAGGAGAATTATGAAAAAAAGGGGTCAGTTCATAACATCTTGTCTTGCATTAATGGTTCTAATGACGGTGGCTTTGGTGGGGTGTGGCAGCAATAATAATACTTCTACAAATGCAACGGAGGCACCAGCGACAACTACAGCGGCAACAGAGGCAACTGCAACAACAGAACCGGCTGCAAAGAAACCGACGGTTGCTTTTGTTTATATCGGACCTCCAGGAGATGGCGGCTACACGTACCAACATGATCAAGGACGGCTGTATATGGAGAAGGAGCTTGGGATTAAAGCTGACTTTGTAGAAAATGTCCCTGAAAGTGCTGACGCCGAACGAATCATCACCGAGCTTGCACAATCACACGACATCGTGTTTACAACGAGCTTCGGGTATATGGATTTTACATTAAATGTAGCGGGCAAATTCCCCAACGTGAAGTTCCTGCATGCTTCGGGTTACAAAACCGCAGAGAACATGGGAACCTACTTCGGGAAAAACTATCAGGCCAGCTATCTGAGCGGCATAGCGGCAGGAAAAATGACCAAAAACAATCAGCTGGGTTATGTGGGCGCTTTTCCGATCAGTGAAGTGATTTATAACTTGAATGCTTACACCCTTGGAGCACAAAGTGTCAATCCTGATGTAAAGGTGAATGTGGTATGGACGAATACATGGTATGACCCGACGACTGAACGTCAAGCGGCAATCAGCTTGCTGGATAAGGGTGCGGATGTGCTTTTGGCCTATCAGGATTCACCTGCAACACTGCAGGCTGCTGCTGAACGAGGGGCTTTTGCCGGGGGAAATGACTCGGATATGAGCAAATACGCTCCGGACAATTATTTGACGAACCCGGTATGGAATTGGGGGCCGTATTACGTAAAAGCTGTGCAGGCAGTTATGGATGGAACCTGGAAGAGCGAGCAATATTCCGGTGATATGGCTGACGGTATGGTGGAGCTGGCTCCTTTCGGGAACAAGATCCCAGATGATGTGAAAAAGCTTGTCGAAGACGCCAAAGCCAAAATTATCAGTGGTGAGCTTGAGGTTTTCACAGGTCCGATCTCAGATAATCAAGGGAATGTGAAGGTTCAGGAGGGTCAGAAGCTGACCTTGGAGGAAGTGCTGGGCATGAACTGGCTCGTAAAAGGTGTGGAAGGAACTATCCCGCAATAATGTTTAAAAATAGGGAATAAGATGTGCACAATCTATGGGTGGGGCGGGTTCCGTTAAGCGGAAACTTCCCCACCCGTACTACAACTTGAAGGAAGGAGGGGTTCAGGCCATGCGGGGAACTTCAGTTGAAATGCGGGGGATTGTGAAAAAATTCGGCTCGGTAACCGCCAGTGATCAAGTCGACTTTTCGGCAAATGCGGGTGAGATCCATGCGTTGCTTGGGGAGAATGGGGCCGGGAAGAGCACGGTGATGAGCATGCTGTCAGGGGTGTACAGAGCAGATGAAGGAGAAATCTTCATTCATGAGAAAGGTGCTCAGATCCGTTCTCCTAAAGATGCTGCGCAGCTGGGTGTAGGTATGGTGTTTCAGAACTTTAGGCTGGTGCAAAGCCTCACAGCAGCAGAAAATATCGTGCTTGGCGAAAAGTCGTCTTTCTGGCGCGGCCGTAAGTGGATGAAGAACAAACGCGAAGAGATAGAGGCATTAGCGGAACGGTTTGGACTGAATTTCCCGGTGGATCGCCCGATCTGGCAGCTGTCCGTGGGTGAGCAGCAGCGTGTTGAAATCGTTAAGACGCTGTATCGCGGGGCTGACATTATTATTCTGGATGAACCAACCTCTGTATTGACCCCGGGAGAGGTGGAACAGCTATTTGAAACGCTGCGGGTCATGAAGCAGGCAGGAAAAACGGTCATTATGACTACTCATAAAATGAAAGAGGTTATGGCGTCCTCCGATCGGATTTCCGTCATGCGCAAAGGGAAAATGATCGCCACACTGACCACGGCAGATACAGATGAACTGGAGCTGGCTCGTCTGATGGTGGGCAAGGAAGTAACCATCACCCGTCAAGAACGGGAAGCCACTGAAGGGGATTCTTTATTAGAAGTGAAAGATGTGGACGTATATGCCGATCACGGGCGAAAAGCACTGGATCACTTCTCTCTGAACGTATGTAAAGGGGAGATTGTAGGCGTAGCTGGGGTAGCTGGCAACGGGCAAAAGGAACTGGCTGAAGTGTTAACAGGTCTTAGAGGCTGGAAAAGTGGTGAAATCACGTTTGATGGAAAAACGGTGAAATCGGCTTCGGTTAGAGGGGCAATTGATTCAGGAATCTCCCACGTGCCGGAGAACCGGATGAAGAGCGGTTTAGCTGGACGCCTCGGATCGGTGGATAATCTTTTGTTTAAGTCTTACCGCTCAGAGGAGCACTCCAAATTTGGTTTCTTGAAGTCCGCGAAGAACCGTTTGTGGTCACAGGAGCTGGTCCAGCGCTTTAACGTCAAAACACCTGAGCTGGAGACGCCAGTACAACAGTTGTCAGGTGGTAATCAGCAGAAGCTGCTCTTTGCACGTGAAATCAGTCATCGGCCTAAGCTGATGGTCGCCGTTCATCCGACACAAGGGCTGGATGTAGGTGCCACGGCTGGTGTTCACGACCTTCTTATGGAGTTGCGTGGTTCAGGTAGTGGCGTGTTGTTAATTTCGGAGGATTTAGATGAATTGCTTCAGTTGTCCGACCGGATTCTAGTGATCTATAACGGCTCAATTATTGGTGAGAGTACACATGAGGAAGCGAATCGAGAGAGCATCGGACTACTAATGGCTGGTATTCATAATAGAGAGGAGAGCGCCGTATGAGCCCGGAGAATGGAAGAAATACCGCAGCAGCTGTACTGGAACCCCTCCCCTCTCACTCCGGAAAACGATTCTCTCTACGTTTCGAATACGATGCCAGCCGCATCCGTTCTCCTTGGTGGACACCTATTGTATCTATAATTTTAGCGCTATTGTTGTGTGCCCTATTTATTGCGGCGAATGGCATGAATCCGGTGCTGGTCTATGAAAAAATGTTCCGTGGCGCATTTGGCACTGCGTATGGGCTCACGGAAACGATGGTTAAAGCGATCCCGCTACTCCTATGTGGGCTTGGGATTGCTGTGGCTTACCGCATTTCGGTATGGAATATTGGAGCAGAAGGCCAGTTAACCGTTGGGGCTATGGCGGCCACAGCGGTCACGATTTATTTTCCTGACTTACCTTCATTCTGGTCCCTGAGCTTAATGCTACTGTTCGGGATTGCCGCGGGTGCGCTTTGGGGACTATTGACTGCTATTCCGCGGACGCATTTTGGAGTGAATGAGCTAATCACTTCATTAATGCTGAATTATGTTGCCCTATTGGCGCTCGATTACGTGGTATTCGGACCTTGGAAAGATCCTAAAGGTTTTAATTTCCCGGGATCACCTATGTTTACTGCGGCTCAGTCGCTGCCTGTTCTCGGAAGTACAAGATTGCATATTGGATTGTTATTTGGACTTATCGCCGTTGTGATTTATTACTTAATGATTCGTTTTACCAAGTGGGGTTACGAGCTCCGTCTGATTGGGGCCAATCCTGTTGCAGCCAGATATGCGGGGATTCCTATCAAGCGCCATATTATTATCGTCATGCTGATCAGTGGGGGGCTCGCCGGGATCGCTGGCATGGCGGAGGTCTCCGGTGTTACACACAAGCTGATGCAGGGCATTTCACCGGGTTATGGATACACCGCCATTATTGTGGCTTGGTTGGCCAAATTGAATCCACTCGGTCTAATCGTTACTTCTATTTTATTCGGTGGCTTAATTGTTGGCGGATATAGTGTTCAAACCATCGGGCTGCCCTCATCGATATCAGAAATGCTGCAGGGCTCCATCCTGTTTTTCTTGATTGCTGGCGATATGATCTATCGTTTCCGCATTCGTCGTAGCCGGGTTCAGCTGAAAGGGGGGAGATAGGCGATGGATTTTACAACACAGCTACTTATTGCCGCTATTTCCGCAGGGACCCCGCTGCTGCTGGCTACGCTGGGAGGCATTCTAAATGAACGAGCCGGCATTATACAGCTTGGGGCTGAAGGTCTGATGCTGATGGGAGCGGTCACCACTTGTATCGTGTATATTCGCTCCGGAAACCTGTTGCTGGCTCTGCTGGCTACCGTAGCTGTAACGGCTGTGCTTGGTTTGCTGCATTCTTTTCTCTGTGTGACCTTGCGGGCGAATCAAACGATGTCCGGTCTTGCGATGACCTTGTTCGGCAGTGGGTTGAGCGCTTATCTTGGTAAACCAATCAGCGGCATTCCTTTGCCGGGAATCTCCCCTAAGCTGCATCTGGCTTGGCTGGAAAATGTACCGTTCATCGGAAAAATATTCGGCAACATGGATTACTTAACCTGGTTCAGCCTGCTGCTAGTGCTTGCTTTGCATCTGCTAATTCACCGCACTTCATGGGGCCTGCATTTGCGGGCAGTCGGAGACAGTCCGGCTACCGCAGATGTGATGGGGATCCGTGTGCAGCTTATCCGCTACAGCTATGTGATCACCGGTGCTGCTCTCATCGGCCTGGCCGGAGCGGATATGGTATTGGCCTATGCGCCAACCTGGAATGAAGGGCTGACAGCCGGTCGAGGCTGGATTGCGGTAGGGCTAGTGATTTTTGCCAGATGGAATCCGCTGCGCGCCTTGTTCTGCGCTTACTTTTTTGGGGCATTGGATTCACTTGGCTTCCGCATTCAATTGCTGGGCAGTGCAGTTCCGCCCTATTTTCTCAAAATGATTCCGTACCTTGTGACCATTCTGGTCCTGATGTACCTGGGGTACCGCAATCGCAACAAACCATCCGGTACACCGGAGGCGCTCGGAGTTCCTTATATTCGGGAACAAAGGTTTTAAGGCAGGCTATACGAGAAGGGAAGCGGCAATCTGGTACTCAAAAAGGGAGGCGGAGTGTATGGGAGTTATACGGGAAGAGGATGGAAGACTACCTGAAGTAATTCAACCCCACAGCCTGCACGAAGCTTGGGAGAGAAAAACGGCGTTTGGAGACAGTTCCCGATATGTCGCAGGAGGAACATTGCTGAGAACAGGGTGGGAAAATGGAACGGATCATATGCCCAAACAGCTGATTGATCTTCGGCAAATCACAAATCTCGGCGACATTACCTTAACGGAATTTCACTTATCTCTGGGCGCTCTTGTTCCACTCTCCCAGTGCCGCAGTAATGAGCATTTGCAGGCCGTGGCTCCTGCGCTGCAAGAGGCTGCACGTTGCATAGCGGCTCCGTCGGTGCGTAATCTTGCCACGCTCGGGGGCAATATCGCTTCTGGCTTCGGAGATATTCTACCTGCGTTACTGGTCTATGACGCGGAGTTAATCTCCTTTGACGGCAAATTTATGACGGCACTACCTTTGATAGAGTGGCTAAACAATCACTGGAGCGGGATAAAACCTGCGGCAGATCTTGTGGCTGAGATTCGCATCTCACCTACTCGCTTAGAGAGTCCCTTAATGGATAGGCTAGAAATTTTCCGTAAGGTTGGCCGCCGGGAAGCGTTCACCCCTTCACTTGTAACGGTAGCAATCTCAGCATCAATCGATGAGGAACTCCGTTTCCGTGAGGTGCGTATCGCCGCAGGTGGGGGCTCTGGGCGGCCGCAGCGACTAAGTAGGGCTGAAGTTATGCTTGAAGGTGTGAGGTATACAGAGGAGCTGTTGGCTTCTTTATATGAAGGGGTTGAGAACAGCTTTGAGACGTATAGTGATCCCTTTGCATCAGAACTTTACAAGAAAAAGACTGCTGGGAATTTGGTTGTATCTGAGCTGTGGAAGGCTATGAATATACGGAGTTAAGAGGTGAATAACCCGACGAAAGGAGAGAGGGAAAATGCTGCTGAATAAGGAATCCAGCGGTAGCCGCTGGCGTACACGACCCGATGGAGAGGGCAAGGTATCCGGTAAGCTGCAGTATTTGACCGACATGAGGGCAGAAGGAATGTTGATCGGCCGCGTGCTCCGCAGTGAGCAGGCACATGCTCGTATTTTGTCCATACGCATTGAGAAGGCCGTTGAAGTCCCTGGTGTACACGCTGTAATTACTCATGAGGATGTGCCCGGACTTAACGGCTTTGGCATAGCTTTGCCGCATCAACCGGTATTTTGCAGTGACCGTGTGCGTTACACTGGCGATGCGATTGCGGCAGTCGCGGCAGAGACGGACGAAATTGCGGAATACGCCTTATCTCTTATCGAAGTGGATTATGAGCTTCTACCCTTACTCGAGAATCCGGAAGAGGCGATGAAAAAGGACGCAATTTTGCTGCATGCCGAGGGAAACGTGCTTCATCATACGGAATATCGGAAAGGGGAGCCGGAAACGGTATTTACGGATTGCTGTCATGTGGTAGAGGAGACTTACTATACACCACGCCAAATGCACACCTATATGGAGACTGAAGGTGGACTGTTTATCCCAGAGGATAACGGACGGCTTACCGTATATTCAGCTACACAACATGGGTTGATGGATCGCCTGCAGCTATCCAGAATTCTGGCTATTCCTCAAGAAGATATTCGCGTCATCTCGAGTCCTATCGGCGGGTCCTTTGGAGGAAAAGACGAGCTGAATGTACAGCCATATGGAGCGCTGCTCGCCTTGCGGACACTCCGTCCGGTAAGACTGCATAATTCGAGAGCTGAATCGGTACGTGCAGGACTAAAACGCCATCCCATGAAAATCACCATGAAAACTGGCTGCGACCCCGAAGGAATCATCAGGGCACATCAGGTCAGAATTATTTCGGATACGGGAGCTTACGCAACACTGGGGGCGGAGGTGCTCAACTTTGCGACAGAACATGTGATGGGCCCCTATATCATCGATCATGTGGATGTGAAGGGTTTTGCTGTATATACCAATAACGGTGTATCTGGTGAATTTCGCGGTTTTGGCGGCAATCAGGCGATTTTCGCTTTGGAGGGACAAATCGATCGGTTGGCTGAGCGATTGCAGATCGATCCGTGGGAAATGCGCCGCCGCAATTTGCGTAAATATGGAGATCTGGGGCCGCTGGGTCAGGAAATTGCTCAGACCGATGGTGCCTTTCAGGTGTGGGAAGCGCTGGCGGGTTCGCCTCTTATGACTGAGGCCGCATCTACAGACAGTGATTCAGGTGTTGTGGAACCTTGGATCGTAACTGGAACGGGTGCTGCTATAGCTATGCATGGTGCAGGACTTGGCTATGGTATTCCCGATCCGGCGGGTGGCAGGCTCTCTTTGACGCTAGAGGGCAAGATTGAGGCGGTGTTTGGTTACGAGGAGTTTGGTCAGGGGTTAATCGCAACAATGGAACAAATGCTGATTGAACAGTTTGGCTTGGCGGCAGAGGATCTAAGCATCGTCATTGGCGATACGGATGTTGTGCCCGATAGCGGATCTAGTACGGCTTCCCGATCAACCAGCATGATGTGGATGGCCTTGAAACGGCTGCGTCCAGACTTCACCGCTCGAGTGCTGCAGGCAGCTGCGATGATAAAGCCAGAGCTGGATAACTATGAAATGAAGCTCGGCCCTGGTGGTATTTGGCTAAAAGACGGCGGTCTGCTTCTGACTTACAAGGACTTGGCACAGCATATTTCAGAACCCATTGTCTGTAATACAAAGTTTACTTATCCAACCACACCCTTTAAAAGAGTGGGGGCACATTTCCTATACACCTATTCCGCAATCGCGGTCCGTGTGGAAGTTAATCTGCTTACAGGACGTGTTCGTGTACTGGACCAATATCATGCGGTAGCGGCGGGACCGGTGGCTAATCCGCAAGGTTATCTCGGGCAGATCGAAGGTGGCAGCAGTATGGCGGTAGGCTTCACTTTGTCAGAGGATGCTGTGATGTCAGGCGGCAGCTATGTCACCAAAAATTTAGACACCTATTTGGTGCCGACCATTGCCGACATGAATGGCAGCATTCAGGTGCAGCCGATAGAGGATTTGCCGGATCATGACACGTACGGTCCTCGCGGCATTGGAGAGGTGGGTTCCGTCAATTTAGCTCCGGCAGTCGTGTCAGCCATATTTCAGGCTGTAGGGAAGCGGGTAACCAAGCTGCCCATTGATCCCGAATGGCTGCAGTCTACACCGTTTATTCCACAAAAGGTGGTGAACATCCATGCCGAGCCATAATTCAGATCCGAATCTAGATGAAGATAACCTTGACCCCTTATCGTCTGAGGAAGCTTTTGCAGAAGAAAGGTTCACCTTTAATTGCAATCTCAATGGGAAAGCGATATCCACGGAGATTCCACCCTCCCGCCGGCTTTTAAATGTCATACGTGAAGATTTGGAGCTGACCGGCACAAAACGTTCTTGTGAGATTGGCCGCTGCGGGGCATGTATGGTGCTGGTGGATGGACGTCCAGTGAATTCATGTCTGGTCATGGCCTATCAATGCTCAGGTGCGGAAATTACAACAATTGAGGGTCTTAGTGAAGTAGGCCTGCATCCCGTTCAGCGGGCTTTTTTAGAAGAGGGGGGGTTCCAATGCGGTTATTGCACACCAGGGATGGTCATCTCGGTGGTTGCTCTGCTGGAAGAGAACCCGCATCCTACTCAGGCTGAAGTGGAAGAAGCTTTATCGGGTAACATTTGTCGCTGTACGGGGTACGGTGGCATTT
This sequence comes from Paenibacillus sp. FSL R5-0923, assembly GCF_038009145.1. Classification (NCBI taxonomy): domain Bacteria; kingdom Bacillati; phylum Bacillota; class Bacilli; order Caryophanales; family Paenibacillaceae; genus Paenibacillus; species Paenibacillus sp. FSL R5-0923. The sequence goes on from NZ_JBBPAT010000002.1 coordinate 838,702, forward strand.
TACGAGCTGTTAACAAAGCTATTGGAGGTTGAGTGGATGGTCGTTTCTGAAGGCAGGTTTACGTTGGAAGAGATAAATGCCATGAGTATAACGGATTTTGTGAAGCATCTAGGCGGCATTTTTGAACATTCACCGTGGGTAGCAGAGGAGGCTTATAAGCAGATTCCATTCCATTCTTTAGAGCATTTGCATAGCACAATGATGCAGACCGTACTGAGTGCTGACCGGAGCCGAATGGAGGGACTATTAAAAGCTCACCCAGATTTGGCGACTAGGCTTCAAGTTACGGCTTTGTCTGCCTCTGAGCAGCAGGGAGCTGGACTGGATTGGCTAACAACGGAAGAGTTCAATCTATTAAATGATCTGAATCGAAAGTATACGGACAAATTTCATTTTCCTTTTATTCTAGCTGTTCGTGGCAAAAACAAAGATGACATTATCAGCGCCATTGGAGTTCGAGTAGAGCGTTCCCCTCAGGAGGAATGGGTTCAAGCCTTTTCTGAAGTCGGTACAATTACGAGATTTCGCCTAAGTGATTTAATTATTTAATTATTCATTCATTCATTGATCATAAACGGGGAGGTTGTCAGCCATGCTGGAACCAATTAACGGACGTACAATGTTTTATGGGAAAAGTGATGTGTTAACTTATCGTACCTATGCTAAACCGCTGGCCGTTACCCCCGTTCCCGAATCTTCCTTCACGGGCTGCGACAACATTATATTCGCACATAATATTACATTCGCGGTCACGGGCGAAGCGTTTCTTCCTTCTTTTTCAGAGGGGGATAATTCCATGGTCGTTGCTACCGATTCTATGAAAAATTTCATTCTGCGCAATACCGCGGACTACACTGGAAGCACAACGGAGGGGCTACTGCAGCTTCTAAGCAGCCGTTTTCTCGATAAATACGATCATGTCACCGCAGTTTCAGTTTCCGCAGACCGGTTACCTTTTGAACAGGTGATGGTGCCCGGGGGTGAGGGGCTTAAACAGAGTCATTTAGTGCTGCGTCACTCCAATAATGAATCTTATTCCGCTTCGCTGACAGTAAAACGTGGAGAGGATGGGACTGAGGTTATCGCTCATGAATGCCGATTGAAGGATTTACAGCTGATAAAAGTGAGTGGAAGCTCGTTTTATGGATTCGTCCGTGATGAGTACACAACATTGCCGGAGAGCTTTGACCGTCCGCTTTATATTTTTCTGAATATTAACTGGACCTACAGTGATGTTGAGCATGCTCTGGATGGAGATCTAGGCCAATATGTGGCTGCGGAGCAGGTTCGCGATATCGCCCATAGCGCTTTTCATGAGCTGAACAGTCCATCAATCCAATCGTTGATTTATCAAATTGGGCTGCGCTTATTGTCCCGTTTTCCACAGCTGGCTACCGTTTCATTTGAGTCCAATAACCGGACTTGGGAAACCATTGTTGAGCCTGAAGAAACTAAAGGTGGAGTCTTCACCGAACCTCGTCCACCCTATGGTTTTCAGGGCTTTTCTGTTAGCCGTGCAGATCTGGTCGGAGAGACAGCGTAATGAGCGGGCGTCTTACCACCCATGTGCTGGATCTGTCGCGGGGGATTCCTGCTACAGGTCTGACGCTTCAGCTCTGGAAGCTTACGGATGGGGTGAGCAAGCTCCTGTGTGAAGAGGTCACGAACAGTGACGGGAGGCTGGATGCCCCTCTGCTCGAGGGAAACGAGATGGAGGCTGGATGTTACGAGTTGCTGTTTATGGTCGGCGATTACTATCGTAGAGCTGATGCCAAAGCGTCAGCAGCTGACATAGGAGTAACAGAAAGGTCAGTAGATACTCAACGTGAGATGTCTTTTTTTCTAGAACAGATACCTATTCGCTTTCATATAGAGAGCTCCATGCAACACTACCATGTACCTTTGCTAGTAGCTCCTGGTGGATATAGTACGTATCGGGGAAGTTAGGAGAAAGTTGACGACCGGAGGAGGTGGCAGCTCATGAAGGAATCCTATGAACTTGTGATTAAGAACGGGAATGTAGTGCTGCCCGATCAGGTACTCAAGCTGGATATTGCAGTATCAGAGGGTAAGATTGTCGCACTTGGAGAGGAACTTTCGCTTGCGCCGCTAACCAAAGTCATCGACGCAGATGGGTTCTATGTCCTCCCCGGTATGATTGATATGCATGTCCACTTTAATGAACCAACGTTTGGACATTGGGAAGGCTTTCGCAGCGGTTCTGCGGCGCTGGCAGCTGGCGGCTGTACAACCTATGCAGATATGCCGCTTAACGGCAATCCACCTACTGTGAACGAGGCTGCGCTTTGTCAAAAGGTAGATGCTGCGGCTGGAAACTCTGCCGTTGATTATGTGCTGTGGGGTGGTCTCGTTCCGGGAAATCTGGATGATTTGGAAGCATTGGCAGCTGCTGGCGTCACTGGGTTTAAAGCCTTTCTCTCCAATCCTGGAGGGGAGGGCGAAGGCAGATTCCGTGAAGTGGATGAGGATACACTCTATCAAGGGATGCAGCGAATCGCTTCTCTGGGCGGGATTCTGGCGCTGCATGCAGAAAGTGAGGATATCACGGCGGTGTTGACCGCAGATGCAGTGCGAAATGGCAGAACCAGCGCAAGTGATTTTGCGGCTTGCCGCCCTGCTGAAGCAGAGCTGGAGGCAGTGTCCAGGGCGCTGCTGTACAGTGAACGTACTGGTTGCCGGTTGCATTTTGTTCATATCAGCACGGCCGCCGCCATTGAGAAAATCTATGAAGCTAAGCTTCGAGGTCTGGACGTTTCGGCAGAAACCTGTCCACATTATCTGGTCCTCACTGAAAATGATATGGAGGCTTTAGGCCCTGTGGCGAAGTGTGCGCCTCCGCTGCGAAGTGCGGTGGAGCAGGAGAAGTTATGGGAGATGCTGGCCCAAGGCAAAATCGATCTGATTGCTTCGGATCATTCCCCCTGTCCAACGGAATTGAAGGTGAAGCCGGACTTGTCTTTTTTTGCAGCTTGGGGTGGGATCTCGGGTGCGCAGAGCAGTCTGGAGCTTATGTTCCATGAAGGCGTGAATGTGCGGGGGTTGCCTGTTACATTAATTTCCAGTCTGCTCGCAGGGCAACCCGCAAAACGTTTTGGAATAGAGCATCGTAAAGGCGCTATAGCCCTAGGTCTAGATGCCGATCTAGTTCTGCTGAATCCAAGCACAACCTATACGCTGACTGCGGAGGATTTATTGTATCGCCACAAGCACAGCCCCTACATCGGAAGAACTTTATCCTGCAAGGTAGTTGCTACGATCTGCCGCGGGAATGTGGTCTATACCTCTGAAGAAGGAGTGATCAGTGAGGGAGGTGGACAGTGGCTGCGAATTAGGAAGGAGCAGTACAGCCTATGAATGATTCCAGTGTTCAAGCGTCGACTCAGAAACTGCTGGAGCTGCTGGAGGAGCTGGCGGCATTCACCACACCTGGGCCAGGAGTTACTAGACTGCTATATACGGAGGAATGGAGTCAGGCGCAGATTTTTTTGCAGGAAAAAATGGCTGGACTCGGCTTAGAAGTTTCCATAGACAAGGTTGGCAATGTATATGGACGATTGAGTGGACGCGATCCGCAGCAAAAGGTTATTTTAACCGGATCGCATATCGATACTGTAGTCAATGGCGGAAAATATGATGGTGCCTATGGGATCGCTGCGGCTATGATTGCGCTTCAAGATTTGCAGAGGAACTTTGGCCAGCCGCAGCGGACGCTTGAGGTCGTATCTTTTTGTGAAGAAGAGGGGAGCCGATTTCCGCTTGCTTATTGGGGTTCGGGCCATGTCACGGAAAGGTATGACGGAAGCGAGGCCGAGACCTGTATAGATGCAGAGGGAGTGACATTACAGGCAGCAATGACGGAATCCAGCTTTTTGCAAGGTGTAACAGATGAGAATGGGGCCAGAAATGATATTGGCGCTTTTGTAGAGCTGCACATTGAGCAGGGAATTATTCTGGAGAAGACAGACACTCAGATAGGCGTAGTTCAGGGGATTGTTGGTCAGAGACGATATGTGGTCAAGGTCAGTGGTATTGCTAATCATGCGGGCACGACACCGATGTTGATGCGGCAGGATGCACTGGCTAGTGCGGTTGAAATGCTGTATGTGCTTGAAAGTGCTGCTAAAACGGCTGGTGAACCTCTTGTAGCAACCTCGGGCAAGCTTGAGGTGTATCCGAATACGCCAAATGTGATCCCGGGTGAGGTTCTTTTTACATTAGATATCCGCCATAGTGAAGAGGACGAACTAGAACGTTTCTGTGAGAAGCTTCTTGCGGAATGTAATGAAATTGCTGTTAAACGTGGGGTGACTCTTGAGGTTACATCCGTGCTCCACACAGTCCCTGCGCCTATGGATACGAAGCTATCTGCAATGCTGGAAAATATCTGCCGCCAACAGGTGAAGACGTACCGCATGATGGTAAGTGGAGCGGGACATGACGCCCAGCTGTTTGCGCCGCGTTGCCCTACTGCGATGATATTTGTGCCAAGCCGAGCTGGCATCAGCCATTCTCCGGAAGAGTATACTTCCCCTGAGCAGCTCGTTGCTGGGCTTGAGGTGCTGACTGCGATGTTATATGAGTTAGCTTATTAAAAGAGTTCGTCGAACTTTAAAATATAAGGAAGTATATGTTTTACTCTATACTTTATCCTTATATTTCTCGCTGAAACGGATGCCGTCCTTTAAAGGACGGCATAGCCGTTTCTACTTGAAGGGAGGATCATCATGAAGCGTTACGAAGATTTGTCACCGTCCCTGCGCTGCATTATGACTCCGGGTCCGGTGGAGGTTGATCCGCGTGTCCTGCGGGCGATGTCTTTTCCGGTGCTGGGGCAGTTTGATCCAGAGTTCACCTCTATTATGAATGAAACGATGGAAATGCTGCGGGAGCTGTTCGCTACCCGAAATGCATGGGCTTACCCTATAGATGGGACCTCTCGCGCTGGTATTGAGGCGGTGATGGTCAGCTTAATCCTGCCGGGGGAACGTGTGCTGATTCCGATCTTTGGCCGCTTCGGACATCTGCTTCATGAGATTGCCGAACGTTGTGGCGCTGAGGTATTCGTTCTGGAAAAGCCATGGGGAAGCGTGTTTGAACCGGAGGAAGTGATAGCGGCTATGGAGACTTTTAAGCCAAATGTGGTAGCGATGGTGCATGGTGAGACCTCTACAGGACGGGTGCAGCCACTTGGGGAAATTGGCAGAGCCTGCCGCCGAATGGATGCTCTTTTCATAGTTGACGCAGTTGCAACTCTTGGGGGCATTCCTGTCGAAACGGATGCTTGGATGCTGGATGCGGTCGTAGGAGGTACACAGAAATGCCTGTCCGTCCCCTCCGGTATGGCACCAATAACATATAATGATCGCGCTGAAGCTAAGCTCATGACCCGGAAGCGAGTGGAGCGTGGGATCAGAACTAGTGATGTCCAGCCAGGTGACTTATCTTTTGTCCGCAGCAATTATTTCGATCTCGGCATGCTTCAGGATTACTGGAGTCCACAACGTCTCAATCATCATACAGAGATGACCTCAATGCTTTATGCACTGCGGGAGGGCTTGCGGCTTACCCTTGAAGAAGGGCTGGATGCCAGATTCGCCAGACATATCCTCCATGAAAAAGCACTTGTAGCTGGATTAACAGCTATGGGGCTTGAACTTTATGGGGAGCCGTCCTGCAAACTTACCGTTGTTACCTGTGTGCTGATTCCTGAGGGCATAGACGGGGAATCTGTACGCACGCTGCTGCTGGAGCGGTTCGGCATTGAAATTGCCAGCTCCTTTGGACCTCTGAAAGGAAAGATTTGGCGCATTGGCACGATGGGCTTTAGCTGCCGTACGAATAATGTGCTGCGTTTGCTTGGAGCTTTGGAAGCAGCGTTGCTGCGACACGGATTTGAAGTTTTTTACGGACTTGGTGTTCAAGCGGCACTTGACGTATATGAGGAAAACGTAAGATAATCGTTGGAATAGATGCTGGCGGGTGAGTTCATACCAGGGGCATGTCCGGAGTGTTGGACAATCTTTGGATTAAGAAAACGGCTATCATCTACAGGGATGACGGAGCCGTTTTTTCGTACAATATCAGATTTGCCAACTATGATATCAACACAGCCGATGGTTAAGCAATCCTCTATTATTATGAATCTATTCACTACATCAAGAACGCACTTGGATACTAACGGGGGAGAGATGAAAATGACAACTTTTACAAGAAAGCCTTTAGCAGATTGTGTACCTGAGCTTGTGGCTACGGCAAGAGGAGATAAACCGGCAACACTAGTAATTACAGGTGGAAAGCTGGTTAATGTATGCTCTGGTGAAATTTTAGAAGGAATGTCTGTTGGTATACAAGGTGGACGTATCGCTTATGTTGGTAAAGATGTGACATATATGATTGGTGAAGGAACGCAGGTCATTGAGGCGAACGGTAAGTATATAGCTCCGGGACTACTCGATGGCCATTGTCATATTGAGAGCACACAGCTGACCGTTACTGAATTCTCCCGTGCGGTTCTGCCGCTGGGTACAACAGGTGGTTTCTTTGATGCTCATGAGATTGCTAATGTATTCGGGCTGAAGGGGATTCAATTGATGCTCGATGAGATGCGGGGAACACCGTTAGCGGCTTACATGCAGGTGGCTTCTTGTGTGCCTGCGGCAGGTGCGGAATTCGAGACAACGGGAGCTTCTATTGGACCAGAAGAAGTGGCAGAAGCCTTTACTTGGGGACCCGATGTGATTGCGCTGGGTGAAGTGATGAATTTTCCTGGCGTTGTTTATGGCGATGAGAAAATGCTTGGCGAAATTCAAGCTACGCTGCGGGCAGGTAGATTTGTAGATGGTCATTTCACATGGCCTTCCAGCGACTGGAGATTGCCCGTGTATGCTGCGGCAGGTGTGACTGGCGATCATGAGTGTGTGACGGCAGACGATGTGATTGAGCGCGTTAGACTGGGGATGTATGCCAAAATGCGCCGGGGTTCCGCTTGGCATGATGTGGCTAAAACAATTACGGCCCATACAGAACACGGCATAGATACACGCCGAATGATGCTGGTAACGGATGATCGTAGTTCGGAATCCTTACGAGATGAAGGGCATATGAATTTCGTCCTGCGTGATGCTATTGCTCAAGGTGTTAAGCCTATAACGGCTATCCAAATGGCTACCATTAATACTGCTGAACGCTTTGGTTTAGCGCGGGATATCGGATCTATTACTCCGGGTTCTTTTGCAGATATCATCCTTTTAGACGGGAATTTGGCGGATATTAATGTAGTGCTGACAATTGCCGCAGGTGTAGTAGTTGCGGAGAACGGAGTAATGACGGCAGAGCTTGCTAAATTCGCCTATCCGGAGGAAGTGTTGGCTTCGGTTCATTTGCCACAGCGTCCTACTTCAGAAGATTTCATTATTGCTGCTCCAATTCAAACAGGTGAACTTACTACAAGAGTTATTAAAGTAAGAGAAAATCATGTGGAGACTATTGAGCGTATGGTTTCGATACCTGTAGTGGAGGGGCAACTGGATGTAAATGCTATAGAAGGTTTGTGCAAAATCGCAGTGCTCGAACGTCATAAAGGTACAGGCAATAAATCAGTGGCCGTTGTCGAAGGCATTGGATTTAAAGAGCCGGCTGCCATTGCAATGACGGTTGCTCACGATAGTCATAATGTACTCGTCATCGGCAATGATGATGAGTTAATGGCTAAAGCTGCAAATGCGGTGGCGGATGCCCAGGGTGGTGTTTGCATGATCACATCCAGTGAGGAAACATTATTCCCGTTGGCTATTGCAGGTCTAATGTCCACGGAACCCTTCGAAATTGCTGCTGCAAAATCAGCTGCGATCAGCAAAGCGCTATATGATGCTGGCTGTACTTTGAACTACGCATTTATGACTTTATCGTTGCTTGCATTGGCGGTTATCCCGACGCTACGCATCACGGATAAAGGACTTGTTCGGATCTCGCCTGAAGGAATACAGTTAGTGCCATTGTTTGTTTAAGTAAAGTTAACTGAATAATAATTAGGCAAAAGACTGTTTTGAGGTCGATGATGACCATTCAGAACAGTTTTTTGTTGTGAAAATAAGAAAGACTAATTTTTTAAATATAAATATTAAACAGATGGACAAAGATTGAAACATTTTTCTGTGGAATTAATGAAAAAATATTAACAAAGCGTAGTCAGTTGACGATAATAATGTTAAATTAGATAAAAATTAAAGTGAATGGATAGAGTTAATTTTACATTATTGGCATTTAACGAAATTATAGATATCATCAGGTTTCAGGTAACCCAACTAAGAGGGACGAGGTGCATGAGAGATGATCAGACTAGAAACGCAAGACATTCTGAATATTAGCATGAAGCAAATTGCTACTATTTTTAAAATGAAGCCGCTTGAGCTGAGATTTGTCACTGATTTTCAGGGTGAGAAATATCTCTTAACTAATGATAAGCTACACCTCAGCAATCAGCAGTACTGGGCGAAGGTTATGGAATGTGTCTTTGATGATCATGTTAGACCTGTGCTAATGTGTGAGGTGTTATATTTCCTGCGTAACGAATTTCTGGAAAGTGATATCAAGATATGCTTCTCTTATGATTATGCAGAGGATGGGAATGGAGAAGCCACTGCAACCGCTGAAGTATCTTTTAATGATTCAGCTGATTTGCAGCCAAGTGAGATTGCCGAGCTGATCGATTTTGCATTGACCTTACAGGACAAGCAATGGTTCCATGAACTGACTACTAAATATAAGCAGCTTACAGCATAAGCATCTTAGTGACCCTTAGATCTTATGAACTGACATAGCAAACCGTCTTTTCTGCAGCAAAGAATATTTGCGGACAAGACGGTTTTTTTGTATTACCAGCCCATGGCATTTCGTTCAACATGCTGAGCTAAAAAATGAAGCCAGTCCTCATGATTATTCAAGCAGGGGATTGCAGTGAAGTCTTCAGCATGTCCTCCTCCAGCCACAAATTGCTCGCGCCCTTCTATGGCTAGCTCGTGCAGCGTTTCCAGACAATCCGTTACAAGTCCCGGTGAGAAAATCAAAGGTTTATGAATTCCGCGTTCCGCTAGCTTTCCCAAAACATCTGCTGTAGAGGGACCTACCCATTCTTCGCGTCCGAAGCGTGATTGAAAAGTAAGCTGCCAGCGTTCAGGCTCCCAATTCATAGCTGAAGCGAGAAGACGCGCAGTTTCCATACATTGCTCTGGATAGGGATCGCCTGTATCTGCATATCGTTTGGGGATCCCGTGAAAGGTCAGTACAAAAAAATCAGGATTAGAGCTCAGAAGTTCCATTTGCTGCAGTAAATGCGACTTCATGGCTGAAATATAACCGGGTTCATTATAATAGGCATCCATAAATCTGAGAGCAGGAATAAGGCGCTTTGTTACCGGTCCAGTGGAGCTTTGGCGTCCTAGTGCAGCGAAACTCGCTTGATCGAAGACAGATGCCGTCGTAGTGGACGAATATTGCGGGAATAGCGGCACAATGATGATGCGTGTGACTCCGTTAGCTTCCAATGTGTTCATCGCTTGTTCCATACTTGGTTCGCTATATGCTAAGCCAAGCTCTACTTGATACCGAGAACCTAGAAGCGCTTGCAAACCAGATCGCTGAGCTAATGAGTGGAAGAGTAAAGGTGATCCTTCTGTTGTCCAGATTTGTCTGTACAGCTCAGCCGACCGCCGAGGACGTGTACGCAGAATAACGCCTCGCAGCAAAGGTTGCCAGAGCAGTGGTGAATAATCTATGATTCGGCGGTCGGATAAAAAACGTTTCAGATAAGGACGTACCGCCTTTGCAGTAGGTGCAGTAGGTGTGCCAATTTGGGCGAGAATAACTCCAATAGGTGGCTGTTTGTTCAAAGCTTTGAACTCCTTTCCCATGTTAGAGATCGTTCTAAAATAACATATCTATTCTTGGATACACAATAATCGAGATCACGTTATCTACTTTGGGAATAGGAAGTGGGTGTATTTGTTTGGAGAAAATAATGAAAAATCACATTTATGAGCAAATAGTGATGTTTCTTATAGGGTATGTGATTTTAGATACAGAGGAATTGCGGAAAAGTTTGGTAGTATCAAACCAGAAATTGATTGAAAAAGCGCCTTCATTTTTTTCTGATATTATATGTGAATTATTTCACCTTTGATGCGGTTTATTGTAAAAAGGAATGAATAGATTTAAGGCATTATTTTTTTTGGAAAGTGATGGTTCGCGCATAGGCATGAGAGGGGGGATGGGTTCTTATGAAGAGAGATGTAATGCTTCATAAGAAGAGAAGGGGCGCCGTGAAAGGTAAGTTTGGTTAAGAAAAGCTATATATCACTGGGGACTTGGTAAAGGAGAATTTTATTGAAAAAACTAATTTCTTTAACGGTTAGCGCGGCAATATTGTTAGCGCCATTTGCTTACACACTTAATGTGCCTGCTTTGAACTTGAAGGTGGATGCAGTATCCGCAGCTTCTGAAGAAGCGGATGCACCAGCAGCTAAACCAACAGCAAAACCAGCAGCAACAGCAAAACCAGTAGCAACACCAAAAGCAACAGCAAAACCAGTAGCAACACCAAAGCCAACAGCAAAACCAGTAGAAACACCGAAAGCAACGGTAAAACCAGTAGCAACACCAAAGGCAACAGCGGCACCAGCAGCAACGACAAAACCAGCTACAACGCCAAAAGCAACCGCTGCACCAGCGGCTACAGTAGTTCCAGCAGCGACTGTTAAGTCTGTGCCTACAGCATTGCCGGTTACAGTTAAGGAAAATGTATATCAAGATGGAGTTTACGTAGCGTATGGCGATGCTTACTCCAAAGGTACCGAAGGCGCTAAGATCGAAATTAAAGATGGGAAAATTACTAGCATCGATCTCCTGAGAACCAGCCCTAAGCTGATCGACAGAGATGCTCGTAACAATTATAGCGCTTTATGGCAAGCTTATGGATTGATGACGAATAAATTGATTGGCAAGACAAGAGATGGAGCAGCTGCAGTAGATGCTGTTTCGGGAGCAACACGCTCTAGTAATGGATGGAAATTGTCTGTAGACAGAGCGTTTGAAAGAGCTCTAACAGTGAAAGATACAGATGCAGTTTACTTTGATGGTGTTCATATGGGCATAGATCCTACAGGTAAATATGCAGTATTTGCAACCTACGAATCCAATAAGCTCACAGCTGTTAAAGTGTACCCGCTGAACAGTGCTGGTGATTTCGTGGATGAGAAGGCCTACACAGCTGAGCAATCCGCAGCAGTTGCAGCTATAACACCAGCATTGCTGGCTAAAGGAACAGCTGCAGAGCCTGTTGCAGGACTCGAAGCCGACTTTAAGGCTGCGATTAATGCTTTCTGGGATGCTGAGCAGAATGCAAAGATTAACAATACTTCTGCTTATGTAGACGGATTCTATTCCTCTTATGGGACTGCAAGAAGTGTTGGTGTTGAAAGAGCTGACATCGTGATCCGCAACGGTAAGCTTGTGGATGTGAAGCTGTTCAGACTTGGGAACAACCTAATTGACAGAGGTGCAACGGCTTATGCAGAAGTTGTAAAAGCTAATGCTCCGATGACAGCTAAGTTGCTTGCTAATGGATCTTATTTCGCTAACTATGATGAGAAAGTAGATGGAATCTCTGGCGCTACAGAAAGTAGTCACGGTTGGAACCAAGCCGTAGAAAGAGCTTTCGAAAAAGCACTGAAAGTTCCAGATGAAGTTAAATATTTTGACGGAAAATTCGCAGGTGTAGATAACCAATCAAAAGTATTACTGCTTGTTGATGTTGCTTCAGATGCAGTTACAAACATTAAATTAAGCTTGTTCGGTGCTGACGGCAAGCTGATCGCTGATGACAAACTAAGTGCAGAACAAAAATCGTTGGTGGGTACACTTACTTCAGGATTACTTGAAAAAGGTGTGCAAATGTCCGATATCACAGGTCAAGAAGAGCTATCCGCAGTTGCCAAAGCTGCTCTGACTGATGCTTTGACTAACGCATCCAAAGTTCAAGGAACCTATAAAGACGGAACCTTCACTGCATTTGGTGATGCCTATGATAAAGGAACAAACAGAGCAGACGTTACACTGCGTAACGGTAAGATCGTAAATGTTGCTTTGTATCGTGTAGGAATGAATCTTGTGGATAGAGGCAAAGCTGCTTACCCAGAGGTGGTAAAAGCAATTCCGCAATTGACTTCTAGCTTCCTTGCAGCAGGTACTAGAGAAGCTGTGCAAGATGTAGACGCTGTTTCCGGTGCAACTAGTAGTAGTGTAGCTCTCAAGACTGCGGTGGATAGAGCATACGGGAAAGCTGAAATTGTTGAAGCTAACAAAGCGGCTTACTTCGATGGAATCTTCATTGGTGTAAGTACGGATAAGCTTGTAAATGTGATGACGTATGTAGAACATGGCGTTCCTGTTAAAATGCTTGTTTACTATTTAGATAAAAACGGAAGTACAAGAACGGTCAACCAGTTGACTGACGCTGAGCTGGCTGTGAAGAGCGAGATTGAGTCGACTTCAACGGGCTATAGTTTACACAAGTATGGATATCGTGCAGCAGCCTTCGGAAATAATGATGCTGAGAAAGAAGTATCTGCTAAAGTGGTAGAAGCTATTAAATCAGCACTTGAATCGGCTGGCAAATAAGTAATTATCAATCAATAGTTAATCTATAAAGGGGGTTATTCTAAGCCATATTATGGCCTGTGGAGTAACCTCCTTTATCTACCTGTACATAAAAATGAAAATAGATCGTATAGTGATTTAAAGGGATTTTGGACGTGAGTGTCTAAAGTTTAATATAGAGAGCAGGTACAAAGCCTGTTATTAATAGGAGGCTTCAACATGACACAAATTAAACAGCTCGCTCCACAGGATGAATTTGTTGGCTTTTATCTCTTAAGAGAGCTAGCGATCAAACAAACGAACGGTACTCCTCCAAAGGATTATTTCGACCTAGTCTTGGGGGATTCCAGTGGACAATTGTCCGCGAAATATTGGGATGCCAGCACAACCGATAAAGAAACTTTTTTTCCTATGGCACTGGTGAAGGTTCGTGGGATTGCGCACACTTATCGTGAGAAATTGCAAATCAAAGTAACCAAAATCAGATTGGTGAACGATGAGGATGGCGTTGCGCTAACGGATTTTATTCGCTCCGCTCCTATTCGTCCAGTAGACCTTATTCATACGATTAAAGGGGTTATGGCAAGCATCACAGATCCGGAGATTGCCTCGATTGTCTCCTTTTGTGTAAGCAAAGTGGAAGAGAAATTGATGCATTATCCGGCTGCCAAAACGCATCACCATGCTTATTTTGCCGGTCTTGCTTATCATATGGTTCGCATGCTGGAGATCGGGGATTTTTTGTGCAAGCAGCGTCCGTTCCTGAATCCAGATTTAATGAAGGCTGGAATTATTCTGCATGATATCGCGAAGCCGGAGGAGATGATCTCTCAGCTCGGAATTGTCTCAGAATATAGCGTTCAGGGGAAGTTGATTGGTCATATCTCGATGGCATCTAACTGGATTACAGAAGCGGCCATCCGCTTAGACATTGATTTGAATTCGGAGAAGGTTCTGGCGTTACAGCATCTCGTATTATCACACCATAACCTGGGCGAATGGGGCAGTCCTGTTCAGCCGCAAACGGCTGAGGCCGTAGCGCTGCATCATATTGACGCGATGGATGCGAAGCTGCAGATGGTCGAGGATGCGCTGGATACCACACCAGAAACGGAAGAATGGACGCCATTCATCAGAGGACTGGAGAATAAAGCAGTTTATCGGATGAAGATCTAGCGTGTTGTGTTGATCTTGGTTGGTGATCTGGATGAACCGATGGGATGTTCACTGATCGCTGATAAAATATACGGAATTCTTCCCTATAATTAGCACGATAAGGGTCTATTTGAAGTCATTATACGGAATTTCTCCTTATAATTTTTATGAAATGCTTCATTTACACCCCTACCTTATGAGTTATAGGGATAAATTCCCTATAACTCAGTCGTATAGAGCTTAAACGCAGAATTACAGGGAGCTATTCCCTATAATGACCAGCAATGTTAGATTTCTTCGTAGTGAATGAATCGACTTGTATGCTATATTCCTCCATCTATGCAAAACACCCAACCAGCTGTAATGAGCCTGTTGGGTGTTTTTAGCTAAATAACTTAATAGTTTCTTACAAATAGAAGTTTTTCGTTCTTTGATTGTTCACAGGTTTCTTAGCAGGTTTACTCTTTCGAGCAGAAAAAGGAGTGTATCCACCAGCAAACATTGTTCCGCTAGTATATCCGTGGCTGCTGGAGAGCAAAAGCGGGTCAAGGTGTGATTCTCGCTCCATAAGCATTAATAGAACCAAGGCAGCTGCGCGCGCGTCATCGAGAGCGTCATGGTGCTTCAGCTCAATGCCGAAATGCTCGGATACTACATTAAGCTTATGAGAGGGAAGCTCGGGCAGCATTTTTTTGCCTAATAAATAAGTACATAAGTATTGAAAGCTCGGATAGCTTATGGACATCCCATCGAGGCAATACCGCAGTACACTCATATCAAAAGCGGCATTGTGCGCTACAACAATTCGTCCGTGCAGCAAAGGTTCAACGGTGGGCCATAATTCGTTGAAAGTAGGCTGACCGATTACCATGGAGGGGGTGATGCCATGTATCGAAATGTTCATGCCGTCAAACCGCTGTTGCGGATCGATCAGCCAAGAATGTTCTGCTGTGATTACGCCATCTTTAACTTCCACAAGTCCCAAAGCACAGGCGCTGGATCGACTGGAATTCGCCGTTTCAAAGTCAATTGCTATAAAGTCCATCGTAAAGCTCCTCATCTATCATATATACATTCATATTAAAGTAGTAAAATGATAAATACAATCTAGTACAAATGCAAGAGAAAAGCCATGATATTCTATATAATAGAATTGTCATGGCTTTTAGGGCTGTGGTTATTAATTATAGTTATTTTCTATACTTCTCCCCCAGCAGCGATGTAAGCATCAAGTACCCGTTTGAGTGCTGCTTTTTGGTTTGCACTGATGGTTCTATCCTCTTTTCGTTGATCTCCTTCAAGACGCATAATGGTTTTCTCGGATTCAATGAGCTGAGTCAACATCTTGATTTGTGATTTGTTGAGTGTTTCATCATGATATTCCCAAACCCCCGGACTGTTAATATCCGTGCTCATATCTCTTTCTGCTCCCATAAATCCAGGGTCTATTTCAAATTTTTGACCATCTATATTAAAGACGTAATTCTTAATGAATATCCAGCTATCACCGGTGTATTGTATTTTTAAGCGTAGCCCAGAGGTTATTTGTCCATCCTTGATTCCAAAATAAGCGTAAATGCCATTTTCATTGATGTACTTTGGCGCTTCTTTATCTTGGTACCATGTAATGCCTTCAACTTCATCTACTGTTTTCACCATTTGTGCAAGAGCCGCATCTTGCTTGGCTTTGATAGCAGCAGCTTCCTTTTCTTTTTTCTCTGCATCCGCTTTAGCATCTGCATCTGCTTTTTTCTTTGCTTCTGCTTCTGCAGCAGCCTTCGCCTCTGCGTCAGCCTTAACCTGCTCAGCATCATTTTGGGCTTCAGCACTTACAGTAGTTGAATTATCATTGCTGTTTGTCGAAGTTTTGGTAGTCGTATCTGCTGTTTGAAGGGTTTTATCTGAGTCGGAGTTTCCAGCAACCACTGTAAATACAATCATTAAAATAAAGGATAGTAGGGATAAAATAAATTTAATCTTTGCAGGTTTTTTCCGTATTGCGGAGACAATCCCAATGATTCCAAGTGTAATAAAAGCGAGAAAACAAATAACGACTAAAAATGCCATTTTACAATTCCCCCTAAGGTAAAAAAAAGTATTTTTGTGTAAAAAATCCACATGTTATGAACATTGGATAACTATTCTACGTATAGTTTAATAGAAAGATGCGATTTAATCACCATAATTTTCTTTTTTATAACAAAATATTGAATTGACTTGATAGTTTCGTTATCTTGCTATCCTATTCAAGAATCCGTACACTGCAAAATAGATGTTGTATATTATTGTTAAGCTCAGATACGGGAGGAAATACTTTGGGAGCTGTAATCACTAAATTTTTTGAATATGGGCAAGCAGAAATCGATTACCTCGGAAGTGTGGACCCAGTGCTAGGTGCGGCGATGGCGCGAATGGGGAAAGTGGAACGTGTGATTATTCCGGATCTTTTCACCGCGCTTATCTATGCCATAGTAGGTCAGCTAATATCAGTCAAAGCAGTTCGAACTATCTGGACAAGAATGCAGGCTCAGTTCGAAGAAATAACTCCGCAGCAGCTAGCTAAACACACTGCGGATGAGATTCAGGGTTGCGGCATGACGATGAAAAAGGCGGTTTGCATTCATGACATTTCCAAGCTGATTGCTGATGGGGAGTTTAAGCTGGAGGAATTATATGGATTGTCCGATCAAGAGGTTATTCAAAGACTCATGAAGTTAAAAGGCATCGGTATGTGGACAGCAGAGATGATGCTAATCAATTGTATGGAGCGCCCAGATGTAGTTAGTTGGGGAGATATCGCCATTCGTCGCGGCATGATGAAGCTGTATGGGCTTGATACGCTTACCAAAAAGCAATTCGAACAATACCGTCTCAGGTACTCACCACATGGTTCGGTAGCTTCCATATATTTATGGGAGATTTCATTTCAATAATTAATACGTAGGGAGCACTATAGTGGATAAAACAATAAAGGAACAGCTAGTGGAGTTGGCAGATGCGGATTACCAGAAGTTTTCTGCGGCTTTACTTCCGACGATCGATAATGTGATAGGAGTCAGGCTACCGGAGCTACGTAAACTCGCCAAAACCATTGCAAAGGGTGACTGGAGAGCCTATTTGGAGCACGCCGACTCTGATTTTTTTGAAGAGGTAATGCTGCAAGGTATGGTACTTGGTTATGTGAAGACAGATCCTGAAGAAATTCTGCATTATATTGCGGACTTTATTCCTAAAATCGATAACTGGTCGGTATGTGATAGCTTTTGCACGGGGCTGAAGTTTACCTTGAAGAATAAAGAGCAGATGTGGGACTTTATAGTGCCGTATCTGTTATCTGATAAAGAATATGAGATTCGATTTGCGGTAGTGATGATGCTTAATTTCTTTATTGAAGAAGCGTACATCAGTCGGATTCTACAACTACTCGATAAGGTCAGACATGAGGGGTATTATGTGAAAATGGCGGTTTCTTGGGCGCTATCGATGTGTTATGTGAAGCTGCCTGCGGCTACGATAGATTATTTGAGAACTAACACTTTAGATGATTTCACCTATAACAAGGCTTTGCAGAAAATCACAGAGTCTTACCGAGTAGATCCGGAATCGAAAAAAATGATTCGCGGGATGAAGAGGAATAGAAAAAACAAGCCCCTTATATAGCTCAGTAGCTGAGAAATAAGGGACCTGTTATTATATTTATTTTTTGTCGGTACTGATTTTCCGGTTGCGGATACGTTCAATTTCATCATCAACAGCACTACGAAGGTTGGGGTCAATGGACGAAGCTACGCCTGCGCCTGAGTTGGATTTATACTTAGAGTTTTCTGCCAATGCTTCCCACTCGAAAATTTTCTCTTCCATTCGTTCGAAGCCACGTGAAGCGGTACCCACATTCGGTCCTTTTACACTGTTACTATGAGGAGCTGAGCTTAGTGTTTCTGTAGCTTGCTGAGCACGAGCGATAAGTTCAGTTCTTTTCGCTTTAAGGTGTTCGCGCTCTTCTTTAGCTCTAGCGATGTTGATCTCCAGCTCTGCCAGGGATTGCTGAGTTTGTGCCTGACTATTGATACTCTCATCCAGCTGTTCTGTATACCGCAGCTTGGCCATGAGTGCAAGGCGTGCTCTTTCTTCATTTCCTTGCTCAACCGCCTGAACGGCTTCAGCTTCGCTTTGCTCTATCAGCTGAGTATATTCTTGCTTACGACGTTCCAATACACTGGCTGTAACTTTTAAATCCCGCTCATTGCGTTCTGCCGTAGCTATTTCGTTCTCAAGATCGCGTAGATACTGACCCGTCAGAAGCACTGGGTTTTCTAATTTGTTCAGACCTTCGTGTAGGGCAGCTTTAGTAAGGGTGGAAATTCTTTTGAATAAACTCATGTTATATCTCTCCTTAGTATGTTTGATTGGTACTAAATGACGATCTGTTAATAGAAATCATGTCCATCCGAAAAGCTGCCAAAAGGTTCTTTAGGGACGATGATGCTGGCGATAAAGTAAAAGATAAGTACGGTACCGAAGCTGAAAAGTGCTGCGGCAACAGTTACGAGACGGAGAATTGTGGCATCGATGCCTGACCAACTGGCAAGACCTCCGCATACACCACTAATCTTCTGGTCACTTCTGGAACGATATAATTTTTTCATTTATTATTGTCATCCTCTCTAATGGGGGTGATTGTGTTTAAATCTTGCAACCCGCTTGCTTATGTACTCATTGTATAGCCTTTCTGAATGCGGCAAAACGGCCTGAAGGCGGTTTTATATACCAGACCTGAGTCGAGGTACGTTCCCGCAGGAAGGCGGGGGAAATAAGTTCATGATTGTGGATGAACTACAAATCCCGGTTGAAGTTAGGTACAATAAAGAGAGGAATACTTGTGGTGGTGTCGAAATATGCTTATATATGACTACTACGGAATAGGGGGCTGAATATGAGCTTTTTTAACAAGGTAAAGGCAGGCGTGAGCGAGGCTGGCAATAAAGCAAAGACAGTGGTGGAGATCAATCGTTTGAAATTACAGAACAACAGCAAGCAGAATGACATTGACCAGCAGTATCAGGTAATGGGTAAACTGTTGTTTGAAGCTGTAACACAAGGAGCAGGACCATTGCCGAGTGAGCAGATCGAGAAGAATATTTCCCGTATTCTTGAACTGAAATCGGAGATTGAGGTCAATCTGCAGCAAATTGCGGGGTTGTCCGATGTGAAGCAGTGTAAAGCATGCGGTGGCAATGTGGCAATCGAGGCTCGCTTTTGTCCGAGTTGCGGATCAACTTTTGAAGTGGCTCAAGAGCCAATTCGTGATGTAACACCATCGTCGATTACATTGGATAAGAAGGAATAAACTTGCTGCATACAAGAAATTCATGAACAAAAGGACAGCTCAATAGCTGTCCTTTTTTATTTTGAGGAGAGAGGTTGTTTAAACCTTGGCAGCAAAACGTTTCTTAAAATAATACACAATTAGCAACATAAGCGGCAGAACAAATGCACAGGTGAAATCCCAATCTACCCAGTAGGCGGGGATTTCCTTTACATAAAAAATGATGTCTTTGGCAATCAGTTGTGACATACCAAATAACAAAAATCCAGTGGGTAGGATCAGAGGACGGTGGCTTTTGAGTTTAAATAATTGGGCTGTACCTAATGTTAAAGCATAATAATAAATGGCTGTTTTGAAGTATGTGCTGATAATCCATGCAGTAGCCATAAGCGCTTCAATACGTTGCAGAGAATTAGCAATATTAATTTTTTGAGCAAGAATATAAGCGGCATAAAATTGATGTTCAGAAGCGTAAACACCAAGAACGGTAAGGGAAAAAAATAAGATGAGGTTAAGTCCGAGAGCTCCGATGATCAAGGCTATGAAAATATCCCGGCTTGTTTTGCTATTCTTCTGAGCATATGGATATACCATAAGAAACACGCATAATTCACCAAAAGGATAAAAAACACCATACATCAAAGTATGGAGCATGTCCGGTACTGGTGTGTTCATAATGGGGTATAAACGTTCCATTTTGACATCGGGAGTCAGCAGAAGCAGCAGACCGATCAAAAAAACTGCAAACAGAGGGAAAAAAAGCTGAGCTGCCCGTCCCAATGTTTCCAGACCCAGTCGTACACCATATACCAGCAGGAAAATGGCCATAAAACGGATAACCCCACCGGGTGTCTTCTCGTAAATCTGTGTACACATGAAATCTTCAATTTCTCTTATGTAAGTGGAAGCGGCAATCAGGAAGAACACTAAATAGAACAAGGCTACAGCCGTTCCGGCCCATTTTCCTAGGATTTGTAGGCTAAGCTCGATAATATTCTTGTTTGGTTCAATGTCTGCTAAGCAGAGCAACAGTTTTATGGTCGCTAGGCCCAAGGGGATACTAATCAAAGCAGCAATCCATGCATCTTGCTTCGCTCCTGATATCATTAACGCTGGATATACAAGTGCCATATCCCCAATAAATGTGAATAGCCCGAGTATAATCATTTGATTGGTACTAATTCGATCTTTCTCCAAATGCATATACCCCCTCAAATTTATTGGACTAGTTTTAGTATGGTTGTAGTTACCAGAATTATGCCATTCCGAATTTTAATCAGAAAGGAATAATTATCAAAATTAACATCAAACTATACTCATTAATCTAAGTGAAGTGGAGGCTACATCGTGAAAAGTTCGGAGACGGGTACACTATCAAACCGATTGAAAACCAATATTGATCAGTTGAACGGATTGCTGGGCGGAAGTTCTGATGTAGTGATAAAAGAGTTGCAGATAGAAGAAAATACTAATATTTCTTTGATTTACATAGACGGTCTTGTGGATACTCAGGTGCTGCATAATTCAATTTTGTATTCTTTGCAGGAACATATTCCTTATGAACAGCTGGGGAAGCTTGAGCCCGAGCAGAAGATTGAGATCATTAAGAAACAAATATTAATAGCCGGTGATCTAACCGTTATCGTTGATTACAGCCAATTCGTACACGAATTGCTGTCCGGTAGTGTAATGCTGCTGCTCGATGGGACATCCACCGCTCTCCGGATCGGCTTACCAGGCTGGGAAGATCGCAATGTAGGTGAGCCCAGTTCCCAATCGGTTGTTCGAGGTCCAATGGAAGGATTCACTGAGAATTTACGGACGAATACGGCACTGGTTCGGCGGAAAATAAAAGATAGCCATTTATGGCTGGAAACCGTTCAGATCGGAAGGGTAACTCAAACCAGCGTATCCATTATGTATCTAAGCAACATCGCGAATAAGGAGTTGGTGCAAGAAGTAAAACGCCGTCTGAATAAAATTGATACGGACAGTATTCTCGAGAGTGGATATATTGAAGAATTTATTCAAGAGACGGTATTTACACCATTTCCTACCGTATACAACAGTGATCGTCCAGATACGATTGCAGCAGGTATTTTGGAAGGAAAAGTGGCTATTATTGTTGATGGAACTCCTTTTGTACTTTTGGTACCCACATTTTTTGTGGCATTTTTTCAGTCTGCTGAGGATTATTACCAAAGGGCTGATATTGGTACATTGCTGAGATTAGTTCGTTTTATTTCATTTTTTATTACTTTGCTTGCACCTTCATTGTATGTTGCGATAACTACGTATCATCAGGAGATGATACCGACCAATCTTGTAATTAGTTTAGCTGCCCAGCGGGAGAGTGTTCCTTTTCCGGCTTTTGTCGAGGCGCTGATCATGGAAATGACTTATGAGATTTTGCGGGAGGCCGGGGTGCGGATACCCAAAAATATTGGACAGGCGATTTCCATTGTCGGAACGTTGGTGATAGGGCAAGCAGCAGTTGCAGCGGGTTTTATTTCATCTGCAATGGTCATTATTGTATCGCTTACAGCCATTTCTAGCTTTGTTATTCCGGAGACAGGAATGTCTATAGCTGCGCGGATGATCCGTTTTGTGCTTATAGCTTTGGCCGGATTTATCGGATTATATGGAATTCTATTCGGTATTTTTATCATCGTACTGCATTTGTCGAGTTTGCGTTCTTTCGGAATGCCTTATATGAGTCCGCTCGGACCTTATAATTCAAAAGACTTAAAAGACTCTATCTTTCGCTTTCCGTGGCCTTTTTTAAAAACAAGGCCTGCTGAGAACAAGACGCAGAACCTATTTCGTCAAAGTACTTCTAGTGATGAGGAATCAACGCAATGAATAAAAAATTAGTTAGAGGCGTTCTCCAATTGATGATAGCTCTCCAATTTACGTTAGTGCTAAGTGGCTGTTGGGAGAGAAAGGAGCTGAATGAGGTAGCCTTTGTCCTGGGGTTAGGGATCGACAAGGCTGAAACGGGTTATACAGTTTCGATGCAGGTCGTTATTCCATCTGCGATTTCCTCACAATCGTCTGGAGGAGGGGGAGGCACTGGAGTTCCAGTGGTTGTTTATAAATTTACGGTACCTACGTTTTATGATGCACAACGTAAGTTGAATCTGGATAGTTCCAGGACGAGTTATCTTGGTCATATCCGGGTGTTGGTTATTGGGGAGGAACTTGCCCGCTCCGGAGTGGGCGAGATACTGGACGTATTTAAAAGAAGTCGGGAAGCTCGAATGGATTTCTACGTTATGGTTGCCAGAGATACAACCGCCAGCGATGTCTTGAATGTCCTTACACCTATGGATAAATTACCAGCGAACAAATTATTTAGTTCCCTAGATAATTCTTATAAAGATTCAGCAAAAACAGTCGCTGTCACGCTGGATGATTTTATTGAAAATTTATTGGCTGAAGGTGAACATCCTGTACTGACCGGAGTGGAAGTTATGGGAGATCCCAAAGAGGGAGGAGATAAAAGCAATGTAGAGCGAACAATGCCTAAGGCGAGATTGGAATACCATACTGTAGCTGTGTTCAGAAAAGACAAACTGATCGGTTGGCTAAATGAGGGTGAAACGATTGGTTACAATTATATCAACGATAAGGTAACCTCACATTCTGGCTCGATAGCAGGGGAAGACGGAAAGCCTATTGTTATCGAAGCGATCCAGGCTTCAACCAAACGCAAAGTGAAAATTATTGATGGGGAGCCGCATATTTACCTTGACGTTAAGACGCTTTGCAACATTGAAGAAGTGCAAAGTACAGAAAATTTGGAATCGGAAAGCACCATAAAACGTTTGGAAAAGGAAACAGAGGAACGGATTATAGAGCGGATGCAAAACACTGTGGAGCAAGTAACTAATCGCTTCAATGTTGATATTATGGGATTTGGACAATCGATCTACCATGCCAGTCCTAAAGCCTGGACAAAGCTACAGCAAAAAAAAGGCGACGATTACCTCAAATCATTGCCCATCCATTATAGTGCCTCAGTAGTTATTAATCGCGTAGGTCTCACAGATAATTCTTTTCTTGAAAAAATCAAGGAGTGAGTCGAATGGTGTTATTGTTTTTTTTGGTGCTTGCTGTAGGTTGTATGGCACTTGATTTGCCTAAATTAGTGCGAAAGCGCCGAGTACGTGATCTTAGTGTATATTTTATATTTTGGATTTTGGGACTTGGCGCGACCGTATGTGCGTTGTTAAAATTGAACATCCCGAGTCCTTTGTTTCTGATTATTCTTATCTATAAGCCAATAAATAATTTATTTGGAGTATGGTTTCATTAACAACGACGGATTTACAAATTATCAAACCCCTTAGAATAAGCATCGGATAAAACTTCTGGTTTATCTGATGAAATTCTAAGGGGTGTTTTTTTTATGACGATCAAAACCAAATTCTCAATTGTTGTAAAAGTAGATTAAAATATTCATTGCTATATACAATTAAATACAATAAAGTTGTCATATAGAGGATAATTTTGTCGATTTTTCTGCAAAAATGTTCCAATCCATATTGCATCAGGCGATATTAGGGTCTATGAGGTTCGAATCCTCCTCCTGAAAAAGACATAAGAAAGTGGTGCGCATATGAGTAGCAACAGATTTGAGAACAAAGTAGTTATTATTACAGGTGCAGGTACCGGAATCGGAAAAGCTACAGCCTTAAGAGTAGCAAGAGAGGGCGGTATTGTAGTAGTAGCCAATCGTTCAGATGCCGGCGCTAACACAGTTGAGGAAATTAAGGCTCTAGGTGGGGAAGCGATGTTTGTTCGGTCAGATGTTTCTCTCGAAGCAGACTGCAAAAATATCGTAGATCAAACATTAGCAGCTTATGGAAAAATTGATTGCCTATATAATAACTCAGCAATTACAGGAGACAATACGGATGTTATAGACTATGATCCGTTGTTGTTTCAAAAAGTGATTCAGACAAATCTCACTAGCCAATTCTACATGTTGCATTATACATTACCTCATATGAAATCTGGAGCTTCCGTTCTAAACTGCTCCTCTTTGCATGGTATTTTTATCGGGATGGCCAATGATGCAGCTTATTCAGCAAGTAAACATGCTATTGTGGGGATGACTAAATCAGTTGCCAAAGAAGTGGGTCACCGTAACATTAGAGTAAATGCCCTTTGCCCAGGACCTATCCCTACACCAACCATGAACAGATATGAAAAGCTGTTGTCTGATGATGTAGAGATGCTTCAATCTCTTATCGCTTCTGGAACGGCTCTGGGTAGATACGGTACGCCTGAGGAAGTAGCTGCGTTTGCATGCTTCCTACTAAGTGATGAGGCTTCGTTTATTACAGGTACAGCACATGTGATTGACGGGGGCTATTCCGCAACAAAGTAATCACGGATTGATTTACTTATATAACAACTAATATATAGTATTAAAGGCTTTGCGGCGTATTCTGATTCCAAAAACCTGAAGGATGACTGGATTGGAATCGGAAGTCGCACGCAGAGCCTTTTTTAGTTGTCTAAAATAAATAGATTCTTCGTATGTTGGCAAATTGAATGGTTGCAAGAGACAGCAGATACACAAAAATGAATGAATTAAGGAAAATATGACCATGGATATGTTGGAATTTGTAGAAATTTGTATTTTAATATAAATAAAAAAAGAAATTTGTCGATAATAATATAGGTAATATGTATTAGTTAATATTCTAGAAAGGGTGTTGTTATAAAAACGATACAGGAAGTAGATGTCGTCGCCCTGAAAAAGCCTGGGGCGGGTATTTTT
Organism: Paenibacillus sp. FSL R5-0923; assembly: GCF_038009145.1. Taxonomy (NCBI): domain Bacteria; kingdom Bacillati; phylum Bacillota; class Bacilli; order Caryophanales; family Paenibacillaceae; genus Paenibacillus; species Paenibacillus sp. FSL R5-0923. The sequence goes on from NZ_JBBPAT010000002.1 coordinate 863,646, forward strand.
TGTCTGTGAAGTTACATACATTTCATCTCTATTATTAAAAAATAACGTTAAAACTTGGAGGAAAAATAATTATGTCATACACAATTAAGTACAACCAAAATGAGAACCATATCGATGTAGTATCTATTGATTTTTCAGCTGAAGATGTTCCAGGATACCTGAAAGATTTTGAAAATATCATGAAGCTTGTTAAACCTAAATTTACAGGAACAACTGATGTAACTGATTCTAAAAGTGTACTTACTCCTGAGGTTGCAGCTATGCTAGCCCCTACTGGTGCGATGGCGAGTGAAGCTGGTCAAGCAGGATGGGCTTATGTAACTAAAAACCCAATTTGGAAGATGCAATTGAAACGTATTTTTGGTAGAGATTTTGCAGATGCTTACGATACCTACGAAGAAGCTAGAACATACCTGAAAAGCTTGCAATAATTTAATCTTACAGTTAGCAAAAAGTGCGGAGAATTTTCTCCGCACTTTTTTGCTTTATCTATAATTAAAACTGAAAATCTTCATCTTTCAGCGGCTCCACGTTAAGCGCCCGGACGTATCCGTTACCTTTTTTCGAGAAGAAATCATGCTGCTTGGTGTGGGTACTGATGCCATTTTGAACAATCGGGTTGATCTCTTCCTCGTCGAATAGCGGATCATGCCCCAGATTCATCATGGCTTTGTTAGCATTGTATCTAAGGAAGGTCTTGACCTCGTCCACCAGTCCGATGGGAGCGTAGATCTGCTCGGTATAAAGTTCTTCATTCTCATGGAGCAGTCTAAGGAGGTCTACCAGCTTCTGGTGTAGCTCACGCTGCTCGTCATCTGGTAGCCCGTCAAAGATCTCCTGCGCCAGCACACCGACATATACGCCATGGATGCTCTCATCCCGCAGAATAAGGTCGATGATCTCACCGCTGCATGTCATTTTGCCTTGGCCAGCTAGATAAAGCGGGTAGAAGAAGCCACTGTAGAACAAGTAGCTCTCGAGCAGCACTGAGGCTGCCATGGCAAGGTACAGATCTTTGGGTGAATCTATTTTTTTGTAATATTGTGATATGGTCTCTGCCTTGAACTGCAGATAAGGGTTCTCTTCAACCCAGCGGAACACACTGTCAATCTCCTCTGTGGAGGACAAAGTGGTGAAGATGCTACTGTACGATTTGGCGTGAATCTGTTCCATCATGCCCATAAAGCCAAGCACAGCCTTGCGCTGAAGACCTTCGACATGCTCCATAATCTGCGGCATACCTACTCCGCCTTGAATCGTATCCAGCAGCGTGAGTCCGCCGAGTACCTTCATATAGGAGTCCTTTTCTTGCTCACTGAGCGTGAGCCAGGACATTTTATCATCGGATAATGGAATTTCATCGTCCGTCCAGAATTGCATAATGTTCTGATTCCAGAACATCAATGAGAAATCGTCGTCAGGACGGTTCCAGTTAACGGCTTGGATAGCGGTCATAATATGGCAATCTCCTTTTCTGCGGCTATAGCCTTCCAGTTAGATCGAGCAGGTGAGGCATTCCTCAACGGACAGCTTTTTGGTCCGGGTGTAATATAGCGACTTCAGGCCTTTATGCGCCGCGTACAGATAGGAGCGGGCCAGTTCTCTGGTGGAGACATCGCTGTTCACATGCAGAACGGTCGAGATGCCCTGGTCGATGTGGGGCTGAATTTCCGCGATCAAATCGATCACCTTGAACTGATCCATTTGGTAAGCTGATTTATAGAAAAATACATTGTCTGGACGCAGGTACGGCATCGGATAGTAAGTCGTTGAATTGGCATAAGTCCGGGTCTCAATCTGCTCTACAATAGGCATAACGCTTGAAGTAGCATTTTGAATATAGGAAATGCTGGCTGTCGGCGCAATTGCCAAACGGTATGCATGGTACAGGCCATTTGCTTTTACTGCATCCTGCAGTTGTTCCCAGTCCGCAGGGGATGGGATGAAAATATCTCCGAACAACTCTTGTACTCTTGGCGTTACAGGGCGGTAATCCGTAGTCAGGTAACGCTCGAAATAAGCTCCTGTAGCATAATCAGAAGCCTCAAATCCATGGAAGGACCGGCCGGTTGCAGCAGCGATCTCCATGCTTTTCTCCAGTGAATGATAGTTCATGGTCATGAAGAAGGTCCGGGCAAAATCGCGAGCCTGTTCGCTCTCATAAGCGATCTTGTTCTTGGCCAGATAGCCGTGCAGATTCATGACACCGAGACCGACGGAGTGCATCTCTTTGTTAGCTTTGGCTACGCCTGGGGCATTAGAGATGCTGGTCATATCGCTGACTGCAGTCAAGGCGATCATACCTTCATGTACCGATTCACGGATTTTGCCATGCTCCATCACGTTGACAATGTTTAAGGAAGCCAGATTGCAGCTTACATCACGGCGGATGGTATCTTCCTGTCCGTAGTCAGCAATTTCTGAGGTCTCCTGCAGCTGGAAGATTTCCGTGCAGAGGTTGGACATTTTGATCTGTCCAACGTTTTTCAGGGCATGAGCCTCATTGGCGTTGCTCTTGTTCATAATATATGGATAGCCAGATTCCAGCTGGATCATGGCGATTTTGGTCAGCATATCCCGTGCGCTCATGGCCTTTCTCTTTTTGACACGTGGATCGGCTAGCAGCTTATCGTACATTTCATCCAAATCCATGTCATCAAGATGCGTGCCATAAGCCTTGTACACACTGTAAGGGGCAAATACATGGAGCGGTTCATTGTCCTTCGCCAGCTTATAGAAGCGATTCGGAATGATCAGGCCGATGGACAGGGTTTTGAGTCTTGTTTTTTCGTCGGCGTTGATCTTCTTACTGTCGAGAAATTCAAGAACATCCCATCCAAAAATGTTGTAGTAGGCGGCTCCAGAACCTTTTCGTTGACCCATCTGGTCAGCATAGGAGAAGCCGTCTTCCATCAGCTTGAGCACAGGTATAATGCCCTTAGCCGCATCCTCCACACCCTTGATTGTCTCTCCGCGAGAACGGAGCTTGGACAGGTTGACAGCCACGCCACCGCCGATCTTCGATAGCTGCATGCAGGTATTGAGCACATAGTTGATCGAATTAAGCGAGTCGTCCATTTCGATAAGGAAGCAGGAGACAAGCTCACCGCGCCGGCTCTTGCCGGCATTCAAGAAGGTCGGAGTCGCTGGCTGCAGACGCTGCTCCATCATCGAACGGGCAAGCATGCCGGCAGTAGCGGCGTTGCCGCGTCCAAGATGAAGGGAGACTGCCGCCACACGGTCCGGATAATGCTCCAGATATTGCTTGCGGTCATTGCTTTTTACAGCGTAATCCGTATAGAACTTCGAAGCTGCCATATAGGATGGAAAGCTGAAGTTGTAAGAATGGGTAATTTGGTAGACATCTTCAATCTCAGCCAAGCTGTACTGTTCGTAAAAATTTTCGTAGAAATCCTGTTCAATCATATAATCAACCTTGGCTTTTGTATTCGCAAAAACCAGGCTCCGCCGTTCTACATCCCGCATAAATTCGGCTACTGCCTCAAGGTCTTTATCCAATTGAAAGAAACCACTTTCGTCTCTCTTCATCAACATGTTGTTTAGTTCAATATGCCGCAACTCGGCTCACCTCCTGTTTAATTCGTTCCACATCACCAAATGTGCCCGATAGCTCAAATTTACCGATAACTGGTACATTGTACCGATCTGCAATCAAGTCTGCGCTATGCGCGAACAGCTCGCCCCAGTTCTTGTTGCCGCTGGCGGCGATGCCTTTCAAATTGGAATAATTGTTCTTCAAGAAAGTAGACACCTTCTCTGGAATCTGTCCAAAGCCGGTGGTATATGTAATAAGCACATAGGGCTCGTCAATGGTCATATGCTCTTCAATCTGCACAGCTGGCAGCTTAAGCTTACCAATGAAGCGTTTGACGTTTCCGGTTTTTGAATCGTATGCGACTAGCATGGAGTCTCTCCCCCTGTATATATTACTGTAAAGATTGAATAGATAAGCTATAAATACTGGAAAATCATATGAATACTATATTTAGTGTGCGTTGTTTATTTTAATCACTATATGTTGAAAAGTCAACATGAAAAGTGCTTCCTGACTAGTTGGAAACTGGTCTAGTAAACGCTCTATTAAAGTGTTAATATCACGAAAATACGCAGGTTGGAGCGGTTTGCTAAGGCAGCTGTGTTGTTTTTTGTGCTGGATCTTACTGCATCTTTTTTATCATGACAAATTAGCGTCACTCCGTTGAGCAGAACTGTAATAAGAGTAAGATTAGCTGTATTCACTGTATGTTCAGGCAAGCGGAGTTGAGGTTTACTAGAGGGGGAACCAATGAAGGAGGAGATAGGTTATGACTCAAGCGATGCAGCGCCAGCAAGCGGTAACTATCCATAAAAATGAGGTGTTCGCTTTAACCGCAGAGCAGCTTCAACCTCAGCTTATTTACCGGGATTGTAAACCGAAGCAGATAATCCGGGTTGTAAAGAATGAACTAGCGGTGCATGGCTGGCAGGCAGAAACGATTCAAGGTGCAGAGTCTCTTTCTGCCATTGCTTTTGGTAAAGGGGAGGAGGTTATTCTAGATTTCGGAGAGCATCTAGTGGGAAGGCTGGCGATTCGGATTATTCCAATAGGTAGTCCCCCGGATGCTCCGTTACATCTGCAGATCACCCTCGGGGAAATGCCGGTGGAGATGGCTGAATCCTTTTCTGAGTATGACGGATGGCTAAGCAGCTCGTGGTTACAGGAAGAGCGAGTTCATCTGGATATACTGCCTTCATCACTAAATCTGGATCGTCGATACAGCTTTCGGTATGTAAAGCTTAAGGTACTTGATACGTCACCGAAGTATAAAGTATCCTTTGCTGAAATTAGTTGTACAGCGGAAACTTCGGCTGACCGCTCCCTTCAGGCTCCGTTGGGCCACACAGATCCTGAACTGCAAGCCATTGATGAAGTCAGCGTGAAGACGCTGGAAGAATGTATGCAGGAGGTCTTCGAAGATGGACCTAAGCGGGACCGAAGACTGTGGCTTGGTGACCTGCGGCTTCAGGCGCTGGCCAATTACGAAACGTTTTCGGGCAATGATCTGGTTAAGCGATGCCTGTACTTGTTTGCAGCTTATCCGGATGAGCGGGGGCGGATCACGGCTAACTTGTTCATGAAACCCCAGGTCATACCTGACGATACGTATCTCTATGATTATTCACTCTTTTTTGTATCTACACTTCATGATTATTACTTGGCTACAGATGACCGGAACACGCTGGAGGAGCTGTGGCCATCTGCTTATCGGCAGATAGAGCTGGCTTTAGAACGATTGGACGAGCGTGGCATTGTCACCGACGATGAGACCTGGTGGGCTTTTATTGACTGGCATCCGGATCTGAACAAACAGGCCCCGGCGCAGGCTATCTTAATCTATAACTTGAAATGCGCGCTGCATCTGGCCGTTCTTCTAGGAAATGAACGACAGGATCGTTTACGGCAGACGATTGAAGAACTTACGAAGGCCACTTTGGATCACTTATGGGACTCTGAATTAGGCTATTTTGTTAGTGGTGATATTAGGCAGGTTTCATGGGCTTCTCAGATCTGGATGGTGCTTGCCGGAATCGTTGAAGAAGAGCGCGGGAAGAGACTATTGCTGCGGCTTCAGCAGGATTCCGCTCCCATTCCGATGACCACACCCTATATGGTTCACCATTTTATTGAGGCACTGATTCAGATGGGCGAAAGGGATACAGCCATTTCGGAGATCAAGAAGTATTGGGGGCAGATGATTAAAGACGGGGCTGATACGTTCTGGGAGCTGTATAATCCAAGCGACAAGAGCTTTTCTCCCTATGGCAGTCATTTAATTAATAGTTATTGCCATGCTTGGAGCTGTACGCCAACGTATCTGATCCGCAAATATCAATTATAAGCAGATGCCTATTCGATAGCAGCTCGAACAGCCTGAGCACCGTAGCAAATGGTGTCTCAGGTTGTTTGGCTCTGCTTGCGGTACAAAAGCGGAGTAACTTCGTATCGTTCCGCGAATTTTTTGTAGAAAAAGCTTAGGCTTTCATATCCGCATTCTCCGGCTATATCTCCAATCGGTCGATCACTGTTAGCGAGTAAGAGCGCGGCATAAGCCATACGATGCTCTTGTACCAACTCACCAAACGTTTTGCCTGTGCTTTTCTTAAGTAGATTGCTCAGATAATTGGGATTGAAATTAAAGCGTGTGGCCAAATCCTTCAAGGAGCAGTTATTAAAATGATGTTCCAGATATTGTAGGATTTCCAGCAGATCGCCCCGTTTAGTGGTAGGTAATCCACTGGGGGCGGTGTCCTGGTTTAGAACCCGCATGAGCTCGGTAAACACGATGACCATATAACCGTTGATCATGTCCGCGGAGAAATCACGGGGATCAAAGTACTCGCACATCATGCTGGCGAGAATATGGTGAAGGTTATGACTGTTATCTGATCGGAAGACAAGGTAACGGTCATGGGCTGCAGCGGGAGATTGGGCGTTGATCAGAAAATCACTTAATCTTCCGTCAGAACCCAGCCGGGTCAGAAATGCCGCGTTCAGTGTTTCCTTTCGCATCAAAATATTGATCAAAATATCGTCTTCATTAAGTGTAAAAATTGAATGGGGTACGTCCGTATCCAACAAGCAAATCTGGCCTTGAGTCAGCTCTACGACGGATCCGCCAATAGTCTGACGGCAGCGGCCTGAATACATATAATTTAGTTCGATAAATGTATGCGTATGCTCCGGCATATCGGCGAACCGGTGGTGCTTGCTGATATGATAATCGCCCTGATTAAAAAAATGATGTACCGGTAGACGCGGAACCCGTTCTCCGTGAGGTAAGATCAATTCTTTGCCACCAAATTCATTAATGTTGCGACGGGTGTACTGTTGTTTGGCTTCGATTGCATCAAGGCGGCGTAGATAACAATCCAGCTCCATATGATCCATTAGCGTGCCCCCTCTTTTTCAGCTTCACTTAATTTTCGATATTCCTCTGGTGTGAACCCGGTCATTTTCTTGAATAGGCGGAAAAAATATTTGGCGTTATCGATCCCAAGACTCTTGGCAATCTTATAAATCTTCTCATCACTGGTACGGAGCAGCAACTTGGCACGTTCGATTCGCTCTTTGTTGACATAATCAATCAGATTTTCGCCCGTCTTCTCCTTAAACAAGTAACTAAGATAGCTCGGACTGATGTAGAACAGATTCGATAAATGCTCTAGCGTGAGGGACGAGCAGATGTTTTTGCGGATATATACCTTTACATTATCAATGACGTTGGGAGAGGCATAGACCGATTGTTCCTTTAGTAATTCTGCAATCGAAGTGAGTACGGTCAGGAAATATCCCCGGATTTCTTCCGAATCAAATGAAATATTAAGTACGCCTTCAAGGCTGGATGATGTATGTTGTCCGTTCTCTACAGGAAAATAGACGGAAACCAAGGTTTTGACCTCTGTGATTATGGCTCGGCAGTTCTCTTTCAACTGATGGATTGTTGCTGCGGGTTGCCCTCGGTAATAGTCAAAATAGTCGTGAATTCGATCTTTCACCTTATCGCTATTCCCAGATTCGATGAAAAAGATGAGTTCCCGGCTACTTTCCCACATTTCCGGCCCTGCTTGGTAGCTACCCGGGCGGTAGTGGAAAAACTGTCCCTGGTCGGCGATGGCCCGGCAGTTCAATGCGGACATCGATTCTAGCCGTGCCTGCGGCAGTTCCTTCAGATCGGTTTTTCTGCCACTTATGCCGATGCAGGCTTGTGGTCCAGTTTCTTCGATCAACTGTTTGGCTTCATAAGAAGCCAGTTCCAGCACCTTAGAATCACTCAGTGAAGCATCACATAGCAGGAGTGAAAAGGTGAGTTTCCTGCTCTGAGGATGAGGGAGAAAGATACTAGTCCTCTCCAGATAGGGTTCTTGGGCAACTAGATCTTCTGGATTATAGAGCGTCAATAGGATCATTCTTCGGGATGTCATCAGATTGAGCAATGGGGCTGATCGGAAGCTTGGCGGCTTCTCAGCCGGGTAGAAGCCGGCAATGTATTGAAGCAGGGCCTGCAAATCTCCCTGTAGGCTTAGCTGCTCCGCTTCTTTGGTTATATTCAGAGTTTCCGCCTTAGCGGACTGCTCACTCTCTATGGCGGTTATCGCTTTGGAGATCGCTTGGTGGATCTCGTCTTTGCTGAACGGCTTCAGTAAATAGTGGACAACTCTGGCTGAGATCGCTTCTTGCATATATTCAAAATCGGAAAATCCGCTGATGACGATGATTTTCTTATCGGAATAATCATTTTGCAGCTGACGAAGCAGGGATTTTCCATCCATCACGGGCATCCGCATATCGGTGAAGATTAGATGTGGGTCCGTCGCTTGGATAAGGTCCAAGGCATCCTCACCATTGTCGGCTTCTCCACTGAAGATCAGTTCATTAGTCACTGCCTTGATTTTTTTTAGTAGACCCTGGCGGATCAAAGGCTCATCGTCGACGATTATGAATTTGTACATGATCCAGTCTCCTTTTATCTTTATTTAGAGGGGAGTGTTAGGGTGATCGTTGTTCCCAGCGCGGGTTCGCTGGATAGGGTCAGTCCGAAATCTGAGCCGTAATACAGGGCGATGCGAGAGTGCACATTCTTAATCCCGATGCTCTGTCTGCTCCGGTGACCAAGCCCCATGAATTCCGGTGGTTGATCTAGCAGTGTTTGAATTTCCTTAAGCCGTGCTTCTGGGATACCAATCCCGTCATCTTGGATCTCAAAAATAATTCGCTTGGTATCAGGCTCCAGATAGCCCTTTAGTAAGAGCATGCCGTTACCTCTTTTATTCTCCAAGCCGTGATAGACGGCATTCTCCACTAAGGGCTGAAGGATCAGCTTGAGAATTTTCGCTTCCAGAACGGAGTCCTCCATCTCTTTTACAAAACAGATTTTGCTGCCGTAGCGGATCTGCTGGATGGCCATATAGTTATCGACATGCTGAATCTCGTCCCGGGCAAATACCAGCTCACTATCCGTCTTGATACTGTAGCGAAACATATCTCCCAGCGCTTTGGTCATTACAGCAATGCTTTCAACCTCTTCAATTTCAGCTATGCTGTTGATAGATTCGAGTGTATTATACAGAAAATGCGAATTAATCTGGGCTTCAAGCGCTTTCATTTGTGAATCCATGGTCAGAATTTTATTCTGATAGCTCTCTCTGACAAAGATGTCGATGTCCTGCATCATCTTGTTGTATTCCGTATACAGAAAGCCGATCTCGTCAACCCGCTTAGGTTTGATCTCGGTTGTAACGAATTTTTGCGATTTGTTTTTGCGCATGATTTTGGCGAGTTGGGTAATTGGCTTAGTAATCCAGTTGGATAATAGGATGGACAGCAGAATGAAAATGACCGCACAAGTAAGGGAAATATAAAGGATCAGCTTGTTGGAAATTCCGTATTTCTCGTACAGCTCACTTAGCGAAATATTGGCGATAACTGTCCAGTGATATACAGGAAGTCGCTGAATAACCGTCAAATTATTTTCATTGTAAAATTCCAGTTCATCACCCTGCATAGCTTCGGTCTTGCGGGTTAAGTCCTCCGGCAGCCGTGAGTCCGTGTTCTGGCCGGTACTGTCGTAGATAATGTTGCCATCGTCATTGGCCAGTACAAAATAACTCATATTTGGGACAGCGTCTTGATTCAAGCCTTTGAAAATATCTAAGCTACAGTCCAGCATAAACACACCAAGGAACTGCTGAGTCTTCATATCATAGAGCGCACGGGAGAATACCAGGGAAGGCTCAGAATTAATGATATAAGGCTTTACACCGGGCTCGCCGATATACAGCTGACCTTTGTTGGCAATGGTCTTCTGATACCACGCATCCTGGAGGGGGACATATCCCACCTTCAGTTCCGCCGTACTGCCATAGCTGATATTTTTGCCGTCAGGAGAAAAAAGATAGATTCCATTAACATAATCATAGCTCAGTAGCAAGTTCTCAAAGATCAGCTTCAGCTTGTTTTGTATAATGAAAATGTCATAGGAATCACTGGTGCTGGCCAGTTTTTTTAGCTCGTCGCTAACGGTAGTGTATGCGGTCGCACTGGAGGTTTGCTGCTGAATGGTAAGTGAAATGCGTTCAATATTTCCGAAAATATCCTCAATGCCTTTAACGGTATTATGGATGGTGTTGGAGGCAACGAGAGAGGTTTGCTGGTTGACCAGATTGGTATAGCTCCGGTAGGAGTTATACGTGACGATCACAATCGGAATGACAGATACAAGAACGAGTGCTAGAAAGAGTTTCGTTTTGATACTGGAAAATTTCATTCGCTCTCCTCCGATTTAAGCCGTTCGTAAAATAGTGCACCCTAAATGCAAAAGTAATTATACCGCTTACAAGATTAAAATAACAATACAGCAACCAACAAAAAATGGATGCCGGGAAATAGAAGTGATATGAAAACAGGGAGGTTATTCTATGAAATTACGTACTAAAAAACGGACAGGAGCTTTAATGTTAGCGCTGTTACTTGCTGTTCTAGCAGGCTGCGGCTCAGGTAACAACAGCAACACTAGTAACGCTGAAAATAGTGGAAGCGCTACAAATGCTCCGGCAGCAACAACAGACAGTGCGAAAAAGGTGACGCTGACCATGATGGTATCTGGCACTAAAGCCCCGGACGGACAGGATTTTGCACTTGATATTATGCCTAAGCTCGTGAAGGAAAAGTTCCCTAACGTTACGCTCGAAACTTCCAAGCTTCCGGATGAGCAATATTTCACTTCGATTCGTACAAAGCTCGCTTCAGGTAAAGGGCCTGATATTTACTGGGTATTCCCAAGAAATGCATCCCTCGGTGTCCTGGACATGGCAAAGGCCGGCTATGCGGCTGATCTATCGGATTTAACCTTTTGGGATAACATCAGCCAAGGGGCGAAAGATGATATGTCTTATGAGGGTAAACCTTATGGAATCGCTGGAGGTCTTGATTATCTAGGGGTGTATTACAATCAGGATTTGTTCAAGCAGGCGGGTGTCACAGAAATGCCGAAGGATTGGACCTCATTCCTGGAAGCTTGCCAGAAGCTGAAAGATGCGGGCATTACTCCAATCTCACTCGCGGACAAGGATCCTTGGTTCCTCCAGTTCGGGATGTATCAAATCGCAGCGAATGAGGTTTATCCGGATGAAATGGATTTCGATACCAAGCTTCAAGCGGGAGAAAAATCGTTAACAGATCCAAAGTGGGTAGCCACGATCTCCAAAATGAAGGAATTATATGACAAAGGTTATGTAGTCAAGAACTCACTTGGACTTGGAAGTGCTCAAGCGGCTCAACTGTTCGTAGATGGTAAAGCGGCTATGGTGTTTGACGGAACCTGGGATTATGCAACACTGACAGCCAAAGGTGCAGCCGACTTTACCCGTGGATTCTTCTCTCTGCCTGCTAACCATTCAGGCCAGCCCACTTATGTCTCTGCTGCCACTGCTGCTGGTTTCGCGCTTAACGCCAAATCGGAGAATCTGGACATTGCCAAGGAAGTTATGAATTACCTGTTTGATGGTCAGTCAGATCTGTTCAAGGCTTGGACCGAAGCCAACAGTTCGATCAGCGTGTATAAAGGTGTTCCGTTGAATCATGACCTGTTCAAAGAAGTTAATGATTCATACCTGAATAATGGAAAGTCCGTATACTTCCCGAATCAAATGTGGCCAACGGGTGTAGCTGAAGAGATGGAAGCTAAATTCGCCGAGATTATTGGTGGAAGAAAGACTACTCCGGAGCAGGTTACAGAGGCTATGGACGCCAAGTTCAAGGAATTGTGGAAAAATTAAACGGGAATTACTGAAGGTCGTCCCGCCAGTCCTGTCATTTAGCTCGCTTGACTGGCGGAACGGTTCTGGATAGGAGGATGAGACAGAGATGAAATCAACTGTAATGAAAAAAACGATGTATTTTTTCGCAGTCCCGGCCTTGATCTTTTATTTAATATTCTGGATCTTCCCGATTACGAAGCTGTTTCAATATAGCATTACAGATTTTAACGGGTATGCTCAAACCTTTAATTATATCGGCTTTGATAATTATAAGGATTTGTTTAGCGGAGGTACGCTGGGCAACTCGATCAAGAACACACTCATTTATACCATTGTCAGCGTAGTGGGAGGTAATCTGATCGGACTTGGACTGGCGCTGCTGCTGAACATGAAGATTCGAGGCAAGGGCTTTTACCGCTCCATCTCCTACATTCCGACTCTATTCAGTGCGATTGTGGTCGGCTTCATCTGGAGTTATGTTTATATGCCGGACAGCGGGATGATTGCAACATTCTTGACCAAGCTCGGGATTGCAAATGATAATTTGAATTTTCTCGGCAGCTATTCCACGGCGCTATATTCTATTATTTTCGTAGAAATCTGGAAGAACGTCGGAACAACAATGATTATCTTCCTAGCAGGTCTTCAGACCGTTCCTAGTGAGCTGCTCGAGGCCGGTAGAATCGATGGTTGCGGTGCCTGGAAGCTATTGCGGTTTGTGAAGCTCCCACTGCTTGCCACATCCATTACGATCAATACGACGCTGAGTTTAATTAATGGTCTGAAAGCCTTCGATTTTCCGTTTATTATGACTAATGGAGGTCCTGGAACTTCGACTAACACCCTAATTTATTCGATTTATAAAATGGCGTTCACGGAGCAAATGTTTGGCAAGGCCTCGGCGCTCGGGATTATTTCGTTTATGCTGATTATCGCTATTACTGCGGTTTCTGTCCTGATGATGAATAGAAAAGAGGTGTCAGCATGAGCAATGGAACAGCAGCAAGCAACCTCCAACAGCATAAGCCTGTCCGGAACGTGCGGAAGCCTGTTAGAACCGGGTCAATTCTCAAAAAAATACTTGTTCAGCTCCTCGTTATCGTGATTATGGTACTGAATCTAATTCCGCTTGTGATCGTGCTGTCCACCTCACTGAGATCACCGGGCAACAACACAAACCCGCTTGATTTGTTCAATGAGATATCATTTACGAGCTACCGGACAGCCTTCGAACGGATGCATTTTGGTTCCGCCCTACTAAATAGTGTCGTGCTGACAGCGATATCTGTTCTTCTAGTTGTGATCTTCGCGGCTATGGCTTCCTATCCGATGGCCCGAATCAGAAGTAAATGGAGCCAGTTTCTGTATCTTTTCTTCCTTGCCGGGCTAGTCGTACCCGGACAGATGGTTCTGATTCCAATTGTGCAAATGATCAACAGCTTGGGTATTCCAAGCACGCAGTATACGCCGATCCTGATGTTCGTTACCTGCAGCCTGCCATTTTCAACATTCCTGTACACCGGATTTATTCGTAGTGGTGTTCCGGAGGAGGTAGAAGAAGCAGCACATATTGATGGTGCGGGACTTTTTCGTCGGTTCTGGACAGTGGTCTTCCCGCTACTGATTCCCGTCACAGTTTCGGTCATCATCACGCAGGGCATCTGGATTTGGAATGACTATTTTTTCAATATGACGTTTATATCCAAGTCCTCGCAGTCTCCACTGCCGCTAGCCATGCTTGGCTTCATGGGTGACCAGCAGAATCCAACCCAGTGGAACGTCCTCTTCGCAGCTTGTATGCTGTGTGCGCTTCCGCTACTGATTGCCTTCTCGTTCCTACAGAAGTATTTCGTAGGGGGACTTACGGTAGGTTCAGTGAAAGGCTAATCTTCAGAAACTGCATCATGTGATATCTCATCGACGACTCTTTAAATCTCTGAAGAGGACAGCAGCAGCTAGACTGTCATCAGTTACATGCGAGAGACTTGTCCAAAAAAATTAAAAGGAGCAATCACATGAGCAGTGGAATGAAAGGTTTTACCCTCAGAAAACTAGTTGTGGTCACCCTGATTATGGCGCTTATCATCTCCATGATATCAACGATCGCACCGAATCAGGTGAGAGCGGCTGACAATGTAGCGATTGAGTTTGCTAGAGGCGCATCCAACATGCCGATCTTTGATGGTGTACCTAGTCATCTGGACGCATTTGTAGATTTGATTTTAGCTGATATGAGCATCGAGGATTTGGCGTATTACGCGGATCAAAAGAGTGCCGGCACAGCCCGGACAATCGCGGGAGGTTATACCTTGCCGGGAACGGCAGCCGGCGGAGTGGACCGTGTTATGGGTGTAAGCACAGATATGCCGTCCATGCTCGCTTTGGGACAAAGCTGGAATAAGGATCTAGTCAGCAAAGTGGGGACAGTCATGGGGAACGAGCGGCGGGGAGAAGTCACTTTGGCCAATCCCAACACCTTGATGTTCTCTGCCGTATCTGATTTACGGACAAATCCACTTAGTGGCAGATTTGAAGAGGGCTACGCAGAGGACCCAGTCCTTGCTGGAACGATGATCAATTCCATGGCTAAGGGGATCACCGGGTACGGGGAGGCTGGCAACGAGGATGGCTTCTGGTTAAAAGCTCAATTGGGGACGAAGCATTATACCAACTATCTGGCACAATGGTTCAGAGCGAGCGGCCAATTTTATGCAAGCGCCCGGGCGCTTAATGAATACCAAATGAAAAGTTTCCTATATCCATTACAAGCCGGTGTGGTCCAAAGTATTATGACTACTTACGGTCGAACGAATGGAGTTCCTAACCATATCTCACCGAATATTATCCGTGCGTCGAATTCAAACCCGTATAGTATGCTGCCGGTAGGTGATTTTATAGCCGCCGATCGCGCGATGACCGCAGGCTTCAACAATGGTTATCAGAACTATACGGATGCTGATGGTGCGGCAGCGCTCCTGCTGCTTAGCGGAAATCATGCCAACACGACAAGCTCCACCCGCACCAACATTCTGAATGCTGTAAATAATGGGACTTTTGGTGTGACCCGCGTGGATCTAGAGAATAGCGTCCGCGGACAAATCGAGATGTGGGTACGCACTGGATATTTTAACGAGAAAAATCCAGATGGTTCCCCGAAAAGTTATCCGTTCTCGGATTTAGCGAGCGACCGGAGTCCGCAAATCTATACGTTGAACGAAAACCAGAACGTTGCGCTTGATGCTTCGCGGGAAAGTGTCGTTCTGCTGAAGAACGATAATAATTTGCTACCTTTATCCAAATCCAGCAACGTTGCTGTAACGGGGCTGTTGGCGGATACCCGGTTTAAAGCAACTTACTCTGTATCTAAAACACCGGTATTGCCTGGGGCTGGGCTGTCCCCACTTGGAGCCATTCGGGAAGCAATTGGTAGTGATAATGTTACCTTTGGTACAGGCGCTCCCGTAATTGCGTTGGATTCTGTCTCCAATCATCAAACGGTTACGGCTTCCACCTATACGAACGGTGCTCAGCTCACTGCGGATTTCATTGCACCGGATATGGCAACCGTAACAGACATTGTCTATGTCTATAGTGCCGCCGGAAAAGCCTATACGGCATCCCAAGCCTTTGAGGCTTACGCATGGGGCCAAGGCGGCTATAGTTACTTGTCACTGGCAAATGGAAAATGGCTGAAGGACGTAACGAGCGGAAGTAGCCGTACAGTCCAAAACAGCGATGCGACCAAGCTCAATCTCGTGGAAAATCCGTTCTCTAATGTGGCGGATGCCAGTACACTTCCGGGTCGCTTCCGTCAAGAAGCAAATAGCGACGGAACCGTCTCGCTGATCTCAGGCACGTATTCGGAGAGCTTCGGAGGTGGGTTTGAAACAGCTTACTACTCTGCTGGCCGGTTTGTTACCGTGAACGGGGCGGATCGTCTTGATCTATCGTCGACGACGCTGACCAATCAAGCAGGCGCCGCGGCACGAACTGACAATCAGAAGTTTCAAGAGATTGTCTTGAAGGAAGCGGGCGCAGATGCAAGCGCTTGGGCCTCCGGCAACGATTACGCCGTAGTTGTCGTCGGTGCACCTGCCAGACATAGCGCAGGCGAAGGCGCCGACAGATCGGATCTTAACCTGGGAGAAGATCAGTATAAGATTGTGTCTCAAGTGGCGCAGGCTTTTCCGAAAAAGACGGTTGTTATTGTTAAGTCAAATGCGCCTGTGAACATGGAGGCCATTCAAAACAATGAGAATGTAGCTGCTATTATGTATCAGCCATATGCAGGTCAATACGACAGCAAGGCACTTGCGGATGTGCTGTTCGGTGATTACGCGCCTACTGGTCGCCTATCTTCGACATGGTATGCCGGAATGGATGCTTTGCCGGTTCTTGATAATTATTCATTGCCTGAAGGGGCGACTCCGGTGACTTTGGCCGAGCTCGATCCTCGATTTACAGTGGATATGACAAACGGTGATCCGCTTGAAAGTAAGCTGACCTACATGTATACCGATGCCCAAGTAACTTATCCATTCGGTTACGGGTTGGGATACAGCAGCTTCGAATTTTCGAACTTAAGCGTGCCGTCTAATGTTAGCGGCAAGGAACCTTTTGCCATCAACCTAGATGTGGAGAATGCTGGAGCTGTTAATACTTCTGAGGTAGTTCAGCTGTACATCAAAAACAATACCTCCAAGTACGGTGATCATACACCTAAGAAACAGCTGGTTTCCTATGAAAAAGTGTACATTCCGGCCGGAGAGACAAAGGCTGTTCAGCTTACAGTGAACCCATCTGATTTCGCCGTGTGGGATGTCAACCGTAATGAGTATGTGAATGAAACAGGAAGCTACACTCTGATGGTAGGCAAATCGTCTAGTGACCTTCCTATATCCGCTGCGCTCTCTTACAATAATGAGAGTATTGCGAAGCTTGATGCGGTCAATGCGCCTGCTAACATTTTCGATCATGCCTTTGCATCTAAAGATGTAGTTTATCGAGAGGTCTCCAAGCTTCGTACAGCAGAAGGGCTTAAGGCAAAAGAAGCCGAGAACGGATATTATGCCGTCATGTCTAAGAACAGCAACTCCTGGGTAGCACTTAATCAAGTTCGTTTATCCGGTGTAACTGGCATTACCTTGCGTGGGGCTTCCACGAATGCAAGCTCAGTAGTTGAGGTTAGAGCAGATTCTCCAACGGGAACCCGTTTGGCGGTCGTTACATTTGACGCGACTGTGCCAGCAGTTCGTGAGGTGCCAGGCAGCACCTTTAAAGTGACCGAGTTGGATTATACCGATGTAACGGGGGAGTTGTTGACGACACTCTCCGGTACGCATGATTTATATCTAGTCTTTAAAAATCCGGATATCCGAGTGGATAGTATCCATTTGAGCGGCGCAGTGCCTGGTAACGTTGTGCCGACAGCACAGGTCGGAAATCGGCAAGTCACTATAAGCTGGCCAGCTAACGCAAATGCTGAAGGTTACAACGTATACGTCAAGGAAGGGGAAACCTACACACCAATTACCGAGCATATTACCTGGAAAGATAACGGTCTTGGTGCAGTGATTACGAATCTGAACAATGGCCAATCTTACACATTCGCCGTATCAGCAAGCAATTTGTTAGGCGAAGGGGTTAAGTCGGACATATCGGTTACACCGACAAGCGGTAGCAGTGGTGGCAATGACAGCGGCACGACGAATCCGGGAACCACTGCGACACCGATACCAACGCCGACGCCGACTAGCAGCGCATCAGCGTCTCAGGCACCAAACCCAGATTCGCAGCCGGGAACATCGGGACAGTCAGCAATAACTTTCCAGGATATCTCTAGCCGATATGACTGGGCAAGGCAGGCTATCGACAAGCTTGCGGCAGAGGGGATTATTAAAGGCACAGGCGATGGTTTGTTCTCGCCGGGAGGAAAGATCAAGCGAGCGGACTTTATTGTGATGGCAGTTCGGGCCTTTAAGCTCAGTTCGGATTCAACAGATCAGTTTGCCGACGTCAATCCAGGCACATATTATGCCGAGGCGTTGTCTATCGCCAAAGCGCTCGGAATTGCTAAGGGTGGTGCGGACGGAAAATTTATTCCGAATGCCGAAATCAGCCGACAGGATATGATGGTGCTGATCGCTAGGGTACTGAAAGCAGCTGGGAAGCTTCCCGAAGAAGGTTTAATTGCTGACCTGAAAGGATTCAGAGATGCTTCGAAGGTATCAAGCTATGCGGTAAGCAGCATTGCTTCACTGGTCAAGGCAGGGTTCGTTAAAGGTGACGGATTGAATTTGAACCCGGGTGGAACAGCGAGCCGGGCCGAAGCAGCAATGCTAATCTATAATACTTACAAAAAATGATCTAGTGGATAAAGCTTGATGCGATAGGCAATAAAAACCTGCGGTTGTCTCGCCAAGACGGCGAAGGCTTCTGCAGGTCTTTTGTTCATACTTGGTTAAAGAATAGAAAAACATAAATTTGTGTGTTTGTACAATTTCCCCCGTACATGCACTTCTAGGCATCTACCCACATACAATAAGATGACCATGAACCCGTAAGGCTAACAGATCGGTTTCATTGTACAAGTGCGGGAGGTGTCGCCAAGTTGCCTGGATTCTTAAGTACGATCGCGTTGCTAATCAAAGAACTGACGTTGCTGGTATCCTACGTAAGGAACAACGCATTTCCACAGCCGCTCTCGGAGCAGGAGGAAAGCAAATACTTAGGCATGATGGCTGAAGGGGATGCTAAAGCCCGAAATTTGCTTATCGAGCACAATTTGAGACTTGTCGCCCATATAGTAAAGAAATTCGATAATACCGGAGAAGACATGGAGGATCTCATCTCCATCGGCACGATCGGCCTGATTAAAGCCATCGAGAGCTATCGCCCGAACAAAGGCACAAAGCTAGCCACTTTTGCTGCCCGATGTATCGAAAACGAAATTCTGATGCACCTTAGATCTTTGAAGAAAACACGGAAAGACGTATCTCTGCACGATCCAATTGGGACGGATAAAGAAGGTAATGAAATTACACTCATCGATATCCTTGGCTCCGAGGCTGATGATGTCATTAAAGAAGTGGATTTGAAGATCGAGAAAAGCAAGATTTATCGTAATCTTGATATACTGGATGATCGGGAAAAGGAAGTTGTCGTTGGGCGATTTGGACTTGATACAGGTGGAGAAGAGCGGACGCAGCGGGAGATTGCCAAGGAGCTGGGGATCTCGCGGAGTTATGTTTCGCGGATTGAGAAGAGGGCGCTGATGAAGCTTTATCATGAGTTTTATAAGGCGAAGCGGTAGGGTTTACAATAGTAATAAAGATTCACAAAAGATTGTGTTAAAAGCGACTTGCCAACAGGGGAGTTGCTTTTTTGTTAATTCAAGTAGTTGGGCTAAATGAACATAAAAAAAGCACATTTAGAAAATTAACTTTTTAACTGCTGAGGGGTGTTATTATGACATACAAAGAAATTTATGATCTCCATATTCAATTGTTACATGTATATGAGAACAATGAAAAGCACCAAGGTCCATATCAGAAGCAAATAATTTACTTTAAGAGACAGTTTTTTATAGCTGAAGATATAGTTCAACGAATTTTTTTTAAAATCAGTTAATAAAAATTCATGAAAAAAGTAGAGAAATAAAGATAAAGTGGTGTTCAGAAGAATACTTTAAATGATGCATAGATTTAATATATATATGTTTTGAATGTAGGAATAAGCTTCTAGATAGATAACTCTAAAATGATCGCTAGCAAAAAAAGAGTAGTAATAATTGTCGCTAGACTTATATCTACAAGAGTTGAAATGATGTAGTAATAATATGGATATAATGAAAATATATTTTTGAGTCACTAACACGCCCTAGTCGCTTTTGATTAAAGAGGATGAATCTGCCGATCAGATCCAATAACCTCGTGAATATCTCTGGAATGTGGATAACCCGAAGCGGTTTAGTAATTCCATGACGTATTTAACACAGCGTTAATACTATATGTGGACAAGTAGGAGGGGGTTGAGGTGAAAGAGGATCTTTTGATTAACAAAAAACTTGTTTTTATTTGATTAGTACTATATAGTTCTATCTATGACGAATAAAAAATTGAACAATGAATCTGCTAAATCTAAGAGTTCCAATCCGGTTAACCGGACCAAGGCAGTTGAAGTGGCTGCACAGTTATTTCTGCGTCAGGGGTACAGCTACGTTAGTATGGATGAGGTAGTACGGGTTAGCGGAGTATCCAAGTCGAATATTTATTACCATTTTAAAAACAAGGAGGAATTACTTCATGCTGTGGTGCAGTACTGGATCGCCCAGTATGAATCAGATCTTTACCTGCTGCTCAGTCAGCGTGAACGAGAGGTAACAGAACGCATCTATTCGTTTATGGCGTTACTGTCCGCAGGCATAGAGGGTCGGGATTATGAAGGAAGTTGTCCGTTTATTACACTGTATATGCAGACACCAGCCAGTGCACCGGAAGTAAAAGAAAGCATATCCCGTTTCTTTCGTGAGTTGCAGCCGATGATGGAGAAATTGTTCCAACAGGGGCTGGATGGCGGGGAGTTTCGTAAAGGAATCGAGCCGGGGCCAGCAGCAGCATTATTTATTGCGGCAATGGAAGGTTCCCTTGTGCTTGCGGAGACCGCGCGTGATACAGGAATTATTGAACAATCAGCACGTACTTTTTGTCAGATGCTTCGGTAAACGAAGCTCTTTTTTTGAATATTATTAGTACTTTATAGTACTATAAGGGGCGGATACACAGTGAATGTTCATACTACTCGTGAAACAAATACGGAGCACACTAGGGACATAAAGCAGGTTATTAACAAGAGGGAAATTGAACCAGCAATCATTTTCATGACAGGCAGTACAGGCTTTATCGGTAAGGAAACAGTAAAACAACTCGCGGCTGGGGACACAAAATTGTTGTTGCTTGTTCGTTCCGAACCAAGAGCCAGAGTTGTGCTGCAAGCTTACGGAGTGAAGAACTTCGACCGAATTACATTTATCCACGGCGATTTGTCCAAACCAGGTCTCGGCCTTGTATTGACTGATCGGCAGCTTGTTCTCGAAGCAGACGTCATCATTCATGCTGGCGGCACGATGGATGTTACTCTGGAGCGTAAAGAAGCAGAACAGATTTTTATGAACGGCGCGAAGGAAGTGGCGGAACTGGCTGGCGAGATCCATCGTACACGCGGACTGAGACACTTTATCCATGTTGTTGGATTTATGAGCCCGTATGGACAACGGGACGAAAAGGGGGAATACATTCAGGTCAACAAACTAGAAAATCATGAAAGTGCATATGAAGAAATGAAATTTCACGCTGATCTGTATATCCGTGAACATGCAGAGGCGAATCAGTATCCGTTGTCTGTTGTCAATCCAAGTACAGTCGTGGGACCGCGGCCCACGGGTGAAACCGAGCAAACGGGTGGTATCGGACTGCTCATTCAGGCGATTCAGAAACGATTCATGCCTGTTGTACCGGGAGGTTCATCGTATTGGTTGCCGCTTGTGGAGAATGATGTGGTTGCAAAGACCCTTGTCTTTTTATCCAAAGAAACAGCTCCAGTGGGAGGAACGTATCCACTTTTGGCGCGCAAAGAAGATAGTCCTAGCATGAAGGAATTACTGCATCTTCTGTCACAGCAAATGGATGTTCCAAAGCCCAAATGGGCTGTACCACTGACATGGGTTCAATGGGCGATGAAATCAGGCGGTACGCGGATCAGCGGTGTTCCAGCAGAATCGGTTTCTTTTATCACCAACAGAACATTTCCGGTGGAAGAGACGGAGGCTCTGTTCACACGTATGGGACAATCCTGGCCTGATATCAGGGAACAGCTTCCATTTGTGACAGCCGACTTGGATTATCGTCTCCGTCATGCATCATCTGGGACTTTGCCAGCCGGTTGTATTCGATCACGGATAGGAAATTTGGCTGCACTTGGTTGGGATGGTGAAGGAGAGTCGTGGATCATCGTACATGGTTTGCTTAGTTGTGCCGATGAGATGTTACCTTTGGGAGAACGGCTTCGGGAACTGACAGGAAACCCGGTATGGCTTGTCGATCTGGCCGGATTCGGTCGGTCACCTGTTCATCAGAAGAGTGAAGCGTTTGAAGGCCAGGTGCATGAACTACTCACCGCACTTCGCGAGTTGGAAGGCCCGATGAAGCTGATCGGTCACTCTGTTGGGGGCGCAATTGCGGCTACGGCGGCATTCAGGAGCGGACGCACAGATATTCAGCTTGGTTTATTGCAGCCCGTAGGTCATAACTCTAACCAGACAGCTCTGCGTATGGCTTCCCGTATGCCAAGAGATTTCGTGCGTACCCTTCTGGCCGGGCGATCCGAAGCTGGCTGGAATCGTATGCTTCAATCAAAACGTGACACGGATCACCGTGTAATTAGAAGATTTGCAGAAAAGGTGAGGTCCAGTATGCAATCTCCACGCATTGCGGGTGCGCATACCGATTTGTTACGCTGGATTCATACCGGGAAGGGCAAAGGAGTCCAAGACAAGTTATCGATGGGGACGTGGAGTAAAGCTGATCAGGCGAAGAGCACAGTAGTGGTCTGGGGCAAGGAAGATGAGGATTACCACTATCCTGAGGAAATCGATCCACAGGTTAAATGCGTAGATGTACCCTATGGTCATTATTTTCCGGTATTTCAGCCCCATGATACTGCTGCGATTCTTGTAGAGTGGTTCAATACCAAGAGATGAGACGAGTCCAGTTCTCTACGGTGCAGGAATCCCGCGAATACTGTCGAAAGGGTCAAGTTCGATTAGGATGTGTCTTAGAACTCCTAAAGGAGCAGATTTTGCCGAATTTAGTTCCAAGCCAGAAACTTTTTCGCAGGCGTACCGGGGTACGTCAAGAGAAAGTGACGCAGCAGGGGGACGAAAAGGCGGTGAAAGATGCCCTTAAGTGAGATTTAAGACACGACCTAATTGATTTGAGAAGTCACTTTCTAAGTAAAGAATTTTGGATATATGTTCTAAATGAACTTAATAATGTAGTTCGAACGGGATATGACTACAGAAGAATTGATACTGAGTTTTTCTCTGTAGTTAAGGGTCTTTTTCGTTGCAATATTACAGATGAGGTTAAAAGAATTTTAGGACAAGTAAATGCAGTGCTTCAACAGATAAATAGTATGGGAAAATAGTAGTAGAAATATTGTAATTGAAGAAGAAAATTCAAGATAGCTAAGTGAAAGGCCACATAGGAGCGTAAGAACTCCATGTGGCTATTTAATTGTTTGCTTGCCCAGAGACATGCATAATTCAGTCCATTTCTAGTTATTACATCGCATCGTGTCCACAACCTCAAAAAATTCGATAATACTGGGGAAGACATGGAGGATCTGATCTCCATCGGCACGATCGGCCTGATTAAAGCTATCGAAAGCTATCGCCCGAACAAAGGTACAAAGCTGGCCACTTTTGCTGCCCGTTGTATTGAAAACGAAATCTTGATATTCTGGATGACCGGGAAAAAGAAGTTGTCGTTGGGCGGTTTGGATTGGATACGGGTGGGGAAGAGCGGACGCAGCGGGAGATTGCCAAGGAGCTTGGAATCTCGCGGAGTTATGTGTCGCGGATTGAGAAGAGAGCGCTCATGAAGCTGTATCATGAGTTTTATAAGGCGAAGCGGTAAGACTGATGACAATTACACAGTAATAATCCATTAATAATAAAACTTGAAAAGCGACTTGTCTACGGATGAGTCGTTTTTTGTATGGATAGGGTTCGCCCTACTTATGATACGGTTCATCGCACTATCTGTAACGGCAAGTTATAAGGCCATCCCTTTCGGGATGGCCCTTCCTGTAAACGTGGTTACTCGAGTACTCTGTCATTTTTAATTGAATTTCTTTTAATTAATAGTTCCTAGTAATCTGGAAACAATTGCTGCAAACTCTGCTCTAGTAATATCTTTTTCAGGCTTAAATGTACTGTCTGCGTATCCTGTAATAATATTATTGGATGCGAGTGCATCAATGGAATCATAATACCATGCATTTCTTGTAACATCTTTGAATGATGTGTTTCCAGTACCTGTTAGCTTAAAAGCTCGAGTGATTAGTGCCGCTAATTCACCACGACTAATCTTCTCATCTGGACGGAATCTTCCGTCACTATATCCGTTCATCAAGCCTGATCCAGCAGCTGCACCAATAAACTTATTCGCCCAATGAGTTGGAGATACATCTATAAAGTTACTTTCTTGTCCTTCAAGTCCCATGTAAGTTGCAATTACTTTAATTGCTTCGGCACGAGTCAAACCTGAATTTGGACGGAATGTTCCATCGGAATAACCGGTCAATAATCCCTTAGCAATTAGTGCGTCAATGCTTGCTTTTGCCCAATGATTCATTGTATCTAGAAAACTAACAACTTTCGGCTTATCTGCTGGTGTTATTGTTTCTGCAGGTGCCGTTGTTTCTATAGGCGTTGTTACTGCTGGAGGTGTACCTCCTCCAGTATTTGGATTGGTTGGTCCATTATCTGTGTTTGGATTAGGATTAGTAGAGTTTGAAACATATTGAAGTGCTGGAGCAAATGTTGTAAGTAGTCTAGCTTGACTTTGTTGCTCAAGAGCGTAGCCCATGCCTAAAATTTTTGCATCGTCCCATGCTCTACCAACCAGTTGCATAGAAATAGAATATCCGCTGTCATTCGTTCCTACAGGAACAACTACCGTAGGGAGACCCACATTAGAGGTTAATACGCCCGTGTTACGGTCAGAACTTAATTGAGAAGCTGATGCGTCATTGTTATATACGTCACTAATAAAACCTGCATAAACAACAGCATCAACGCCATTCGCGTCCATCCAGTTTTTAATAACTTCCTTATAGTCGGTTCTATACTTAATGTAATCTTGTACAGCTTGTTCAGTCATACGAGTTGGAGTACTATATCCTCTTTGATTATAGATAAGCACCTTATCTGAAGCTAGTACACTTGCTCCATCAATATAAGGGAAGTCCTTATGAAGCTCAATATAACGTGCCCAACCTTCAGTAGATCCATTAATACCTGAAGGACGACTAGGGCCTGATGGTACAGCTGACATTTCAACCATTGTCGCCCCCGCTGCTTGAAGCTCTGAGAACTTATCCATCACTGCCCGTCCAGTATCATCATCAGCATATGCAGATACAAATGATGCAGGAATATATCCAATTTTCTTTCCTTTCAATGCATTAGCATCCAGAGATTCCTTCCAATCCACTGGACGTTTATGATCTGCATCAGCAGTGACTGTGAAAATATCTTGTGGGTCCGTACCCGTTGTAGTATTCAATATAATAGCTATGTCAGTTACTGTTTTAGCAATGGGACCTGCATAATCTTGTCCCCAAGTGAGTGGAAGTACTCCTGTAGTACTTGCCATACCGTCTGTACCCCGGAAGCTTTTTAAGCTAGCGCCTGTAGTTGGTGCATAGAGAGATACCCCTGTTTGCGATCCCATTGCTGCTGCTGCAAAATCAGCTGCAACAGATACTGCAGACCCGCCGCTTGAGCCAAAAGATGTTTTTGATGGATAGAGTGCATTCCATGTTTGCTGCCAGCCGCTCTCACTAAAGCTTCCGCTGTTAGCAAACTCAGAAGTATTTACTTTACCAATAATTACAGCTCCAGCTTCCCGCAGCTTTTTCACTTGGAATGCATCGGAATCAGGCTGCCAGCCTTCAAGAGCTTTACTGCCACCTGTAGTAGGCATATCCTTTGTGTCATAAATATCTTTTATCGCAATTGGAATACCTAATAAATCACCTTTTACACCTTGTGCACGGGCATCGTCAGCAGCTTTTGCTTGGTTAAGCGCAGTTTCAGATACATACAGGAATGCATGGAATCCCAATTGTCCCTCATCGTATACCTTAATTCTATCTAAATAGGCTTGAGTAATTTGTACAGAAGTAGTTTTACCATTAATCATATCCTTCTGCATTTCTGCAATTGATTTATTCTTAACATCATACGGCGATGAAGTTATTAATTCTTTGGCCGCAGGAGCATTTGGAATATCCAGATGATCTCCAGTATCAAGTCCCTCTATAGCAGATATATCCCAGTTGCTAATTGAACGAATTTGTGCGTTTGTTAATCCTGTTACATCCAGCAGACTATTAAGTCCATCTAGCATAGCAACCAGATTTTTCAACCCTTCTTCACCAGCTTCTCCAACTTGTACATAATTTACTAGGGACTTCGATTCGCCCGGCCCAATATTTAGTGAATTAATGAACCCATAGAAATTCGCTTCATTTCCATACTCAGCTAAGGGTACTGTGAATGGATCCTGTTGCTGATTCCCTAGACCTGTTAATCCATTATCAAACGGTTTTGGAGATCCCACTGCAACGCCTAGCGGCTTATTGTTTCTGGCACTGCTATCTACAACAATCCATGAATCATCTGTAGTTACCTTTAGATCGCCTGAGTAGGTTGCCTTAACTACTGAAGCATTTGTTGTTGTACCATATCCTAAAGAGCCACCGAATGATACATCAACTTTTATAGCGACATCATTTTTATTAGTGAATGTATCAAAGAATCTCGTTCGATTATGAATAGTATCCACATACACCTCACGTGTTACAGTTACATTTCCTAGATTTACAGATTGAGCCGAAGTAAACTTATTAACGCCATCGTATTTCAAGTCAAAACCACGCATCATTTGACCATTCATCAGTGGAGCTGAAGGCGAGGACACTTTAACAAAGATATTGCCGAAACCTTGTACTTGTGTAGCACCAACTGTACGTAAACTTCCTGTGTCTAAGCTAGGAGCAAAAACATCGTGAATCTCCCATACTGTGCCACTTTCTGAAGTAACTCTAGTTAAAGCATCAGCTGTTTGGAACGGAATTACACTCGTAGCAATAACAGATAACACAATTGAAGTAGCTATAAATTGCTTTTTACTCCAATTTTTTTTTGCTGGTGAATATTCAGATCGGGTGGAACCAGAATGATCTCTTTTAGTTTCACGTAGACGTTTGAACTTATTCATGTGCGTAATCTCCTTTTCCTTTATGTATTTTATTATTTAATGTTAGGAAATATAACACTTGTATTTGTTTCAGTCAATAAATATTATGAATTTAATATATTTTGAGTTTATAAAAAGGAGAAAAAGGCTTTTTTAATTATTGCGTGTAATGTATATGTAAACTATTTTATTAAATATATAACGTTGTATGATATGCTTTAGGGTTGTAGGATATTGAGTATCATCATCCGGCTGCATCATCAAAAACCTTGAATTTCACGAAATCAAAAAGAAGAGGAACAGCTAATAATTAACGGAGAATATTATGTTTTTCATTTCATGAAAGTGGAAGATTTCTATATGGGAGAATGGCATAAAGCAGAATCGCTGATGATTCCAGATGCACTAGCCCGCAAGATCAATAATGGGCATCCTGAAAAGAGTAAATTATCTGCTGGGAAAGAAGCCATAAGAATAGCCAGGTAGTATATCTGGAATAAGTGGAATTTCATTGTGGAAACCACTTTAGCGGGTGGTAACGTTATAAGGCAGATGAGGGATACAAAGGAATAAGGCTTTGAAATTATTGTGTTTTATGTGGGACTAGCAGATGTTCGGCTAAATATTGAATGTATTGCTCTACGTGTGAAAAACGGTGGCTATCATATTGAAACCGAGGATATTGTTAGACGCAATTTAACAAGTATGAATAATCTCACTTAGAGTTGATTGATCAATTAATTGTTATTGATAATAGTAAAGCTGATGGCGAGTTTATTCTTGAAGCAGTTAAAAGCGGGATAAAGTGTTATTTAAATGGGTTACCCGGATGTACACAAGAAATCAATCGGAAACTACAAATTAAATATAATATGCAAAAGTAAACCAATTCGAATCAGAATCGATCGTAATTGGTTTACTTTTTTTTGACATCACATCGTGTCCATAACCTCAAAAAATTCGATAATACTGGGGAAGATATGGAGGATCTGATCTCCATCGGCACCATCGGCCTGATTAAAGCTATCGAAAGTTATCGCCCGAACAAAGGGACAAAGCTAGCCACTTTTGCTGCCCGTTGTATCGAAAACGAGATTCTGATGCACCTGCGTTCGCTCAAGAAAACACGTAAAGATGTATTTCTGCACGATCCGATTGGAACGGACAAAGAGGGTAACGAAATCACGCTCATAGATATCCTTGGCTCCGAAATTATTTTTAGGTCTACCATAGTTTCGTGTAAGTAAACTCATTCCAAATGAAGCGAACGATTCAATATTTCTGAAGGTGACTCCCATGATCGTGCTTCCAAGTTGCCCCTACTGCGGGAAAAATGCGCTAAATCCATAACCACGGCAACCGGATTAAGCAGACCCATCGCAGGATGATTCTCATAATAAGCAAGTAATTCTTTCGATGTCCTGCCTAGAATGATGTCCAGCAAAGAGTCACCACGCAAATCATGCAACCCCGTATTGCAGGTATGACCTTCAAGGATAGCAAAATCATCAATACCTAACACCCCTCCAAGTTTCACTCGTTCCTCATGATAACATCGTTTTTTTTTGAGTGTCTACTTGAAAGGCACACTACCACTTGTCGATTTTTTTATAAGATTAATATATAAAACAAGTCGAATACGTATATCCCCAAAGTGCTTTGATTTGCTGGTTGAAAACAAAAAAACGCTATTCAGATTCTTGATCAGTTTATAGAAGCGCTCTGTAAATAAGTTTCAGTATATTCTGGTACTGATAGCGTTTGTTGGTTGAGCTTTCTCTTGAACTCCCCAGGTGGCATTCCCATTTCTGCTGAAAAAACAGTGGTAAAATAGTGAACTGTTTTAAAACCTGACATTTCTGAAATTTCTTTGAGGGTAAGGTCGGTATCTGAGAGGAGGATGCTGGCTTTTCTCATTCTCTCTCTTTTAATATAATTTGAAAACGATTGGCCTAATTCATCCTGGAAAATACGTGATAAGTGTCTTTCTGAAATGTGAATAAAATCCGCTACATCGCTCATTTTCAATGATTGAGATAGGTTGTCATGGATGTATAGCTTCGCTTGATATACTAAGGACGAATAAATACGAATTTCTTTATTCTTTTTGTATTTAATTTGTTGTTCATTAAATAAACCAACAATACTTGAATAGAAAGAAGAACATAAGCCTTGAAAGCAGTCGTTGAACAATAGGTAAAAATCACAGGCCATAACGAGGATCGAAGTCCATAGTTTTACAACGGGAGATTGGCTAGCATTATTAATAATGAATTTTTTCGTTTTTTCTAGATTAGTGAAAAGTTCTATTAATTTCTTTGTTGATTTTGTTTTTATAATTTCAAATCCAACAAAAATAATTTCCAATCCAGTTTCGCTTAAAATTTGGTGTTTAACGAAGGGGCGGGAAAGGAAAAGGGACCCATTCGTTATATGAAATGAATGTCCATCATCCATATACTCACCTTCACCGTTGACAATATAACACAGTTCAAAATAAGAATGTTGATGTGGCTTGTTATTGTAATGATCGGGTTGAGCACCCCAATAGTGAATTAGAATGGAAACATCACTTCCATTGACTTGAATAGATTCCTGATTAAGAGCAATTGAACCATCTATAAACAAATCAGTCCATTCCATGGCTGTCTTCCCCTTTCAAAATAATGATGAACCACATTAATGTTCCCGCTTTGATAGTAGCATATTTCTCCACGAGTGTATCACGAATGTCTCGATTTTATAAAAATATGACTGGTTTCTCAAAAGATTAAGGAGAGAACAAGATTTATACTAAAATTAAATATTGAATGATCCAATATAAAAAGGGTATTTTGCCAAAAAGGGATGTGAAGAGTTGTAATGAATAAATATTCGATCGCATTTGATGTCGGAGGATTGTTTATAAAATCAGCTGTTTTAAACGACGATGGGGAAATAGTTCCTAACTCGTATGCCATCTTCCCCTCGAAATCAAAAGAGACTAAAGAAGGTATCATTGAACATTTGGTGTTCATCATTAAGCAGCAAACAAATGGAATTTTGGATAAAGACTTCGAAATAACTGGAGTTGGCTATGCATTTCCAGGTCCATTTGATTATGAAAGCGGGATAAGTTACATCAAAGGTATCGATAAATTTGAAGAGATATACGAAGTGAACCTTCGTGATCTATTAATAAATCGTCTTAAACAAGAAAGTTCTTTTCATTCAAAGACAAGTAATGAGTTTCAGATTGTTTTTGATAATGATGCTAGCCTGTTTGCTTTAGGAGAACATGTATCCGGCAAGGCTGGAGGTTACAACAAATCCATTTTTTTAACGATTGGTACGGGGGCAGGATCGGCATTTATGGAAAATGGGAAATTGGTAAAAGACAGACAAGATGTACCGGAAAATGGATGGATCTATAATCAACCATTTAAGCAATCCATAGTCGATGACTATATTTCTAAAAGAGGTATCTTAAAACTGGCGAATGAATTAGGCCTTAGTACATCAGACAACGAAGTGGAAACATTAGCCGCTATGGGCAAAAATGAAGACCAGAGGGCAAAGATGGCATTCCGAATGTTTGGAGAATATATAGGAAAAGCTTTAAATCCATATATAAAAAGTTTTAAACCAGATGCGATCATTCTTGGCGGTCAAATTACAAAAAGTAAAGATTTGTTTATGAATGGGGTTTATGAAACGCTTGAGAACAAAACGGTAAACATTGAATGTTCTGAAGAAACCTCACTGAGTACATTTAAAGGTGTAGCAAATCTATTAAAGCAATCTATTAGAAGGAAGGAATAAAATAATGGCTAATTTTAATATGTACCCAGAGATACTAGTATCCAATTCAAATGATCATGCTTGGCAAGATTACGGAAACATTAAGAATGAGCTTAATCGGGCAATAAAAAAACTAGGAAAGCAAAAGACTATCGTTACCGTCGATTGTTATCCTGGCGTAAGAATGGAAGAACTAAAAACTAATCTTGTTTCAGTAATGGAACCTGCCTATACAATTTTTGCAGATGATTTATATTATTCTAGCGATAAAGTAACGGATATGATTAAATTTCATCTAACAACGGATAGAGTATTTGGGAAGATATCGCTTCATAATTTTGGGGATTTTTTAGATGATGAACGTTTGGAAGAGGCTAGAAGTGCTATTAGTAACATTGATAGCGGTTTAATCATTATTTATGGTTCTGGTGCTACTCTTGTATGTGATCCTGATATTCTCATATATGCTGATTTGGCAAGGTGGGAAATCCAAAAAAGATATAGTAATAATGAAATTTCAAATTGGAGAGCAGACAACCATAATGAGGATGCGGTTAGAAAGATTAAAAGAGGCTATTTCTTTGAATGGCCAGTTGCGGACAGACATAAAAGGAAGTTGTTTGAAAAAATAGATTATCTATTAGATACGAACTGCAGCAATGAACCAAAGCTGGTAGAGGGGGCAACCTACTTAGCTGGATTAAAGCAAACAGTCAGCCAGCCTTTTAGAGTGATTCCTTACTTTGCCCCTGGAGTATGGGGAGGGCAATGGATGAAAGAAAAGCTTGGTCTTGATCCGTCAGTTGAAAACTATGCTTGGAGCTTTAATGGTGTACCAGAAGAAAATAGTCTTTTTTTAAGATACGGGGACGTAAAAATTGAAGTCCCAGCTATTAATGCTGTTTTTAGACATCCAGTTGATCTTTTGGGTGAAAAGGTATATGGACGTTTTGGCGCGGAGTTCCCGATTCGATTTAACTTTTTAGATACTTTTGGGGGCGGAAATCTTAGTTTACAGGTTCATCCATTGGTTGATTATGCGCAACAAACGTTTGGGGTGCATTATACGCAAGATGAAAGCTATTACATCGTTGATGCAAAAGAAGATGCTATCGTTTATTTGGGTGTCAAGGATGATATAAATTCCAATGAAATGATTCAAGATTTAAAACAATCATATGATGAAGGCAGTAAATTTGACGACCAAAAGTATATTAATCAATTTCCAGCTAAAAAGCATGACCATTTTTTAATACCAGCAGGTACTATTCATTCGCAGGGTAAAGATTCCTTGGTATTAGAAATAAGTGCAACACCCAATTACTTCACGTTTAAATTATGGGACTGGGGACGGTTGGGGATGGATGGGATACCAAGACCTGTCCATCTTGAACACGGAATCAATTCTATTCAATGGGAAAGAGACGAGAAGTGGGTCAGTGAAAATATAATCAATTGTCTAGAACAAATGGGTGAAGGCGATGGATGGATCGAAGAAAAGACAGGCTTACACGACAGGCAGTTTATTGAAACTAGAAGACATTGGTTCTCAGGACCAGTCATCCATAACACTGATGGCGGTGTCAATGTTCTCAATCTAATAGAGGGGGAGGAAGCTATAGTCGAAAGCCCTACAAATGCCTTTGAGCCATTTATAGTTCATTATGCTGAAACATTTATCATTCCTGCAATGGTTGGCAGCTATTCGATACGCCCCCATGGTAATAGCGTAGGAAAAGAAATGGGGACAATCAAGGCCTATGTTAGAACATAGCTGAATTTTCGAATAAAGCTAAAGAAAACGCTGTTCGAATCATTAAAGAAAGAGCATTTCGAGAAGGAACATAAGCTTACCCTTGGTATTATTGCAGATTGCATACGTTTGGGTCGCATTTGATTTTAATCCACATATTTGATAGCTTATAACCCACGTCGAAGAGGACATCATTCAATGATGTCCTCAGGCTGTCGAGAAAGTCTCGACAGCCTGGGATTATTAAGAGGTTTTTTATGAGAGATCATGATTCAGAGTCCGAATTGGAATGGCCGAACCTTGTAGAAACAAAAGTGGAGTAAAAGCCTGAAATCAATTATTTCACGACGTATTATGACTAAGAAAGGCGTGATTATAGAAATGAAAAAAATCTATGTGGTAAACAAAACTCATTTTGACATTGGTTTTACCGATTTAGCAGAAAATGTCTTGCACAAGTATTGCCATGATTACATTCAAAACGCAATCACTTTAGCTGAAGACTTAAGAAAAGAGGGCAAAGACTTTGTTTGGACAACAGGTAGCTTTATTATTGAATATTACTTCAAAAACATGGATGAAGAAGCTTGTAAAAAGCTAGACGACGCCATAAAGAAAGGTTACATTCGCTGGCACGCAATCCCGTGTACGTTTGAATCTGAAACTATGACACCTCAAACTTTACATTACATGACTTCAATCTCAAAGAAGTTAGATGCTCGTTATGGATACAAAACAACAAGCGCAAAGATGACTGACGTCCCAGGACATACTATCGGGATTGTTGATGAGTTATATCGTCAAGGAATTAAATTCCTACACATTGGTGTAAATGGCTCGAGCTCAATTCCAGAAGTTCCAGATACATTCCTATGGAAGAATGGCGAAAGTGAGATAATTGTCTCTTATTCAGACGACTATGGTGGCGTAATCGGAATTGATTGCATAGATAATAAGCTGGCGTTTATGCATACTCATGATAATAGTGGTCCAGGAACAAAAGAGAAAATAAACGTCTTTTTATCAAAAATGGCGAATGAGTATCCAGACTATGAGCTTGAATTGACTTCAATGGATCAGTTTGCAAATGAAATTTGGGAAGTACGTGACCAACTGCCAGTTATTACAGAGGAGATTGGGGACACATGGATTCATGGAATGATGTCTGATCCGAAAATCATTCGTGATTATCGGATTTTAACTAATTACATGTTTGATAACAAAATAGAAAATGATGATGCTAATTTCTATGCGATGTTAGTTCCAGAGCATACTTGGGGAATGGATATCAAACGCTATTTCAGTGACTATATGAATTATGAAAAGAAAGACTTCCAACGAGCGCGTAGTTTAGACCAAATTACGGATCTTGATTTAACCTACGCTTATGGAATTGTTAAAGATGCAACTGTTGGCGAAATGCAATTCACTTATAATGAGTGGACTGATCGTTCGTACAAATTTTATGAGTCTTCATGGAAAGAACAACGCAAGAACGTTGATCGTGCAATAGCTTGTTTGGAGCCTAAAGATCAAAATAACATTAAAAAACTTATCGAAGTTCCATATCATATCTTTGAAAACCAAGGTATTGAATGTGGTTTGGAAGAATTGATTTCGGTAAACGGGTATCAAGTTATGTTTGCTAGCGATGGTTCAATTAACCACTTAGAAAAGGATGGAACACTTTACTTTGATCAGGACAACAAACTCGGGGTTCTGAACTATACAATTGCTGGGCAAAATGACTATGATAACCTACGTTACAACTATTTGCGTGAATTACAGCATAATTGGTGGGCAATTGACTTCTTAAAGCCAGGAATGGAAATTCAAAAACGAATTCAATTGAATGAAAATTTCACACCACATGTTGTGAAATTAGTTATGGAAAATGATTCTATTATTGCAACTTTAAAGTATAGCCAAAGAGCTGTGGAGGAGTATGGTGCTCCAAGAGTTGTAAAGGTTAAATATCAATTTGGAGATAAAGTTGAAATTGCACTATTATTAAAGGATAAAGATGCAATTCGTTATCCAGAAATTTATTCTTTTGACATTACACCACGTTTGAATTCGCCGTACTTAACTAAGATTCGTAAAATTGATACCGTTATTTCACCTTTTGAAGTGGTAGGTCACGGAAATAAGTTGCAACACATGATTGAAGAGTTAATTTACGATGGCAGCGATAAAAAAATCAATATTAAACCTATTGATGCCCCTCTTTTGGGAATCGGAACAAATAACAATCTAAGTTATAACAACAAATACCATCAAGACAACAATAAATTTACGTTTACACTATTGAACACAACATGGGGAACTAATTTCACGATGTGGTATGAAGAAGATATTTTTGCTCGTTTTGAGTTAGTGTTGGGATAACAATTTCCTGCGAACATAATGGGCATACGCCGATGCCTCTTCATCAAAAAAACAGTTTATTCTCTTATCTAGACTGTTTTTTAGGTGCATTTAGACCGTTTAAGCGATATTCCTTCAAGATGTGTTTGATAAAGTATTCTCAGGCTAGGTCATCATCACGCTAACGGGACACGATAGCTCAATAACGACACAAAGGCAATCGATCAGTGGATCGGCTGCCTTTGTTCAGCTAACGGGCAGGATAGTTTAAATAATACGACGAAATACTCTCAGCATAGGTGCTTCCACGAATACAATCAGGAAGAAAGAGCTGAGCTGTTAGCAATCCGAATTCATATCATCGGCGGCTCAGGAAGCGGTAAATCCTACATCGCGGAGTTATTGAGCGATAAACTCCATATCCCGCATTACGATCTAGACAATATTTTCTGGGATCATCAATCGAACGAGTATGGCGTAAAGGCACCGGGGGATGAGCGTGACCGCCGACTCAGAGAAATCATCGGTCTCGATTCATGGATCAAAGAAGGCGTATACAGGTCGTGGGTAGCGCCAAGTTTTGATGCTGTAGATAAGATCGTCGTACTGATGACGCCGTTGTCCGTTCAGGAGGAACGGATCTGGGAGCGTTATGAAGAGCGTATTGCGGACATCGTCCCAAACAAGAAGCGAGAGACGCTCGAAGGCATCCACAACTTGTTGGCATGGAATAAAGACTACAATCTGACGAAGCTGCCTAACTTGATCGACCATTGGGACTATAAGGACAAAAGGACCCTCGTTCGCGATAATTTGGATCTTCTTGAACTTCAATTGATGTGACTTGTTTTTTCTTTTTTCTTGTTCAACTAACGGGGAACGTTAGTTGAACGACAACAGCGGTAGTCTAAGACTTTATTTATCAAGTCTTGGTCCGCCGCTGCTTCTAATAATGGATCAGTCTAAAACTCATTTTTCAAAAGCTGACGATTTTTCATTTCAAAAACCACGTTAAATCAACGACTCCAGTCTAATACTTTATTTTCACCGAACATAAATAACACTGTGCTGGTCATTTAACAAGTTAATTATGGAAATATATATTAAATAATGCATCCAGACTTGAGTGAACACAAATTGCACTTTGCTGTTCTTTACTAAGCTATAAGATAAAAGAAGCGTTTATATAAATGATGAATCTTACGCAGGATATTGCTAAGCTGAAGGACAAATTGTCCAAGAATATAGCACAGATGAAATTGAGAAAAAACGAATAGGAACTTAACGTATGAATGAGACAATTGCACCGATGTTTGTGTTCCTGGAAAATTGGAAACGATCGTATTTGGTATGTTTTTTACATCATATCGTGTCCATAACCTCAAGAAATTTGATAACACCGGAGAAGACATGGAGGATCTGATTTCCATCGGCACCATTGGCTTGATCAAAGCCATCGAGAGCTATCGCCCGAACAAAGGGACAAAACTGACCACATTTGCGGCTCGTTGTATTGAAAATGAAATCCTGATGCACCTTAGATCCTTGAAGAAAACACGGAAAGACGTATCTCTGCACGATCCAATTGGGATGGATAAAGAAGGTAATGAAATTACACTCATCGATATCCTCGGCTCCGAGGCTGATGATGTCATTAAAGAGGTCGATCTGAAGATTGAGAATAGCAAGATTTATCGAAATCTCGATATTTTGGATGACCGAGAAAAAGAAGTTGTAGTGGGTCGGTTTGGGCTGGACACAGGTGGGAAAGAGCGGACGCAGCGGGAGATTGCCAAGGAGCTGGGGATCTCGCGGAGTTATGTTTCGCGGATTGAGAAGAGGGCGCTGATGAAGCTTTATCATGAGTTTTATAAGGCTAAGCGCTAGGATCTTAAATAATAACTAAAGATTCACTATAGAGTGTTTTAAAAGCGACTTGCCAACAAGAGAGTTGCTTTTTTGTTAATTTAAGTAGTTGGGCTAATTGAACATAAAAAAAGCATATTCAGAAAATTAACTTTGTAACTGCTGAGGGCGGGGGGGCGAACCCGCACGGTACTCACGTACCGCAAGATTTTAAGTTCTGCGCTTCTACCTACTGCAATTCACCGTGATCCCGATCAGTTTGGTGGTCGGATCAGCCTCCTTTGCCTTCCGGTGGTAGACGCCGGAAAGCAGAACGATAGGCTGCCCGGGTAACACCGTGTAGGTTCGCTCCTCCATCGCAATGGCATACATAGAGCAGCTCGAAATCGTACAGCCTCCTTCTCGGGAACAAGCGAGGTGCGACCCTCTGGAAATGCGCGTAATGGATGGAGGGAGTTCATTCCTGGAAGGGGACTGGCTTGCGGACCAGTGTTGGAGAGGGGGGGCATAGCGGGACAGCTCCCTTACATAGTATTAGACGGAATAACGGAATCGTGCAAAAAGTAACTTTCTTAGCTAAATAAAACTCTCCATCATTCTTATATAATAAAGGTAACAAGGTATCATAACTAGATAAAAGTTATTCTGTAGTAATCCGGTATAATACAAATGTAAGAGAAGGATATGCATGAAGAATGGTAAGTCATCAATGCCCAAGAAGACTAGACGCAGTAGGGAGACTTCGGATTCTCCCAACAAGGAGCTTGGATTAACATAAAATAACCTCCGCGAGTGAGAAGGATAGGATGGATGCATCATGAAAAGGTACGGGGCGGTCGTGATAGGCTGCGGTTATATGGGCTCTCTCCACTTGGACGCGATATCACGACAGGAGCGGGTCCGGTTGATCGGCGTGGCGGATTGGAACCGGGACAGGGCCTCCTTAGTGGCAAGCCAATACGGAGCTGAGTGTTGGAGCACGGATTACCGGGTCTTGATCGAGCGTGACGATGTGGATCTGGTCATTATCGCCACGTACCCGTCATCCCATCTGGAGATCGCAAAAGATTGTCTCGCTGCAGGGAAGCATATCCTATGCGAGAAGCCGATGGCGGGTAATGCACGGGAAACACAGGAATTCATGAAGCTGGCCCGTGGAGCCAAAACCAAGGTCCTGATCGGTCACATCCTTCGCCATAACACCACGTACCAGGCGGTTATGAAGATGATCCGGGAGGGCGCTATCGGCTTCCCCTTGGTCATCCGGTTATCCCAATTGAAGCCCTCCAAAAATTGGGCTTCCCAATTGTCCCTGCTCCGGGACGTCTCGCCGATCGTGGATTGCGGCGTCCATTATATCGATGTGATGCGTTGGGCTACAGGGGCGGAAGTGGTAAGCGTCAACGGGATAGGGCAGCGTCTCTATGAAGAAGTCCCGCCGTACACTTACAATTACGGACTCATGACCCTCCGTCTGTCGGACGGCTCCATCGGTTACTTTGAGACGGGGTGGGGTAAGGGGCTTCCGACTGATAACCGGAAGGAATTCATCGGACCGGCAGGCCGGATCCGCATCATCTACAAGAACGATCGACCGCGAGAGGATCAGCATCTGGGAAATCTGGTTGAGGTCGAAGACCACCGGAAAGGAACGGTTCGGCAGATCAATATGGACTTCTCCGTGAAGCCTACGGGTGCCCAACTGGACTATTTCCTGTCCATGCTGGAGAACAACTTGCCCGCTATACCGACAATGGAGGATGCATGCCGGGCGATGGATATCGCTCTCCTGGCCGACCGGGCAATCCATGAAGGAATTACGTTACCTTGCGTGAAATAAGAGTGGACCAACATGGTTATGGTAACAGGGGATGACCCGGTGTATGGTATACACCTGCTGAAAAACTATATCGTCCACATCCATGTGAAGGACAGCATCCGACATCAGCCGGTCGATCCGAGGGATGTGGACGGTGCCGTCGGATACCAACCGCTGGATCATCAACGATCACAGATATTATAAGATCGGTATTATATTCCATGAGGTTCAATTGGGCGAGGGGATCGAGACTGCGTATTGTGTTAGCCTCAGTGGGATTCCGAACAGAAGGGAACGAACCATGGAAAGAAAATTGGAAACCTTAGTAATTTCCCGCCTGACAAATCAGACGGATGGTTCAGATACAGAAGAAGTCCAGATCATCAAGCAGTATCAATGGCTTAAAGGGTATAACCCGGTCGTTACAGCAAGATTAAATTACAGTCAGGAGGATCTGAAGCTTCAGTTTAAGGTTTATGAAAAGAATCCAATACGAACATATAGAAACATGAATGATCCCGTGTATAAGGATAGCTGCATCGAGTTCTTTTTTCAGCCTACTCCTGATTCGGACCAGCGTTATATGAATTTCGAATTTAATGCGAATGGCGCAATTCTCTTGCAGATAGGAGCGGATCGGTATGATCGCTTCCCAATCACTATCAATCCGGCACTTTTCCACGTCCTATGCACCACGGATCAAATCAATGATAAAGGAGAAGTGTATTGGGAATTAAGCTTTTCGATCTCATGGGCTTGGGTACAATCTTATTTTTCGGATTTTCAGGCAGTACCGGGAAAAAGAATAAGAGGTAACTTTTACAAGTGCGGCGACGATACGACCTATCCGCATTTTGGAACATGGAGCAAAGTTCATTCGAACAAACCAGATTTTCATAGAAGCTGTGATTTTGGGATTCTGTACTTAGAGTAACTGCGAAATGCAGCGTCAATGAATAACTTCCGAAGCCGCATATACGGGGTTGGAGGTTTTTTAAGCGAGCGTAGTCGTGCAATTTTATCAGTACCAAATTTAATTCAGTACTTTGTAAATGAAGGTTGGGATTAAGTCGATAGTAAGGGGATTGTTACATTTCTACCGATAGGTGATGATGATGATTTCAATTGGTTATGTGAAACTATTAATAGAAACAACATCTTGAATATTTTAAAAATTAATCAGGCACAAAAAGAAACAATTGGAATTCAACTGTTACGAAGAGATTCTAAAGCCGGATGCGATTTGCTTATATTTAATACGAATGAGATGGTTTTCAGTTTATCAATATATAGGAATAAAATTGTAGTTGAAAGTGATATTGATATTACCGACTTTACTTGGTATTTGGAAAAAATATTGCCTGTTTTTAAAAATTCAAGTTTGCAGGTTGAACAAATCATATGTGAACAAGTAGTATAAGCATTTAGAGTCATTTGGTTTTTACAATTTTGACAATGATGATATTGTCCCAAAAGAAGTTGGTCAGTCATGGTGTTTGATGCTGTTGTCACAGGAAGAGTTGGACTTGATAATGTTGAAAGCGGTGAGCTTAAAGTCATAAAGTAGATCTGTTAACATTAAAGTACTAAAAGGCGACTTGTCTGCGGATAAGTTGCTTTGTTTTTTTAGGAAAGGTGATTAGATAACAAAGTATCCCGGATCCTGGAATATTAAAAAACGGGATACCTCATTAGCTGTAATAATATCGGACAGCCTCTTTCCTGGAATGTTCCCTTCAAATAATGTTCAGTCCGTTGTTTCTGTATTTTTTTGTTTATCAGGAGAAATGCCGGGAGCTGTGATCTCTGGTTCGTCGCCCTGTAAAGCACCCACGATTTCTTCCAGCTTACCTGTTGCTCCCATATCGCCAGCCAGGCTTGAATCGGGTTCGGTTATGGGATCAACACCCGGGCCGCGTCCATCAAGCGGAGCTTTCTTGTCGTCCTTCATTTAATCGTCTCCTTTCTGTGTAGTCTTTGTATTTATTTCCAATCCAAATCAAGAAAATATGATATAATGACGTCGTTATTGTAAGTTGCATTTTTAATATGAAAATAGGATGGACAATATGAGGGGATATATTCATAACGTCGATAAAAAACGATTGCTTATTATGATTATCGGCAATGTATTTCTGGGCATGGGAATTAGTATTTTCAAGCTGTCCGGTATGGGGAATGATCCCTTCAGCGGTATGGCAATGGCACTTGCAGAGAGCGTCGGTATAACATATGCGAATTTTTTGATCTTACTGAACCTGCTATTGTTTGTAATCGAATTCATAACAGGACGAAAGTTTATTGGAGTCGGGACTTTCGTAAACGCAATTCTTTTAGGATATATTGCTACTTTCTTTCATAATAATTGGCTATCTCTGTTCGGCGAACCTCATTTGTTATGGCAGCGAGTGGTTATCGTAGCAATTGGCGTGGTGGTATGCAGTTTTGGGGTCTCCCTGTATCAGACATCGAAGGTGGGAGTAGCTCCCTACGACAGCTTATCCCTGATTATGAGAGAGAATTTCCCTAAAATATCTTATTTTTGGCACCGGATGTTTACGGATGCGCTTTGTGCTCTGATTTGTTTCCTGGCAGGAGGCATTGTGGGCTTAGGAACTTTGGTGTCAGCACTTGGTCTGGGACCCATCATTCATTTTTTTGATGTGAATTTTACGGAGAAGCTTCTGGCAAAAAGGCGTACCAACTAAAAAGTTTATGAATTGAAGAAAGGCGGGGCAGATCAATCTGCCCCGCCTTTACTGTAATTTGAAGGTCCATTCCTAATGAGTGGATGAACTTTTCATTTCATTATTTTTATGGATATCTTCCGTACCACTATCCAAGGCGGTCTTGTAGTAGAAGCATTTATGTTCTATGACTTCCATCGTTTTTTTCAATTCTTCCATCTGTGCTTCTACGGAAGCTTTCCGCTCCAGGAACATATCATATCTTTGCTGTAAGGTGGAATCTCCCTCAGAACACCACTCAATGAAATGTTTTATTTCTTTAATTGGCATCCCGGATGACTTCAGGCATTCAATTACCTTTAAAGCATCCATATCGGATTGTTTGAATATACGTTTACCGCCGGAGGTTCTTTCTATAGAAGGGAAAAGACCTTCCTTGTCATAGTAACGCAGGGTATGTGGTGTCATGTTAAAGGACTCTGCAACTTCACTTATGGAGTATGTCTTCATCATCTATCTCCAATCTCAAATATATTTTGTGCTTGACTTAGAGTTAACTTTAAGTAATAACATATGTTTTGTAAAGCTGACGTTTTAGATTTTATTATTAACTAGAAGAGAGGTTTCACTATGATAAAAGTTAATGCACGCGCTACATTCAGTCAGGAAGGTCCATTCAAGCTAACCACAATCGAACGCAGAGATCTGCAGCCGCACGATGTTCTTATTGAGATTAAATACGCTGGCATTTGCCACTCGGACATTCATACTGCCCGGGGGGAATGGGGACCGGTCAACTATCCACTCGTTCCGGGGCATGAGATCGCCGGAATTGTCAGCCAGATTGGTTCTGAAGTCACAAAGTACTCAGTGGGCGACCGGGTAGGTGTAGGTTGTATGGTTGACTCCTGTGGAGAGTGCAGTAATTGCCATAAAGGTGAGGAGCAGTATTGCCTGAGTGGAAATACGGGCACCTATGGAGCAATCGACAGGTACGGGCATTATACGCAAGGCGGCTATTCCACCCATATCGTCGTAACCGAGGGTTTTGTGGTTCGGATTCCTGACAGTATTCCGCTTGACGCCGCTGCACCGCTTCTGTGTGCAGGAATTACCACCTATTCACCGCTGCGTCATTGGGGAGCCGCTCCTGGCAAAAAAGTAGCTGTGGTGGGTCTTGGCGGACTTGGACACATGGCTGTGAAGATCGCTCATGCCATGGGGGCTGAGGTTACTGTTTTATCACAGTCACTGAAGAAGAAGGAAGATGGATTGAAATTAGGGGCGGACCATTATTATGCCACTAGCGATCCGGAGACATTTAAACAGCTTGCCGGTTCGTTCGACCTAATCGTAAATACTGTAAGCGCGCAGATTAATATCGATACCTATCTTTCGCTCCTGGCGCTTGATGGTACATTAGTCAATGTCGGTGCGCCTGCTGATCCTTTGGCAGTAAACGTATTCTCGCTGATCGGCCACCGCCGCTCGTTTGCCGGATCGATGATTGGCGGAATTCGTGAAACGCAGGAAATGCTTGATTTCTGCGCTGAACATAATATTGCATCTGAAATCGAGGTCATTTCTGCTGACCGGATTGATGAAGCCTGGGAGCGTGTGCTTGCTTCAGATGTCCGTTACCGGTTCGTCATCGACATCAGCACGATGGGGAACAACGAATAAGAGACGCCCTCTTTGTTGACATCACATCGTGCATCGGCTTGATTAATGCCATTAAGAGCTATCGTCCCAATAAAGGGAGTAGACGGTCATTCTTGTAGTCTAACAAACATAAAGAACCCAAGCGATTGAATTTTTAATCGCTTGGGTTCTTTGCTTCATTTTCATAGGTTATTTTTTTATCTCAAAATTATGAATTCATCAACTGATATTAGGTGTAGAGTCTCTTATGATGAGTTTGGTATAAATATGAGAAACCTGATAGGGTTGCTTCGGATCATGAATTCGGGAAAGTAGCATTTCGGCTGCTTTGACACCCATCTCATTACTATAAATATGAACCGTAGTAAGATGGGGTTCTACAATGCTTGATTCAGGACCGTTATCAAAACCACAAATGACGATGTCGTTAGGAATGGAAAGCACATTTTTGAGTGACTTCATAAAGGTAACCGCAATATAATCGTTAGCACACACGAAAGCAGAAGGGAGCTCATTTATTTGACTTAGTCTAGTATCTGCCCACTCTGGACTTGAGAAAAATAGTTGATCGTCATCGAGAATGCATTGTGTGAGATCAAGCTGAATCCCGGATTCTATTAGTGCGCGATTAAAGCCCACCCATCTTTCATTAAAACTCCTACAGTGATTATAGTCCCCGATGAACCCCAGTGATTTGTAACCGCCCTCAATTAACTTTTTGGTAAGTTGGTATGTGCTGTGTTCGTTCTCCATGAGAAGTACATCTGCTTGGAATTCAGGGTAACAGACATCTGCAGAGCAGTCGATGAAAATAGTTGGAATACCTAGATTTGTAATCAACTTACTATATTCCGAATTGAACAACTCAATACAAATAATTCCGTCCACATTGGAGACATCAAAATTATTTGGAAGAGACAGGGACTCTTGATCAATGTCTCTAATAATGTGCATGGATAAATTATATCCCTCTGCACTGATTCTTTTTTCCATGCCACTGATCAGTTTCGACCCAAAATGGGAAGTGTTAGGTAAGTTTTCTGTCAATAAAGCGATGTTTCCAGAGTTTCTTGATTGAACACTCTCGGTGTCCATAAAAGCAAATTGTTTATATTTTAACTCTATTGCTTTCTTAATTACTTTGTTTCTGGTTTCATCAGGTATACCGTTCGTTCCATTTAGGGCTTTAGAAGCTGTATTTCTGGAGATTCCTAAAGCATCCGCGATATCTTGTATGGTTACTTTTTCTCTGGCCACCTATGTAATTCACCTCTATATTCTTGTTCTTAATATTCGCCACAAATAGTGTACTATTTGCCATTATTCCAACTCTCTTTAATGTATATTAGTTTGCTAAAAATAGCAACATGATATTTACAAATGCACAATTTAGTTTACATTTTATTAGGTTGCATATGTGCAAAAAAATAGCTTTGTTTTCATATTTTAGAGAAAATCATGAGATTAAAGTATATATCCTTATTTAATTTGGCTGTATTTGTAATTATG
Organism: Paenibacillus sp. FSL R5-0923; assembly: GCF_038009145.1. Taxonomy (NCBI): domain Bacteria; kingdom Bacillati; phylum Bacillota; class Bacilli; order Caryophanales; family Paenibacillaceae; genus Paenibacillus; species Paenibacillus sp. FSL R5-0923. The sequence continues at coordinate 907,950 of NZ_JBBPAT010000002.1, forward strand.
TAAAATAGTATACGTCATTTATGAACAGAATAATTTGTCATATGCACATAAATATTTTTACAAAATGTATTGACGAACGATTAAGTGTTTGGTAAATTGTAAAAGCAGCAGGACATAAGTGAGATTGAAAGCCCTTACTGCATCAAGATGTAAACATTGATAAGAACGGAGGTAAAGGCATTGCATAACCCAATAGAAGCCGAACACGGAATAACGGTGACGCGACATAAGAGTTCCTTAATGGATTATTTAAAGAAGCACTACTTTCTTTATATTTTGCTCGCACCAGCTGTGATTCTGACCCTTATTTTTAAATACGGTCCTATGTATGGTGCGATTATAGCCTTTAAAGATTTCAGCCCAATCAAAGGAATCATGGGGAGTGAATGGGTAGGTTTGTACAACTTCGAGAAATTCCTTTCTTCTCCCAATTTCGAAGTAATCTTTTTGAATACGCTTAAATTAAGTTTCTTCGGATTAATTCTGAGTTTTCCAATTCCGATCCTGCTTGCCTTAATGTTGAATCAAATTCGCCGTGCAGGCGTCAAAAAGAACATTCAATTGTTCTTGTATGCACCTAACTTTATTTCTGTTGTCGTTGTGGTCGGGATGTTGTTTATCTTCTTGTCCCCAACGGGACCGATTAACCAGTTTTTTACCTGGCTTACAGGTGAACCAATTATGTTCATGTCTCGTCCCGAGTACTTCCGTTCGATTTACATTTTATCTGATATTTGGACCGGAGCCGGTTGGGCATCCATTATTTATGTAGCAGCGCTTGCTAATGTCGATCCTGAGTTACATAATGCAGCCAATCTCGATGGCGCTAATCTTCTACAAAGAATACGCCATATCGATCTGCCAACCATTCGTCCAATTATGGCTATCGTATTTATCCTTGCAGCTGGTGGGATTATGTCCATTGGCTTCGAAAAAGCCTATCTCATGCAAACGGCGATGAACTTACCAACCTCAGAAATCATTCCGACTTACGTTTATAAAATTGGTTTGCAGTCGGGCGATTATGCCTATTCAGCCGCAGTAGGATTGTTTAACTCTATCATCAACATCGTCTTGCTCCTCACAGTTAACTTCACCGTGAAGAAACTGAATGAGGGTGAAGGTCTTTACTAAGAAAGGAGCAACAAGCTATGCCTATTAAACATTCCGGATTAGATCGCTTTATCGTCGTGCTGAACGCGATCTTCCTGACACTGGCCGTACTTATCATCGTACTTCCTTTGATTTATGTAGTGATTGCTTCTTTTATGGATCCATCTGTGCTGCTCAGTAAAGGATTATCATTCAATCTTTCGGACTGGTCATTAGAAGGGTATAAAAAAATTCTTTCTAATCCGGCCATGATCCGAGGTTTTGGAAACTCTGTTTTATACTCTGTTTCATTTGCTATGATTACCGTTCTCGTCTCAATCTGTGCAGGGTACGCACTGTCCGATGACAGGCTCAAAGGAAAAGGGTTCTTCATGACATTGTTTATTATCACCATGTTCTTTGGGGGTGGACTCATACCTACATATCTGCTCGTTAAGAACCTTGGTCTGCTTGATACAGTATGGGCGGTGATCATTCCAGGGGCAGTCAATGTTTGGAACATTATTCTCTCTAGAACTTTCTTCAAAGGAGTTCCGAATGAAATGAAGGAAGCCGCTAATGTAGATGGAGCTTCGGAGATGCGGATTTTCTTCAGTGTCGTATTACCGCTCTCCAAACCGATTGTTTTTGTGCTCGCTCTTTATGCCTTTGTTGGCCAGTGGAATTCCTACTTTGACGCTATGATCTATTTAGATAATCCTAATCTTCATCCACTGCAGCTCGTGTTGCGTTCCATCTTGATCCAGAATCAGGTAGATCCGGGCATGATCAGCGATCAACTCGCCATGGCGGAAATGAAACGATTGTCTGAAATCATCAAGTATGCTGCCATCGTTGTTTCCAGTTTGCCACTCATTGTTATGTATCCGTTCTTCCAGAAGTACTTTGAAAAAGGTGTTATGGTCGGTTCCCTTAAGTAGGAAACAGGCTGCACATAGATAAAGATTAATTCATTCATATCTAATTTGGAGGTCATACCCTATGAAAAGAATTAAGAAATCAAGAGTTTCGACGAAAGCAGCTTCTGTAACTGTACTTGCTTCACTTATGTTCCTTAGTGCATGCGGTGGAGGAGGAGGGGGAAGTGCAGCTAGTAAAGAACAGGACGCCAGCGGTAAAGTAACTTTGAACTTTATTACGCAAAGCTCTCCACTTGCACCAACTGATCCAAATGAAAAACTGATTAATAAACGTCTTGAAGAAAAGACGAATGTTCATATTAATTGGAAGAATTTCACGAAAGACGTATTTGTTGAAAAAAGAAACTTGGCTGTGGCAAGTGGTGATCTTCCTGATGCAATTTTTAATGCGGACTATAGTGACTATGAGCTGCTCAAGCTTGCTAAAGATGGTGCCATCGTTCCGCTGAATGATCTCATCGAAAACAATATGCCAAACTTCAAAAAGGTGCTGGAAGAAGCACCAGAATATAAGAGTATGATTACGGCACCAGATGGCAATATTTATGCCTTTCCATGGATTGAAGAGCTGGGTAGCGGTAAAGAAAGAATCCAGGCGGTAGATAGTATGCCTTGGATCAATGTGGAATGGCTTAAGAAGCTTGGCCTTGATATGCCTAAAACAACAGAAGAATTAAAGGAAGTATTAATTGCATTCAAGACAAAAGATCCAAATGGCAACGGTAAGGCTGACGAAATTCCATTGTCCTTTATTAACAAGCCGGGAGCAGAAGATCTGGCATTCCTATTTGCTTCGTTTGGATTGGGTGAGAACCCTGACCATGCGGTTGTGAGCAATGATGGGAAAGTGATATTTACGGCGGCACAAGAAGACTACAAGGAAGCAGTTTCTTTTATTAACGAGCTGTATAAAGAAGGACTCATTGATATTGAAGCCTACACACAAGACTGGAGTACTTACCTTGCAAAAGGAAAGGATCAGAAATACGGACTTTACTTCTCATGGGATAAGGCCAACATCACCGGAGATAATGACAGCTACGAAGTTATGCCTCCACTTGCTGGACCCGATGGTGAAGTTAACGTAACAAGAACGAACGCGCTTGGTTTGGGAAGAGGTAAGATGGTTGTCACAAGCGCCAATAAGAACTTGGAAACGACAGCGAAATGGGTTGATCAACTCTTCGATCCGATTCAATCTGTACAGAACAACTGGGGGACGTATGGAGATGAAAAACAGCAGAATATTTTCGAATTTGATAAAGAAAAAGGAATGCTGAAACATTTGCCGCTGGAGGGTGCAGCTCCTGTAGAACTACGTGAGAAAACAAGTGTCGGTGGACCCCTGGCTATTCTTGATTCTTATTATGGGAAATACACAACCATGCCGGATGATGCCAAAAGCAGAATGGATATTATCAAGAATATCATGGCGCCAAATATGAAAGCAGAAAACGTAATGCCGAGTGTATTCCACTCCATTCAAGAGCTTGATCGCCTTACGACAATTGAAACAGATCTTTTTGCCTACGTGCTTAGAATGCGCACGGAATGGTACCAAAACGGTAAAATCGAAGCGCAATGGGATGAATATCTGAAAGAATTGGACCGTCTGGGCTTGCGAGAATGGCTTCAAATTAAACAAGGCGGATATGATAGAGCAACCCAATAACAAATGATTAATATTGTCAGTTACACTGCTATACACGACCTTCATCTATATAAAGAGAGATGATCTTAGAACTAAGATCTTATTACGGGAGTAAAGGAGAAAACAATAATGTCTACGATTGCGAAACAAAATTACCGAGGTGTGTATCATTTTTCCCCTAAGGAAAAGTGGATGAACGATCCAAACGGAATGGTTTATTTTGAGGGTGAATATCATTTGTTCTTTCAGCACCATCCGGGTGGAATGACCATGGGAGCTATGCACTGGGGCCATGCGGTCAGCAAGGATCTTGTTACATGGGAGGAACTGCCTATCGCTCTCGCTCCAGATGAATTAGGTATGATTTTTTCCGGCAGTGCTGTAGTTGACTGGAATAATACGACTGGATTTTTTGAAGGTAAACCAGGTTTAGTAGCGATTTTTACGCATCATTTGGATATGCCAGAAGGCAAGCCAGCCATTCAGCGTCAAAGCTTGGCCTACAGTAAAGATAACGGAAGAACCTGGACGAAGTATGAAGGAAACCCGGTACTTGAACATGATACATTCATTGATTTCCGTGACCCCAAAGTATTTTGGAATCAAGATACGAATCAATGGGTGATGATTGTAGCTTGTGGTCAAACGGTGTGTTTATATCATTCTCCTGATCTAATTAACTGGACATATGCCAGCGAATTTGGTAACGGAATCGGTTCTCATGACGGGGTATGGGAATGCCCAGACTTGTTCCCACTTGCTATTGATGGCGATCATTCGAACACGAAATGGGTGATGCTTGTGAGCATCGGTGCGGATCCCGCTTTTGTGGAAGGGTCAAGAACTCAGTATTTCACAGGGGATTTTGATGGAGAAGTGTTCACGCCAGATGAAGATTCGATAAAAGTTCGCTGGATTGATTATGGAAGAGATAATTATGCAGGTGTAAGCTGGTCTGATATACCGGCTGAAGATGGAAGACGACTATTTATCGGCTGGATGAGCAACTGGATGTATGCTAACAAGACGCCGGCAGAAGAATTCCGCGGCGCGATGACGATTGCAAGGGAGCTTCAACTCGAATCAAGACAAGGGGAGATCTTTCTTGTGCAGAAGCCGGTACAAGAGTTGGAATCTGCTCGTGTACAAGTCCTTTCTGTGAAAGCTGCAACGGTGCAAGAAATCAATACTCTTCTTAAGGAGATTCACTTGGAATCTTATGAGATTATAGCTGAGTTCACTCGAGGTAAATCTGTAGGCTTCAAAGTAAGAGTAGGTGCGGATAGTCAAACAATAATCGGTATTAACGGTGAGACAGAGGAGCTTTATGTAGATCGGATGGCTTCAGGTCAGCATGATTTCCACGAACATTTCGTAGGACATCATTCAGCCAAGCTCGAAGCGCTTGATGAGTCAAATGATCTCCGTATTTTTGTGGATCGCTCTTCAGTTGAGGCGTTCAGTAATGGTGGTCAGGCAGTGATTACGGATCTTATATTCCCTGGACTAGAATCTAAAGGTATAGCTGTGTTTGCAGAAAATGAGAATGACTTGCTGATTTCCCTGGATATCTATGAGCTTACTTCCTCTGCTGAGCAAGACAAGAATTAGTCATCGAGAGGAGTCATGTATATGCGTATAGGAGCGATTGAAGCTGGCGGGACGAAGTTTATATGTGGCATTGGGAATGAAAATGGGGAAATTGAAGATCAGATTAGTTTCCCAACAGAACATCCTGAGGTGACGTTGCCTAAAGTTATTCAATATTTTCAAGGCAAGCAAGTAGAAGCTATCGGAATTGGATCGTTTGGTCCGATTGATATTCACACAGATAGCAGGGCGTATGGTTACGTTACAACAACACCAAAGCCAGGGTGGGGAAATTACGATATGCTGGGCACTTTGAAAAGAAATTTTTCGGTTCCTTTTGGATGGGACACGGATGTCAATGCAGCGGCATTTGGTGAAGCCAAATGGGGCGCTGCCCAAGGGTTATCCAGCTGTTTGTACTATACAGTTGGCACGGGTGTTGGTGTGGGAGTGTATTCAGAAGGTAAACTCATTCATGGTCTTGTGCATCCTGAAGGGGGTCATGTTCTTACGAGACGCCATCCTGACGATGTATTCCCAGGGGGATGTCCCTATCATGGGGACTGCCTAGAAGGGATGGCGGCAGGTCCTGCTATTGAAGCAAGGTGGGGGAAGAAGGGCCATGAACTTCCTATGGATCATCTTGCATGGGAAATGGAAGCATTTTATATTGCACAGTCGATTACGGGTGCTATATTGCTTAACTCTCCTCAGAAAATCATTCTGGGTGGTGGTGTTATGCAGCAGTCACAATTGTTTCCACTGATCCGTCAGGCTGTGCTTCAGAACCTGAACGGCTATGTCAGCTCAAGTACTATTTTGGAACACATAGATGAGTATATCGTTCCACCAGGACTAGGCCAACAGGCGGGATTATGCGGTGCTCTGGCTCTTGGACTCACAGCACTGGAAAGTAAGATTTCTGCTCAATTGTAAAAGAATATATAGAGGAGGTCAGTGCAGTAATGAATTGGCCTCCTTCTTGTTTTTCAATATTAATGATAGAAAAAGAGGGCAAAGAAGATGAAAAATAAAGGAAAAGTCGCAATATGCTTTCTTATGGTAACAGGACTTGTAATGACTTCAGCAGGCATTTATGTAGCAAATCCCGGGACTGGATGGGCTGCGCTCGCTGAACAGGAGGTAAGCAAACGAGCTAAGGAGGGACTTTCTATTTTTGAAAGCGTAACCAATACAAATACGAATTTGACAGGTTGGCAAATAAAAGGAAAAGGTAACTTGGTGGATACTCCTGAAGGAATCTTACTGACTTCCGATCCAAAAGAAAATGTAATGGCAATCTCCGAAACGGTGTCAGAGGATTTTATCTATGAAGCTGACGTCATGATCAAGGATATGCAAGCTGACGCGACCTTATTGTTCCGTTCTAATGAAGATGGCTGGGGCTCCTACATGCTCCAAATCGTACCGAATGCAGGTATGATTCGTTTACAAGACGCAAGTGGTGATGAAGGGAAATTAAAAGAGGAGCGAAAAGTTACAGTCAAGGCAGGCGAAATCTATCATCTCAAGGTGAAAGCAGAGGGGTCATCGCTGAAAGTATATTGGGACAATGCATATAAACCTGTGATTGAGGTTCAGGATAACGCGTATCGTACAGGTAAGCTAGGACTCAATGTATGGGATGGTTCTGTTTTGTTCCAAAACATAATCGTAAGTGATCTGAAAGGAAATTTGGGTGCTGTGGTTACAAATCAAGGACAATGGCAGCCTAATATCAGCGGCAAAAAAGGAATGGTAGCAAACCAGAGTAAGTCACTGCAAATATATAACAAACAAGCTGCTGATTTTGTATATGAAGGTAATATATCTCTTCGTCCTGATTCTGTTGCAGCGCTCGCCTTTCGTTCATCGGCTGATGGAACAAAGGGATATGAAGCTGCCCTTACGAAGGAAGGAAATCAGGTACGTGTAAGCTTGACGAACGCTAACGGAACAATCATTGTAAGTTCACGGCATACCTATCCAAGTCAGACCGGAGCAAAACATCACGTAGAGATAAAGGCAAATGGAAACAGAATTCAGGTCTTTCTAGACGGATACACCCCGGCTGCAATCGATCTAACAGATAAAACCTACACCGATGGATATGCAGGAATCGTCGTTAAACAAGGAACGGCTTACTTCCAGGATACTTATGTGACGGATGCTAGCAGTTATTATAATGAAAAATATCGTCCTCAATATCACTATACGCCAATTCGTGGTTCTGCAAGTGATCCGAATGGACTGGTCTACTTCGAAGGAGAATATCATCTATTCCATCAGGACGGAGGCACATGGGCACATTCTGTCAGTAAAGATATGCTGAACTGGAAGCGGCTTCCGATTGCGCTGCCGTGGAATGATCATGGACATGTCTGGTCTGGATCGGCTGTGGCAGATTTGACGAATGCATCAGGCTTGTTCGGGGATTCAGGAGGTAAGGGGCTAATTGCCTACTACACTTCCTATAATCCCGATGGCCCGAATGGGAATCAGCGTATCGGTCTTGCATACAGCAAGGACCAAGGTCGTACTTGGGAATATTCCAAGGAACGTCCAATTATTATTGGAAATCCCGGCGATAATGGAGATGAGCCTGGAGGTTGGGATTTCCGTGATCCGAAAGTGATTCGTGATAACGACAATAACAGGTGGGTCATGGTTGTATCCGGTGGAGATCATATTCGTTTCTTTACTTCAACGAATCTACTTGATTGGACCCTGACAGATAGTTGGGGATACGGGGACTATGTTCGCGGCGGTGTATGGGAATGTCCGGATTTGCTTCAGCTTTCGGTAGACGGAACATCACAGAAGAAGTGGGTTCTGATGATTAGTACAGGAGCGAATTCAAAAACAGGCGGATCAGATGCTGAATATTTTGTGGGTCATTTAACAGCGGAAGGTAAATTCGTAAATGATAATCCGGCAGGCATAGTATTGCGAACTGATTTTGGAAAAGAATTCTATGCATCAATGTCTTTTTCGAACATGCCAGATCATCGCAGTGTAATGATGGCTTGGATGACAAACTGGGACTATCCATTTGCTTTCCCGACTACCAATTGGAAAGGCGTACTGTCAATCCCAAGGGAAGTCTCATTAGTAACGACTAAAGATGGGATTCAGCTCGCCCAAAGCCCAATCAAGGAGTTAGAATCGTTACGTAGTCAGCTGTATTCTACAGCTAATAAAGTGGTGAGTCCTTCTTCTCAGAACCTACTGAAAGGCGTTACTTCTGGTGCGTACGAGATTGAAGCTGAAGTAGAAATTCCTGCAGGCAGTCAGGTCAATGAATTTGGCTTTAACGTTCGTGTAGGTGGAAATCAGAAAACGGTAGTTGGATATAAACCTAGTGAGAGTAAGATTTTCGTGGATCGGTCTGCATCTGGTTTGACGGATTTTTCGAGTTTATTTAATACAAGACATGAAGCGCCAATGCAAACGGAGAATAAGCGTGTTAAGATGCGTATCCTTGTAGACGAGTCTTCTCTTGAGGTTTTTGGTAACAACGGTAAAGTTGTTTTCTCTGATGTCATTTTTCCGGATCCAGCTAGCAGAGCTTTGAGCTTTTACACCAAAGGAGGCAACGTAAAAGTCGTATCTCTGAAGGTGAATCGGTTAGGCTCTGTATGGAATCAGGATTCCAATTCCGCTACCAAGATAATGATGGATACAAATGATCGGGAATTGAGCAAGGGGCAAAGCGACAAACTCTTGGCAATGGTAGAGAATGGAACAGGGAGTAGAGCACAGCCGCTGAAATGGAATTCCAGTAACAAGGATGTAGTTGAACTAAACGTGATGGATAACTCACAGGCAACCATTGTAGGAAAAAAAGAAGGCGAGTCTATCATTACTGTCTCTACCCCAAATGGGAAGACTTCAACAAGCGTATTAGTTAAGGTAACTGATGGTGAATTTCATACGAACTTAGGTGGATGGACTAAAGATCTTTCTGCGGCCTCTTGGGTCATTAGTGAAAATGGAATTCGTGGAAATTACTTGAGTGACGCGAATTATATCGCAGAGAAGCAGGCTGGAGACTTTACTTATGAAGCAGATATGATGTTAGGGAAATCCGGGGGAGCAGGCTCTATGTTGTTCCGCGCCAGCGAAGATGGACGCAGCGGATACTACTTAAATCTGGATCCGATTATGAAGTCCGTACGTCTCTTTTATAAAATCGAAGGCCGTTTTGAAGAGCGTCAAATACTGGCGAAAGTTCCGACGTTCATTCAGCCGGGTCAAACCTATAAAGTAAAAATCGAAGCGAAGGGCCCGCATATTGTGGTTTATGTGGACGGGCAGAAAGTGATCGACCTGCAGGATGGCACTTTTGCAGAAGGTCGCTTTGGATTACATGTATTTGGTGGATATGTTTCATATCAGAACGTTAACGTGAGCGGAGAAACACCTGCCAACTTGACCACATCCAGTCTAGTAAATGCAAAACTACAGAAATCTCTCTATACAGCAAATCTTGCAAATGGTGAAGCTGTTACCCTGAAGGATGCGAATGATTCTACGGATCAGAAGTGGGTGATCGTGCCGACGGGGGATGATGCAGGTTCCTATTCCATTCGTACAACAGCCGGTCAGGCGCTTGATCTAGACACTGGGCAAAATAAAATTCAGTTATACCATTATCTCGGATATAACAATCAGCGTTGGATTTTTCACAAAAATGATGATGGTACCGTAAGTATTATTTCTGCTCATCATAAGAAAGCGCTGGAAGTATCAGCGGATGGAACAACATTGTCTCTAAGCGAATTTGATCCTACTCTTGATCGGCAAAAATGGGTAATTACGAATTAACATGAGAATGATGGAACTAATGGGAGAGCGGCTAAAATTGGCGGCTCTTCTTCTTAATCATTAAAGGTCCTTTTTGTTAATCCGAGCCAGGTTCAATTCTTTGCAATTTAGTTTGATGGACCCCGAGATATAATAGTTAACACTGTCGTATTTAAGGTATGAAGATGAAAACTAGACGACATTAAGGTACAATCATACTTAAACGGAATACCTGATGAATTGATCCATACGTTCATCGAGCAGGGGGGCTTATGAGAACAGCAAACGCCAACTTAATGAAGGAAATTAACCTTAACAACGTTCGTCAAGTGATGAAACGTATAAATACAGCCACCAAACCCCAGCTGGCAGCACTGACCAAACTGAGCGTCGTAACAGTAAACTCATTAGTCAAGGAGCTGCACGAGTTAGGTGAGCTGTTCGAAGACTTGACTGTACCATCAAACGGCGGTAGGCCAGCACAAACTTATCGCTACAATTACAACTTCAGCCTCGGGCTGGTTATTTATCTGAAGGATAAAGAGGGACAGGTACTGATTTCAGCCACCGTTGTGAATTTGGAGAACGAGATTCTGGCGAAGGATGAACATATCATTCCAGTCTTCGAAAGACAATTTTTTTGTGATATTATTGAACACTCTATAGCCTTGTATCCTTCTATCAAGGTTATTGGCATAGGCATTCCGGGACAGGTTGTCAACGGCGAAATTAAAGTCAGCAGCCACCATGAGCTGACTGGCTCACGGATGATTCAAGAGATTGAGCAACAATTTGAGTTGCCTATCTTGGTTGAAAATGACGTTAATGCAGCTATCAGCGGATATTGCATGAACCAGGGAGAGGAAGAAGAACAGTACTTGCTCGGTCTTTACTTTCCAAACAGGTACCCACCTGGCATGGGTATCTATCTGAATGGAAAGATCCTTAAAGGTAATCAGGGTATGTCAGGGGAAATAAAATTCCTGCCCGACATGCCTGACTGGAGTCTCGAGATGGGCAAGGACACGTTCATCGATACTACCTGCCGGATTATCCAAACCCTGAATGCTGTTCTTGCTCCGGACAAAATTGTAATATATCAGGATAAGGTGGAATTAGAAATCTGGACATCTGCTTGGGAAGCTTATCAGCTTCGACATCCAATGCCCATTTATCCACAGATTGTTATGCAAGATACATTTCAAGAAGATTTCGAGGCCGGCCTGCGCTGGTTGACATTGAAGTCATTGGAGCCGGATTTGGTCGAGCTCCATTAAGAGGTTGTCCCATATGTCATGAGATGAATGACTTATGGGACAAGCCTCTTTTTTTTAGGTGATCAATATGAGTATTGATCCAATTGCTGATATGCACTGCACACTAATGATACAGCTCCAGATCAGTGAATGAGTTGCTTGACAAAGAAATGCTTATATCGCATACTTCATACATAGACTTTATAAAGTATATTTATTAAGTGTATGAATGTATTTCTTTACGGGTGCAACGAATCATTTTTATCACGAGGGGGAAGCATGCTTGTCTACCTGGTTTTTGATTATTATATATCTGGCTTTTATCAGTCTAGGACTTCCTGACTCTTTACTCGGCTCAGCATGGCCCGTTATCTGGCCCGAGATTGGTTCATCTCTTGGCTCGGCAGGTATCGTGTCCATGATCATTGCGGGAGGGACCATCGTGTCCAGTCTCTTCAGCAAAAGGATGGTCGAGCGTCTGGGTACGGGTAGAATCACATTGTTCAGTTGTTTCCTTACTGCGGTTGCGCTACTTGGATTTTTCATTGCTCCATCGATGCTCTGGTTCATAGTATTTGCCCTACTAACATTGATGTTTTTGAGTACAGAGACGATTAATAGATTGCTGATAAAACCCACGCAAGGGAGGGGATAAAGAGATGGTTTATATCATTTTATGCGCAATCATCTGGGTAGGAGTGTATTTGAATCTAGCCGCATCGAAGGAATCGATGGATGTGAAGCCTATTCGTTCCGTGAATGATCTGTTTGAATAATCAAGGAGCAACGTAAAAAGCATTTGATCCTAGATCAAATGCTTTTTTGATAGTACAAAGACATTATCGTTTCAATTGCATAGTTATACTAGAATGAGGAAGGTTAGCCTTTTGAAGGTAAGTAGGGGCTAACAAGCTCCCCTTGGTTATATAGATTTATCATACAAGTAATCAACACCCCAAATCATTCCGTTACAGGCGGAATAGCTTGGGGTGTTTCATTTTTTATAGCGCTTATAATTATTAATTAAGTAAAACTATTGGTTTTGTGAAATATAGTGACTTACTGTTACTTTTGAAGCAGGAAAATATACATATATATTGAATACAAAACAACAAAGAGGGAGGATGAAAATGTCATACAGAGCAAATGCATTACGTTCGTCATTAACCCTAGCTGTTCCAATTATTTTAGATAGGCATTATCATTCTATAACTATGAAAAATATCGAATCCGCCTGGTTTATAGAGACGCATAAGGAATTGTTAGATTCAACATTCAGCACGATATTAATGAGTATGATAGAGGCACTGTTCTTGGATTCCTTTGGTTACGACCAATACCTAAACCTACTAGAAAAAGAGGGGGTGGAGCGAGGGATTTATACTGCAGAAATATTCGGTGATCATTTTGATATCTTACTTGAAATGAGCAAGGATTTAAACTTAATCGCTCAGAATATGATGTTTAAGATCATTGAAGAGATGGAAGATGATTCTACGACTCGATTGTTTTTTTATAATCGTTTAATGGAAAGCAACTGGACCGGTTTTACGGGCTTTGCAAAGGGGTATTTATCTAATAAAAATCAACAGATTGACAATTTGCATGAACAAAAAATTGCTGTTATGGGACAAATGGCAGCTGGTATGGCACATGAAATACGGAATCCGCTTGCTTCGATTAAAGGATTTGCCCAGCTTGTAAATAACAGGCTATATGAACCGGTGATCAAGGCGGATGAATTGCGTGCGTATCTGGATATAACCATCAAAGAGATTGATGCTCTGAACGGATTAGTAACGGACTTCCTAGTACTGGCTCGAAAAGGAGATAGTTCGAAAAATACCGGCGTAGTATATAACGTTATCGAGGTTATACATAGAGTTAATAACATCGTGAATCAACTCATACTTAGTGATGATATTATTCTTTCCGTGGAGTATTCTCTAGAGAAAGTAATGACGTATGGAAACGCCTCTCAACTAGAACAGGTAATCCTTAACATTTTAAAAAATAGTATCGATTCATTCACAGCGTTTAGAGGCAGAATAGACATTACAGTTAGCACCGCTAATGAGACTAACGAAATTATCCTTATTTTTAAAGACAATGGAGAAGGAATTCCACTGGATAAACTAAATCGAATATTTGATCCCTTCTTTACAACCAAGCAAAAAGGGACAGGAATTGGATTATCAATTTGTAAACAATTAATAGAAATGTATGGGGGACAAATTAAGGTGGATTCAGAAGTTCAGGTAGGTACTAGCGTGATGGTTATTTTGCCTTGGGTAAATGATTATCACATTTGAGGCTACGAACAATTTGAATGATTGAATGAAGGATGATAAATGGATCATCAGCTTCGGAGAGCTGATACAGCAAAAATAAACAAGCCTGGCACAGAAGCTCTTCAGGCTTGTTTGTTTTTTTTCATGCTGAAAAGGATCATCCAAACGATACACAGTATCGCTATTCAAAAATACGCGTTCCTTAGAGGACGGTACAGCCTATTCTACTTAACGCTAAGTTGTATCTCTTTTTCTTTTACAAACTTCTCCAGCACTCTAAAATCCTCGGTAACCTTTTTAAATGGTAAAGATTCCAGCGCCTTATCCCGGTAATCCTTTTTCGCAGCAGCAGACAGACGGGAATCAAGTATGCTGAGTACACCAAGGTCAGTCTCACTACGGATCAGTCGCCCGGTTCCTTGTCTTAACCGAAGCAGCATGTCCGGTACAAAAACGTCATTTAAGGGATCCTTCGTCAAAGATGCTTTATATTCATAGACAGGATCGGAAGGAACAGGGAAGGGCAGACGGAAAATAATTAACTGAGACAAATCAGAACCTTCGATGTTCACGCCTTCCCAGAATACACCGGTACTAAGAAGGACGCCTTTACTGCCACGGAATTCAGCGATCACCCCGTCCTGAGACGATCCTTCTCTTTGAACATGCACCGCCCATGCTAGCTTCTCGGATTTTAACTTATTATGAATGTACTTCATATCTTCCTTCGCTGAAAAAAGAACCAATGTCCGTCCGTCCGTTAAATTACAGAGCCTCAGCATTTCCTTGTATGCCGCTTCAAGATAACCTACCTTGTTCTGATGGTTGTAGTAAGGGATGTCCTTAGCAATATACAGCATGGTGTGGTTGTCATAATCAAACGGCGAAGCCTGGCGCTCCATATAATCTCCCTTGTAACCGAGCGACTGCGTCAGATATGCATATTGTTCCTCTAGTGTTTCTCCGGTTTGGCACATGGTTGCTGACGTTAAAATAACAGATGTTTTCCCGTTAAATAAGCTATATCTTAGGAACTGGCTTATGCCTTTAGGACAGATACTAATAGTGGCCTCACGCTGGGTATTGCTTCCCCAAATCAGGTAGTTATCCTGGACTCCGGCGAGTACATCAAAGAGATCTATAAGTCCGTTCATGGCTTCAAAAAGATTATCGATCTCTCGCTCATGCTTGGAAGTTAAGACGGATAAGCTGAGATTAAACTCTTTCAAAACCTGAGCCCCCCGCTTTAACGGAATCCCTGTGATCTCCGACACTTTTATCCGGTCATTATCCTGCTTGGCTGTTTGCAGCAAATCCGTTTCTACCTGTTTGAAAATATGACCCATGCATCTTTTCAAAAATTTAAATTGCGGCAAAAGGCCGTTATCTGCGGATTGCTTGAAGAGAATCTGTAAGGTGTCATCCAGAATACGGCAGGTTCCCCGGTATGTAAACTCGAGCGTTCTAGCATCTCTAACCTTTGCTTCCAGATTATGAGCTTCATCAATTACGATCAGAGCTGGCCGTTCAGTGATTAATCCCTTCGTTCCTTCTTTTTTCTTGATCAAATCACGGATGAGCAGGTCCTGGTTGACGATAATAAAATCCATGTCGCTGGCGTCGGCGTTAATCTTCGCTCTCATCTCGTAAAATGAACATGTGCTTTTATAATGGCATCGTTCAAATTTACAATCATTCACACAAACATTAGACCATACTGCATCACTAACCCCGCCCTTAATGTCTGCTCTCTCATCAATGTCATAATTCACAATACGCTGGGCAAGTGTAGATAGAGGAGAGCTTGAATCATCAGGTTGTAACAGGTCTGCTGCCCTGTATCGGCAAGCATATTGCCCCATGCCTTTTCCGACTACGGAGCGAACCGATGTAAATCCGAGCCGGCTTCCGATGAATCTCAGATCTTTATGGATCTGTTCTGAAAGTTGTATGGAGGATGTTGCAATAATGATCGGTTGTCTTGAGACTTGGTTAATGAGCAGGCTGGGTATGAGGTATGCAAAGGACTTACCGATGCCGACTCCAGCTTCAATCATTGCGTTTCTACCATTAATATAAGCATCAGCGATATCCAGAGACATATCTTGCTGGCCGATCCGCTCTTTAAGTCCAATCCTGGGAAATCTATCATACATCCGAAAGATGGCATTGACTAAAGAGGGTTCGATGTCCTTTTTTAGCTCCTGCTTCTGTAATTTATATAGATCACTTAACCAGCTAATAACGACCGCCTCTTTTCAAAATCAATTTTCTTCCAGTCCCAGTTTTTTGGGTGAGGTTGTAATTATCATAGATGAAGCGCTAACAGTCAAGTGTCAGAATATAAAATAATGATTTTTAACCCTTGTTCTTCCAATCATTAGGGATAGGAAGTGCGTAGGATCACAAAGCATTTATTGGATACGTTTATACTCAATATATTAATTAAATTTGAAATATAAATTACATAAGAATTTGGAGGCTACGGGCATGGATCATTTTACTTTTACAGATATGAAAAAAATAAAGAGAGAAAATTTGGGTGATGCTGTACCCTTAGAGCTTTTCAGAACGATTAGACTTATTGGATTATACCAAGCGTTACCCATGAATGGTAAGGGCACAACGTTGACGATAGGAAGAAAAATTGGGGAAGAGTTTGGTGTTACCTCCGTTAATGAACTATTCGGGTTATTCGAACGAATGAAGATAGGGATCCCTATAATAACCCATGAAGATGACAAGGGAATGTCAATTGCAGTACACGATTGTTTCTGCGAAGGGTTACCTATTATGGAAGGGAAAATGGTATGTGACCTAGAGGGGGCCATTATCGAAGGAGCACTTAGCAAAATACGTGGGAAACGAGTTTCCGTCCGGGAAGTGAAATGTAATGTTCATGGGGATGAATGTTGTGAATACATAGTCAAATATTAAAGTTTACGTGATATTTTGATCATAATACGGATGTTTGAATCAGATCTGAAAATGACAGAAGAACAGCGATTCTCCATCCTTGGAGAATCGCTGTTTTGATTTTTTGTTCAATTGTGATTAAGAAACTGATTTAGGAGTAAACGCTCTACGAATAACCTTCGTCAATTCCATTAGGATGACGGCGCCGAGTGCCAGACCGCTTGCAATCAGCCAATCGGACATTCCGAATGAAGCTGGAATCGAGAAGATTTCTCTAACCCCTGGCAGAACCGCAATCCCGTAAAAGGCAAAGCAGACCAAAACGGCTCCGATGACGTATTTGTTGCTGAAAAACCCAGCTTCAATAGCTGTTTGACTGTTCGAGCGAGCGGCAAAGGTCTGAAGTGTACGAGACAGGATCAGGGTTGTAAATGCCATAGCCACGCCCATATCAGGGGAATGCTGGAGTCCGATATACAGGGATATAATTACGGCTATACCTATAAGTAGACCACGGGTAATAATAGCCTGCATCATTCCTCCGGCAAATATACCTTCCTTCAGTTCTCTTGGATTTCTGTTCATCACGTTAGGTTCAGGTTTCTCCATACCAAGGGCAATGGCGGGCAGTGAATCATTCGCCAGATTGATAAATAGAAGCTGAATCGCTGTGAAGGGATTAATCCAGTCGAAGATCAGGGCAAACAGAATGGCGATAATCGCACCCAGGTTGCCTGAAAATAAATAGGCAATCGCTTTTTTGATATTGTCGAATACCGTTCTGCCTACAGACACAGCATTCACAATGGATACAAAATTATCATCAGTCAAAATCATGGCAGCCGCATCTTTAGCAACATCGGTTCCACTGCCCATAGCAACACCGATATCTGCTTGCTTCAAGGCAGGCGCGTCATTTACACCATCACCGGTCATAGCAGTGATTTTGCCTTTTCGCTGCCACGCCCGGACAATTCTGATCTTATTCTCCGGAGAGACTCGTGCGTACACACCAATCTGCTCAAGCTTATTATCCAGTTCTTCATCGGACATGGCATCAAGCTCTTGACCGGTTACGGCAATTTCTTTTTCGGTCATAAGGCCGATATCGCGTCCGATCGCTTGTGCGGTTGTCTTATGATCACCAGTAATCATGATAGTCCGAATTCCAGCCTTCTTGGATTCTGCGATCGCGCCATAGACAGCTTCCCGAGGGGGATCAATCATAGCTGTCAAGCCTACGAGCACCAGATTTTGTTCATCCTCAAGACCCACTTCAGTGACCGTATTTGGTACAGTTTTGTAAGCATAGGCAAGTACACGTAGTGCTCTGCTGGAGAATTCCTCATTGGCTTCAATGAAACGATCAAGAACTTCCGGTGTCATCGGCACTTCTTGTCCACTTAGTAGTACATGCGTACAAAGACTAAAGAGTACATCTGGTCCGCCTTTAGTGATCATTGCTTTTTGTCCGTTAAAAGTGTGTAAGGTCGTCATTAGCTTGCGATCAGAGTCAAAAGGAAGTTCGGCTTCACGAGGGAAATTGTCGCGTATTTCCTTGTAATCTTTATTCATGCTGTTACTGAAGGCAATAAGTGCCACCTCAGTTGGATCGCCTAGTTCTTTACCATCTTCATTAATGTTAGAGTCGTTACAAAGCACGGCAATGTGTAGGAGGCGCCGGGCTTCCTCAGACCATTCTTCGGGCTCTTGATTGAATTGATCACGTTCACCTTCCGGTAAAAAGTAATCTACAACCGTCATTTTATTTTGGGTCAGAGTACCGGTTTTGTCCGTACAGATGACACTGGTTGATCCAAGTGCTTCGACGGCTGGCAGCTTACGAATAATCGCATGTTGCTTAGCCATTTTATTCGTACCTACGGATAAGACAATCGTTACAATCGAGGATAGAGCTTCAGGAATAGCGGCGACTGCCACAGCGACTGCAAACATTAGGGCATTCAGAATGGCTTCCGTGGTATCCACTGTATCATTCGACAGCCAAACACGTCCGGCTTGGATGGCAAAGATCAAAACGGACAGCACGATAATCGCTACACCCAACTGCTTGCTAAAGGTTTCGAGCTTACGCTGTAGTGGCGTCTGCTTGGCTTCGGCGCTCTCAATGAGTTCAGCGATTTTGCCGATTTCGGTTGTCAGTGCAGTTCCTGTTACTACAAGAGTTCCACGGCCATATACAACCAAAGAACCGCTAAACGCCATATTACGACGGTCCCCGAGTGGAGATTCCTTTGCGATGGTATCCGTATGCTTCTCTACAGCTTCGGATTCTCCGGTCAGCATGCCTTCATTGATCTTCAAGCTTCCCGATTCTATGATACGGCCGTCGGCAGGTACAAAATCTCCAGCCTCCAGTAATACGATATCACCGCGAACAAGCTCTCTGGCAGGGACGGTTTTTAAGGCTCCATCCCGCAACACTTTAGCCTCGGGTGCCGACATCTGCTGCAGGGCATCAAGTGAACTCTCCGCTTTACGAGTTTGGATGACACTTATAACTGCATTGAGAATCAACACGAGGAAAATGATAAGCGACTCCATAACTTGACCCATAACAATCTGGACAATGGCCGCAATAAGCAGTACGACCACCATAGGGTCCTTGAAATTTTCAAGAAAAAGCTTCCAGAGGGGATCTTTTTTCTTTCCTTTTAATTCATTGTAACCATCACGTTCCAGTCGTTTGTCGACTTCTGCCGACGTAAGCCCGTTAGTTGTACTCTGCACTTCCTGTAAACTGTCTGTTACATTCTTGCGGTAATACTCCACTAATGATAGCTCCTCTCCGCTGTGCTGTGTCTTTTTTTAGGTCTCATAAGCTTCGATTTACTGCATAAGTGCACATAACTGCGTGTTCTACACAAGTATGGTATATCAGTTCGTCAAATCAGTAGACTTCAGGACCTATCTTCAAACTTACGATTCAACTTGGCGCAAGTTTCAAAATATGGAGCTTAGTATGCGCATATCTAAAAAAAGATCATTCGTAATCGTCCATATTGTGAAAACTTTTTAATGAATAGTATTGGATTACCTATGAAGAAGTCTTAATACGTGGGAAGACATAGGGAATTCCTGGATCTTTCGTGTGTTTTCCTATGATTATGGGGGGTAACACCTTTAGTATTAGTATAGTTGTGGATTGTGTCGGAGTTGTAAAATGGTGTAAGCACATATGTAAGCGGTTACAAATGGGGGTGGATCTTTAAGAAAAAATCTGGCTATGTCTAAGTTACCAATGCTGTTATCTCATTTTAAAGGGCTGGTTCTAGAAAATTTAGGTGAGTACCTAATTTCCAAAATCACTGGAGGAGGAATGCAACAAATGAGTAGAATGTTTAAACAAGTCATCTCGATCTTACTCGCAGCTGCTTTGCTTATTCCGTCTAGCTGGCTGGCTCCGATTACGGAAGCTGCAGCACCCGATGCGACAGTACCATCAGACTCAGTAATGGTATATCACGAAACCTTTGCGAATGGCAAAGGCATCGCAGGCCAATCGGGCAGTGCTAGTCTTACTCCTGTCACCGATAAAGCATTTGCTGGCAATGCTGACGGAGCGGCTTTATATGTAAGCAACAGAACAAATAACTATGACGCGGTTGATTTCAAATTTAGTGACATGGGCCTAGAAAACGGTAAAACCTACATGGTGACCGCATCCGTTTATGTTGACGCTGATGTGACTGTACCTAGCGGCGCACAAGCTTATCTCCAAACCATAAACAGTTATAGTCTTTTGGCAAGTGTAAATTATGAAGCAGGTAAAGCGATCACCTTGACTAAAGAATTCACTGTGGATACGAGTAAAGATACGACGCTACGTATTCTGTCGGACGAGATTGGTAAAACCGTTCCGTTTTACATTGGGGACGTCCTCATCACGGCAAAAAAAGCGGTAACAGAAACGGATAAAGAAATTTACCACGAATCTTTTGTGAGTGGCAAGGGTTTAGCTACACAATCAGGTAGTGCTAATCTAACAGCTGTCACCGGTAAGGTTTTTGCTGGTAATGCTGATGGTGCCGCTTTATATGTTAGCGATAGAACAAATGACTGGGACGCGGCTGATTTTACTTTTAGCGACATAGGCCTGAAAAATGGTAAAACCTACACGGTGACCGCAACAGTGTACGTTGATCCTGATGTGACTGTACCTAGCGGTGCACAAGCTTATATACAAGCGATAGGCAGTTATGCCCTTTTGGCAAGTGGGGATTATGAAGCTGGCAAAGGGATCGCTTTGACGAAAGAATTCATCGTAGATACGAGTAAAGATACGAAACTTCGCGTCCAATCGAACGCGATAGGGAAAATAGTTCCGTTCTATATCGGCGATGTGTTGGTTACAGAAAAGGTGACAGCAGAGCCGACACCAATACCAACACCAGAACCACCTAGAGATCCAGCGTTGCCTTTTACCACGGTTACTTTTGAGGATCAAAAAGCAGGTGGTTTTGAAGGCAGAGCAGGTAGCGAGACGCTTACTATTACCGATGAAGCGAATCATACGAATAACGGTTCATATGCTTTAAAGGTAGAGGGCAGAACGAGCACCTGGCATGGGCCTTCATTACGTGTGGAGAAATATGTGGACAAGGGCTACGAATATAAAATTTCGTTATGGGTCAAGCTGATCCAGCCTGCAAGCTCCCAGCTTCAGCTGTCTACCCAGGTTGGCAATGGAAGCAGCGCCAATTATGTACAACTCTCACCTAAAACCATCAGCGCAAACGATGGCTGGGTTCAGTTCGAAGGCACATACCGCTATAACAATGTAAGCAGCGAGTATTTGACCATTTATGTGGAAAGCTCAAGTAACAGTACTGCATCTTTTTATATCGACGACATCAGCTTTGAAAAAACAGGATCGGGTCCGGTTGGTATTCAAAAGGATCTGATTCCCATTAAAGATGCTTATGAAGATCATTTTTTGATCGGAAACGCAATATCTGCGGAGGATTTGGAAGGCGTAAGACTTGAACTTCTGAAAATGCATCATAATGTCGCTACGGCAGGTAATGCCATGAAGCCGGATGCGTTGCAGCCTACAAAGGGCAACTTCACGTTCACTGGTGCGGATGAGCTTGTAGATAAAGTGTTGGATGAGGGAATGCAGATGCATGGCCATGTATTGGTATGGCATCAGCAATCACCAGCATGGATGAATACAACATCAGATGCAGACAACAACACGATCCCCTTGGGACGGGATGAGGCTCTAGATAATTTGAGGGCTCATATCAAAACCGTTATGGAGCATTTTGGCGATAAGGTGATCTCCTGGGATGTTGTCAATGAGGCGATGAGTGATAACCCGTCTAACCCAACGGATTGGAAAACTGCACTGCGATCCGCCCCATGGAAGAGTGCTATCGGCGCAGACTACGTAGAGCAGGCATTCCTGGCGGCAAGAGAAGTTCTAGATGCGAATCCTGACTGGAATATTAAACTCTATTACAATGATTATAATGAAGATAATCAGAATAAAGCGCAGGCCATTTACAGTATGGTCAAAGAAATTAATGATAAATATGCGCTCACTCACCCTGGTAAATTGCTTATTGATGGTGTCGGCATGCAAGCACATTACAGCATCAATACAAACCCGGAAAATGTGGAGCGGTCCTTGGAGAAGTTTATTTCCTTGGGAGTTGAAGTTAGCATTACCGAGCTGGACATTCAGGCTGGAAGCAACTATCAGCTTTCTGAGAAGCTCGCTAATGCGCAAGGTTACCTGTATGCGCAGTTGTTAAATATCTTCAGAGCTAACGATGAGCATATCAAACGTGTTACCTTCTGGGGTATGGATGATAACACGAGCTGGAGAGCTTCTTCCAATCCACTGTTGTTTGATAAAAACTTGCAAGCCAAGCCATCATATTATGGTGTTATCGATCCTGATACGTTCATTGAAGAGCATGAGCCTGAAACGGTTGAAGCCAATCATTCGACCGCCAAATTCGCTGCACCTGTCATTGATGGAACGGTTGACGAGATCTGGAGCCAGACCGCTGAAATGCCGATCAACCGTTATCAAACAGCTTGGCAGGGTGCGAGCGGAGTGGCAAAAGCACTCTGGGATGATCAAAATCTTTATGTCCTGATCCAGGTTAGCGATACGCAGCTTGATAAGAGCAGTGTGAACGCACATGAACAGGATTCGGTTGAAATCTTCGTGGACCAAAACAATGGGAAAACAACGTTCTATCAAGAGGATGATGGGCAGTACAGAATCAATTTTGACAATGAGACTTCATTTAATCCCACAAGCATCGCAGCTGGTTTCGAGTCGGCGACTCACATTTCCGGAACAAACTACACGGTTGAAGTGAAGATTCCGCTTCATGGGGTAACTCCGGATGACGATACAAAGCTTGGTTTCGATGTACAGATCAATGATGCTAAAGACGGCTCACGTCAAAGTGTTGCGGCTTGGAACGATACAACCGGTACTGGATATATGGACACATCTGTTTATGGTGTACTTACCCTCAAGGGGAAATCTACCGGTTCGGAACCGACGCCAACACCAACGCCAACACCAACTGGTAGTAGCAACACTGGTAGTGCAGTAACAACTCCACAGCCTGTAGCCATTGCAAACAAAGATGGTGTTGTTACGATTACACTGGAGGTGAAATCCGATAACGGGCGTGCCGTAGGCACGATCTCCAGCGACAATTTGAAAAAAGCGCTTGAACAAGCTACAGCAGCGGCAAACGGCAAGAAACAAATCGTGATCGAAGTACCAAAGCAAACGGATGCGAAAGTGTATGATATACAATTGCCAACCCAAAGCTTGATGGGGAAAGAAAACTTTGAACTACTGCTTAAGACGGAAAATGCTACAATCCAAATTCCAAGCAATATCCTGCCCGACTTAACAGACCATGCTGAGCAAGTGTCCATACGCATAAGTAAAGTCTCAGCGGACAGCCTGAGTGCAGCTACCCACAATTTGATCGGCAACCATCCGGTTATTGATCTAAGCGTAGTATCAGGCGATAAAGTCATTCCATGGAATAACCCTAACGCTCCTGTCACGGTATCCATTCCGTATACACCGACAGCGGAGGAGCTAAGTAATCCGGATTTAATCGTTGTTTGGTACATCGATGATAAAGGCAACGTAGCTCCGGTTCCGAACGGCCGATATGATGCTGCAACCCAAACGGTTGTATTTCAAACGACCCACTTCAGCATTTATGCAGTAACCATTGTAAAGAAAAACTTCGGAGACCTGCAGAACGTATCTTGGGCAAAACAAGCCATAGATGTTATGGCTGCTCGCGATGTCATCCAAGGAACGAGCGTGAATAGCTTCTCACCTGCAGATTCTATGAAGCGAGCGGATTTCATTGCTCTTCTCGTGAGAGCGCTTGAACTGAAGGGAACGGGCAAAAGTGCAGCATTGTTCAGCGATGTCCAAAAGACGGACTATTATTATGATGAACTGGTCATCGCGAAGGAACTGGGAATTGCTACAGGGTTTGAAGATGATACGTACAGACCAAACAGCGGTATCTCCCGTCAAGATATGATGGTGCTGACAGCACGCGCGCTGGCGGCATCAGGCAAGCAAGTCAAGGCGAGTGGAGCTTTGAGTGCTTATCTGGATGAAGCAAGCATCTCCAGCTATGCGAAAGACAGCGCATTATTGTTGGTCAAATTCGGAGTTGTGAACGGAAAGAACGATAGAATTGCGCCTAACGACACGCTTACCCGTGCTGAAGCAGCAGTTATCTTGTACCGCATCTGGAAGCTGTAGGCTAGCTTTGAGAGAAAGTCTTTATAGGCGGTTACAAGAAATATCAAAAAAAACGTAACGACAGAAAACAGCGATTCTCCCATCCATGGAGAATCGCTGTTCTTGTTTTTGTATAGAACACAACGGATATGGGCTATGCCAGAAATGAGTTCAAGGGGTGCACGAAAGGAGTACCGGAGCCCGTGTTTATTGGCTTCTTTATAGGAGTTGCTTTTTGTTCCTCGCTTCAGGGTCAAACCTATAGAATTATGGGGAAATCCTCCCTATAATTCTACATTAAAAGCTCATGTGGAGAGATTATAGGGAAATCATCCCTATAATTCAGCTGAACTCGGTGTGTTTTATTGAAATTGACCAATATATAGGGAGAAATTCCGTATAATATGCTCTTATAACAGCTGTCAGCTAATTTAAAGGGAAGATTTCCCTATAACACGTTCCACCTAAGCAAAATGCTCCTCTACATTGGAGTTTTACTCGCCAAACCACCGAAAATCTGTGGAAAATACAACAAGATGTGCTCCGTAAGCTACAAATTTAAACTAACAGAAGCCAACTCACCCAACAGGGTAATTTGTTCGTCGATCAATATAGAGAAGATTTCTCTGACACAGGAGAACTGCAATGCCTTAAAAAGTAAAGCAGACCCTGCAGGTAGTTCGCAGGGTCATGCTCTTCAAAATTTTGGGAGGACAGTTCAAAGGCTATCCTCTTCTTATTTCTTACCTTCTCCCTTGGCATTAAGCATGGCGATCAGCTTATCGCCCTCGACGTCGAGGTTCGGAAGCAGACGGTCTAGCCATTTCGGAAGCCACCAGGCTTTGTCGCCGAAGAAGGCCATTACCGCCGGAACGAGCGTCATGCGGATGATGAAAGCATCGATCAGGATGCCGAAGGCCAGTGCGAATCCGATCTGCTTGATCATCGCATCAGGTGCGAAGATGAAGCCAGCGAAGACGGAAACCATGATTACGCCTGCGGCAAGTACGACGCGGCTGGCGAGATCGTAGCCGTGAACGACACTGTCGTTGCCACGACGTCCGTGGACGTAAGCCTCACGCATGGAGCTGACGAGGAATACCTGATAATCCATCGCCAGTCCGTACAGAATGCCGGTGACCAGAATTGGCATAAAGCTGAGCAGTGGGCCTCCTGTGTCAAAACCAAACAGGGAGTGCAGCCATCCCCACTGGTATACGGCCGTGGTTAGACCGAAAGTAGCGAGCACACTGAGAATGAAGCCTACCGTCGCCTTGATCGGAACGATGACCGACCGGAAAACAAGCAGCAGTATAATTAGGGATAGAATTACGATGATGCCGATATACACGGGAAACGCATCGGATAGCTTGGAGGACATATCGATGTTGATCGCAGTGAAGCCGGTCACACCAAGTGTTACATCATTTGATGATGCGAGGCTGGAATCGGGATCGCGCAGATCCTGTACCAGATCTCTCGTTTTTGTATCTGTAGGGCCGGTTTTAGGGATTAGACTGATAATAGCAATATCTCCGGTCGCGTTGACACCCATCGGGGACACCAGCGTGACGTTATCATGCATTTGCAGCTCTTGAACCAGCTTACCAAGCGTCTGCATTGAAATCTTGTCGGACGGTTTGTTTGGTTGGGCCACCAGTAGTAGCGGACCGTTGAACCCTTCGCCGAAGCCCTTGGAGATGATGTCATAGCTCTGGCGTGCTGGAGTGTCCAGATTTGCCGAGGCGCCAGACGGAATACCTAGCTCCATTTTGGTTACTGGAATCGCCGCTGTACCAAGAACCAAGACCACTAGAACAATGATAGCCCAGCGGTATTTTACCGTTGCGTTCGCCCAGCGGTGTGAGAACCCGTGACGGGCTTTGTTCGCGGAAGCTACGTTCTTTGAACGTGCCTTGGCGGTGCAGATCCGTTCACCGACCAGACCCAGTAGCGCAGGCAGCAGGGTAAGCGCCAACAGAACAGTGATCAGCACGCTGACAGCAGCAACGAGAGCCATGGTTGACAAGAAGCCGATGCCGATGACCAACATGCCGCAAAGGGCGATGATGACGGTCAGTCCGGCGAAGAATACTGCACTGCCGGCGGTGCCGACCGCTCGGCTTGCTGCTTCCTTGGCACTTAAATTCTCATCGAGAATTAACCGTCGCTGCCGGTTCACGATAAATAAGGAGTAGTCGATACCAACAGCCAGACCGATCATGACTGCGAGAATGGGTGTAATGTCATTCATGTGCACAATATTCGAAAGAGCAAAAGCACCGCCGACGCTAATCGCGACGCCAAGGAGCGCGGTGATCAGCGGCAGTCCGGCTGCAACAATCGAACCGAGTGTAATAAACAGCACAACTGCTGCGACGGCTACGCCGATCGCTTCCGTAGATCCGATGGACGGTGTGCTTTTGAGCGAATCACTCGGAATGGCTGTGATCCCGGAGCCTGCCTGCTCGACTTCGGTTACAGCCTTAATCACGTTATCTGGTACAGAAGAGGGGAGTGATGTCTGCTGAACAGTGAACTGGAATTGGAACAGGGCGATGCTGCCGTCGGCAGACAGCATGACGCCGGGAACCGGAGCACCATCAACGATTAGTGGCCCGTAAGGAACGGCCTGAACCGCAGCAGTAGCTTGACCCGCAGCGTCTGTCTGACTCGCAGCCGCCGAAGGGTCCGCAGTGGCAGTTTGGCCACCGGCAGCTGCTGATGGGTCTGCTCCTGCAGCTTGACCCGCAGCCGCCGCGGCTTGCGCGGCCAGTTCAGCAGGATTGATGATATAGTCCATGCTGTAGACATCATTTATAGCCTTCAGAATCAGTGCTGATCTCTCCGGCGTATCTAGCCGTTCTCCATCAGGCGCGGTGAAGGCAACGCTCGCCTGACCGCCAGCAGCTGCTGGAAGTTCCTTGACCAGCATATCCAGTACTTTTTGCGATTCAGTGCCCTCAATTTTCATTTCCGAGCTGGATTGGATGCCATTGACACCAAGCAGGGCGCCTATAACACCGAGAATCAGAATCCAGACGGTAAGGAAATACCAGGGCTTGGTATATGCAGATTTGCCCAATCGGTATAGAAATGTAGACATATTATGGTTTCTCCTTTGTATCTCTAAATTAAAAGCCTTTGCGTAAATAAGTAAACATGGAATTTAGATATTGATCGAACGATATGGCATCGGAGTGTTCATCCTGCGCTTCACCTGGTAGCATGACGTTCAGACGTCCATCCAGAATCGGCACGAACGCTCCGTAAACGGCACCAGCGAGAAGATGTGTATACCCGTCGGCATAACGTCCATGAGTGAACTGTTCGAGCACTTCCTGCGCGGCAATCTGCAGGCGGCGGAATACGCTGAGGATATAAGGCTCCAGCGACTGATACTGATTAGCCAGCGATACAAACTGCCGCAATTGATACAGAAACTCGGAAGTAAACTGCAGCTTGAACAATTTGTATAAGGCATCCAGCGGTGTTGCATCTGGGGGCAGATTCTCGAATAACATGCTCTTATCTTCTCTTGAAGAGTTGCTGATAAAATATGCTGCTACCGCCTCTTCTTTGCACGAGAAGTAGTTGGCAAAGGTCCGCCGGGAGTAGCCAGCCTTCTGGACAACGTCGTCGACGATGAAGCCGTCCATCCCTAGTTCAAGCGCAAGCTCGAAGGCGGATTTGGCTAATGCATAGGCCGTGGCTTCTTTTTTTTTGTCGCGCAATGTCGGTTTTGGGTTCAAATTCGATGAGATCTCCTTTCTTAAGTACAGAGAATTCGCTGTGCTCTATTTTCCATTTTTATATTATTGCCCAAAGGGCAAAATTGCGCAATGGGCAATTTTTTAGAAGCGAGTGGAGGTTACATTCAGGATACAGGGTAGTGAACCGCCCGAGCTTGTAAGCAGGGTAGTTGTCAGACTAAAAAGAGATCAGCGATGATTTACATCGCTGATCTCTTTTGCAGGTTACTTAAAATAGTACTAATTGCTTCTATATATTAAGCTTCTTTAGCAATAATTTTTTTGAGCTTCACTTCGGGTTCTTGCTCCGGAGCAGGCGCTTGCCCAACACGTTTAATGAAGAAAGAGAGCAGCAGACCGAGAACACCGATGCCCACAATAACTAGATAGGAATCATTGATACCTTGGATAGAGGCTTCCATGAGCATATGTTCCTTTGTTCCGGTCTGTGTGCTGCCTGCAGCCATCATATCCTTCATATGCGTTGTAGTACGGCTTGTCATTACGGTGACGAGTAAGGAAGTTCCCACTGCGCCAGCCACTTGTCGAATGGTATTCGAAATTGCTGTACCGTGCGCACTAAGCTTGGAGGGCAATTGATTTAACCCTAAAGTTTGTATTGGCATAAGGAGCAGAGCCATACCGATCCGGCGGCCTGTTGACATATATACCAGATACATGTAACTGGTTGAGTCCGTTAAATTAACAAAGCTTAGCGTAGTTGCAATTGTAATCAGTAGACCGATAATAGCGAGCCACTTTGCCCCGAACCGGTCGAACAGCTTTCCGGTTACCGGCATCAATAAACCCATAATGAGCGCACCAGGAAGCAGCAGTAAGCCGGATTCCATCGCTGTAAAGCCACGGGCATTTTGCAGATACAGAGGCAGCAGCATCATATCTGCATACATCACAATTGTAACTGCGATACTGATGACAGTTGTTAAGGAGAACATACTGTATTTGAAGGCCCGAAGATCAAGCAGCGGGTTTTGGGAAGCTAGTTGCTTCCAAGCGAATAAGCCAAGGGAAAGGACACCCAATCCAAGAGACAACAGTACTTCCGCGCTTGACCAGCCTGCGCTGGCAGCACGGCTGAAGCCATACAGCAAGGTGCCAAAACCGATAGTAGAAAGAACTACGCCAACAATATCCAGCTTAGGATAGATGCGCTCCGATACATTTCTCAAATAAATAAATCCACATATGATTACAATGACGGTCAAAGGAATCATGCCATAGAACATAGTCTCCCAAGAATAATGCTCCAAAATATATCCGGCCAGAGTAGGTCCAATCGCAGGTGCGAAAATAATGGCTAACCCTACCATCCCCATGGCAGCCCCTCTTTTTTCAGGAGGGAACAGGGTCAAAATAACATTTGTGAGCAGTGGCATGATAATTCCAGCACCAGCTGCCTGAATCATACGCCCGATCAGCAGAATAGGGAAGTTAGTTGCGAGAGCCGAGACGATCGTTCCAGCTAAAAATATAAACATGGAAGCTTGAAAAAGCTCTCGCGTCGTAAACCGTTGCATCAAATAAGCTGTAATTGGGATTAGAACACCATTAACCAGCATATAGCCTGTTGTCAGCCACTGAGCGGTAGCAGCCGAGATATTAAAATCATGCATTAACTCGGGAACGGCAACGCTCATTACTGTCTGATTCAGTGTCGCAAGAAAGGCGCCCAAAATCATAATGAATAAGATGGGTCCCTTTTTTACGGAACTGCTTGTTACTTCTGTCTTTGTACTCACTCCACTCCATCCTTTCAAATCGTTGATCATGGACTAAATTTACAGTGTGTTGTATAGTTTACAATGCATGAATTAGATTATAAATGAAATTTTCATGTAATCAAGCAACGATTTGCGAAAAAATGTAAAATAGTTTACATTCGTTTTAAATTTGTAGTGTTTTCTCATTAAAAAACAACAATTATTTAAAAATTGTAGTTTACGATATGAAAGTTAAAGATTGGAGAGAGTAAGATGAATAACACAACGCAACGTACAGATCCCCGGGTACTTCGTACACGTCAATTGCTTAGAGATGCTGTGATTGAATTGCTTGAGGAAATGGATATTGAGAAAATATCAGTAAACCGTATTGCAGAGCGGGCTAAAATCAATCGTGTTACTTTTTATCTGCATTATCGGGATCTCCCGGATATGTTGGAAAAGATGGCGGATGAAATGGTGGAGGACATTTTACAAGTGGTCAACAACGATGACAACGATCACGAATCGGTTGAAGAAGAGAATTTGAGGATACTAGAGAGTCTGCTTAAGCATATTGCGGAAAATGCCAAATTCTATAAAGTGATACTCACATCGAAAAGAAGCCCTATTTTTACAGACCGTCTGTTCAACTTGATGGCGGAAATCATCTCTGCACACCAGGAGAAAAAGGAGGGTGCTGCTGAGCATTCCAAGATGCCCATACAGAAGGACATTGCCGTTTGGTACGGTTCAGCAGCCCTAATTGGCACGGTTATTTCTTGGCTTCGAGATGACATGCCCTATACGCCAGTGTATCTTGCCAGACAAATTAGTATGCTGCGTGCGAACTAGTCAAATGAATACGATCGTACATCAAAAGCCGTGCATCGCTGCGCGGCTTTTGATGTACAGAGCGGGTAACTCACTGCACACTGAGATTATCCCAGTTGACTTGGAATTCCTTCAGCATGCCTTCTTTGGTCAGCTTGCCACCGAGATACCCTTGGATGCTGCTGGATAATTCCTGCGGCATCCCGTTCGGCAGACGGGTCCAGTTCCAGGTCAGCGCTTGATCCTTATCGGTATAAGCCAGCACCTCGGCGCCCAGCGCTCCAAGATCTTCTTCGGTGCCCTTAATGCTGTCGAGCGCAGGGATGAACTGGAATTCCTTAGTGATATACTTTTTCCCGGTCTCGGAGGTGACCAGCCAATCCAAGAAGACCTTGGCTTCCTCCTTAACGGGGGAGTTTTTATTGATCACCCAATTGCTTGGCACGCCTACATACAGCTTGTCATTGTCTTCGGGGGTGTCGTCAATGGGCATCGGTAGGATACCCAGATTTAGATTAGGATCGATGCCGTCGATCTGTCCTTGCGTCCAGTTGCCCTGCTGCATCATCGCGGCTTCTCCGCTCGCTACCATTGTGACTTGGGTATTATAGTCGGTGGAGAGTGGATTTTTGTTGCCGTACTCTACAGTAAGGTCCAGCAGGTCGATCCATTTGGAGAAAACCGGGTCTCCGGCGAAAGTTTTGGTGCCGTCCGTAAGCCCGGCGATAAATGCTTCGGGATCTGGCTGCTGGGCGAAAGCTACGTTCACATTATGATTGCCGAGCACGAACCATTCCTGATATCCATTTGCAAAAGGTGTGATGCCCGCTGCCTTTAACTTCTCGGAGGCTTCGCGCAGAGCGGTTAAAGTTAGGGGTTTCTCGGTGATGCCTGCTTTCTTAAACAGGTCCTTATTATAGATGAAGCCGTATCCTTCGAGATTCATCGGCATGCCATAGAGCTTGCCATCTGCGGTCATCTGTTCTGCTGCTAGGGGCTTTACATCCTTGGCCCAAGCTTCACCGCTTAAATCCTCCAGATATTCCATCCACATATCACGTTCATTGTTGCCGCCAATGGTGAAGATATCAGGTTCATCTCCTGATGAGAACTTGGCGCGTAGGGAGGCGCCATAATCGGTCCCGCCACCCACGCTTTGCACCTCCAGCTTAATATCGGGGTGTTCCTTTTCAAATTCAGTCTTAAGCGAAGCTAGTGCTTCAGATATTTCAACCTTGAACTGGTAGATATGCACGGTTTTAACTCCATTCGCATTGTCGCTATTATCTCCGCAACCGGCTGTCAGAGCAGCCAGCAGCAGGGAGCATGCGAGGAGAATTCCACGTTTGGTTCTCATATTCATTCATCCTCTCTGGCTGAAAATAACATGTATCGTTAGCCCTTTACAGAGCCTTGGGCAATGCCTTCAATAATATATTTTTGCATCGCTAGGAAAAAGATGACCACGGGCGTAATCCCGAGCACAAGTCCCGGAAGTGCCAAATCCCATTGCTTCGTATATTGTCCGAAGAAGCTATAAGTGGCGATGGGAATGGTGCGAAGCACCGGGTCCTGCAGAATAAGCGAAGGCATCAGGTAATCGTTCCAGATCCACAGGGTATTCAGAATAATGACAGTGACAATAATCGGCTGCATGAGCGGAAGCACAATCCGGAAAAAGGTACCATAAGGACTGTTGCCGTCTACTCTCGAAGCCTCCTCAATATCAAGAGGTACCGATTTGACGAAGCCATGGAATAGAAACACAGTCATCGGGGCGCCAAATCCAAGATACGCTAAAATCAAACCTGCGGTTGAATCCATGACGCCCAGACCGCTAACCACTTGCACCAGCGGGATCATGATCGCCTGAAACGGAATAACCATAGCGGCCACTAAAGCAATATAAAGTATGCGGTTATATAAGCTGTTATTGCGGACCATTTTGTAAGCGCACATAGAGCAGAGGAACGCTAGCAGAATATTACTAATCACCGTGATAATAAAAGAGTTCATAAAGGCACGAGGAAAATTGATAGCTTTCCAAGCTTCGGCGTAGTTGCTCCACTGGAATACAGAGGGCAGCGCAGCGGAATCCGAAAGAATCTCACTATAGCTTTTAACCGAGTTAGCTAGCAGAAAGTAAAACGGTACTAGGAATAGAAGGCCCAGCAGGATCACAATTACTTCGACGAGAAGCAATGGCACATTGAATTTCTTGGCGGTAGTCTCCATTACAGCTCCACCTCTCTTTTCTTGGTTGCTCTAACCTGTAGCAGGGAGATTACGGCCACAATGACGAAGAAAATCATCGCTTTCGCGGAGCCCATCCCGAATCGGCTAATAGTATAGGCCTCATTGTAAATATTCAACGCTACAGATTCAGTAGCTTTGAAGGGACCACCCTTGGTCAGCGACAGGTTAAGGTCGAACAGCTTAAACGACCAAGAGATAGAAAGGAACAGACAAACGGTTACAGCTGGCATAACCAGCGGAATGGTGACATGGCGTAAAGCCTGAAAGCGTCCGGCACCATCCACTTTTGAGGCTTCAATCAGGCTTTTGGGAACGTTGTTGATTGCAGAAATGTAGATGACCATTAGGTACCCTGCATTTTGCCAGACAAATACGATTACAATCGCCCAGAAGGCTGTCCCTCCGGTGCCCAGCCACGGAAGATTAAAGAAGGACCAGCCCGTAGCCTGTCCAATCGAGGAGAACCCTCTGACAAAAATAAACTGCCAAATGAACCCGAGCAAAAGTCCACCGATAACATGAGGTACAAAAAATACCGTTCTCAGGACATTGCGCGTGAATAGCTTGCGGGTCAGTACATAAGCGAGTGCGAAGCCGAGCAGATTGGTCAGTATCAGACCGAAGAAAGTGAACTTCGCCGTGAACCAGAATGAATGAAGAAAGGAAGGGTCCTTTGTGAAGATATGTAGATAATTCCGGAGTCCGGTCCACTCCACATCACGTGAGATTCCGTTCCAACTGGTAAAAGAATAATAGAGTCCTAAAAAGAAAGGAATCAGCACAATCATAAAGAAAAACAAGGAAGTAGGCCCGACAAAAACAAACTGCTGCATCAGGCGTGATCTTTTTCTATGGTCCATCGTTCCTCACCCCTTTTTGTTAATGTAAACTTTTCATTCTATAACCGGATTGGTGATTAAGCGAAACAAACATACTTGAAATTATCGTTGCTCAGAATGATTTCAACACAGGCTTGACAGCCCTTTCAAAGAATCGGTATGGTGGACTTGTCAGACTAATAGGAGGTTGATGCGCATGTCA
The DNA here is from genome assembly GCF_038009145.1 of Paenibacillus sp. FSL R5-0923. NCBI lineage: Bacteria > Bacillati > Bacillota > Bacilli > Caryophanales > Paenibacillaceae > Paenibacillus > Paenibacillus sp. FSL R5-0923. The sequence goes on from NZ_JBBPAT010000002.1 coordinate 941,871, forward strand.
GGATTGCTTGGTAATTTTGTTACGCAGATTGGAATATTGGTGAATGATGTGGAGAAGGTAAGTACGGCATATGCGGAGTTTTTTGGACTCGAAAAGCCGGAAATTATCGTTACAGATACAGAAGATATTGCGCAGACCCGGCATAATGGCGTGGCTACGCAGGCGCGGGCTAAGCTAGCTTTTTTTGATATGGGCTCTTTACAGCTGGAATTGATTGAACCGGATCATGAGCCGAGTACGTGGCGGGATTACTTGAATGAACATGGTGAGGGGCCTCATCATATTGCTTTTGTAGTTGAAGGAATGAAAGAAAAGATAATGCTGCTAGAAGGCAAAGGCTTCCCACTCCAGCAAAAGGGTGAGTATACCGGGGGGCGTTATGCTTATATGGACACTTTCAAGGAGTTAAAAGTAATTGTGGAGCTGCTAGAGAACGATAAGGATAACGGGGAGGAATAACTATGAATATTATCATTACAGGTGCTGGACGTGGACTGGGTTATGAACTGGCGGCCGAAGCGCTGAAGCGGGGCTATGGAGTTATTGCTGGGGTTCGCCGGCCCGATCAGGAACAAACAGCGCTATCGAAGCTTGCTGAAACCTATGGAGAGAAGCTAACCATCGCTGCGCTGGACGTGACGGACGAGGCAGGAATCGCGGCACTGGCTGCGAGTCTACAAGAACAAGGTCGGACCCTCGGTGCCATTATTAATAATGCGGCGGTACTCAACGCTCGGGATACATCGATTGAAGCGTTGGATTTCCAAGATATGCTTATAACGATGGATATTAATCTGTATGGACCGATACGAGTGGTTAAGCATTTCCTGCCGCTACTTACGGAACCCGAATGCTCGATCATCAATATATCGTCGGAAGCAGGAAGTATCACCAATGCTTATCCGAACGACTATCCTTATGGCATTTCCAAAGCGGCGCTCAATATGTTCACACAGCAGCTGCATGTCTATGTAAAAGAACGTGGGATTCAAGTGCTCAGCGTGCATCCGGGGTGGATGCAAACCGATATGGGCGGGGCAGAGGCACCGACAAATCCAAATCATAGTGCCGAGGGGATCCTAGACCTGATCGAGAAGCGAACTACACCGGAAGGTCATTTCATGTTTGTAGATTATACGGGTAAGGATATGAAGATTTAGGTGATATATAGGCTGAACTAAATTTGCGAACAAAAAGCTCAGTAGTCACTGCGGTGAATCATTGGACTTCCGGCCGTTGTTGTCCCCAGATTTCTTGATTGAACCGCTCGTCGCGGTGGAAATCTGGGGACAAAGCGGTCAGTAGAAAGAACCTCGGTAATTGTGCCGAGGTTCTTTTGTCTAAACAACTGCTTATTTCTTAAGTAATAAATAAGCGAAATAAGGTACGCCGATTAGCGACACCATGATCCCTGCCGGAATGCCGTCAGGATCGACGAGATTGCGGCCAACGGTGTCCGCGATCAGAAGTAGCCAGCCGCCCAGCAATACAGCGACGGGAATAAACATCTGATTACGCGGGCCGACTAGCGATTTGGCAATATGTGGAGCCATCAGTCCGATGAAGGCGATCCCGCCTGTGACAGAAACCGCGGAGGCGGAAGCTGCAACTGCCGTGAGAATCAGAACGATACGTTCACGTTCGAGATTCAGCCCGACACCAATGGCAGAGACTTCACTTAGGCTGAGCAGGTTGAGTCGCTGTGATTTGTACAGGGTAAAGGGAACTAGTAAGATCAACCAAGGCAGTAAAGCCCAAATGAATGGCCAATCTGTACCCCATATATTCCCTGCGATCCATTTTGCAATAAAATCTACCTTGGCACGATCCGCGGACGAAATGATCACGATCATAACGCCAGACAACGCTAGGGAGAACCCTACCCCAACGAGCACCAATCGAACAGGATCAAGCCCCTTAGTCCGACTATATGAAAATAGATAGATTAATGCTGCCGTAAGTAATGCCCCTATAAAAGCAACCAGCGGCAGCGCATAAATGAATGATCCAGCGCTAACCGGGAAAAAAAGAAAGAAAACAGCGACAGCCACACCCGCACCAGAGTTGATACCAATAATACCGGGGTCGGCTAGATCGTTTCGTGTAACGCTTTGCAGAATGGAACCGGATAACGCCAAGGCCATGCCTGCCAGCAGTGTAATCAGAATCCGCGGCAATCTTACAGAGAATAATACAAAGTCCTCTTTAAAGGTTCCATGCCCGAACAGAACCGGAAGCAGTCTGTCAAAAGATAGGGAAGAGTATCCGATTCCCATGCTGACGATAGCTGTTAGCAGAATCAAACCGGTGCATACACATAGGATAATACGTTGCTTTCGCACGGGTGCAGAGGAAATCATGAGAGTGTTTTACCTCCTTTCCGAACAACAAACAAGAAGAAAGGTAGCCCAAGCATAGCTACGACGGCGACCACTGGCGTCTCATAAGGTGCATGGATTGTCCGTCCAATTGTATCCGCGAGAAGCATGAACGATGCACCCGTAAAGATCGATATCGGCAAAATATACCGGTAATCGGTACCGACAATCTTACGGACAATATGCGGAATCATCAGCCCTACAAAAGCCATATCCCCAATTAGAGCGACCGATGCTCCAGTCAGCAGAATAATAAGAGTGAATAGAATCCCTTTAACCACAGCAAGATTTTGTCCTAATCCGATGGCTACCTCGTCACTTAAGCTAAGAATGGTTAACTGGTTTGAAAATATTAATGCCACCACGATGCCGATGATGATCACAGGTGCAATAGCCTGAAGCTGGCCCCAGGTTGTGCCGATCAATCCACCCGCTGTCCACATGGATACATCCTTGGATATTTTGAAGGCAATGCTTACACCACTTGCGATAGCATACAGAAAGGCAGATACCGCTGCACCGGCGAGTACGATTCGAATCGGAGAGAAGCCACCTTGGCGCACAGAACCTAGAACAAGCACTAGCACGGCTCCTAGGGCAGCGCCAAAAAAACAAGCAATCATGGTACCAAAATAATTCAGTCCCGGCAGAAATACAAACGTAAGAGCCAGCGCCATATTCGCGCCCGAGGTCAGACCGAGCAGGCCTGGGTCGGCTAATGGATTGCGTGTAACCCCCTGCATGATAGCACCGGATACGGCAAAGGCAGCACCGATCAGCATGGCGGCGAGTTCGCGAGGCAGCCGGATCTCACGCAGAATAAGGACATTGTCTGCCTTTGAATTAGAGGTGATGGCAAGCCACAGATCATTGAAAGTGGTTTCTTTAGCCCCGAATAGCATAGCAATCACGAGGCATATAACCATTACCAGCACGCTACCAAGCAGCTTATATAAAAATGGAATGGAAGTTTGCTTCGTAGTCATTATCTTTATTTTCCAAGAAATTGTTGTTCAAAGAATTCCAACTGGTACTCAAGGCTAAGCGGATCGTTAAAATAGAATGCTTTTGCATCAGCCTCGAAAACACGATTGTTTTTGACGGCAGGGATGCTCTTGTATATTTCTGTATTCTGGAAGGAATTATCTTCATCCGCATTTTTACTGAAAATAACGTAATCGCCCAGATAATCCTTCAGCACTTCTGTCGAGACAGCAAAGAATCCATCCGTTTTGGTGCTTTCTTTTACTGTTTCTGGCATGCCAAGCTTGAAGTCCCCATAGAGGAGTTCAGTTCCGCGGCCAAAGTTATACCCGTATACATACAATTGCTTATTAAAGGTCTCAATAACAGAGACAGTTGCATTATCACCGATCTTCGCTCTGATTTCTTCACCCGCTTTTTTGGTGCGGGCACTAAAATCATCGACCCAAGCTTGAGCTTCTTTTTCTTTGTTCACCAATTTGCCGACTTCCAGCTGTTGGGTTAAGTAATCCACTTTATTATAAGTATAAGTAACGGTTGGTGCGATTTGCTTGAATTTATCGATATTTTTAATATCGGAGAGCCCAATGATCAGATCCGGCTGCAGTTCAATGATTTTCTCCAGACTTTCATCGCTAACCGCTTCTACGTCTTTTAGTTGCTCTTCAAAGCGTGGGTTAGTTTTGGACATTTCATCTACGCCCACAACAGGTATACCCAGTGCCATGACATTACCTGTTAAAAAACGGGTGAGTACAACAACACGCTGAGGATGTGTTGGAACCTCAACAGGTCCATCTTCGGATTGATAAGTAAAAGTCGCACTTTCTGACTCCGCAGCAGGAGTGGAAGATGGGCTGTTTGTAGGACTAGCATCATTCTTCGCCTGATTTCCCCCACAAGCACTAAGTGCAATCCCCATAATAAGTACAAACGGAATAAATATCTTTTTCATTAAATAATTCTCCCCTTTTTTGTATGACAGTGTTACTTTGAACAATTCAAACAGTGTAAATCAATCTTCAGCCTATGCCTTAGAGTGATTATGAGAATCATTCGCATTTGTAATCATTATAGGGATCACTTATGTGCCTAACCATGCCTTTTTGTTGGAAAAAAGACTTGGACTATTATTTGCCTCCGAATAAAGCTACCGCTCGTCCTAGTTGTAAGCGAATCGAAGCCGGGTTATAAGGCACCCAATCATCCAGATCAAGAATATGGACTTTCTTCTGCTGCACTGCGGGAAGCTGGCTCCAATAAGGGGATTGAAAGATCGCTTCAGTATGCGCAGTAGAGCCTTTGGCATCGGGAAATACAATGACTAAAATTCGGTCTCCTGCATAATCTGCAAGATCTGAAACCCCGATCGAAATCGAATGGAACTGATCTCCCAATCTTTTTATCTCGTTGTCAATCAAGGTCGGTGCTCTAAGTCCAAGGGATTGGTACATCACATAACCTACATTCCTTGCTCCGTAAACGAGTAGCTCCTCAGGCTTGATTACCAGAATGGTGATGATATCGTTAGCTACTGTGCTGTGCTGTACTATTTCTCGGGCTTCTAGCTCTTCTTGTTCAAAATCCTTCAGCCACTGCTCCGCCCGTTCACTCCGCTGAATGGCTCGGCCGATTAGGCGTAACTGATCTTTCCAGCCGATTTCGTTCCAAGAGATCTCCATAATAGGTGCTACAGCTCGCAGCTGCCCGGACTTCAATCCGTATTCCTCCAGATGTTCTTTGGCCGCAATAATCAGTTCAACGTTGGCATCAAGTAATAGCGATCTGATCTGTTCAGCCGAGCTGTTTGTATTGATAAACTTCATCGACTGCGGTGGCTCTTGATCCGAAAGATTCAAATATTCACTACTTTCAGAGATGGTAACCGCAGGTTCTAAGCCAAGTAACAGCAAATGGCTTGCATAAGGGGTAAGCATTACTGCAACTCGCTGGAAAGAGCTTCGGCTGTAACCAGACGGAGATGCGCCTGTCTGCAGCTTAAAACGACGACTGAGATAAAATTCATCCTTGTAGCCTACCTTTAGCGCAATTTCCCTAAGTGTGCCTGAACCGTTAAGCAAAAGCTCCTTGGCACTATGAACCCGTAGCCGCGACAGATATTCGCTCTGGCTGAAGCCTGTCACCTGCTTGAACAGCGTTGAATAATGCGAGCTGCTTACACCCGCAATGGCGGCTAAGTGCTCACGTGTTATTTTTTCGCTAAAGTGATTCTCCAGGTATGAAATGCTCCGTTCCATCGATGGTTGCTCGTTAACTGTATATCTGGCTTCCTGCTGTTCGAGCAATTGTAGAATAATCTGATGAAAGAGCATTTGATTCTGTACATGGCGTGTTTCTCGATCTGGCAGTCGGTGAAGATACAATTCCTTGACACTGGATACAATGGTAGGCTCATAAGGAAACAACAGTATATTTGAACTCGAAGCCATTTCGCTTTTCCGTATCATCGCACCGCCAGGTATAGCCTGAGTCTGCTCTTGAATCCAGATGGTGAGCTTATAGGCATGAAGCGGCTGCTGGAGATTTGTAATTAATGAGGCATGAGTATTAGCGGGGAGAAGGATTACGCTTCCTTCCGTAAGCTCATAAGTCAGATTATTGACCTCAAGGCTCCCTTTACCAGCGGCAACGGCCAGTAATACGGTTAGATTCTCATGAATCTGAACTCTTGGTAGATTTGAGGTCCCATACATCGATTGAATGCTGCCAGCGCTATATAAAGGAAAATGAGATTCGGCCCATTCCGGGATAACGTTATTCAAAATAAGGCCTCCGTTACTTGAATATATTTTCAAACTATAATGCTATGGATTGAACTGTATTATTGACGTCTGTGGAACTAATTATAACATCTTACCTTTTTAGATAAGCCTGTTAATTATCTGCCCTATTATTCTTTTTAAAGGATACGTCTGTCCAAGAGAAAGCATATTGGATCGAATATACATACTACCAGGTATTCTTTATCCATTATAAAGAGGTGATTAAGATGAAAAAGCAGATAACCTCCACTAAGAAGCGAGAGCTTCTCGCCAGTCCTAAGCCCAAACGTAATCTGAATCCTAAAGCAAAAGCCCAGACTATCAACTTCGCGGTAATTGGGGATAGTCATGTGGGATATGGGAATAGCGCAAGCATTTTTAGAAATCTTTTGCCAAAGGCTGTAGGGAGCGGGAATAAGAGATTTGTTATTTTTGGAGGAGATAACACGCAAGCGGGAGCGAATCATGGAAATAATGCAAATGCCTATTACAAGGACTTCAAGGATACAGTAACTAGCACGCTCGGAAGTATCCCCTATAAAGCATCGATAGGAAATTGGGAAGCAAGTACCCAGTCCTTATTCACGCAATATTTAGGTGCAGTAGAAGGGCAAATGAATTTCCCTGGGACACAGGGTAAGGTGAAGTACGTGTGGCTTAATTGTGCTCTGGGTCTGTTCACTCCGGGTAGTATAAATATATTGAAAAATTTAGATGATCAGCATTTTTATATTATTGATTTTCATTGGCCTTTAAAAGTGAGCGGGATCACGGTCGATCCTAGCCATGTATTAAGCGCGGCGGAGACTGCTAAGTTTTTTGCAGCTATTCCTACGAAAGTGAGAGATAAAGTGCTAGCTATTTTCACACATCATGGACATTTGTTTTATCGAAAGCTTACTAATATATATCCAGGTTATACAAATACAAAATTCTTTGTGTGCGGATGTTCGGGTGATTATAAATGTAAGCCGAGTGGTGATCGCGGTTATTACAACGCCACATTAACCATCAATGGGACGGCATTAAATGTCGATGCTTTTAAGGTAGCGGTCACTTAGTGAAGAAGTGGATGCGGTTAAAATAAAACGCTAATTTTCGGGAGATAACCGAGATTAGCGTTTTTCTTTTATTAAGAATAGCCCATTAACCATGGAGTCACAGGTAAATAGTAAGTAAGCAGGATTATTTAACATATTTGTATAATAGTTTATATATGTATTGAATAAATTTATTTAGGAGGGCTACCCATGAAAGAACTATTATTTCATTCTTTAGAACAGGCGGGTGTGTCGGCTTACGGTGTAGAGCGCATACGTATAGCAGCTGCACAAATGGTTGAAGACAACATCACGCCGGCACAAGTTATTGTTGCTGCGAGAAAGGGGACGCTACTGGTCCATCAAGCGAACGGGAAATTCGGTCCGGAGCTAGGCGCAGCGGAATTAACTGTAGATGCTATTTATCCACTGTGTTCCATAACAAAACTGTTTACGGCAACCGCTATAATGATGTTAATGGAACAAGGGAAGATTGGTCTAAACAGACCTGTTTCCGATTACATCCCCGAATTTACAGGTGAAGGCAAAACTAAGGTATGCGTACATCACTTATTGACACATACCTCTGGCCTGGAAGGTGAGGTGATTTGGCAGAACGGACAGTTGAAAAAGGAACAAGGAGAGTACCCTCCACATGAACCTAATCAAGATCCAGATCAGCATAAGTACTTATATGGCGGTTATGATGCACCGCTTAGTAACGAACCTGGTACGGTCATGTCTTATTGCGGGTATGGCTATGAGCTGTTGGGTGAAATCATCCGGCGCGTTAGCGGACAAGCTTATGATGTATTCGTAAAGGAAACTATTTTTCAACCGCTTGGCATGGAAAATACATATTATCGTGTACCCATGGACGTGCGGGACAAAGTAGTAAGACGTGCACCAGAAGCAGCGTGCGCGGAATGGGTGGACAGCGAGTATAATTTGAATTCCGTATCTGCGGGGGGCGGCGCTTACTCCACGGCTATGGATTTGGCTGTCTTTGGCCAGATGTTTCTTAACGGCGGGATATATAACGGAGTACGATTCCTTAGTCCGGTAACCGTAAAAGAAATGACCCGCAATCAAATTCCAGGCGTATCCTCACAATATAGAGACGAGGTTTTTCCAGAAGCGTATTGGGGGTACGGATGGGCGATTAACGGTTCGAAGCGTGACGGTGGAGATTTGTTCTCGCCAGAAGCCTATTCACACTGGGGCGCGGCAGGTCCTTTCCTCTGCGTTGATCCGATTTATCAGACAGTTACGGTGCATTTATCCGTAGAGCTAGATCACCAGAAGCCATTTAAAAATATGTATGTGGATTACTTCAATAATACTGTTCTGGCAGCCATCACTGATCTTTAATCCTCTTTTTAGTTTTTTTGTCGTGTCATCTATACTTAAAGCGTGCTTTCCCAGTTTCTTCTAAATTGTTTAGGGGTGGTGCCAGTATATTTCTTAAACACTTTGGTAAAATAGCTCTGGTCATTGAAATGTAGCCTCGTAGCGATATCAGATAAGCTAATGCCCGGTAATTCGATTAATCGTTTGGCTTCTACAATCCGCTCGAATTGAATAAAATCACTGATGGTGAATCCTGTTTCCTTCTTAAATAATAGGGAGAGATAGCTTCTGTTCAATCCAGCGACTTCAGCCAGCTTATCTAAGGAGAGTTCCTCATATAAGTGATTAAAAATATAGTTCTGACAGAGGGCCACGGTGCGCGAAAGTTTCGCCATCCGGCTCTCTTTGACATGGTCGGCGAAATCGCAAAGCGCATTAAGAATAGCATGATCTACAGCCGGAACATCCTTTAGTTCTTCGATATGCTGGATATGAAAGTCGCTGAGGGTATAAGAAATCTCCCAATACAGTCCTCCATCTATAGCTGCACGAGTAGCGAGCGTAATACAGGAGATCGCCAGATTTTTTTTGTTGCGTAAATGGCTCTTCTTGGAGAGAACTCCATAATTGTCTTCAGAGAAGGTTGCTTGGACACGAAGTAGCTCTGCTTTATTTCCATTTTTGATATGGTGAAATAGAGCTTTTTCCAGCATGGGTTCGTGGTGCAGCCATGTATTCTCACGTCGATAGGAAACATCCAAGTCCAGACTGCCTGCGGGAGGCTGTTTATGCTCAAGAGTTCGGGTGTCGAGTAGCAGTTCGCTAAGAGATAACGTCTTTCCGGTGACGAGCGAGTACATCAGCATAGCGGTATGGTAGAGTCTCATTTTATTTAGCACGGTCAAGCTGCGGTAGTATTTCATCCATTGCTCTTGAAGCTTTAATGGAACTTCATGGTCACGCATCAGACTTGTCATATTGTCCTCTGAAAGGTGAGTATAAAGTGTAGGACCGATCACAATGCTTCCCCCGTTACTGCTGCCTGAGGGCAGATGGAGAAGGATGTAATTCTCTAGGAAGTTAGTGGTGCGAATGATCGGTATAGAGGCATTTGAGCTATCGTGGTCAGAGTTGTTCTCGCTTTTAGTAGAGTCTGCAATTTCTGAAAGAAGCTCATTGAGGTTATGAACCCACGGAGCGCTCTCTGAAGAGGATGGCAGCGCTAGCTCGATTCTCCGATTGGCGTCTAGCAGAAACACAGGAATCTGCAGCGATTCATACAACACTTTACAAATATATTGAGCTCCTTCATGACCATCCAAATGATTCAACATTCTTTCAACCTCCTCGCCCAACCAGAATACCAAAAATACAATGATAATGCCATAAATCTAACATGAAGTAGATTAAAATGGGGATAGTATACATTCAGAGGAGGTATTTTTATGAAAACCAACATTCATGAACTCATATCACAAATGACCCTTGAGGAGAAAGCAGGACTCTGCTCAGGGCTTGATTTCTGGAATACAAAGGGCATTGAACGACTCGGAATCCCCTCTTTAATGGTAACGGACGGACCGCATGGTTTACGCAAGCAAAAAGAGAGCGCCGATCACCTCGGACTCCATAACAGTGTACCCGCGACTTGTTTTCCTTCGGCAGCAGGGATGGCTTCTTCCTGGGATCGGGAGTTAATCGGTCGTGTAGGTAAAGCACTCGGGAAAGAGTGTCAAGCAGAGAACGTTGCTGTTCTGCTCGGACCGGGAACAAATATTAAGCGCTCTCCACTGAACGGCCGTAACTTTGAATATTTTTCGGAAGACCCTTATCTTTCCTCGGAGATGGGTGGGAATCATATCAAAGGTGTGCAAAGTGAAGGGGTAGGCACCTCGCTTAAGCATTTTGCCGCTAATAATCAGGAACACCGGAGAATGTCTGTAGATGCTGTTATTGATGAGCGGACGCTACGGGAGATTTATCTGGCTAGCTTTGAAGGCGCAGTTAAGCAGAGTCAGCCATGGAGCGTGATGTGCTCTTACAACCGGCTAAATGGTGAATATGCCTCTGAGAGTGAGTTTCTCCTGACAAAGATTCTTAGAGAGGAATGGGGCTACGAGGGATTCGTCGTTTCCGACTGGGGAGCGGTTAATGAACGGGTGAAGGCTCTACAAGCAGGACTGGAGCTGGAAATGCCGTCAACCGGAGGCATTGGTGATGCCAAGATTGTCGCAGCGGTGCAAAGTGGGGAGTTGGCGGAAGAAACGTTAAATCTTGCAGTGGAACGGTTGCTTACCTTTGTTTTTAAAGCGGTGGAGAACCGTAAAGATAATGCTTCATTTAATGCTGATGAGCATCACCGTCTGGCTCGTGAAGTGGCGCGGGAGAGCATGGTTCTCCTTAGAAATGAGGAAGGCATTCTGCCGCTGTCAAAGCAAGGAACGATTGCGGTCATTGGCGAGTTTGCTAGAAATCCGCGTTATCAGGGCGGGGGCAGCTCACATGTGAATCCGACGAAATTGGACGATGCTTTCGAAGAGATGAAGGCCCTTGCAGGTTCTGCCGAACTGCTATATGCGCAAGGATATGAACTGAATCATGACGGGATTAATGAAGCTTTGTTACAAGAGGCACGGGATACAGCGGCAAAAGGGGATGTAGCCGTATTGTTCCTTGGACTTCCGGATAACTATGAATCAGAAGGTTATGATCGCAGTCATTTGTCGCTTCCAGAGAGCCATAAAGCGCTGATCGAAGCAGTGTCTGAGGTGCAAAGCAATATCGTTGTCGTACTCAGCAATGGTTCACCCATAGAAATGCCTTGGATTCATAAAACGAAGGGTATTCTTGAAGGTTATCTAGGCGGTCAGGCTTTTGGCGGTGCAGTGGCAGATTTACTGTTTGGAGAGGTTAGTCCAAGTGGCAAACTGGCAGAGACCTTTCCGATGAAGCTGAGCGATAATCCATCCTTTCTTAATTTCCCAGGTGAAGGGGATACGGTTGAGTACAAAGAAGGCTTGTTTGTTGGCTATCGTTATTATGATAAAAAAGAGCTTGAACCGCTGTTTCCTTTCGGCTTCGGACTAAGCTACACAGCGTTTCAATACAGCAATTTGAGAATCTCCAAGAGCAGCATAAAAGATACCGAGAACGTACAAGTTACGGCCACCGTCAAAAACACGGGTACTCGCGCAGGAAAAGAAATCGTTCAGCTCTATGTTAGCGATGTGAAGAGCAGCGTGATCCGTCCACTTAAGGAGCTTAAGGGCTTCCAGAAGATAGAGCTTCAGCCTAGGGAAGAGCAAGAGGTTTCTTTTGAACTGGATAAACGCTCCTTTGCTTATTACAACGTTAACATTGGTGATTGGCATGTGGAAAGTGGAGTCTTTGAGATTGCTATCGGTTCATCTTCGCGGGATATTCGTCTGACTGCTTCTAGTGAAGTGGAATCGACTGCTCCGCTTGCATTAAGTTATCATCGCAACAGTACCGTTGGTGATTTGCTGGACAATCCACGCACGGCAGATAAAGTGAAGAAGTTCAGCAGTATTTTTGGCATGGAAGGTGCGATGGATGATAATCCGGAAATGTTCATGGCGATGATGAAATATATGCCGCTACGGGCGCTGGTTGGGTTCGGTCAAGGGAAATACACAGAAGAAGATTTAGCCAAGGATCTGCAAGAATTTAATGCTTTGGCTGTAGAGTAGGAGATCAGAAAAGGCCAAGTCTGGTCCGAGAACTATAATTTATGGGAATTTAATATAAGTAAGCTAGTGGTACATATTAGTCAAATATAATATGCACCACTGGCTTTTTTTGAAAAAATTTCTTGTTCGGCTACCGTGATTCGTAAACTTGATGATTGTCGCATGATTTCATAGGTGTGCCTCAACGCTTCCTTGAAGGAAATCCGTATTCTTTAGCGCGCCACGCTACTAGTAGCGCAAGAATCAATAGAATAAACAGTACCCACGGGAAGGAGCGGACACCAACTGTTGTAATAAGAATCCCACCCATCACGCCGCCACCGCCGATAGCTAGGTTCCATGCCGTCACTAACATCGACTGGGCCACATCTGCACTTTCGCCAGCTGCTTCAGCAACTGCTGTTTGTAGCAAAGTAGCCGCTCCTCCGAACGTCAACCCCCACACAGCAACCACTAGATAGATCACTACGGGTTGGCTGCTACTAATGCCTAGTGCAATGGATGACAAGGCGAAAGCAGCGAGGCTGATTAGAAGCAATGGACGTAGTTTTCGGTCGATCAAAATACCGATGAACCAGATGCCAATAAGCGCAGTAATGCCGAAAATAAGCAGTACCAAGTCAACGCGCTGGGTAAGCCCAGCCTGAGTAAGATAGGGTGCAATGTAGGTATACAGGATGTTATGTGCTAGCACCCATGCCAGAACGACAAACAGTATCGGCCGTACCCCCGGAATAACAAAAACCTTGTAGAGAGGGAGCTGCTTATCAGGAGCCTCCCCTGGATAGTCCGGTAGCTTCCAAAGTACCCAGCCGACCAGCATCAGAGCCAGCAGCGACATGATCCCGAAGATGGAGCGCCAGCCCACAAGAGTGCCAAGAAGTGTTCCAGCAGGGACTCCGAGTGCCAGAGCTAGAGGCGTGCCAACCATCGCTACCGCCATTGCTCGTCCCTTGAGTGACTCCGGCACCATGCGCCGGGCATAACCTGCTATCATGCCCCATAAGACTCCAGCGGATACGCCTGCGAAGAACCGAGCTGCCAGCGTAAGTATATAATTGGAAGAAAAAGTGGTGACGGTGTTGAATACGAGAAAACCAAGGATGCACATTAGTAGCAGTGGTCGCCGCCGCCATCCACGCGTCATGGTGGTTAAGGGAATCGCGGCCAACAGTGAACCAAGGGCGTACAAAGTGACAAGTTGACCCGCAAGGGCCTCGGAGACACCAAGCCCATCACCTATTTGGAGCAACAAGCCGGCCGGAATCGTTTCGGTAAGAATACAGATAAACCCCGTCATAGCAAGGGCGAGTAATCCTGCCCATGGTAAATGTTCAGAAGAGGGAGTACTGGAGGCACTTTGTGTGGCAGAAGTTGTGTTTTGGGTCATTGGAGAAGCACCTCTCTTTTAAATTGTAAAAAACTCAATGATACACACTCGAATAGGGTTTACTAGACAGAGAGCCTAGACCGGTTCATTCCGGACCAAGGCTCTTTGTGTTCGTTCTTTATTTATTACGTCTATCATAAATGGCATCACAAAGGTCAACAGTAAACTGACCCGACATGCCTTCTAGTGCAGTATTAGTAAATGCCACGACACTGAGCCGTTGCTCGGGGTCGACGAACCACGAATGACCATAGGTGCCACCCATACGCCATGTACCCGGGGATTCCGAAGTGTCTGCGGCGACAGGATCCTTCAGTACCGTAATGCCTAGGCCAAAGCCTCGTCCTGGCCAAAAGGCCATTGGCAGATCACCGATCTGATTGGTCGTCATATCGTGAACCAGAGACTCCGGTACCAGTGGTGCTCCACCCTTGCGTAATGTTTCTAGCAGTTGCAAAAAATCACCGGCGCTGCCGACCATGCCAGCTCCTCCAGAATGATAGGCAGCATCGTCAAGTGCTCGACCAGGGGCAAGCAGGAATCCAGCCGTTCCCTCCACAAAGGCAATACTGTCGGGATCAAGTAAAGGTCGTGGCTCTGGAGTATCATTGGCATAGGAAGTGGCCAGTCGTTCTCGATCGACTGCAATAAAACCCGTGTCGCTCATGCCAAGCGGCTTTGTCACGAGTGAATGTACGGCCTCACTGAGCGGTGTTTCTGTGACCTTTGCAATTACTGCTCCTAGCACGTCTGTCGCGATGGAGTATTTCCACTCGGTACCTGGCGTATAGAGGAGGGGGACAGAGGCAAGACGACGCAAGTTCTCTTCCAATGTGATGCCGGACTGATCCATACCATCTGATACCCCTGCTGACTGATAGGAACCATTCTCTTCTTGAAAAAATCGGTAAGACAGGCCTGCGGTGTGCGTCATCAAATGACGAATCGTCAATGTCGCGAACTCGCCATTTTGCAAACGTGGCCGAAACTCTGGAAGCCAACGATCAACGCGGTCGTCGAGCTGTAGGCGACCTTGAGCAACTAATACTAGGGCTGCCGTTGAAACGATAGGTTTGCTAACCGAGGCGAGCCTGAATAAGGCGTCTTCCCGCATAAGTCGGTTCATCTCGCGGTCGGCAAGACCGGCAGCGCGGCTATAAACCAGTTCCCCATCTATCGCCACTTTAATGACAGCACCGACCAGGCGCTTGTCAGCAAGGGTTCGATCAATTACTTCATCGATGCGACCTGATAACCATTCTGTATTTATTTTGTTTGAATCCAATATACTCAACATTCTTCATCCCTTCGGAATAGTTAAAGCCAGGAACACTTTACTATTGTAGGGTTATTATATATAACAAGTTATCTTGATTACATAAGGCAACTAAGTTAAATTAGCCTTATAACGGTTAATTACAAGCTAGTTTATAGGGGGAACCTTAAATTTAAAGGATGTGATTTTGATGGACCATATTGATAAGCAAATTCTTTTTCATCTTCAAAATCAAGCGAGAATTTCTATGACAGAGCTGGGAAAATGTGTCGGTTTATCGCAACCTGCAGTTACGGAAAGAGTTAGGCGTATGGAGGAGAAAGGCATCATCAGCGAGTATCGCACCATCATTTCCCCTGAAAAGATTGGAAAACATGCTGCTGCCTACATGTTATTTCATTCTAGGGATTGTAACGCATTTCTTGATTTCTGCCGCTCCAGTCCTGATGTCGTCGAATGTTACCGTATAAGTGGGGAACACAACTACTTATTGAAAGTAGTAACCGACTCTACACGAGCCCTCGAGGATTTCGGTAATCAATGTGACAAATACGGTACCTATACGATTCTAATCGTGATGTCATCCCCAATCGATCATAAATTTCTTATACCATCGCTTGAAGAAGCAAGCATCAACTTGCTGAGTTAGAATTGAACATTACTCTGCTAGCTCTTAACGACCAAAAAGACTCTTCTATATGAATAGAAGAGTCTTTTTGGAACCTGCAGGCCATTGGCTATAGAGGATGGGCTACATTCCATAAACGGGTTAGAACAATGGTTAGTCTAGACCAAATATAAAGTGAATTAAGTAGCCAAGCTAATGCCAGCATCGCCTAGTTTCCAACGGCAAGTCATTATCAGCTTCTCACCCTCCAGTTCGGCTGTTAGCGTGCCACCCATTTTATTCATCAGACTTTTGGCGATGGAGAGACCCAGCCCGGAGGCTTGAGAAGATCGGGTACGGTCTGCGGTATAGAATCGGTCGAATAAGAGGTTAACATCGCTTCCGGCTAATTCCTTCGCATCGTTTACTATCGTTAAATCAGCTGTTTCCTGCTGTCGTTCGAAACGGATTTTCACATACCCGGTCGCATGTTTGACCGTATTGACAAGTAAATTCTCGACAACTCTCCGCACAGCGGATTCATCGGCGTATACGGATACATTTTCCTCAGGCAGCCGTATATCCGGTGTAATATTGCGATCGTTGAAGGAATCGTAAAATCCGACCAGAATTTCCGAGAGTAGGGCCGTCATCCCAAGCTTTTCTGTATGTAGAGGATAATCTAGCGATTCGATTAAGGAAAGCTCAAAAAAATCATTCAGCAGTGCCTGCAGCCGTTTCGTCCGATTTTTAACGATGGCAACATATTCAAGCTTTTCATCAGGGGTAATTGACTCATCCTCCAACAGTTGAATATAACCGAAGATGGAGGTGAGGGGTGTACGGATATCATGTGAAATATTCGCTACAGCCTGACGGAATTCTTGTTCGACACGTTTTCGCTGGGCTTCCGCTTCGACGATTAAATCAGATTGACGATTGATTTGTCCCGCAAGCGCCTCAAGCTTCTGGTCGAATAGAGCCACATCAATTTTTTTGCCGGTTGCTCGCTCGTTGTAGGTATGCAATTGCTCTGTTATCCGCCCTAGCTCTCGCCTTAACATCAACAAACGGAAAAGCAGGAGAGCTCCTGCCGCAAACAATATGATTGTCAGAATAAGCAACACTCTCCTGCACCTCCTATTTGTTATTTGATTTCTTTTCTGTGGAATACGAGAATACCGAGTACCCCGGAAACGGCTATTGTCAACAACGGTACAAGTAAAAGCGTTGGCCAATCTCCACTGTCGATACTGGGCTTACCGATATCGCTCACCAGTTTGAAGATGGAATAATCGTACAAATTACTAAAGAAAGAGATCTTCGAACCTATACCAGCCAAAACCGTATCGATCATAAGGAAGAAAATCATTGAGAAGCCGATAGTTTTGCCGCTGTCGGTTAGGATTACGGTGAACAGCGCCCCGATGGCTGCGTAACCAGCTGTGTACAACAACGTTAGCCCGAGGGCTCGCGGTATAAAAAGTGTAGTGCTTCCTTCCGGCAGATGACCGAAGCCCGAAAGCAGCGTGACTTCGACTGTGCTGACAATAGGAAAGACGAGCGAAATCGCCATGGCCCCAACTGCGAATACGATTAGTTTTGCCGCGAACAGCCGGCCTCTGGTGTTGCCCGAAGATGCGATCGTCTTCATGACTCCTGTGGAATATTCGTTAGAGATAAAGAATCCAGCCAGAATGGCTACGCCGAATTTAATAATGTAGGCATTGCTTGAAATAAAGAGAGTCAGAAATTCAGCGCCGGTGATCTGAGGTTCCCCATTGGACCGATGATCAAAATAATATAGCAATGGGTAAGCAAGCGAGAGGACGGAAAGTGCCAATAGAAAAGTCCAAAATGATCTATTCTTACGGAGCTTGAAAAACTCCACTCTGATCAGATTATACATTTGGATTCCCCCCAATTCGCTTCGTAAAATAACTTTCCAAGTCTTCACCCATAGGCATAAACTTCTCGATCTCTAGGCCTGCAGAGAATAACGCTGTTGATACTTTGCCTGGCTGCTCAATGCGGCTATACAACTTGATGGTTCCATCCTGCATCACTTCGAAATCGGCCGTACCCAGCTCGTTCTGAATGACGGCTGTTGCCTTGCCCGGATCATCCACTTTGATAAACAAATACTGCTGACATTTCTCGTTTAATTCCTCCGCAGTGAGTTGTTCAAGCAACTGACCGCGATGAATAATGCCATAATGACTTGCCATTAAATGCAACTCACTTAGAATATGACTTGAGATCATTATCGTAATGCCAAGCTCACGGTTTAGTCGCTTGAGCAGTTCGCGCATTTCGACGACACCCATCGGATCTAACCCATTGGTCGGCTCGTCCAGAATCAGAAATTCTGGATCTCCCAGCAAGGCGATGGCAAGACCTAACCGCTGCTTCATTCCAAGTGAGAAATTTTTGGCTTTCTTCTTGCCGGCGCCCTGCAGTCCAACTTGCTCTAGCATTCTAGGAACGCAATCTTTCCCGGGAATACCACGTAGAATCCGGTTTGCTTCTAAATTTTCGCTCGCAGTCATATGGGGGAACAAAGCGGGACTCTCGATAATCGAGCCGATTCGCTTACGAGCCTGGATCAAGGCCTGCTCTTCACTGGCTCCGAACAGCTCGATCGTCCCCTGAGTCGGAAAAGCAAGTCCGGTCACAATCCGGATTAATGTTGATTTTCCAGCTCCGTTTTGCCCAATAAAACCATAAATAGAGCCTTTACGGATTGACAAATTGACTTTGTCCAGCGCTGTATGGCCCTTGAACTTTTTGGATAGTTGATTTGTTTTTAATACATACTCGTACATCTCGTCTTGGCCTCCTTTTCGTGATAGACCAAGTATAGAATTGAAAACATAAGAAGAGCTAAAGCCAAATCTTAAGAATGTCTTAAGGCTTGAGCCGATAACCTATGCCCCATACTGTCTCGATAAATTCGCTTTCTGGTGCGGCCTTGGTTAGCTTGCTGCGCAAATTGCTCATATGGACATTGACCGTATTGTCATCCCCGTAATATGGCTCGTGCCAGACCCTTTCGTACAAATTCGCTTTCGTGAACACCTTCTTAGGGGCCGACAAAAGCAACGAGAGAATCTCAAACTCTAGAGCTGTGAGCGTCAGTTCCGCTCCATTTGCCGTAACCGACATCGCATTTCGATGAAGTACAAGGCCCTGATGCTGGAGCACGTTAGGCAAAGCCGATTGCGCAATCCGCGAATACAAACGTAGATGAGAATCGATCCGTGCAGAGACTTCCTCAACGTCGAAAGGCTTCGTAATGAAATCATCCGCCCCCGCCCGCAGGGCAGATACCTTGGTCTGGGGCTCACCCTTGGCTGAAATGATAATTACCGACATATCGTCCCGCCCGGCAATCTTCTCAAGTAGTTCCTCTCCCGACATGCCAGGCAGCATCAGATCCAGTAGCAGCATGCTCCATTGACGTTGCTCCAGATAGAGAAGTGCCTCCGTTCCCGAGTAAGCAGGTTGGGGGATGTAGCCGCTTTTCTTAATAATGTTGCACAGCAATCGGTTGATGTCGCTGTCGTCCTCAGCAACGAGAATATGTATCGGGTTATTCATTTAATCTCCTTATTCCACCTAAAATAGGTCATTATTCGGATGAATGCCTATTAAATAGGATAGCAGGTTTTAGATTCTGTATCCAGATCCAGCCAATTTCTGCATTTTGGTTATTCAAATCTATATCACCGATTCTGGTGAGTTCATTTTTATATAACAAAGAGACTCTTCTATATAAATAGAGGAGTCTCTTTGCGGTGTTAAGGTATTTAGATAAATAGATTATGACTAGATTGATCGGCTTGACCGAGGTAATAACCTACGCCGCCGATCCCCACGCCGTCGATCAGTTCTTCACGGGTGATGCCCATAAGATCCATGGACATTTGGCAGGCAACGATCTCGACGCCTTGGTCGACAGCCATTTGAATCAATTCTTCCAAAGAAGAGACATTATTGTTCTTCATTACAGAGCGGATCATTTTGGAGCCCATGCCCATCATGTTCATATTCGAAAGCGTTAGCTTCCGACTGCCGCGGGGCATCATCGCTCCGAACATTTTACCGATAATATTCTTGTTCACAGGCACTTTCTCATCCTTGCGGATAATATTGAGACCCCAGAAGGTAAAGAACATCGTCACTTTTTTGCCGCTGGAGGCTGCTCCGTTGGCAATGATGAAGGAAGCGATCGCTTTATCCAGATCACCGCTGAATACCACCATCGTACTTGCATTACTAGTTTGGACAGGCTGTGCTCCTGCTGGTACGGAATCCGCGGTAATGCCTTTGCGCAGATAAGCTTCAATCATACCACTAGGCAGCTTCGTTAATTGAAAAAGCGTGTGCTTAGACATGCGAGCCCATGCCTTAATATCTTCATAGAATCCCGGATCGGAAGCCGTTACCTTTAAGACTTGCCCGTCCAAGAGCGGGTCCATGCTCATCTTGACTTGGATCAGCGGCCCAGGGCAGCATAGTCCGCAAGCATCAAGCACGGAATCAGGTGTTAGATCCGACTCTTGTTTGGCAGGGGCGGATACAGATGCGCTGGAGTTGGCTGCGAAAGCTGTAGCGTTGGTATTGGCTGCAGCTGAAGTAGTGTAAGTTCCCGCCGGTGCTCCCGTTGCTGCGATTTCTTTACGGGCTGCTGCTGAAATACCTGCGTTTGACTTCAGGCTATCTTTTTTTTTAGGCGAGTATTTACTCAGTTGATATGTCTTATAGC
The DNA here is from genome assembly GCF_038009145.1 of Paenibacillus sp. FSL R5-0923. Lineage (NCBI taxonomy): Bacteria > Bacillati > Bacillota > Bacilli > Caryophanales > Paenibacillaceae > Paenibacillus > Paenibacillus sp. FSL R5-0923. Next base: position 962,157 of record NZ_JBBPAT010000002.1, read on the forward strand.
CTCCGGTCAGATTCTTCACACGGAAACCTTTTTGCTGCAAAATCCGGGAAGCTGTGTAGCCTCTAAGTCCAACTTGGCAATACACCCAAATTTCTTTACTAGGGTCAAGCTCGCTTAGCCGACCACGCAGATCATCCACAGGGATATTAATGGACCCTTCAATATGACCGTTGGCATGCTCGATTTCCGAACGTACGTCAACTAAAATGGTATTGTTGTTGTCACGACCTTCTAAATCCTTAGGAACGAATACTGTAGTCATGCCTTTCAAAATATTTTCAGCAGCAAAGCCGGCCATGTTCACCGGATCTTTAGCGGAAGAATAAGGAGGGGCATAAGATAGCTCCAACTCCGTCAAATCAGTGACCGTACCTCTAAAACGAATAACTGTAGCGATATCGTCGATACGTTTATCTACACCACTATACCCCACGGCTTGTGCACCGAGCACCGTACCTTTTGGATCAAAGATCAGCTTCATTGATATTGGAGTTGCCCCCGGATAATAAGTTGCATGAGAGCTTGGATGAACATAAATCACGTGATAGGGTAAGCCCAAACGCTGTAATGTTTTTTCGTTATTGCCGGTAGAAGCACCAGTCACACCAAATACTTTAATGATAGAAGTCCCTTGGGAACCTTTGTAGGTAGTGCCTAGACCACTGACGTTGTCCGCAGCAATCCGTCCTTGCTTATTGGCAGGACCAGCTAGTGGAATAGCAGTTTTAGTTCCGTTCACGAAATCAACCACCTCGACCGCGTCACCTACTGCATAGACCTGATCCAAATTTGTTTCCATGCGCTCGTTGACCAAGATATGGCCGCGTGGACCGAACTCTAAACCACTATCCTTCAGGAAAGAGGTATCCGGCGAAACGCCTATAGCCAGTAGAACCATATCACTTTGAAGCACCGTACCACTTGCCAACTGAACCTCTATTTGTTCACCAACTTCTGCAAACCCTTGGACCATATCGGAAAAAATAAGATTAACGCCATGCTCGTCGAGCTCTTTTGCCAGAATAGAAGACATTTCAGTATCGAACGGAGCTAAGATTTGTGGACCCGCCTCGATCAAGCTTACTTCTAGACCTGCTTCTCTGAGGTTCTCCGCCATCTCAACACCGATAAACCCACCACCGATCACAACGGCGGAACGAGTGCCTTCGGCTGCGACTTTGGTTTTGATTTTGTCGGTGTCGGGAATGTTGCGCAGCATGTGAATTTTGGAACTCTCGATACCAGGTAGATTCGGACGAATTGGTTTAGCGCCGGGTGATAAAATAAGCGCATCATAGCTCTCTTCATAGGAGCCTTTTTCTATACTTTCTACTCTTACTTTCTTGTTCACAGGGTCGATAGACACCACTTCACTTTGAATCCGAACATCGATGTTAAAACGTTTATGCATCGCCTCTGGTGTCTGAACCAGCAGCTTGGAGCGATCCTGAATGGAACCTCCGATATAATAAGGCAGTCCGCAATTGGCAAAAGAAATGTACGGATCACGCTCAAACATGATGATATGAGCCTCTTCATCTAATCTCCGAAGCCTGGCGGCCGCTGATGCGCCTCCTGCAACTCCTCCGACAATCAGTACTTTTTTACTCATGATGTTTTATTCCTCCCCTAAAAATAGCTGAATTAGATGTTTGATTTTCTCGTCTTTAACAGAATAGTTAATTTCCAGCCCATTACGTTCGGTTTCGACAATGCCTAGAGCTCTAAGCTTCTGCAAATGCTGGGATACCGTAGATTGTGGAAGGTCGAGACAGTCCTGCATGAAGCTAACGTTGCAGCTGCCTTTTTCAAGCAGACCTTTAATGATGCACAAGCGAACGGGATGAGCGATAGCCTTTAAGGTTTCGGCGGTTTGATTATAGGCTTTGAAATTTTTGTCCATGGTTATGAACTCCTCGCTTTACAATATCCTTATATCGTAATATTATGATATAGTGATATTAAAATCAAGTTATTTTTAAAAAAAGAGAAGGAGAGATGCTCGATGTCTTTTAAAATTTCAAAGGAAATTACCCCTCAGCAAGTGGCGGAACGTCTGAAGAATGGAGAGGCTCCTACGCTGCTGGATGTACGCGAACCCGCCGAATGGGTGGAGGGACATGTGATCGGTGCGAAGCATATTCCGCTTGGGCAGCTGTTAATGCGTATAGATGAACTAGATCCTAATGGAGAGATGATTGTAATGTGCTTAAGTGGTGGTCGAAGCGGATTGGCTTGTGAGCTGCTGAGCGAAAAGGGTTATAACGTTGTGAACATGACGGGTGGATTAAGCGCTTGGACGGATGATTTTTTGGTACGGGGGTAATAGATGAACATGATGTTTAGGATCCTACTGAGTATAGTAATTGCTTTTAGTATAGTAAGGTTCTTACGTTCCGCTTGGCCAGTCCGTTCACTCTCCTATGTAGAAGCCCGTGACGTTCGCGAATTAGCAGATCAATCACTGGACATGAAAATGCTCGATGTTAGAGATGCCGTAGATTATGAGAAGGATAGTATCCGTGGCTCGATAAATATATCGATCGGGCGGTTAGCCTATGTCTGGCAACATTGTCTATCTACTGACGATTCGGTTCTAATTCTTGCTGATAGTTACTATAAAAGAAACAAAGCTGCGAGAATTCTTTATAAGCAGGGCTTTCGAAAGTTATATGCGGTAAATGGTGATTTGTTAGGGAATAAAAGAACGCTCTCCGACATTTCGGTGAAAGGTTGTTGTGAAGGATAATGGATTTAAGCTCATGGATGTCCCGTCTTGGATTTGGGAAAAGCGCAAGTGTAAGTGTAAGAACATTGAAGGTGGCAGAGTTTCGGAGCGAAATGGAGCAATCCAAAAATAGGCTGCTGATCGATGTCCGCGAACCGGATGAATACAAGAGTGGATTTATTCCGGGGGCGAAAAACATCCCGCTGTCTCAGTTGGAAAAGCGGCTCGGTGAAATCCCTAAGGATCGGGATGTGTTGCTCTACTGCCGCAGCGGTATGCGAAGCAAAAGTGCAGTGCGGATTCTGAGTAAGCAGGGGTATGCTCGGCTTGCACATTTGCAGGGCGGGGTAAGTAGCTGGAATGGGAAGTTGAGTCGACGGTAACTGAACTAATTCCTCTGAACAAACTCTATTAGAGCTAACTCCAAATGAGCTTACTTAAGCTGGCCTTGCTTTAACGCAACGTACTTAAACCAACTAGCTTTTTTGATGGATTAGTTAAATTTTGCTGGATCTAGCATTGAATGTAGAGTGTTTATTGACAGCATCAGAAAGCGAACACTATACTTTTGAGTAATAGGACGAAGCACGTCCCGTACCCATATTGGGTGCGGGATTTTTTTATGCCAAGAAGGAGGGTGACGTATGGGATTTACGGAGGAGCATCGTAAGTGGGTAGAGGATCATATTAGTAGAAGAACGGGAGAACGGCGGGGGAGATTGGAGCGTGGACATGGCCATGGTGAGCGGATGTTTTTGGAGAAGGTATGGTGGCCTATGATGGGGCATTTCAATGACCTTCATCCTGAATATGAAGTATTGGATTGGCGTAGCAAGCCCTACTTTGTTGATTTTGTGTGGAAGCCTGGCCAGGTTAAGTTTGCGTTTGAAGTTAAAGGCTACGGTCCACATGTGCAAAATACAGACCGAACACGCTACAGGCAGGAGCTGAATCGAGAGACCTATCTGCAAATCGCGGGTTATCGGGTAGTGGCGATTCCTTATGATGATCTGGATGCGAGTCCTGATCTTACGATTACTTTGCTTAGACCATTGCTGATGCCTTACCTCGCTGTGAAGATGGAGGAGCAGGGGGAGTTTAGCCGACTGGAGCGTGATATTTTGCGGATTGCGGTTCGCACGAATGAGTGCATTCGACCGGTTGATTTGGTGAGGGAGCTTGGGATTGATCTTAGGACGGCTAGAAAGTATATGAAGTCTCTCTCTGAAAAAGGAAGGTTCAATCCGGTAGTTTCCCAGGCAAGCGGTAGAGTTTGTCGTTATGAATATGTTCATTCTTTTAGTGATTTTCATATGTGGTGAATGAACGGTATAAATCCCGTAGAATGGTGTCGTGAGACGGAAAATGGGCAAAAGAACGGTATAAATCCCTTAGAATGGTGTCGTGAGACGGAAAATGGGCAAAAGAACGGTATAAGTCCCTTAGAATGGTGTCGTGAGACGGAAAATGGGCAAAAGAACGGTATAAATCCCTTAGAATGGTGTCGTGGGGCGGAAATTGAGCAAAAGAGGGGTAAACATACCCCAGATCAGCCCTCTCCAATCCACCTCGCACCGTTATCATCCGCATCTCACTTCACCAAGGGAGAAGGGCGAGCGATGCACCTCATAAATCTCTAATTTTGACCTGATTTTCACTTAGATTGTTTAGGTGTTACTTATCAAGCTAATCTTCTATGATTAAGTTGATAGACCAGATTTGTGTTAGACACAGACAACTACCTCGAGAACATATGAAACCGCTATCAACTTGAATCGAAGGAGCGATTATGATGGAAACAGTGACATCTAAATATCCATTTCAACAGATTGATTTACCCTTAAATGACCGAGTGCAGGATTTGATCTCCAGATTAACGCTTGATGAAAAAGTAAGTCTGATCCCTCAGTATCAAGCGGCTATAGAGCGTTTAGGCGTTGGAGCCTATAAGCATGGTACAGAAGCGGCGCACGGAATTTCCTGGCTTGGAAAAGCGACCTCTTTTCCTCAGCCAAGCGGACTGGCTTGTACTTGGAATCCAGAGCTAATGAAGGAAATCGGCTCGGCCATTGGAGATGAAGCAAGAGCATTTTACAAAAAGAATCCAACGGTGAATGGCCTGACGTTATGGGCACCAACGGTGGATATGGAGCGTGACCCACGATGGGGTAGAACGGAAGAAGCCTACGGTGAAGATCCAGAGTTAACTGGACAACTGAGCACATCACTTGTGCAAGGAATCCAAGGCGATCACCCGGTGTATTTGAAAGCGGTCGCAACGCTTAAACACTTCCTAGGGAACAACAACGAGATCGAACGCGGAAATTGTTCCGCCAGCATCGATCCGAGAAATATGCGTGAGTATTATCTGGAAGCATTCAAGCCTGCTTTTCAAGAAGGTGGCGCACAGTCTATGATGACCGCCTATAACTCGGTGAATGGCGTGCCTGTTATTCTTCATCCGGCAGTCATGGATGTTGTCAAAGGCGAATGGGACATGGACGGTTTTATCGTTAGTGATGCTGGTGATTTATTCGGGATTGTGAAGGATCATAAGTATTATGAATCTTTTGCACAGTCGATGGCGGAATCTATCAAAAACGGTATTGACAGCGTAACAGAAGAAACTGAAGAGACGATCAAGGTTCTTCATGAAGTACTAGACCAAGGCCTACTGGCAGAGGAAGATCTGGATCGTGCACTAACTAACACATTTAGAGTTCGTTTCCGTCTGGGAGAGTTTGATCCCGCTGAAGGTAATCCATACACAGCAATCGACGATTCCGTAATTCTTAGTAAAAAACATGCCGCACTTTCCTTGGAAGCTGCCAAACAATCCATTGTGCTGCTGAAGAATGATCAGGCAACATTGCCACTGAGCAAGACTGAATTAAACAAAGTGGCGATTATTGGTCCACTTGGCGATGAAGCTTTCAGAGACTGGTATTCCGGCACATTACCTTATGGAGTGACTCCACTGCAGGGTGTTAGTAAGAAACTGCATGGTAAACAAGTTACTTTTGAGAGCGGCGCAGATCAAATCATTCTTACCTCAGCTGCAAACGGCCAAGCCATTGGAATTACGGGGGAGGACGGAAGACTGGCTGTACAACATGACATAGCAGAGCACGGAGAATTGTTCCAACATACCGCTTGGGGCTGGACTAGCAATACTCTGAAGGCGACAAGTCGTGGACAGTATGTAACTTTAAGCGAAGCGGAGACACTTACAGCATCTGCTGATGAAATCTACGGGTGGTTTGTAAAAGAATCCTTGAACATCGTCCCGGAAGCTGAGGGTAAAGTCTCTTTGCGGACTTGGAATGACAAATTGATCTCTGTGAATGCTGAGGATGGCACGCTGCAGGTTGCTGATCAGGCCGCAAGTGCGGACGCTCGTCTTTTCAAAAAGAACATCGTTACAAACGGACTGGACGCTGCGGTAGAAGCAGCCAAAGCAGCTGAGGTAGCAGTGGTTTTTGTCGGTAATCATCCACTACTTAACGGAAAAGAAGAAATTGACAGACCTGATATTGTACTTCCGGAAGAGCAGGAATGTTTGGTCAAAGCAGTCTATGAAGCGAATCCGAATACAGTGGTAGTTATTGTCGGCAGTTATCCGATTTCTTCCACTTGGATTGACGAGAATATCCCGGCAGTTTTGTATACATCCCACAGTGGACAAGAGCTTGGCAATGCGGTTGCAGAAGTGTTGTTCGGAGATTACAGTCCTTCTGGCAAGCTGAATATGACTTGGTTCCGTTCTGTGGAGCAGCTGCCTGAGCTGATGGATTATGATATTATCAAAGGTAAAAGAACCTATATGTACTTTGACGGTAAGCCATTGTATCCTTTTGGTCACGGCCTAAGTTATGCTGAAGTGAATTACAAGAATCTAAATTTGAGCACAAAGGAACTGCAGCAAGACGATACGCTTAACATTTCCGTTCAAGTGGATAATATTGGGGCAGTCGATGGGGACGAGGTTGTTCAGTTATATGTGCAAGCTTTGAATTCCCGGGTCAAACGTCCGATTAAACAGCTGAAGGGCTTTGAAAAAGTGAGCATCGCCGCAGGTCAATCGAATACTATAGAGTTTGCATTACCAGTTACAGAGTTAGCATTCTGGGATGTTACACGCGAACAATATTGCGTCGAAAATGGAGAATACGCAATTCTGATCGGCCGTTCTTCTGCTGATATTAAATTATCTTCAGTAGTAACGGTGAAAGGGGACATCATTCCTTCCCGTAATTTATATAACAACACCAAAGCAGAGAACTATGATGACTACGAAGGCGTATATCTGGACGAATGCAAAGCAGGCGGGGCTTCGGTACATCCGGTAAAAGAGGGCGCTTGGATCGCTTTTAATGACGTATTGTTCGATCATGGAGCAGTAGCAATTGAAGCTCTGGTCTCCTCTGCAAAAGGTGGCAGCATTGAGATCAGAACCGGAAGCGCAGCTGGGAAACTGGTTGGAACCGTGAACATCCCTTCTGGTGGAGTTCTGCAACAGTGGAGCACATTGAAAGGCGAAGTATCCGTGGAGACGGGTACTAGCGATGTTTATGTAGTTTTTAACGGTGAGGTGCTTCTCAGCCGGTTTCAATTTAATCAATAATAGAGATGACCTTTGATTATGGGATGGAGTGTGCTATATGGAGTGTTTGGGGTGTCGGATTGCTAACGGAATTGAGCCTAACGTAAAAGTAGTATATGAGAATGAATTTATTACTTGTGTGCTAGATATCGCTCCGTTTAACGAAGGACATCTCCTGATCCTTCCTAAAAAGCATTATTGGGATCTCGAAGAAATCGATTCAGAGACTTCCTATGCGATAATGGACGGGGCGAAGAGGTTGTCAGTTGTTCTGAAGACTTTGTTCGAACCAGATGGTATAAGCATTTGCCAAAATGGAGGGAAGTTTAACGACCTGACCCATTACCATATGCACCTCATCCCTAGATACGAAGGAGACGGATTTGTTTGGAGTGAACCACTACACCCGCACGGTGCTGAGAATTTTTTAAGTCACACGCAAGCAAAGATTATTGGTGTTTTAAAAAAGTAACAATCATAAAAAGGGCATTCCTGAAGCAATATCAGGGATGCCCTTTTCCTTTTGTTATAGAGTAACGCTCTAATCACATCCGCCACCGCCACCAGCATCTCCGCCACCGAAATCTCCCCCGCTGCTGTGCCCGCTATCCCCGCCCCAGCTATGACCGTTGTCATGTCCAGAATGGTGATGGGAGTCGCTCCCGTGATGGTGTTGATGGTGATGTTGGTGATTAGAATGATTCGGGTTATTTGGATCCCGCAGATCTGGATGGCTAGCTGCCATAAAAGACATGCTGGCGGCGTCATCTCGTCTATTTCTCTCAAATCTGTTACTGTTCGAGTTTGAACCATTACGAACTATGGACTGTATGATTATAAATACAACGACTCCAATAAACAGTATCCCAAAGACCATTAGATCGCCCTCCTAGTTGTTCATTATAAGCTGTATTCTCTTAAATTGTACCATAATATTGAATAAATGGATTGTGAAAAAGAATATAAGCGGCTAGCTGTTTTGAACAGAAACTTGGTTTCTTTGCAGTTCAATCCTTGAACACGAATTGTGCTGTCTATGTGTAGCGTTGTGTCGAGAGGGCAGTAGCTTTAAATCCAAGTAGAAAATATTGGTATTCTATAGTATGATCAAAATTGCTAGAATTACAAAAAAATACAAGGGGCGCCGCACATGAAAAAGGGGAAGAATTATTTCATTTTACTTTTATTATTTATTTTACTGTTTAACTCACTGGGGGTTGGGGTTCCCACAGCCAGTGCAGATTCCTCAGCGGTGCCTTTAGAACTTTCGCTTCCGGCTAATTTGACAGACTGGGTAATGGATGAAGAAGCTGGCTATATTTATGCCATCTCCAGCGCGGACAATAATCTTTATTTTATTCGGCTTAGTGATCTTAAGATTGAGAAGACGCTCAATGTGGGCTCGAACCCGTCTTATCTTGCAAGGGATGGGCAATCTCTGCAGATCGCGCTTTCCGGAGCGACGATGATCAAGACAGTAGACCTGTCCACTCAACAAATCTCGAACACGATAATCACAACTGGAATCCCCAACTCAGTCGCTGCTACTTCCAAATATCTTTTCTATGGTACTAGTAATGGGGTTTATAAATATGACAAGTCCAATCAGACGAACAGTCTATTATTCCGAAACTTTTTATATAACGGTGTGGCTCTGGCAGTTGATGAGTCCTCCAATATGCTGTTTGTCGGTGAAATATCCTCGTATGCCGGAATAACGGCTGTAGATATTAAGACCGGTGCCGTGCTGAGCCAGGATATTGACGACGATATGGAGATTGGAGGAAATTCCATATCGCTTCAGCATATTTTTGTGGATGATCAATCCGTATATTTTGGTGGGCATCAGTTCAATAAAAGGAATTTGCTAGAGACCACGGGTACCTACTCGAGAACGAATGGCGATTACACCTATCTCGAAGCTGTTATATTGGATGTATCAGATACATATGTTCTTACTACGCAAGGGGTATACGATAAGGAGACCTATACTCCATTGGCGTTATTCCCTTCCGACAAAAGATTTGCTTTGCTCGACTCGAACGGTCAAGCTTATCTGGCAGGTGAATCGAACTGGTTCGATAATGCCAAAAGTATTACCCGAATTGGACTTACCATCCCGTCTAGACCCACTTCGCTGTTAACGACAGATGCTTATTCCATTCGAAGCAATCAAGCGATTACGGATTGGACTACTACGGATAATTCTCCTTATATCTATGCTATTATGGCAAGCACTAATGAGCTTGTCACTATCAGTAAGGCAGATATGAGAGATGTAAAGAAGATGTTCATTGGTTCCAACCCGAGTAAGATCAAAATACTTAATAATAAGCTCTATATCCTCTTTAAAGGTGAAAACAATATCAATATTATGGATCTGCAAAATGGTATTCCATCAGATGCTGCTGTCAGCAAAATTACCACTAAGCACTATCCGCTTGATGTCTATCCTGATAACAATAATCGAATTTTATATTACGGCGGGACATTTGGAGGCGGTATCAGTGTAACCTCGGCAGTCTATACCTCGGTTACAGATACGGTATATGAAAAGGAAACTGGGATCAATCGCTCCAGCACCTATTTGCTTCTCCCGGATCAACATATTTTGTATGGTGGAGATACCTTCTCCCTCTATAAATACAACTCTGATAATTTTGATGTGATAGAGAGAAAAGACGTACAAAGTGGTTCTTATGATGCAAAGCTCTTTCTCGATGAAGGTAGTCTGTACTTTGGGAACCGTAGAATGGATGCGAATCAAACGTCTACCCTGTACGGGACCTATGCGGAGCAAATTATTTACGCGCGCGGCAGCCTCGTATTCAGTAACAGCGCCGTCTACGACAGAGACAGCTTTACCAAACTGTATGATTTGTTAATGTTCAACCAGCACACATATGTTGATGCGGATCATACTATTTTTGTATCCGATGCAGGTAGGTTATATAAATTTAATAACCTTCAAGAGATGCAGGCGATAATGAATGAGGGGCGTCAGCCTTCTAATGCCATCTTCGTGGACGAAAACTTGACACTTGGCGCGATTGACGGTTATTTATCTTTTGAATCTCCTGCTAACCAAGATGGTATTACGAATTATACAGCCTATTATCTTGATCAGAATGGAAATAAACTTAAGCAGATTGGTATCTATAAGAAGACAGAATTATCGACAGATTCACTCCTTGTTTATGAAATATCCCATTCGACTCTGCCCGCAGGAGCGGTAAGTATTGGGGTATATCCGGTTGTTCGTTTTGTAGATTATGGAAGTGAAAGAACACTTGATGTTCATACAACGGCTCCAATCTATGATGCGCCGAGTTATCTGCCTGTGGACTTTTCAGTCACAGATACGAATCCGGACATCAATAAATTTTCGGGTACAGTGACATGGAAATCTGGAATCGCTGAATTACCAGGTGTCCGCTATTCCTTATACTTTATCAATGAAGAAGGTGAGCTTGGAGATGCCATCGCAGTAGTAAATGGTGGGCAAAAGAGTTACTCCCTTACTATTTCTGAAAGAAATGTGCCGGTGGAAGCTTTAGCAATCGGTATTTTCATGGAAAATGATGATTTCATATCACCATTCTATAGCAGATCAATTCTTGAAGATAAAGTCACACCAGATATCTTGGTATCGTCCATTACTATACACAAATACCAGGTGCAAGCGGATAATATCGTTGTGAATAACCTGGTCGCCGGAGATATTGTTCGTGTTTACAATGAGCGACTAACCCGTTTACTTGGTTACGGGGTCGTTGATCCAAACAAAACCGCAATTACGATTACTATAAGTAACGTTGGAAATCCGGGGGAGAAACTCCTTATAACCCGGCAATCAGCCAAGAAAATTGAAAGTATGGGGACTTTAGTCGTTGTACCTCCTATTACAAATGATAGCGGCGGCAATGGAACCGGCGGCGGTGGAACTGGTGGTGGCGGAGCTGGCGGCGGTGGAGCTGGTGGTGGCGGAACTGGTGGTGGCGGAACTGGTGGCGGTGGCAGCACGGGTGCTGTCCCTAATGACAGTGCCAAGGTAGTAACCACAATCAAAGAAAACACAGATGGAACCAAGTCATCTATGACAGAAGTGGCAACAGCGTTTATTTCGAAGACAATAAATGATCCTGAATTCAAGAAAAATCCAGTAATCATTATCAAGGCTGATGAAAAAACGCCAACTCAAAGCAGTCAATTTCAGATAGATTTAAGTTTATTAACAAGTATTAATAATAACTCTAAGGATGCTGTACTTATTCTGGAATCATCATCGGGCAAGATTCAGCTCCCTGTAAATTCCTTGTTCTTGGCAGTTTCCGGGAACAGTGGTTCGGGGCAGAGTGTTATCATTACGATTGCGCAAGCAGCAAGTGACTACAAGGCCAAATTGACTACTCAACTGAGTGGCTCTACCAGTGTTACGCTGGGAGGACCTGTGGAGTATGAAGTTAAATTGATTGGAAGTGGTCAGGATCGTATTCTTTCCAATTTCTCAAGTTATGTCGGTCATGTGATGAATTTTAACGTAGCCCAAGATGCTAACGCTGTTTATACTGGCCTGACCTATGATTCGGTCACACAGACTTACGTTCCGGTTCCGACCATCTGGGAATGGAAGGATGGAGTTTTGCAGGTCACAATCAAACGTAAAGGGAACTCTGTATATACTGTAGTTCAAAACCATACACAATTTAATGATCTGAATAACAGCAATCCGTTTAAAAACAGTATCTTAGCCTTAGCGAACCGAAGCGTGATCAATGGCTATTCTGATGGAAGTTTTAAGGCGGAATCTGTTGTCACGCGTGCTGAGTTTGCCACCATGCTAAATCGTGCTTTAGGTATTTTACCGAAGCTGGAGGCTTCTAGAAGTTTTAAGGATGTTAAGGAAGGTGCTTGGTATGTATCGCAGGTCAATGCTGCCATCGATGCTGGTCTGATAAACGGTTTTACAGATGGAACATTCCGTCCGAATCAAGAAATTACGCATCAAGAGATGATTGTTATGCTTGTCAACGCCTTGAAATATGGCGAAATGAACACAACTATTAATAAAACCTCTTCGACAGCACTTCCTATTAAGTTGCCGGATTGGGTAAAACCTTATTATGTTATTGCCTTGGATAATGGAATTCTGCCGACGGACGGTCCGTTCCAATTCCAGTTGGGTAAAAAAACTGAGCGCCAAGAGAGTGCAATGCTATTGTTCCAATTGATGAAGATCCTTAAACTTACAAACGCTTAGTAAGATGCAGGGGAATTGTGGATCGACTGGTTCACGCCTATTTCAGAATTGTTGTCAAACTTTTATTTAGAAAAGGTTGATTTTATCACCCCGATTTGCTACCATACGATGTAACTTAATAGTTATTGTTTTCTAGGGTTCCGCAGCTGGTGCACAGCTGGTCTGGTCCGAGGGAAAACGCACGAACAGCATCGTTCGTGTCTACACGGAGGGATAAAAGCCCGGGAGGTATCGTTATAAATGACGATGACCTTCCGGGCTTATTTGTTTGTTTCGTGGGCAATTATAAAGTTAGTGAATTGAAGGAGGGCTTGGAATGAAGAACAATTCAGAGTGGTTAAAGGTAGTTGGTGCAGCTGTTTTCGAGGTCATGTGGGTCATCGGCTTAAAACATGCCTCCACGATGTGGGAGTGGCTGATAACTGTGGTAGCTATAATAATAAGCTTCTATGTGATGATTTCAGCGAGTACCAAATTGCCGGTCGGCACGGTATATTCCGTGTTTGTTGGTCTAGGAACTGCAGGTACAGTAGTTGCAGACATGGTTTTATTCGGAGAACCGTTCAAGTTGATGAAGCTGGTTCTAGTGGTTATTTTGCTGGCAGGCGTTATAGGATTGAAAATGGTGACCAAAGAAGCCGAAGTAAAGGGGGAGTCTTAAATGGCATGGGTATTTCTGGTCGTTGCTGGTTTATTTGAAATGTTTGGAGTAGCTATGATTAATAGGTTGAATAAACACCGGAATTTCCTGTCGTTCGCGCTGCTCTTTCTTGGTTTCGGAGCAAGCTTTCTGTTCCTGTCTTTAGCTATGAAGAGTCTGCCGATGGGAACAGCTTATGCTGTATGGACGGGGATAGGCGCATCCGGCGGAGCGATTCTGGGGATGATATTGTATGGAGAGGCCAAAGACTGGCGCCGGATAGTCTGTATTATTATGATTCTGGGGGCCGCTGTGGGACTAAAGCTGATAGCTTAGTTAGGTATTCATTCTTTACTTTTTCTCTTCAAAAGAGAGATTAGTTATAAATTGGACACGATTCAGATGTTTAGAAAGGTTCTTATAGGTCGTATAAAGTAAGTATACAATACTTCAATAAGGGGATTTTTAATATGACTAAGGATTCAATCGAACATTTGGCTGAAATCGCAAGAATGAACCAATCTAACCGCATGCTGCTTCCAGATGGAACGTCACTTCCCAGAATTGGGCAGGGAACTTGGAATATGGGTGACGACAATTCCCGTAGGGAGGAAGAGATTGCTGCCCTGCGATTAGGCGTGGAGCTAGGCATGGATTTAATAGATACGGCTGAGATGTATGGGGACGGACGCTCGGAGCTTTTAGTAGGTGAGGCTATTCAAGGTATTCGGGATCAAGTTTTCTTGGTGTCAAAAGTCTATCCACATAATGCCGGGAATGAGCACCTTATCCGCAGCTGTGAAGAAAGCTTGAAACGCTTGAATACGGATCATCTGGATCTTTATTTGCTGCATTGGCGGGGAGATATTCCACTAGAAGAGACTGTTGTCGGTATGGAGAAACTAGTCTCACAAGGAAAAATAGCAAGATGGGGTGTATCCAATTTCGATGTCGACGATATGAAAGAACTGCTTGGTATTGCTGGAGGAACTCATTGTGCAACCAATCAGATTCTATATCATTTAGGGTCCAGAGGAATTGAAACTGAACTGCTGCCATGGCAGAGAAGTCACAAGATCCCGGTAATGGCTTACTCACCGCTTGCTCAAGCTGGTTCACTCCGAAAAGGCGTAATCGAGAGTGAAGTCGTTCAGGAAATCGCCAGTGCACATCAGGCAACTCCGCTTCAGATTATGTTAGCTTGGACGATGCGTGAAGAGGATGTTATTTCTATCCCAAAAGCTTCTTCTCGTAAGCACGTCATTGAGAATGCTGCTGCAGGCTTGATTACGCTAAGTAACGATGAAATTTGGAAGCTGGACGAAGCTTTCCCAATACCTTCTTGGAAAGTACCGCTAGATATGATTTAAATCCGTTCTATTCACATAAAGAGAAGCCCTCAATCACTGTAAAAGTGTTTGAGGGCTTCTTCTTTCATTTCTTATACGATTAGCTGTTCTCAATAATTGTCTGTAGTGTAGTCCGGTCAAGGCCTTCTACTAGCTTGATCAGAAGCTCTTTAGCAGCATCGTAGTCATCACTGTGAATCACTGATGAAGCGGTGTGTATGTAGCGGGAGCATATTCCGATGACTGCGGAAGGAACGCCAATTCCACTAACATGAACCTGACCTGCATCTGTTCCGCCTTGGGATACAAAATACTGATATTTGATCCGGTGGGTATCCGCTGTATCTTGTACATATTCAATCAGACCGCGATGTGTAACCATCGTAGGATCAAAAATACGTAAGAGAGCTCCTTTGCCCAGATGGCCAAATGCCTGACTGTCACCAGTCATATCGGCAGCAGCGCTCGCGTCCAGACCGAAGAAGATGTCTGGTGACAGGAGATTAGCCGCAGTACGCGCACCCCGAAGACCTACTTCCTCTTGTACAGTGGCACCAGCGAAAACGGTATTCGGCAGCTTTTTACCGTGCAATGCTTTAACTAGTTCAATGGCGAGACCTACGCCGTAACGGTTGTCCCAAGCTTTCGCCAAGATTTTTTTGGGATTAGCAAGGGGAGTAAAAGGACAAATCGGCAGAACTTGTTGGCCTGGTCTAACGCCAAAGCTTTCTGCTTCTTCACGGCTGTCTGCACCGATATCAATATACATTTTGCTGATTTCGCCAGTCTTACCACGTTCTTCGTTGCTTAGCAAATGGATCGGCGTACTGCCAACAACTCCGGTCAGCGTTCCTTTAGGTGTAATGATATGTAGGCGCTGGGATGCAACAGCAGAGGGAAGCCAGCCGCCAAGTGGTTGAAAACGGATCATACCGGTGTTAGTAATTCCAGTTACCATGAAACCTACTTCGTCAAAATGCCCAGCGACCATAATCTTTGGCCCGTTCTCTTCGCCGCGCAGTACGCCGAACAAACTACCGAGACGATCCTGTACGAACTCTTCAGTATAAGGAGTCATAGCATCCTTGACGTAAGCGCGGAGTTCGCGCTCAAATCCTGGGGCTGAGGGAAATTCGGTAAGTGTTTTGAACATGTCCAATGTTTCTTGATTCATATGAATTCACTCCTTTATTAAAATATAAGAACTCATTTATACATCATTCTTATATTTCTACGAGAAACGGATGTTATCCATAATGGACCACATCGTTATTTCTTCCTGCAACCTAGTATGAACATTTTGGGCTCACTTGTCCATGACAAGAGACAATGAACACCGGGCACGAGCTCCACGAATACTATGCATTAGAGGCTTTGGTGGCAGGAGCCTTAGAAAGGATGCGAAGACGAATGAGGGTTGCGGGCAGCGTACCCAAAAGAAGGGTGCAGGGAGGATTGTCAAGTAGGAGCCTACAAGTAAACGGAACGCGCAGACGATACTGGCGCCACAATCCAAGGGAAAGAGAAGCAGTACTTATTTTTGTTCTCTTCTTACTGTTGATTGTTGTGTTACTGTATTTTTCCTGAACTGGAGGGACATAACGAAGCGGAGGATGGCAAACAATAAGGAAAACTTCTAAGCGAAGAACAACTTAAGGGGCTTAAAAGTGAGTACTATGATGCTTGTCAGCCCCCTTCGCCTAACTTTCAGGAGGTGCCTCAATGCCGGCGAAAACTAAGAAATCGGGTGTCAAGCTGAAGCTTGACACCCTGACTCCACAAGATTACGAGAAATTGTCCAAGCCCTTTGTTCCTGCCAGGCCCGTATTCAAAAACTGCATACGAGCGTTTATTGCTGGCGGCATAATCTGTGTTATTGGACAAGGTGTTCAGGAGGCTTTTATGGCAATTTTCGATATGAGCTCCAAGGAAGCCGCCAGTCCGACAGTCGCGGTGATGATCCTACTCTCTGTAATTCTGACCAGCTTTGGCGTGTACGACAAAATGGCTCAATGGGCTGGTGCAGGAACTGCAGTCCCAGTGACCGGGTTCGCAAACAGTATGTGCTCTGCAGCTCTAGAGCACCGCGCTGAGGGCCTTGTACTTGGTGTAGGCGGCAATATGTTTAAGCTTGCAGGTTCGGTTATCGTATTTGGTGCCGTAGCTGCTTTCATTATTGGTATCGTCTATCTCTTTTTGGGCGTAGACGGGGGTGCACATACATGAAACAGCTTGGTAGTCAGACCTGGGAGTTCACGAACCGTCCCGTTATTTTGGGTTCTTCCGCTGTAGTAGGGCCAGAAGAGGGAGAAGGTCCTTTAGCTTCAGACTTTGATTTTATATTTGATTCGCTGGAAATGGACGAGAAGACATGGGAGAAGGCTGAGCGTGCTCTTTTCGAGAAAGCCTCCCTGCTGGCTCTGATTAATGCAAATATCGATAAAGAAAAGCTGGAGTTTTTTGTCGGCGGAGATTTGATGAACCAGATTATCAGCAGCTCCTTCGCGGCAAGAAAATTAGGTGTGCCTTATCTCGGAGTCTTTGGTGCTTGCTCTACTTCTATGGAGAGCCTTGCGATTGCCTCAATGATCGTTGATTCTGGAGGCGGTAAGTATGCGCTAGCGGGAACATCAAGTCATAACTGTACGGTGGAGAAGCAGTTTCGTTATCCAACGGAATATGGTTCGCAGAAACCCCCAACGGCGCAATATACAGTTACAGGTTCGGGTTGTGCTGTAGTGGGTCAGAATGACGGTTCGGGTAACTATCCAGTCGTGGTTTCGGCCACGCTTGGACGTATTATGGATCTTGGTTTGACAGATCCTTTTAATATGGGGACGGCTATGGCACCTGCGGCGGCGGATACCATTACTGCGCATTTTCGGGATACAGGTCTATCGCCCGGGCACTATGATTTAATTGTTACCGGCGACCTGGCATCCGTAGGGTTACCTATAGCCAAGACCCTATTGGCTAAAGAAGGAATTCCTATGGAGCAAACAACCTTTGACGATTGTGGTTTGCTTATCTACGACTTGGAGAAACAGAAATATGTGATTGCTGGAGGAAGCGGCTGCGGGTGCTCAGCGGTTGTAACCTATGGTCATATCCTTAAGCGGTTAAAAAAAGGTGAACTTAAACGGGTGCTTATAGTGGCAACGGGTGCACTTTTATCACCTTTGTCTTATCAGCAGGGAGAGAGTATTCCATGTGTTGCTCATGCCGTAGCCATAGAGAGTGGAGGTGAAGCATAATGATGATTTACTTATGGGCTTTTCTGATTGGAGGAGCCATTTGCGTTATAGGGCAGCTGATGTTCGATGTATTGAAGCTGACACCTGCACATACGATGAGTACCTTAGTTGTAGCCGGAGCGATTGCTGATGCTTTTGGTATCTACGACCCGCTTGTGAAATTTGCGGGTGCTGGTGCAACCATTCCGATCACAAGTTTTGGGAACTCCTTGGTTCACGGGGCATTAACGGAGCTGGAGCGGGATGGCTGGATCGGTGTAGTTACGGGTATTTTTGATATTACAAGTGCCGGCATCTCGTCAGCTATTGTGTTCTCCTTTTTGGCAGCTTTAGTTGTACGGCCGAAGGGGTAAAGTTGATGCTATATGAAAAGGTTGTCGTCAGAAAAAGACGGCAATCTTTTTTTGTTATTTTTAAATTGTAGGATGTTTCATCTTATGGTTTTTTTTGTATCCTCACTTCGTGATCTTCAACAATGTACTTTGGGTCCTCTAATCATGTAAAATATAAATAATACTGCTTATTCTGGCTAGGAGGATTATATATGCCCGTACGTCAAGAATCGATGCACACCATGAATGCTGTACGCACTAATTTGGAATCCTGCATACTTGGAAAATCATTTGAAATACAATTATTGTTAACCGCTCTGCTTGCTGGTGGTCATGTATTGATCGAGGATGTACCGGGAACAGGAAAAACCCAGCTAATTCGCGCACTATCAAGATCAATGTCCGGTGAATATCGCCGTATTCAGTGTAATCCAGATATACTTCCGAGTGATATTACAGGTGTTTCTGTCTATCATCCTAGGGATGAGATGTTTCATTTCCGGCCTGGTCCGGTGATGACGAATATTTTACTAGCCGATGAAATTAACCGTGCTACTACGAAGACACAATCTGCACTTCTGGAAGTGATGGAGGAACGAAACGTTACCGTAGATGGAGAGACGTATCCACTTCCTCATCCTTTCATGTTATGCGCTACCCAGAATCCGATAGACTTTGAGGGAACCTATACACTGCCTGAAGCCCAATTAGATCGATTCATGCTGAGAATTAGCCTTGGATATCCTGATGCAGCGACGGAGAAAAATTTATTGCTGAGCCATCAGGAAGGCCAACCGGTGGACAGGCTTTCGCCCGTAACAAGCATGGAACAAATTGCAGGGATTCAGGAAGAAATTCGCGACATCTTCATGAGTGATCCTGTGCTGAATTACTTGTTAGATATTGTGCGGCAGACAAGAGAACATCCACTTGTAATGCTGGGTGCAAGTCCACGTGCCTCACTATCCTTTATGATGGCTTGTAAAGCTTATGCCTTTTTGCAAGGACGAGATTACGTTCTGCCTGATGACGTGAAGATCCTTACTCCATTTGCCTTGGGTCATCGAATATTGCTGCGTCCAGAGTCGCGCCTAGATAATATTAGCGTAGAATCTTTGCTTCAAAAGCTTCTGCAGAGCATTCATGTGCCTGTTACGATGAGGCAATGATATGAGACGTTATTTGTCGTCGGTGGCAGCCATCATTCAGCCCTCTAAGCTTGCAAGCATCCTTGTAATTTGGAGTATTACACTCTTATATGTACTTTTTCAGGGCGGGAAAACAGCATTTATGTTGTTTATCATGGTCTCTGTACTTATTGCATATTTGATTGCTGGAGGTTTAGGAGGCGTTCGGCGAGCGAAGGGCACTCGCAGTCTTTATTCTGAACAAGACAAGGGAGATTTGCTCTCTGCTGGAGGGCATCTTCGTGTAAAACTAAAGGTTACAATCCCCGGGATTTTGCCCTTGCCTTACGTTGTTGTAAGGGAAGTTCTTAAGCGGCATAATGGAGAATCGTGGGTATTTGAAGAAAGTGTGATCCCAAGCCTCAGAGGCATTGGGGAACTAAAGTTTCAGACACCAGCCTTAGAGCGTGGAACATACACATTCGCTAA
Organism: Paenibacillus sp. FSL R5-0923; assembly: GCF_038009145.1. Classification (NCBI taxonomy): domain Bacteria; kingdom Bacillati; phylum Bacillota; class Bacilli; order Caryophanales; family Paenibacillaceae; genus Paenibacillus; species Paenibacillus sp. FSL R5-0923. Next base: position 981,939 of record NZ_JBBPAT010000002.1, read on the forward strand.
TACGGATATTATCAGCCAAGATATATTTGGGCTTGTCGAGCATAAGGGAACATTTTTATCGGAAGGACAATTTCAGGTTTTGCCTCGTGCGATCTACGTTCCGCGCTGGCAGTTATATGAGAGAAAATCTCGGCTATCTGGACCGCAGACATCCGTTGTTCAATCTCGGCGTGAAACCACACAGATTAATGGCGTCCGTGACTATGTATATGGTGATCGCTTGACGCGAATTCACTGGAACGCTACTGCTAAGACAGGCTCTTGGAAATCCAAAGAGTTTGAGCATGAGTCGATTCCCAAAACCATTATAGTCCTTGATGGAAGCACATCAGCTTATATGAATACGAATCAATTCGAACTAGCAGTTTCGGTGACGGCATCATTACTCGGCTTCGGCATTCGGGAGAGAATTGGAATTGGACTGTGTTGTTTGGATAAGACGACGAAGGTGTTCGCACCAGTTGAAGGTGCTGCTGAGCGTCAGAAGATGATTCAATATTTAATCGATCTAAACGCTGAGGGACGCGGTCCGCTTATCTCCCGATTGGAAAAAGGATACCGTATGTTTCCTAAAGGCTCTTACTTCGTGTTAATTAGTCCACAGCGTGGACAGCCAGTACTTGATGCACTACGTTGGGCTGACAGCAGAGGAATGACTGCTTCTCATATTCATGTGCGAAATTCGGCAGAGGTAAATAGAGGTAACGATTGGATAGACGTCCTTAGATCTCGTGGAATAACCGGTTATGGTATTAGCTCGCTTCAAGAGCTTCCCTCAGTGTTAGGAGGGGAAGGATGATATGAGAACCTGGTGGAATCAGATAAAATTCTCCTGGCACCGTTCCGTCGGCCTATTTTGGCTATTGATTATTGCACAGCAGTGGATTTCTTATACGGAACCCATCTGGTTAAATCAAACCACTGCTTCTGTATGGGCTGCCCTATTAACGATCACCGTCATTGAGATTTTTATCCCTGTTAAAGTTCAATTCAGACTGATTATGGAAGCAGTAGCTATTATCTATATCGTTTATCGCATCATTTCTAATTACGGAATTTATGTTCCTGATCCATGGGCTACAACCCTTGTGGATAAGCTCCAAGATATTAGTGTGTATATGGTGCCGTATATCTGGTTTGCTCTTGGTGCCTCTGCCTTGCTGTTGCTGTCGTCTTGGTGGGTATCCTCTAAGAAGCGTATCTTATGGTTTATAGGAATGAACATTGTAGCGCTGGCTGCGCTTGATTCCTTTACATCTATTGTATTGTGGCAGGAAGTGGCTTGGACGGTATTTGCGGGTATGGGATGGCTTGTCAGCCAGCACCTGAGAAGTTTTCAGCTACATTATCCGCGTGGATGGGTACATTTGCTGGAATATCCCTCGAAAATAGTCATGAATATCGCAATCGTCTTCTCTCTGGTTATTTTAATCGGTGTGAATATGCCGGATGTAAGGCCTACTTTGACGGATCCTTATACAGCGTGGCAAGAGTGGAATGGAATTGGGAAATCTTCTGGTAAGAGCACAACTGGAACAACGAATTCCAATACGGGCTCAGGTTCCTCTGTTAACAATACTTCGTCTGGCTATAGTCTCAATGATGACAACCTGGGCGGGGGCTTTAACTTCGATTATACCCCGGTGATGACAGTGGTTTCAGATTTGCGTGTTTATATGCGAGGAGAAACACGCAGAATCTATTCTGGAAGTGGATGGTCGGATAAGGATCGATTGAAGCGAGGACCTATAGAAGAGGTGGAGACGGGGAAATCCTTGGAGCAAAGTGTGGCTTCTAAGGTCACTACCCGCACACTGAAACAGACGGTTAAAGTGCTTAACAATAATGAATTTCCGGTGTTATTCGGTGCTTATTCTGTAACTTCGGTGGATTCATTAAATGGTGAGGCAGCCGGGAAAGGTCTTTTCTGGAGAGACCGTGATAGTGAGCTTCTATGGGATATGGATAAGAAGAAACTAGACTATCCTTCGACCTTCGAGCTGACTTCTGAAGTTCCCGTCATTCCTGTTCAGGAATTGACAGCAAAGACCTATGAGGAGCTATACAAAGGTAATGATCTGGAGGAAAGCTTCCTTCAGCTGCCTGATGACTTCCCTCAACGGGTTAAAGATCTAGCCGAGGAAATTACAGCCCAAGGAACAACTCCGTATGAAAAAACAGCACTTTTGCAACAATACTTACAACAAACCTTTCCATATACCAACAAGCCGGATATAACACGTGTTTCAAGTGAGGATTTTGTAGATGGATTTTTGTTCGAGCTGAAGGAAGGTTACTGTGATTATTATTCTACGGCACTAGTCACTATGGCACGTTCCCTAAACATCCCTGCAAGATGGGTTAAGGGTTATGCACCTGGAGAACAGCCAGAAATGCCTATGAATCTGGCGCAGCAGGTGGGTGCGGCAAATAATAATTACACGATTACCAATGCAGATGCCCATTCCTGGGCTGAGGTCTATTTTGGTGAGTATGGTTGGATTCCTGTTGAAGCTACACCGGGATTTAATGCTCCTCTCCTGACTAAGAATGAGCAAATACCTGAGACAGACCCGGAAGATCAAGATGAAATGGCAGAACCAACACCTGCACCTGTGACTAATGCACAAGCAGATCAAGGCTTCCATGTGGGTTTATGGGTGATTTTGGCGGCAGTGGTTGTATTATTATCCTGGACTATTTTTAAAGTTTGGCATATTCGCTTTAAGCTTCGCTTCTTCGTTCAACAGATGCGAATGGGCCGACCTTTAACGCCTGATCAGAAAGTTGTGGCTGAAACTGAGCGTTGGGTAAGGTATTTGCATCGTAAGGGAATGATGAAGGAAGAGCATGAAACATTGCGTGAAGCCGTAGTCCGCTGGAGTCAGGAACGACCTGCTGTGGCCAATCATCTTTCTTCACTGCTAACGATGTTTGAACAAGCGAAGTATAGCCCTGATGTTATTGAAGACAAAGACTGGCAGAGCGTGTATACTGAAGCTTTGCGGCTGCGGAGAACGATAAGATCCAAGAAATAGCGTTTATGCAGTAAATCATTGCTATAGATTTATTTGCGTAGCGCATGGAGTATGTTATAGTTTTTTGTATGAAATCGAGGTGAACGTATTGTTTGAAATGTTAGTTCCCAAACTCCGGGTGAATACGGTATTCGATATTTCTCTAGAAGAGCTGTATCGGCAGGGATACCGTGGAATCATTACGGATCTGGATAACACACTGGTCGGTGCCAAAGCGCCTGTGGCTACTCCGGAGCTGTTGTTATGGTTTGAGAAGGTGAAGGAAGTGGGCTTTAAGCTCATCATCGTATCCAATAACAACATGGAACGGGTGTCACGCTTTGCTACACCGCTTAATATTGAATTTGTGCATCAGGCTCGTAAACCGAGTAATGCTCCTTTTCTCAAAGCGATGAAGCAGATGGAGTTGCCACCGGAGCAGACGATTGTGGTGGGAGACCAAATGCTTACAGATGTATACGGCGGCAATCGGCTTGGCCTGTATACCGTATTGGTGCTGCCAATCTCCGTTAAGGATGAAGGGTTCGGCACAAGATTTAATCGTCGGGTAGAGCGAGTTGCTCTGACACGGCTTCGTAAAAAAGGATTGTGGCACGAGGAGGAAAAATAGTAATGAACGAACAAAGTGAAACACAGCGTACTGAGAAGTGTAGCGGTTGTGGTATCAAGCTTCAGACGGAGCATAAGGATCAACCAGGATACCTTCCGGAAGTCGCACTAGATCGGGACCCTGTGATTTGCCAACGCTGTTTCCGGATTAAGAATTATAACGAGGCTTCATCTGTTTCTGTGAACCAGGATGAATTTCTTCGCTTGCTGAGTGGAGTAGGGGAGAAGAATGCACTTGTTATTCATATTGTTGACATTTTCGATTTTGAAGGCAGTTTGATTTCCGGCCTTCAGCGGTTTGTCGGTAATAACCCAGTTATTCTTGCAGTGAATAAATGTGATCTGCTGCCTAAGGTTACGAACTGGAATAAACTGCGTAACTGGATGCAACAACGCTGTAAAGAAGAAGGATTGCGGACAGCTGAAATCGTACTTTGTAGTGCGAAACGTAATCAAGGCTTTGACCGTTTACTGGAAGCAGTAACAGAACTGCGTGGTGGGCGTGATGTTTATGTAGTGGGTGCTACGAATGTAGGGAAATCCACGCTTATCAACCGTTTGATTTCGGACTATAGTGATTTGGAGCAGGAGTTAACCACCTCGCGTTACCCTGGTACAACACTCGATACGGTCAAAATCCCGCTAGATGATGGCCACTATATTATAGATACGCCAGGGATCGTGTATCCATGGCGTTATAGTGAACTAGTTGAGCGTCAGGATCTGGATGCAGTTATGCCGGCCAATCCGTTGAAGCCTGCTGTCTATCAGTTGAATGAAGGACAGACGCTATTCTTCGGTGGACTGGGACGTTTTGATTTCGTGCAAGGTCCGCATCAATCGTTCACTTGCTTTATTAGTGGTACTTTAAAAATCCATCGCACCAAACTGGAACGTGCAGATTCCCTTTATGCGGACCATCGTGGTGAGATGTTGTCTCCTCCAGGAAGTGACCGGATGGACAAGCTGCCACCATGGCAACGGCATGAGTTCCGAATTAATAAAGGCAGTCGGAGCGATCTATATATTTCAGGTTTGGGCTGGATTAAGGTCAACGGGACAGAAGGCGCAGTCGTGGCTATCCACGTTCCGCGTGGTGTGAAGGTGCTTACCCGCCCTTCGATGATCTAACGGGGAGGCTATTACAGTGTCTTTGATAACTGCAACCGAGGGCTACAATACCGGGAATATTTTACTGGGCGTAATGGGAGATCCTATTATTCAATCCAAATCTCCTATTATGCATGAAGCAGCACTGCAAGCACTGGGAATTCCGGGTGCTTACGTGCCGCTTCATATCCTTCCAGAGAATCTGGAGGATGCGGTGCAAGCGATTCGCACGCTTGGATTCCGTGGCGTAAATGTGACGATTCCGCATAAGGTTGCGGTGATGGCTTATGTGGATCTATTAGATGAAAGTGCGGTAGCCGTTGGTGCAGTCAATACGATTGTTAATAATAACGGGGTACTCACTGGATATAATACGGATGGAATCGGTTATGTACGTTCGCTTAAAGCGGAAGCTATTTCTGATTTGTCAGGTACGAAGATTATGGTGATTGGAGCCGGTGGAGCAGCTAGAGGAATTGTTGCCGCACTGCTTCAGGAGAAGCCTTCTTCTATCCTTATCGCTAATCGCAGTGTTGATAAGGCACAGGACTTGGCTGCAGAGTGCCAGAGCAAAGGGAATGTGGTCGGGATTAGCATGAACGAAGTAGCGGAAATGCTAGATGGCGTTGATGTACTGATCAATACAACCTCCGTGGGAATGTATCCTCATATGGATGAGACACCTATAGATCCTGAACTGCTTCGTGCAGGGATGGTCGTAAGTGATCTGATTTATAATCCACTGCGCACGCGTCTATTGTTAGAAGGACTTGAACGAGGCTGTAAGATTCATGGAGGCCTCGGGATGTTTGTCTATCAGGGGGCTTATGCATTGGAGTATTGGACAGGGCAGCCTGCTCCTACGGAAACCATGCGACAGACCATACTCCATTGTCTGGGTGGAAAAGAGTAAGAAATGGATTCATCAATTTAGGGTAATAATATATGTTAATTAAGGAGTTATTCATTTATGTTAACTGGTAAACAAACACGGTATCTTCGTTCATTGGCGCATCACCTAGATCCTATTTTTCAAGTGGGCAAAGGTGGAGTAAACGATCACCTCGTACGCCACATTGAAGAAGCTATTGAGAAGCGTGAACTTATGAAGATTAGTATACTGAGCAACAATATTGAGAATCCCAAGGAAATCGGTGCGCAACTTGCCGAACAATCGGGTTCTGAGCTTGTACAAGTGATCGGAAAGACAATTGTCTTGTACAAAGAATCGCGTGATAACAAAACCATTGAGCTGCCCCGCTAATACCTGAAAGCATACTACCAAGGAGGTCGTCCTCTTGAAAGTTGGAATTATGGGAGGTACCTTTGATCCTCTTCATATTGGTCATATGATGGCAGCGGAAGCAGCTAGAGAAACTTATGGACTTCAAGAAGTATGGTTTATGCCTTCACATATTCCGCCTCATAAACATGAGGCAGGGGTATCTGGAGCAGATCGGCTGGCAATGGTGCAGGAAGCGATACACAATCATGAAGCTTTTCGCACATTAGATTGGGAAGTTGTCAGAGGTGGCGTTTCCTATACGTTTGAGACCATAAGACGGCTGCAAGAGGCGTATCCGCATTTCGATCTTTATTTCATCATCGGAGCGGATATGGTCCAGTATTTACCGAAATGGAACGAGATTGAAGAGCTTGTGCAGCGGCTTACATTTATCGGCGTAGGTCGTCCGGGAACACCTCTTGATCTAGATGCATTGCCAACTTATATAGCAGAAAAGGTACTGCTAGCAGATATGCCTCTGGTTGATATTTCGTCAACGATGTTAAGAGAACGGGCTGCAACTGGAAAATCCATTCGTTATATGGTACCTGAGGCAGTGTTCGAATATGTTCAAAGGAGTGGATTGTATGGCATACAGCCGCGAAGCTCTGATTGAGGCGGTCTCGACACAAATGCCTGCAAAGCGCTGGAAGCATACACTGGGCGTCATGGAGTCATCCATTCAACTAGCTGAGCAATATGGCGCTGATCCTGAGCGTGCGGAGACAGCAGCAATTCTGCATGATGTGGCCAAGTATTGGCCTGTGGAGAGAATGAAGGAGATTATCGAGCAGAATCATCTGAACTTGAATCTTCTGAAGCATGACAAGCAGCTGTGGCATTCAGAAGTAGGTGCCTTTGTAGCAGAGCAAGATTATGGGATCACAGATCCAGATATTCTTAATGCGATCCGTTTTCACACCTCAGGTCGTGAAGACATGAGTTTACTTGAGAAAATTGTCTGTCTCGCCGACTATATCGAGCCAGGCCGCGATTTTCCAGGCGTTGATAAGATACGTAAGCTGGCTAAAGTAAGTTTGGAAGAAGGACTAGTCGCTGGATTTGATTCTACGATTAGTTTGCTACTGGAAAAACGCCGAGTGATCTTTCCGTTAACGGTACTGGCGCGTAATGATTTAGTTAGAATATTGGAGGATAAAATATGAGTGTACAACCAAGCAAGCTGTTAGAACTGGCCCTTAAGGCTGTGGAAGATAAAAAAGCAATGAACGTAGTGGCATTAGATCTGCGTACTGTTTCACCGATTAGTGATTACTTTGTTGTATGTCACGGTAATTCGGATACCCAAGTTCAGTCCATCGCCACCGAAGTCCGCAAAGTGGTCCATGAAGCAGGCGGAGTAATTAAGGGGATCGAAGGAATGGATTCAGCACGCTGGGTGCTGATGGATCTTGGAGATGTTATTGTTCATATTTTCCACCGCGATGAACGTGAATACTACAATATTGAGCGTCTGTGGTCGGATGCGAAGGTAGTGGAGACTGTATGAGCCTGATTGCAGGAACTACAGTTACACTTAATGTAGTAAGAGAGGTATCCCCATACGGATTTTTCCTGAATGCAGGAGATCAGGATGTTATGCTGCATTATACTGAGCTTACCGAGAAGGTTAAGACAGGCGATAAAGTTGAAGTCTTTATCTTCTTCGATACCGAGGACCGCCTAGCGGCAACGATGAAGAAACCGTTTCTGACATTGGGCGAAATGGCCTTATTGGAAGTGGCTGATATCCATCCGCGTCTAGGTTGCTTCTTGGAAATGGGTCTCGGACGGCAGCTGCTGCTGCCCATTCGTGAGCTTCCAGAGCTTCCAGAGTTGCGCCCTCAGATCGGCGACTATGTGTATGCGATTATGGAGCATGATAAACAGGGGCGCCTTCGTGCTAAATTAGCTGGAGAACAGGAACTAGCTCCGCTAGCTCTTCCTGCGCCTGAATCCTGGATGGGACAGACTGTGACAGCCCGGGTGTACAAACCGCTGCAGATGGGGACTTTTGTTCTTGTAGATGCTGGGGTTTTAGGCTTTGGTATTATCGGTATGGTCCACTCTTCTGAACGGAGTCGTCTACTACGTCTTGGGGAGCAGTTTGAAGCACGTGTCTCCCATATCCGCGAGGATGGACGTGTTAACCTTTCTATGGGTCTCCGTAAAGAAGTAGGCATGGATGTAGACTCTGCCACGATTTTGGAATTCTTGCATGCCCGTCCGGGTGGAGCGATGCCTTATTCGGATGCTACACCACCGGATATTATCAAGCAGCGTTTCGGAATTAGCAAATCAGCCTTTAAGCGTGCGCTTGGAAAGCTGATGAAGGAAGGCCATATTACCCAAAAAGAGAATTGGACGTATCTTGCTCCTAAGGAAGAGGAAGGTTCAACCGAGGGAAATGAAGAAACAACCGAATAATTTGAAATATAAGAGATCTTGTGGGGACGCCTAGAGCGTTTATGCTTGATGGGTCAATAATAGAATCATATTAAATGTTGTAATAGAAAGCGGTGTACTAGTGTCTTCCTATGGGAAATTTGCTTATGTATACGATGAGCTCATGGCAGATATGCCGTATCCTGATTGGATCTCCTTTGCTGAAACCGCATGGAGCAAATACGGTAAGCCTGTAACCGTGGCTGAGCTTGGCTGCGGCACCGGGAGTATCACTATTCCTTTGGCGGGTTCAGGGTATCATATGACCGGAATCGATCTATCTTCAGATATGCTCTCAGTGGCACAGCGCAAAATGGAAGAGCATCCCCAGGGACGGCGTTTCTTGCGCGAAGGTAGTGTTCGTTGGATTAGACAAAACATGAAGGAATGGGAGCTTCCAGAGCTTGTGGATTCTGTGATTTCTTTCTGTGATTGTCTGAATTATGTGCTGGAAGAAGACGATATCAGAGCTGTCTTTGCTAGTACCTTTGCAGGACTAAAGCAAGGCGGCACCTTTCTGTTCGATGTGCATCACCCAAACACACTGATCCGTTATGAAGAAGAGCAGCCCTTTATTCTGGACGAACCATCGGTGTCTTATATTTGGACTTGTGAGATGGATGTTCCTCGCCGCGAAATAGAACATCATCTGTCCATTTTCGCTCGCGAAGAGGGACGGAGTGATGTATATCGCCGTTTCGAAGAGACACATATTCAGCGTGCCTACGATCCCCAGTGGATGAAGGATGAACTGCTTAAGGCTGGATTTAGTGATGTGAAGACTTACGCCGATTTCGAGTGGATAGAGGCGGATGATGATGCGGAACGTTTATTTTATATTGCTATAAAATAAATATTCAACATACTAAGAGGGGCTGTCCCAAAAGCTATGAAAATAGCTGATGGGACAGCCCTTCTTTTTATGAGTTTGGTGTGGTTCCTGCTATTGAAAACGAGAGGCTAAAAATAAGCAAATAACGTCATCTGAGTCCGTATGCTTCATGGAATGTTGGATTCATGATTCATGATTCGTGTATGAAGAAGTAGCTGTAATTGCGCCAATATGTATATCAAAAAAACCGGGCAGTGTTTATGCCACCCGGCATCTTCCAATCCTTACCGATGCTCAAACAGATCAATGGCACCCAATACGACATGAGCCAGACCAAATCCAAGTACGCCTGTTGCTGCCATCTTATACTTGCTTCCAAGAAAAGCGGCGCTAGAAGCGGTTACGACGGTTCCAAGAACAGCGGGAATTAGACCTTCACGCATTCGAAACACTCCTTCTCGGTGGTTTGGGAGACAAGGTTATTATGAGTCAAACTCAAAAAAATATACAAATAAAAAGAAGACCTTAGACCAGTTATTGCTGGTTCTAAGGTCTTTTTGTTTAGGGAATGTTTTACTCTGATAAGGTAACGGCAGTACGAGAAGCGCCAATTTCAACTTCATGAACATCATATAGTACACGCGCCAGTAAGTCCTGGCTATAGTTGCCGAAATGTTTGCCGTAAATGGTGAGCCCGCGTTTGTTTACAGGCTTGTCCGTTACGGCTATCCGGAAAGTAAGCTCGCTCTTGTAATCAAGCTGAATATCATCCAGGGTCACGTCAGAAATCCGGCAACCGTCAATAAAGCTACCTTCATTATTAATACGGATCAGTTTGAGCATACCATATTGGTTTAAATGTGGAGGCCACCAGTCTGGATTAAACGTTCCACGCGTGTCTCCGAAATCTCCAGGACTAGTCCAGTAGCCGATTTCAATTCCATTTAAGTAGAAATAAAGATCGGAGGGATAGTTATCGTTAGATCCAGGGGCCTCAGAGCCAATCTCCATCGAGAATTGGATTTCGCGGAACGTTTGATTTGCTTTAAGATAGTTCGGAATTCTATATTCGAGAAAGCCTTCAGCCATCCAAATGATCTCGGATTCAATCCGCTGAGGATCAGCGAAATAACGGGGTTCGTCGAAGTCGCCGATAATGCTGTCTTTGGTAGCAAGTCCGCAGGTCGGAACAGCCTGATAGTTGCTATAATGTCCTACTTGGATTTCTACTTCGTAGAGATTATCAACATCCTTGCTGCGAAGATCAACAATAAGCTTATCCTTATTTAAATAGCAGACCTTCTGAATACCGTGTTTACCCACGGATGTGTTTATCTCGATGAGACCGCTTTCTTCTAACTTTTTAATATGCATCGTGATTGCGCCATTGCTGAGGTTCAGCTTCTTGGCAATTTCATTCAGATTCAGTGCTTGATTGGTAGCTAAAAGTTCGAGTATGAGGATTCTGATTTCAGAACTAAGCGCCTTGAATATTTCAAGACCACTCATTAAATCTTTAATATAGATCATTTTATCAATACCTTCTTCCAAATGGTCATAAATGAATACTGTTTTATGAAATTATAAACTAATATAGCATATAAATAAAGCATCCTTCCTTATTTTGTAGAATGATAAAAATAAGGGAGTTTTTTTCCTTTTTTTTCATTTAATCTAATTTAATTTAAAAATCAATGAAACTAATTCACGAAATAAGATGGTTTTACAGCAGAATCATGTTACTTTCACTATTTATTTTATAAAAGTATTAAAAGGTTTAAATAAATATGTTTACAAGTCTTTTTGTCTATGCTATTTTTAAACTGAAAGTCTTAGAAAAGGACGTGAAAATCATTATGTTAGCTGCAACGCCCCCGATGGGCTGGAATAGCTGGGACTGTTACGGAGCTAGTGTTAATGAAGAAGAGGTAAGAGGCAACGCTGAATATATGGCTGCTCATTTGAAGGGTTTTGGCTGGGAATATGTTGTTGTAGATATTCAGTGGTATGAGCCTGGAGCGAACTCTTCGCAATATCGTAACTTTGTACCGCTGGTCATGGACGAGTATTCCAGACTTCAACCGGCAGAAAATCGGTTTCCTTCCGCAAAGGGAGGCAAAGGTTTTGCCCCACTCGCTGAATATGTGCATGGATTAGGGTTGAAATTCGGCATCCATATTATGCGTGGAATCCCTCGACAGGCCGTTCATGCGGCAAGTTCCATTCTAGGATCTGAGCAAACCGCACGTGATATCGCACATCCCAACTCTATATGTCCGTGGAATACAGATATGTATGGAGTAGATGCTTTTAAAGAAGGCAGTCAGGCTTACTATGATTCTCTCTTCCAGCTGTACGCCAGTTGGGGTGTAGATTATGTGAAGGTGGATGATATTGCCGCTTCACGTATTTATGGATACCACAAAGACGAAGTTGCCATGATCCGTAAGGCTATCGACCGCTGTGGTCGTGAAATGGTGCTTAGTCTTTCACCTGGACCTGCTCCGGTAGAAGAGGCTGAACACTTAGCTGAACATGCTAACCTATGGAGAATGACCGACGATTATTGGGATCATTGGCATTTGCTGCGTGGAATGTTCGAGCGCTGCGAAAAATGGGCTCCTTACGTTCAGCCTGGACATTGGCCAGACTGCGATATGCTGCCGCTAGGTCATCTTGGGATTCGTTCCGTTGATGGCGGGGGAGACCGATTTACAAGGTTTACTCCTGACGAACAGGTTACCATGATGACGCTCTGGACTATTTTTCGTTCGCCTTTAATGTTCGGGGGAGAGCTTAGAGACAATGATGAGTGGACATTATCTTTGTTAACCAATAGGGAAGTGCTTCATCTGCATCATTTTGGTAAGGGTGGTAGACAAGTAGAGTGGAACGAAGAGTATGCAATCTGGACTTCTGAGGATGAACAGGGTAACCACTATGTAGCGTTGTTTAATCTCAGTGACAAAGAGTCGACACTTCAGGTATCGTTCCAAAAGCTAAATGTTTCAGTTCCAAAAACGATACGTAATCTGTGGAAAAGCCACGACCTGGAAGTTACTAATGAAGGGGTTACGCAGGTTCTTCCACCGCATGGTTCTGCATTGTTAAAGCTTTTTTAGAGGAGAGAGATTATGGATACGAGTAGAGAGTATAACAACCCATTGGTGGAGCAACGTGCTGATCCATGGGTATATAAACATACGGATGGATATTATTATTTCACAGCTTCTGTTCCAGAATACGACCGGATCGAAGTAAGAAGATCGACAACCATCGAAGGATTAACTACTGCAGAACCAGTTGTAGCATGGCGCAAGTATGAGACGGGGCCGCTTAGTGCTAACATTTGGGCGCCGGAAATTCATTACATAGACGGAAAATGGTACATTTACTTTGCTGCAGCACGGACTACGGAGACGACGGATGGTTTGTTCGATCACCGTATGTTTGCGCTCGAGAATGCATCTGCTGATCCCTTAGAAGGAACATGGGTAGAAAAAGGTCAAGTGAAGACTGCTTGGGAATCGTTCGCTTTGGATGCGACAACGTTTCAGCATAAAGGAGAACTGTACTACGTATGGGCTCAGAAGGACCTGAATATTGAGGGTAATTCTAATCTGTATATTTCTGAAATGAGCAATCCGTGGACACTCACAGGTCCTCAGACTATGATTGCTACTCCAGAGCATGACTGGGAAATTATTGGGTACAAAGTAAACGAAGGCGCAGCAGTACTGAAACGAAATGGTCGTATCTTTATCAGCTTCTCGGCGAGTGCTACAGACTTCAATTATTGCATGGGACTATTAGTAGCGGATGAAGACAGCGAACTTCTGGAGGCAGCTTCATGGACTAAACTACCAAATCCAGTATTCCAAACAAATGAAGAAAATGGACAATTCGGTCCAGGCCATAATAGCTTCACGGTCAATGAAAATGGGGAAGATGTGCTCATCTACCACTGCCGCAATTATAAAGAAATTACTGGCGATCCTCTTTACGATCCAAACCGTCATACTCGTGCTCAGATCTTCCATTGGAATGAAGATGGCACGCCGAATTTTGGAGTTCCTGTTAGGGATGCGCAATAAAAATAATCCATTTTGCAAAAAAAGAGGGTTACCCCTAAGCCACGTAAATGGTCGCTGGGTAACCCTCTTTTTCATATGTTACGTGTTGCTGCTTAAGGTATATATTGTTGCACGATGGAAGTGATTACGCCGTCCTGAATCGTAAGGTGATAAGGGAACTGGCTTAGATCGAAAATATCCGTTTTATTAAATTGATCGATAAATTGCTGTAAGGTGATAGCTTCGTTCCACTGAATGTCTAAGTCCTCAATGTTACCAGTGTGATCAAAGATCTGCATGGTGACTTTTGCGTTATCCGCGATCGGATAGGTTGTCAGTGTATCAACATCATTAACAACATAATATCCGTCTGGAGCTCCGCCAATTTCTGCTGCACCTTCTGGGTCTCTCTCAGCAAAGATTCGGTCAGCATCAGCACCCTGATACCAGTTTATTTCATCGGCTGTAATGGAAAGCTTGCCATTCTCGGATTGAATAGTATGGATATATACCGTCTGTTGCTGAGTCTTGCCACTATCTTGCGCATCTACTCGTGTTCCAACGGTACTAGCAGTAGTAATTAGGGAAAGAAACAATAGAACAACAACCGGTAACACATACGCTGACTTTTTCTTAAACATTAGAAATCTCCCCCTTGAGATATGTAAAAAGGTTGTATATATCTTATTACCCGCTACGTTTTTTCCTAAACGGGCTATATACTTCTATTACGTTAAACGAACAGGTTTTGTTGCAATTTTTTAAAAATATTTCTGAAAAACGATGCCGGTCATGAATACACTAAAAATGATAGTAAAAGTTTGTCTCCTCGGGCATATTAAAATGTCAAAACATACAGATTAGGGGGAGCAACGAATGGGTGGAATACTACGGATTTATAGGAACGACTGGCGCAACGTATTTAAGGTTCCTGTGGCCGTGTTCCTGATCGCTGCTTTGGTGGTGTTACCTTCTGTGTATGATTGGTTTAACGTTGCGGCGGTGTGGGATCCCTACAGTAATACCTCTGGCATTAAGATTGCTGTAACCAGTTTGGATGAAGGGACCACTGTGAAGGATAAGAGCTTCAATATCGGCAATGATGTCATGGAAAGTCTTCGGAATAATAAAAGCTTAGGCTGGACCTTCGTAGATGCAGAAGCTGCGCACAACGGTGTGAAGCGTGGAGATTATTATGCGAGTATTGTTATCCCTGCTGATTTCTCCACAAGAATGACAGGAATCCTCGAAGGCAGGATCGTGAAACCAGAGATTGAATATACCGTCAATGAGAAGATAAATGCGATTGCCCCTAAAATCACAGATAAAGGTGCCTCTTCAATTACAACACAGATCAGTGAGAATTTTACGGAAACCATTAGCGAAACCGTATTTACGGCTTTAAAGCAAATTGATTCAAAATTCCAATCTGAATTGCCTATTATACGCAAGGTTGAAAAAGGGTTGTTTAAGTTAGAGGCAAGTCTCCCCGAGATTGAAACGGCAGGCCAACATGTATTGAAAATTGAGGAGCAGTGGCCGCAAATTCATGCATCGGCAACGCGCATCTCTAAGCTGGAGAATAAGCTGCCTGAGGTGGAAAAGGCGGGATTGGCTTTAGAAAAAATAGCTGAACATTGGCCTCAAATTGCCAATGTTGCAGATCATTTAGGGGAGCTGCAGGATAAGCTACCCAAAATTGAACAAGCAGCACAGCTAATCGTTCAACTTGATAATCATTTTGGTGAAGTTGAACAAATCATGGACAAGGCGTCGGAAGGTCTTGCGGAAGCAAATAAAGTTGTTAACACTGCTCTAACTGCGCTACCTAAGGCCGACAAAATTGTAACTGCTGGAAATGATTTTGTTCTAGAGCTTCAACAGTTCTTAGAGAAGAGTAATGCTGCATTTGAAGCGGTACCTGCCGCCCTCAAACAAAATATATACCTGCTGCAAAATACGGAGAACGCAGTAGTTCAGCTTGCTGAACTGCTGCAGGGAGAAGATATTGACCCGCAAGCGGTACGCGAGCAACTTGAGTCAGTTTCCGCTCAGCTGGTGTCGGGAAGTAACGTGATGGATCATACGCTTTCTTTGTTATCGGCACTGAATACATTCTCACCGGGAACAGTAACTAATGCTGAGATTGGCAAGGCTGTAAACAATGCCTTGAGCAGACAGACTTCTTTGGTAAACTCACTGGCGACGGATCTACAAAATGAGGGTCAGCCTGATCCGAGTAATGTTAAGCAATTGGGTCTTAAATCTGGCGAAGGGAACGTAGCCATTTCGAAGCTTATTTCCGAATATGAAGCGGCAACTATCCCTGCTATAAAAAATACATTAGAGCAAATATCCACTGCTGCTGAGACTACAGCCACTGCCCTGGATCAAGTTCCGGATCGTCTATCGGCGCTGGGTACCCTTCTTGAGGAGACTATGGCAGCGATTGAGTTCGGACAATCAAGCTTGGCTAGTCTACAGCAAGACTTACCAGCTATTCGTGAAGCGGTACATACAGCAGCTAGCGGTGTCGCAGATAAGACACAGAGCTTTGGTACTTTTGTTCGTGATACACTTCCGCTAATTCAGAGCAGCTTGCCTGTTGCAGGAGAAAAAATACAACAAGCTGCAAATTTCGTCCGTCAGGATCTGCCGGCTGTCGAGGAACGGGTGCACCAGATTTCTGATCTGATACGTACAGGTCTCCCCCGTGCGGATAAGGGAGTGGCGGTCGCAGCGGATATGGTGCGAAATGATCTTCCGATACTGGAAGATTCGATTCGTAAAGCAGCAGCCACCATCCGTCAGATCAAAGATGAGGTGGATCTGGGTGAGATTGCTGAGCTGCTCGGAGGGGATATTAAGAGCAAAAGTGATTTTTTAGCCAATCCGGTAGTATTAAAAGAGAATAAGTTATATCCTATTCCGAATTATGGTTCGGCTATGACTCCTTTTTATGTTGTACTTTCCTTATGGGTAGGTGGCACACTCCTAATCTCACTTCTCCGTACGGGAGTGGACACTGAGGGAATTGTGTACAAGCGGTATCAATTGTATTTTGGACGTTTGCTGACGTTTCTTACGGTTGGGATTCTGCAAGCGTTGGTGGCTGTACTTGGTAATATCTTTATACTGAAATGTTATGTGGTGGACAAGGTGTGGTTTGTCCTTTTTGCAGTATTAATTAGTATCGTATTCGTGACGATTGTATTTACGCTTGTCTCGGTATTCGGCAATGTTGGGAAGGGGATAGCAATCGTATTCATGGTGCTTCAATTCTCAAGCTCTGGCGGTACGTTTCCAATCAGTACAACAGGCCATTTCTTTCAAATGTTGAATCCGTTTATGCCATTTACTTATGCGATTAGTTTGATGCGGGAGGCGGTAGGGGGGATTCTGCCGGAAGTGGCGATTCGCGATTGTCTTTATTTGATCCTATTCGGTGTAATAGCACTCTTACTGGCGCTAACGCTCAAAAAGCCGCTGGAGCGTTATATCGAAAAGGCGGCTGAACAAGCCGAAGAATCCAAATTGATCTCTTAAGAAAAAAGAGGTTGTACCTAAGCCAATTGCTGTGGCTTTTGGTACAACCTCTTTTAGATTATCTCGCTGGAGCGAAATCGGCTACTGGCTTTAGAATCTCTTCAATTCTCTCCAAAGTATCTAGAGATAGAACGGCATCAACAGCTTTGGCGTTCTCTTCCACCTGCGCTGGCTTACTGGCCCCAATAATTGCAGAACTTACACCAGGTTGCCGTAGGGTCCAAGCTAACGCTAGTTGCGACAGCTTCAAATCAAGACTGCTAGCTAGTTCATCCAGCTGTCCGACAACAGTCAGTACATCATCGCGGAAGTAGCTACGAATGACGCCATTTACCGAATCATCAGCTGCGCGTGTTCCTGCCGGAGGCTGTTGTCCAGGTTTGTATTTACCTGTCAGAACACCTTGGGCGAGTGGGGAAAAGACCACTTGTCCGAGACCCTCACGCTGAGATACCTCAAGTACCTCATCTTCAATGTAACGTTCGAACATGTTATAGATAGGCTGATTGGAAATAAGCGGACGCAGATTTAGTCTGCGTGAAATGCCGGTGGCGTCAGAAATTTGAGCTGCGCTCCATTCGCTCACTGCCGAATACAGAATTTTACCTTGTGCAGTTAGGTCGTCCAGCGCGCGCAAAGTTTCCTCCACAGGCGTCTCTCTGTCAAAGCGATGACAAAAATAAACATCAATATAATCGGTTCCTAAACGGCGAAGGCTAGCTTCGCATTGCTCCATGATGTGCTTACGTGACAAACCGCGATTATTCACATCATCCCCCATGGGGAAGAATACCTTTGTACTCAGCACATAAGATGATCTTTCATAGGCGCGAAGAGCAGCGCCCATTGCTTTTTCGCCTTCACCACGGTTATAAGCATTAGCTGTATCAAAGAAATTGATACCGCATTCAAAAGCTTTGCTGATGCAGGCGTCTGCTGCCTTTTGCTCTGCTGCTGTTCCATATGTAAGCCAGCTGCCTAAGCCGATTTCACTGACTTTTAGTCCTGATTTACCTAGTCTTCTGTATTTCATTATTTTCTTCCCTCCTTGAGTTGTATATGTTAACTTTACTTGTATCCTATGGAACATTCAACTTGAATGTTTCATGTAAAAGACGAGATCAAGGAGATGAATCGTAGTAATGACTATTCCAACTTCTAAAGCTAAAAAAGTGATTTTGTTTCAGGGTGATTCTATTACGGATGGAAACCGTGGTCGTGATGAAGATCCCAATCATATTCTAGGACATAGCTATGCATATATCATTGGCGGTAAGCTAGGCAACGAACGGGCTGAGCAGAATCTCGTGTTCTATAACCGTGGAATTAGTGGGGATCGGATCTCCGATTTATATGCACGCTGGAATGAGGATGCGATTTACCTTCAGCCGAATATCATCAGTATTTTAATTGGTGTTAATGATCTTTGGAGAACAATGAAAGGGGAACCCAGTGGTATAACGGACCGTTTTGAACGTGCGTACCGTCATGTGCTTGAAGAAACTAGGGAAGTACTTCCGCAAACGAAGCTGGTCTTGTGTGAGCCTTTTATTCTAAATACCGGAGCTCCGGCAGAACAATGGGACGAATGGAAAGAGCGGATTACTCATTATCAGGGTGTTGTTAAGCAGCTTGCAGAGGAATTTAATGCGGTGTTTGTTCCTTTACAGGAAGCATTTGACGCAGCTACTAGTAGAATAGATCCAGCCTACTGGCTGTGGGACGGCGTTCACCCGACAGCGGCTGGGCATGATCTGATTGCTGGGGAGTGGCTGAAGATCGTAGAGAAAAGCGGTCTTTTAAACGACTAGTGAAATAAAGATTCCCCCTTATCTTTATTTATGCACCTACTGATTACTCAGCGGGTGCATAGATAAGAGATATATGATAGTTATTCAGAAACTCGATCCATTCCTCAGAAGGCTTCTCGTCTGTAACGATATAATCCACTCGATCGAAACTAAATAATTTAATGAACGCAGTCCTATCGAACTTAGAGTGATCTGCGAGCAAAACTACTTTATTCGCCTGCTGTTGCATCAGAATCTTTAGTTCACTTTCTTCTTCATTCGAATCGCTGAGCCCACCAGTCATAGACAACGCTTTACAGCTGAATATGGCTACGTCCACATTATATTTTTGAATAGTCTGTGAGGCGGTATGTCCAACGAAGGAGCTAGTCTCGGGGCCTAGTATTCCACCAGTGGAAATTAGCTTTTGCCCAGAATGTTGAAATTCGGATAATACAACCAAAGAATTCGTAATAATCGTAAGATTGTTTTTCTCCTCTATAATTCTCCGTAAAGCCTCAAAAACTGTTGAACTCGTATCCGTCACCAAACTGTCCCCATCATTAATTAATTGGAGAACATGATCAGCTATCGTACGTTTGGCCTCTATATTTACCTGATGTCTACTCACATAGGGAGGGTCCTCATTCGTGTGGGCATTAAGGATTGCACCGCCATAATTTTTCTTGGCAAGTCCTTCCTTGTCCAATTTATCCAGATCCCGCCGAATGGTCTCTTCCGAGACATTGAATTTTTGCGCCAGCTGAGCGACATGGACTTTCTTTTGTCTATACAGCTCATTAATGATTAGATCCCGCCGTTCAAATGCTTTCATCCGTTCACTCACCTCAATCATCATCTACTTCCTAGTTTACTACATTGTTGTATAAATCAAAAAAATAACCTCATATTCACATAATACCACAGTATAATAGTATTAATACCACATAAAACCACATAATTTATCTATAAATATGTTGTTTTATGTTGACTAAAGCGTTTCCATATTTTATGATGAAGGAGAAATAGGTCCATTACCGATGATACTAAGATGATCTTGAGGAGGAACAGCAGTGATAGAAAACTATCCGAAAATTGGCATCCGCCCGACCATTGATGGCAGAAGAAGAGGGGTTCGCGAATCGTTAGAAGCTCAAACCATGGGTATGGCTCAGCGGGTAGCTAAGTTTATTGAAGAGAACTTATTTTATCCGGATGGCCGCCCCGTAGAGTGCATCATTGCCGATTCTACGATTGGTGGTGTTAAAGAAGCTGCTGCTGCGGCTCAGAAATTTGCTGGGGCTAATGTTGGCGTATCGATTACTGTGACCCCTTGCTGGTGTTATGGTTCTGAAACGATGGATATGGATGCCTCGATCCCACATGCGGTTTGGGGATTTAACGGAACGGAACGCCCAGGTGCGGTATATCTAGCTGCTGTTCTCTCTGCTTATGCACAAAAAGGAATTCCGGCGTTTGGTATCTATGGTGAGGATGTTCAGGAGTCTAGCAGTGAGGAGATTCCAGCGGATGTGCAGACTAAATTGCTGCAGTTCGCCAAAGCTGGGTTGGCTGTCGCTCAAATGAGAGGGAAATCCTACTTATCAATGGGTTCTGTTTCGATGGGGATTGCTGGATCGATTGTGAATGAACAGTTCTTCCAAGAGTATCTGGGAATGCGTAATGAATATATAGATATGTCAGAATATGTACGCCGCTTTGAAGAGGAGATTTATGATAAAGAGGAATATAAGCGAGCACTCGCGTGGACCAAAGAAAACTGCCAAGTTGGTGCCGATAATAATCCGAAGCATCTGCAAATAAGTGATGATGAGAAAGAGAAGCAGTGGGAGACTTGTGTGAAAATGACATTGATCGCCCGTGATCTGATGATCGGCAATCCTGTTCTCGCTGAGCTGGGCTTTGAGGAAGAGGCCAACGGTCATAATGCGATTGTGGGTGGCTTCCAAGGGCAGCGCCAATGGACGGATCATTTTCCTAACGGAGATTTCATGGAGACGATAATGAACTCCTCTTTTGACTGGAACGGCAAACGTACACCTTATATCGTAGCGACAGAGAATGATAGCCTGAACGGAGTAACGATGCTGTTCAATTATTTGCTTACGAATACTGCACAAATTTTTGCGGATGTCCGAACCTTTTGGAGTCCGGATGCAGTTAAGCGAGTAACGGGTCATCAATTGGAAGGTGAGGCAGCACACGGAATACTTCACTTGATCAACTCGGGTTCGGCTGCTCTTGATGGCACGGGTGAGCAGACGATAGACGGTAAACCTGCGATTAAACCTTTTTGGGAAATTTCGGAGGATGAGGTAGAAGCATGTTTGAGCCATACCCAATTCCGCCCGGCTTCTCAAGAATATTTCCGTGGGGGCGGTTTCTCTACGGATTATTTAACTAAAGGCGGGATGCCAGTTACTATGGCACGGATGAACTTGGTTAAAGGGCTTGGACCTGTTCTTCAGCTTGTAGAGGGTCACACGGTTGAGCTGCCTGAAGATGTTCATCATACACTGGATCAAAGAACAGATCCGACTTGGCCAACTACCTGGTTTGCGCCTAAGTTAACCAATAGTGGTTCTTTCCAATCAGTGTATGATGTCATGAATAATTGGGGCGCAAATCATGGAGCGATCAGTTATGGGCATATTGGAGCGGATTTGATTACGCTGGCGTCTATTCTGCGCATTCCGGTCAGCATGCATAACGTTGAGGAATCACGTATTTTTAGACCTCGGGTATGGTCGTTATTTGGTACCGAAGATCTGGAGGGAGCAGATTACAGAGCATGTCAGAACTTTGGACCCCTCTATTAAAATCTTCCTGTGAAGCAGGTGTGGTGAACAATGGATGATACGATTAAGCTTCTAGCCATAGATCTCGGCGCCAGTTCCGGAAGAGTTATGCTGGGGATATATGATGGCGATAAGCTGCAAATGGAAGAAATTCATCGGTTTGAGAATACGCCGGTACAGGTCAACGGGCATTTATATTGGGATACTCTAAGGCTCTTCCATGAAATGAAGCAAGGGGTTCAAAAAGCCTTTAGGCAACATGGAGAACTGACGTCCTTAAGTGTGGATACATGGGGAGTCGACTACGGGTTTATTGATAAAAAAGGAATGATGCTCTATTCCCCCCATCATTACAGGGATCGGAGGATGGATGTTCACCGGCTCAAATTGGAAGCGTTACTGTCACCGGCAGAGCAATTCCGTATGACCGGTCTTCAGCCAAGTGTGATTAATACACTTTATCAGCTGTTCTCTGATTTTCAGGATAATGATTCTCTTATGGAGAACGCGGATACGATTTTAATGATGCCAGATCTATTTCATTACCTGTTTTCTGGTATAAAAGCAGCAGAAAGCACGATCTGGAGTACAAGCGGCTTAGTGGATGCTGCCACGGGAGAGCTCTCCTCTGAATTATTTAACAGACTTGGGATTCCGAGTAGTCTAGTTCCACAACAGGTTCATGCGGGAACGGTTATTGGATCTATCATACCGATTATTCAAGAGGAGCTTAATATAGGCCCGATGAAAGTGATAGCCGGCGCTTCACATGACACGGCTTCAGCGGTAGCTTCGATCCCTTATACTCGTAAGGATGAAGCAGCATTTTTAAGCTGTGGTACGTGGTCGTTGGTTGGTATGGAGACGCCTGAGCCGGTCATTTCAGAGAAAAGCTATGAATATGGTTTCACAAATGAACGTTGCTACGGTAATTCTAATCGTTTGCTAAAAAACACAACGGGACTATGGATTCTACAGGAGCTCCAGAGGAATTGGGCGAAAGCAGGAGAGAATTTTAGTCAAAGTGAAATGGTTGAATTAGCCCAAACGATTAATGGGGCGCCAGCGATCATTGACCCGAATGACCAGCTTTTCAGCACACCTGGTGTGATGATGCAGCGGATTCAGGAATATTGTGAGCGAACGGGGCAACAGCCGCCTAATACGAAAGCTGAGTTTATACGCGTTATCCTTGAGAGCCTTGCGCAATCATACTGTAGAACGATTGAAGAAATGGAAGAGATCACCGGCAAGACAATCACTATCATTCATATGGTTGGCGGTGGGATTCAAAATGAGCTATTATGCCAGCTCACCGCTGATGCTACGGGTAGAGAAGTCGTTGCAGGGCCAGTGGAGGCCAGCGGAATTGGCAATATCATTGTCCAGCTGGCTGCCCTGGGGAAATTGGAAGTTTCTAAGGCGAAAGAGTTCGTGGCACGATCTTTTACCTTTAAGACATACCAGCCTTCTTTGGTGAAAAACTCTAAAAAATAGGATACGAGGAGAGAACTTATGGATAACTTGGAACAAAAACTACGTTCGCAGATTTGTGATATTGGCAGGAATTTGTTTAATAAAGATTTCATTGCCGCAAATGATGGGAATATTTCAGCACGGTTATCAGAGAATGAAATTCTCACTACCCCCAGAGCGGTAAGCAAGGGATATTTAGAGCCACATATGATTGTAAAAGTAAACTTGCAAGGTGAAGTTCTTGAAGCGGCGGAAGGATACAGACCTTCAACGGAAACCAAAATGCATTTGAGAATTTATAATGAGCTACCTGAGATGAATGGTGTGGTTCATGCACATCCCCCGTATGCTACCGCTTTTGCCATTAAAGGTGAGGCTCTCGATAAAATGATGATGCCAGAGTCGGTTATCATGATCGGGGATATTCCTTTGGCGGAATACGGAACACCTTCAACAGAAGAAATCCCGGACTCACTGATGCCTTTTCTTGGCAAAAAAACAGCAGTCCTGCTCGAAAATCACGGAGCACTTACTTGGGGAACGGATGTTATGGAGGCTTATCTGAATATGGAGAGACTCGAATATACAGCCAAGATTACCTTTATTACACGTATGATTGATGGGGAGAGAGAGCTGCCACAGCATCGGATTGATGAGCTGGTTGCTTTGAGATCTTTTTATGGGAAGTAATGAGGTGCTTGGATGTTGAAAAAAATTCCTAAGCTACTATCTCCGGAACTGGTACGTGTGATGATGGAAATGGGTCATGGTGATGAGCTTGTACTGGCAGATGCTAATTATCCAGGACACTCCTTAAACTCAAAAGTACTAAGATATGATGGTATTGGGATACCTGATCTTTTGGATGCAATATTGGAACTGCTGCCCCTAGATCATTATGTGGAACATCAGGTGGCGTTTATGGCTGTGGTTGAGGGAGATCCTACGGTGCCGGTGATCTGGTCCACG
The DNA here is from genome assembly GCF_038009145.1 of Paenibacillus sp. FSL R5-0923. Taxonomy (NCBI): domain Bacteria; kingdom Bacillati; phylum Bacillota; class Bacilli; order Caryophanales; family Paenibacillaceae; genus Paenibacillus; species Paenibacillus sp. FSL R5-0923. The sequence continues at coordinate 1,005,931 of NZ_JBBPAT010000002.1, forward strand.
TACGAGTCGATAATCGCCAAACATGACGCTGAAGCGACGATTAAATATGAGGAGCGGTTTGATTTCTACAATCGTTCTAAGCAAAGTTATGCTGTTGTAGTCACAGGTGAAGAAGCACTTTATGGAAATATTATTATCAAAAAAGGTGTAATCAAGGCCTGATGATCAGCGATTCTGCTTGCGGTATTGCAGAGGTGAGCATTTCGCGATTTGCTTAAACACCCGCCCAAAGTGGGCGATGCTGTCAAAGCCTGTATTCTCTGCAATGGTAGTGACTTTAGTGTTAGTGCTCTGCAAGAGTCGTTGGGCTTCCTTGATCCGAATGTAGTTTAGATATTCAACAATGGTGAAGCCAGTGGTCTGTTTGAATAAACGGCAAAGATAGGTACTGCTGATGAAAAAAGTTTCGGATAGCTGCTCTAATGTAAGCTTTTCAACATAATGTGCCTGTAAATAATCGATCATTTCGTAGACTTTAAGCTGCTTCTCACTGCTCTCAGGAGCGATGGGCTCGCGGCTTATTTCTTGTACTCTGTTCATTTCAATAAATAACTGGATGAGCAGTGTCTGAAGATAGGGGATTTGCTGTGATCGATGTTCTTCTTGTTCTTTTAGCATGGAGAAGAGGATAGATTCGATGGCTCCTTGTTCATGTACTCCGGGACGCAGAAGTAAGCTTTGTGTAGTTAAAAAAGGAATACTTAGGTCGTAGTTCGCCAACGTTTTTTGCAGAAAGTCCTCCTCAAAGTTAATCAATATTCGCTCATGGCGTACTGAGCCCTTAGAAGTGGTGCGATGGAGTTCATTTTTGTTAATAAATATCAGATCACCTTTGCGTAAGGTATAAATCAGATTGTTGATATAATAGCTGCGCTCACCTGCGAGTAAATAATAAATTTCATATGTATCGTGATAATGGTCGGAATCCATGCTGAATGGGCCGGCTCTTTTGATTTGTTCAATGATAAATGGAGGTTCTAGCTCCTGTTCCATTGTAGATTTGCCCCTTTCAGATAATGAAGCTAATATATGCAAAGTTTTCGCTATTTTTGCTAATAATCGCTTAGATTTGAATGTATTTTATACTATAAACTATAAGAAGAAACGGCATCAAAATCAATAGCGATGGAGTGATCCTTGTGTCGAAGAAGAAATATGTATTCGTAGGTACCGGTGGCCGAGCGGAGTTCTTCTATGGTGAGATAACTACGAATTATCGTGAAACTTCAGAAATTGTAGGCTTTTGCGATGTGAATGGGGCAAGAATGGATTATGCGAATCGATTACTGAAAGGGAAATATCAGTATCATGCGGTTCCTACTTATAAAGCTCATGAGTTTGATCGTATGATTGAAGAGACTAAGCCGGATGTAGTTATCGTTACGAGTATTGACCGCACACATCACCATTATATTATCCGGGCGATGGAGCTTGGCTGTGATGTGATTTCGGAGAAACCAATGACGGTGGATGAAGAGAAATGTCAGGAAATTCTTGAAGCGATTGAGCGGACGGGGAAAAAACTGCGTGTTACGTTCAATTACCGCTATGCCCCGCACAATACCAAAATCCGTGAATTGATCATGGATGGGGCGATTGGAGAAGTGTTATCCGTCAATTTTGAGTGGCTGCTAAATACGCAGCATGGGGCGGATTACTTCCGCAGATGGCATCGGGATAAACGGAACAGCGGAGGGCTGTTGGTTCATAAATCAACACATCATTTCGATTTGATGAATTTCTGGTTGGGCTCTCGTCCGGATACGATCTATGCCATGGGAGATTTAAGGTTCTATGGCAGAGAGAATGCGGAGAAGCGCGGGGTGACAGAGTTTTATCAGCGTGCCCATGGTAGTAGTGCAGCGGAAAATGATCCCTTTGCGCTTCATCTAAAAGACAACGAGCAGCTTAAGCAAATGTATCTGGATGCCGAGCATGAAGATGGGTACCTGCGAGATCAAAGTGTATTCGGTGATAATATCAGCATTGAGGATACGATGGCAGTCATGGTCAAATACAAAAACAAGACGATTATGAACTATTCACTTAATGCTTATTTGCCTTGGGAAGGCTTCATTGTAGTATTTAATGGGACGAAGGGGCGGATGGAAGTTAAGGTTGTTGAACAGTCCTATGTAAACGCTGGGGGGAAGAAAGAAGATGAAGGGGCACTAAAGGACAAGCAAATCACTGTATTCCCTCATTTTGCGCCGCCTTATGAAGTTGAAATTGAAGAAGGCGTTGGGGGACATGGGGGCGGAGATCCGGTCATGCTCCGTGATATTTTTGAACGACCTGTGGAGGATCGGTTTAATCGTGCAGCTTCCCATGTGGATGGGGCGTTGTCTATTATGACCGGAATTGCGGCTAATCGTTCGATCGCTACTGGACTTCCGGTGAAGGTGGATCAGTTAATCAAGTGGTAGAAGGAAAAAGCTCAAAACCAAAAATAGTAGTAGCCTGTTTGTGAATAAACCGCTGCGGAGTGGAGGGTTCTTACGATCGCTGTTAAAGCCCAATTTCTGAATAGTAGAAAGATTAGCAGTTGAAATGGGTCTTTAAAGGCGAACACTGGCGTTTCTCCAGAATCCCTCCACCCCTCCGCTCTGTCTTCACGTCAAGTTAACTACTATTTTTAGATTGAGCTAAAAAAGTAAAAATAAAAGGCTGCCTCAAAGTGATATGCTCCCCATATAGTAGACAGGCGAAATAATAAAAACCTGCTGCTGTATGGGGAGTATTTTTATGGAACAAAAGAAGTATACGGCACTCGAAAAATTAACGATTCTCCAAGAAATTGAACGGGGCGACATTGGTTTGAAAGCTGCGGCCCGAAAATATGGATTATCCAAAACCTCTGTAGTGAAGTGGCGGCAACGTTATCAATTGTATGGGTACGAAGGGCTGGAAGTTCGAATCCACAACCGTACGTATTCCGCAGAACTTAAACTCCATGCCGTTAAGGATTATCTCGAGGGAGGATTGTCACAAAACCAAATCATCTGCAAGTATAAGATTGCAAGTTCAACCCAACTTGCCAACTGGATTAGGAAGTATAATGGTCATAGCAACAGCTTAACAGCTCATTCAGGAGGATCTAAAGCTATGACCAAAGGACGCGTAACCACTTGGCAGGAACGGATAGATATCGTGCTGTACTGCCTTTCGAACGGAGAAGACTACACGAAGGCGGCAAGCCATTTTCACGTGTCTTACCAACAAGTATATAGCTGGGTAAAGAAGTACGAAGCAGGCGGTGAAGAGGCGTTACGAGACGGCAGAGGACGTACTAAAGCGCCCGAAGAACTTACGGAAGCAGATCGCCACAAACTCGCGATGCAAAAGCTGGAGTACGAGAATGCACGCCTGCGTGCGGAGAATGCTTTTCTAAAAAAGTTAGAGGAACTCGAAAGGAGGAGACGTTAAGAACCATTCGCCAGGAGATCATCTATCTGGCCATTCAAGCCGTTCAGCAGGAACAGTCTTGCTCCATTCGACTTATGTGTGAAATCGTAGGGATTTCACGGTCAAGTTACTATAAATGGTTGAATCGCAAACCCAGTTCCCGAGAGACCGAAAACGAGAAACTGACAGAGGCTATGCTTCTCTTGTATGAGAAGGTGGAACGAACCTTTGGGTATCGTCAATTGACCCTGCATTTGCGCAGACAAATGAACAAATCTATTAACGCAAAACGAGTATACCGGCTCATGAGACGCCAAGGTATCCAGTCTGTCATCCGCAGAAAAAGAAAGAAGTATGTAGGCTCCACGCCTCAGCAGGTCGCGGAGAATGTGCTGAACCGTAATTTTGAGGCGGAAGCTCCAAACCAAAAATGGGTAACGGATGTAACAGAATTCAAATACGGCAAGGGTAAGAAGGCGTATTTAAGTGCAATAAAAGATCTGTATGACAATTCCATTGTTGCTTACGTTCTGGGCCATTCCAATAATAATTCGCTAGTTTTTAACACGCTGGAATTAGCATTGCAGGCAGCGTCGGAGAGCCGAACCTTACTCCATAGCGACCGCGGTTTCCAGTATACCTCTCTGCATTTTAAGAAGATGCTGGACGATGCAGAACTGAAGCAAAGCATGTCCCGAGTAGGCTGCTGCATTGACAATGGGCCGATGGAATCCTTCTGGGGAACATTGAAATGTGAGAAGTACTACTTACATACCTACCAGACCTTTGAAGAACTCCAAACAGATATTGATACCTACATTCACTTTTACAATAACGAACGGTTACAGGCAAAATTAAACGGCCTCAGTCCCATTGAATTTAGGACTAAGGCCGCTTAAACTACTTTTATTTTTTGTACTGTCTACTTGACGGGGTGCAGTTCAAAGTCATTGTAGATGACTAAGAGACAGCCTTATTTATTTTGACACTAGTATTTATTGTTTGACGACGTTAAAGCCGTCTTTTTGCAATTGAGTCACAATGCCATCATCACCCAGCATGTGTAGTGCACCAACAACGACAAGATAAGTCGCTTTTTTATCACTATTCAAATACTCTTTTACATGCTTCACCATGTTGGCATTCCGATCCGAAACGAGACCCTTATAGTATTCTGGCTCCTTAGCGACCGCTTGTGTCATAGCTACGAGTGATTGTTCATCCCCCTGCATCCACATTTGGGATAATGCATCCAGCGAAGCCGTTGCTGCAGCTTTGTCCGTTTGCTTGAGGCTATCGAGTGTATCAAGGAGAAGCTTTTCTTGCAATCCATCTGAGAATTGATTGAACATGTTCAGCTGCAATTGCATATTTTCCAATTCAATGATAGGTTTATTCAGTTTGCCTGCCTTCTGTGTGAAATATAGGTCGATACCCGTATCCGGTGTATAATCTGTTGTTTGCATTTGTAGGCTTGAGATACCTTGAGTAACGACCCATGGCTTATAGGAATCGAATGCATTTCCTGCAAGACCATTCGCTTTCAGAAGCGCAACAACTTTGTTATAGGTATCAGCGGATACGTGATCCTTGAGCTTGGTCCCATCTGTATAAGAACCTTTCTCCGTAAGGAACTTTTGCATCTCCGTTTGATCAACCTTTGTTAAGTCAACTTCGACCCCGAGATATTGAGACGCTTCAAAAGCAGCTTCAATTTCCGTGCGTAGCGGGTACATTTTGTCGTTAGCCACATGGATAGAGCCAAGTAGATAGACGGTATTACCGTTGTTCTCCACTTTCCATAAGAATCCGGTGCTCCCTGCAGCCTCGTTATTAGCTACAAAGGTGATGGTGCGCTGCGCCGCGTTCCATTCTACTTTATAGCCGATCGTTTCACTGATAAAGCGGACAGGAACATAGGTGACATTGTTGATGGTTTTAGGAGCCACCTCTAGTTTTTTCTTCTCCCCGTTTACCGTTGCTGTGGTACTGCCGATAGTCAGAGAGAGGGCTAGTCCATTTTTGGTCCCCGTTACGGTTTGGGTCTTTTTATTCCAATTCATATTTACATTAAGCTTCTCTAGGAGTGGACGCATAGGAACCAAGGTAGTTCCTTTTTCTACAACAGGGTTAGAATTGCCTAACTTTACTTCTGTTCCATCAATCCACACACCGACAGGCTTTTCAGCCGCATGGGCAGTGGTAAAGACAGACATAACCATGAAAATGGATAAAAATAATGCACCTAGCTTTTTCATTAATAGGACACTCCGTTTCTAAAAAAATGAAAGTTGTAAGTCACTTTCTGATTCTAACGTATTTTTCCATAAATAGTTATACGTTTTGTTACTTCGTACAAAAGTCAAAATAATGCACATCAAAGCAAAAATCGCCCCTATTAGAACCTGTTCACTCTCCTTATCATGAAACATAAGAAACGAAGAGCCCGAAGGGAGCAAGGAACTTATGTGGAGCAATGCGATTGAAGATGCGATAGAGAAGGTACGTAAAAATATAGACCGATTCGGGGGGAGATTCCCTCATGTCAGCATGAATGGAACTTACCAGCTCAATAACAATGACGACTGGACCAATGGATTCTGGAGCGGCATGTTGTGGTTGTGCTATGAATATACGCAGGATGACAGCTTTCGTATCGCGGCATCTCATACCGTAGAGGATTTCCGCCGGCGTTTCGCGGCAAAAACGGTGCTTGATCATCACGACATCGGATTTTTGTATTCGTTATCCTCCAAGGCCCAGTGGATTATAGATAAAGACGAATCCGCGCGTCAGTTGACACTGCAGGCGGCAGACTTATTACTGAAGCGCTGGCGCACAGGCGGTGGTTATATTCAGGCTTGGGGACCTGTGGGAGATGCCCAGGAAGGTGGGCGCATCATTATTGATTGTCTGTTAAATCTCCCTCTTCTGTATTGGGCGGAACAACAGACCGGTGATTCCCTATATCGGCAGGTGGCGGTCATGCAGGCGGATAAAACGAAACGTTATCTGGTGCGGGGAGATGACAGCTCCTACCATACGTTTTTCTTCGACCAGAAGACAGGAGAGCCGATTGGCGGCGCTACACACCAAGGTTATACTAACGGATCGACTTGGACGCGCGGGCAGGCCTGGGGCGTCTACGGTTTTGCATTATCTTACCGCTATACTAAGGATCCGTTGTATTTGGAAACGTCCAAGCGGATGGCCCGCTATTTTCTGGACCATTTGCCACAGGATCATGTCGCTTACTGGGACTTTAATGCTCCAGTGTCTGCGGATACGTACCGGGATAGCTCGGCCTCTGCAATTGTTGCGGCTGGACTACAGGAACTGTTGGAGCTAATGGAAGAGGGAGATCCCGAACGGGCTTATTTTCAGCAGGGATTAATACAGTCGATGACTTCACTTGTGCAGAACTATTCCACGATTGGTGAAGATGCGGAGGGGTTGCTGAAGCACGGCTCTTACCATGTACGCGGCGGTCTGTCTCCGGATGATTTCATGATCTGGGGAGATTATTTCTACCTCGAAGCGTTGCTGCGGCTGCAAAAAGGCACCAGGGGGTACTGGTATGAATGCTGATGTCCGATCAACCTCTCCCTATGCTGTCTTTACGCTACTCGACCTTGAGTTACCTGCTCTAGCGCCCGTGAAGGATGCGCTCAGCCAAGCACGGCAGGACGATGCGCTGACTGAATTGCATCGGTATTTGACTAGTCGGAGCACGCCGGGCTGGCGGGCAGAGGACAGTCGGAAACAGCAGCATATCGATTATATACAGCAATATTGCGCAGATGAGCTGGAAGTCGTAATGAAGACGGCGGATGAAGTTATGGAGCAGACGTTTCTTTTTCGGTTTCCCTGGGATATGGAGCGCAGCCGCATTCCGGTTTCCTTTGAGGAAGAAATTGACTGGCGTTATATTCCGGATAAGGATGTAGAATGGGCTTATATGCTGAATCGCCACCGCTACTGGGTGGCATTAGGACAAGCGTATGCGATAACAGGTAATGAGGAGTATGCGAGAACATTTTGCTGTCAGCTTGAAGATTGGATGGACCGTAATCCTGTTCCAGACATGCCTACGAATGATACGTTGACTTGGCGCACCATTGAAGCGGGTCTTCGCTGTGCGAACTGGATCAAAGCGTTGTCCTATATACAGGATAGTCCGCTGCTCACACCGACGCTTCTGGCGAAAGTGATGATATCCCTTCATGAACACAGCGAATATTTAGCTTTATCGTTTACGGGTTGGAAGAATATCAGCAATTGGGGCGTTCTGGAGACTTGTGGTTTATTCCAAACCGCGCTCTACTTACCTGAGTTCACTAGGGCTAAGATTTGGCGACGGCTCGGTGAGGAGAGATTAGGGGAGACGGCTAGAATCCAGGTCATGGCGGACGGTATCCATTGGGAGCAATCGCCCACCTATCACCATGAGGTTCTGGTATGTTTTCTCGACTGCATCCGCTTGGCTCGGATGAATGGACTGGAGCTACAGGATGAACTTCAGCAAAAAGTTCATCAAATGGCCGTCGCTTCCTTGTATTGGTCCAAACCGAATCATCGGCAGCCAATGCTCGGGGATAGCGATGACAGCGATGTCCGTTCGATTTTGACTTATGCAGGTTGGTTGTTCCAGGATTCTGTGCTCCGCTTTGGCGGATACGATCATATGGATTATGACAATGCCTGGTTGTTCGGAACGAGTGGAGTTGAAGGCTACGAGCAGCTGATTGCGGAGGAACCGCCTTACTTGTCGCGCTCTTTCACACATTCCGGTCATTATGTGATGCGAACGGGTTGGGACGAGCAGGACTTGTACCTATATTTCCACTGCGGACCGCTTGGTGGTGGACATGGTCACGCGGATTTGCTACATTTCGATCTGTATGCCTTTGGGCGGGATATGCTTACCGATCTGGGCAGATACAACTATAGTGATCACACACCACTTAGAAAAGCGTTAAAAGAAAGCGCTGCCCATAATACGACTACTGTTGACGGAATTGGATTCACTGAAATCACGGATACATGGTCCTTCTCCCAAATTGCGAAGCCGGCAGGCAGCAAATGGATCAGCAATCCGGACTTTGATTATGTTGAGGGCAGCCATGATGGCTACTGTCATTTGGATGATCCGGTACACCTGCTAAGGAGGATCATATTCATCAAGCCTTATTACTGGCTTCTGGTCGACAGCTTTAGCTGCCGTCAGGAGCATACGTTTTCCCAGCATTTTCATTTTGCACCCGGAGCGGTTCAGATGGAAGACGAGACATTCATTTGCCGTACAAACAATGAGCAGGAAGCCAATCTTTGCATCATTCCCGTTAATGTTAAAGGACTTCAGGGCAAGATTGATGACGGGGTAATCTCCCGCGAATACAATCTGCTGGAACCCAATCAACATGCCGTTTACTCCCGAACGGGAAAAGGAACGGTATCGATGATGCAGATGCTGTACCCGCAGCCTTCCGGTGAGCCGTTCTGTCCACTGGTTGAACAGGTGCCGATTTACCGACATACGGGTGAACCTGTGGATGCTGTGCAGGCGGAGGCATGCCGCATCAGCTTCCCTGAAAGGAATGAGGAGCATATTATCGTGATCAGCCACGAGGTTCCATCCAGTCACTTGGATTCCTATGTAGTGGAAGGTATACAAATATTTGGTGAAGTAGTGCTTATTGTTTTCGCAAACGGTCAAAAGAAAGTCACGGTAATCAAATAATGCATGTATACTGGATAACGGGCTGATAGAATAAAAGAAAAGAGCATGAGAGAGGCGCGGAGAAAACATGTTCAAATTCACTTACTATAGACGTATCCAGGTTTCATTTCTTTTGCTGATTTTTATTCCGCTGATTGCAGTATCGATCATCTCCTTTGTGCTTATTCGGGATACGATGGTAGAAAAGCTGCAGCTCAGCAACGATAACTTTCTGAACGTTATGATTGACGAACTAAACAAGACCATTGATGATGTGACATTTGCATCGCATTTTATTGTAAACGATACCAATTTTCGCGCCAATCTGAAGGTCTTTGCAGATACCGAGCGATTGAACACCTATCAGGATTACGTACATTTTACGCAAATTCAGGATGTGTTTTCGCTCATCAACTCTAAGCCGCTAAATAATAACATTCGCATGTATTTGGTTAACCGGAAACACTTTGTGATCTCCTCTGGGACTGAGAATTTATCCGTGATTAATGCCAACATGGACAAGCTGATGGGACGTGTCAATATTCACGAACCGGAGACCTTGCAATGGCTTGGGATGGCTGACAGCGGTTCCGGTAAAAGCAGTAGCTACTATATTGCCAGAGTAATCTATGATAGCCGGGAGAAACAGCAGGTGTCCGTGCTTCTCATCTCGATTCCCGATGCCTATTTCAACAAATTGCTCGGGCCGGTCGAGTTTGGCAAGCTGGCGTTGTTTGATTCCAGAGGAGGTCTGATCGCCGGGAACTCAGAGCTAGCCCCAGAAGGCAAGGAAGCTAGAGGGAGCGTGCGTACGGCCAGAGCCATCGACAAATCCAATTGGGAGCTGGTCTATGAAGCTTCAGAGAAAGAATGGTCGGGCCAGATTTCGCGAACTTTTTATAGTGGTATTGGTTTAGTGCTTCTCTTGTTTATTGTCTTTTCGGCTACTTCCATGCTGATTGCCAAAAGATTGCATAGTCCGATCATGAAGCTGCAGCGCGTTGTGCGCCAGTTCGGGATGGGGAATCTTGATGTCAGGCTGGAGGTCAAGGGCAAGGATGAAATCGCTGAGCTGGGGCAGACATTGAATACTATGCTGGATCAACTGCAAGGATTGATTCACGACATCGAGCTGGAGCAAGAACAGAAGCGAGTGATGGAACTTGAGGCGCTGTTTATGCAGATTCGTCCCCACTTTTTGATCAACACGTTGAATTCGATCAAATGTAGCCTTATTTTGGCTAAAGATAAGCTGCACAGCGGGATCATTGATTCGCTAATGAGTCTTCTCCGTGCCTATCTGAAGGTCAATGAACCGGCTACCTTACGGGAAGAATGCAGACTGCTTAGCCATTATATCGACATCATGAAGATCCGCAACGAAATCCCTCTTGAACTGGAGGTCGATCTGGAAGCGGATACAGAGAAGCTCATCGTTCCTAAACTTATTCTGCAGCCTCTCGTAGAGAATGCCATCGTTCACGGTCTAGTTGACCACCCGGCACCGCGTATTGTCGTCCGTGCCCGAACGATCCCTGATGGGATTATGATTGAAGTCGAAGACAATGGCTGTGGTGCAGGGGCAGAAATTCTGGCAGGACTGAACCGCAGATTGCTCTACAAGGACGATGAACAGGATGGAACTTATCAAAGGGTCGGTTTAATTAACGTGGTTCAAAGGCTGAGGCTGACCTATGGTCAGGATACCCGCTTGTCGCTGCATAATTTGCCGCAAGGTGGGGTGTCCGTTTCTCTGTATTTGCCGCAAGGCAATCATCAGGTTAATCTGTCGGAGAGAGAGGGATATTGATGTATAAAGTGATGCTCATAGATGATGATGTTCCTATGCTCAAGGTGCTTCAGCAGATGATTGACTGGGAAGCACATAGCTTGCAGATTGTCGGCAGCACCTATTCCAGTGCCAAGGCGTTATTAATGTTTGAGGAAGTACAACCCGATATCGTGATCACAGATATTGGCTTGCCGCAAAAGAACGGGATTGAGCTGGCCGATTACTTTACCCGGATGAAGCCGGAGGTCAGAATTATTTTCCTGACCTGTCATGAGGATTTCCATTATGCTCAGCAAGCGGTAAAGCTGAAGGTGGATGATTATTTAATTAAGGACCAGCTTACGGACGAGCAACTGGAGAAAAGCCTTGCCAAGTCTGTACGCTTGCTTAAATCGAAGATCGGGCTAATCAAGCATGGGGAAACGGGATACAATAGCCAGTTATTCCGGCAAAATCTGCTGCAAAGGGTGATTGGCGGCGCTCCGCCCGAAACCACGCTAGCCTATGCGACGCAAATCGGCATATCCTGGACGTATCCGTGGTTCATGCTGGGCACGGTCAGCATTCACTTTTCCAGTTTCGAGAAGAGGTACAAGCAGAGCGAGTATCCACTTATTTTATATGCCATCTACAATATAGCCCTAGAGCTGTCCGAAGCGTGTGAGGGGATTACGCCTTTTTTGGAGCAGAAGAATATTGTGATTCTGTATAATTACCGTGTGAATCTGGCGCAGAATGCCAGTCTTTATTTTCATGATTATTTACAGCGATTGTGTTCCGAGTGCTCCCATCTCCTTAAGATTCAACCGGGCATCATCGCAGTCACTGAGAAAATAGAGCTGCAGGCGATCGGACAGATTCATCGGCAAATTGTCCAGGATAAGTGCGAGTTCTATGCGAGTGCGGAATACACAGTTCTGGATACTCTGCAAATCGCTACCCCTCGCTTCCAGCCTGCTCCTCAAGGATTTCTGGATAGTTATATCCCGCAGATGGAACGGGCCGTGATTAAAAATGATCTTGAAGCCATCCGTGGCACTCTTCAGGAAATCGCTAGGACTGCAAAAGTTATGGCTATCCATCCGGGCGATTTCGTCCGGGATTTATCCTTTATGCTCCGAGGTATCGAGCTGATGTTCACTAGCCTAACATTCGATGAGGATCTGTTCGTCTATCTCGTGCAAACCCGCACACTGGAGGATACGATGGAACTGGTGGAAAGAAAGCTTGTGCAGATTACAGGCAACAAACAGCAGGTGGCGGGAACTCCCCCGCAGGAGCCCAAGCTGCAGCTTATCCAGCAATTTATCGATCAGCATCTTGGCGATAACATCACTTCAATTGATATGGCACGTTATCTCTTTCTGGACCCGAGCTATTTCTCGCGTTATTTCAAACGCATGACAGGTCTGACTTTTACGGACTATGTACATCAGCACAAGATGAAGGTTGCGACCAAAATGCTGAAAATCTCCAGCCAGAACCTGGAATCGCTAGCCGTTGGTTTGGGATATTCGGACAGAACCTATTTTTCAAAAGTGTTTAAAAAATATGTGGGAACAACACCGAGTGAATATAAATCCAAACACTCGGTACGCTGAGAAGCGCAATTCTCAACCTACCGAATAGACCAGCCGCCCATCTAGGGCGGTTTTTTTGATGTCGAAAGACAAAGGTCAAAATCTTGCACATCTCGGGTCATAATCACTCCTTCATGCGGGAGGCGGATATATTACTATAATGACAAATCAAATTGTCGAGGTGATACAACGTGGAGGCTGCAAAACAACCTGTGCCAAAAATTCTGCAGGAGAAGCGGAAGTTCTGGACTCCGCAGCGGAAAGAGGCTTTGACCGGGTGGCTGTTTCTAGCTCCGGAAATTGTCGGAATGCTTTTTCTTAATGTATTTGCACTTGGATTCTCACTTTATTTAAGCTTCTCGAAATGGGATCTATTGTCGGGGGTTCAAGGGATCGAGTTTATCGGATTGGATAACTATATCAAAATGTTCCATGATCCGAGCATCATTCAAGCTTTGAAGAACAATGCTATTTATATGATTATGACCGTGCCGATACCGATTGCGATTGCTTTGGTGCTGGCGGCATTGATTCAAAATAGTGTATTTCTTAAAAATTATTTCAAAGTTGCCTTCTTTATCCCTTATATTTCTTCGATTATTGCAATTGCCGCAGTATGGAGCGCATTGTTCCATCCATCCCTTGGACCGATCAATCAGTTCTTGATGGAGCTTGGAATTTCCAGTCCTCCAAAATGGCTGGTGGATCCAAAGACCTCGCTGTTATCGATTGCCATTATCAGTTCTTGGGCGAGTCTGGGTTACACCATTATTATCTATATGGCCGGCTTGACGAATATTTCCGATGAAATTTACGAAGCCGCCGAAATAGATGGAGCCAGCGCACTGAAGAAATTCTTTGCCATCACGGTTCCGATGCTGCGTCCAACTACGTTCTTCTTACTTATAACCATGCTGATTGGCTCGTTTAAGGTGTTCGACATCATCGCGTTTTTGACCGAAGGTGGCCCGAACAATTCTTCTACCGTGCTTGTGTTCAGGATCTATGAGGAAGGGTTCAAATACTACAACATGGGCTATGCTTCTGCAATTTCCTGGCTGCTATTCGCCGTCATAGGCTTGATCACCGCAGCTACTTGGAAAATGAGAAATGAAGAATAAAGGGGGGAGATTAACATGCAACTGATTAGAAAAAATATGTCCAGAGTGATCACTACCTGCATCATGGGGGCTTTGTCCATTGTATTTCTTATTCCTCTGATCTGGATGATTTCCGCAGCCTTTAAATATGAGAAAGATGTTATGCGCTTCCCGATCCAATGGATTCCCGAGAAGATCAATGTAGCGTATAATTTCAAGATGGTTTGGATGGGACGAGTACCTTTTTCTCATTTCTATTTAAATTCCTTTAAAGTTGCGATTATTACAACCTTAATTACACTTATCATTTCATCTATGTCGGCGTACGCCTTGACCAAAATCAAGTTCAAAGGACGAAATATGGTATTTCTGGCGCTGCTGTCGTTCATGATTATACCTGACCAGGCCACACTGATTCCGCGCTTTCTGCTGATTCGCTGGTTCGGTCTTTATGATACTCATGCTGCAATTATTTTAATGAGTATGTTCTCCATCTACTTCACGTTCCTGCTGCGGCAATTTATGATTGGTGTCAGCGACGAATACATTGAAGCGGCGCGAATTGACGGTGCAGGCCATTTACGGATATTCTGGTCTATCATTATTCCGCTCTGCAAGCCGGTGCTCGCTACGGTGGCGATCATCAAATTTATCTGGACCTGGAATGATTACCAGAATCCGCTGATCTTCTTACTAAATAAGAATTTGTACACTATCCCACTCGGTATGACACTGTTCCGGGATGATTATTCGAACAACTATGCGATTATGATGACGGCAGCTGTTTCGGCGATCATCCCGCTCGTCATCGTGTTCATTGCCCTGCAAAAGCAAGTCATTAACGGAATCTCCCTTGGCGGCGTAAAGGGCTGACCTGCGGGTGAGCGATAGATAGTAAAAGTCAAAAATGTGATCCTACAACAGCAAAATTGTGCACTTGGCCAGTAAAGCGGATGCCTATAATAAGAAATGAACAAGGCACTATACTTAAAATTCAGTGCGGGGGGAAGTAAAATGAAAACAAAGAGCAAAAAAAGATTATCCGTTGTACTGGGCTCCATGCTGGCGGTTTCCTTAACGCTAAGCGCCTGTGGAAATTCCGGAAACTCGGAAAAGAATGGGAATGCTGAAGCTAGTACGAATGCCGGGAACACCAAGGTGGACAAGCAAGTGGCCATCAAGTATTACAACTGGGATAATGAAGCCCAGTCGGCTGGTACCGATGCTATGCTGCAGGAATTTATGGATCAGAACCCAGGCATCAAGGTAGAGCATGTGACACTCGTTCCCGGTGATTCTGTGGAGATGCTGAAGAAACTCGACTTCCTGATTTCTTCCGGCGAAGCGATTGATGTTGTTCAGGTGCCAAGCTTGGGAGGCGTGCTTGAACGGGCAACTCGGGGAGCACTTGCCCCGCTGAATGAATTCTATGAGAAAGATAACCTCGTTCCTGAGGATGAATATTATGTGAATGCTAAGGTCGACAACAACTATTATGGGTTGCAATATACGAAGAGCAGCAACTACGTGATGCTGAACAAAGATGCACTGGATGAAGCGGGTCTGCCTGTACCTACTTTTGGCTGGACATGGGATGACTACCGCGACTATGCCAAAAAACTGACCAAAGGCGAAGGCGTGGACAAACGTTACGGCACATATTTCCACACCTGGGAATTGTACATGAACGCTCCAGCTCAAACGATGATGAAAGACCCGTTCGTATATGATGACGGGACGACAATCTTCGCGGATCCGACTTATAAGTATTTCTTCCAGCTGCGTAAAGATATGGAGTCTGCTGATAAATCTGCGAAATCTTATGCAGATGCTCTTGCCGCTAAGCTTAACTATCGTACCGAATTCTTCAATGAAGAAGCTGCTATGATCTTGGCTGGCAACTGGACGATTGCTGATCCAGGTAACACCGAGCAGTATCCGCATGAATTCAAGACAGCCTTTGCTCCGGTACCGGTGCCTCCTGCAGGATCGGAACCGAAAGACTATGAAGGCAAATACTTCACCAGCGGCAACATGCTGGCGATGGGCGCAACTTCAAAGAACAAAGAGGCTTCCTTCAAATTGATGAGATTTATGTCGACGGCTGTTAGTGATAACAGACTGGAATTCTCCGGATATAAAAAAGCTGACAATGAGACCTTGCTGACTAAATTGGTCGCTGGCAAAGAAGATATGTATGATATGGATTCACTCAAATACACACTTTTCGATAAAGAAATTCAGTTCCTTGACGGTGCGCAGGTGATGACGACGGCAACTTCCGAATTGACCAAAATTATCGATGACGGCTTCAGCAGATTCATGCTTGGAAATGAATCGATTGATAAGGTGCAGCAATGGATGGTTGATGAAGCAACGAAAATTATCAACGAAAAAGGTGTCATCAAGTAAATAGGCAATAAGCGAGGTATCCCAAGTTGGGGACGGGGCTTTGGAAGGTCATCAACCGGCTTTCCAAAGCCCTTATTTATACATTGGGCTTACACAAATATACGGGAGAGTATAAAAATGATGGAAAGCATTTCTTCAAAGAACAAGTCCGAAGAGCAAGTAGCTTTGCCTTCTAAGGAACAGATGGAGTGGCAGGATCTGGAGCTGGGGATGTTCTGCCATTTTGGAATGAACACGTTTTGCGATCAGGAGTGGGGAGAAGGTAGCGATTCACCTACGGTCTTTAACCCAGTTCATCTGGATGCCCGCCAATGGGTTAGTGCAGCTAAAGAAGCTGGATTCCGTTATTTTATACTGACCGCTAAGCATCATGACGGCTTCTGCCTGTGGCCGACTGCAACGAGTACTTATTCTGTTGCCTCCAGCCCATGGAAAGAAGGGCGAGGCGATGTTGTCAAGGAGTGCGAGGAGGCTTGCCGTGAATTTGGACTAGGCTTCGGCATTTATTTGTCTCCATGGGACAGACATGAGCCATGTTATGCGGATCCGCAAGCGTATGATGATTTCTATTGTCTGCAATTGCAGGAGCTACTTACGGGCTATGGCCCACTTACGGAGATTTGGTTCGACGGTGCAGGATCTGAGGGCCGTAATTACGATTGGCGGCGAATTATGGATCTGATCAAACAATATCAGCCAAGTGCTATGGTGTTTAATATGGGGGCACCAACGATTCGCTGGGTTGGCAATGAGGATGGCCTTGCTCCTTATCCATGCTGGAACACTGCGGATTCCGCTCGGGGTAGCATGTTCAGTGAAGCTTCATTGAACTGGCTTCCCGGAACACCGAGCTGGGTGCCTGCGGAATGTGATGTGCCCATCCGTAAAGACCGCTGGTTCTGGCATCCTCAGGAAGAGCATCTGCTGCTGTCTCTGGAGCAGCTAATGGATATTTATTATCGTTCGGTCGGACATGGGGCGACTTTGCTGCTCAATGTGGCCCCTGACAACCGCGGGCTGCTTCCGGAGGCCGATGTGCAGCGACTGCTGGAATTTGGCAAGGAAATAGGGCGTAGATTCGGCAAGGCACTAGCCGTAACGGCAGGCACTGGAGATCTTATTGAGCTGGAATTGCCTGCTGCAGCTACTGTGATTGACCACGCTGAGATAATGGAAGACATCGCTTATGGCGAGAGAGTGAGCGAATATGTACTGGAAGCATTCAGTGACGGAGCGTGGATGGAGTTGAAACGTGGCAGCGCGATTGGCCATAAGAAAATCGACGCCTTCCCTCCGATTTGCACAGAAAAAATACGACTGCGGGTGCTCTTAACTACTGCAAGCCCCAAGATCAGACGGCTTGCCGTCTTTCACAGCGGGGAATCGTTAGAATAGATGTAAAAAAAGGAGGTTGTAGAGTATGAGCCTACTCACTTGGAACGACGGACACTATTTGCTGGACGGACAGCCTTACCGGATCGTATCGGGAGCTATTCATTATTTTCGGGTTGTGCCTGAATACTGGAAAGACCGGCTACTGAAATTGAAAGCCTGCGGATTCAATACCGTGGAGACCTATATCGCCTGGAATATGCATGAGCCCAAGGAAGGGGAGTTCGTATTTGATGGCATGGCCGATGTGGTCTCTTTTATTGAACTGGCCGGAGAGCTTGGGCTTCATGTTATTGTCAGACCGAGTCCATTCATCTGTGCAGAATGGGAATTCGGTGGTCTGCCGGCCTGGCTGCTGGCTTACAGTGAACTTCAGCTTCGCTGCTGTGATCCTCTTTATTTAAGCAAGGTGGACCGGTATTACGATGAGCTGATTCCTCGGCTGGTTCCGCTACTGTCCACACATGGCGGGCCGATTCTGGCCGTCCAGGTAGAGAACGAATATGGCAGCTATGGCAATGACAATAGTTACCTGAGATATATGCGTAATGGACTTCTCAGCAGAGGGGTCGATGTATTGCTCTTTACCTCCGACGGACCAACCGATGAAATGTTGCTCGGCGGAACACTGGAAGATGTGCATGCTACAGTTAATTTTGGCTCCTGTGCAGACGAATCCTTCCGCAAATACCGGGAGTACCGATCTGAAGAGCCGCTGATGGTGATGGAATATTGGAACGGCTGGTTCGATCATTGGATGGAGGATCATCATGTACGCGATGCCGAAGATGTAGCTGGCGTTCTCGATGATATCCTGACGCACGGCTCCTCACTCAATATGTACATGTTCCACGGCGGGACCAATTTTGGCTTCTATAATGGGGCGAATCATATCGTCGCCTACGAGCCGACGACTACAAGCTATGATTATGATGCCCCGCTCACGGAATGGGGAGATACGACGGCGAAATTTGAAGCTGTTCGGTCGGTACTGGGCAAACATGGATTTGCACCGACTTGTCCGCTCCCTGAGCCGATTCCGAAGATCTCCTATGGGAAAGTTGCCTTGATGGAAAGAGCGGAACTATTCACAGCTTCCAATTTGGAGAAGTTATCCGAGCCGGTGAACAGTGTGTGTGTGCAGCCGATGGAAAAGCTGGGACAATCCTATGGTTTTATATTGTACAGCACTTATGTGCAGGGACCACGGTCCAGGCAGAAGCTTTACATCGAAGGTGTGCGTGATCGGGCGCAGGTTTTCCTGGATGGACAGGTACTTGGGGTCATTGAACGCTGGAATCCGCAGCCACTTGAACTTTCCATTCCTGCCGGAGGAGCGCAGCTGGATATTCTCGTCGAGAATATGGGTCGGATTAATTATGGGCCGCTCATTCGTGATCCGAAAGGAATTCTGGACGGGGTTCGAATCGATAACCAGCTGCAATATAACTGGACGATCCGTACACTTCCGTTAGAACCGGGAACGCTGGCTTCACTTGAGTACAAGGAGCAGACGGTGGAGAAGCAAGAAGCTGCGGCACTTTCGGGTTTGCCCGGATTCTACCGGGGCTGCTTTGAGGCGGAGAAAATTGGCGATACTTTTCTACGGTTCGATGGATGGAATAAAGGGGTTGCCTGGATCAACGGATTTAATCTGGGCCGCTACTGGAACGCAGGACCGCAAAGGGCCCTATATATCCCCGGTCCATTGCTGCGCAAAGGTCGTAATGAACTGGTTCTTTTGGAACTGCACGGCTGTGCGGAGACTTGCGAAATTGAGCTTGTAAATTGCCCTGATCTGGGAAGAACTTCGGCCGTCGATGATGCCGTGCTGAATTTTGTGCAGGAAGATAACTTGTAGACATTTTTAGCGTTGCCGTCATAGAAATCATTCCCCTATCCTCTCAGCCATTAGACACAAGAAACCTGCGTTTTCTTTCATTATTTTACAAAAAAATGAAGACGAGCAGTCAATATAAGGATACCTGAAAGGCACTCCTTCGGGCGTGCCTTTATTTTTCGATGCCACATGGTTTTGTAGTATGATGAGCACAAGGGAGTTACATGGTTGTTCATAGGCTGAGAAGAAAGTGGGTGTCGCTATGTGGTTTTGTATGATCGCGATGGTCGTGATCTTGATCGATCAGGTCTCGAAAATTTGGATTCGGATGAACCTGGATATCGGAGATAGCTTGTTCTTCGGACGATGGGAGATTACACATTATGAGAATAGCGGGATGGCTTTCAGTTTATTCCAAGGTTATGCGTGGTTATTCGGGGTGATCGCCATCTTGTTCGTCATCGGTGTGTTCTATTATCGCAGCATGGGTGCCTGGAAAGGCCGATTGGCGGATATGATCGCTGGTTTCTTGATCGGCGGTGCGGTTGGCAACGGGATTGATCGACTGGTGTTCGGGCAGGTCACGGATTTTATCATGTCTCGATCGGGGAGAGGCATTCTCAATTTAGCGGATTATGCGATCAACATCGGGATGATCATGCTCGTCTTAAATATGGCAGTGAGATTCGTGAAGAAGCGGGTCTGGCACGCGAATTGAGGATTTATTCTTTTATCTTTATAGATTCCTTAGAAGTTCCTGTTACGATGTCTCTGCATGGTAAGAGAACGACGTAATAACAGATTTCGAAGGAGGAGAACATTCAACATGCAAGCAACGAAACGATTAACAGGTATCATTTCCCTGGGCCTAGCATTTTCACTATTACTATCGCCAGTGAGCGCCTCGGCGACCGCGCAGAAAATTACGGGGTCGAAGGAGAATATTCAAGAGATTAAATCTTTGACGTCATCGGACTATAAAGATTTAGCGTTTCTGAAGCCGATCTTGAAAGATAAGACGGTCATTAGCCTTGGCGAGAACTTTCACCGTGTCGCAGAATACAGCAGCATGAAGACAAGGTTGATCAAATATTTACACGAAGAGCTGGATTTTGACGTGATTGCATTTGAGTCGGGCCTTGGGGATTCCTTCATGACGTATGATCATGCAGGAACATGGACATCGCAACAAATGATGGAACGTTCAATTTTTCCCATCTGGCATTCCAAGGAGACTCTGAATTTATTCGATTACATCAAGAAGAAGCAAGGGACGAACGATCCCTTATATCTAGCAGGTTATGACATGCAGTTCACATCAGGGTACTTAACGCAATTTATTGCCGGTTGGATTGCCAAGGTAGACAAGGATCACGGCGAGAATTATTTCAACTTCGAAATGCAAGCGATGACGGATTTCTATAAGGTGCTCAACCAATATGGCATGGACGATAGTCATCCGGAGGCGAAAGCAGAAATCAAGAAGGTGAAGAATGCGTACGAACCGAAATACAAGGCGTTGATCCAATTCATCCAAGAGAACAAAGAACAACTTGCAGCCGCCTACCCTGCGAACCCGCGGATGGTGGATATCGCTGTCAAGACGTTGGAGGATCGGGTCAAATTCATCGAGATGGGGATGTACGATACGAAGGAAAGCTATGAATTCCGTGATCGAATCATGGCTGACAATGTGGAGTGGTTAATGAAGGTGATGTATCCCGGCAAGAAAGTGATTTTATGGGCGCATAACGATCATCTGGCGAAGAATACGTCCAAAATCGAAACGAAAGAACAAGGGAAATGGATTAACAGCTTTACAAGTATGGGAGAATTGCTACATAAGAAGCTAAAGGATAAGGTCTACGTGTTGGGTCTGTACATGAACAGCGGTAAGGCGAGCACGATTACGACACAGAAGATCTTCGATATTCAGCCGATGCCGAAGGGGAGTCTGGAACAACTGATGATGCAGAGCGGTTATAAGATTGCGTTTGCGGATCTATCCAAGCACAAGTCTCCGAACAAAAATAATGCTTGGATGTTCAAACCGATCTATGCAGCCGAGGATGGCATGACGTCCGAGATCATTATGCCGATGTCGATGCGATTCATTCCAAAAGAGCAATATGACGGGATCATCGTCTTCGATAAAGTCAAAGAACCGACAACGAAGCTCTAACTCGGTTATACCTGAAAATTTAATTGTTCCCCTGTCGTGAACACCGTGTGTGCCGCTGCAGGGGATTTTTGGCGCAGAAGAAGGTACAATGAGGGGATAAAGCTGCTAGATTGATAGACGCGAAAGGAAATTCAAGAGATGAGAGAAAAGATATTAATCGCCGATGATGAGCGAGAAATCGTCGGATTTATGCGCGATGCGCTTCAGGATGATGGGTATGAGGTATCAGTGGCTTATGACGGCAAGGAAGTGTTCGATCGACTGGGAGAGACGCCCGACTTAATCATCCTGGATATTATGATGCCGCATCTCGATGGGCTCGAAGTATGCCAAGCGATACGTGACCGGGTCTCGTGTCCGATTCTGTTCTTAAGCGCGCGCTCCAATGAAGCGGATCGGATCCAAGGACTCGCCGTCGGTGGCGATGACTATATCGTGAAGCCTTTTAGCATGCAAGAATTGAAGGCGAGAATAAGAGCGCATCTTCGTCGGGAGCAGCGGAGCCATCTTGATCATCAACCGAAGCTGCTGCACCATGGTGATCTCACGATGGATCTGGACAGCCATCAGGTATTCTACCAGAACCTTCCGATTCCGCTGACCAGCCGGGAGTTCGAATTGTTCCGGCTTCTCTTCATGCATCCGAATCAAGTATTCTCGCGGGAACAAATCTATGAGAAGATCTGGGGATTCGATGCGGAGGGAGAAGCAGCCACAATTACCGAACATATCAAAAATATCCGGGCGAAGCTGGCGTGCGCAGCACCGGAGAAGACCTTTGTTACAACGGTATGGGGGGTAGGGTACAGATTCGAAAGGAAGTAAAGGCAAGTCGAAAACCGCTGCGCAGACAGTTTATGGGCGCATTTACACTCGTTCTTTTCTATAGCTTCATCGGCTCGATGCTGGTTTGGGGCAGTACGCTTTATGTTTTGATTAATCAAACGGACAAGAGCATTCTACCAGCCAACTATTATGAGCAGCAAATTCCCCAGATTCTAGGTTATGTAGATCAGCAAAAAGACGCCTTATTATCTCCTTCAAAGCAGAATGCGTTGGAACATGTTATTCTGACGAAAGGCATGCAGTATCAAATCGTGAATCTGAAGGGGCAAATCGTCTACGGCTGGAAGGGGCAGACTTTCGTCAACAGCCCGGAGGATGTGCTAAGCAAGCTGAACCGTAGCGAGAAACAGGGCGGGAAATATATCAATTACCACCCGATCCTGGATTCGCAGAAAAATTTAAAGGGGATGCTGGTGCTACGATACAGTTTAAGTGTATCCTCCAACAACCCTGGAAACGGGCTGCTCGTTATGCTTATTTTGTGCAGTTTGATCGCACCGTTCTTCTTCATCGTCTTGTTCTCTTTTATTTTCGCGAGAAAATTGGGTAAACGGCTCGAACCGTCGATCGCACGGATCATCGGGGGAGCTAGACGAATCCAGCAGAATGACCTGAATTTCTCCGTCGCAGGAGCAGGTGGGTCGAAGGAGCTGATCGAGCTCTCCGATGCTTTCGAAGAGATGCGGATCGCGCTGGAGCAATCCTTGAAGTGGGAGTGGAAGCTGGAGCAGGAGAGACGCGACATGATCTCTGCGATTGCCCATGATTTGCGGACGCCGCTGACGATCATTCAAGGTCATGTAGACAATTTAATCGAGAGCGGTGCACGCCGTCCCGAACGGCTGGAGAAGTACTTGTTAACCATTCAGAACAGTACGCAGCGTGCGGATAAAATGCTGACGGAATTGCTGTTCATGAATAAAATCGACACGCCTGATTTTGTCCTCCAGTATACGAGAGCGGATCTACTCGCCTTCTGTGAGCGGAAAAAAGATGAATACGCATTGTTATGCCGTGAGAAGTGGATTGCTTTTGACTTCTCTTATGTGAATAGGCGATGCGACCAAGAACAGCAGTTTCTTGTGGATACATCACGGTTGGAGCAAGTATTCGATAACGTGATTACCAATAGCCTGCGATTTACGCCAGTGGAGGGAAGGATCGAGTGGACGGTCATCGTAGAGGAGACGCAGATTACCTTTGACATGAAGGATACGGGGAAGGGGTTCAGCGCTCTTGATTTGCGGCGGATGTTCGATAAATTCTACACGGGGGATCCGTCTAGATCTCTAGACAAAGGTCATTCCGGGCTTGGATTGTATACAGCACAGTTGCTCATTACAAAGCACGGAGGGCATATCGAAGCAGGAAACCGTGTCGAAGGCGGCGCACAGGTGATCATAACGGTGCCATGTAAAAAAGCCTGAAGAAACTCATCATACGAGTCTTCAGGGTTTTTGCTGCAATAATTCGATAAATTTATGGAACGCGCTTGTCTTGAAATGATCCCGTCGATAGATGAACTGTACGGTCACATGGCGGTAATGATTGGGATGGTACTGCACCGAGCCTTCCGATTCGGAACCAGACGAAGCTGTATGTTTCTGAAGATGCGTATGTCAATGGAGAATCGAAAGCTGCAGTCAATTATAGTTCGGTCAATCTCAAGCCCTTGGACTTATCCCGGGTCGAAGTGACAGGCAATTCGACCCGGGAGGCTCAGCAACTCGAGCTGAAAGCGCAATGATTCTGCACAATCTGCTTGCAATCAAGACTGAAAAATAAGCATTCGTAGCTAGGGCTTTGGGACGGTTCAGTAGAACCATTCCAGAGCCCTTTTGACGTTTATAGAAGTCTCCGGATGACCTCTTAAAATTAAACCAATTGTAATGACGTTTCATTTCACCTTGGTTTGTGAATAATAGGGGATTGAATAGAAAGGAGCATTAGAGATGCAGGCGCATATGGATGTTGTGCTTCGTACTGTGGTCGCTATGATCATGCTGCTAGTGATAGCTAAGATATTGGGTAAAACAACGATTTCTAATTTGACGTTTCATGATTTCGTGACAGGCATTATATTAGGATCGCTTGCGGCAAACCTGGCTTTTAATAAAGACCTGAAGTCGTCATATATGATCGTGGCGCTCATTGTTATCACTGCTACGTCTTTTCTACTATCTATCATCGCTATAAAGAGTCGTAGAATGAGAAGCTGGATCTCAGGATCACCTACGGTACTTATTGAAAACGGGAAAATTCTTGAAGGGAATATGAAAAAGGTAAGGTATTCGCTAGACTCCTTGGATCAGGCACTGAGGGAAAAAGAAATTTTTAATCTAGAGGTAGTAGAGTATGCCGTATTAGAAGATAACGGAATGGTATCCGTCTTAAAGAAACAAGAATATCAATATGTTACTCGAAAAGATTTGAAGCTTCTTTCCGTCCCTCAGAGCTTTCCCGTTGAGTTAATTATGGATGGCGTCCTCATTGAAGAGAATCTTGAGAATAATGGACTGACCAAAGAATGGCTGGAGAGCGAATTAAGACGGAAGGGGAAACGGATCTCCGACGTATTTTACGGGGTAAGAGGAACGCAGCGGCAGCTCGTTTTTGATTATTATGAAGACGGGATAAACAAACCGATTGATAAAGAATAGATTCATTCATATTGGAGATTGACGGATCGCTGAGGACCGCTCTATAATGTTTGTATAATTATTAATTAGTTAATAAAAATATAAATGTTGAAGGGCGGAGTTTATTCATGGCAGATCGCGCAATCCTTAACACAGACATTCGCAAAGGTACGATAAACAAAAATATTTATGGACACTTCTCTGAGCATCTAGGACGTTGTATTTATGAAGGCATTTGGGTCGGAGAAGATTCACCGATTCCTAACACTAACGGTATTCGTAATGATGTTGTGAAAGCGCTTAAAGAAATACAAATTCCAGTACTTCGCTGGCCGGGTGGATGTTTTGCAGATGAATATCATTGGAAAGATGGTATTGGTGATCGCGAAGCTCGTAAACGTATGATCAATACGCATTGGGGCGGCACGGTTGAGAACAACCATTTTGGTACACATGAATTTATGGAATTATGTGAGATGCTGGAATGTGAACCTTATATCAATGGTAATGTGGGAAGTGGTACGGTTCAAGAGATGTCCGAATGGGTAGAGTATTTAACCTTTGGCGGTGTCTCACCGATGTCTGAGCTTCGCCAGCAGAACGGTCATCAAGAGCCTTGGACTGTCACTTATTTTGGCGTTGGTAATGAGAATTGGGGCTGCGGCGGGAATATGCGTCCAGAATATTATGCAGATCTTTATCGCCAATATCAGACGTATGTACGTAATTACGGGGAGAATCGTATTCATCGGATCGCTTGTGGTCCTAACGTGGATGATTATCACTGGATGGAAGTTTTAATGCGTGAAGCTACACGCTTTATGGACTCGATTACTCTTCATTATTATACGATTCCTGGTCCAGCATGGGAGAATAAAGGGGCAGCAACAGGCTTTGAAACTAGTGAATGGTTTAGTACTTTAGAGAAGGCCATTCGCATGGATGAGCTGATTACTAAACATGGTTTTATTATGGACAAATATGACCCAGATAAAAGAGTAGGCCTTATCGTTGACGAATGGGGAACTTGGTATGATGTTGAGCCGGGTACGAATCCAGGATTCCTATATCAACAAAATACAATTCGGGATGCCCTTGTAGCTGGCGTAACCCTGAATATTTTCCATAAACACAGTGACCGGGTACGGATGGCAAATATTGCGCAGACCATTAACGTGCTTCAAGCAGTGATTTTAACCGAAGGAGAAAAAATGCTGCTAACGCCTACCTATCATGTATTCAATATGTTTAAAGTCCATCAGGATGCTGAGTTGTTGGATTTAACAATCGATAGTGGGACTTACAGCTTTGAGGGCAGCGAGATTCCTGAAGTATCTGCTTCAGCTTCCGTAACAGACGCTGGCATCATCCATGTCAGTCTTTGCAACTTGAATCACGCAGCATCAGCTACTGTGCCTCTCGAGCTTCGTGGTCTATCCGGGCAGAAGGTTGAAGTGACTGGCACTACGCTCACAGGTAACAAGATAGATGCTCATAATACATTTAGTCAGCCAGACGCTGTCGTACCGCAAGCTTTTACAGCCTTTACACTTGAAGGTGATCTTCTTAATGTAGAGCTGGCTCCAATGTCAGTGACTGTGCTGGAGATTACGCCGAAGGCATAAGGTGGTGTTATCATGTCAACAACATCTGCATGCAAGGGGTGTCGCGACGATTATAAGGTTACCGATGCACAGATAGAGCGTATCCTGTCATCATCCATGTTTAAGACAGAGCTTTGTGTTCCAGATGAGGTTTATGCTGAACGGATTTCTCTTTGCGGGACTTGTCCTAAGCTGCATGAGAGTGTGACTTGCGTAGCTTGTGGATGCATTATTCCTGTTGTAGCTAAGCTTAAGGAACGTGGCTGTCCACTGCCTGGTGGCGGATTATGGGGACCCTTCATTGAACATGAAATAAGGTAAAATAAGAGCCGCATTCGACTCTCCAATGGGAGATGAATGCGGCTTTATTCATGGGTATCTGTGTAGAACAGCTCAACGATTAGATCATCATTATAGTTGCCAAAGCCTTTGCCAAAAAGGGTAATGCCGCCAATATGCTCGGCCTCTTCATCGACGGAAAGCTTGAAAGTCCATTGCTTGTTGCGAATGTTCACTTGATCCAGCGTAACGTCGGACAGTTTCAGGCCGTCCATAAACGTGCCTTTAGATGTAATGCGTAGCTGCTTAAGAAGGCCGTATTGATTCGTGAGTGCTGGCCACCAAGCTGGCGTGTATTTACCACGTCTATCTCCGTAGTCACCAGGACTTGTCCAGAATCCAAGCTGTACTCCGTTCAGTGTGAAAGTGATGTCGGAGGGCCAATTATTATTAATGGAAGGCGCTTCGGAGGCAATCTCCATCGTAATGATTAGCTCCTCGGGCTGTTGACTGGAGAGAAGGAAGTTAGGAATTTTATATTCGATATATCCTTTGCCGAACCAGAGAATACCAGCATTCATACGCTCGAGATCCCAGAAATAACGGGGATCATCAAAGCTGCCAATCACTTGCTCTGTAGTGGCAAGACCGCAGGTAGGCTCAATCATGAAGTCAGAATAATGCCCAACAGGAATCTCCTTGCGGTAGCTTTTGCGCTCATTAATTTGTCTGCCTGGAAAGGTGATCTCGGCGCTTTCAGCAGCCAGCGTACAGATCTTTTGCAGACCACTTCGTCCAGGTGCCATATGTGTCTGGATAAGTCCTGCAGCTTCTAACTTACGCACATGCATTGTCATAATGGCGCTGCTCAAATTTACCGCTGCGGCCAATTCCTTGACATTCATTGGGTTCTCGGCAAGCAAGCGCAGCAGGTGCAGACGAACTGAACTGGCTAAAGCTTCGTAGACGGGAAGAGATTCTTCCGACAGGTCAAGTTTCATAGATGGCCTCCAATTTAGTTCAAGACGTATAGTTAATGATTATATTATTTAAATGCTTGTTTTACAATACGAAGGTGAGAAATTTTATGGGCGCTCATTCACTTTGATCGCGTGACTTAAGATAAAAAGAACGGAGCCTGAGGCTCCGCTCTCTTTCCAAATGATGATTCTCTTAATTTACATTTGAGTTATATTCGGTCAGTATTTCGTCTGATTTGAGTGCTCTGCTATAAATATTCAGTTCATCAATCATTCCCTTATAAGGTACGTCCCAATAGTTTACGCCAAGTGCGAATACACCATTCTTGTTCATAAACACATTCGGGAAGCCCTCACCGGAGAATTGCTCAACTCCGTCGAGGTATACCTTCACGGTACCGTTGTTGACCGTAAATGCTACATGCGTCCATTTATTCTCTGGAATCTTCATAGCGGAAACAGCATCATACCATGCCTCGCCAGACCATAGCAGTGTTTTACCTCCGCCGTTCTGTGGAACGAAGCTAATCCAGTTGTTGATCGAAGCAGCACCGAAGAAGGTTGTTGTTGCATCAGTAAGCTTCTCAGGGTTTAACCACATAGATACGGTATAGGTATTGCTGTCAATTAATCCATTAGGTAACCGGATCCCGGAAACACCGTCAAATACTGCTGCTTGATTAGTGATACCGTTACCGTAAGTGATGTTACCTACAGTTGGAGCCTCGATTTTTATTCCCGTAACCTGTCCAGTACCGACCAATTGGAGGGAGTCATCAAGGTTTCCATCAAAAGCATAATAGGCTACTTTTCCATCCGTAACGTTTACCTTATAGTCTGCTGAGACACCACTGCCATCAGCCGCAGTGGCTGTAATCACTGCTTCGCCACCTACCGTTAGTGCGGTTACGGTTCCGGTTGTAGCATCAACTGTAACGGCGCTAGGATCACTAGAACTCCAAGTAAGTTTCTTATTTCCGGCATTGGTAGGTAGTACTTTTACTTGAGGGGTAAAGGTATTCCCCACAGCCACATCCATTTCAGCATCACGGATGGTTATCGTACTTACTTTAATATTACTGTCAGGCTCACCGTTTACCAGCAAGTCTACAGCTTCAGCGGAAAGTGCACTTTCGTAGATACGCAGGTTATCAATCAAACCTTTGTATGGGATATCCCAATAGTTTACACCCAGGGCGAATACTGCATCTGCACTGTTAAATACATCCGTAAATCCTTTTCCAGTGTACTTCAATACTCCGTTCACATACAGCTTCACAGTCCCGGCATCGTAAGTGAAAGCTATATGCGACCATTGGTTAACTGGAATCTGCATGCCTGCTTCTGCATCGTGGAAGGTTTGGCTACCAAACCACATCCGGGTAGTAGCTCCACCGTTTCCATAAGGCAAGAGACTAATCCAATTCGTATCTGTTGTAGCGCCAAAGAAGGCTGTAGTGAATTGAGTCAGTTCTTGTGGGTTAAGCCACATGCCTATTGTGTAGGTGTTGCCTTTAATCAAACCATTGGGTAGGCGAATACCGGAGCTACCGTCGAATTTAGCTGCAAGACCAACTTCACTTGTCTCATAGGTGATGTTCCCACCAGTATTGTTAATCCGATTGCCGGTAATTGTACCCTTATCAGTACGATCTCCGTTCTCTGAAAGATCTCCTTCAAAATCATACGCTGCCACCAAACCGTCTTCCAGTATATTTCCTGTCAGTTCCATTACAATGATAGTAAAGGTCTTAGTTGCAGTAGACTCACCCAGCGCAATCGTAGCAGTAAGTTCAATCGTTGCGTTTCCGAGTCCTTTTTCAGGACGAACAACTGAACCATCGTTTCCTACTACGGCTTCATTGGAAGACGACCACGTAATGACTGTTCCTCTTACGGCCTCAGTTGGGAGCGTAAGATCTTTGTATACTTTACTTGTGTTGCCCAAACTTAAACTATCTTTAACATTGGATACAATTTGATCTGTGCTCAGCAGTTCAATTTGGCTGCCCCAGACGGTAACACCCTTATTGGACATGGCTGTGAAAGTCATAACATTGCTCTGACGAGTGGAATCCCATTGTTTTACGAATACACCTTTGTAGAGATTTTGTACAGCAGCTCCGTTTTCTATTTCATTGATGAGCAGGTCGGCGTAATACTCTCCTTTTAGCTCCCAAGAACCGGTTACGGACCCTGTAATGGTTCCATCACCTCGCAGTTCGATAGCTGTTGTGGATTTAATTTTAGCAGAAGTATCTTTCCCGTGATTCACGAACTGGTAAGCTCCAATAACATCTTCCTGCATAACAGCTGCGATAGTTTCACCAGTGTAACGATGAGGAGAAGTGAGCGGCCATCCATCTTCGTTGGTGAACATTTGATGCACACGAAGCTCATGTGTTTCACCACGCTGCGGGAAGCGAGTGTGGAAGAAGTTGAATATTTTACCCGTCTCTTCATCATAATTGACTGAATTATGGCCTGATGCAACATAGCCGTAAGTTTGGAAGTCTGGATCACTATTCACGTTCGTGAACATGAAATTACCAAGAACTTTGTTGCCAATGACCGAATGGTCATTGCTCGTTGCCAGCACTGCACTTTGTCCGGCAGCATCCACATAAGGACCATCCGGATTCGTTGAACGGAACTGACGCATATTGTAACCACCGTCGGACGCTAGTCCTCCATAAGTTACATATAAGAAGTAGTAATCTGTATTCTTGTCGTAAACGATATACGGACCTTCGCCCGATTTGGTCATACCGCCAGAAATATGGGTACCGAAATACCGGTCGATTAGACGTCCATCAGCAGTCGTTCCATCTTTACCCGGATATTTTGGATCGCCGGTAGCTGGATCGATTTCTAGAATAAATATACCGCCTGACCATGATCCATAAGTCATCCACAGCTTGCCGTCTTTATCGTAGAATAACGTCGGGTCAATTGCGTTTGTATACGTTTTGTTCTTATATGAACCGCCTGCGTCAAACCAATCTGGGTTGGCATCTTCTAGTGTTCCGTTATCAATAAGCTTGTGAATATTTGTGTTTGTCCATTTTTTGTTAATTTTGCTGTTAGTATCGTAATCTTCTTCCTTGGTGAAGCCGGAATAAATTACGGTATTTCCATAGGTATAAGGACCTTCAATATTTTGCGAAGTGGCAAAGCCAATCGCTGAGCGGATGTAAGTGGAAGAAGCACTATAATACATCATATAAGCGCCAGTGGTCCCGTCCGCATTCTTATAATCCTCATTCCAGAAAACGTCTGGAGCCCATATGGAGAATCCGCCTTTACTGTCAGAATCGTTCTCTCCAGCCCATTTAAAGGATTCTGCCAGATTCGCGGAAAGATCACCAAAGAGTACGTTGCCTGGTGTTGTATAACCATTTGTGAAACGAGTCCAGTTCAGCAGATCATCCGATTTGGCCGCATCGATATGAGACCCGAATACATAATACGTTCCTTTGTCTACAGCCACTGACGGATCATGTACAGAAACATTGGTGAGTGCTGGTGCCGTTGCTGACGGACCCGGTGTAGCAGTAGGAGTCGCTGTAGCTGTAGGAACCGGGGTAGTAGTAGGTGTAGCAACAGCGCTGCCGTCCGATCCACCAGAACCTGAACTACCAGAACCAGACGTTGCCGTAGCTGTCGGAGTAGGTATTTCAAATTTGATTAGATTACTGTATTTATTGTCAAAGCTAACCTTCCCGGTGCCTTGGATAGTAATCATATCGTTTATGCCAAG
This sequence comes from Paenibacillus sp. FSL R5-0923, assembly GCF_038009145.1. Taxonomy (NCBI): domain Bacteria; kingdom Bacillati; phylum Bacillota; class Bacilli; order Caryophanales; family Paenibacillaceae; genus Paenibacillus; species Paenibacillus sp. FSL R5-0923. The sequence continues at coordinate 1,037,461 of NZ_JBBPAT010000002.1, forward strand.
GATTAGATTCTTGATTGCTGCACCAGCATCTACACGCAGCTTGGCTAATTGGTTCAATGTAACTTCAGTAATATTGCCTGCAGCTAGATGTAGTGTAGGCACTCCTAACGCTCGTACCTCAGCAGAATCAAAGTTTCCTCTCAGCCTGATGATTGAATCGTTCGGGAGTGTATTCTCTATAACGACCCGGCCGAAGCCTGCTCCCGTCAAAGTGGTATCTTCCTCAAGCATTACACCGGAATGTACACGTACACTTGGTACGGCACTCGTTCCTTTAGTAACGACGCGGAGTTTCCCATTACGCTTATCTACAACCATGTTACCTGCATTAGAGTTACTAAGTACGATACTATTTTCGCCGCCGCCGGATACGAATATTGTTCCTTTAACAGTGACGTTATTCAGCGTGATATCACCTTCTGCAATACCTTCGGTAAGATACAGGTTTCCGGAGATGGTGGAGTTGTTCAACTCAACACCCGGGTTACTAATTACCATATTCTGAGTGGTAATCCCCGTATAACTCCCGCTCTTAGAAGTGATTTCCCCGGCCAACTTCTCAATCATACGCAGTGCTTCCGCTCTTGTTACGGCTTTTGCGCCTTTAAAGCTGCCGTCACTATAACCATTCAAATAACCTTCACCAAATAAAGATAATACAGCTTCTTGGCTCCATGAGGGTAAATCTTCAACATCTTTTGGTGCAGAGGTATTTGCAGAAGAATTGAGCTGGAATAGTCTGTGCAGCATAACCGCGGCTTCTTGACGACTTACTACCTGTGTTGGTCGGAAGGTGCCATCGCTATATCCTGATACATATCCTGCAGCCGAAGCTTTCTGGATATCGCTGTAATAAGCACCTGACTCCAGTACATCCGTGAAGGCAATTTCTGATTTTTCCTGCAAATTAAAGACCCGATTGATCAATGTGACCCATTCCGCGCGGGTGATCTCTTGATTAGGTTTGTAAATTCCATTTCCATAGCCTGAAATCAAGCCCTTATCCACCCAGGATTGAAAATCTTTCTGTGCCCAGTGGCCTGAATAATCGACAGCCTGTTGTTGCGTGGATGGTGGGATTGTTTTGGAATCGCTTGCAGAAGCTGCTGAAATGAATGGTGCAGGTACTAGCAGCGTGAGTGCAAGAAGTGAAGCGGTTAGCTTACGAGTTGTTTTCCTCAAATTCATGATCCTCCGATTCTATTGATTAGAGATTGCGGCGGTACGAAAAATGTAAAACGCTTACAATAGAGCTACTGAAAAAACGTTTTTCACAAATCAAAATGGATTTGTTTTATATTTATACAAACCATATCGTGGAAAACGTTTTATGTTGATCTCATTTTAAGCATGATATTAGCATATAGTCAAATAGAAATTTATGAAACGATGAATCTATTTATATTTTTATTAACAAAAGGTAGTTGGGTTTGGATAGCGTATGAAAAGTACTGCAGATTACTACTGGAGTTGTGGAAAGTGAAAGAAGGTGGGAGATGTGGGCGATAAAGAGATGGATAGGGGAAAGTGATAACTGGTTCATATCACAGTACAGATAGGGGGGCTAAGGAAGAATAAATACTAATTAGTTGTTCGCCCCCATGAAAGAACCAACCTTGATACATGTGCGTACTAGAAGATTTTAAAGGTAATACATTTTGAACATGATATCTTGATCATGATTTCCGAATTTTTTTCCGAAAATTGTCGCGCCTCCGACGTGTTTTGCATCTTCCTTCACTTCGATCCGGAAAGTCCATCGGTCACAGGTCGTATCTAAATCCTCAATCGAAACGGAAGACATGGGGTCACCGTCAATGTATGTTCCATTGTGATTAGTAATTCTAATCGTTTTTAGTAATCCATACTGGTTAATATTGTGCGGCCACCACTCAGGTGTGAATTTACCTCTTGCATCAGCAAAATCCCCAGGGCTTGTCCAAGTACCTAATTCCAAGCCGTTCAATGAAAAGGTGATGTCTGAAGGCCATACGTCATTGGCAAATGGAAATTCGGAAGAAAGCTCTAGGCTAATTTCAAATTGCTGCAAGGTTTCATCTTTTTTCAGAAAATTGGCAATGTTGTATTGAACATAACCTTGGGTAAACCATAGAATCTCTGCATCGACTCTTTTAGAATCCATGAAATATTTAGGTTCGTCTACTCTGCCGATAAACTCTTTCTCTGTGGCAAGTCCGCATGTAGGCTTCAGATCATAATCCGTATAATGACCAATCGGCACCGATGTCTCATAGGAGGCAAAGGAATGAAAGATTTTTTTAGGGAAGTTAATCTCAATATGGTCGACTCTAAGAATTGAGATTTTTTGCATTCCGGATTTACCAGGAACTTTTTCTGTTTTTATGATTCCTGCATCTTCTAACTTTTTAATGTGTTTTGTTACGATGGGACTGCTTATTTTAAGTTCTTCTGCCAAATCTTTGATGTTCATCTTATTTTTGGAGAGTAACTGAATGATTTTTATTCGTACTTCACTTGCCAAGGCTTCATAAACAACGAGAGAGGACTTGTCTATTTCCAATTGCATTTTATCCACTTCTTTCAAAGTAATTTCATATACTGTAAAGTTTATTAATCTCTATATAAAGTAACACGAAAGGTAACTGAAGTAAATAATATATCGCTTTCATCTCGTCTTAATGAACTAAAAGGTTAACTAAGTTTTAAAAAAATCTATTAAGTTTATTTAAAAGTTATTGACTACGCTTTCAAAGCGACTGTATACTAAGTTTAAGTTAATCGTTTCCGACAAAGTTAATGTGAATGATTATCTTAACATTACAGCTGCAGGGGGAGAGAGTAATGAAAAAGAAATTTGGAGTAGTATTAGCAACGGTTCTAATGTTAACGACAGTGTTAGCAGGATGTGGTGGTAAAGATGATAGTAAGACGATTACGTTCTGGACACCGCTGACCGGTGATGATGGTGCTTATATGGATCAAATCGTTAAAGAGTACAATGCAACGAATCCAGAGATTAAAGTGAAGCACGTTATTACAGCTGATATGTACACGAAAATTTCTACCGTTTTGGCTTCCAGCAAAGGTGTTCCTGATTTAGCAATTATCCACGCTGACCGTGTTCCTGGGTTTGTTAAGCAAGGTGTCTTAGAACCCATGCAAGATACTGTATTACCGGCACAACCTGAACTAAAAGCTGAAAATTACTTACCACAAGCTTGGAACACTGGTAACATCGACGGAACACAATACACAGTACCTCTTGATATCCACAGTAACGTAATGTATTACAATAAAGATTTGCTCAAGAAATATAATGCTGAATCTTTCTTGGATGATAACGTTGTTACGATTGATGAAATGCTTTCCTTACAAGGTAAATTGGATGAAGGCGACTATGTAGTTAATGATGCCTTGCTCGGATGGGTTATCCTGGCTCAAATTCAAAACTTGGGCGGAGATATTCAGGTGGACGGCAAACCGGCTGTTAACTCCCCAGTATTTAAACAAGCCTTTGAAGATGTTAAGAAAATTGCTGATGCTGGTTTGATGACTCCATTTGGTGAAGACGGTTACTTGATGTTCCAATCCCAAAACGTACTCTTCTCCACAGACGGAACTTGGAGTTCTACCGCACATGCTGGAGTTGAAGGCTTGAACTTTGGTGTGACTAACATTTATTCTCCAACCGCTGATAAATTCACGAATAGATCTTCTTCTCACTTGTTCGCTATGCTTAAGAACGATAAGAGAACAGATGAAAAAGAAGTAGGGATTGCTAACTTCTTAGAATATGTGCGTACAAACTCAATGGAATGGGCAAAAGCTGGTCAAAACGTCGCAAGTAACGTAGTTAACCAAAGTCCGGAATACCAAAACTACATGCAATCCTTCTTTACTTCTAATGAAAAAGAAATTGAATCCCTTTACATTTACACATATGAGTACTACCCATACATTGCAGAAGCAGTAGATACTTATTGCGCAGATATCGTTCGCGGTAACGTTGATCTAGATGAGACCTTGGCAACCATGCAGAAGTTTGTAGAAGATAAGATCGCAGAAAGCAGCAGTGCAGCGAAATAAAGCGAAATAGAATAGATTGTACGAAGTAATGTGCCGTACTGTGGTGCATTACTTTGTGCAAAAGGAGAAATGAAATCCTATGAAAAAGAAAATAAACTGGGCACCTGCCTTCTTTGTAGGTCCGCACGTCATTTTGTTTGCTGTCTTCATTTTATTGCCAACGATTTATGGGATTTATGCTTCATTTACAAAGTGGAATTTAATGAGTGACCCGGTATGGGTAGGCTTTGATAACTATAAGGCCATTCTATTTGATGGCAAATCAACGTTTCATACTCAATTTTTCAGAGGTCTAAAAAATACTTTGATCTTTGTGGGTCTCTCTGTTCCATTATTAATAGTTATCCCATTAATGGTTGCTGTTGCACTAGAACATAAAAAAGTTAAAATGAAGAGCTTAATTCAATCTATTCTCTATATTCCGGGCTTGATTTCGATTTCTGCGGCTGCACTAATCTGGCTTTTGATCTTTAATAAGCAATTAGGGATTACTGGTAATCTATTCGGATCACAAATTGCTTGGCCTGCAAATCAGCCGTATGCGTGGATTATCATCATTGTAATCACACTATGGGGCGGTATTGGGGGCAACATGATTATTTATCGTGCTTCATTAAGTGGCGTTGCGCAAGAATTATATGAATCAGCTGAGCTCGATGGTGCGGGTTCAATTAAAAGATTCACAAGTATCACCTTGCCATCTATTCGTTTTCCATTAATCTATACCTTTGTTATGACAACTGCCGGAGCCTTCAATGTATTCGGCCAACCGTTAATGATGACTGATGGCGGGCCTCGACAAAGTACACACGTACTCATGATGTATATTCGTCAATTAGCTTTCGGAAACGGTGAATCCATTGCAGGGATGGCATCGGCGATGGCAGTGTTATTGGGATTAGTAATCTTGGTGATCTCAGCGCTGCAATATTATGTAATGAACCGAAATGCTACATAAGGTTCTAGAGAACTAATTGATTAACAAGGAAATGGAAAAGGTAGGTGTACTATAATGTCAAATCAGGCGGTAAATGGCCTAGATAATCGTCCAGTTGCAAATAGAACAGGCAAAGTAAAAGGATCATCCAATGTTAGCATTTCAAAATATGTATCATATGCTTTTTTGCTTATCCTTTGTGTGATTTGGATTATTCCAGTAATATTCGGGATTTCCACGTCTTTTAGATCACAAACGGAAGTGGTTTCTTCAGGCTTTAGACTATTTCCTGAAACATGGGTCTTTGAGAACTATGTTACGATTCTGAACAATACTTCTACAGCCCCAATTCTACGTTGGCTAGGCAATTCATTGTTTATCGCTACAACCCACACAATCCTGGTGGTTATTGTGATTTCGATTACAGGCTTTGGTTATACCCGTATTAACTTTAAAGGAAGAGACACACTGTTCTTTACTTTGCTAGGGATCTCCTTTTTCCCGGGTGTAGTTAACTTAATTCCTTCTTACAAAATTATCGATTCCTTGGGCTGGGTAAACACTTCTTGGGCAATGATCATTCCCGGTCTTGCGGGTATGGGGAATATCTTCTTGGTCAGACAGTTTATGAACGGTATCCCAAAAGAATTAGATGAGTCTGCAAAAGTTGATGGTGCTAGTGACTTTAGAATTTTCGCGCAAATTATATTGCCGTTAGTTAAGCCGATTCTGATTGTTTGCGGATTGTTCTCCTTTACGGGATCTTGGAATGACTTCCTCTGGCCGGTTATCGTGTACACAGATGTAGACAAAATGCCAGTCACAGCTGGGTTGCTCTTGCTACAAGATATCTACGGAAACTATCGTATGATCGGGCAATTAATGGGGTCGGCAATCTTGGCGATCGTTCCAACCCTACTGTTATTTATATTTGCTCAAAAATACTTCGTTCAATCTATTAACTTGAATTCAGGTATTAAAGGGTAGATCAAATGAACATAGCTTAAATACACCTTGCCTTCTTATAAGGAAGGGTGTGTTTTGGTGACCCATAAAATTAAAAATAAAGAGAGATATAGGAGTTGTCATCATGAGAGAATTCAATGCGAAAAATCCGCTTATTGAGCAAAGGGCAGATCCATGGATCTATAGACATACTGATGGTTATTATTATTTCATAGCTTCGGTTCCGGAGTTTGATAGAATCGAGCTTCGTCGTTCTGAATCCATTCAGGGATTAGCTGAGGCTGAGGGTAAGACCATTTGGGTTAAGCATGAAACAGGCTTAATGAGTGCCAATATTTGGGCGCCTGAGATTCATTATATTGATGGAAAATGGTACGTGTATTTTGCAGCTGCACATACCTCCGATACGAAAGATGGCTTATTTGATCATCGTATGTTTGCCATAGAAAACTCATCCGTAAATCCATTAGAAGGTGAGTGGGTGGAAAAGGGTCAAATCAAAACGAAATGGGAATCCTTTGCCCTGGATGCAACCACTTTTGAACACAGAGGGGTTAGATACTACGTATGGGCACAAAAGGATCCCGATATCCCTGGTAATTCTAATATGTATATCTCTGAAATGGAAAACCCTTGGACGTTAAAAGGAGAGCAGGTGTGCATCACCACGCCTGAATATGATTGGGAAAAAATCGGCTTCCTGGTGAATGAGGGTGCGGCAGTTCTTAAGCGAAATGGACGTATTTTCATGACTTTCTCGGCAAGTGCAACAGATCATAACTACTGTATGGGGTTGTTAACCGCTGATGAGGATAGTGATTTAATGGATCCGAAATCATGGGTCAAAACACCAGAACCTGTGTTTACAACTTCTGAAGAAAACGGTCAATATGGACCGGGACATAATAGCTTTACAGTCTCAGAAGATGGCAAACAGGATATCCTAGTGTTCCATGCTAGAAGCTATAAGGAAATTGTGGGAGACCCATTATATGATCCTAATCGGCACGCGCGTGTGCAAGTGATCCAGTGGAATGAGGATGGAACGCCAAACTTTGGTGTCCCTAGACCGGATACGAAATCTTAAAATAATGCTTCTCTAGTGTGAAGAAGCTTATTATATTCTTCTATATGAAAGAGGGACGCTCCAGTAGCCACATGCTATTGGAGCGTCCCTTAATCTTATAATGGAAGAGCCCGTCGTCTGAACAGTTCGATCCCTATGGCAAAAGCGAGAATACCGATCAACAGTAACCAACTAGAAACCTGAATAATCTCCACGTTTCCTTGAACGATTTTACCAGGCTGATAGAAGGAGAACAAGGTCATGTAACGTAATCCCTCCAGTTTATCGCTTATTTTGCCTAGCAGATCCAGAGTGAAGAATCCGAAGGTGATAGCGCCGGAAATTCCAAGCGCTTTTTTCTCATCATTACAAACCGAGGATACGAGGAAAGTGAGTCCCCCCACGGCAAAAAACAATAAAAACGCTACGCTATTCAGCTGAGTGAATCGGCCGCTATTAAATTCATATTCACTGCCGAGGAACCATGCTTTACCTAATAATCCGGCGAGTGTGGTTACGCCCATAATCAGGAGCAATGCTGTTGTGAGTACAAACGCCTGCGTGGTAGCTACTTTTCTCCGCGTAGTTGGTGCTATCAGAAGATAAGCCATAGAGCCACGATCCACAAGTCGAGCCATGAGCTGCGTCGACATTTGTACACATACGATGGATAGAATCAGTACCAGAATAAGTCCATAATATTCTCCTGAGATAAAAGCCTCAGCACTGGTAAATCCGCTGTTTAATCCAAAGGCTTTACCTACACCTTCCGGCATAGCTTTAATGAGGTCATCAATGGCTTGTGTGCTTCCGGCGATCCCTGGATATAGCCAGATCATAAACAGAATATAGAAGGCAGAACCGAAGGCGTAATTCATAATGCCTTTGAGGTTCACCCTCATCATTTCTTTATAGAGTGGAAGATTCATTGCACGGCCCCCTCACGGTCATAATAGTTCATGAAAATGTCCTCTAGATTCTGCGTGAACACATCCATACTGCGGATATTATATTTCCCGGTCTCCTGAATGAATCGATCGTAATTACCCTGAACGGCAATGCGGACCATATTCCCTTCACGAACTTCCACTTGCAGGCCGGAGGCGGCGAATTGTTCTGCATCTTCGCGACTCGCGAAAACAACCTCAAACAGCTTCCGCTGCATCGATTGTAATTCATGGATATTTTTTACAGTGACTATACGTCCGTCTTTAATGATTGCAGCTCGATCACAGGTGCGCTCAATTTCTTGAAAGCTGTGAGAGGACATTAGAAAGGTGGTTCCGGCTGCTTTTTCCTCCAATACGAGATCTATAAATACCTTTTGCATAAGCGGGTCGAGTCCCGAGGTTGGTTCATCCAGAATAATAACTTCAGGATTGTGCATGAAAGCTGCGACAATACCGACTTTTTGTTTCATTCCCTTTGACATTTTGCGGATCGGAGTTGAGGCATCAAATTGCAGTCGTTCAATGAGGCGGTCACGTTTAGTAGTGTTCTTCATCCCTTGCATGCCAGACATGAATTTAAGGAAAGAAATGCCTGTCATCCCGTCAAAAAAGTTGATTTCACCGGGTAGATAGCCGATATGCTTCTGGACTGTACCCTGTGCTTTCCATACATCAAGTCCATGGATGCTCGCATTACCTTTGTCCGGCTTCATAAATCCCATGATATGTCTTATGGTCGTAGATTTACCCGCGCCATTAGGCCCCAGAAACCCAAACACCTCACCTTTATTTACGGTAAACGTAACATCTTCGATTCCCTTGCCATTCGAAAATCGTTTGGTTAAGCCTTCAACTACAAGCATGCCGCCACCCCCGCTGCAAAATAATGAACTATTACTAATTGGATATTTCATATGTTATATTATTCCTAGTGAATAGTGAAGTCAATGGAATTATGAAATAATTGATAATAAATATTTCATTAAATTTAAATAAGCGCACTATATAATGAAGTTAAGGGTGAATAGCATGAATGGATTTGAGAAAAGAGCCGCTCAAATAAAACTCAAAATTATGAAGACTACGATGGAAATGCTCAAGAGCTGTGAGCCCAAACGTCTCCGGATCGCAGACATTGCGAAAGAAGCAGGTGTCTCACAGGTGACGATTTATAATTATTTTGGCAGCAAGGAAGCGCTGCTTGGTGAGTCCTTTAAGGATTTTATAGAGAAGGCGATTCGTGAATTTGAAGATTACATTCATGGAGAGCATTCTCTAAAAGAGATTATTGAATACATTATGACGATGGAGAGAGAAACCTACAGTTCATTGTCTCCCACGACTGTGAAGGAGCTTATGATTGAGGATCAGGACATGTTTCATTATCTTGAAGAACGGTATACAAACGACGTTTTACCATTGATGGTTAAGATGGTGGAGGATGGCAAAGCACGAGGAGAAATTTCAAATAAAGTATCCACCAAAGGGATTCTTTCATTTATGGGAATGTACATGCGAAGTTCGGGGGAAATGCTAGATGAAGCCAGCAAACAAGAAGACATAGATGCCTTCCTGGAGGAAGCCATCCATCTCTTCTTTTATGGGATTTGCGGGCGGGAACAGGAGTAGCGTGAGCTTTGTTGCATTAATAGTTGGAGCACTTACCCAATGTATTTAGATCAGTATTGGTTTAAAAAAACAATGAAGTTGCAGAAAGCTATGTTTACAACGAAATTAAATAATTATCATATTTTAAAATTCCGAAAAATGATCGTAGATTACGCTAACAGTGATTTATCAAAAGATTTTGTTCAAATGCGAATAAATAAAATAGTAGATCCATTGTATACTAACCAAGATACTAAGGAGTTTGCCATTTTTAATGGAAAAGCTTCGGGCACTATTGAAGAAGGAACAACTGACGATTTGAAAGCATTTACTTCTAATGACTTCTCGGCAGGGTTTCTATGTGAATGCAGAGCAGCGGATGAAGGATGCCCGAGGAGCAGCGAAATACATAGGGGGTTATTTAGCGCGACCGGCGATTGCAGAGTACCGGGTGGTCAGCTACGACCACCACAAGGTGCATTACTGGTACGAAGATCACCGAACGGGGAAACGGGTGGATGTGGTGTCGCCGGTGATGAAGTTTATCTACGATCTCGTGCAGCACATTCCACCGAAGCATTTTCGGATGGTGGGTCGCTATAGTCTATACAGCCGGGGGAAAAACAAAGAGTCACAGAAGGTGATTAATCTGTGGTGGTACATGATCCATAAACAAATCGAGATGACCTTTCCTGTGAAAGAACGAAAGAAGAAGAACTACCGTCAGCGGATGCTGGAGAGCTATGGGCGAGACCCGATGCTCTGTCCATGCTGCAATCACCGGATGTTGAGCCGTGGGAGGAAGAACCAGAGGTATGGATCGATTATGTTTGCGTAGAATGTGGGACGGTAGATCCTGTCCCTGAATTTATAGTGGGAGAGTGTGCCTACGACCTGGAGTCTGGAGAATCCCCAGAGTTTGTCTCTGTAACGGAACCTTGGTGAATAACTTTCTAGCCAGCGGACAAATAACCGCTGGCTAAAAAGTTATTCACCCGTTAGGGTGATTTTGTTCGTATATGTAATTAATCTCACTGCGTTTGTAGTCCCTAATCTAACTGCATATTAAAAAATAGTGTCACAAAATAGCATTACGAGATTGTTATATAGGTAAACAAGAAAGGAGGTGAGCTCTTGCAGCCAACCATCCCCGGGGAAGAGGAAGGAAAATGGAATGCTATTGAAGCGGTTGTAGAACAGGTCAGAGCAGGAGACAAAGAGGCATACAGTGCGATCATCATCCAGTTTGAACGGCAAATGTATACCTACTGCTATTATATCCTGAAAAATCATGCGGAGACGGAAGATGCCGTACAGGAGATCTTTATTCGCGCCTATCAAAATCTTCACCAGTACAGCAGGCAAGTATCCTTCTCAGCCTGGCTGTATAAGATGGCATACCATCATCTAATCAATTTGAAGAAGAGACAGAGCCGCTGGCTTAAGCTGATCGATCATTATAAAGAGCAGCAGCCTGTGCTGCAAATCTCCCGTCATGAGTCAGAGGTTTATGAGCTTTTGACTTTTCTCACAACTGAAGAGCGTCATATTTTACTCCTTAAGGCAGTAGAGCAGTACACCTTTGAGGAAATAGGCGAAATCATGGGCCTCAAGTCCGCAACCATACGGAAAAAATATGAACGATTGCGCCGCAAACTGATGGAATGTAAAAGCCAAAAAGGAGAGATAGCACATGGGACATTCGCCGGAACAAACGGAATTCGCTGAAATGAATGCCATCGAACAAATGATTCGTGAATCGTCTTTACCAAAGAAAAGTATGAGTTATCAAATTATGAATACGATTGGAGCGAGTGAATTGAAAAGAACATCATCCAAACCTAATTTAATGAAAAGAACAGCAGTAGTGGCCGCAGCAGCAGCCATCCTAGGTGCAGGTGTGGTGGGTACGGGATTTGTATCACCGGCAATGGCTTCAACGTTAAAGCAAATTCCTATTGTTGGAATTCTCTTTGAGGGAACCAGCAACGAAGCTTTGGATACTGCCATTAAACAAGGAATCGTAACAGAACCTAACCTGAGTGTAACCCATGAAGGAATCACGCTGAAGGTAGCTAATTTACTTTATGATGGAACCCGGTTGTCCTTCGTTTTGGAACGTGAAGGCGTAGATTTGCCGAATACAGGCTCTCCATACCTTTTTGAAAAAGATGTTGAGGAAAAGGATCAGCTTAAAGGTTATATTAAAATGCCAACGATCCTCGCTAACGGACAAGCCATTGAATATGGCGGAGGCAGCTTTGGCGACTCGCCTAGGCAGAAGAATGCTTATGTAGTTGAAGTGACTAAGGGTCTAAATTTGCCTGACCAATTCGAGCTGACTATTCAGGCGAATGTCACACAGGTGAAAGAAGCTTTTGAATTCAAGATTCCTGTGAACGTGGAGAATAAATCGATTGTTGTGAAACCAGAGGCCTCCAAATCTGACGGACAGTTCAGTTATACCGTTAAGCAACTGGATATTTCGCCGGTGTCCACCCGTTTCGTTCTGGATAGTAAGGGCCAAGTACCACAATCTCCGGGGCAAACCGGTGATTACAGCGCCAGTATGGTCTATTACGAGCTTGTAGACGACCAAGGAAATGTCGTGAATCCGAGCAGATTCGAGTATTTCAACAGCGAACCCAAGACTGAATATCAGATTGATCAACTGTTTTCTCCTTTTGCTGGCACTCCTAAAACGATTACAATCAAGCCATTTACTCTTACTGTGAACAACAAGGATTGGAGCGTTGTCGGCCAAGGAAAGAACAGTGTGGGTGAGAAAACATATCTGAAAGATCTGGAATTGACCATTCCTGTTAAGCCTTAATCCATTAGAGAAGGGGACAGTCCCGCAGGTCATCAATAATGACCTGGGGATAGCTCCCTTTTTCTTTTCATAAAAAATAGGACAGGAGCTAATCCATTGAATTCTATGAAACCTGAATTGAGAAAAAAATTCGCTGGAGCAGCATTGGCAGTAACGTTGGTAATGGCAGTCACAGGCAGCGGGTTCCCTTCAACCGTTAGTGCCGAGACCTCCGGGCAATCTGCCAGTTCCAATCTAGCGATTACCCACGAGGGCGTAACGCTCAGTATATCCAAAGTAATGTTTGACGGGAACCGTCTTGACATGGCATTCCGGCAGGAGGGAGGCACTGTGGGTAAGGGGATCATTATTGATATCGCGCAGATCCCGGTTTTGTCTGTTAATGGGAAAAGGATGTTATATCTTCCCTATGTGACGTCTATGCCGGAAGATGAAAGGGCAGCTTTGCTCTCTTTCAACATCCCCAAAGATGGCAAACCGCAGCTCGCGGATGAATTCAAAATGACGATAGAGGTGTACACCAAGAGCGTCAAGGAGCCATTTACCTTTACCGTCCCGGTGAAAAAGCTGAATAGTCTTGCAACCTTGCAGCCGGGTACAACTCAAAAAAGCGGGGATTTTAGCTATACCGTGGACTATTTCCAGATGACGCCGTTAATGATGGAACTCAAGCTGCACAGCAGCGGGAAAGTTCCTGGAGCAGCCAAATCCAAAGGGCGTTCAAGCAAGATGTTGTATGACATTGCCGATGAGAAAGGAAATCTAATTCAGGCAACCGTCAGCGACATCGACATCAAGCGACCGATCACAGCAAACATTAAAGAAGACCTGTTCTATGCAGCCTCCTTCAAAGCAGTGCCGAAAACCATCACAATTAGGCCATTTACGTACACCATAGACGCTAAAGGAGACATCCTGAAAGACTCAGGAAAAAAATGGATCAAGACCTATTACAAGGACTTGGAAATGAAGATTGCAGTTGCTAAATAACAATCTTACAGGTGAGGGGAATTCACGCTGATACCAGCGCGGGTTCCTTTTTTATGCTTGAGGGATTCCAATATAGGTCAATCTCTGGGTGGTCGGCGAACGCTGGGCTGCTCGCTGCAGTGCTCACCCGTGGCCATTCCTGCCTGCAGGAGTGCCTGCAGTTATTTTCGGGCTCCCTGGCTCAGTGCTGGCTCGCGGATCCGCCGCAGATGCTGCTGCTGCAAGTTGCAGCACAACCAGGTGATCGGGTTTTTGATCCGCAGCATCCGGCGCTCTTCCGGAGGCGGATGCACCAGGACCGGCGAACGCCTGGCAGCTCACTACAGTGCCCACCGGTGGCCATACCCGCCGTCTGCAGGAGTGCCTGCTGGTTCAAATAGCAGCGGAGGCCACAGGGAGAGTTGAAGTCCAGGATTGTTTGTGGGACGGAAAATAGTACCCTTAAGTCAAACTACAGGATATGAAAGAGGGTCGTAAGAAAGAAGGATAAATTTCAAGAGGAAATGCAAGAGGAAATGCAAGAGATGAAGAGAGAGTTACAACAGATTAAGGGTGAGGCTGAAAAGAAGGAACAGAACTTTATACGCGAGATTGAAAAGCAGCAGTTAAATGCTGAGATTGATAAAGAGCGTGCCATATTTGAGACGCAGCGGAAAATGATGGATAAAGAGACAGAACTGCGTGATAAGGTGTCTGATCTTCGAGAGCAAATCTCGGAATTAAGAAGTGGAAAATAGTTTGGAGTATAGATGGCATCCGGTTTGTTTTCGGGATTTTTGATTCTAGAGAGTCAGGAACTGATGGAAATGGATTTATTGTACTCTAATCATAAACAGTAGGAGTTGGACATGAAATTAAAGTCCTTAACTTCCGCTGTTTTTTATGGGGGGATGCCTTGGTTAGATTTCTCGCTCGACTTTAGGAGAAGCAAGAGGTACGTAGCATCGGATTAGACTATATGTAGCCGTTCGCATCAATATATTTAATTGCCTAAAAGAATCTAGTATGATTATTGCGATGGTAGTTTCGCGTTATGGGTTTAATGGTTTAAACACATGGAAGGCGAAGAGAATGCTTGTTTAGGCTGATAAGCTAACAGCGAGCATGTGATTGATATCAGATTATACTAATTGCTATGTGTGAAAGTGATTAATACGATACTGGAAGCTGCTGAGTAAAACAGTTAAACTCGCCGAGATATAGTTATTTACATTATAAAGGTTAACAGCATCGTTAACTATTCCGCCTGGGGGAGTAGTAAATTCTACTCCGGCCTGCTGCTTTATAGTGGCCATTCGTACAGATCTGCTTCAGTACAACGTATAACAACAAGGGGTGTGAGCTCTTTGTATCGAAATCATATGCAAAGGAAACCCCTGAAATGATATAGCAAAAACCTTGTAGATGAAGTGACGAACGTGTTCAAGCCGATCGCGCATCTCGAAAATCAGTCGATCATGCCAAGCGAATTCTTTCTGCCCTTTGGAGGAAATTGGACGAAGACAATCTTTGGTTTCAGTTAGTGCGGTTGCTAGATGCCGTGAAGAGGGCAAAAACATAGTCCCATAGAACCTGCGCCCAGCGCGTTTTCTATTTGAAGGGATGAAATTTATTTACTAGCCTAGTCGACAAACCGTCTGCTGAACTTAAAGTAGGATGAAAAGAAAGGAACAGAGTGAGCACCTCATGTAAGAGCTGCTTGATTAGACTGAATGTTTTTATTTCACGCAGTTTTTCAAATAGTACAGAAAGAAGCCTGCACTAATAAAGAGTACGGGCTTCTTTCTAGCAATTTTATCTCTATTCATATAATAATATAAGTATTCATCTATTAAAATATACATTGTTATACTATTATCTTTCGAAAATATTATTAGATAATCAAGTTATAGGTACCAGAATCATTAATTTATTAATATATATCTGCTATACACTAGCGCTAATACTATTATCTATTTTGATCCAATCATAGTCATTGTTTGGCCATCTCATTTTGATTTGATTCAAATCTTTATCGATCTTCCTACGATCATTATATTCTCAATAGGATCGAACATAGTTAAGTAATAGAACTATGATCCTCAATTGACTTAGCCACCACTTCATGAATTTCATCATGGAAAGAGCGGATTCCCTGTCATCCCTACCCACAGCTCGGATTGTTCAAGATGGGCTGCAAGCTGAAGCAGTAAATCTTCCCGGCCTTTAGCAGCCATTACCTGTACCCCCAACGGTAGACCCTCTTGCGACATATGGACGGGAACGCTCATAGCTGGCTGACCCGTCAAATTGGCGAGCTGGGTGAACGGTGTGTAGGTTAGGCTTGGTTTAAACATAGCGTAAATCATTCGCTCTTGTTCCTCTTTCGGCAACTCATGTACATGCAGCAGTTTTTCTATTTCAGCAGAGCTATGCGTTAACTCGCCAATCTTAGGAGCTGAATCCGCATTTGTTGGTGTGATATACAGATCGTAGCGGTTAAGCAGACCTGCCATTTGAGCGGCTGCAATATCCCATTCATCCAGACTATGCACAAATTCTGCCGCAGAGACTTTTCTTCCGGCTTCCCCAAGGACCCAAGTAACGATATCGACTTCACTGGAAGTAATGGAACGTCCCATCATTTTTTCCAGCGATACGAACATCGCTGCCACTTCGCCAGTATTCATCGTATAGTAATTCTCCATCAGCCTAACACCATTTACTGGACTTAGCTTTTCTTCAACTTCATACCCCTCAGCTTCGAGCCATTTTACAGTTTTGAGCACAGCAATGACTGCTTCATTCGTTACAGGAGTGCCTACTGGAGAAGCTGTTGTGAACGCTATGCGTAGTTTTCGCTGTGTTGGCTTGAATAGATCGTCTAAGTAGACGCCCGGATATAGAGGTGTTTGAAAAGCAGCCTCTGGCTGCACAACCTGTAGTAGATCCAGCATCGCAGCACTATCGCGTACGGACCTTGTCAATGCAAAGTCAATAGAAGCGCCTTGCCATTGACGACCGACACCTGGTCCTACTGGAGTACGTCCACGGGTGGGCTTCAGTCCGAACAAGCCGGTGAACGAGGCAGGGATACGGATCGAGCCGCCACCATCACTAGCACCCGCTGCCGGAACAATACCAGAAGCTACCGCTGCAGCTGCACCACCACTTGAACCGCCGGGGGAATATTCCGGATTCCACGGATTACGTGCCGGGCCATGAAGGACGTTCTCGGTAATGTTTTTGAGGCCGAATTCTGGTGTATTCGTATGTCCAAGCGGAATGAATCCGCCGTTTCTGATTCGTGCTACGTAGTTTGAGTCACGTCTGGCAATATTGTCTTTCATAAGCAAGGCACCCGAAGTAAGAGGTTCTCCAGCGATAGCTTGGGAGATATCCTTGAGCAGAAAAGGAACGCCGGCAAACGGGCGAGTGCTATCATGAACAGGCATATCGTCAGCTTCCTTAAGAGCAGCTTCTCTACGAGTACGTACGACCGCATTAAGAACTGGATTAACTTCATCGAGCCGAGCGAAAGCGGCTTCGACAAGCTCACGAGGGGAGACTTCACGTGCTTTGACAAGCGAAGCAAGCCCTAGAGCGTCATATGTAGAATAAGAAAAGGACATGATAGATAACCTCTTTCGAATAGGCGTGAATTGCCTGTATTTTATATATAACAATGTATCATTTATCGTCAGTAAAGGACGACCAAGCCCTTTCTTCTGATCCCATTATACATCTCGATAGTAATGATTTGAAAATGGATATCTGACATCTATCAATTCTTTTTTAAGCTCGATTAGGCTATACTTAGTGTTAAATGGATCTTATGGGGTGTACTGATGAACGAAGATAAATATCAGAATGTTGATGGACTAATGGAAGCTTTCCAGCAATTTGCCAGGATGAATTGGCGTAAAACTACAGTCTGGGGATTGAAGCCAAGTGAGGTTCGGATGTTGGTTTCTTTAAAGCTCGGCAAGGAACGGGAAGGGAAGAAGGGCCAGACAGTATCCGATATCAGCAAGTTTCTTAAAGTCACTTCTCC
Organism: Paenibacillus sp. FSL R5-0923; assembly: GCF_038009145.1. Lineage (NCBI taxonomy): Bacteria > Bacillati > Bacillota > Bacilli > Caryophanales > Paenibacillaceae > Paenibacillus > Paenibacillus sp. FSL R5-0923. Next base: position 1,054,912 of record NZ_JBBPAT010000002.1, read on the forward strand.
TACGGTTACGCAGATGGTCAATAGTCTAATTGCACAGGGATATGTAGTGCGTTCTGCCGATGCCCAGGATCGCCGAATCAGTGAGATCACGCTTACGGAAAAAGGAGAGCATTTGGCCGAAATGGCCGTGACGAAATCCCGAAATACCTTTAAAGGCATGATTGATTATATGGGTAGAGAAAAGACAGATTCGTTAATGGAGCTGTTAAACGAAGTCTACGATTATTTCGAAGAATTGAACGATCAACCAACCGAATCCTAATCTCCTTCACATAAAAAAGAGATGCCGCACAGCCAAAGCTGTTTACGGACATCTCTAATGTATATTTATTTGTGATTAGTGTGCAGCAGGTACTGACTTTTCAAGGTTTTTGCCTTCGCTTTTTCCCTCTGCAGTTACCTCTGTTTTTTTCTCACCACTTCGTAACGGAATCTCTTTAAGGAACAGGACAAGCAATGCTGCAATGACTAACAGTGCCGTGCCGCTTAAGAATACAACCGTCAGGGAATCGCTTAGTGCGTTTCGCAACATCTCAATCAATTGATTGAAGAGCGGCTGGATCTGCTCTGGCAGCGTTGCGTGCAGTTCCTTCAGCTTAGGCTGATCTAGCAGCATTTGCGGATTCATAAATGCGGAAAGCTGTTTAGCGGATTCAGGGTCAAGTTTGGTTAAATCTGGACCCTTGCCAGAGGACACTGCTGCCTCTAGTTTATTCGTTAATGAAGTGTTCATGATGGTACCCATAATAGCGATACCGATGGTTCCACCTAAATTACGGAACAAAGTATTTGTAGCAGTAGCAACTCCTAGCATGGAGGGAGCTACAGCATTTTGCACGGTTAAGGTAAATACAGGCATCGATAGTCCTAAACCAATCCCGAAGACTATCATGCTGACTACGGCCATCGCAATGTTGCTCATAAAGGCCATTATGATCATGGCTACAACCATAAATGGCATACCCATCAGGGCATAACGCTTGTATTTACCTGATTTGGAGATCCATCTACCCACGAGCGTACTAAGTACAATCATTGCCAGTGACATTGGCATATTAATGAATCCGGAGTTGGTCGGGGAGACACCTTCTACACCTTGGACAAAGAATGGCAGATAGATCATTGCGCCCATCATACCAGCATTCATCAGGAAGCCGACAACCATGGAGATGGTTACGATGGAATTCTTAAATAAGGATAATGGCAATACTGGACTTTTAGCTTTTCGTTCAATCAGAATTAAAATAATAACTCCGAGAATAGATGCCCCGAACAAGCTGAGAATCTCTGGGGAACCCCATTCATATTTTGTACCCGCCCATGAAAAGCCGAGCAAGAGTGCAACAATGGTAAGGGAAAGGAAAATGGAGCCTAAGTAGTCAATGGATTCTGAAGTGGAGCGTGCAGTTTTAGGGAACATTTTCCAAATCATAAAGAAAGCCACGATACCGAAAGGCAAGAAGATCCAGAAGATCCATTTCCAAGCCATGTGATCCACCATGAAGCCCCCAAGGGTAGGACCAATTACACTAGAGAATCCAAATATGGCCATCATAATTCCAGTCCACTTGGCTCTCTCTCTAGGAGCGAACAAATCACCTACAGCGGTTACGGTAGCCGACATTAGAATCCCGCCGCCAAGACCTTGAATCCCGCGATAAGTGATCATTTGGAAAATATCTGTCGACAATCCGGACAGGAAAGCGCCTATAATAAAAATAACGATCCCCGCTAAGAGGAATGGCTTTCTTCCATAGATATCGGATAATTTGCCGACAAGTACGGTAGCGATTGTAGAGGTGAGCATATAGATGGTAATTACCCAAGTATAATGTTCAATGCCTCCTAACATCGCAATAATTCGGGGCATTGCAGTACCCACAATGGTCTGGTTGATTGCTGCGAAAAACATAGCCGCCATTAAAGCAATCATAATTGTAACTTTTTTCTTTTGCGAAAGATGCTCCAGAGCTGTTCCTCTCCTTTAAGTTCTATATATTGTAGTTTGGGATTTCATGTCTTAATAATTAGGTAGCCAAACTATCATTTATGTATAATACACAAATTCATCATTTAGCACAACTGTTTAATTATTTAATTTTTATGGAAACAGAATGTGATTTGGACTTGATTTTTTGGAAATAGGTAAGTAATCTAATTAGATTGAGTTAAATTGGAGGTGCCCTATGGATACTCAAAATAGTCAAGAGCAGAAGCTAATCATTGCCTTTGAAAATATTAAACGTTTGACCTCTCGTCCGTCCTCGAAGGAAGCTATTTCTTATAGAGAATTTATGATGATGTATGTCATAAACAATTTAATGAAGCGAAAGAAGCATTCAGACGAAGTCGAAGAGCAGCGGGGAGTCATGATTTCTAGATTAAGCGACTTGCTCCAAATTAGCAGACCTACTGCGACACAAATGGTTAACAGTTTGGAGGAGAAGGGTTACGTGGTGCGAACAACGTCCGATACCGATCGGCGGGTTGTATATATTGGTCTGACGAATAAAGGGGAGCAGATTTATGATTCCCAGATGGCTACTTTTTCAGGTATTTTAAGTGAAGTTACGGAAAAGGTGGGTAAGAAAGAGATCGACCAGTTGATTTTTCTATGTGATCGTTTTCAAGAAGCGGTGCATGAAGTCAGAAGCCGCCAGCTTTTTACTCAATCCGATGAAGATCCGCTCGTTATGGATTCCGTATAGCGACCATTACAAAAAAAGATATTTCGGTGCCTCTGCCCGGAACGTCTTTTTTTAATTATAAGAAGAAAGTATAAGTTTCACGATATACTTTATCCTTATAATTCTCGCATAAACGCTCACCGTCCTTTAAAGGACGCCGAAGGCGTTTTAGCTTGCAGCATCCAGAGCAAGGAGGAATTACAATCAGAATATTAGCGATTAGCGACATTCACGGAAGCTATTCCGAATTCAACGCATTATTAAAAAAAATAAACTATCGGCCATCCGAGGACAAGCTCATCCTGATGGGGGATTATGTGGATAGAGGTCTCAATAGTAAAGGAATTGTGGATCAAGTTATGGCCCTAAAGCGGGAATGGGACGTCACAGTTCTAAAAGGCAATCATGATAAAATGGCCTATGACGCGCTCACCAGCGAGGATGATAAACTGGATACGCATTGGCTAAACAACGGTGGTTTGTATACATTGATGAGCTATTGTGAGGCGGATTCTGACTTTTTTAAAGCGGATTTTGGCTGGCATGATTATATGCTGCTGAAAGAAGAAATTAGACAGAAATACAAACATCATTTGGATTTTCTAAGTTCATTGCCACTTTATCATGAGACGGAAGACCATATCTTTGTCCACGCAGGCATTAATCCATTAATAGCGGATTGGAAGCAGCAGGAGCCGTACGATTTTATCTGGATCAGAGAGCCATTTTATACGAATCCTGTAGTTAGCACTGACAAAACGGTTATTTTCGGTCATACCTCGACGATGGATCTACATGATTCGGAAGACATCTGGTTTAGTCCGCTGGGCGATAAGATTGGTGTGGATGGTGGATGTGCCTATGGTCAACGTCTGAACTGTTTGGAGATTTCCGGTGGGGCATACATCACACATTTTGTTCGGAATGGGGAGAAGCCTTGAGCTGTCTCTCTTTTTTAAAAATATTAGAAAGTATAAGTTTTTCACCTATCCTTTGTAGAATAGCACTGTATTTAACGCCAACTATGTATAAAATAAAGAGAATAGGGGGTGTAATAGATGAATGCAAACAACAAATATCATATCCTCATGCAAGGGACTATCAGCAACAATGTGAGCGAAACCTGCAAGGAGTTTGGCATATCCCGGACGATCTATTATCAGTGGTGTAAAGCTTATCAAGAGCAGGGGATGGATGGACTGGCAGAGAAGGAACGAAAGCCGGTAATGCCTAATAAAGTGGATAAGCGAACGGAAAGATTGATCTTACAATACGTTGCCAAATTCCCTGAAGATGGACCCAAGCGAATCTTTTACGAACTGCAGGATGAGGGTGTGAACATAGGGGAGTCAGGTATTTATAATGTGCTGCGTCGAAATGGACTTAGTAAGAGAATAGAACGGGAGGCTTACGCCAAAGAAGTTAAAGCAAAGAAGCGGGACGGCGCGCAAGCGGCTAACAGCAGAGGGTGTAAAGAGAAACCCAAACCTCTGGACTATAGGATGAAAAATCCGGAAAATGCTCATCCCGGGTATATGTGCCAACAGAGTATTAGCTATATGGGAGTGTTCCCAAGGGTAGGAAAGGTGTATCAATACGTGGTCTACGATGCCTATTCCAGATTAGGCTTAGTTAAGCTATATAATCGGAAGTCCGCCATTCATTTTATCGATTTTATGGATTTGAAGGTCATCCCATTGATGAAGACCTTAGAATTCCAAATTAATAATCTGGTTACGAACAAGAGTCGTGAATTTACTACGAACTGGGATAGAGGTAAACATAAATACAGCGATTTTTTACATAAGAACAACATAAATCAAGTAGCTATTACTGCAGATCAGACAGAAGTATTTCAACCCTTACAGCAATTTGCAGCGGTGTTGACGAAAGAGTTCTATCAGCAGGCTTGGTTGGATGATACGATTGATTCCTTTGAGACCTTAGAAAAGCGCTTACACGAATATTTGAGGATCTATAACTTCAGCAGGGTGATCACAGACGGACCTAATCAAGGTAAAATACCATCGGATGTCGCACTTGAGTATGCAGGTCAGCGTGAGACCTTGCCATTATGGTTATTTACAAGGAGATAACGGATGATGACTAATATGAAGTATGAAGACAGAATAGGGATCATCGGTGCAGGGATTTCTGGGGTTACAGCTGCTTACCAGCTCGCGAAAAAAGGATATAACCATATCACTCTCCTTGAGAAGTCAGACCGAGTAGGTGGCAAGTGTCATTCGATTGAATATAAAGGGAAAACCTATGAAATGGGAACCCTAATCGGCTTGCCAACTTATAAACATACGATTGAACTCATGAGGGAGTTTGATCTTATGGATAAGGGGCCACTCTTGGAACGGGGATTTTTTGATACAAATGGGCGAAAAACTACTCAGATTCCTATGGACCAAATTCAGATGTTTACCCAAGAATTCAAACGGTTGCCGGAAATTTTGAAACGTTATAAGTCACTACAAGAACCGGGTTTTCTACACTTACCGGCAGATCTATGTCAGCCCTTTTCAGATTGGTGTACGGAGAATGAGCTATCTGTAATTGGGCAGGTATATATGCATTACTTCAATACTTTTGGTTTTGGGAGTATTCAGGATGTGCCGGCCGCCTATGTATTGAAATTTCTTACTTATGATAATTTATTATCCTTTATTGAGATCACTCACATGATAACCTGGCCTAAGGGAGTTACTGAACTCATTAGAAGAATGGCCGACCAAGTAGAGGATCTGCGTCTGACTTGTGAAGTGCTACATATGGAGCAAGAGGGAAATGGTCAAGTTCGGGTGGAAACAAACCAGGATATCTTTTATTTTGACAAGGTTATTTATACTGCTTCCTTAGAGCATCTGGGCGATATGATTCACTTATCTTCGGTAGATAGAGCATTGTTTGAGTGTATAATCTATGAACGGTTTCGGGTATATGCTTACAGAGTGAAGGGGTTGCCGGAGCTTTCTGGATATATCCCCTGCAATATGAATCCTGAACGCAAGGGACATATGATGGCATGGTATTACAGGTGGGCAGATATGGGAACAACGGATCTAGTTACGGTTTATGTAGCGGAGAATGATGAGATGACAGATCTCGAGATGAGGGAAAAGGTAGAAAATAAACTTCGCGAGCTTGGCGGCGAGAATATCCGTCTGTATATGATGAAGCGCTGGAAGCAGTTCCCCCATGTAGATTCTAATGCGATTCGTGAAGGCTTCTATGAACGGCTTGATCAGATGCAGGGAAGAGATAAGATCTATTATGCTGGAGAAATCATGAATTTTCCTACACTGGAGAACTGTATCGTATATTCGAAATACTTAGTTGAAAGATTTTTTTAAAAATGCGTGAGTAGTAAGCCTTGTCCACAAAGAAATTTGTCGGCAAGGTTTTTTTATATTGCATAAAGTATATATTTTGGGCCTCTCACAAAGTAACTGAGTAAGCATTAAAGCAAAACTCCACTTTGTGGGTTTATTTTACGTTCGAGTTAGGTTTACAGTCTGTAGTTCTGTAGACATAGTTTCTAATAGATTCCCTTACTTGGGGTAGGACCTTGGATGAATTCCAGTCCTATTGATGTGTAAATTCAACTCGAAATGAGACTATGAAAACATTGATAAATCAACGTTTTGAGCAGTTTGATCGTTCGAAGGAGAATGGGATATATTGGACTCAAGACATAGCTTATATACAAAATATGAAGGAGGAATACATTATGTTTTTATTCGAATCGATTCCTTGGTACTCTGCTCTAATGTGGTTAGTGGTACTTGCAGGATTAATGATTTTCAACGAAATAGCTCGAAGAAGCAAGTGGTTCTCAATCATTCTGTTTATCATTGTCCCTATTGTTCTTACCATAGCGGTCTGGCCGAATACGGCAGGCGAAGGCTCCAGTACTGGAACATGGTTTCACTGGGTAAAAGTATATTCTGCCTTGGCAGGATGTATAGGGTTTATGGCTATCCGTTATGTTAAAGGATGGGACAAAAATAAATATATATTAATGTTCCCGGCGATTATCCTTGCAGTTAACATTCTTGAAGCAGTTATCCGTGATTTCCAAGTGTACAGCTTGCAAGGCATGGTGGATGGCGTAATGATGGTAGGTGGTCCTTGGAACATTATGAACGGGATCGCAGGTATTCTGAACATTATTACGATTTCTGGTTGGATGGGTATTGTTATTAGTAATGACAAGAGTAAGGATATGTTGTGGCCGGACCAGCTGTGGTTCTGGATCATTGCTTATGACATTTGGAACTTTGCCTATGTATATAACGCAGTTTCTGACCATTCCTTCTATGCAGGTGCAGCTCTTCTGATCTCTTGTACAATTCCAGCATTCTTCTTCAAAAAAGGAGCATGGCTACAGCACCGTGCACAAACCTTGGCGATTTGGATGATGTTTACAATGTCGTTCCCGGCGTTTGTTGGCGATTCAAAGTTCTCCGTACAATCTTCTCACAGCGAAACGGCACTTTGGGTTGTGAGTGCATTATCTTTAGCAGCTAATATTGCAGTGTTTGTCTATCACTTTTATAAAATTACCAAACATAAACGCAATCCGCTTAAAGTGGAAGTGTATACAGATTTAGCGGCTTATAAGACGATTGCCGAGAGTGCAAAATAATAGAAGGCTTAATAGTTTCTTTAAGAATCCGCGCCTAGCGCGGTTTTTTTTATGGAATAGAATTTATAAAATTTCGAGATTGCGGAGAAATGTGAAACGAATTTATAGGATGACCAATATTCAACTGGTGGCCATGGGGAGCCCTGTTTTTAATTGAGCACACGCCTTTGGGATGTATAACGGCCCGAGCGGACCTTATATCCTTCGAAATGCATGTTTTAGTCGAGCTTACGGACAAATGTATGCGAAAAACCGAATACAATGTGCCGACGGTAACGTAAGCGAGACAAATGTATGCGAAAAACCAAATACAATGTGCCGACGGTAGCGTAAGCGAGCCAAATGTATGCGAAAAATCGAATACAATGTGCCGACGCTAATGTAAACGAGCCAAATGTATGCGAAAAACCGAATACAATGTGCCGACGGTAATATAAGCGAGCCAAATGTATGCGAAAAATCGAATACAATGTGCCGCCATTAACGTAAACGAGCCAAATGTATGCGAAAAACCAAATACAATGTGCCGACGGTAACGTAGACGAGCCAAATGTATGCGAAAAACCAAATACAATGTGCCTACGGTAACGTAAGCGAGACAAATGTATGCGAAAAACCGAATACAATGTGCCGACGGTAACGTAAGCGAGCCAAATGTATGCGAAAAACCGAATACAATGTGCCGACGCTAATGTAAACGAGCCAAATGTATGTGAAAAACCGAATACAATGTGCCGACGGTAACATAAGCGAGCCAAATGTATGCGAAAAACCAAATACAATGTGCCGCCATTAACGTAAACGAGCCAAATGTATGCGAAAAATCGAATACAATGTGCTGACGGTAACGTAAACGAGCCGAATGTATGCGAAAAACCAAATACAATGTGCCGACGGTAACGTAAGCGAGCCAAATGTATGCGAAAAACCAAATATAATGTGCCGACGGTAACGTATACGAGCCGAATGTATGCGAAAAACCAAATACAATGTGCTGATGGTAACGTAAGCGAGCCAAATGTATGCGAAAAACCAAATACAATGTGCCGACGGTAACGTAAACGAGCCAAATGTATGCGGAAAACCGAATACAATGTGCCGACGGTAACGTAAGCGAGCCAGCGCCGTTATCCGCCCCAAGTCACCCGGGAATGGGCTTGTTTTAGGGAATAAGTGCAATATGGTCCGTCTCTCGGAACCTCACTACGAAGGTGTATATAGATACGATTATGGAATTACGGATGTACTCAGCTTGTAACTCTACTCTACCTCCAAGGAAGCCGTCAGGCGTTTTTCTTGCGTAAATGCAAAGATCGATCATAATCATCAGGCATAACGCAATCCGCTTAAAGACTTTTGCCAATACTTTTGATGAACGAATGATTCTATGGTCTGAAGCTGCATAATTCTGATGAAGTTTATGTTCTCCAAATATGTGAAGGGCAGTTACTGTTTTTTGACTCCTGATTAAAGACTTAAAAGTGTATCTATAGTAAACTGAATGTAAAGTGCCCACGGTATAATGGGTATAATTTGTTGAAGAGCTCTTCGGATGAAGAGTTTTTTCCATTTTACAGAAAAGAATGTGATATGTTATGCAGCTTCGGGCTAGTCTTCAGAAGAAAAGATTGCTGGAGAAATATCTTTCTGGGGAGGGGATGGATTATCGGCAAATTATAGCTTTATTTATTCCAATTCTGATTGACCAGGCCTTCATTATTGGACTTAATCTGGTAAATACCGCAATGATCAGCTCGTCCGGGATGGCAGCGGTCAGTGCAGTGAATATGGTGGATTCGCTGAATATTTTTCTGATCAATGTGTTCGTGGCGGTTGCAACCGGGGGGACAGTGGTAGTCGCGCAGTACAAAGGGAGCGGAAACGACCGGATGGTGTCCCAGGCTACGGCCGCTTCGGTCGCTTCGGTGTCGCTGATCGCTTTGGGAATCGGTCTGCTCCTGATGGGCTTACATACTCCTATATTGAACCTTTTGTTCGGAACCGCCTCACCCGAAGTGCTGGACAATGCCCGCATCTACCTGATCGGCAGCAGCATCTCATATCTGGGCATCGCGGTGGTTCAGGCGGTATGCGGAGCTCTGCGAGGAGTGGGCAAGACACGGGCTTCTTTGATGCTGTCGCTCATCATGAACTTGCTGTATGTTATTCTGAACGTGGTCTTCATTAACCTGTTGCACATGGGTGTGCTGGGGATGACGCTTGCGATTAATATCGCGCGGTATGCAGGTATGGTTTGTGCCCTGGTGTATCTGTTCAAGGTGGATACGGCCCTGCGGGTGCGTTTTCGTGACCTATTCCGAATTCCTCTGACCATGCTGCGGAGAATCATGTTCATCGGCGTGCCGTTCGCAGCGGAGCAGATGTTCTTCAACGGGGGGAAACTGCTCACTCAGGTGTTTATTGTCAGCCTAGGCACTTATGCCATTGCGACCAATGCCATTGCCGGCTCGCTGGCTCTGGTGTTTCAAATTCCAGCCAGCGCGCTGTCGCTAACTATTGTAACGGTGGTCGGCCAATGTATCGGGCGGGGGAATGTCTCTGAAGCCAGAAAGTTCATCAAGTCCTTTCTCTGGATCGGGTCCGGCTCTTTGGCGTTGATCGCCTTGATTCTGATGCCGCTATTCCACCCGCTGGTATCGATCTTTTCCCCACCTTCCGAGATCATTGATGATCTGTTTGTGGTGCTGCTGGTGAATTCCATTGCCCAAGTTCCGCTGTGGGCCGTCAGCTTTATTTTGCCGTCCGCACTGCGGGCAGCGGGAGATTCCCGCTTCACCTCAATTACCTCAATGCTGACGATGTGGCTGTTTCGGGTGATTTTTGGATACATCCTTGGGATCGTACTGGGCTACGGCGTCATGGGTGTCTGGCTGGCGATGAACTGCGAGTGGGCCGTTCGCGGGGGTATTTTTCTTTGGCGATTCAGGGGCGAAAAGTGGTTTGCACACAAGCTGATTTAGAATTGTTGTTAAGGATACGTACTGCCTACGCCAGCTGAGGGAAACGTAGCTCTTTTATATTAAAAACGTAAAAATACAGCACAGGGCAGCTTTTCTCATATTTACTAGAGAATTGCTGCCCTCCGTTTTGGTTATCGACTGCTTGCTTTAGCTGATTATGTTTACAATTGGGTTAGTCGCGATTCTAGAGAATTCTCCGATCCCATTTATTCAGCTTGGCACTGCCCCCTCTGATTTCTGCGCTCGGAATTCCTTCCTTTTGAAACAAATTAAAAGACAAGTCAGTAATAACACACAGATTAACGTTGCTGTATGAGTAAAACTACTATTCCAAAACATAATCTGAACATTCATTAAGGAATGGACGCCAATCACGAAAAATAGATTCTTGGTTAAGACATAGAGTAATGAGAATATGACCCCTAGAATTACTAGTACGATAAAATCATAAACAAAATCCATTCCGACTAATCCTGAATAGATCCGATTTGGGATATGTATAGCGGCAAAGATCGATTGTGAGATAAGCATTGCATAACCAATGCGTGAAGTATTGTTATTGACTTTTTTTAATAAGAGATAGATTTGAACTAGCAGAAAGCCCCGAAACAAGACTTCTTCCAGTAAAGCATTTCCGAAAATCTGACCCAGGAATTCACCAAAGACGACGTTCGAATTCGTAAAGATATCATTATTGAATGTTAAACTTGTGTGAGTTAGTAATGTCATACCTAAATCAACAATGTTTATAGCGAGCCAAAATAATAAAGTACCGAAAAGTCCTGCTAATAACTTATTTTTTGTTAACCCCAAATCCTTAGGTGATAATTTAGCTATTATACATAAGAAAATAACCACTTCTAACACAAGACCGAACAGATTTGCAGCTAACGTTTCGTTGATCCATCCGTTTGTGCTTTTGGCAATAACGCTTAAAGTTCCATTTGCAAAAAGGACAAGGTTAGCCGTTAGAGTGAAGAGAATATGAATAAAAATGAGACTGACGATAAAGCGTATTGATGTAGGCTTAACTTTAACAATCGATAGCTCCTCAGTTACTTTATTGCGCAGCATGATTTGTAATCCTCCTTAGTTTTACCCGAGCATTGCGTATTCTAGAACGTTATTTATAATACATAATTTTCCAAATACTATCTGAGATTTACTATATTCTTTAAGTGCCTGAGTTCACCATTACAAAAATCATATATTCTCACGTTATCCTTAACTCCTACTCAGATTGACAGATGAAGGGGCACTGGCTATACTTGAAATGTTAAAATGTAAATCGGATAAAACGTTGATGAAAATGAAGTACGCCGGAGGATGGCTTGATCAGAGAACAGGTTCCTTTACGAAAACATTTCGTAATGGCTGGGAGAACCTTGAAGACAGGCCGGTGGAAAGCTAATTTCGGAGTGTGAGATCACAAACTCACCGGGGGCACCCGTTATCAGCCGCGACAAGGCGATCGCCCTTTAACTTTCCCGTAAATTGGGTCAAGGCGATAACCAGGGTGGTACCGCGATATTAATCGTCCCTGAATTATTCAGGGGCGTTTTTTTGTTTTTATTTTTTAGAAAATTTGTACAATCTGGCGCATGAGCCGAATTAAAAAGATGAGACGGGAGCTGTAAACAATGAAAGCAAGTGAAATTCGTTCCAAATGGCTTAAGTTTTTTGAAAGTAAAGGTCACAAGATTGAACCTAGTGCATCTCTCGTACCGCATAACGATCCTTCGCTGTTGTGGATCAACGCAGGTATGGCACCGCTGAAAGCATACTTCGATGGCCGTGAGATTCCTGAGAATCCGCGCCTGACGAACTCGCAGAAATGTATTCGTACCAATGATATCGAGAATGTAGGGAAGACACGCCGTCACCATACATTCTTCGAAATGTTAGGTAACTTCTCTATCGGCGATTATTTTAAAGAAGAAGCTATCACATGGGCTTGGGAATTCTTGACTGGCAAGGAGTGGATCGGCTTCGATCCAGAACGTATCTCCGTAACTGTGTATGCTGAGGATGAAGAGGCATTCAAGCTGTGGAATGAAAAAGTGGGCTTGCCAGCAGAACGCATCATTAAGCTGGGAGATGAGAACTTCTGGGATATCGGCGAAGGCCCTTGTGGTCCTTGTTCGGAAATCTTTTATGACCGCGGCGAAGCTTATGGCAGCGACATGAGTGATCCAGAAATGTATCCAGGTGGAGAAAACGAACGTTGGCTCGAAGTATGGAACCTTGTGTTCTCACAATTCAACCATAACAAGGATGGCAGCTATACGCCGCTTCCGAACAAGAACATTGATACCGGTGCTGGACTGGAGCGTTTTGCATCCATTCTTCAAGATGTAGATTCCAACTTCGATACCGATTTGTTCCAACCGATTATTCAAAAAACAGCTGAGCTTGCTGGTGTAACTTATAAAGATAATGTTGAGCAGGATATCGCGCTTAAAGTTATCGCTGACCATGTGCGTACCGTTACTTTTGCCGTAGGGGATGGAGTACTTCCTTCTAATGAAGGTCGTGGTTATATTATCCGCCGTTTGCTACGCCGTGCTGTTCGTTACGGAAAGACCCTGGGTCTGGATCGTCCGTTCCTGCATGAGTTGACGGAAACCGTTGGTGAGATTATGGGTGTGTATTATCCATCCGTTGTCGAGAATCGGGAATATATCGCAAAGATTATCCGTACAGAAGAAGAACGTTTCCATGAGACATTGTCTGATGGACTGGCTATCTTGGGTGAGATCAGCGCTAAAGCAAAAGCAGATGGGCACAGCACGATTGCTGGCGCTGATGCATTTAAGCTATATGACACTTACGGATTCCCATTTGACCTGACTGAAGATTTCGCAGCAGAGCAAGGATTAACTGTAGACCGTGAAGGCTTCGATGTCGCTATGCAAGAACAGCGTGATCGTGCAAGAGCTGCACGTCATGACGGTGGCAGCATGAAGATCCAAGGTGGTGCATTAGCGGATCTGACGGTTAAAAGTGAATTTGTTGGATATAATGACTCGGTAACAGAGTCGAAAATCATGGCTATTGTTGTGGGTGATGAATTGGTCGATACCGCTGGCGAAGGCGTTGAGTGCCAAGTAATTCTTGAGGCAACACCGTTCTATGCTGAAAGTGGCGGACAAGTGAGTGACACAGGTCTGCTTACTGGCGGTTCAGTTACAGCTAAGGTTAAAGGATTGTTCAAGGCTCCACATGGTCAACATGTACATTTGGTAACTGTTGAAGCTGGAGAATTGAAAGTAGGCGAATCGGTTCGCGCTGAAGTGGATCGTGCACAGCGTGAAGATATCGTGAAGAACCATACAGCTACTCATCTACTGCATAAAGCGCTCAAAGAGGTTCTTGGCGGTCATGTCAACCAAGCAGGATCTCTAGTAGAAGGTGCTCGTTTACGGTTTGACTTCTCCCACTTCGGAGCGATTACACCGGAAGAACTAAGCGACATCGAGCATCGTGTGAATGCACAAATTTGGCGTGGCCTTGATGTAGTCATTGAGAACAAGCCAATTGACGAAGCTAAGGCTATGGGCGCTATGGCATTATTTGGTGAAAAATATGGCAATATTGTCCGTGTCGTTCAAGTCGGCGATTACAGCCTTGAGCTTTGTGGTGGATGCCATGTATCCAACACGTCTCAAATTGGAATTTTCAAGCTGCTTAGCGAAAGTGGTATTGGTTCCGGAGTGCGCCGTATCGAAGCAGTGACTGGACGTTACGCTTATCAGTTCACTGAGAGCCAACTGGATCTGCTCAAGCAATCTGCGGGTCTACTGAAGTCTTCTCTGAACGACGTTCCAAAACGGATTGAAGCATTGCATAACCAAGTGCGTGAGCTTTCGCGTGAGAATGAATCCTTGCAATCTAAGCTGAGCGCAACATTTGCCGCTGAACTAACAAGCAGTGTGAAGACGGTTGGTGCAGGTACACAGCTTCTTGCTGTTGCTGTTCAAGCAGGAAATATGGACGCTCTGCGTTCTACTGCAGATGAATTGAAATCCAAGCTCCCGGATGCTGTACTTGTTCTGGGTGCTGCCATGGACGACAAGGTGAACTTTGTTGTAGCTGTACCACAGGATCTGGTGAAGAAGGGCTTCCACGCTGGTAAGATCGTTAAAGAAGTCGCAGCAGTATGCGGTGGCGGCGGTGGCGGACGTCCAGATATGGCACAAGCTGGTGGTAAAGATGCCTCCAAGCTTGGCGAGGCACTGGCTAAAGCAGAAGAATTAGTGGCTTCCCTAGCATAAATAAAAATTACGAAACTATTTCTTATTTTAAACGTATTACGAAAAAACATAGCGGTACTGAGAGTTTGACATCAGTACCGCTACTCTTTATTAACAGGTGGTTAGATTTTCATGAATAGTTGTGCTTGACAATAGCTTAAAAGCCAAAAATATCATTATTTTTGTAGAGGAAATGCCAAAAAAAGCGTTATTCCACGCGCAGGATTTCCTCGTTGGGCTATGAATATGTTATGATAAAGGAAGCAAGTGAGCTGCACAGTAGCAACTTTGCGAAGCCGCCCTTTTAGGGTGATTTTGCAGAAGGAAGGTGTCACAAATGGACTCCATGGACAAAACGGTCAAATTCAATGTGAAGGGCGACGAAAAGGAAGCTTCTCCCCAGGAAATATTGCTCGCTGTATACGATGCACTGGTGGAGAAAGAGTATCATCCGATCAATCAGATCGTAGGGTATCTACTTTCCGGAGACCCAGCTTACATTCCGCGTCATAACAATGCGAGAAGTTTGGTCCGGAGAAAAGAACGTGATGAGCTGATTGAAGAGCTGGTTAGATTCTACCTCGTCAATCACAAGGTGGATAATCCCAGATGATGAAGAAGTTAGGATTGGATTACGGCGACCGTAGAATCGGTGTAGCCACAAGCGATGTTTTTGGATGGACGGCACAAGCTCTTGAAACGATTGAGCGCCGCGGTACTGGTAATGAGTTCGAACGTATTCGTGAACTTGTTACGGAGCACGAAATTGGAGAGATTGTAGTTGGTCTACCGAAGAATATGAACGGCTCAGTAGGACCCCGGGGCGAAATCTGCATAGAGTTCGCTGACAAGCTACGGGAGCAATTTGCAATGCCCGTACACCTTTGGGATGAGCGTCTGACGACGGTATCCGCAGAGCGGGTGCTGATTGAAGGGGACGTCAGCCGGAAGAAACGCAAAGGGATTGTGGACAAAATGGCTGCAGCCCTGATTTTGCAAAATTTTTTGGATGCTAACAGTAAAAGGTGAGGGGTGCGAGGATATGACAAACGAACAGATTGGCCAAGAGGAAGAACCGGAAATTATCTATATCCCTGATGAGGAAGGTAATGAAGAGGAATTCGAGGTCATTATGAAGTTTGAGGTTGATGGCTCGGACGCTAAGTACATGATGGTGGTTCCGCTTGATTCCGAGGACGAGGAAACCGATGAGGTTTATGCGTTCCGTTATGTGGAAGAAGGCGACGATCTTCAATTGTTCATGATCGATAATGACGAGGAGTGGGCGATTGTCGAAGAGACTTTCAACACACTGGTTGACGAGTTGGACGGAGGATCTGAGAATGACTGATGTATCCGCTGATCAAGCGGTATGGACTTCGCGGCTTAAGGAAGCCTATGGAGAAACAGTAGAACTGGAAGATGAGCAAGGCAAGTCTTCCATTTACGATATTATCGCCGAATTTGAAGTCGGTGGTATTGGCTATGCGGTGCTGAAAGGCACCGGTAAAGACGTGGAATATGAAATTCTGCGTATCGTTGTCTCTCCTAACGGACTTCCGGAACTAGAGAACATCGTGGACGATGAAGAGTGGGAAGACATCTCTGAGCTATATGATGAGATGACTTTTCCAGTGGACGATGCAGAATAAACTTTAAACATGTACGTTACATTTATGATGAGTACGGAAGAGGGCGGAGAATTCCGCGCTCTTTTTGCTTGGAATACGATCAATATAATTAATACAACAATCATGATCATGAAATATGTATTGAATTTTAAGTAGTACACTTTTATACTTTATAGTCGGAAAGTGAGGAACCTGACTTGAAATCCGCAATCCGTACTGTGCTTATTGTTATTCTTTTGCTGGTAGCAGCAGGAGGCGGAGGCGCTTGGTACATTTGGAACGGGATGCAGCCGGTAGAACCTGCAGGACCTGCCGTAACATTTACGATAGATAAGGGCATGGGCAGCGCGGAAATTGCTGATCTGCTCGAACAAAATGGCATTATTAGGAACAGTCTTTTTTTTAAGGGATATTTGAAATGGACCAAAGAAGGTTCCAGCTTCAAAGCTGGTACTTATGTTGCTAGTCCAGGAGACACCTATGACGAGCTCATCGAGAGGCTAAATGCGGGTGATGTTGTTAAGGAAGAGACCGTAACTTTTACGATTCCGGAAGGATATACTGCTGAGCAGATTGCCAAGAAGCTTGCTGAGGCTTGGAATCAGGATGCTGCTATTTTTCTCGAAATAATGGATACCGGTGCGGGCTTGAAGGGAATTGATGTTCTAGGTATCCCACAGAATAAGAACCTTCGTCATCGGCTTGAAGGGTATTTGTTCCCTGAAACGTATGAACTAGCCAAGGATAGTACGCCTCAGGAAGTTGTAGAGGCATTATTGGATCAGTTCCAGAAGAAACTGGACACGATTCCGAATTGGAAGCAAAAGCTAGAAGCACGTGGAATGACACTTCATGAGCTGTTGACAGTGGCCTCGTTAGTCGAGCGTGAGGTTGTGGTAGATAGTGAACGACCACTAGTTGCGGGCGTGATTTATAACCGCTTAAAGAAAGAGCAGAAGCTGGAGATTGATGCTACGGTTCAATATTTGCTCGACAAACAGAAGGAAAGACTGTTATATAAAGATTTGGAAGTTGACAGTCCTTATAATACGTATAGAAATATTGGGCTTCCTCCGGGACCTATTAGTAATCCGGGGCTGGCCTCCATTCAGGCGGCACTTGAACCTGAGGCATCTGAATACTACTTCTATGTGACTAAGAAAGATGGTACACAGGGCCATTTGTTTGCTAAGACCTACAAGGAACATTTAGCCAATATCGAAAAAAGTAAGCAAGAATCGAAATAAAATATTAAAATGAAGAGTGGTGCGGTTGAAATAACTGTACAAGTAGGAGGTACAACATGATTAACAAACCGGAATTGCTGGCGACAGCAGCATCCTTAGAAGAAGCTGCTGCTTTGCTGGATGCCGGAGCAGATGCATTGCTCATCGGGGATGACCGTTTTGGCATGCGTCTTGCCGGACATTTCTCTCTGGAGGATACAGCTGCTGTTGTAGAAATGGCACATGCGCGTGGCTGCAAAGTATATGCTGGACTAGGTGGACTCATGTCCAACCTTCTTCTCGAAGAGCTCCCTGCCTATGTGAAGGCGATAGGTGAACTTGGTGTTGACGGTGTTGAGTTCGGTGATCCTGCTGTGTTAACCACAGTGAAGAAGGAAGCACCGGGCATGAATCTGCATTGGAATGCGGAAATGACCTCTACCAATTACGCAACCGCGAATTATTGGGGGCGTAAAGGTGCTTCTCGCGTCGTTCTTGCCCGTGAGCTGAATATGGATGAAATGACGGAAATGGTTCCGCTTTTAGAGGTAGAGGCACAAGTTCAGGTTCACGGTATGACCAATATATACCATTCCAAGCGTAAGCTTGTAGAAAGCTATATGTCACATCAAGGACGTCCAAGCGAGGGCGGCAGTCTTGGTAAGGAACGTGGTCTATTTTTGATCGAGGCAGAACGAGATGACCAAAAGTTCCCAATCTATGAAGACGAGAACGGTACACATATTATGAGTTCGGAAGATATTTGTATTTTGGAGGATCTTCATATCCTTATGGCTGCAGGCGTACAGAGTTTTAAGATTGAAGGATTGTTGAAATCAACAGCGTATAATGTGGCGGTTGTTAAGACTTATCGCAAAGCTATTGATCTCTATGTAGCTGATCCAGAAGGATATTCTTTCCAAGAGGATTGGATGGAAGCTATAAGAACGCTGCAGGATCCAGAACGGGAGCTAAGCTTCGGATTTTTCTATAAAGAGCAAGTATATTAAGTTTAATTTAATGAGAGTTTTTTAGTTCCCCGCAAAGACTAGGTGCAGTGAGCATGCACAGACATCACTTTGTGGGGCGATGGAGGGGAGAACAGGAATGGGAACCATGACAAAGCCGCAATACAAGGGCAAACGTTACCGTCTGGACAAACCGGAGCTCCTAGCTCCGGCCGGTAATTTGGAGAAATTAAAATTCGCAGTACACTATGGTGCGGATGCTGTTTATATCGGAGGGCAGAAATACGGTTTGCGTTCAGGAGCAGACAATTTCAGCTTTGAGGAAATGCGTGAAGGTGTTGAATTCGCCAAGAAATACGGCGCTAAGGTATTTGTTGCAACGAACATTTATGCTCACAATGAAGATGTCGCAGGGATTGAAGAATATCTGCGTAACTTATATGAAGTTGGCATTGTTGCTATTATCGTTGCTGATCCGGTCATTGTAGATACAGCACGCCGTTTAGTTCCTGGATTAGAGGTACATTTGAGTACTCAGCAGTCTACACTGAACTGGCAAGCGGTATCCTTCTGGAAAGAAGAGGGTCTGCCACGTGTAGTACTCGGACGTGAGACAAGTCTGGAAGAGATCGCTGAGATTAAGAAGCATGTTGACATTGAAATCGAGAGCTTTATCCATGGTGCGATGTGCTCTTCGTACTCCGGTCGATGCGTATTATCCAATCACTTTACAGATCGTGACTCCAATCGCGGAGGCTGCTGTCAGTCTTGCCGCTGGAAATATGATTTGTTCGAGGATGCGCGTCCTGAAGGCACTTGGGTATCTGAAGAAGATCAAGCTGAAGCACAATCTCCGGCCCCTTTGCTTCCGGGTGTAACTCAGATTCCACTGCATCAGCAAGGAGATAATCCATTCTCCATGGGATCTAAGGATTTGTGCATGCTGGAAAGTATCCCTGAACTCATTGAAGTAGGCATTGACAGCTTCAAGATCGAGGGACGAATGAAGTCGATTCACTATGTAGCTACTGTAGTTAACGCTTATCGTAAAGCTATTGATGCTTACATGGCTGATCCGGAAGGGTACGAGTTGAAGCAAGAGTGGCTGGATGAGCTGAATAAAGCGGCGAATCGTCCGCTTAACACAGGGTTCTTCTATGATACTCCGGATCATGAAGATCATATCTATGAGCCTGAAGAAAAAGCCGCTCCTTATGATTTTGCCGGACTTGTACTAGAATACGATGCTGAGAGTGGAATGGCGCTCATTCAGCAACGCAATCACTTCAAGCCAGGGCAGGAAGTTGAATTCTTCGGACCCAATGATACATTCTTTAAGCAGACTGTAGCGGAATTGTGGGATGAAGCAGGCAACCCGCTTGACGCAGCTCGTCATCCTCTGCAACGTGTCCGCATGAAGGTAGATCAGCCGGTAGCATACTTTGATATGATGCGTAAGAGAAAATCTTAATAAGATACAGGGATGTTCTTTCTATAAGAGCATCCCTGTTTTTCTTTTGACAAAGCTAACAATAAGATATATATATTAGTAACTAACAAATAAATCCAAAAGGAGGGTAGAACGAAGGGAGTTTTTTTGTTTCAGAATACATAGGTTAAAAGTTATAAAAAAAGTATAGTAAAGCTAAGAAAAAAGGCCTAATAAACCGATATATAATATGGTTAGCGCTTTCATATGTCCTCTAATATTAGCGGGTAGATGATCATGATGGGGATCCTGATCAAGATAGTATTAGTGAAAAGCATAAAGAGGGAAGGTTAGAGAGATGAAGAAGAACAATAAAAAATCCGTAAATGTACAGAGCAATGAAGTAGGTACAGGAAAGACATTAAAGTTAGATGCTAAGAAAATGATGTTGGGTTGGGGAAGCCAAATCAAGAGAGTTAATCCTATCCAATCCGTCGGTGTGAAGTTATTTCTAATATTCTTATGTTCCACTGTAATCGTAGTTATGTCACTTGGACTTATATCTTATTCGAAGGCAAAAACAACGATAAAGAATAACGTATCCGAAGCCTACCGCCAGACTATTGTTCAGACTGCTGAGAAGCTGGATATTACCTTGAAGCAATATGAGAATACGGTATTGCAGCTCTTTTTTGATGTGCAGTTGCAAACGGATCTTAGATCAATGGCTACTGCACAAACTGCTTACGAGAAATTTGAAGCAACAAGCTCAATAAGTAAGAAATTGTCCAATCAGACTACAACAGATTCTAATATTCTCAGTGTCGCATTGATTCCCGAGTCACTTGAACAGGAAATTGTTACATCTGGCAGTGGTGGCATTTATTTTGATGGATTACGAGAACAAGAATGGTTCAAGAAAATTGTGGCCGATTCTAAAGAATATAATTCTTATTATTCAGACGCTAACAATAACGACTCTAAAAATATTTGGTTTTCAACCTCTCTTCAAGGAGCGGAAGAAAAAGATATTGCTTTGGTAAGATCTCTTAAAAGTCTGGGAGCAGATAAAGGATACATGATTATGCTTGTGTTGAAGAATACACTGCTGGAAGAATCTTTCGCAAGTGTGAAGCTGGGAGACGGCTCTCGTATTCAACTTGTGTCTCCGCAAGGTACAGTAGTGGCTTCTTCTAATCCGCTAGACGATGGAAAGTCATCGGAGTTTTCTTTTATCAAAGAGAGTAAGAAAAATAATAATAGCCTAGAAGCTAAAGATCCAAACGGAAAAGAAATTCTGGCGGTCTTTAATCCGATGATGCGGGCAGATTGGAAGCTCGCAGGTGTAGTTCCTACAGAAGAACTAGTGAAGGAAGCCCGTCCGATTCTGTTGACGACGTTCATTACGGCTGCCGGTGCGGCATTGCTTGCGATATTTATTGGGATTTGGATGGTTCGTATGATTGCTCGCCCTCTGGCACGATTGAAGGATCTTATGGTTCAAGGTGCAAGCGGAGATTTAAGTGTACGTACAGAATATGTGTCTAAGGATGAGATTGGACAACTATCAGCCTCCTTTAACTTGATGATGGAGCGTATTACTGAGCTTGTATCGCAAACTAGAGAAACTGCACGAGATGTGCTAGAGACCGCTGGCGAGCTTGGAGAAGCTTCGCGTAAGACAGCTATTTCCGCGAAGGAAATAGCAGCCGCTACGGAAGAAATTGCTGGAGGAGCAGGCAGTCTGGCACTTGAAGCTGAACGTGGTAATGAGCTTACAGATGTGATAGCTACGCAAATGCAGACCGTGATTAGTGCCAATAGTGAGATGGATGAGGCAGCACGCGGGGTTGGAGAAGCTAGTGCTCAAGGTGCCAAGCAATTAACGGATTTACTGGATCAAACTAGCCGTACTGGGGAAAAGACAGGTGCGCTTGTAGAACGTGTTAACAATTTGAAAGAAACAGTATTCTCAGTGATTAAGGTGCTGGATGTGATGAAGAGTATCACACAGCAGACGAATATTTTATCATTGAATGCGACGATAGAAGCCGCACGTGCAGGCGAAGCTGGCAAGGGCTTTATGGTGGTAGCAGGTGAGGTAAGACAGCTTGCCGACCAATCGAAGCAGTCTATTGCTCTTGTAGCCGGAATCACCGACAAGATCATAACGGAAATGAACGAAACGGAAGCTGTATTATCTGAAGTGGCACCTCTCTTTAAAGAGCAAATAAGCTCAGTGAAGAGCACGAGCGATATCTTTGTATCCGTAAAAGGACAGATGGATGAGTTCATTACTAGTCTGGAATCGGTGACAACAGCGATCAGTAGCTTGAATCATTCACAGGTTGTGTTGTCGGAAGCCATGGGTAACGTAAGTGCTGTAGCTGAGCAATCATCAGCGACTTCCGAAGAAGTGGCTTCACTCAGTAATGAACAACAAAGTGTAAGTGATCAACTCGTTTCATTGTCAGGTAAGCTGGAAAGTGCTTCAGGACAGTTAAAGGACAAACTGTCATTATTCACGATAAAATAAGTGGGTCCCTAACAAATTTTTATGATTTACATAACAAAACCGCTTCTTCGTTATGAGGAAGCGGTTTTGTTATTGTGTAAAGAAGGACTTCCCCGTATAATAATTTTGTTAGGTAAATAATAATAACAAGTTAGGTAAAAAAGGGTTAAGGAGAAGGACCGTATGAAAGGTAAATGCATCTTTGGCTGGTGGTCCGTTATCGGGGACATGAGTATGGAGCGCAAGCTGCTCCTCGTCTTTTTAATAATTATTACCCTTCCGCTTACCTTCATTAGTGTGTTTACTTATAAGAGTTATTCAGAATCTATTCAGGGCAACACCATTGCTTATTCTGAGAAGTTAATCGATCAAATGATGGATGGAGTAGATGATTATATCGAAGATATGAAGCGTATTTCATCTATGCCAGCCTATGTGAACGATATTAAACAAAATTTAATTCGTTCGAACCACTATCATGAGCAGAAAGAGATCATGGGTGGCGAATCAGGCAGTGCTACATTGTTACCCGGAGATTTTGATTTACTGTTGTCCATTCAGCGGGGCATAGAAGGCAACATTTCATTTATTAACAATATTAAGCGAGGCGCGAACACGGTTTATATTTTTGACGCGCATGGGAATGGTTATTATTCTGCCAAGGATGGTGGCGTACGGCTCGACCTCGATCAAAGCTATAAGTACTGGAGTCAGCAGACGAAGGATTCCAGCGGAGAGGCCCTTTTGTTTGGTACCCAATCATTTACGAGTAATTTGCAGAGCACTCGATATGCTTTTACCGTTGTTCGCAAAATCGTGGATGGTTTGTTAAATCCGATTGGGCTGATCGCGGTTGAAGCGAATATTAGCAATTTGGAGAATCGGGTTACGGAGCTGGATAAAGTAACGCATGGCAAATCTTTGATCGTTGATGAGATGGGGATGGTCGTGTACGACAGTGACAAAAAACTTCTTGCCACGGATGTATCTGATTCAGAGCTATTCAAAAGGGTCGATGGGAAATCCGGGAGTTTCTATGATACAGTCAACGGAAAAGATTTTCTAAATATTTACTCAAGCTCTAACAAGACCAATTGGAAGGCCATTATTTCGATTCCTGTAGATGTGCTAATGCGGGATGTGAAGGTAACCCGTAATACAACGCTCGCTGCTACATTAAGTATCATTGTACTTGCGTTAATTATCTCCATTATTCTTTCCTTTGCACTCACTAAATCACTATCGCAGATGATTCAACTGATGAAAAAGGTTCAGGGTGGCGATCTAGATGTGATGTTTAGGGTTAGACGGCGTGACGAGATTGGTCTGCTCGGGCATCAGTTTAATCGAATGTTGGCTCGGATCAGGCAGTTGATTCAGGATATCTACCGAATTGAAGAACAGAAGAAGGAAGCGGAGCTTCACGCTCTGCAGAGTCAGATTAATCCTCATTTTATCTATAATACGCTGGAGTCGATCCGAATGACCGCTGAGCTCAATGATGATATTGAAGCTGCGGACATGATCTCAATTTTAGGTAAACTGCTACGGTATAGTACAAGTGATTTGAGTGGCAAAACGACAATGAAGCAAGAGCTTGGATATGTACGCAATTATGTTGAGCTGCTGAACTGTCGCTACCCTAATCGTTTCGTACTCGAGATCGACGTACCGAAGGAGTTAGATAATTACTCTATTATCAAGCTGGTCTTCCAGCCGATCATAGAGAATGCTGCTTATCATGGCTTGGATGATAATAAACCACAAATGCATTTAAGTATCCGTTGTGAGATGACTGAGCAAATGCTGTTCTTTCATATTAAAGACGATGGCTGTGGAATGGATAAGATCACTTTGGAGAGATTGAACGATGGGCTGCAGAAAGAAAGTCCTCCTAAGAAAAGTATCAATGGGGGCATTGGTATGAAAAATATACAGCAGCGAGTGCGCCTTCATTATGGAGCGGCTTTTGGAATTGAGGTATATAGTGAGCTTGGACAAGGGACGGATGTTATTTTGTCACTGCCGTTGCTGGAACCGGAAATGATTAGATTATCTGACTGAAATAAGAGGAGGCTGTCCGTTGATGGGGATGAGATTACACTGGACTACGCGTACCATACTGCTGCTTCTCATTTTGTTATCGATTAGTGGCTGTGAGAACAACACCAAGCAGACGGAATCTACAGTGCCTCCAGTTGGAAACGAGGTGAAGTCTGACTTATCCGGCACCATAGTCATGATGACCAATCGAATAGATCTGATTGAGAACGGAACCTTTCAAGGGTACGCAGACCAATTTAAGCAAAAGTACCCCGAAGCGAATGTTGAATTTGAAGGTTTATCCAATTACGCAACGGACATTCTGGTAAGACTGTCCACCAAGGACGCCGGAGATGTACTTTTGCTTCCTGTGAATCTTCCATCAAAGGAACTGGATTATTTTTTCGAACCGTTGGATGAAGAAACTTCGGCTAGTGAGCGCTTCACTTCTTTTGCTACTTATGATGGTAAGCGATATGGGCTATCTACGGGAACTACCACGGTAGGGATTGTCTATAATAAAAGGTCCTTCGAAAAAGCAGGAATTACCGCGGTTCCACAGACACTGGATCAATTCTACGAAGCTTGCGCTAAATTAAAAGAGGCTGGAATTATCCCGCTGTATATGAATTATGGAGCCGTCTGGCCACTGCGTGAATGGGGAAATAGTCTGGTCAATTATATGACAGGCAACCCTGAGTATCTAAATAATATGGTAAATGAGGATAGTCCATGGCAGCTTGATAATGAGTGGGGGAAATCCATTTCCATTGCTCGAACCTTAATTGCTAAAGGTTATGTAGAGAATGAACTTTTCTCGAACAATTGGGAGATCTCTAAGACTAGACTCGCTAAAGGTCAAGCTGGCATGTATTTGCTTGGAAATTGGGCGGTTGGTCAAGTGCTTGATGTGGGGGCTTCACCAGATGATATCGGATTCTTCCCATTTCCTTATGATAATAGCAGTACTCACTATGCGCCGATCAATCCAGACTGGTTCGTGGGTGTTAGCAAATACAGTAAGAATAAAGAGCTTGCAATGGCTTGGTTGAATTTTTTTGTAAAAGAGACTTCGTATTCAGATGATTGGGGATTCCTTCCTGCTGATGGTAGTCTGAACCCTTTTATGCCGCAGTACCGTGAATTTCTATCTTATGAACCTAAGCTGGTTTATGGCACGGTACAAAGTGATGCGTTCATCGATCTGGCAAATGGAGCTAAGCTGTCCTTTTGGTCCGGAGATTATATTCAAGAGTTACTTGCTGCGCCTGATTTACAAAAGTCTTTTGACGAATTAAATGCAAAATGGACGGAAGCGCGGGTAGCTACACAGGTAACTTCTCAGCCTTAACTTTAGTTTAACATTAATTTTATTACAATCTCTGGAGGGTTTAATATGGCTAAAAAGGTCACCATGCAAAAAATAGCTGATCATCTCGGTGTATCCAAATTTGTTGTCTCCAAGTCACTTTCTGGTAAAGCTGGCGTTAATGAGACGACCAGAGAACGAGTGATTCAAGCGGCTTCGCAGTTAGGCTATTTTACGCAAAAAAATGCTTTTGTCCAAGGTGTCAAGCGGACTCCTCCGGTAGGGGGGAGTGATCGGAATAAGCAATCTGTGCTTGTATTAATGCCGAATATCCGCTCGCAAACTCAGGATTCCTTGT
The DNA here is from genome assembly GCF_038009145.1 of Paenibacillus sp. FSL R5-0923. Taxonomy (NCBI): domain Bacteria; kingdom Bacillati; phylum Bacillota; class Bacilli; order Caryophanales; family Paenibacillaceae; genus Paenibacillus; species Paenibacillus sp. FSL R5-0923. Next base: position 1,080,969 of record NZ_JBBPAT010000002.1, read on the forward strand.
ATTGGGGAAAAATTGTGGACGGTATTGCCCTTGCGCTGGATCAAGAAGGACTTGGAATGGTGATCATCTCTGAGAATCGTGCGGATAATTTCGTGAATATCCTGAACCCAAGCGGGATTCTTGGTTTGGTAGGTGTGGGCGAAATCTCCACTTCCTTACTACTTGAGGTACATCGCATCGGTCTGCCGATGGTGTTGATTGACCATGAAGATCCATTAATTCCAAGTGATACTGTATTCGCGAACAATGTGGATTCCATGGCTCGACTTACTAATCATTTGATGGGGACAGGCCATACACAAATGCATTTTATCGGGAATATTGGATTTTCACGCAGTTTTAGGGATCGATGGATTGGCTTCCGGAGTGCGCTGGAGGAGAGTGGGATAAGACTGCCTTTGGAAGATGATGCGAATCTCTTTTTAGAAGGGGTGGAGGAAGAGGTATTCCAAGAGGATTTTAAAAATTGGGTGATGAAGCGGAAAAAAGCTAAGACACTCCCAACCGCCTTGGTCTGCGCCAATGACAAAACAGCACTTACGGTCAGTGACATCCTGAAGGCAGAAGGTCTTAATATTCCAGGGGATATCTCGGTCACGGGCTTTGATAATATTGAGGATGCCTCAAGAGGCGTTCCGCCGCTTACTACTGTACATGTCCCTAAAGAAGCGATGGGCCGGGCGGCAGTGGAGAAACTGCTAAGTCGGATTGGGCATCCCTCTGCACCACTGGAGAAGATCCTGATTGCAGCAGACATAGTGCATCGTGATTCTGTGGATATACCGAGAGAATAGAAATCAGCCGATTAAAAATAATTGAAAGCCATGGAATTTTGGTTAGGGGGACTCAGTTATGTCAGAAGCAGTTGCAATACCAAAGATCGAAGGCGAAAATATTCATCTGCGTGGTGTAGGAGAGTCCGATCTGGAGGCCTATTACAAATTTTTACTTGATGATGAGATGGGTCGTCTAACAGGGTCGCAAGGGGAAATCTCTCGCGAGCAAACTTCGGCTTGGATTCGAAAGATTAGTGTTCCAGCTGAGGATCGTGTGGATCTTATGATTATCGTCAAGGAAACGGATGAGCTTATTGGAGAAGTGGTTCTGAACGAAATAGATCCGGACAACCGTAGCGCAAATATTCGAATTGGGATTCGTAGCCATGAACATAGAGGGAAGGGTTACGGTACTGAGGCTATGAATCAAATGCTGCGATATGGCTTTGAAGCCTTGAAGCTGCATCGTATCCATCTGGGTGTATATCCTTTTAATCCAAGAGCCATTCATGTCTATGAGAAGCTTGGTTTCAAGCACGATGGTGTGGAGCGGGATGCTCTTTATGTAGACGGAGAATTTCATAACATGATTCTGATGTCTATGCTGGAGGATGAATATCGGGCTTTGTACAATTAAAAAAAAGTGAACCTATGGTGAGGAAGACGCTGCGTAAATTCCTCACCAGATTCACTTTAAATATTATTCGGTAATATTTCCAGCCATTTTGAGGCGTTTGGCAATTTCTTTAAAGTCTTCGGGGGAGATTCCTGGGGCGAACTCCTCTTCGACAGCAGGAGCTACGGGGATCGGGAAGCCTTTAGGTGCTCCCTTAATGACTTCAAGCGGGAGGTTATCCTCTGGGTGGGTTCCCTTCCAAATCTGATCGATGGCGCCGAAGTCACTGTCACTCCAGGTGTACAGCTTTGTATGCACACCTTTCTCCTCGTATTTCTTCGCTTCACTAAACGATTTGTTATTTAACGAAGGAACCGGCACGAGTTTCGTTACATTAACACCTGTTGCGATTTCGATGGCTTTGGCATAAGCGACCACATGGACACCACCGCGCACTAAGAGAAATCCGACTACAGCGCGTGCAGCTGGATGGTCCGTCATTTCGTAAACTTTCATTTTATGTGTTCTGGCTCCACATTCGAGGAAGAAGTTATGTAGCAGATCTTCCACTAGGTTGCCGCTATTAAATACATTTGCTCCGGTCCATGGATTCCCCGTTGAATCAAAAGGCATAGCACCTTGAGCCCCCGCCAGAAAGTGATAGGATAAACGCGCATCTTTTACGGAACCTAGAGGGGTGGAATCTGGCTCTTTATAACTTGTTGACCCTCGAAGGCATTTGTTGATGGCATGCGAAACTAGCTCCACATGGCCTAGCTCTTCCGCTGTTATACTCATCACCAAATCATAAAAGGGTTTCAGTTTGTCTTTTGAACGGAAATTAAAGGATTGATAGAGATAATTGTTAAGGGTCGACATTTCTCCAAACTTTCCGCCAAGCAGTTCTTGTACAGCGGCAGCAGCATTGGGATCTGGCTTCTCAACTTCAGGAATCTCGATCATGATCTCATCCATACGTTTGAACATTTATATCTCAGCCTCCTTGGAGTTAGGGGATTACTGAGCTATTTTGAGCTTAATCTATAGGAATTAATCATTAAACGGCTAGAAAGTATGGATATTTATCAACAATAAGGGAGTATCCATGAACAGATTTACAAGTCGAAAGAGCATCAGTAAACACTATCAGATACCCACAGTAACGTGCTAGGGGACACAGAATGATCAAAAACGCAGAGCAGCGACCCCTCCATTAAGGAGAATCGCTGCTCTGTTGATTTTTAAGGACTCTGAACTCTTATTTACAGCGCTAAATTACGATCGATGAGGGCGATACGTTGCTCTACACAAGCATAAGAGCGGAGTGGATCTTCTGGTGTGTTCAGTACGTAATCTAACATTTGTTCAACCGTAGTTGTTGCTACATGGATGCGGGTGTCGGAGGAAGCGTAGTAGATATAGATCTCACCGTTATCGCGTGCAATTACACCGTTACAGAATACAACGTTGGAGACATCACCGACACGTTCTTCACCGTCTGGTGCGATGAAATGACCACCTGGTGAATGTGTGACTTTGTTTGGCTCCTCCAGGTCAGATAAAAAGGCATAGAGGACGTATCTAAGCCCAGCTGCAGTGTTTCGCACACCGTGTGCGATATGCAACCAGCCTTTTGGTGTTTTGATTGGAGCTGGACCTTGGCCATTCTTAACTTCCTTGATGGTATGGTAGTGGCGCTCATCCATGATTGTCTCACTTGTAATCACGGCATCCTCAATCGTATCCGAGAGTCCCCAGCCAATACCGCCACCGGAGCCTGCATCAATAAAGCCATCCTGAGGGCGAGTGTAGAAGGCGTATTTTCCATCCACAAATTCAGGGTGGAGCACGACATTGCGCTGTTGAGCAGAACCTGTCTTAAGATCGGCCAGACGTTCCCAGGTCTTCAGATCCTTTGTGCGAACTATACCACATTGTGCTACTGCACTGGAAAGGTCACCGTGTGGAGCGTCTGGATCTTTGCGTTCTGTACAAAAGAGGCCATAGATCCAGCCATCTTCATGGCTTACTAAGCGCATGTCGTAAACGTTGATGTCCGGAACTTCTGTCTCAGGCAACACGACTGGATGATCCCAGAAGCGGAAGCCATCTACACCATTGTCACTTTCAGCTATAGCAAAAAAAGATTTACGGTCATTACCTTCTACGCGGGCAACAAGATAGAACTTACCGTTAAGTTCTATGGCACCAGGGTTGAAAACGCCGTTGACGCCGATTCTTTCGGCGAAGTAAGGATTAGTGTCAGGATTGAAGTCGTAACGCCAGATTAGAGGAGCGTGCTCAGCGGTAAGCAGTGGATAAGCATAACGGTCATAAATACCGTTTCCATAAGGAAGCTTTTCATTTTTACGGGTGATCAGCGCTTCATAACGTTCTGTTAATTGTTGTTTGCGTTCATGAAATAACGATGACATTATACAGTCTCCTTTAGGGTTGAATTCAGTCGTGCGATCATTTCGAAGCAGGCTCTGCTGTTATGATAAGGGCATTTCCAGGCACTAACCTTGGTTGCGTGAGGGAGAGGCAGATGCTTCTCGTCCACGCCCCAGTACCATTCGCCTAGTTTGTGATCCACCATATATTTATCGATAAAAGTCCAGGAGGCTTGGGCAGCCTCGTTAAATTTGCTGTCACCGGTCAGCTGATAAGCATTATAGAATCCAACAACCGCCTCCGCTTGCGGCCACCAATCTTTATCTTTGCTTAGCAATCCACTCGGATTAGCTTCATTCCATATCCCGCCATCGGTATCTATACCTTCTGCAAGAACAGCTTCTGCCATGGAGATAGCGACGGTTCGAACACGCTGTAGCAGCTTTTCTTCGCCAAGTATTTCTGCGGCTTCCACAAGCAGCCAGCTGCCTTCGATATCATGTCCATAGGAGATAATATCTGACTTTACATTCCATGCCTCATCTAAGAAAAGATGAAAATGCTTGCCTTCGTTATCAATGATATGGTCCAGCATCGTTTCGATTAGCTCAGCCAGCGTACTCGCCAACTCCTCTGACTTCCATACTCGATAAAGTCCGGTATACGCTTCCAACACGTGTAGATGCGTGTTCATTGATTTTTTCTCATTCAAGTCCTTGCTGCTAAGACTGAGGTTATCCGTGATTTGCCATTCCCGAGATAAAGCTTCAACATAACCTTTATAAGTTGAATCATAGCCATATTTCTCAACAAGCTGGAATATTTGAATAGCCTCATCTAACACCTCAGGCCGTCCAGTCGCGTGGTAGAATTCAGCCAATGCGTAGATAGTAAAAGCTTGGCCATAGATCTGTTTTTTCTCCTGAGAAGGTTTGCCTTCAGCATTCACCATCCAGTATAATCCGCCATACTCCTTATCGATGAAATGATCCATCAAATAGGCATAGGCACGTTCTGCCATAACCAGATATTCTGTCTTGCCGTAGATCCGGTAAGCGCTGGCAAAGGACCAAAGAATACGGGCATTAAGCACAAGGCTTTTCTCCGCGTCAGGTGCAATGTTCAGCTGATTGTCGATTTCACCAACAAAACCGCCATTGATTTCGTCCTTCGTCTGTTTCATCCAAAAACTAAGAATATTACCCTGTAGCTCATCCTCAAGCTGGGTCAACCATAATTCTGGTGAAATAATCATTGGTAAGTAGTCACTCCTCACATTACTTATTGATTTTCGAGGTGAAGTATTCGTTGATGATCCCAGCGGCTTGTTTGCCATACATACAATAATCATCATTGTGTTCTGCTTCATGAATTGGATAAAGATGAGTAGGCCAATCCCAAAGCATAAAGCCCTGAACCCAATCTCTGCGCTCACAGCCTTGAAACATTGCCTGATAGAATTTGCTTTGTTCTGCTTGACTTGGTTCACCCTTCAAGGTCCAATCATTAGGAATCGCCGCACTCCCGCTTCGGCTTGGGCAACCCGCTTCCATGAAAAAGAATGGCTTATTCTGTGATCTCACCACATGCTCAATCCGGTCGAGCTGAGCTTCCCAATCGTTAGCTGGATAATATCCACTTGATGAAATCACATCGAGCGCATCCCACCAGGTCACGTTATCCTCCTGATACTTATCGCAATTATAAGTAAGAATTCCTGAGTAAACCTTCCGAACCTCAGCAATAAGCGTACGCCATTCGGTTTCTCGTCTATCCGTTTGTACAAGCTCGCAGCCGATACAGAACATCTCACAGCCTGTTTCTTCAGCAATAGCAGCATAATGCAGAATAAATTTAGTATAAGAGCTGAACCACTCAGACCATTTAGGCTCGCAAGGAACATCCTTATCGAAAAAGTTAATGTGAGCACGCCAAGTTCCGTCCGCGCAATTAACGATCGGCTTCAGGCATACCTTTAGCTGCAGTGACTTCGCTTTACTGATGGACTGTTTCACTTCTTCGTCGGTAACGGTTGGCGCCTCCCAGTAGGGAATTTCCGTAGAATGAGTGGTAGCTTGAAGCGCACTAAAGGCAATGGCCGTCCAGTTCGCTCCAGTGACTGAAGACATGAGTTCCATCGAACGTTCCGCTTCTTCCGTTTTCCATGAACCACGTGTACCCGAGAAGCCCCAGGTTATACCTGCAATGTATTCGTTGTTAAATACCATCGAGAATCCCCACCTTACATTGAAAATAGAAAAGAGAATAATTAGTAAAATAATTTTGTTATATAGTTATTATTAATTTGTTAGTTTATAATAACAACTTAATTTAGTTATATACTTTTTCGAAGATGATTTCAAGGACAATTTATAGTTGCAGCTGGGAAATTAGAATAACTTTCGTTATAGTAAATACAAGACTATAAAAGAGTGTAATCGTACATTGACGTAATACATAGGAAGAATTCTATTCGTGATGATGGAGCAATCATAATAACTGGCAGATACAACTGGAGGGAAGTGCTCAAATGATAAATGTTATGATTGCGGACGACGAGGAGGTCATTCGCAGGGGGCTCGAAAAAATCACATCGAGGATGGAGCTAGATGTACATGTAATTGGATCCTACGGTAACGGGGTGGAAGCCTGGGAGCATTTTGAAAAGTTATCCCGAGATGACATTGATCTGCTTATTACAGATATCAAAATGCCTAGAATGGATGGCTTTATGTTGATTGAACAGGTTAGAGGACATATGGAGGATATACCTATTGCCGTTCTTAGCGGTTTTAGTGAATTTGAATATGCCCGCCGAGCAATCCGCCATGGGGTGATGGATTATTTACTAAAACCTATTGATAAGACTCAGCTATATGAATTGCTCAAGAGAGTAGAGGATACAAAGAAAAAGAACGTCACAGAGCAGGAGGAGATGTTCTCTCAAGCGGCAGATGGTGGTGAGCATTACGTAGTTGAACAGACTAAAAGCATACTGGAGAGGGAGTATGATCAGAACTTCGAACTTGAGCGTTTGGCGGAGACCGTCGGTATGAATGCGAGCTACCTCAGCCGGTTGTTCAAAATAAAGACGGGGCAAACCATCACCGATTATCTAATTCGGATTCGTATTACTAAGGCGAAAGAATTGCTGATCGAGCATCCCGACTTAAAAAATTATGAAATTGCCGATAAGGTTGGCTATAGTGATCCGGTTTATTTTAATAAATTGTTCAAGAAAATGTGTGGTATGACACCTAAGGATTACAAAAGTGGCTGTAAATTACCGAAAATGGAACGTGAGTTTTAGTCCTATATAGGAAGCTATTATTTAGGAGAGCGATAAGCTCTCTTTTTTTGTGGTTATTTTCAATAAATTAGATAATAAAAACACCATAACAAAAACAAAAATAACAAATACAAGACCAGAAAAAGCAATTCAAACCATCGTTTTGCGTTAAAAATAGATCTATAATGAGTTTGTAAGCGATATCATCACTTTTTTTAAGAGTATTTCAGTGAGTTTGATAATGGTGATTACTCTATTAAATTGATGGTGATGATAAAAGTTATTATTTTTGTTATTAAACCAAATTAGAGTCGAATTGAAGAGAGGGGTCGTAAAAGCATGAAAAAAGGCAAAACAATGATGGGCTTGATGGCACTGACACTTATGGCAGGATTGTTTAGCGGTTGTTCCACAAACAACAACACCAACAATGAAGGCGCTAAAAACACAGGAAGCAATGGATCCTCAACAGAGGCGACGGCAGCTCCGGCTGATGATGCAGCAGCCAAGGATATTAAAGGGGATATCACGGTTATTACGCAAAGAACGGATATTGTTGATACCGTATTCAAAGAGTATGCGGCTAAGTTCAATGAGAAATATCCTGATGTAAAGGTAAACTTTGAAGCGCTTGCTACTTACGAAGATCAAATTAAAATTCGCATGAGCACTAGTGACTATGGCGACGTTCTGTTGTTACCTACAAGCATAGCTATTAAAGATATTCCCGATTTCTTCGAACCACTGGGTACACTCGAAGATATGCAAAAACAATATACAGGTGTGGAAGAACGAGCAGTAGACGGAATGGCTTACGGAATTCCAATGACCATCAATTTTAACGGTATTATTTACAACAAACAAGTCTTTAAAGATGCCGGGATTACAGAGGTTCCAAGAACACCTGAACAATTCTTAACTGCTCTGCAATCTGTTAAAGACAAAACGAAAGCTGTGCCTCTGTACACAAACTACGCAGCTGGCTGGACATTGACCCAATGGGAAGCGGATCTGGCTACAGTAGCTGGTAACCGTGATTATGTGAACATTGGTCAAGTGGCTAGCGACGATAACTATGTTCCAGGTCAACCTCACTATGAGCTGTACAAAATCCTGTACGATGCAGCACAAAAAGGTTTGATTGAAGAAGATCCGACGACTACAGACTGGGAATCTTCCAAAGCGGATCTGGCTAACGGAAAAATCGGCACGATGGTTCTTGGATCTTGGGCAATCGGTCAAATCAAAGGTTTAGCAACGAATCCAGATGATGTTGGCTTTATGCCATTCCCTACGAATGCAGATAAAATCCTTGTACCACTTGCTGGTGACTACAATCTGGGTGTCAGCGTTCATAGTAAAAACAAAGAAGCTGCTAGAGCTTGGGTGGATTGGTTCATTAACGAATCTGGCTACCCAACGACTGAAGGTGGCGGTATGAGCCCGGCTATCGGTGCAGAGCTTCCAGAAATTCTGAAACAATATGAAGGCACTGAAGTAACCTTTGATACACTTGCAGCTGCTAAAGCCGGTGAAGAAGGCTGGTCTGATGAAATCGACAAACAAGCCGAAATCGGTGCTTGGCAACCAGACTTCAAGAAACGGATTATTGAAGCCGCAATTGGCAACAGAAAAGAATCCTATGATGACATCATGAAGGACCTCAACGACAAGTGGAAAGCCGCTCGCGCTAAAGTCACAGCACAGTAACAACTATAAGCTTTCTTAAATGCTATAGGCGGTAGTGGATGTGGGAGGGGATATGCTAACGGGCATTTCCCCCTTCACATTTAAACGAGTCATAAATAAATGAGGATGCTTTTCTGGAGGTGTATCGGGTGTTCAAGTTTTCGAATTTGAGTTACAAAAATCAACGGATTGCCATCATATGCTTGTTCTCATTAGTGCCGATCGTATTACTACTCACGTTTGCGTATTATCCAGTAATCAGTATGTTTCGGTACAGCTTCACCAGCTGGAATGGCCTAAGTAAAAATATGGAGTACGTTGGGTTAGAAAACTACAAAACCATTTTTACGAAACCGGAGTATTTTTCCGTATTTAAGGTCAGCTTGTATTATTTCTTCACTACCTTTATTCAGATGGCACTTGCTTTGTATTTTGCAACCATTCTGAGCTTTAGTGTTCGCATGAAAAATTTATTCAAAGGGATTTTGTTCTTCCCAACCTTGCTAAACGGTGTAGCGATCGGCTTTATCTTTCTGTTCTTTTTCAAACCAGATGGAACGCTAGATACGATTCTTAACCTGCTCGGACTCAGCGGTTTACAGCAGAAGTGGCTGCTCAATCCGAACTTGATTAACTTCTCGCTCGCAGGTGCGTCACTGTGGAGATACATGGGGATGAACTTCCTGATCTTCCTTGGGGCTATTTCCTCGATCGGTTCGGATATTTATGAAGCTGCTGAGATTGATGGTGCAAACAGATGGCATCAGTTTATGCATATTATTTTGCCAAGTATTAAACGTATTCTGCAATTGAACCTGATTCTTGCGGTCAGTGGCGCTATTGGTGTGTTTGAAATTCCATACGTCATGACAGGCGGATCTAACGGAAGTAGCACATTTGTTATTCAGACAGTCGATGTAGCGTTCAAATATAGCAAAGTTGGATTGGCTTCAGCGATGGCCGTAGTTTTGCTGGGTATCGTTATTGTAGTTACTATTTTGCAGCGCGTTCTGATCAAGGAGGAGAAATAAACTATGCATTCTGTAAAATATACCACTGCTAGTATATTCAAATATCTCACCTTGATTTTGGGAGCTCTTGCAGCATTGATACCTATCGTAGTTGTATTTTTTGCCTCATTAAAAACAGGGCCGGAATACGCTTCAACCGGACCGTTAACGCTGCCAGAGAATTGGCTGAATTTCTCCAACTACACTAAGGCTTTTGTTGATGGCAAAATGCTTCTAGGATTTAAAAACACTGTCATTATCGTTGTGATCTCTATCCTGGGTGCAACGCTGACGGGCTCAATGATGGCTTATATTTTATCCCGGTTTAAATTTAAAGGCAGTAAAGTTCTCATCAGTATGTTTCTGATTGCTACCCTGATTCCGGGTGTTACAACGCAAGTGGCAACCTTCCAAATCATCAATCACTTGGGCTTGTTTAATACCAGATGGGCACCCATCGTGATGTACCTCGGTACCGATATTATCGCTGTATATATTTTCATGCAGTTCCTGGATTCGATTTCCGAGTCACTGGATGAATCCGCGATGCTGGACGGGGCTTCGTATTGGACGATTTATTGGAGAATTATTTTGCCACTGCTGAAACCGGCAATTGTAACAGTAATTATTGTGAAGGGCGTAAATATTTATAACGATTTTTACACTCCTTTCCTATATATGCCGAAAACAGATCTCCAAACGATCTCCACAGCACTCTTTAAGTTTAAAGGTCCATACGGATCGCAGTGGGAAGTAATATGTGCGGCGATTATGATCGCGATTATTCCGACATTGGTTGTGTTTACCGCGTTGCAAAAGTATATCTACAATGGATTTTCACAAGGTTCCGTTAAGTAAGCTTAGTAGTAGATTTCATAGCAGTACTAGATAAAATAGCAAACTGAAAAGTTGCATACATTTGGAGGGAATACTAATGAGTGAAGTGAAATTGGTTGGAGCAAGTGCGATTAACATCCCGAACATGCCTTGGCAGGATAAGCCTGCTGGCTATGAGAACCCGATTTGGAGACATAATGATAACCCGGTTATCAAAAGAAATCCTGCAAAAGGAGTAGCCCGTATTTTTAATAGTGCGGTAACTGCGTTTGAAGGTAGTTTTATCGGAGTATTTCGTGTAGAAGATAACACAACGCGTCCGCATTTGCGCATGGGACATAGTGTTGACGGTCTAGATTGGAAAATCGATGATGAGCCGATCCGATTTATAGATGAAGAAGGTAACTCTTATCAGCCGCGTTATGCATACGATCCACGTCTGGTTAAGGTCGAAGATACATTTTATATTATCTGGTGTACAGATTTTTACGGCGCAGCTATCGGTGTTGCTAAAACGCAAGATTTCAAAACATTTATCAACTTGGAAAATCCATTCCTGCCCTTCAACCGGAACGGTGTATTGTTCCCTAGAAAAATCAATAATAACTTCGTGATGTTGTCCCGTCCAAGTGACAGCGGACATACACCATTCGGTGATGTATTCCTTAGTGAAAGCCCTGACTTTGTATTTTGGGGTAAACACCGCCATGTCATGAGTAAAGGTGGCCAAGGCTGGTGGCAAAGTGTCAAGATTGGCGGCGGACCTGCACCGATTGAAACTACAGAAGGCTGGTTGATGTTCTACCATGGCGTTACTGGTACCTGCAACGGTCTTGTATATAGCATGGGTGCAGTTATTTTGGATATTAACGAGCCTTCGAAAGTAAAATATCGCTCGAAAAATTTTGTACTAACTCCTGAAGAATGGTATGAGGAAAGAGGTTTTGTGAATAACGTTCTGTTCCCATGTGCCACTCTGCATGATGCAGAAACGGGCCGTATCGCCATCTATTATGGCGCTGCTGACACTTATGTAGGCGTTGCATATACAACTGTTGATGAAATCGTCAACTATGTCATCGACACCCATGAAGAGGTTGGCGATGATGCGGGTTTAGGTAAAATTTAATAGGGTGAACAACCTTTGAGGAACAAGCTTTAGGTAGAGTGAAGTTGGCTAGATATTTGGTGGCTGAGCAGCGTTCGAAAAAAGTGTGCGGCGTGTAGTGTGCTGTATTTTATGTGCTGGGTTCTGCACGTTGCGCGCTTTGTGTTATGTGTTATGTGGCTTGAGCTTTTCATTGCATTCTCTGCAATAGAAACTCTCGATTTCGTCTGAAAAATAGAATCTATTGCACTCTCTGCAATGGATTTCCGCAAAAATCACTTTTATGCTCGGTTTCGCTCGAACTGATTGCACAAAGTGCAATAGAACAAAGACGGGCGCTCATATGGAGAGATTCTATTGCACAAAGTGCACTTAAACTAACCTGTTTGGTGGTTTTTAGTGTAAATAGATGCACATTGTACACTTATTTCAGGCGAGATGGCTCGGAATCGCCATTGTTAGCAATTTTAGTTGTATAGAGTGCAATTAAATGAACAACACAACATACTTAGCTGTAATAGTTGCACAAAGTGCAACTAGCGAGCTCTTGTTATTAGTAGAAACTAACGGAAAACTCACATAAGCGGGTTTTCCGTTTCCATTGTTTTTTAAGTGGAAAAACCTTAAGGAGGACCTAAATATGGGAAACGACATGACATTGTCACAATTAAAAAAATATAACGGAAGCAGCCCAAAACCAGTCGACTTTGACGCATTTTGGGAGCGGGCTTTGCATGATCTGGACGCCCAGTCACTAGATTATGAACTAGAGCCTGCGGAGTTCGTCAGCGAGCTGGCGGAATGTTTTCATCTGTATTTTACCGGCGTTGGTGGAGCAAGAATCCATTGTAAATATGTAAGACCGAAGAAAAGGGGTTCAGAAAAAGGTTCTGGTGTCGTGATGTTTCATGGATATTCCTGTGACAGCGGGGATTGGATGGAGAAGGTGAGTTATGCGGCCCATGGGATTAGTGTCCTTGCGATGGATTGCCGGGGACAAGGCGGACTTTCCGAGGATAATCTTACAGTAAAAGGCACAACCATTCGTGGACATATTATTCGCGGCATTGACGATCCAAATCCGGACAACCTTTACTATCGTAATGTGTTTCTGGATACAGCACAGACTGCTCGAATATTGATGGCTATGGAAGAAGTTGATCCAGCACGAGTAGGTGCTTTTGGTTTATCTCAAGGCGGAGCGCTTACTGTAGCTTGTGCAGCTTTAGAGCCGCGTGTGAGTATGGCCGTTCCTGTGTATCCGTTTCTTTCAGATTATAGACGGGCTTGGGAGCTTGATATCACTACGTCAGCTTATGAGGAAATTAACTATTATTTCCGCTTTTTTGATCCCCATCATTTACGTGAGGACGAGATTTTTAATAGACTGGGTTACATCGATATTCAGAATCTCGCGGAGCGAATTCAAGCCAAAATGTTGTGGGTTACAGGGTTATCCGATGTGATTTGTCCACCTTCAACGCAGTTTGCCGCGTACAACAAAGTACTAGCGCCCAAAGAGCTTATGGTTTATTATGAGTACGGTCATGAGTATTTGCCATATCTTTCCGATCGGGTGTTACAAATGTTCATGACCTTGTAAACGATAAGCCAGTAGGCATAACAGACGACAACGGTGGTGAATGATTAGATGAAAGTACAAGTGAAAAAAGAAAAAAGACGATTCCAGCTGCATCCATCCAAATCCATTGGGGTGCGGCTTTTTCTCATCTTCTTTGTTTCGACGATGGTGCTCGTGCTCTCTCTCGGCTACACTTCCTATTCCGTAGCTGAGCATACGATCGAGACGAATGCGCTGTCAGCCAATCAACAGACAGTCGTTCAAACTGCTGAGAAGTTTGATGTGGAATTGTTACGTTATGAGGATGGTCTAGGAAGAATCTTGTACGACAATGAAATTCAAAATGCACTCAAACAAGGGAATAATCCCACTACAAGTAATGAGGAACGTAAGGTACTATCTAACCAGATTAGTGCGCAGCTAAATGATTGGCTCACGGCATCAAACGGTGTGGAGGCCGTATACCTTATTCCGATGAATGAAGGTTTTCCAATTTCTTCGGCGGGTACAAAAGATAGCGCTTTTATTGAGAGTTTCAGAGAATCCTCATGGTTTAAGCAGCTAGAGGAGAAGCCACAGAGTGTATGGATTCCACGTGAATTACAGGGCCAGGAAGGAAATACGTCAGGTGTTTTCCATTTGGCCAAATCGATTGCCGGTGATTCTAAAAGCTCAGGATACATAGTCATTAACGATATTAGAATTAGCGAATTAGAAAATCAGCTTCGTAAAGTGGATCTTGGAACAAGCTCCTACATGCAATTGCTAACGAATAAGGATGAATTGATTGCCTCCTCCCAGCAAGTGGGGACGGATACATATTTGAATCTGGGAGGGACGCTTCTGGGTGGTCTGCAGAATACAGCAGGCTCATTGCCAACAAAGGATGAGAAGGGGAAATCTATATTAGCTGTATACGGAACACTAGAAACCTCGGGATGGAGGTTACTTGGTGTTGTACCGGCTGAGAACTTGACGAAAGACGCACTGCGTATTCTCAAGACTACTTATATTATTGTTGCTGTAGCAGCTGTTATCGCCATTTTAATAGGGTATTGGATGTTCAGAATGGTATCTCGACCGCTGACCAGACTTAAGAATTTGATGTCAGAGGGAGCCGAAGGGAATCTAGGGGTGCGTACGAATATCACCTCACGTGATGAGATCGGTCAGTTATCCAGTTCTTTTAACATGATGATGGAACGAATAACAGAGCTGGTTATCCATACGAATGAAACTGCTCGGAAGGTACTGGAAACCGCCGATGAGCTTAGCGGTGTTTCGCGCAAGACAGCTGATGCAGCTATGGATATTGCCGCGGCCACGGAAGAAATTGCGGGTGGTGCTGGCAGTCTAGCCTTGGAAGCTGATCGTGGCAATGAGTTGACGGGGCAAATTTCGGTACAGATGGATTTAGTTAATTCAGCTACTCACGAGATGGATCACACCGCACATAGCATCGGTGAACTCAGTGAGGAAGGCTTCAACAGGTTGAAAGAATTACTTAATGAGACGAATAGGACGGGCCTGAAGACGAATCAGCTTGTGATGAAGGTTAACGAGCTGACAGAAACGGCATCTTCCGTTATGAAGGTTCTTAATGTGATGCAAAATATTACTCAGCAGACAAATATCTTGTCTCTGAATGCCACCATTGAAGCAGCAAGAGCAGGTGAGGCCGGGCGAGGATTCATGGTGGTAGCCGATGAAATACGTCAGCTTGCAGATCAATCGAAAGAGTCTATTGCTGTTGTGGCAGAAATAACAGATACCGTTATGAGAGATATGAACGAGACGGTTGTGGTCCTTTCAGAAGTTGCACCGCTCTTTAATCAGCAAATGACTTCCGTGCAGAGCACTAGCGATATCTTCGTATCTGTGCAGGATCAGATGCAGCATTTTATCGCCCGTCTGAATGCTGTAACTGTGTCGATGGACAGCCTGAGTCAATCGCAAAAGGTTCTATCCGATTCCATGAGCAACGTAAGCTCTATAGCTGAGGAATCGTCAGCTGCATCGCAAGAGGTCGCTTCACTTAGTGGTGAGCAACAAAGTGTAAGTGATCATTTAGTAGAGCTTTCTTTGAAGCTGGAGGATGCATCTTTGCAGTTAAAGGAGAAATTATCGAAGTTCAGCGTGTAGGGTAGCCGTAACAGAATACTAAATTAAAGAACCGCTTATTCCTTTAGGAGAAGCGGTTCTTTGTTTTGAGCGGCATGTAGCGAGTATAAAATAATCCAGATGCATCTGAAGATAGTCTAGATAAGCCATCCCAAACCTCAAGCTATAATATGTCTATCAAATAGGGGGTGAACTGAAGAGATCTTTTTGTTAGACGGTATTGTTAGCGTTTACACATTTTACTGAGGAGGATGGCATGTTGACAAAATATAAAAACAGTTCAAGCCTAAAAGTTAAGAAAATGCCCATAGCTAGAAAGCTGGCCAGTAGCTTAGCAGTCGCTGCGTTGTTATTCTCATCTGTGAATCCAGGGGCGTTTGCCGCTGAAATTACAAATGTTCAAACGGTTGCGAGTTTTAAGGACGTAAACGGGCATTGGGCGCAATCACCAATAGGAAAATGGGCGTCAAGCGGAATTATAAATGGATATACGGATGGAAGCTTCCTACCAAACGGAAAAGTAACTAGAGCAGAATTTGTGGCAGTGCTCAACCGATTATTCGGTTTTTCACAGCAAACAAGCAATAGCTTTAACGATATACCGAGCGGGAAATGGTATGCAGCTGATGTGCTGATCGCACGTCAAGCAGGTTACTTTGAAGGTTTTGCAGGTAATCTTGCGAAACCAGATAATTACTTAACGAGACAGGACGCTGCAACCATGCTGGCTCGTGTGTTCGAATTGAATCAGGCAGGGACGGCTTCCCTATCCTTCTCGGACGCTGCTTCAATAAGTGCTTATGCTGCCTCAGCGGTTGGCATCCTTACTCAAAAAGGGGCTATCAACGGGTATACGGATGGAACATTCAAACCAACGGGATCCATAACACGTGCTGAGGTCATTAAGATTATTGATGGTATGGCAAAAGGATATTACAATGCTGCAGGTACTTATGATGCCACGGCGATCGCGGGCTCTGCGCTAATTACTGCTTCAGGAGCAATCCTATCTGGTAGCAAAGTGAGTGGAGATTTATATTTAACCGCAGGTATCGGTAACGGAGAGGCTACACTTGATCAAGTAACCGTATCTGGAACCACGTTTGTAAGCGGCGGAGGAATAGACAGTATTCACTTGAAGAGTAGCACTTTGTCGGGTGTAACCATTAATAAGCAAGGCGGAAAGGTTCGAGTTGTAGCCGAAGGGTCCACTGCAATCCAATCTATGGAAATTTTAGTTCCTACCGTTATTGTAATCAATGATGGGGCGAAGGTGGGAACGATCACTATCCGGCCAGGAGCAGAGGGAACAATCATAACTGGTGGGAAAAATGTGACCAGTATCGTGGTACAAACTTCAGGTGTGATCATTGATGGTAAAGAGGTTGGCCAAGGAACAATTACTAATGATGGTAAAGATACTGCCGCTAAGCCAACCAGCAGTCCTGCTACTGGCGGGGGAGGTTCCGGGTCAGGCTCAAATAATGGAGGCAGTAGCACGAAATGGAGCCAAAGCGTTGTTGGTACGATTGGTACAGTGACCAATCCTGGTGGAGAGACCTTAGGATACTCAACACAATCAGGGGTAGCTCTGTTAACCGTAGATGGGTTAGCATTTAAAGATTTGAATAAAAACGGCAAGCTCGACAAATATGAGGATTGGCGTCTTAGCACAGAAGTAAGAGCTAAGGATCTTGCTTCGCAAATGTCTGTGGAGCAAATTGCCGGACTTATGCTGTACAGTGGTCATCAATCCATACCAGCAGCCTCAGCTTCGGGATTCCGTGGGGGAACTTATGGTGGAAAACCGCTGGCGGAAAGCGGTGCATTGGCATCCGATCTAACAGACCAACAGAAAGTATTCCTGACAGAAGATAATTTGCGGCATGTATTGATTACTACGGTTGAGAGCCCTGAGGTGGCTGCCCGTTGGAACAACAATGCCCAAGCCTTAGTGGAGAAGATTGGACTTGGTATTCCAGCTAATAACAGCTCGGACCCTCGTCATAGCACTGTAGCTAACGCAGAGTATAACGAAGGATCAGGTGGAGCGATCTCGATGTGGCCGCAGGCACTAGGTCTTGCTGCTTCCTTCGATGCCAATCTGACGAAGCAGTTTGGCGAAATTGCTTCTAAAGAGTACAGGGCGCTTGGCATCGCAACAGCTTTATCCCCTCAGGTGGATATGTCTTCGGAACCGCGCTGGACTCGTTTCAGCGGAACATTTGGTGAGGACTCTAAACTGTCTGCTGATATGGCAAGAGCCTATGTGGATGGTTTTCAGACTACACCGGGCAGCAGCGATGGATGGGGCAATGAGAGTGTGAATGCTATGGTCAAACATTGGCCAGGTGGGGGTTCCGGCGAGAGTGGCCGAGATGCACACTATGGGTATGGAAAGTATGCTGTTTATCCGGGAAATAACTTCGATGAGCATCTGATTCCTTTTACAAAAGGAGCATTTGACCTGGAAGGACCGACTGGAAAAGCCGCTGCAGTTATGCCGTATTATACAATCTCATTTAATCAGGATAAGGCGAATGGAGAGAATGTAGGGAACTCGTATAGTCCTTATGTAATCACCGATCTTTTACGGAACACGTATCATTACGACGGGGTAATCACAACAGACTGGGGAATCACAGGCGATGAAGGACCTGTTGAGTTATTTGGTAACCGCCCATGGGGTGTAGAAGAAAATTACACAGTTGCGGAACGTCACTATCGAATCATCATGGCCGGTGTCGACCAATTCGGTGGAAATAACGATTCCAAACCTATCATTGCAGCGTATCAAATAGGAATTGAGAAACAAGGCGAGAAGGTGATACGGACACGATTTGAAGAGTCAGCAGTACGACTACTTACTAATATTTTTAATGCAGGGCTATTTGAGAATCCATATCTTGATGTAGAGGAAACAAAAGCTACTGTGGGTAACAAGGAGTTTATGACAGAGGGTTATATGGCCCAGTTAAAGTCAGTCATTATGCTGAAAAACAAAGATAACCATGTACTTCCACTTAAAAAAGATGAGAAAGTTTATGTTCCAAAAACTTATGATGCAGCTACCAAATCGTATTCGTATCCTGTCAACATTGATCAGCTGAAGAAATACTTCAATGTGACGGATGATCCGGCTCAAGCGGACAGCGCGATTGTCTTTATCAAGAATCCGCAAACTGGCGCCGGCTACAGCAAAGCTGACGTAGATGCCGGAGGGAATGGGTATATCCCGATCAGCCTGCAGTATCGTCCATATACAGCGGAGTATGCACGTGAAACGAGTTTGGCTGGTGATGCAAGAGATGTATTGAACCGTTCTAACAAAGGAAAGAAGACTACGGCATCCAATGAGTCTGATTTGGATCTGGTGCTTGATACCAAAAAAGCAATGGGAGATAAACCAGTAGTCGTTTCCCTAACGATGTCTAATCCAACGATTGTTGCTGAATTCGAAGATCGTGCGGATGCGATTATTGCGAACTTTGGCATTCAGAATCAAGCGATCTTCGATATTCTGGTAGGTGCATATGAACCATCGGCCCTTCTGCCTATGCAAATGCCTAAAGACATGAAGACGGTAGAGGAGCAGTATGAGGATGTATCCCATGATATGAAAGTCTATGTAGATTCTGAAGGGAATGCTTATGACTTTGCCTTCGGGATGAACTGGAGCGGCGTAATTAACGATGCCCGGACAGCGAAATACAAAAAAGCTGTTGATCCCGGAACTGAACCTGAAGAAGGACTCGTTGCTGCTCCAACAGCTTCTATCCCGTCAGGAACTTATTATGGAGCTCAGACGGTAATGTTGACTGCTCCGAGTGGCGCAACCATCTTCTATACTACCGATGGATCTACACCTGCAGCATCAGTAATGAATACGACCAAGCAGTATAATTCACGGTCTGGAATCAGTATTACGGCCTCCTCAATAGTAAAGGCATTAACGGTTAAAGACGGCAAGACAAGTAAAGTTGCTGAATTCAATTATGTAATTGGAGCAGCATTGCCTACTGCTTTTCCAGAGCCTGGTGTATATAAGAGTGGCCCTAAGGTTACGCTCACCTCAACATCCGGCGCTACAATTTATTACACACTTGACGGCAGTACACCAACTGAAAACAGTACCGTATATCAAGGGCCCATTACAATTGTAGGTGCCGATAAAGAGACGGCTACAATTAAAGCCTTGGCAGTTAAAGCTGGTATCCCATCCAGTCCTATAGCTGAATTAAAATACACTATCGACGCAAGTCTGGTTGTACTGACAGACGAAGCATCCATTGATGCCGTTATTGGTGAAATGACGCTTAAGGAAAAAGCTTCGCTGGTTGTCGGTGCTGGTTCAGGCACGAAGGTAGCTGGAGCTGCTGGTGGTTCTTATGAGTTGCCACGTCTTGGGATTCCCAAGTTAATCATGGCAGATGGACCAGCGGGAGTCCGCATCAACACGAAACAGGGTGAAGCTACCACATTTGCTACAGGTTTCCCGATCGCCACTTCCATTGCAGCGACTTGGAATGAAGCCTTGGCTAACCAAGTAGGTAATGCGATGGGGAATGAGCTACTGGAGTATGGTGTGGATTTATATCTGGCTCCCGCGCTGAACATTCACCGCAATCCATTGGGGGGCAGAAACTTTGAGTATTATTCCGAAGATCCGCTCATCTCAGGAAAAATGACCGCTGCGATTACGAATGGGGTTCAGGCGAATGGGGTCGGAACGACAATTAAGCATTTTGCCGCGAATAATCAGGAAACGAACCGGATGTCTATCGACACAGTCGTTTCAGAGAGAGCACTGTGCGAAATCTACTTGAAAGGGTTCGAAATCGCAGTGGAAGATTCGCAGCCATGGTCTGTTATGAGCTCTTATAACAAAATCAATGGAACGTTTGCCTCTGAAAATAAAGATCTACTGAGCACAATTCTCCGCGATGAGTGGGGGTTCCAAGGTTTTGTAATGACGGACTGGGGTGGGGGCTCGAACCGGGCACAAAATATGATTGCAGGCAACGACCTCATCATGCCAGGAAATGCGGCTGCCATTTCAGTGATTACTAAAGCTGTGAACGATGGCGATCTGAGCGTAGAACAACTGGATGTTAACGTAAAAAGAATTTTGAAAGTCGTAGTGAAATCTCCATCCTTTAAGGGGATCGGACACAGCAACAAACCTGATCTTGCTGCAAATGCAGTGACCTCTCGTCAAGCCGCAACAGAAGGTATGGTGCTGCTGGAGAATAAAGCTGAGACGTTGCCTATCGCAGCAGGTACGAATATTGCCCTCTTCGGAAATGCTCAGATTGAAACCGTCAAAGGCGGAACTGGCAGCGGCGATGTCAATGTCGAGCATACTGTATCCATTGTGGAAGGGTTAAGTGACGCAGGCTACAGCGTATATGAACCTTTAAATGTCAGCTATCAAGAATATATTACAGAGCTAAGAAAGAAGCCAGAATACGGTCCAGTGAGCAGCTTTGGCGGCTTGGCCTATCCACCACTTCCGGAAAAGGTATTATCAGCGGATGAGATTAATTCAGCAGAAGCTTCTTCCGAGACGGGCATTATTGTAATCAGCAGAATATCTGGTGAAGGTGCAGACCGGAAAAATGCTGAGGGTGACTTTTTGTTGACAGCGACAGAGCTGGATATGATTGATAAGGTATCAACTGCTTACCATGAGCAAGGTAAGAAGGTCTCCGTGATTCTGAATATCGGCGGTCCGATTGAAATGATCTCCTGGAAAGAAAAAGTGGATGCTATTCTCTTGGCTTGGCAGCCAGGACAGGAAGCAGGCCATGCGATTGCCGACGTATTATCCGGAGCTGTGAATCCATCGGGCAAGCTGCCAATGACTTTTCCTACAAGTTATGGTGTAGCTCCTTCCGCTAATAACTTTCCAGGAAATAGTACGGAAGTGAAGTACGAGGAAGATATTTATGTGGGTTACCGTTACTATGATACGTTTGGCAAAAGCAGTGCGGTTGCCTATTCATTCGGATATGGCCTCTCCTATACAACCTTTGACTACCGCGATCTTAAGATCAGTTCAGATGCTTTTGATTCTGCAGCAGGAAGTGTGACTGTAACCGTGGATGTATATAACAACGGTACAGTTGCAGGTAAAGAGGTAGTTCAGCTATATCTAAGCGCTCCGGGTGCCAATAAACCAGTTCAAGAATTGAAGGCTTTCCAAAAGACAGCGTTATTGAATGCAGGAGAGCATCAGACCCTTACGTTCACACTAAATAGTATGGATCTAGCTTCCTTTGATGAGAGCAGTCATTCTTGGGTAGCAGATTCAGGCACTTATGCGGTTCGAATCGGTTCCTCTTCCGCAGGAGAGAAACTGAATACGTACTTCCAGTTGGAATCGCCAATGACAGTGAAAACCACCAACAGTGTACTGATTCCAGTCAAACCGCTAAATCTTTTGGTTCATCCGGTCATTGCCGATTACGCGCAAGAGGCTTTAACTATTGCACCATAGTCTTTTCCCTTCGCAAGCAGGAATGACAAAGCTGCCTCAAGCTATAAGTAGCTTGGGGCAGTTTTTTTGGGAATCGGGAATTGACTATATTTACTATAGTACCTATTATTATTTTAATGTAAGCGCATTCTTATTGGCATAAACAATGCTAGAGGGGGAAGAACACCATAAATATACTTCGCCGACCTTTTTATATTTTCATGCTGCTCTTACTGTCCATTTCCCTATGTTTTACTGGCGTGTTTACTGGAAAAGTGTTGTATTACGATCATTTACTAGCCGAACGAAAGCCCGCGCAAAAGCCACTACTACATCTGGTCTTAATTTCGGAAGAATTGGATAATCCCTATTGGCGTGAAATTGAGAAAGGTGCTCAGAGAGCAGCAGCAGAGGAAGGGATTGCGCTGGAATATCTCGGACCCGTCCAAGCAGATAAGAGAGAGCAAATTCGAATCATAGATAAAGCTATTGCATCGAAGGTAGACGGAATATTGACACAAGGGCTTAACGATAAGGAATTTAATCCCATCATTGCTGAAGCTGTTAAACAAGGTATCCCAGTCATTACTATTGATTCGGATGCACCATCTAGCGGGCGGATTGCCTATGTTGGCACTGATAACTACGTGGCTGGATATTTAGCTGGAACGACACTTGTTCAGCAATCGAAGGGTGTAGGTCAAGTTGGGATTGTGACCGGGAGCTTTACCTCTACGAATCAACAGCAGCGGGTTAAAGGTTTTATGGATGCAATTGATGGAGAGTCTGGTATCCATGTCGTACAAATTGAAGAATCAAACATTAATCGGATTCAGTCAGAAGTCATAGCTTTTAAAATCATGAATCAGCATCCAGAGATAGACACTTTTTTGGGTACAAGTTCTTTGGATGGATTGGGGATTGCCCAAATGCTGAAAGGTAAAAATCAGCAGGCGCGGATCATTGCTTTTGATGACTTACCGGAAACGCTTGAATTCATTGAAGAGGGCATCATAGATGCCTCTATAGTGCAGCAACCGTACATGATGGGACGAAAAAGTGTGGAACTGATGGTGGATTATCTAGCAGGGAAAAAGATTGTTACCATATTTAATACGGATGCCAATGTGGTCCGCAAAGAGGAAATTTCCCGCGGAAAGGGGGACTTCGGGCCATGATTCGTATTAAAAGCAAGCTGATGATCTTTTTTAGTGCTTTTATAGTACTACTTAGTAGTGTTTTCGTCTTTCTTTACATAGATAATATCAATATGGCAAGGACATACGATCAAGTTCTGCACCGATTTTTTCTGCTTAATGAGCTATACCAGGATGCCACTGATGTTAATGATGCTATGAACCGGTATGTGCTCCGGAATCGAAGCGGCGATGAGACCCTGAAGCAGTATGAAACTGCCATTATGAAGCTTAATAACAAACAGGATTTACTAGTAAATATTCTACAAAATGATCATAATCAACTGCTCGTTGATAACTATAGCAATATGATAGACAGCTACATGACAGAGAGCCGGCAAAGCCTTATAGCTTTTGATCTAGGCAACCAGGATGCTTACTACGCACACTTAAAACAATCGGGTGAGATTACTAGATATATTCAAGAGACCACATTGACGATTATTAATAGCGAACTGACGGATTACCGGAATGTGTTTGAGCTGATTAGTCGAAAGAATGAGAACTTTAGATATTTAGGTGTTTTTGTTTTTAGTTCGGTAGCCATTTTGTGTATGATTTTTGCATATTGGTTCTCCAATGGAATTACGAAGCCCATACAGCAATTGACGGCTGCGGCGAATCGGATATCTCGCGGGAATTTCGAGGGGGAGGTTATAGTGAATACGCGTGATGAAATGCGCTTTCTCGCAACAACCTTTAATAATATGCGCTCTAACATTCGCGATCTCGTGGTTGAAATCAAACAGAAATCGGAACTCGATCAATTGGTTAAGAAAATGGAGCTGAAAAGTCTGCAAAATCAAATCAATCCACATTTCCTATTTAATACACTGAACATGGTTTCTAAAATGGCTTATGTCGAGAGCGCAGAAAGAACAAGCGAGTTGGTGGATTCCGTTTCGACCTTGCTGCGTTACAATCTGAAGAAGATGAATTATATTGTTCAACTGCGTGATGAAGTGAATATTGTTAAAGAGTATTTGTTTATTCAAAGGATGCGTTTTGATGATAGAGTTGCGTTTACGGATGACATTGAGGAGCGAGCCTTGGATTGCTTGTTACCACCACTGACTTTGCAGCCCTTTATTGAGAACGCTTTCACCCATGGTGTGGAATCCTATGAACAGGGTGGGAAACTACATCTGGCCATTTACGAGAGTGGTAATGATGTCATCGTAGAGGTACAGGATAATGGCGTTGGAATAGACCCAGAAACGATTGCTCGCTTGAGCGGAGATATTCCTTTTTCTGAACATACGCCCATAGATTCAGAGAAAGAAAGGGAGCCTGTGGGGAGCGCTGATTCGAACTCCAATGGAATTGCAATTCGAAATGTACAACGACGGCTGCAGCTTTTCTATCAAAGGAACGATGTAATCGAGATTATGTCCGAGCAGGGAAAGGGAACGACCATCAAACTGAGGCTAACGCGTGTGAATAATAGCAAGGAGGAGATCCTGCATGCTTAAGCTCCTGATTGTGGATGATGAACGTATTGAACGTAGTGCTCTCCGGATGATCATCGAGCGGTTTCTACCAGAGATTCGAGTAGTTGGTGAAGCCGAAAATGGTAGGGTAGCTGTAGAGCTCGCGGAACAACTACGGCCTGATGTCATCACTATGGATATCAAAATGCCGGGAATTGATGGTACGGAAGCTGTGTCCTTGATCCATAATAGGTTTCCAGCGATTCGTTTTATTATGATGTCTGCGTTCGATACGTTTGAATATGCACGTAAAGTCATGCGTTATGGTGTGAGGGAGTATTTGCTCAAGCCATATCGGAAGGATCAGATCGTGGAGGTCATCCGCACGATGTCCCATGAGATTGCACGAGAAAAAGAGGATAAACAAAGAACTAATGAGCTGGAGTCCAAATTTAAAGAGACATTATCACTAGTAGAGTCCGAATGGGTTAGTGCTATTTTGATGGATCGTATACAGGAAGTGCAGGTTAGAGATTGGAGCCATACCCTTGGTGTACCAGAATCTTCAGGATTCGCTATCGTATTTGTGATGTCAACGAAGGAGAAGGCATGGAGTGTTCAGGAACGAAGGGAGATATATTCTTGGCTTAGGCATCAGTGTAAGATTAGTTGCTTCTCTCTTGTAGGTCCGATGACAGGAGCTCGTATCCCGGTCTTCATGTTTCCGGATGCGAAATCCCGTTTGCCAATACAGCATATTCATAATGCTAAGGATTTTGCGTCCAATCTGGCTAAATTTGCTTCCCGGCGTTTCCGTTCATTGCAGCTGTCTGTTGGAATCGGAGGTTTAGCAGCTTCTACTGATCAGTTGATAGGCTCTTATCACGAAGCGCTGTTATCAGCCAGTGCTCTTAATAAGGGGGAAAGCTCACAAGCACAAGAGGAATGGCTCTCAAATTCTGGTATGAGAGAGGCGGAACGAAGATTGCTTCGTTCTTTAGGTAGTGGACAGTTCCGAGAGATGGAGGAAGATTTCGAGTTTTGGGTAGCGGAACTTCGCCTCTTCTGTAGTGACGAGATCCAGGATATAAAGAGCGGACTACACCGATTATTTACTTTGGCTGATGAGACGCTCAGTGAGAGCGGGCTTGAGCCTTTGCCGCAGCTTAGCTTCGGAGAGGTGGAACAGGTAGAACTGCTGGTAGAGCAAGCCCATTCAAGACTTTTCCTTCAGGCTCGAATGTTGAAGCATTGGTACGATAACAATTCGGCTAGCGCGATTCGTCGGGCTCAGACGTTTATTTCCGACCATTACAGGCGGGAGCTATCGCTTGAGGAGACGGCTGAACATGTAGGGCTGAACCCAAACTATTTTAGCAAAATATTTAGTGATCGCTGCGGCATAACCTTTATTGATTATTTAACTGGTCTGCGAATCAATAAAGCCAAAGAGCTGTTAGCCGATCCTGCGCAAGTGCTGAAAGAGATCAGTATAAGAATTGGATACCGTGATCCTAACTATTTCAGCAGAGTATTCAAAAAGACAACAGGAATGTCACCGACGGAATTTCGGCAATCCATTGGCAGACTGTAAGCAGAAAATAAACGAATACAGCGGGAACTATAGGAAGGAAGAATCTCAATGAAAAGGTCGCTGATTAGTCTGGTATCCAACACGCTCATTGTCAGCTTGCTTTTATCCTCATGTATGAACTTAAGAGAAAAAGATTTGTCTGCATTTTTTCCAGATGAGGAGGCCATGCGATCTAGTGAACCGGTTAACAACATTCAGGAGGCAATAACGAGAAGCGAGGCGGAGTCGGATCATCCGCAGTTGGAAATCTTTAGCTGGTGGACAGGGGCCGGGGAAGAAGCAGGGTTAAAAGCTTTGATCAAGGTATTCAAAGAAAAGTATCCCGGCATTTATGTCTTTAATGCTGCCGTTGAAGGTGGTGCAGGGGGAAATGCCAAGGAAGTACTTGAACGAAGAATGAAGGAGGGTGAACCGCCGGATACCTTTCAGGGAAGGAATATGCTCTGGGCAGCTGAAGGGCGGGTAGAGCCGTTAAATGATCTGTACGAAGAAGAAGGCTGGTATACAGTATTTCCTCCAGAGATCATCGATATGCTTAGTCTTGGGGATGACATTTATTATGTCCCACTTAACATTCACCGTCAAAATGTGCTCTGGTACAATAAATCCATCTTCGCTGATAACAACCTTCAGGTTCCATCGACATTCGATGAGTTTTTTAAGGTGGCTGATCAATTACAAAGAAAAGGCATCACACCGCTGGCTTTTGGAAACAAGGAACCGTGGATGGTTAGCGCTCTTTACACGAATGTCATGCTCGGAACACTGGGGGTCGAGAATTATAAAAAGCTAAGTAAAGGAGAAATCAATACTGACGATCCTCATGTAAAAGAAGGGATGGAGCGGTTCGCCAAGATGTTGACCTATGTGAATGCTGATCATGCTGAACGAAACTGGCAGGAAGCGGCTAAGCTCGTTGCTGAGGGAAAAGCGGCAATGAACATTATGGGTGATTGGGTGAATGGCTTTTTCACACATGATCTGAAGCTGAAGGACGGTGTGCAGTTTGGCTGGAACGCTTCACCAGGTACAGAAGGGATATTTAGATTCCAATTGGATGCTTTTGGATTGTCACGCGGTGCTGAGGATCGAGAGTCAGTTCGTGATTGGTTAAGGGTACTGGGATCTGCCGAAGGTCAGAATGCCTTTAATCCGCTTAAAGGTTCGATTCCAGCTAGGCAGGACGTTTCGATTTCGAATTATGACAGCTATAGCCGACAGGCCATGGAGGCATTCCGAAACAGTGCAAAGAACAAGGAGCTAGTATCTGATAGTAGGCTGCCCGCTTCTTTAGAAGCTGAAGCTTTTAAGAAAGCAAAGGAACTACAGTCTAATCCATAAACAATCCTTATATTTCCCGAGAAACGTTTCACACATACTTAATCCGAATATTTCTCCCACAAACACTTACCGTCCTTATAAGGATGGTAAGTGTTTGTGTTTGGAAAATAAATTATGGATTGTGATGTTGCAATGAACATTTTATGGCGATTCTAATGGATGTAGGTAGGACATAATAGGTGTGGAGTCTGCTCAGGAGGGAAGACATTGCGTAATAACAAACATCGGCGTGTATTCAGCGGTCTTCTTATTTTATCTGCGGCTGTAGCTGTGTTGATCCTTAGGCTGGCGTGGGTTCAGCTAATTATGAAGGAACAGACGGTTCCTGGAACAAAATATACACTTGCGAAGATGGCGGAAATTCAAAGTGAACGGGAGACTGTACTGGACAGCGGTCGGGGACGTCTGTATGACCGCAAGAATGAGCCTCTTGCGGGGGAAACCATTTGGACGGCGGCTTTTTTTCCACAAGAGGAGATGGCTAAGAAATCTGTGACGAAGGTTGTTTACCAAGAAGCTAAACCCATGCACCGACTGGCGGAGATTCTGGGTGTCAGCTATGAACAACTGTTGAATAAGCGGTCGTCACTGAAAGAACCTTTGCTATGGCCATCTTCAGTGGGAAAAGGACCACTCGCGTTGTCTCAGGCACAGGCAGAAGAAGTGAGTGCACTGGGGATCGACGGAGTAGGCGTGCTCCCTTTCGCACGCAGATATGATGGGATTTCTTCAGGTCGGCAATGGCTAGGCTATTTATCGGAAGCCACTATGCATACTGGAGCTAAAGCTTCTCCTACGGGTCTTAGAGTTCCTATGACGGGAACGGACGGTTTAGAGAAGACATTAGAGCCTTTGCTTCAAGGGGTAGGACACACGGAAGCCTATGTTCAAGTGGATGCGCGTGGGAATCGCCTTCCAGGCAGTCCCATTCAAGTTAAAGCTCCGGGCAATCCTTATTTCCCTCTGTCTTTATATACAACGATTGATAAGAAGCTTCAGGAGGGAATTGAGGAGCTTGCGCTCAAATCCGGAATGAAGGAAGGAGCCATAGTGGTGTTAGATACCGGGACGGGAGATATTGAAGCCATGGTATCTTTACCCTTCTATAATCCAGAGAAGATATCTCCGCAAGGCGGGGAGTGGAACAATCGGGCACTCCAGGCTGCCGTTCCTGGATCGATCTTCAAAATCGTTACAGCCGCCGCGGCCTTAGAAGCGGGTGTAACCTCCGCTGATGAGCTTTTTTATTGTTCCGGGCAATTTGAGAAATATGGATTGTCTTGTCTGACAGGAAAAGGACACGGACCCCTTACGCTGGCGCAAGGATTCGCCGTGTCCTGTAATACTGTATTTGCTGCTCTGGCAGAGCGCTTAAGCGGTATCCAGCTTCAATCAACTGCACTGGCGCTAGGACTCGGTAGAGATATCAGCTGGCAAGCCGAGAAGACGCTTGGGTTTCCACTTCTAAAACCACTTTTCGGAGAGCAAAAGGGAACCATCTTTACTACCTTACTGCCGGATGACAAGGGAGCCAGGGTACAGACTGCAATTGGACAGCGAGATGTACAAGTCACACCCTTACAAGCAGCTAATCTTATTGTAACGCTACTGCATGGAGGTGAAGTAAGGGCACCAAGGATTCTGCAGCGAATCACATTTGCGAACGGGCAGAAGCTGGAGGAGCTGCCGGGACATCTGTCCCCTTCCTCAGCAGGGAGGATTTCTGAGTCTACAGCCCGCCAGTTACTGTCCATGATGCGCAAAGTTGTAACGGAAGGAACGGGAACCCGCCTACAAAGCACACACTGGCCTGTTGCAGGTAAATCTGGGACGGCACAGACGCTGGTTAAGGGCGTAGCACGCAACAATCAATGGTTTATCGGCTACGGTCCGGTGGATCACCCAAAATATGCTGTATCAGTTGCAGTAGAGAATGTCGCTCCGGATAGTCCGCATCTCGCCATTAAGCTGTTCGGTCAGATATTTGATTTATTATCGTCTTCTACAGAAGCTTGAGGCTCCGGAGGAGTAGCAGTGGCCTTGCTCTTAGATGAAGGGCCATTTGCAGCAAAGGGCGAAACGATAAACTCTTCTTGAGGCAAATAGATCCAGCTCTGAAGATATCCTTGTTGAATTAGTTCTTTGATCAGAATAAGCAGAATCGGCGACAGGATCAGACCGGCCATACCGAAAGCGGATGTGGACAGAATGACGAAGGACAGCATCAGAAAAGCAGACGATACGCCAATCGAATTCCCGGTAATCTTCGGTTCAAGCAGTTGTCTTACAATCAATACAATCGCCAGGAGTATGATTAAACCGATTGCTAATGAGGTATTGCCAACAATGAACAGATAGATGATCCAAGGGACTAAAATCGTCGTTACACCAAGGAGCGGCAAGACATCAAATACAGCACAGATAAGCGCCATAGTGATTTCGTTACCGGTCCTTAGTATGAATAAGCCAACCAGTACGATAACAAAGGTAATGCTGATCAGAATAAGCTGGGCTTTTAAATAAGAGCCGATGGCTTTAAAGACGTTGCCCTGCAAAAAAGCGTAAGCAGTTTTAAATGTTTTTGGCATTTTGTCATGGGCAATCTTGCGCCAATCTTTAATCTCCATACTAAGGAAAAATGCTAAAATAATGGCGATCCCAAAATTGGCCATGAAGGAGGAAAAGGATCCGAGCACACCGACCATATATTTTAGAAAAGTAACAAGCCATCCAGTAAGAACATTCGTGGCATCTTTAAAGTAGCCATTCACTTTATCGGTAATATCCGGCGGCAAGCTTTCGATTTTTTGCTGAAGGTAGGTTGTGGATTCCACGAAATGTTGTTGCACCACATATGTATACTTAGGAAGATTATCTTGAAAGTGAAGCGCTTGGATGGTGATCAATAGCCCAGCGCCAAATAACGTACCCAGAAGAACGATTAAGAACAGAAGCACTGAGATCGCTGAAGCGAATGGTTTGGCAAGCCCCCGTCGGTTCAAGAAACGGGCAAGCGGTTCAATAAGCAAAAATACAAAAAAAGATAGGAATACAGGTGCAGCTAACTGATACAATTTACTGAAGGCGAACATAACCAGATAGACCGTGAGGACAATTAATCCAATGTCGAAGAACGTGCGCCAATATTTTTTGTATAACGGCAGCATAGATATAAACAACTCCCTTTTTTAATAAGTTGATAGGTCAGCTTGAATACATTGTACATGATTTTACCTAAAAACCGTCTATTTCTTTGATACATGTGTTAAAATAGGGGGTAACGTATTTTTTATCTAACTTCACTTGGCCGTATCACAGGTTCTGCTTGCAGACGTAAGGCGAGCCAAAGTCAACTCTGGAAAAGCGAGGAATTCATATGCAGACTTTGCTGCTCTGGTTATTTTATATCTCATCTTTTTATGCTTTTATCCCGGGTATGATTAGCCGCATTTTTGGTTACCGTGTCTTTCGTAAAGGAACTGGGCGAAATGAGTTCGCGTTGACCTTTGATGATGGACCTGACCCTCGATTTACACCGTTACTTCTGGATTTATTGAAGAAGTATGATGCAAAAGCAACCTTTTTTGTAGTAGGATCTAACGCTGAACGTTATCCGGATCTTATTAGGCGGATACATGAAGAGGGACATCTTATTGGAATTCATAATTATGTTCACAAGACGAACTGGCTCATGCGGCCCGCAACCGTTCGTCGGCAGATTCAGCGCACGAATGATATTATCTACAACATAATAGGCGAGCGTAGTACTTATTACCGTCCACCTTGGGGGATTGTCAATTTGTTCGATATTTCCAAACGTCGCCAAGTTGAAATTGTTCTATGGTCGGTAATGTTTGGAGATTGGCGTGAGAAGCTTGGTGCGCAGCGTCTCACTGAGAAGATGCTGGCGCGATTGAATCCCGGTGAAGTGATGCTGCTGCATGATAGTGGCACAACGTTAGGTGCCGATCCGGACGCACCCGAGAATATGCTTGTAGCCCTTGAACTGACGCTGCAGGAGGCCCAAAGAAGAGGACTGCGCAGCATTCGAGTGGATGACATGATCAAGATGGCGGAGAAATCACCGATTCGGCGTTTATCCTTTGGTAAACGAGTACTGGTCGGACTCTGGTTGGCTTGGGAGCAGGTATTCCAAGTAATGTTCCAGATCAAGACGATTAACCCGGCCGATCCATTCATGCATTATCGAATGCGTAAATATCAGGGAGAGCCTGTTGAACTTGGTGATGGAACCTTGCTGAGTAAAGGTGATAAAGTCATTGAGCTGCATATTGATAACAGGCAATTATTCGAGTTAGGTATTCATTCTCGTTCTTCTGCTCAACTTGCGATTCGAATGATCCGGAGAATGGAGAAAGGGTTGCCAATGCTGGCAGAAGTTATTGCCGAAGATGTAAACCTCGCGCAAGCCAAAGCACTCTATGGGGTTAGTATGATTAACCGTGGGCCAGAGAAATTCGGCTTTAGTGTACATGATTTGCCCGATGGCATATTCGCACGCTCCACCAAGTTTTACTTAAAGATCCTGTTAAGTGTGATTCATCCAGATGGTGGTGCTAGGCTCAAGGAGCGTAGTGAGGTCCTTGTACCGAAGCTAATCCTGATGCCTGTCTCAGAATTACTCAAGAAGATGAATAAGCAACTGCCTCATGATGAAAGGTCAGTAAGAAAACGTAAACCGCAGCAAGAAGAAGCGTTGTCACTTAATGATTCACTCACAGAAGTGGAATTGCCAGGAGCAACAGTAACGAATTGATTCATGATATTATTTAGTCTTATATAATGAAACGAAATATAGATGCCTCACAAACCAGAAATGGATTGTGGGGCGTTTTTTCTTGTGCCCAATAAAAAAGAGCAGTCCGACCATAGATTATCTAAGGTAGACTGCTCTTGTATGCTAGGAACAACTAGAACTCGGATTTGCTAATTAAATCTTCAGTACTGCACCGTTACTTGCGTTGGTAACCATTTTGGAATAGCGAGCCAGGTAACCAGTCTTAACTTTAGGCTCAAACTCTTTCCAGCCCGTACGGCGAACCGCTAATACTTCTTCGTCAACCAGGAGTTCAATCTTGCGATTGTTGAGGTCGAGTTCAATGATGTCTCCATCTTCAACAAAAGCGATCGGGCCGCCTTCAGCAGCCTCTGGAGAAATGTGCCCGATGCTAATTCCGCGGGAAGCCCCCGAGAAACGTCCGTCTGTAATCAGACCAACCTTAGCACCAAGACCCATCCCCACGATTTGCGATGTAGGAGCTAGCATTTCCGGCATTCCCGGTCCACCCTTTGGACCCTCATAACGGATAACGACTACATGGCCTTCTTTAACCTTACCGTTAGCGATACCTTCGAGTGCGGATTCTTGGGAATCAAAGCAGATCGCAGGACCTTTGTGATATCCACCAACAGAAGCATCTACTGCACCTACTTTTATGATGGAACCTTCAGGAGCCAGGTTGCCGTAAAGTACGGCGAGACCGCCTCTTTCGGAGTAAGGGTTATCGATTTTATGAATTACGGAAGTATCTTGGATTTCATGTCCGGTTACGTTCTCGGCTAATGTTTTGCCGGTAACCGTCATGCAGTCTCCGAACAGAGCACCCGGTTTCTTAAGTAGTTCATTTAATACGGCACTAACGCCGCCCGCGCGGTCCACATCTTCAATGAAAATATCGGAAGCCGGAGCCAGCTTAGCCAGATAAGGAACACGGTTAGCCACTTCGTTAATGCGTTCAAGCGGATAATCGATACCAGCTTCTTGAGCAAGTGCAAGGGTGTGCAGCACCGTGTTAGTGGAGCCGCCCATTGCCATATCCAGCGCAAAAGCGTTATCGAGGGATTCTTTAGTTACGATATCTCTTGGTTTAAGGTCTAACTTAATCAATTCCATCAGTTGAGTAGCAGATCTGCGTACAAATTCTCTGCGCTCATCAGCTACAGCTAGGATGGTACCATTACCTGGCAATGCCAGTCCAAGTGCCTCTGCCAGGCAGTTCATGGAGTTGGCCGTGAACATTCCCGAACAAGATCCGCAGGTAGGACAACCGAATTGTTCTAATTCAAGCAATTCAGCATCGTTGATTTTGCCTACTTGGTGAGCACCTACGCCCTCAAATACCGAGGTAAGGGAGAGCTTTTTACCTTTACTATCTACGCCGGCTTTCATTGGACCGCCGCTTACGAACATGGTTGGGATATTAACACGCAGTGCGCCCATCATCATACCCGGTGTGATTTTATCGCAGTTAGGGATGCAGACCATGCCATCGAACCAATGCGCCGAAACTACAGTTTCCAAGGAGTCAGCGATGATCTCACGGCTTGGCAGTGAATAACGCATACCGATATGTCCCATTGCGATACCGTCATCAACGCCGATCGTATTAAATTCAAAAGGAACGCCGCCAGCTTCACGAATCGCTTCCTTAACGATCTTACCGAACTCTTGAAGATGCACATGACCTGGAACAATATCAATATAGGAATTGCAGACCGCAATAAACGGCTTTCCGAAATCTTCTTCTTTTACTCCGGCTGCACGCAGGAGACTACGGTGTGGAGCACGGTCAAAGCCTTTTTTAATCATGTCTGAACGCATTTTCTTAGCTGCCATATTGACATTTCCCCCCTAAATAAATTGCAATGAAATATAGTGTCGCATTAACGCAATGAACTCCAAAGACCTGCGTATATACGGTTTATAGAATGAACGGGGACGAGCTTCCTAGAGAAGAAGGGCGAAGCCGATTCTATAAAAAATGCCGCTGTTTTGGTATAAACGGTTCCCGCCTTTAATGAACGGAGAAGTCATTGTTATTAGTGAGTCTATCACAAAGAGCACGTTTTTTCTACCGGACAATGTGAAGTTTCTCATAAGGAGACCGGCCTTAAATAGTATAAAAAAACCTATCCGCAAGGGGATAGGCCACTTATAATGAGCGCCTTAAGGCAACACGCTGCAGGGTGATCATCCAGCCAACGGGGGGCTCAACAATAGGATGCATCAGCCTTTTTACACTTGGTTGGGCTAAGAGAATGGTCAGTAAGATTGCAGAAAGCACCAATAACATGGCACCTAAAGAATGATTGATATAAGAGTACAGGCCAGAAACAGCGGCAAAACGAACGATAAATCCGTGAAGTAGAAAAACATATAACGTACGGGAGCCCCAGTCAGTCAGCCGGCTAAGCGAGTAAGGAATCCATCCCATAAACGCTAGTGCAGCAGTGATTTGTAGCCCGTAAACGCCCAGACGATAAATTCCAGCGTACCATTCTTGAAGCCCAAGCTGCATGTAGGTCATACTTCCATAAAGCCAGCCTATCGGCAAGTCTGATCCCCAAGATGCAAACAGAAGGAATAGAAGGATGGAGACTGCGGCAGCGGTAATTTTAATCCATTTTTGAAAAAAGCGAGAAAAGGACTGGAACGAAAAATGATAACCTAATACGAAGAATGGCAGGTATACAAAAGTGCGGCTAATGCTGAACCATACGCCATCAAGCTGTAGGTACCCAACGGCAATTCCAGCGGCGACAGCAAAAATGAATTGAGTGGCAGGCGCCCATTTACGCATCCCGATCATCAATATACGCCAGAAGGCATGACTTGCCAAGAACCATAAGAGCAAATAGGGGGCGAAAAAGGAATGATGGATACCCTGCACCTGATATATGGTGGCGTCCAGCACAGAGTAGAGGCTTTGAAAAATAATGTACTGGAATCCGATTTGCATGATAATGCGACGGCCTTGTGTACCTGTAAGGTGTTTATTGGCAAAAAAACCTGTAACGAGCACGAAGAGCGGCATATGAAAGCTGAAGATCCACATATATAAGCTATACAAGCTGCTCATTGAGCCTATCAATGGTTCTATGGCGTTTCCAACGATTACAGTAACAATGAGAACAAAACGTAAATTTAGAAAAAAGGTCTTTCCAGGCGTGTCTAGCGAGTTTTCCCCTACCATGACTTCCCCCCAAAGATGCTTGATGCTTTAATTTTAAAATACAAGATTTTCTTCAATTGAATTGTGAATTAACTCACTATTGAAAGCGTTATCATAAGTGCCAAATGTGGCGATGTGTTGAAGGTTGTTAGAACAGTGGGTTTCTACTATAATTTTCTTATATGCAGTAACATCCGGGAGTGGAGCATGTTGAAGAAAAGAATAACTAAGCGTCGTATTGGTTTAATTGTACTAATCATTCTTGTTGTAGCCGGATTGCTGATTTGGAAATATTTAACTCCGTATGCACCGGCAGAAGAAGCCGAAACTGCACTGATTTCAAGCGGTGGAGTTACAGTTGAACAGAATGAAAACTGGATTTCGTTCGAACCCTCCATTACTAAGGGGGCCTCGATCATATTTTACCCTGGAGCTCTGGTGAAACCAGAAGCTTACTCCCCACTGGCGAAGGGCATTGCTGCT
Organism: Paenibacillus sp. FSL R5-0923; assembly: GCF_038009145.1. NCBI lineage: Bacteria > Bacillati > Bacillota > Bacilli > Caryophanales > Paenibacillaceae > Paenibacillus > Paenibacillus sp. FSL R5-0923. Next base: position 1,116,886 of record NZ_JBBPAT010000002.1, read on the forward strand.
GCGGGGCATCCGTTCTACATCGCTAAAATGCCGCTTAATTTAGCAGTAACAAAGGGCGATGCTGCAGAAGAGATTATTCGTGTGCATCCCAAGCAATCTTTTGTTCTAGGTGGGCATTCGCTTGGGGGTGTCATGGCGTCACGTTATGCGATTGAGCATGCGGACCAGCTGGAAGGTGTGTTTTTCCTGGCTTCTTATCCAGATGAAAAAGGTAGTCTGCGTGAGACTACTTTGTCAGTATTGTCGGTAGTGGGTACAGAGGATCAGGTTATTGACAGAGACAGCTACAACAAAGGACGTTCCTATTTGCCAGATAATACGATTTATAGTTCAATCGTCGGTGGAAATCACGCTCAGTTTGGAAGTTATGGACCACAAAAAGGAGACGGGAAAGCAACCATTTCCGAAGAAGAACAGCAAAATGACACTGTGCGCGCCATGCTGGATTGGCTTGGGAATATCAGGTAGTCTTCGGTCTTTCCAACAAAGGGAGGATACTTATGCCAGAATTACAGATTAACGATGAATGCATACCCTGTTCAGGAATATTGTTCGACAAAGATGGCACGTTATTGGATCTATTAGCCACTTGGGGGAATTGGGCCGAGCTTGTACTATGTGGAATGGAAAATCAGCTTGCGATTATGGGAACTGATTTTATCGTGGATCGGAGTAAAGTGCTAGGTACCCAGCATGATGCTGCAGGAAAGTTGATTGGTTATGATCCAGCAGGGCCGCTCACCATGGCTACAGAAGAAGAAAGTTATGGTGTGCTTGCATGGCAGCTGTATGCTGCTGGTGTTCCTTGGAATGAAGCGTTGACCCGTGTAAAGAGTATAGCTAAGGACGCTATGTATGAATTACGCAAACGCCGCACGGCACAACCTCTAGAAGGGCTTCTTCCTTTTCTGGAACAGTGCGCGGCTGCATCACTCAAGCTAGGGGTGGTTACCTCAGATGGCGCAAAGACCACTCAGGAGCATCTGGATTGGCTTGGTATTGCTCATTACTTCCATTCGGTAGTTACAAGAGACAGAGTATTAAATGGAAAACCCGCACCTGAAATGGCTGAATTAGCCTGCCGGGAGCTGGGGCTGTCTCCTGAAGTGACGATTATTATTGGTGACAGTAATGCAGATATGCAATTGGGTAAAGGTGCAGGCTTACGCCTCGCCGTTGGAATCTCCAACATGGGTGATGGAAATCACTTGATTGACGCAGATGTGATTATTTCTAGCTATAATGAGCTAAGGATCACCTACTGATCAGCATACTAATGGAAAGGATGTGCTACAACATATGGATCAATTGCAGACACTTGCTTCTTGGATTAAAGACTGTGACAACATCGTTTTTTTCGGAGGGGCAGGTACATCAACAGAGAGTGGGATCCCGGATTTCCGCTCGGCAGCAGGATTATACCAGACTCAGCACAATTCACCTTATCCGCCTGAAGTGATGCTGAGCCGAACTTTTTTTATGTCCTCACCGGACATTTTTTTTGATTTTTACCGCAGTAAAATGATTCATCCCGATGCTCGTCCGAATGGTGCACATCTGCTGCTTGCAGAGTTAGAACGGCAGGGCAAGCTTAAAGCAGTTATTACGCAAAATATTGATGGCCTACATCAGCTGGCGGGTAGCCAAAAGGTACTTGAGCTGCATGGTTCCATTCATCGTAACTATTGCATGGACTGCTCACGTTATTACGGGCTGGAGCAGCTCCTAAGTACCACTGAGATCGTCCCTCGCTGCCCCGAATGTGGTGGTATTATTAAGCCGGATGTTGTGCTATATGAAGAAGAATTGGACCACTCGGTGCTGGTGAGTTCTGTCGAAGCGATAGCAGCTGCAGATATGCTTATGATTGGTGGAACCTCTCTTACTGTCCAGCCTGCGGCTAGTCTAGTCACTTATTTCCGGGGCAAACGTACGGTGCTGCTGAATGGCGACCCGACACCTTTTGATGATCAAGCTGATCTTCTGATTACAGATCGGATTGGGAAAGTACTCGGCAGTGTAAAGGATCTGCTTGGTTAGAAGGGATAATCTCATGGCTTGTCGGTTACCAGATTATTATTGCGCTTAGTAGTTTAAAGATAAGGTAGTACAGAAACAGCGCGTAATGAGAGGCAGGGATAAGCAATGGTATATGTAGCAAATGAAGCACGATATGAAGACATGCGTTATAACCGTTGCGGGAACTCAGGTCTTAAGCTTCCGGCAATCTCATTAGGACTATGGCAGAATTTTGGTGGAATTGATACTTACGAGAATGGCAGAGAAATGATCACTCGTGCTTTTGATCTTGGAATTACTCATTTTGATCTAGCCAACAACTATGGACCACCAGCGGGTTCAGCAGAAGAGCTCTTTGGTAAAGTGCTTGCAAGTGATATGGCTCCATATCGAGATGAAGTGGTGATTTCTACAAAAGCAGGGTACAACATGTGGCCCGGTCCTTATGGCGAATGGGGTTCGCGTAAATATATGCTGGCTAGTCTGGATCAGAGTCTGAAGCGGCTGGGCATAGATTATGTTGATATCTATTATTCGCATCGGCCGGACCCGGAAACACCTCTTGAAGAAACCATGCAGGCGTTAGACCATGCTGTGCGATCCGGCAAAGCTCTGTATATAGGATTATCTAACTATACCGCGGAGCAGACGCTCGAAGCGGTTAGAATCTTGAACAGCTTAGGCACGTCGCTCTTAATTCATCAGCCGAGTTATTCTATGCTCGATCGCTGGATTGAGGGGAGTTTACAGGGTGTGCTGGAACAGAGCGGAGTTGGCAGTATCGCTTTTAAACCTCTGGCTCAAGGATTGTTAACCAATAAGTATTTAAATGGAATCCCAGAAGGATCAAGAGCGGCCAAACCCTCTGCTGCGTTAAATGAGAGCCGAATTACACCGGATGTGAAGCGCAAGATCCACGCGTTAAATCAGCTTGCTGTTTCAAGAGGCCAGAGTTTGGCGCAGCTTGCACTAGCTTGGACACTACGTGATGGGAAGATTACTTCTGCATTGATAGGGGCTAGCAGAATTAGTCAGATTGAAGAGAATATAGCTGCACTTCAGCATTTGGAGTTCTCGCAGGCAGAATCGGATCGCATTGAGACTATTCTTCAAACGGAGAATGGAACTGGATGAAGACGTAGGTGAAGGGATGAGCTGCATCGATGGAGTTGCTTCAAGATGAGAACAAGGTGAAAGAGTGGGCCGAAGCCAACTCGGAGTCTATAGGCCTAAATAGGTCGAAGATTGAGGCTAAGTATATTTGGAATCCTGGAGGGTTTGTAAACCAATCTTATCGCATAACGGATGGTCAAACCTTTCGTCATTTAAAACTCTCGCAAGAACAAAAAGCAGTGGGACTTAAACAATGGGTTAAGATCAGTGAACATTTGACTTATAATTACAAGGCACCACGGTTGATTAGGGAGATTACACAAGAAATAACATCTGGTTATTCTTATGGTTTAGTGTTTGATTTTATCGAAGGTAAACCATTAAGCTCCATTTCCGATCCACTGCCAGTGATTGAAAAAGTTCTGAGGTCCCTTCATCAATTACATACGGATAAAGGAATTAGGATGGCAGTTGTAAGTGAGGATGAGGACTACAATTATGCCGCCGCATTTACTGACGAATACATCAATCGATTTGAAGAAGATCTGCAAATTATTAGAGCGGAAAAGCATTTGCTGGACTTCGTAACGGCGGACACTTTAGATTGGTTCGATACAGAAGTGGAAGCTTTGAGAATTATGGTTAGTCAGCACCCTTCTTTTCAGAGAAAGGCGTCGGACATCGTACACAATGATGTGAATTGGCAGAATATCTTAGTCAATGATAATAATGAATTTTGGATTATTGATTGGGATGACCTTACGGTTTTTGGAGACGCTGCAATGGATTATTCCGTACTACTTTGGCCGCTCTATAAATCAAAAGATTGGACTTACTGTAGGGATCTAGTTATTGATTTAGCAGGCCTTGCAATATTGGAACGGATTGAGTTTTATTTTAGAGCGAAGCTCCTTGATGATGTGATTGATGTTCTCGCTGACTATGTTGAAGCGGAGCAAGTGCCAGAACTGAAGGAAATGGCTCAGAAAAGGGCAAAAGAGATACATCTTCGTGCTTACCCTGAATATCTGAGTCTATATGCAACATAACCGAAGCTAACTGAAAGATCAGCTTAATAAAGGGATTCACATATTGGACTTGCCTAATATGTGAATCCCTTTTTCAAAGGCTTCCCTTACTGATTTGTCTTTTTTACATGTCTAGTCGTTGTGAGACGGTAAGCGGTGGGTGACTGAGCACAAAACCGTTTGAATTGGCGTGAGAAGTATAAAGCATCGGTGAGCCCCACGGATGCTGCTACCTGTTCCACGGACAGCTCGGGCCGTTCACGCAGCAGCTGTCTGGACTTTTCAATGCGCAGCTTCAGCAAGTAGGTCACCGGAGATAATCCGGTCTCTTGCTTAAATACACGGGATAGATAGGCCCGGTTATAGCCAAGAGTATCACACATTTGTTCAATGGATACTGGATGAGCATATTGGGAGGCCATGTAGTGGATCATTTGCTTCACAGTACGCTTAACCTGCGATTCAGCTCCAGGAAGACGGGAGAAGGAAGATAGTAAATCTGCGGCTTCACCTACAATGAGATAAAGATACCCTAGAGAAGTTAGGTGTGCACTTTCTTTGTTTGCTTTGAAGGCTTGCATGATACTGGAAAGGGCACCTGGGATGACGCTATCACCCGTTGTAGTCACCACAGGTTTTTGAGGTGTAAAGCCTGTCTGCAGCACGAGGCTATCAGCCTCACTCCCAGTAAAAGCTGCCCAGCGATAGCACCAGGGCTGATCTTTATCCGAAACATAACTGACCAGCTGTCCTGGATGAATAAGGAAGCAGTCACCTTTTCCCAGTGCATATTGATGATGTTCAGTACGAAAAACACCTGAGCCAGACTCTATAAAGTGAAGTAAATAATAATCGTAAATCTTAGGGCCAGCTTGATGCATAGGAATCGTCTGACTCTGTCCGGCAAACAGTACATGGAGATTTTGTTTATCGTAATATACGGGATTAGATCCTACGGAATAAGTATGCTCCATTTGAGACAGCCTTTCTTGTGTTATTGTCATTTTATGGCTTATAGTTTAGGGTGTATCAATTATTTGTGTAATTATTATATTATGGGAAGTCACATTTATCCATACATTACACACATGATTGCATTATCAGAGGATGACTGATTCTATTATAATGAATACATAAAGAACGCTTTACTTATTCCCACTGGCTGAAGCAGCGAAAGGATGGAGTGGCATTAATGAGCACACAGGAACTTAAAAAGAAATTCATCGAAAAGTACGGGGTAAGCGAGCAAGAAGCTCAAGTATTTTATGCACCAGGCCGTGTTAATCTCATTGGAGAGCACTTGGATTATAACGGTGGATACGTGCTGCCGGCAGCTTTGGAATTCGGAACAACATTGATTGTCCGTCCACGCAGTGACAGCAAAGTGAATTTTGCATCTACTAATTTTCCTTATGAAGCATCTATTGATTATAGTGAAATTGGCAAGGCCAAAACTGGAGAATGGATCGACTATCCGGTTGGAGTAATGGTTGAATTGGAGAAGAAAAACACTCCAGTATCTAAAGGTTACGATCTGCTGTTTCATGGTGATATTCCGAATGGCGCAGGCTTGTCCTCATCGGCTTCTCTTGAAGTCGTGACTGCTTATGCTTTCCTAACTCTCGAAGGCGGCGACACGGATACCGTTGAGATTGCACTCTTGTCTCAGCGTGCTGAGAACCAGTACGTAGGTGTAAACTCCGGAATTATGGATCAGTTCGCAGTTGCTAATGGCAAACGAGATCATGCAATCCTGTTAATGTGCGATACGCTTGAATATAATCTGGTACCTTTCATCACTGGTGCTTACAAACTGGTTATCGGCAACACGAACAAACGCAGAGGACTTGTAGATTCCAAGTACAATGAGCGTCGTCAGCAGTGTGATGAGGCCTTGTCTATTTTGCAAAAAGAAGTTCCTTCACTAGCTTATCTGGCACAGCTCAATCGTGAACAATTCGAAGCACATCAAGATAAAATCACAGATGAAATTGTTAGACGCCGCGCTCGCCATGTTGTGGAAGAGAATCAACGTGTACTAGAATCCGTTGAGGTCTTAAAGAACAATGATCTGAAGCAGTTTGGACAGTTCATGAATGACTCACATACTTCCTTGCGTGATTTGTATGAAGTTAGCTGTGAAGAGCTAGATATTATGGTTGAAGAAGCACAGCGTATTCCCGGTACACTGGGTTCTCGTATGACTGGTGCAGGTTTCGGTGGCTGTACTGTATCCTTGGTACATGAAGATGATGTAGAACGTTTCATTCGTGAAGTAGGCGAGGCATATACCACAAGATCTGGTTTGGTTGGTGAGTTCTACGTTTGCGGCATCGGTAATGGTGTCCAAGAATTGAAGGGAGTGTAATCAAATGGCAATTTTAGTAACAGGCGGAGCAGGGTATATTGGATCTCATACTGTAGCAGAGCTGTTGGATCGCGGCGAAGAAGTGGTCGTCATCGACAATCTGCTAACGGGGCATCGTGAGGCGCTACTGGGTGGCAAGCTGTACGAAGGCGATCTGCGTGATAAGGAGCTGCTGGGTAAGCTGTTCGCCGAGAATGAGATTGATGCGGTTATCCATTTTGCAGCAAGCTCTTTGGTTGGTGAAAGCATGAAGGACCCAGTGAAATATTATGACAACAACGTATACGGCACACAATGCCTTTTGGAAGCTATGCAAAAAGCTGGCGTGAACAAAATCGTATTCTCGTCTACAGCTGCAACCTACGGCGAACCGGAAAAGGTGCCGATTGAAGAAACAGACCGTACAGAGCCAGCAAACGTATATGGCGAAACTAAGCTGACTATGGAACGCATGATGGCTTGGTTTGATAAAGTACTGGGTATCAAATATGTAGCGCTTCGTTATTTTAATGCTGCAGGTGCACATGCTAGTGGCAAAATCGGTGAAGACCATCGTCCGGAAAGTCATTTGGTTCCGCTGGTATTGCAAACCGCTTTGAAGCAACGGGAGAGCATCGCCGTATTCGGAGACGACTATCCTACAGAAGACGGTACTTGTGTGCGCGACTACATTCATGTTAGCGATCTGGCTGACGCCCATGTTCGCGCAGTAACTTATCTGCGTAGCGGAAGCAGCAGTAATATTTTTAACTTGGGAAATGGACTTGGCTTCTCGGTAAAACAGGTTATTGAAACTGCGAAGAAAGTTACAGGACTAGAAATCCCTGTAGTTATTCAAGAACGCCGTGCTGGAGATCCGGCAGTACTGGTAGCTTCCTCCGATAAAGCGCGCTCTATCCTTGGATGGAACCCTCAGCATGCTGACTTAGAGAATATCATTCAAAGCGCCTGGAACTGGCATTCTGCCAATCCGCAGGGGTACGGAGAATAAGGGGCTTTAGCATAGCTTAACTAGAGCATGAGACCCTACTTAAGGAGAATTGAAAATGCACAACGAGAATAAGGTTACGCCTGCTGGCCAGAAAGCCTTACATGCGATTGAGCAGCTAGTTCTGTTTGCACTACGTGAGCAGCTCATTGCTCCATCAGATGAAGACTATAGCCGTAATGTGCTGCTAGATCAGTTCGGATTTAGTGAGCCGTTCGTTGGCGAGATCGATCAAAGTCCACTTACAGGTCCACAGGTTCCACTGGATGCACTGATTGATTATGGTTTTGAAATCGGATTGATTCCAGAGAATAGCGACACTTACCGTGACTTGCTGGATGCCAAGATTATGGGACTCCTAATGGCCCGTCCATCAGACGTAAATGCGGAGTTCAACCGTTTAGCTGCTGAAAAAGGTATCTCCGCGGCTACAGATCGCTTTTATAAATTAAGCATAGATTCCAACTATATCCGGATGGACCGGATTTCCAAGAATGTCTACTGGCTGCAAGATTCGCCTTACGGTGACATCGAGATGACAATCAATTTGTCCAAGCCTGAGAAGAGTCCGAAGGAAATTGCTATGGCCCGCTTGCTCCCGCCGCCGGTCTATCCAAAATGTCTGCTGTGCCGCGAGAATGTTGGGTATGCTGGTCGGGTTAATCATCCGCCGCGCCAGAACCTGCGTGTCATTCCACTTCAGCTGAATAATGAGAAATGGCTCTTTCAGTATTCGCCATATGTTTACTATAACGAGCACTGTATTGTATTCCATCATGATCATGTGCCAATGAAGCTTACCAAGGATACCTTGAAGAGGCTACTTAGCTTCGTGGAATCTTTCCCGCACTATTTTATTGGCTCGAATGCAGACTTGCCGATTGTTGGCGGATCGATTCTGACGCATGACCACTTTCAAGGTGGACGTCACACCTTCCCTATTCAGAAAGCGCCTAAGGAAGATACGTTCACGCATGCATCTTATCCGGGTGTCAGCATTAATATCGTAAAATGGCCTATGTCCGTATTACGTTTGAATGGTGACGATCCAGCGGTATTGCTGGAGTGTGGCAATGCACTTTATGAAGCTTGGAAGGCGTATAGTGATCCTGAAGCAGAAGTGTTGGCATTCAGCGAAGTTGATGGTGAAGTGCAGCCTCATAATACCGTTACTCCAATCGTTCGTCGGGCAGAAGATGGCAGCTTCGAGATGGATCTCGTGCTGCGTAACAACCGGACTAACGAGCAATATCCTGAAGGGATTTTCCATCCCCATCGGGAGATGCACCATATCAAGAAAGAAAATATCGGCTTGATCGAGGTCATGGGACTCGCAATTCTGCCAGGTCGTCTGAAGGAAGAGCTTGATTCTATTGCGAGCATCCTTACAGGAGATCAAGCACTATTAGAAGCGGTGAAGAATGATCCTAGTCATCCACTTGCGCAGCACGCTGCTTGGGTTAAGGAGCTTGTAGAGCGTTTCGGAACGGCATTACAGCATGAAGAAGCCGTCAAGATTGTGCAGAACGAAGTCGGCATCAAATTTACACATATTCTTGAACACGCGGGTGTCTATAAACGGACTCCGGAAGGGCAAGCTGCTTTCCGTCGTTTCGTGAAGAGCTTCGGCGCGATCTAAAGTTTGGAAAGGGGATGTCCTTAAGCCTGTAGGCTTAAGGACGTCCCCTATTTTATGTGGCTTGAAGCTAATCCATTTGAATGCGGGTATTCAGAGGTTTATAATACGAGTGAGCAAAACATTCTGAAATAACTAATGGAGGTTTACACATATGCGTAAATTTGATTTTTATAATCCTACCAAGTTGATTTTTGGACAGGGTACGCTGGAAGCGTTGAAGACTGAGGTTCCTAAGTATGGCAAGAATGTATTGTTGATGTACGGTGGCGGTAGTATCAAGCGTAGCGGTCTGTACGATAAGGTAATGGCTGAGCTGAGTGCAATAGATGCTGTGGTTACTGAACTCTCAGGTGTAGAGCCGAATCCACGCCTTTCCACCGTACATAAAGGTGTAGAGCTGTGTCACGAGCATAATATCGACCTCATCCTCGCTGTAGGTGGTGGTAGCGTGTTGGACTGCGCTAAAGCAGTTGCTGTTGGGGCGAAATATGAGGGTGACATGTGGGACTTTGTTGAACGTAAGGCAGCTGCTCAAGACGCTCTCCCACTCGGTACAGTACTGACGATGGCAGCTACAGGATCAGAAATGAATAGCGGCTCTGTAATCACCAACGAAGTGACCAAGGAAAAAATGGGCTGGGGCAGTATTCATGCATTCCCGGCATTTTCGATTCTTGACCCAGAGAATACCTTCACTCTGCCACGTGATCAGACGGTCTACGGCATGGTAGATATCATGTCTCATGTTCTGGAGCACTATTTCCATACTGATGGCAACACACCGGTACAAGACGGCTTCTGTGAGACTTTGCTACGTACGGTGATCGAAACCGCACCGAAGCTTATTGAAGATTTGAATAATTACGAACTGCGTGAGACGATCATGTACTGCGGCACAATGGCGCTTAACGGTATGGTTAGCATGGGTTTTGCAGGAGATTGGGCGACTCACAACATCGAGCACGCAGTATCAGCTGTATACGACATTCCACACGGTGGAGGCCTGGCCATTCTGTTCCCACAATGGATGAAATATAATATCGATACTGATCCTGCCCGTTTCCGCAAGCTTGCTGTAAACGTGTTTGGAGTTGATCCTGCGGGCAAGAACGATAAGGAAATAGGGCTGGAAGGAATTGAAGCGCTGCGTAACTTCTGGGATTCCATTGGCGCACCGAAGACACTCGCTGATTATGATATTGATGACAGCGAGATCGGCAGTATGGCTGATAAGGCGGTTCGTTTCGGACCGTTTGGTAATTTCCGCAAGCTTGACCGTGAGGATGTAGTTGAAATTTATAAAATGGCTCTGTAAGTAGATTCGTCTACGAAAGAGACCCTTCATCTTTAGTCTAGAAGATGTTATAGAACGTCAAAGAAGCGATTCTTCCGTAATGGATGAATTGCTTCTTTGCGTTTATGCTCTACTGTGGATTTCTCCTCAACATCGTCCCTGATCTCCGCTGCTGCTGACCGCATTTTTCGTGCGTTTATCCTCAGAATGGAACTTTTATGGCTAAATATCCAAAGATTGTGAAACCAAGGACCTACTTTGTACGTTTAATGTAATATGACAGTCCTGATTGAAGACAGGAGGAAATAAAAATGCAAACGCTGTATTTAGGCTGCTTGGCGCTAGGCGTCATATTTGCCATAGTCAGCGTCCTGGTGGGCGATGTGATCGGAGATGCCTTGCATGGGGTCTTTGATTTCGTATCCGTAGATTTTCTGAATCCCACCGTACTGGCAGGAGGAATAACCGTGTTCGGCGGAGCGGGCATTCTTCTAACCCGGTACAGCGCTCTGGAAGCTGGGGCGATCATTGCTTTGTCTTTGTTAGCCGCCGCTTTTTTGGGAGTACTTATGTATCTAGGGGTGGTTAAGCCCATGGAAAAAAGCGAAATGTCCAATGGGTTCTCTATGAGTGATCTGCCTGGCAAGATCGGGGAAATCACAATTCCTGTTCCCGCCACGGGTTATGGTGAGATTATGGTAAAGTTTGGCGCCGGCAATAGCCTGCATACGGCAGCAAGCTTTGATCATGAGCTGCTTCCGGCAGGGATTAAAGTTGTTGTAGTGGAGGTTAGAGAAGGCGTTGCATTGGTGTCAGAATTCGAAAAGAGAAGAGGAGTGGATCTTTAATGTTCGGTATTCCTGAGTATTTGTTAGTCCCTGCTGTTGTCGTTGCTGTTTTGTTTGTGCTAGGTATCGCATTCTGGGCACGTTACAAAACGGTTGGACCAGATGAAGGGATGATCGTAACGGGGTCGTTCTTGGGGAAAAATCATATTTCAGACGATGGATCTGGTCGTAAAATAAAGATAGTACGTGGGGGCGGGGCATTTATCCTCCCTATCTTTCAGAAGGCTGAATTTATGTCGCTTCTTTCTCATAAACTCGATGTGACGACCCCGGAAGTATACACCGAACAAGGGGTTCCGGTTATTGCTGACGGTGTAGCGATTATTAAAGTGGGTAGCTCGACTGAAGATGTGGCGACAGCCGCTGAGCAATTTATGGGCAAACCGATTGAAGCGCTGAAGAGCGAAGCACAAGAAGTTCTTGAGGGTCATCTACGGGCCATTCTCGGTTCGATGACCGTTGAGGAAGTATATCGTAACCGTGACCGTTTTGCGCAAGAGGTTCAAGGCGTGGCGGCACGTGATCTTAAGAAAATGGGTCTGCAAATTGTTTCCTTTACTATCAAGGATGTCCGAGACAAACATGGATATCTTGACGCATTAGGTAAACCGCGGATAGCTGCAGTGAAGCGGGATGCAGAGATCGCTGAAGCAGAAGCAGTGCGGGATGCGAGAATTCAAAAGGCAAACGCTGAAGAGCAAGGGCAAAAAGCAGAACTGCTGCGGGATACGAATATCGCCGAAGCCTCCAAGGAAAACCAGCTTAAAGTGGCCGCGTTTAAACGGGATCAGGATACAGCGAAAGCGGAAGCCGACCAGGCTTATCATATTCAAGAGGCACGTGCAAAGCAGACCGTTGTTGAAGAACAGATGAAGGTTGAGCTGGTACGTAAGGAACGTGAAATCGATTTGCAAGCCAAAGAAATTCAAGTTCGTGAGAAGCAGTACGACGCAGAAGTGAAGAAAAAAGCGGAAGCGGATCGTTACGCAGTAGAGCAAGCGGCGGAAGCTGATAAGGCGAAGAGAATGCGTGAGGCAGATGCCTTGCAATATAGTATTGAAACGCAAGCTAAAGCGACAGCTGAGCAGAAGCGTCTTGAAGGTCAAGCGATGGCGGATGCAGAGCTGGCTAAAGGTACAGCGGATGCTGAGGTTATCCGGTTGCGCGGTCTAGCGGAAGCAGAAGCCAAAGAAAAGCTGGCGGAAGCTTTCCAGAAATTCGGCGAAGCAGCCGTGCTCGATATTATCGTCAAAATGCTGCCTGATTTGGCTGGCCAAATCGCGAAGCCGCTGGCATCCATTGACAAGCTTACGGTTGTAGATACCGGTAATGGTGAAGGTGCGGCACGTGTCAGCAACTATGTAACTCAGTTGATGTCTACGGCTCCTGAGATGCTGAAGAGCGTCTCTGGAATTGACGTAGAGGCCCTGATCAAAGGGCTGACGACTAGATCCTCAGGGTCAACTGGAAGCAAGGCTGCTCCAGTCACACCCGTGACCTCCATACAACCTCCAGCGGCATCGGGGGGAGCGAGCAAAGCTTCAACTTCTGTGGCTGAGCAACCTGAAGACTAGTTAAAGCAATAACTACTATAGAATGATTTAATTTAAGGTAAGCTCGGTGATTGCTACCGGGCTTACTCTATGTTTTGGGTCTTAGCTATAGAATAGGAGAGGTGCGCGAGCGTGCAACTAATTTTAGATCATATCCATAAAAGCTTCGATGGTAAACAGGTGATTAAAGATGCAGATTTCACCTTTGAAAGAGGGAAGATCTACGGGCTGCTTGGACGGAATGGAGCAGGTAAAACCACACTTTTCAATTGTTTGAGTGGTGAGATCCAAATGGATAGCGGAGCTGCCTTTATTGGTGATAAGGATAGTGCCCGTCCGCTTCGTGACGAGGACATCGGATATGTATTTTCCCTACCCATTTTGCCTGAGTTTCTGACAGGTTATGAGTTCGTAAAGTTTTATATGGACATCAACCGTGAGAAGATCGATCCGAATAAAAGCATTGAAGATTATTTTTCAATTATTAAGTTTGAGGAAGAAGATCGGCACCGACTGATTAAAGGTTATTCCCACGGGATGAAGAATAAAATTCAAATGCTCTGCTTTATCATTACTCGCCCGCCTTTGATTTTATTAGATGAGCCTTTAACTTCTTTTGACGTGGTTGTGGCTCTTGAGATCAAGAAATTGCTGCGTGAGATGAAGCAGGATCATATCATTATTTTTTCTACGCATATTTTGCAATTAGCCGCCGATTTATGTGACGAGTTAGTTATTCTAAATCATGGAACCCTTCAAGAAATTCCGCGTGAAACTCTGCAAAGTCCAGAATTTGAGGAGCAAATTATAGCTTTACTTCAGGATGGCAACAATGATTAGTACACTTCGCAGCATTCAGAGGATTAGAGGTTCGTCCGGAGCCAATCGGCTGATTTACTATTTCAAAAAGCTGCCTGTTCTTGGCAAACTTTTAAAAGGGGATATTTACTCTAACATTGCACTAAAACAAGTCTTCGCTGGGATAGTACTTGCATTGAAGGTAGTGTGGGGGTTTTTAGGCAAGTTCGCCTATTTGGGAATTGTGATCTATTTACCAATCGTCCTTACACACAAAGAATTGTCGCTCGCCGAACAGTATGCATTGTTCTTACATATTTTTATAGTTCTGAGCTTTATAGTGGCTGCGGTTTCGAATGTATTTATATTAGAGCCCAAACGGGATAAATATATATGTGTGAAGCTGATGAGAATTCCGGCTAAACAGTATATGCATGCTACGCTTTTGCTTAAAGGGCTAACGTTCTTTATATATTTTATTCCGGCATTAACCGTGTTTGCGGGGATTTTTGGGGCACCGCTGTGGCATGGCGTATGGCTTACACTACTGTTAACGGCCTGGAGAATAGTCACCGAGGCGCTAAATCTTTGGTTTTTTGACAAAAAAGAAATTGTGTTAGTTAAAAAGATGAGCTGGGTATGGTCGGTGATTGGACTAGGTGGCCTACTTGCCTATTTGCCCCTTTATCTAGGGTATGCTTTTGTAAATGATGCGACAGGATTTAGTGTCCCCGTGAGTCTTGTGATTGTTGTACTTGGAGGAATTGCAGCTGTGTATATTGGGAAATATCCTAACTATCGCAGTGCTGTAGATGTCGTTACCAAGATAGATGATCCATTGCTGGATATGAACCGGATGATGAAAGAAGCGAGGGTGGCAGATGTTCAGACCAAGGAGAAGGACTTTTCGTCGGAAGAACTTAAGGGGAAAGCTTTTCAAGGAAAGACAGGTTACGCCTACCTAAATGCTATTTTTTTCTCCAGGCATAAACGCTTGTTGATTCAACCCATCCAGAGGCGTTTAACGATCATTGGTGTGCTCTTTATAGTGGCTGTCCTAATGATGCTTATTTCGCCGGAGACTTCGTCCGAATTTACAGCATATCTGCTCGGTGGACTTCCCTTTTTTGTATTTATAATGAACTATACCTCTATAGGTGAGCGCGTATGCAAAGCGATGTTTTACAATTGTGATCTAAGCTTGTTGCGCTATGGATTCTATCGTGAACAAGCTGCGATTCTAGACAATTTTAAGATTCGTCTAATTAAATTGAGTGGCCTTAATCTTATTCCTGCTGTCGCCATTTGTTTAGCATGTACTCTGCTGTTTCTGCTCTCTGGTGCAGATTGGGGTTTTATGGATGCGGTGATCTTTTGGGTAACGATTCTTTGTCTTTCCTTGTTCTTCTCAGTGCACCATTTGTTCATGTATTATATCTTTCAACCGTACAGCACGGAGCTAAATATGAAAAATCCGTTCTTTTTTATCGTCAACAGCATTGTATTGGGACTAAGCATCGCTTGTATCGGATTTCCAAAAGCATCGTCACTATTTACGCTAGTTGTTCTTGCGGGAACGATTGCTTATATGGTTATTGCCGTGACGTTGGTATACAGGTTCTCCAGTCGAACCTTTCGGGTGAAATAGAACGCAGAGTGTTCTTCTAATATCGGAATGTTGATGATATGATGGTAGCGAGAGTTTTTTAATCGTACCGTTTCATGTTGCGTTTGCTGCTTGGAAGTCAGGTGTTTAGAAATAAAAGAGGTGTCAAAAATGAGTAGCATAACTGTAGCAAAGGTGTTAAATAACAACGTTATTATTGCAGACCATCCCCAATATTCCGAGGTTGTAGTGATTGGCAAAGGAATAGGGTTTAACCGAAAATTGCATGATCGGATTGATCTATCCTCCGTGGAGAAGATGTTTATTCTTCGCAGCCAGGAAGAACAGGAACAATATAAACAGCTTCTTCCCCAAGTGGATGAGAAGTTGATTGAGATTGTACATGAAATTTTGTTATATATTATGCATAGCAGTAGTCAACCACTTAATGAGCATGTTCATATTGCACTCACTGATCATATCTCATTTGCTATACGGCGTTATGAACAAGATATCCCAATTCATAATCCGTTTCTGTATGAGACTAAGGAAATTTATCCTGAAGAGTATAAGATGGCAGAGTATGCGATTGAGCGGATTAATGAAGGCATGGGCGTGGAATTGCCTGTAGATGAGGTGGGTTTTGTTGCACTTCATATCGTTAGCGCGCTGAGTAATAGACAAATTTCCGAGGTCAGACAGCATTCTCTTTTAATTGGTGATTTGATCGGAATCGTAGAGAATAATCTCGAATATCGAATTCCACGTGATTCACTTGATTATTCGCGGTTGGTGACTCATCTACGATTTGTTCTAGAAAGACTGCGTCGTGGAGAATCAGTGCGGGAGACTTCTACGCTGGATGGTCTTATGAAACGAGAGTATCCCGAAATGTATACCTTGGCTTGGCAATTAACTAAGGTGATTGAGAACCGAGTACGAATTCCTGTGTATCCAGCAGAGGTCAGTTATTTGACAGTTCATTTGCAACGTCTTGCCCAGAAGAAAGAGGATGAAGTGGGTATGGAGACGAAGCGAGAAATATAAGGATAATGTATAAAGTGAAACTTATACTTTCTTATATTTAAAAAAAAGCTTGTCACTACAAAAAAACGGTGCTACAATATCGGTGTCCTAATTAAAACAGAATACCAAGCGTGTAACTGATTCGATCAGGCATGAGTGATTTACAGTATTTTGGTTGCTAGTCCCCATCTTGGGGTAATCTAACCTTAGCGTTAGATAACAACCTTTATACTGTGTTGCTCATGCCTTTTTTGGCATCTGTTTTACTGAAAATGTGAATAATGAAAGGAAGTGACCATGATGTTCAAAAAGCTTTTCGGCGTTTTACAAAGAGTCGGTAAAGCGCTGATGCTCCCAGTAGCCATACTGCCAGCAGCCGGTCTGCTCCTTGGAATAGGAAACATGCTGGTAAACCCCGATTTTCTACAATACGTTCCGGCACTTGAGAACGATGTAGTTCAGGCAATTGCGAACGTATTGATGAACTCAGGGCAAATTGTATTTGATAATTTATCCTTACTATTTGCCGTGGGTGTTGCCATCGGTTTATCCGGTGGTGAGGGTGTTGCTGGTCTAGCCGCTATTATTGGTTTCCTCGTAATGAATGTTACGATGGGTACTGTAATTGGCGTCAATGATTATATCCTGAGCCAAGGCGACTTTTCCTATGCTAGCGTCTTAGGAATTCCAACACTGCAAACGGGGGTATTTGGAGGTATACTCGTCGGTATATTGGCATCGTCCATGTACAAACGATTCTTCAAAATCGAACTTCCATCCTACCTGGGTTTCTTCGCAGGTAAACGTTTCGTTCCGATCATGACTGCGGTAACGTCTTTGATTCTTGGTCTGGCATTGACCTTAGTTTGGCCGCCAATTCAACACGGTCTGAACTATGTATCACAAAGTATGATTGATACGAATAAAACGCTCGCAGCGTTTATCTTCGGAACAATCGAACGCTCGCTTATTCCTTTTGGTCTGCATCACATCTTCTATTCTCCGTTCTGGTATGAATTTGGTACCTACGTAGATAAAGCTGGGGAATTGGTTCGTGGTGACCAACGGATCTTCATGCAGCAGCTTCGTGATGGCGTAGAATTCACAGCAGGAACATTTACAACAGGTAAGTATCCTTTCATGATGTTCGGTCTTCCAGCAGCTGCTTTGGCCATTTATCATGAAGCTAAACCTCATAATAAAAAACTTGTCGGAGGTTTGATGCTTTCCGCAGCATTGACTTCATTCCTGACAGGGATTACAGAGCCGCTTGAATTCTCATTCTTGTTCGTAGCTCCATTGCTGTTCGCAGTACATGCTGTTTTTGCAGGTTTGTCCTTTATGACCATGCATATTCTTAATGTCAAGATTGGTATGACCTTCTCTGGAGGTTTTATTGATTACGTGCTCTTTGGTATTATCCCGAACCGTACGGCTTGGTGGCTCGTAATTCCAGTAGGTCTTGCCCTTGCCGTAATTTACTACTTCGGATTCCGCTTTGTTATTCGGAAGTTCAATCTGATGACACCGGGTCGTGAAGAGGATACGGGTGAGGTTGAAGATACTAACACAGAAGCCGTTTCTAAAACGGGTGATGATTTACCACGAAACATCTTGTCTGCGCTGGGTGGTAAAGAGAACATCGCTCATCTGGATGCTTGTATTACCCGCCTTCGTGTGGAGGTTAAAGATAAATCAGGTGTGGATAAGACTCGTCTGAAGAAGTTAGGTGCATCAGGTGTGCTTGAGGTGGGTAATAACATTCAAGCGATCTTCGGCACACGTTCCGATACCATTAAATCTCAGATTCAAGATGTAATTAGCGGGAAGACACCTGCACCAACGCCGGTAGCGGCTACGCCACAGCCTGAAGAAGAACAGCAGGCAGGTGAAGCTGGTGAAGCGATTATCAAAGAAGATATCGTCTCTCCGGTAAATGGTGAACTAGTGGATATCACTGAGGTTCCTGATGCAGTATTCTCCCAAAAAATGACGGGTGATGGTTTTGCTTTCTTATCCGATGATGGAAAGATTGCTTCACCGGTCTACGGTAAAGTGTTTAATGTGTTCCCGAGCAAGCATGCGATCGGCATTATGTCCGATGGAGGTAAGGAAGTGCTCGTTCATATAGGGGTTAATACAGTTAAGCTTAAAGGTCAAGGCTTTACAGTTCTAGTCGAAGAGGGCGACCTTGTAGCTGCTGGACAGCCGATCATGGAAGTGGATTTAGAATATGTAAAAGCACATGCACCATCAGTAATGTCACCTGTTATTTTTTCCAATTTACCAGAAGGCTCTTCCGTAACCTTGAAGAAGCCAGGTAAGGTATCTATTGGTGATAAGGATATTATTACCATTCAGTAAAAGTGCAAGGGTGGACGCTTCCTTTAAACATTAAAGGGAGCGAAGCCTTCACTATAAATTTAAAAATATTCTATTAAAAGAAAGCGAGTTGGATAATATTATGCAAACAACATTCAGAATTATCGATGAAGATGGAATTCACGCACGTCCGGCAACTGCCTTGGTAAATACAGCTACGAAATTCAAAGGTACGGAAGCTTTTGCAGAAGCAAAAGGCAAAAAAGTTACATTGAAATCTATCCTTGGCGTATTGTCATTGGGTCTAGAAGCTGGAGACACTTTGTCTCTGATTACTGAAGGTAGCGAAGAAGCTGAAGCTCTGAGCGCACTTTCTGATGTAATGATTAAAGAAGGGCTAGGGGAAATCCATGAATAAAATTTCAGGAATCGCGGCTTCAGCAGGGATTGCAGTAGCCCGTGCTTTTATCCTGAAACATCCGGATTATACAATTACAAAAACTAATATCAGTGATCCTGAAGCAGAAGTCGCCAAGTTGAATGACGCACTAGCTAAATCAAGTGCTGAACTGCAGACCATTAAAGAGCGTACTTTAGCAGAACTAGGAGAGAAGAAAGCAGAGATTTTTGCATCCCATCTGCTGATTCTTGAGGACCCTGAGCTGATTAATCCCGTAATTGATAAAATTCGTCAGGAATCGGTTAACGCGGACTATGCACTAAACGAAGTAGCTACACAATTCATTGAAATGTTCGAAAACATGAAGAGTGCTTACTTACAAGAACGTGCAGCTGACATGCGTGATGTGACCAAACGCCTGCTGAACCACTTGCTGGGTATTCATTATGTTAGTCCTGCAGAAATCAATGAAGAGGTTATTGTTATCGCTGAGGATTTAACACCTTCTGACACAGCACAGCTAAATCGCAAGTATGTTAAAGGCTTCACAACAAACATTGGTGGACGTACGTCACACTCCGCGATTATGGCACGTTCTTTGGAAATTCCAGCGGTAGTTGGAACTAAGAATGTCATGACAGAAGTGAATTCTGGGGATCTAGTGATTGTCGATGGTCTGAACGGTGACGTTCTTATTAATCCTAGTGAAGCAGAAGTGGCAGAGTACGTTCGCAAGCAGGAAGCTTACGACTTGCAAATTGCAGAGTGGAAGAAACTTCGTGATAAACCAACGATTTCTGCAGACGGTAAGCACGTGGAGCTGGCGGCTAACATTGGTACACCAAACGATGTCAATGGTGTAATTGAGAATGGTGGCGAAGGTGTAGGCTTGTATCGTACTGAGTTTCTATACATGGGCCGCGATAAGCTGCCTTCTGAGGAAATTCAATATAACGCCTATCGTACTGTGCTTGAGAATATGAAAGGCAAACCGGTAGTCGTACGTACACTTGATATCGGTGGCGACAAAGAACTTCCGTATCTGGATCTTCCAAAGGAAATGAATCCTTTCTTAGGATTCCGTGCGATTCGTCTTTGTCTGGATCGTCAAGATATTTTCCGTACGCAACTGCGTGCTTTACTGAGAGCAAGTGTTCATGGGGATCTTCGCATTATGTTCCCTATGATCGCAACACTTGGTGAATTCCGTGCAGCTCGTGATCTTCTGCTTGAAGAGAAAGCGAAGCTTCGTGAAGAAGGCAAGGAAGTATCTGACAACATTCAGCTCGGCATTATGGTTGAGATTCCTTCCACTGCTGTACTGGCTGACCAGTTCGCAAAGGAAGTTGATTTCTTCAGTATTGGTACGAATGACCTTATTCAATATACAATGGCTGCTGACCGTATGAATGAACGGGTGTCTTACCTGTATCAGCCATACAATCCGGCCATCCTGCGTCTGGTCAAGAATGTAATTGATGCAGCGCATGCAGAAGGTAAATGGACAGGAATGTGCGGTGAGATGGCTGGGGACGCAACAGCGATTCCACTCTTACTAGGTCTTGGCCTTGATGAATTCAGTATGAGTGCAACGTCAATTCTACCAGCACGTAGTCAAATTTCTAAATTGTCGGCTGCCGACATGAAGGAACTGGCTGCAAAAGCATTGCAACTTGGCACTGCTGAAGAAGTAGCTGCACTTGTTCAAAGCATCACTAACTAACTATTTCCATATGCATTACTCCGTTAAACGTTTTATAACGTTCCAACTACTATTACCGACTTCCGATGTTTGGAGGTCGGTTTTTTTGTGTGTATATCGATAATTTTATTTCTTACGTTGGCTTAAGTTCATACGTGAGCGTTATACTCAATTTAGAATAATTAAATTCACTTTTTATTTGCTTTATTGCACAGATGTCTATGCCGATAGTAATAGTGATGAGTATAAAGTCGGTAAGGAACCCAAACCTGTAAATATGTCTTACATATAATAATAGTATGAATCCATAGAAAGTTTATACTCCTTTACCGACTTGCAGAGCTGTGCAAGTATTAATATGATCTAAATTGGAAATATTTGGACTTATAAGCATCCCTATAAGTTAGCCAGGGAGCCATAGGATGGTGTTAACTCATGAGTAAAAATGTTATAAATACAGAATTAATGTTAGAGGTCTATGAAGGTAAAGACCTGGGCTTGACGTACTCGGTGGAGTACAGTGTATTTAAAGTTTGGGCACCTACTGCTTTTGCTGTATCTCTAGTTATGTACGAAACAGATGGAAATCAACGTAACATTGGATTTGATCCGAGCTCTACAGATAGTGGGCGTATTATATATATGCAGCGTCAGAACGGCGGAGTCTGGCAGACTAAGTTATCAGGTGATTTAAAAGGGAAATATTATATGTACCGTGCTGTATTTGCTGATGGAAATGTGACGGAAGCAGTAGATCCTTATGCAACAGCCGTATCGGCAAATGGTTTAAGAACAGCAATCGTTGATTTGCGTAGGACCCATCCAGAGCATTGGGAGAAGGACGTTTCTCCTCCATTGCAGCATCCTGCAGACGCGGTTATTTATGAGCTGCATGTGCGTGACTTCTCCTCACATGAGAGCTCTGGCATGTACTATAAGGGCAAATTCAAAGCATTTACCGAATTTGGCTTAAGAGATCCGGAAGGAAATGAAATAGGTATTGATCATCTGGTTGAATTGGGTATCACCCATGTACATCTGATGCCCGTGTTTGATTTCCAGACCGTAGATGAGTTAAGTGTAATAAATCGTGGTTCGTCCATTGAACATACCGACTACAATTGGGGATATGATCCTCAGCATTATAATGTACCGGAAGGATCATATAGCACTGATCCTACCGATCCAGGTCTACGGATCCGGGAATTTAAAGAAATGGTTCAGGCTTTGCATAGTCGTGGGATTTCAGTGATTATGGATGTGGTTTACAACCACACGTACGCTGTGGAGAAGGGCCCCTTCGAGCCGCTTGTCCCAGATTACTTCTATCGCCGTGATTTCTTGGGACGTTTATCTAATGGCTCGGGAGTTGGTAACGAGCTGGCTACAGAGCGTCCGATGGTACGCAAATATATTAAGGATTCGTTGTCCTACTGGGCTACGGAGTATCATATTGATGGCTTCAGATTTGATCTTATGGGTCTGATGGATAGTGTGACCATGCGTGAAATAACGGAAGAGCTTCGACTTGAGGTGAATCCTAATCTGCTGTTATATGGCGAGCCTTGGACAGGTGGAGATTCTCCACTGGCAACAAAGACGCTAAAAGGTGTGCAGCGGGGGAAAGGATATGCTGTCTTCAATGATAACTTTCGTTCCGCGATCAAAGGTGATAGTGATGGATGGGGACGGGGATTCATTACAGGGGAATACGGCAAAGAAGGGGCTATTGCAGCCGGAATCAAAGGAGCCATCCACGAATTTACAGACTCCCCAGTGGAATCGGTGAACTATGTAACGGCCCATGACAATTTGAATTTATGGGATAAGGTGCTTACCGTTCAAGGGGGATCTCAGGATGCCGTTTCACGGGCTAATCCTTACGTGAATGTAGATCTGGAGAATATTCTTAGCAATGAGACCGTGCGCCGATCCCTACTTGCAAATGGAATCATCCTGACCTCGCAAGGGATTCCATTCCTGCATGCCGGTGATGAGCTACTGCGCAGTAAATTTGGAGATCATAATAGCTATCGTAGCGGTGATACGATTAACGCGATCCGCTGGAACATGAAGAGTATGTTTAAGCCTGTATTTCAATATTATAAAGGTTTGATCGAACTGCGGCGTACACATCCGGCATTTCGTCTACATGGTCGGCAGGAAATTGAGCGTTCGCTGGAATTTCTGCGCTGTGATGGGGGGATCGTGTCGTACCTGCTTAGAAATCATGCAGGAGGCGACCTCTGGAACAATATAACAGTCATCTTTAATGCCAATAATGATCGAGTAAAGCTATCTCTTCCTGAAGCTAACAACGGTTGGAACGTGGTAGTGGATCATACCCGAGCGGGGACAGAAGCATTCCGGAAGGTCGCAGGTAGCGAAGTGGAAATTGAAGGCTTGTCGATGATGGTGCTCTATGATGAATGTGGTGAGCCAGCACCGCGGTCCAAAATTATCGAAGTACACTATGAGCGGCCAGATGGGAAATATCAAGGCTGGAATCTTTGGGTTTGGGATACAGGAATTCAGGACGGACAATGCGACTTTCGGTATATGGAGGATGGGCGTGCAGTTGCACGAATTGAGGTCTTGCCAGATACCGATTCTATCGGGTATATATTACGACTTAATGACTGGGAAGAGAAAGATGGGGATGGCGATCGCTTCATTGATTGTTCCAAGGATGAAGAGCTGATCAAGGTCATGGTTATAGATCGTGATCAGGAGAATGATGGGATCTCAGATGATCATCTGCAGTTAACCAGTTAAAAAAATAAAAAAGAGCTGCTTCAGGGTTAGTTGTACCCCGGAACAGCTCTTTTTGTTGATCTTATGGTTTTCCGATGATCTGGTTGGATAAACCTACATCTAAAAGCTCGTAGTAGAGATTAGCTTCATTCCCTCCATGGTCTTTGGAAAGGTACATAGCTAGATCAGCGGCACGCAGAAGTTCATTAATACTGCCTCCATGCTCAGGAAATAGGGCTACACCAATACTTGCGGAGGTGTGGAAGCTAGATCCATTGTCAATAGACCAAGATTTGTTGAATAACTTAAGCAACCGTTGTAGCATTTCATCTAACATTTCTGGAGAAGTAAATCGGTGCAGTACCACCGCGAATTCATCACCGCCAATCCGGAACGCCTGGCCTACACCTTTAACCGTTTGCAAAAGCTCTCGAGAGAGCAGTTGGAGAAATTCGTCTCCGGCCAGATGTCCTAAGGTATCGTTTAGCTGCTTGAATCTGTCACAATCCAGCAATGCGAGTGCAATATTCTTTCTCCGTTCCTCGGGTTGGTTGATGAGATTCTCCATGTACATTTTGAAATGAGCACGGTTGGGAATCGCGGTTAAATGATCATAGAAGGCTAGCTTATGTAATCGTTCTTCGTATTGCTTCCGTTGTGTAATTTCACGGGACACTAACATAAATTGTGCTGGGAAATTATTGCTTCCCCGAACAGGCGACACCTTCGTTTCCAGCCATACCCATTGCCCTTCAGCTCCACGCATTCGTAGCTCTGAGATACGAGGGGTTCCTTGAACGACACTCTTTAGTTTAGCCCAAGCAATTTCCGGTTCACGAATGTAGTTGGAGAGTGGGTCACCCTTTTTAGGAACATAGCCGAGAATACTTGAATGTGAAGGGGAGCTATATAGTATCAACCCGTTAGGATCAGTCAAAATAATAAAGTCAGACATGGTTTCACCGATTAGCTGATAGAGTGTTTGTTCCTCCAGCATTTCATTTTTGAGCCAAATGATTTTGCGACCCAGATAAATAATAACTAGAAGCAGAATAAAGAAGACCAATGAGTATAGCGCAAAGAGTGCACTCTTTTTATCTTGGAACCCATCTGTTACTTGTAAAGCGTAGGTGTCTATCAGGTCTTCTGATTGATCTAGATGAGTTCTGACTTCATTTAACTGCATGTTCAGACTTACAGCATGATATGAAGCAGGGTCCCATCCGATTTGCATCCGTTCAGCTATCAATTTACTTCCTGTACTCTTCCATAGGACTAGGGATGTTTCGAAGGCATGGAGCTCGTTCTCTAATTCAGTAAGTATATTTGCCTGTTTCAAATCACTGTAGGGTTTGTTGATAGATTTGATGTCTGAACTTGCTAGGCCTACCCGTTCTTGTGCTTGTTGATTATTGTCCTTAAATTCCTGAATGAACTGATCACGTTCAGCGTCAGTGAGGTTCGAGCTCATGGAGGAGTGGAGAGCGATTGCGGCTTGATGCAGATCACGATCAGCGCTCAGTATGAGCTCAGAGTTCTCAAATACATCTTCATATAAAGAATCTGACATTCTGTTAATGGTGTGATTTAGATAGAGTAAAGAAGCTACACTAATTCCAACCAGTAGAATGGAGATCGCAGCGAAAATAAAGATTAGTTTGCGTGTTACTTTGATATCGAAAAATCCAGCCACGGTCATCTTCTCCCCGCATAAGATGTTTAACAAATCTTATTGCTGCTAACTATAACCTGCGGAACTTCCATTTGTGGCAGGCGTGTTTTATTTTCAGGCAAAGATGTTGAGAGTAATTATGTAAAAAAAAGAGGTGTTGTAACATAGTGGGAATTGAGGCATGGGAAAGATAAATTGTGTGTGGATCGCAGTTTGTAGTACAACAAGTATATAGGACGTCCTACTTATAGAGCAATCGCTTCCTCAAATAAATATCAATAATAAAAAATTTAAATGATTATGGTATGGGCCTATTGCCTTATCTATATTCAAATCCATAAATCCTATTACCCAACGCCTTCGTAAATGATACCCAGCTCAGCCCCAAAAATATGCGTTCTGTTATGTTAAAAAAGCTGCCTAGTCATAATAATGACTGTGGCAGCTGACTTGAAGTTACTATTCGTTACGTAGTGCATGAATGGGGTGAAGCCGTGCGGCTTTGTTCGCAGGCATCATTCCGAAAATCACGCCGATAAGCAAGGAGAAAACAAAAGATATCAGTACCATATCCCAAGCAATGGATACTGTAAGTGAAGTGTACTTTCCTAGTAACCAACTACCTGCGACTCCAATGCCAACACCGATCACCCCACCCAATCCGCTAAGCACAATGGATTCGATCATGAATTGAGCGAGAATATCGAGCTTTTTGGCGCCGATTGCTTTGCGGATACCAATTTCTCTTGTTCTTTCATTAACGGATACGATCATAATATTCATAATGCCGATCCCCCCGACAAACAGAGAAATTCCGGCAATTCCCGCAAGTGCCATTGAAAGCGTAGCTGTCGTAGAATTTACAGTTTCCAGCATCTCTTGAGAGTCAAAGACACTAAAAGCATTATCCGCATAATTAAATTTAGCATCCAGTGTACTCTCTAGTTTATCTTTTACGGTAGCTACAGTGTCTGCTGAAGTCGTCGCAATTGTGATGGAACGTACGCCTTTGCTTTTTAACTGACGTTCTGCAGTAGCTATAGGAATCAATAAGATATCATCGTTGGAGCCACTTAGACTAGAGCCTTTTGCTTCCAAAAGACCGACGATTTTATAGCTGATCCCGTTTAGCTGTACCTTTTGGCCGACAGGATCATCTGTACCGAATAAATCCTCAGCCGTACCTGTGCCGATTAGCGCTACCTTCTGCCGGTACTCCGTATCAATATCAAGCAGGAAACGTCCTGACTGTACATGAAAATCCTTAACGTCCTCATAAGAAGGTGTAATGCCCTCAACTGTAACGCTAACATTCTCAGTATTATGCTTGGCTGTAACGTTGCCACTGATCACAGGAGCTACATTTTCTATCCCCTCTATATCTCCTAGTGCCAAGGCTTCTTCATAGGTGAGGGAGGTGGTAGCCCCACGGCCAGTGATGTTTACCGTCAGTTGATTTGTTCCGAGTCCATTAAGCTGCTCCGTAATCTGAGAAGTAGTTCCCTGCCCCACAGAAACGAGGATGATAACGGATGATACACCAATAATAATACCCAGCATCGTTAAAAAAGCTCTTACTTTACTGCTGTAAATACTTTTTAGAGCCATCCGCATACTTTGAAATAATTTCACCTCGCATTCCTCCGATCTTCTACGAGGTTGCCATCCTGAATACGAATGATCCGCTTTGCTTGCTTTGCAATTTCGAGGTCATGTGTGATTAGGATGATTGTATGACCCTGCTCATTTAATTCTCGTATCATCTGCATGACCTCTTGTCCAGTTCGCGTATCAAGCGCCCCGGTAGGTTCATCTGCAAGTAGAATCGGGGGAGATCCAGCCATGGCTCGCGCAATCGCTACACGCTGCTGCTGTCCTCCTGAAAGCTCAGAAGGTCGGTGATGCATTCTCTCCTCCAAACCAACTTTAAGGAGTGCTTGCTGCGCTGTTTCTCTGCGTTCTCGATGTGAGAGGCCGCGGTATATTAGCGGAAGCTCCACATTCTCGACAGCAGACAACTTGGGGAGGAGATTGAAGTTTTGAAAGATAAAGCCGATCTTCTCATTCCGGATAACTGCCAGCTTGTTGTCGGATAACTTACGAACCTCTTGTCCGTCTAGGAGATAGCTTCCTTCATCCGATACATCCAGGCATCCGAGCATGTTCATTAGTGTTGATTTACCAGAACCGGAAGGACCTATAATCGCTACGAACTCTCCGAAGTCGATTGTAAAGGAAAGATTTTTTAGAACTGTCATAGTTTCTCCGGCCATAGTATAGCCATGGGTCATATTCTGGACTTGGATCAGTGGTGTTAAAGCACTCATCTACTGCCACCTCCGCCACCACCAGGTGCTCCGCCCGTGCCACCAGTACCACCTCCACTGAAGCCACCACCGCCACTAAAGCCGCTACCGCCGAAACCGGCGCCACCCATACCGCCCATGCCACCTTGCATTTGCATCTCAGTACTAGTTGTACCTGTTTTGGTAGAGATGACAGTAGGGATGATCACTTTGTCTCCTTCATTAAGCCCACTGACAATTTCAATACTGCTCTCATCATGGATGCCCACTTCGACGGAAACTGTTCGCTGATTACTATTTCCACGGTTTCTTGTGCCAGCTGCTCCGTTAGGCATAGTACCGCCGCGAGCATCAGGCGCTCCACTAGGCATAGCGCCATCGCGAGCATCAGGAGCCCCGCTAGGCCTCGGTGCTTGGCCCTCGCTAGAGGCTTTTGAGGAATCGGTTGAACCCGCTGAACCCGCTGTTAAAGGGAGAGAAACTGTGTACTTGCCATTTCTTTCTTGAACAGCTTCAATAGGTACGGTTAATACATCTTTTTTCTCAGCTGTTGTAACTGAAACTTCTGCCGACATCCCTACAAGGGCGCCTTCGGAGGTGGTTAAGCCAACGGTAACATCGAAGAGGGAGACTCCGTTCGAGACGGTGCCTTCCTTGGCAATCTTAGTAACACTCCCCTTGAATTCAGTGTCGGGCAGGGCATCCAATGAAATGGTAGCAGGCATCCCTATTTTCACTGTAGGAATATCAAGCTCATCCACCTGCACTATGACGCTTAAATTAGCATAATCGGTGATATCGATGAGTTCAGAGCCATCCATCGCTTTTTCACCGCTGGCTATGTTAACTGCTGTAACAGTTCCGTCAATAGGGGCGGTTAGGGGATCTGGAGGGATCATATCCTCTTGTACAGCTGCAATTTTTTCGATTTGAGAAGCGATATCCGTTTTCGCTTTTTCAATCGAACGTTTGGCACTGGCTAATTCATCCTCGGAGGCACCTGCCACGGCAAGCTTCTTATACTGCTCCTGCTTGTCCTGAAGATCCTCTTCAAGCGAGGTAAGAGAGGTTTGTTCCTGCTTGAGATTGTCGCTCAAATCATTGCCTTCGAAGGTAATTAATGTCTGACCTTTTTTCACATTGTCGCCTTCTTTGACAAGCACCTCAGCTACGGTTCCAGCCTCCTTCGTTTTCACTTTTCCTGTTTTTGTGGCCGTGACGGAGCCTGCTCCAGATACATTTACTACGATATCGCCCTTCGTAACCGTGGCTGTATTAACGGGCACTTCAGCAGCCTGACTGCTCTTATCAGGTAAAAATGTATACACCAACAATCCGGCTGTTGCTACAGCTACTACTCCGATGGACCAGAGCAACACTTTTTTCTTCTTCATTTCTTTCCTCCATAGATCATCAAATTTCTTTTAACTTAGGCCACCCCTCGCACGTTTACTAAGTGTCGGATGGATTGTTAGCACTAGAATCGGTGTTTGAAGTGGAATTGTTGTTTGAAGTCGTTGACGCTGTCTGATAAGTGACAACATAGGTCCCAGTTCCCAGCAAATTTCGATGACCTTGGAATTCGTCGTATACATTCAATCGGATCGCGCCGCCACCTAGAGTTTTGTAAAGATTGCTTGTGAATGTTGTGGTGTATGACTTGAAGTTCCCTAATGGTAGATCTGTGCCCAGTGTTAATGTCTTCTCCATCGTTTGTCCGAAGGGGTCGATCAGCTCTAGTACAAGCTTGTGCTCATAGGTACCCGATTCGTAAAGCGTGCTGCTCGACAGGTTGTAGGTTAGGACAGTGCTTAGTGTATCTTTTCCACTAGTGACGGTGGCGACTGCATTTGTAACGGATAGGTTATAAGGGAACGATTCTACATCCAAAAGATTACTTTTTGACTCCACCGCAACATTATTTAGACCCAGTGACACCGTATTGATATAACCCGTTGATTTCCCGCCAGGAGCCGTAAGTTTTCCTTCGGATACCCCTTCACCGATATAAAGAACAAGCTGAGAAGGATCTACTCCAAGTGGAAGCTTAGTCCAGACGGTAACCAGATTTTTTCCGTTAGGGCTCGTGGAAGTGGTAGACTGGTTGACCTCGGCTTCGTAATATTGATTGTCAGGCGTTTTGTAATAAGCTACGAGTTGAGCCTGCTCCGATTTACGTGTTTCCTCACTGTTCATTTCCAGTTCTGTGTACATGATATTGGAGCTCGCACCCTGATAAACCGTTGTCCGGCGCTCTAACACTTCTGCTTTTTTACTTTCAAGGTCAATTTGGAAGGAACTTAGTGCTGCAACTTCCTGAACACGGCTGTCCAACTGATTTGTACTTAAAGAAAGAAAATTATTTTTGCTTTCGCCGGAGGTTTCTTGCAGCGTTATTTTTAATTGATTAAATTGGTAGGTGTAAGGAACATTGGCCACGACATAAACGTCTGCGGATTCATTTGGCCCGAGTATGGTTTGCGTGCTTTCTGTGACGACTTGGGAAGTGCTGCTAATATCACTCTCACCAGCTTTAATGACACTTGTAAATGCAGGAAGCTGCACAGAGGTCGATTTCGTGTTGCGAATATTGATTTTAGCTACAAGCTGATCTTTGTCTGCCCAAGGTAGCCGCTGGATGTTCTTAAGCTTGACAGCAAACGTGCCGTAACTGTTCTCCACCGCGTATTCTGTATCCTGCCAATTGTTAGTTTGGAGTGTGTAAGGAATCTGATAATAGGCTGTAGGAAAAATGATCTTACCCTCTACAGCGGGTTCAGTCATTTGCAGCTGTAGCGTTCCTTGAGCTATCGTTAACGGAACTTCTGCACTGAGCTCAATTATTTTTTCTTCAAGGGGTTTGAGTGTAAGGTTTGCGAAAGCCTTCGTGTCCAACGGAAAGCTATATCCTTCAGCGGCTTTAACGGTAAACTCATAAGCAGGCAAAGTAATCGCCTTGTTGCCGCTATTTTTTACTCGAAATTGCAGCGTCCACTTCGCGGTGCCGTTGTCGGCATAGACATTGGCGCTTTTTAACTGCGTCTCGACAGTATTATTGTTGATCGTAAGCTTCTTGATGACATTGCTAGCTACGACAAGATCTGGTGTGGTAGCAGCGGGAAGGTTATAGGTGACGATGGGCAAAGCAATTTTTAATGAGGTATCTTCTCCAGCAAACTGCAGAGTCATATTGTCTGTCTTCATATAAGAGGGAATTTCCGTCATGTAGTAGATCGTCTTTTTTTCCTGTGGCTGTACTTTGTAGTTACTGCTCGTATCATCAAGCGTTAATTCAAATACAGATCCTCCTGCAGATGCGAGGTATCCCTTAAGCCCAGGATCACTTAGCACTTTGGTTCCTTGATTGGTTAAGCTCACACCTACTTTGGCGTATACCTTACCGTTATATTTGTAAATTTGCAGACTTTCTGTTTTGGTTGTTACGGGCTGATTATTCAAGGTTATCTTTTTACTTTGGCCTCTAGCGACCGCTTGTGAAAAAGCCACAGGCAAGGTGAAGGTCCCCAGCTTTTTTTGATAATCAGTACTGCTGAAATCCCAACCGAATACTGAAATCTTCACTCCATTTAAAGATGTGGATTTACCGACGTTTGCGTAATAGGTTACGGATTGACTGCTTTTGGAGGGGATAGATTTGATGGTTGCACTGCTGGTTACTGGGCTTCCTTGGATAACGGTTCCTCCGGCAGTAGTTACTTTAGAGAAATAGTCCACAAGATTGATGCTGCTTCCGCTCCCATTGTTATAGCTGAGGGTGTATGTAAGAATATTGCCGCCATCCTGAGTCAAAAACCCAGCATCGGTCAGCTTCACACTAAAGTTACTCTTTAAAGCTATCGAGCCGAGTTTATCCAGAGTGGATGCAGTGGTGGCAGTTGCTGTTTTGGTGGATGAAGTAGTCGTTGATGCCGCGTATGCTCCATACGCTGAAGCTTGACTCAGAACTGCTGCGCTAAGTATGATCACAGCTACTTTTGTTCTTCGTGCATGCATGTAATTCCCTCCCGGTATGAAAGTCCTTGTATTTTGAAGGTGATTTATGATTGAGTACAACCATGCCTTCTTAATAATGGAAATTATCAAGCTCCGCTGAACGTTAGCTGAAAAAAAGTCCCCCAAATGGCTCTGAACCTTAAAGCCAGCTTAAAGCCAGATAAAAATTGCCCTAATTATGCTTGAACTTGTCAAAACGACAGATTTTGCATATAATAAACAGACATATCTCTTGCATAAAAGAGATACCTGACAATTAGAATGAATTGTGAAATGCAGTGATGGAGAAGAGTACACAGTGCCTGACTTACAGGGAGGAGACGCCGGTGATTGAGAGCGTTTCTAGGATACAGAGCTGTCGAAGTTCACTCCGGAGCAGTTCCTTGAATTCCTTAAGATTGCCTTGTAAGGAAGCGTAGGGGAAACCGGTCACAGACCGTTATTTCTGTATAAAGTGAGATAGGTATCTGTCCAGCTAAAAGAGGGAATGAAGCTCTTAAGGGGAACAGATCAGCTTGTCTAACAAGGGTGGTACCACGGTCTTTTCGTCCCTTACCGGGAGGAAAGGCCTTTTTTTGTTGAACTAGACAATGATTGAAGGGGGCTGTACACGGCCATGAAAGAGAAGTTGGAAGCATTGAAGGTTGAAGCGCTGGCTAAGTTGCAGGAGGTTATGGATCCACAGGTTTTGAATGACCTAAGAGTGAAATATCTCGGTAAAAAAGGCGAGCTTACAGAAGTTCTACGTGGTATGGGAGGACTTAGTGCTGAGGAGCGTCCGGTTATCGGGCAAGTAGCGAATCAGGTGCGTAGTGCCATTGAGGAGATTATTGGAGCGAAGCAAGAGACTTTTCAACAGCAAGAGACTCAGCAACGTCTACAGGCTGAAAAAGTAGACGTAACATTGCCAGGTCGCCGCATGCAGCAAGGGGGCGTTCACCCGCTTAGCAGAGTGGTTCAGGAAATTGAGGATATTTTCATTGGTATGGGTTACCGTGTGGCTGAAGGCCCGGAAGTGGAGACCGATTATTATAACTTTGAAGCCCTAAATCTGCCTAAAAATCACCCGGCACGCGATATGCAGGATTCCTTTTATTTAACGGATGACCTGCTTATGCGTACTCAAACGTCTCCGGTACAGATTCGTACTATGCAGGCTATGAACGGTGAAGTTCCAGTTAAAATCATTTGCCCGGGTAAAGTATTCCGCCGCGATGATGACGATGCAACGCATTCCTTCCAGTTCCATCAAATTGAAGGTTTGGTTATTGGAAGCAACATTCGGATGAGTGATCTGAAAGGCACCTTGCAGCAATTCGTACAAGAAATGTTCGGCCCGAATACAGACATTCGTCTTCGTCCGAGCTTCTTCCCATTCACCGAGCCAAGCGTTGAAGTGGACGTAAGCTGCTTCAAATGTGGCGGCGATGGCTGCAGACTGTGCAAGCAAAGCGGATGGTTAGAAATCCTTGGCGCCGGCATGGTACATCCAAATGTTCTGAAAATGGGTGGCTATGATCCTGCTAAGTATAGCGGCTTCGCATTTGGTATGGGTGTTGAACGGATTGCTATGCTTAAATACGGCATCGATGACATCCGTCATTTCTATAACAACGATATGAGTTTTGTAAAGCAGTTCAAGGGCGTTTAGATTTTTGGTGGGCGAGCTGGCTGACGGGTTAGGAGTAAGTAGCAATTGGGTTACTGATCTTGCTTAATAAAAGACTATTAATAGAAGGAACGGAGAGAAATTTTGGAACTGTAGAAGCGCCAGCGTTCGCCTTTATCCTCGGATTTCTACCGCGAGAAGTGGTTTTAATCAGGAAATCTGAGGATAACAGCGATCGGAAGTCCAATATTTTTCGTAGTGACTGCTCTAAATAGGACGGTTATGAAGCTTTGATCGAGTAATCCTAAATTGTACTACTCCCACAGGAAGCAGATCGAACGGCAAGTAGATAAATACATCTGAAACATAAAGGAAGTGAGCGGACATGAAAGTATCAACCGGATGGTTGGCTGATTATACATCGATTGAAGGAGTAACCGCCGATAAGCTAGCGGAGAAGATTACCGCTGCCGGCATTGAAATTGACGGAGTAGAGCGCCGCAATAAAGGGATTTCCGGCATCGTAACCGGCTATGTGAAATCGAAAGAAAAGCATCCTGATGCGGATAAACTGAACGTATGTATCGTGGATGCAGGTCAAGGTGAAGATCTGCAAATCGTCTGTGGCGCAAAGAATGTAGCTGCGGGACAAACCGTTCCTGTAGCTCTTGTTGGCGCTAAGCTGCCAGGGCTGGATATCAAAAAAGCGAAGCTGCGCGGGGTATTATCACAAGGGATGATCTGCTCGGCTAAAGAATTGGGACTCAATGATAAATTGCTTCCTAAAGAGCAGCAAGAAGGAATTCTTGTACTTCCTGAAGGTACAGAGATCGGTCAAGATATTTCAAAGTTGCTGGGTCTAGATGATGAAATTCTGGAATTCGATCTGACTCCGAACCGTTCAGACTGTCTAAGTATGATTGGTGCTGCTTATGAAGTGAGCGCGATTCTTGGACGTGACATCAAATTACCAGATCCTGCGAGTGAAATGATTGAGATCAGCGGAGCAGCTGCTCAATCTATTTCCGTTAAGATTGAGAATGAAGAACATTGCAGTCATTACGCAGTTCGTTATATCTCAGGTGTTAAACCTGCAGCATCCCCGCTGTGGATTCAGAATCGTCTGATGGCGGCAGGGATTCGTCCAATTAACAACATCGTTGACATCACTAACTATGTGATGCTCGAATACGGACAGCCGCTTCATGCTTTTGATGCAGATAAAATAGAAGGCGGAGAACTCGGCGTTCGTCTTGCTCACGAAGGTGAAGTCCTGACTACACTTGATGGCCAAGAACGGAAGCTTGAGCCACATATGCTCGTTATCGCTGATGGAGCTAAGGCTGTAGCTCTGGCTGGAGTAATGGGAGGTCAGGATACGGAAGTTACTGCTGAGACGGTAAATCTCGTTCTGGAATCTGCTAAGTTTGACGGAGGAACCGTTCGTAAAACCTCGCGTCAACTGGGACTTCGCTCGGAAGCATCGCTTCGTTTCGAGAAAGAAGTGGATCCAAATGCAGTGATCCCTGCATTGAATCGCGCTGCAGTACTTATTGCGCGTTATGCTGGCGGATCTGTGCATGAAGGAATTGTGCAAGCAGGAACAGTCGCAGGAGAAGAGAAGGTACTTACTTTGTCCTTGGAGAAGCTGAACCGTTATCTCGGAACAGATCTGTCCTTGCTAGAAGTGAAGACTTTGTTTGGTCGTCTACATTTCAAATGCGGGGATACTGCACAAGGATTGATCGAAGTTCAGGTGCCAACTAGACGTGGCGATATCAGCTATGATGTTGACCTTATCGAAGAAATTGCTCGTTTGTACGGGTATGACAATATTCCAACGACTCTGATTGAAGGTGTTACAACGCCAGGCGCATTGACGCATAAGCAATCACTCCGCCGTGAACTGCGTCGCCTGTTGTCACATGGCGGTTATCAGGAAGTGATGGGTTACTCCTTCATCCAGCCGAAACAAAGCAAAATGTTCCCTGAGTTATCAGAAGGCTCACAAGCGGTTAAATTGGCTATGCCAATGAGTGAAGAACGCAGTGTACTGCGTACTAGCCTTCTGCCACAACTATTGGATATTGCTAGCTATAATACCAACCGTCGTCAAAGCGATCTAGCGTTGTTTGAAATCGGCAATGTCTTCTTCACAGATGAAGAACAGTTGACTCGTCAGCCGCGTGAACTGCCGGTGCTGGGGTTGTTGCTTAGCGGTAGCCTAACCGTGAAGCAATGGAACGTTTCTGCACAGCCTGTAGATTTCTTTGATTTGAAGGGTGCGCTGGAATCTGTATTTGCTTATTTGGGTCTTACAGACAGAATTATCTACGAGGGAGATAGTCCAGAAGGGTATCATCCTGGACGTTCCGCATCGGTATATTTAGTCGGAGACGAGGGTCGTGTGAAGATTGGAACTATGGGCCAGCTTCATCCGGAACTGCAAAGAGAGCTTGATCTAGTGGATACTTATGTAGCTGAGATTCTATTGCAGCCGCTGTATGATAACACGCAAAGCCGTCTGCAATATAATGAGCTTCCACGTTTCCCAGGTATGGAACGGGATATTGCAGTGGTTGTAGATTCAACTGTACCAGCAGGCGATCTGCTAGCTTCCATCCGTGCAAACGGAGGAACTTTGCTGCAATCCGTACAGGTATTCGACGTGTACACTGGTGGCAAGCTAGAGAGTGGAAAGAAGAGTATTGCGATCTCACTGCTGTATCGTCACGGTGAACATACATTGACAGATGAAGAGGTTGGAGAGGTGCATGATAAGCTATTATCAGTCCTTCAACAAACTTTTGGTGCAGAATTAAGAAAATAGCAGGAATTGTGTAAAGCCGCAGCGAATCCATTTAGAAACTGAGATTCGCTGCGGCTTTTTCTGGGTAGAGTGAAATGCGGAGGATATCAGCGAGAATCTATTGATTACAAGGGATTTTGCCAAATGCTTAAGAAAAAAGCTACAATAGAAACAGTAAGACTAACTTAGAATCCGCACACATACAAAGGAGGGCACAACTGTGGCTATGGACCGGACACGTGTCGCCGTGGAGATATACGGAACTTCCTATAAACTCGTCGGAAGCAGCACTGAATATATGAAACAAGTGGCCCGTTATGTTGACGAACATATGCGCACGATTTCTAAATCACACAACAGACTGGATACGCCGCGCATAGCGGTGCTTGCAGCAGTACATATGGCGGAGCAGGCTATTCAGGTTCAGGATTTTAAAAATGAACTCAACATGATGACAGGTGAACGCAGTGAACTGCGATTGGAAGTATCTCGCCTGCTGGAGGTTCAGCGGGAGCGACAAGAAGAATATGAACGCCTTGAAGCGGCGGCTAAAGAAGAAGCTACACGACTGATTGCTGCGGTTGAAGAAGAGCGCAAGCGTCATCTGGAAATTCAGGAGAATGAGCGTAAAGTACATGCTAACCAGCTGCAAGAGGCAACCCAAGCGGCTGAAGCCGCACGAGAGAAGCTGGAAGAGGAGCTGCTTGCGCGTGAGCTGGAGCTGCAGGAACTGCGGGCAAGTTATGAGGCTGAACAGTCTGCTATGCGTGAGAATCATCGAGAGGAACTAGCGAATGCAGAAGCCATCCGTCTACAGCAGTTGGAAGAGCAGAAGGCAGCGCATTTGCAAGAGCTGGAGAACATCCGTGAGACGCTGACTAAGGAGAATTCAGACTCCTTGTCTGCTCTAGAGCTTGAGTTAACCGAGACCAGATCAACCTTAGAGAAACAGCTTGAGGAAACCAAATCAACATTAGGTAAGGAACTCGAGAAGACGAAGTTGACACTGGGTAAGGAGCTTGAGAGCACGACAACGAAGCTAAGCAAGGAATTGGCTGAAGAACGGGAAGCTTTACAACGGGAGCTTGCTAAGAATAAGGAACTTCGTCAGTCACAAGGTACTCAGGAACATAGACATAAGCAAAACATTCAAGAGCTCGAGAAACAGCTGGCTGAGCTTCGTGGTGGAACAGGACAACTTCAGTCTAGACTCCGTTCGGCTGAAGCCAGTCTTAAGAGTGAACGAGATGCTCGTCAGACGCTGCTCGGACAATATGAAGCGGTGGTTAAACGTGAAGAACAGCTCAGTGAGGAGCTGCGTACTGCTACTGAGCTAGGCACGCTGTTGAATGAAGAGCTGGAAGAATTGCGCCAGCGTTATCAGCAGTCTCAGAATGAAGCATCAGAGCTGCGGAAGTCACTACAGGAAACGAATGACAATCTGCACCGTGTTCAGGAAGAACTCGCTGGATCTATGGCGGAGACAGCAAATTGGCAGGAGCTCTCGGATAAACGGATGGAAGATATTAGTGAGCTTGAAATGAACCTACTGGAGACCGAAGAGAAATCTTTGGCGCTTCAAAAGGAGATTGAGATCCTTCGTGGTCAAGCGGATGGATTAGTACAACAGTTAGATCGGGAAGCTCAGCTTCGTACAGATGCAGAACACGAAACTGCAGCACTCCGTGAACAAGGTGGACAGGTTCAGAAGGAACTATCTGCACTTCGTGAACGCTATGAGGAACTGATCTCTCAATATGATGAAGTGCTGCAAGATGGAGAACGTCTGCAGGAAAGATATCAACTGCTGCAAGAAGAAGGCGAAGAGACAGCTCGACGCTTAGAAGAATTGTCTGAAGCTAGCCTTGAGGCCGCTGCTACTGTTGCAGAGCAGCAGGATGTTCTGAGGGAAGCAGAGGCGTACGGCGCTTCATGGAAGAAAAAGTACGAGGAATTATTCGAGCGACAGCAGCAGTGGAGTGATTTGGAAGCGAAGCTGCGTGAAGAGATAGATATTTGGCAGCAGGAGGCCGGTGAGGCTGAGGCTAAGCAGAAATCTATTGAACGTGAACGCAGTGAGGTGCTTCAGCAGCTTGGTGAAGTCGGCGAGAATTATGAATTGGCCCAAGGACAACTTCGTCTGCTACAGGTCCAGTTTGAGATGCATCAGAATGAGCTACAGAAGATGACGGATGAGCATCGTAATCTTCAAGAGGAATATGCCAAGCTTCAGAATGAATATAATGAATGGATTCAACTGATCGAACAGGACAGTTGAATGTCGGATGCAAGAAAGAGGACTGTACCTGATGTGTAGAGAGATCTATTTCAGGTCAGCCCTCTTTGTTTAATATATTCGAAAGAATAAGTTTCACACCATGTCTTATATTTCTCACTTAAATAAAAAGCCGATCGTCAGGGCAATTCCCTAACGATCGGCTTTTTAATGATTCATCTATTCCACAATGATTTTTGCGTTCATGCCGCTATGTCCGGATCCACACATAATCGAACAGGTCATTTCGAATGTGCCGGCTTCCTCTGGAACAATTACTTTCGAGGACTTTTTGCTATTAAGCTGGAGTTCGAATTCAGGGATAAGGATACCGTGATTGCCGCTATCATTTTTAAAAATAATTTTGACGGGTACACCTTTTTTTAGATGATATTCTTCCTGATCAAAGCTGTAATTCGTAGCTGTAATTGTAAGTTCTGTTTCTGCCTCGATCTCCGGCTCCGATGTGTTAGCATTGCCAGCAGCACTATCATTGCTGTTTCCACAGGCTGTAAGTGCTATAACGAACACAATTGAAAGTAGAATTGCAAATTTTTTAATGATCCAAACCTCCTCCCAAGAAGTCCAAGCATAGTGAAAATGTGACAATTATGTAGACATCATAACTTAAAATTTAAGTAAGCGCTTTGATTAAATGTGAAAAATCCGTGAACAAGGGAGACTGTTCAAACTTTGTCGTAAATTGCAAATAAATGATGAAAATATAACTAAAATTTATTATAATGAAAGCTATTACATTAACGTACAAAAGTAGGGGATACATATTTCAAGCACTAACGATACGCTAAATACGGAGGTTTGGCACCGTAGAATCTTAAAAGGTTATTGGATGGTAGTTATTCTTTTACTGTTCTCACAGTTGCTGTTTTTGTCGAATATTGACCGACTTCAAATAAAAACAACCATGGACACGAATCTATGGCACTTATTTATTGCTTGTAATTTACTAATTGTGGTCCTTATGATTACTGCGGAGCTGTGGCTTCGTTATAGTAAACAATCCCCTAAATATGGGGTGGTTAGTTGTGGGTTTTTAGTGTCCTACCTTATGTATTTTGTATTAGAGCCTTTTGTCGATGGTGCTCAGATGACGCTCATGATGCCGATTATGGTCGCTCTTATTTATTTTGATCGTAAGCTCCTGTATCTAATGGGACTATTTAGTATTATGTTTTATGCGGGAGTATATTTCGGGTTGGAACGGCCATTCCTACATAAACCGCTGCTTGAATTCTTAATAGTAGAGTGTGTGTTTATAATATTTGTAGGGATGGCTCTTGCTGTAATTATTCGTGCGCGGGAAGCGCGTGTAAATCTGGAGAGATTAACGAAGGAAGGCCAAGATCTAATGGTGGAGAGGGCTATTTCGGATAAGCTGCTGAAGATAGATGCACTCACTGGACTATATAATCATAAAACCTTTCATGAATATTTGGATTCATTATTGGAGCAATGTGAAAGCAACAACCTTCAACTACAGCTCGCGCTCTTCGATATAGATAATTTCAAGCAAGTTAATGATACCTACGGACATAGGGTTGGGGACCTTGTTCTTAAGGTAATTGCGGACAAGGTGGGCGGTATGATTGAGTTAAATGATTTTGCGGCTAGGTATGGCGGTGAAGAATTCGCTGTGATTTTTACAGACAAAAGTTTTTCAGAGTCTTATGAGGCTGTAGAGAAACTACGGATCAATATTGCTCAAATCGAGCATTTGCAGGCTGGAAATAAGCCGATCACTGTCAGCATTGGAATTTGTGATTATCAGCTTGGGGATGGGAAAGAGCTTCTTTTTCGTAAAACGGACAAAGCGCTCTATACCGCTAAAAAGCAAGGTAAGAACAGAGTGGTCAATTGTGCTGAGAGTCATGAAGCGGAGATTGTGTCATAAGGATAAAAACAACACAGAACCCTTATTACCGGAAAAGAACCGGAAATAGGGGTTCTGTGTTGTGAATAGCTTTCGTTACTTTGCTGCCTCAAACGGCGTGGATACCGGCAAAAACAAATCGACAATACCGATGACCAACGCCGCCAGGATAGCTCCTAGAATGGAAACGCTGACCCCACTCACTACGAATTGAGCGACCCAGATGACTAATGCACTAACGATGAAACCGACGATACCGCGGCCGAAGGGCGTTGCTTTTTTGCCGAAGATTCCTTCGACAACCCAGCCGAGTAACGCAATCACCAGTGCAAGGATTAGAGCGCTCCAGAAGCCACCAACCGAGAACTGTGGAACAATCCAACTAACGACCATCAGAACAAGCGCTGCTACAATAAAACGACCCACATGACTCAAGAAATTCACTGTACTAACCTCCTTTGGCCCAAGCTAAGGATATGTGCAGTTCTTATTGTGACCTTAATACTTGTTTTTATGCTTTAACCGATACCAAATAGCGAAATTGGCTTGAATTCTGTATAATGGAAACATCTATGAAGGGAGCTGTGACTGTAATTGGACGACAAAATTTTGCATACGCTTGAATATCGCAAGATTTTAAATAAATTAATGCAATATACGCAAACCTCAATGGGGCGAATGACTGCGGAGCAACTAAGACCGTCCGGTGATTTTGAAGGTGTGAAGAAGCTACTTCAAGCCACGGACGAAGCGGCTAATGTAGATCGTCTGAAGGGTATTCCTTCATTCGGCGGGATAAGCGATATTCGAGCAGCACTAAAACGTGCCTCTATAGGTGGAATGTTGGGAACAACTGAACTGTTGGCAGTGGGAACTACCATTGGCGGCGCACGAAGAGTCAAACGATTCCTGGCAGCTATGCATGAGGAGGAAAAGATTGAATTCCTATTTTCACTCAGCGATGTTTTATCGGAGCAAAAACATGTAGAAGATGCCATCCGTTTATGTATAGACGAGAACGCAGATGTACTTGACACAGCTAGCTCTGAATTAGCTACGATTCGCCGTGAATTGCGCGGAGGAGAGACCCGAATTCGTGAGAAGCTGGATTCCATGATTCGTTCTTCTTCCGTTGCTAAAATGCTGCAGGATCAACTGGTAACCATTCGTGGAGATCGGTTTGTTATTCCTGTAAAAGCGGAGTATCGTGCGCATTTCGGTGGCATTGTACATGATCAGTCCGGATCAGGAGCCACTTTATTTATCGAGCCTGAGTCCATTGTGGCCATGAATAATAAGCTGCGTGAAACACGGCTGCGTGAAGAACGGGAGATTGAGATCATATTGCATAGGTTGACAGCGCTTGTAGCTGATATAGCCGAAGAAATGACTTATGATATCGATATTCTTGGCGAGCTTGACTTTATCTTCTCCAAGGCGCGTCTTGCCCGAGATATGAAGGCTACACAGCCTCGTATGAACGATCGCGGGTATTTGAAGCTGCGCAAAGGACGCCATCCACTTATTCCCGCGGAGCATGTGGTTCCTTTGGATGTGGAGCTCGGCAACCAATATAGCTCCATTATTGTAACCGGACCGAATACGGGTGGTAAAACCGTTACACTCAAGACCATTGGACTGTTGAGTCTCATGTCGATGTCTGGGTTGTTCATCCCAGCAGAAGAAGGCAGTCAAATGTGTGTGTTTGATGCCATTTATGCAGATATAGGCGATGAACAGAGCATTGAGCAGAGTCTGAGTACATTCTCCAGTCATATGACGAATATTATTTCCATTCTGCGGAGAATGACTCCCAAGAGTCTTATTCTGCTTGATGAAGTGGGTGCAGGAACGGATCCGGCAGAAGGGTCCGCGCTGGCGATTGCCATTCTGGAACATATTCACCGGACTGAATGCCGTATGGTCGCTACCACGCATTATAGCGAATTGAAAGCTTACGCTTATGAGCGTAAAGGGGTCATCAATGCCAGCATGGAATTCGATGTCCAAAGTCTCAGCCCTACCTACCGTTTGCTGATTGGTGTTCCTGGACGAAGCAACGCCTTTGCAATTGCAGAGCGATTAGGTCTGCCAGGTGCGATTCTGGAGCATGCACGCGGCGAAGTGAAGGAAGAGGATCTACGTGTAGAGCATATGATTGCCTCTCTCGAAGAGAATCGACTTGGAGCGGAACAGGAACATGAGCGAGCAGAGAGTATCCGTCGCGAAGTAGAGGAATTACGCAGCAGACAGCAGCAAGAGCTGGAGAAGCTGGAAAGTCAGCGAGACAAACGACTGGAGAAAGCTGAGAAAGATGCCAGCGCAATCTTGGAGAAAGCGCGTAAAGAAGCTGAGGAAATTATCAGTGATTTACGCCGCTTAGCTATGGAAGAAGGCGCTTCAGTCAAAGAGCATAAGCTGATTGAAGCACGGAGACGTCTAGACGAAGCCGAACCTTCACCGCGTAAGAAAGCCGCTACTCGTAAGCCTGCTAAGACTCTGCGGACGATTGGTCCTGGTGATGAAGTGAAAGTAGATAGCTTAAACCAAAAAGGTTTTGTAGTGGAATTAAGCGGCTCTAAAGAGGCTTTAGTACAGTTTGGGATCATGAAGATGAAGGTAAGCCTGGATGATTTGGAACTGCTCTCTTCGAAAGCGGCCTCTGTACCAACGCCCCTTCGGCAGGCGACAACCGTTAAACGCTCCCGTGATGAGAACATTCGTAGAGAACTGGATTTGCGAGGTACGAATTTGGAAGAAGCGATTATGGAGACGGATCGTTTTATTGATGAAGCCTTCTTAGGAAATCTGGGCCAAATTTCTATTATTCATGGTAAAGGCACAGGTGTGCTCCGCACAGGAATTCAAGAATATTTGCGTAAGCACAGACATGTTAAGAGCTATAGGCTTGGAAATTATAATGAAGGCGGCGCAGGCGTAACCGTGGCTGAGCTGCAATAGCGGGATTGCCCGGCAGAAAGAAGGGAAAAGTGTGCAAGGAGATATTGATCTTTTGCTGGGTCATCCGCTAGGTGCCTTGCTTGGTTACTTTGCAGTAGCAATTCTTGGGCTTGTTGTATTTCTGTCTATTTTTGAAATGGTAACGAAATATAATTGCTGGGAAGAAATTCGCAAGGGGAACTTGGCAGTAGCCATGGCTACTGGTGGCAAAATCTTCGGAATTTGCAACGTACTGCGTTTCAGCATTGAATCAGGTGTTTCGATTTATGAGACGATGAAGTGGTCGGTCGTCGGTTTTTTGCTGCTGCTGCTTGCCTATTTTTTATTTGAATTCCTAACCCCAGTGTTCTCTATTGATGAGGAGATCGCTGCAGATAACCGTGCTGTTGGGCTAATAGCGATGCTGATCTCGGTTTCGTTGTCTTATGTGATCGGTGCAGCTATATTTTAAAAAATAGAAAGTTTTGCACCTCCCTACAAAGGATTCCAGATGAAGCTGGACAAGCTTTGAAATGAGCAGCTCCACTTTGTGGAGTATTAGGAGGATATCATGAAGATTCTTACCCGAGTTCTGTTTGTGTCAGCTATTGCTTTTATAGCAGCCGGTATTATTTATTTAATGATGAACTAAATTTAAACGTGGAGTACGAAGGAGATTATTAAGATGGAAACAACTGTATGCCCTTGGTGTCATACCGAAATCGTATGGGACGAGGAATTCGGACCCGAGGAAAATTGCCCTCACTGCAACAATGAACTTAACGGATATCGTACAGTTACTGTAGGGATAGACGGCATTGAAGAAGAGGAAGAAGAAGTTGTAGAAGAACCTAAACAAGAGGTTATTAATGATGATGATCTTTGGGGAGACGTC
Source organism: Paenibacillus sp. FSL R5-0923 (assembly GCF_038009145.1). Lineage (NCBI taxonomy): Bacteria > Bacillati > Bacillota > Bacilli > Caryophanales > Paenibacillaceae > Paenibacillus > Paenibacillus sp. FSL R5-0923. Next base: position 1,160,755 of record NZ_JBBPAT010000002.1, read on the forward strand.
GACAAAGACAGTGTAGTTCCTATTTACAACACGCTCAACCAATTCGGTGACGATTATGATTTGAATAAGTATGAAGAGCGTGTATCGGGCATTTTAGCGATTCAGGAAGAAGCTCCGGAATGTACACAATGCCATGAGTTAACTATCCTTGCTGGTAAACAGCTTGTTAGCAACTTCGAGCCGTCTGCACCGGCTACACTAGGTGGACCTGTACTAACATCTCCATTCTCCCTTAATGTGTATGTGTGCCCGTCTTGTTTCCATGTACAGCACAGTCTAGCGCAGGAAGACCGTATTCAGCTCGTACGTAATCTGAGTACCGATAAAGCATAAGCATCCTCATAAAAAGCTTAGTCCTCTTAATGAACATAAGGGGACTAAGCTTTTTTTAAAAAAACCTCAATATTGCTTATTCACGTCCGTTTTCTAAGAAGGAGAAGGTTTGGCTGATCGTGTCAATGAGAATAGATCAAGCTCCGGCCGATGTTTACCCGCAATCGTATCTGTTAATAACTCCGCAGCAATCATGCTGTACACCGTCCCATTGCCCCCATAACCCTCGATGAAGTAGCAATGAGGGAACTTGGGATGAGGGCCGATATAAGGAAGCCCATCACGCGTAGAGCCGAATACAGCACCCCAGGAGTATTCTATCTCAATGCCTTTGATCTCAGGAAATAAAGCTTCCAGCTCTTCCAATAACCTTTGACTTTGTGAAATCACTCTGATATCACGGCGCTCTGGATCCGTCAACGGTTCATCTTTTCCTCCTGCAATAATACGTCCCTCCGGTGTTGTCCGAAAATACAAATACGGACGGGCGGTTTCCCAGAGGAGGCTCCGCTCATGCCACTTGGGGAATTCCTTCAGAGGTTTGGTCATCACTGCATACGTATTGATCAGCTCAGCGCCTCGGTCTTTTTTAAACTCCTGCGTTTCATAACCCATTGCAAAAATAACCTTCTTCGCAATAATACGTCCGTTCTCTGTGTGGCAAATTACTCCATCTTCAGTAAACTCATACTGTTTAGCCTCGGTCTGCTCATAAACGTGTACACCATTCATTGCTGCCTTGGCGATCAGGCTGTGAACTGTCCGGAAAGGGTTCGCTTCTGCATCACTGCGTGAATAAAGTGCAGCAGGTTTAGAAAAAGAATACACCGAAGCAATTTTATCCTCTTCCCAGAAATCAGAATCGAATCCGTGAGCAACGAGGTTCTTATATTCTTCTCGCAGAGCAGGTACATCCTCTGGTGTACTGGCATATAGAAGGCTGCTGCGAGGAATAATCTGGGGATCGATATCGAGCTTGGCTGGCAGATCCAAAATATTTCTAACCCCTGCTTGGGATAACTGATAAAAGAGCAAGCCGTTCTTTTCTCCAAAAGTGTTCATACATGAGGTTAACGATTTGTCGTTAGATATCTGAAGTAAACCAGTATTGGCATGTGAGCTTCCGCTTCCGACGCGTCTTTTTTCGATCAGAACAGCCTCAGCTCCGCTTAAAGACAAGCGATAGGATGCCATTGCTCCACCCATTCCAGCCCCTACAACCAGGCAATCACAGTGAATGGTATCCTCTAGCGCAGGATAAGTTGGTGGGTCTTGTAAAGTACTTCTCCAAGGTGGGGTGCCGCTATTTAGTCTCATGAAAATGATCGCTCCTTCATTTGTTCCATTATTTAGTATGGGCGGCATTTTACCGTCTCATTCGCAGCATGTTCTTATTTTTGTCATAACTCTCTAGTGCTGTTGGGCAAATAAATGGTGTGCTTTGGCGGTATACTAAAGCCTGTTTGGATCAACTACAAGGAGGGACTACAACTCATGCAATCAATGCAAATGCAGGCACTAAGTGGAAAAGAATTGGAATATATCGCAGACTCCATCTCTAATGAGGACTTGCTTCTTAAGCAATGTGCGGCTACCGCCGCGACAACGCAGAACGAGCAGGTCCGACAAGTTTGTTTGCAGCATATCCAAAATCACACGCAGCACATGGATACACTCACTCAGTTACTCCAGCAGCATCAACAGTACGCACCAACAAGCCCACAATAATTGCATTATTAATCTTAAGGAGGTTATAAAATGAACGCACAGAATCCAGCAGCATTTATGCCAGATGAGGATTTAATGAACACCATTTTGTGTGATTTGAAGCGGACGGTTCGTGAGTATGCGACAGCTGCTACGGAATCGGCATGTCCAGCGGTTCGCCGGGTCTTTAATGAGATGACTATGAACACGCTTCGACTTCAGGGCGATCTGTATACGCATATGTCCCAAATGAATATGTATCCTGAGCCTGCAAAAGCATTGCGCCAAGATGTGGACAAGCAGCTTCAAACTGCACAGCAATTGCAACAAAAATCAGGTCAGTTCGTGCAGCAAAAAACAGGACAAACTGGATCTATTGCTCACAATGCGAACAGCCACCTTCATTCGAATGGACAACATCAACCGTCTCATTTAATGTAACCAAGATGGTTAGCGGATGAAGCATCCTGCCACATAATCTTAAGGCTGACGCCCGTTTATACCGAGAGCTCCGGTATAAACGGGCGTTTTTTGTATAAAAATCCATTTAGCTGAGTAAACCTAGTCTTCTATGCGGATATCATATGGGGTTATTTTGTTTGCAGAGATGCTCAATTCATGTCATATTAGTATTAAACTCTTTTCGCGGGGCGACGCATGAATAGCGCAACGTCATTTGCGAACTATCCGGAGGGAAGGCATGAAGGAAATGAACGAACTAAAGAGGAAAGTGCTGGAACTGCTTAAAGAGGACGCGAGAAGATCTACTGCACTCTTAGCTACGCTGCTTGGCGAGGAAGAAGAAGACGTAAAGACGGCGATTGGGCAATTAGAGAAGGACCATGTAATTGTTAAGTATGCAGCCGTTGTAAACTGGGATAAAGTCGATGACGAGAAAGTGACAGCGCTGATTGAGGTACAGATTACACCCGAACGGGGTCGCGGATTTGAAGGCATTGCCGAGAGAATCTACCTGTATCCACAAGTGAAATCCGTTTATCTGATGTCAGGTGCTTACGATCTACTGGTAGAAGTGGAAGGCCGAAACTTACGTGAAGTGGCCAATTTTGTTTCCGAGAAGCTGTCTCCAATTGATTCAGTACTCTCAACTAAAACGAATTTTACCCTTAAAAAATACAAACAGGATGGGATCATCTTCGAGGAGCATGAGGAAGACAACCGTCTGATGATCTCTCCATAAAGGAAGTAATCATATGATCACGAATAAAACGCAGCTAACTGGAGAAGACAGCAAATCAATGAATTCTTATTTGGCCCCGCTGGTACAGCAAATTCAGCCTTCGGGTATTCGTAAGTTTTTTGATCTGGCTGCAGGCAGCAAGGATATCATATCACTCGGAGTCGGGGAACCTGATTTCAAGACCCCGTGGCATGTCAGAGAAGCTTGTGTCTATTCGCTGGAAAGAGGATTTACAGGCTATACATCCAACGCAGGAATGCCTGAACTAAGGGAGGGTATTGCGAACTATTTGCACACCCGTTTTGCAGTGGAGTATGATCCTGCCAATCAAATTATAGCAACGGTCGGCGGAAGTGAGGCTATCGATCTGGCTCTGCGCGCTTTGATCACGCCGGGCGATGAGATCCTCATACCAGAACCTTGCTATATTTCTTATTCGCCGATAACGGCTATTGGTGGAGGTATTCCTGTAGGTATCGAAACCATCGGAGAGAATGACTTTAAACTTACTGCAGAGAGTTTGGAAGCAAAGATTACTCCACGCTCCAAAGTTCTAATTCTGTGCTACCCGAGCAACCCAACGGGAAGTGTTATGACCCGAGAGGATTGGGAGCCGATCGCCAAGGTTGTAGAGAAGCATGATCTTATTGTAATTTCGGATGAGATCTATGCGGAATTAACGTATGGAATTAATCATGTCAGCTTTGCCTCATTGCCAGGTATGATGGACCGTACGATTTTGGTCAGCGGTTTCTCCAAGGCTTTTGCCATGACTGGATGGAGAATGGGTTATGCTTGTGGTCACCCTGATTTGATCTCCGCTATGCTTAAGATTCACCAGTACACTGTGATGTGCGCTCCTTCTATGGGCCAAGTGGCTGCACTTGAGGCACTGACCAATGGGATGGAAGAGAAGGATCGAATGGTCGATTCTTATAACCAACGGCGGAGGCTGATTGTTAAGGGTTTGCGTGATGCGGGACTGGAGTGCCATGAACCACAAGGTGCATTCTATGCTTTTCCAAGCGTGCGCAAGACAGGACTGACATCTGATCAGTTTGCACAACGATTATTACTTGAATATAAGGTGGCAGCTGTACCTGGAAGTGTCTTTGGTTTAGGTGGTGAAGGTTACTTACGCTGCTCCTATGCTACATCAGTAGCTCAACTGAATGAAGCTATAGAACGCATTGGTGCTTTTGTCACACAACTGGAACGAGAGAGAATGGAATAGAGAAAATTGGACTATAGCCTATCCTATAATCCTATGGTATTATTTTACTTTGAGAGTAATTAACCCCTATAATAGAACTAACAAGGACGTATTTACTCTGGAATTAAGCGTTGCTTTGAAGTTGCTTTTATTACTTTAATGACATTTTGTGGCACGCGCTCAATAATACTTTTAGGAGGGATGATTGTGCTTAGTGCCGATTATTACTTACCTTCCTATGGAGGGCAGTGTTTTTCTGGAAGTGGGAAACTGTCCCCCAAGGGTGATGCTTCTGCTCGCATACTCTCTCTGGAAGATGAAATTAGAATACTCCGTAGCAAAATGGAGCAGCTTTTTTTGCAGGAAAAATCATTCACTTCAGATAATGTGATTGAAATTAGCAGTTTACTGGATCTCAAGATAAATGAATACATGAAGGGGCGTCCAGTTGGAAAATAACGTCGCTACATGCTGTTGAAGAGGACCCTAGGGTCCTCTTTTTGTTGTTCCTTTAAGCTCACACATCGCAACATTGCAGTCACACTTGGAGAGAATATGCCTATACTCTTCATTTGCCATTTTTATATAAGAAAGCTTAAACTAGCATTATGTGATTTGAAGAATGGATAGGAGGAGTAAGCCATGGTGATCTATACACGCACGGGTGATGCGGGTCAAACTTCAGTGATTGGCGGCCGGGTTGGTAAGGACGATGTCCGAGTTGAAGCTTACGGAACGATCGATGAACTGAATTGCTTTGTAGGTCAGGCAAGGAGCCTGATGGAGGACGATCAGTTTGATGATGTACGCGAGCAGCTGCTGGAAATTCAGCATGAGCTATTCGATTGCGGAACCGATCTGGCTTTTATTAAGCTAGGTGATGGTGGTCAATATATGGTAACAAGTGAGATGGCTAAACGGTTGGAGGGCTGGATTGATGAACTTCAAGCAGAGAATCCACCACTAGAAAAATTCATCCTCCCTGGGGGCAGTCCATTGGCTTCGGTTCTACATGTGTGCCGTACGGTTTGCCGCCGGGCGGAACGCCGGGCAGTTACACTTGGACGAAATGCAGACATTAATCCGGAAGCGGTTATTTATTTGAACCGGTTATCCGATTATTTCTTTGCGCTGGCTAGGACGGCTAATACACGGGCAGGGATTACTGATGTAGAATACATTCGCAGTAAAAAGGTGTTCCGAGACTAATATGACTAGCTATTATTCACCAATTACTTACATTATACCGCCAGAAGAGGATGGCTGGTTGCTGAAGACGATCCTGCATAAACGGATGGATGTCTCACGTAAATTGTTGTCACGCCTTAAGCAAACAGAACAAGGGATTACATTAAATGGAGAACGTGTTTATATCAGCGTACATGTTAAGGCAGGCGATATTGTACAGATTCGCATGGAAACAGAGACTTCGGATGATATTTTACCGCAGCCGATTCCCTTTGAAATTCTATTTGAAGATGAGCATCTGCTCGTAGTAAACAAGGCAGCGGGGATCATCGTGCATCCCACACACGGACATTACACTGATACGCTGGCTAACGGAGTAGTTCATTATTGGGCGCAAAAAAATGAACGTTTCCGCTTTCGACCCGTCCATCGTCTGGACCAGGAAACCTCCGGTGTGTTAGTCATCGCCAAGAATCCATATAGCCATCAGCATATTTCTGAGCAGATGATTGCGGGTACAGTGGACAAACGTTATGCTGCATTTGTTCATGGGGCTCCTGTGGAGCCTTTCGGCGATATCGACGGACCTATTGACCGTGATCCTGAGGAGCCGCATCGGCGTATCGTGACACCGGATGGTTATCCTTCTCTGACTCGGTATGAGGTTAAAACCGTATACGCACAAGGTTCAAAAGTTGAACTGAAGCTGGAGAGTGGTCGTACTCATCAGATTCGGGTCCATATGACCTCTATCGGCTGTCCTTTGATTGGTGACAGCATGTATCGTCATGAGCTGTATAATCTACCGGAATTGACTTTAACTCAAAGTGAACAGTTAGAGTCCGTTACAGCACTAGATGCCTCCATACCGCGTCAAGCACTGCACGCGGTGCGTCTGACGTTCAAGCATCCGGTGCTGCTGCAGGAAATGATCTTTGAAGCTCCTTTGCCGCCTGATATGGCGGCCTTGGAGAATGTATTGGAGCAAGGCCCGAAAGCGAATTTGAGGTAAAAATTATCTTAGTGATGTTAAGCGGAGAGGGTGAATTGGTTCTGGAGAAACGGAGTTTCGCCTTTATCCTCGGATTTCATCCGCAACAAGCGGACTAAATCAAGAAATCTGAGGATAACAGCGATCGGAAGAATAATTTGCCAGCGTAGCGCACTCATCACTACCATTAAAGGAGAACAACATGAGCAAACTAAAAGTATATCAATATCCAAAATGCAGCACCTGCCGCAGTGCAGTAAAATGGCTACAAGCTCAAGGTCATGAGCTTGAGCTTCAAAACATCGCAGAACAGCCGCCTACCGTTGAGGAGCTGCGAGAATTGCTGGCCAATAGCGGACTTGAACTGAAAAAGTTTTTTAATACAAGTGGTGAAGTCTATAAAGCATTGGGTCTCAAGGACAAAATGGCACAGCTTAGTGAGCAGGAGAAGCTTGAGCTGCTCGCGAGCCATGGTATGCTAAATAAACGTCCGATTGTCACTGATGGTGTTAAAGTCACGGTAGGCTTTAAAGAAGAGCAATATGCTGAAGCTTGGACCAATACTTCCAAAGTATAAATCCGTAAAGGGGATGTCCCAACAGTCATTTCATGGCTGTTGGGACATCCCTTTTTGGATATCTAGGAAAATCACAAAAGACCATGATTCTATAATATACTTATATTTCTCGCTTAAGCTCACCGCCCTTGCAAGGGCACCGATGGTGTTTTTACTTGTTAATTTCAAAGGATAAGAATAAGCTCCCATATGTGTAACTATATGATCCCTTATCAGATCATGTATTTTCTGATAGAATACTCTTTGTGCAATAACATGGACAAGCGCTTAATAACAATACAATGAACGATTAAGGGAGAGGTTTATACATGAGAGCAGAAACAACGGGCCGTGTAATGCTTGTAGATGGAATGGCTCTGCTGTTCCGGGCCTTTTATGCGACCTCTTATGGAGGATATATTCGCAAGACAAAAGCTGGATTGCCGACGAATGCGGTGTATGGTTTTTTGCAGTATTTTTTCGATGCGGTAAGCACATTTGAGCCTTCTCACGTCGTATGCTGCTGGGATATGGGCAAAGGAACGTTCCGCACCGAGAAATACGATGGATACAAATCGAATCGGATTGAAGCCCCGTTAGAGCTAATTCCTCAGTTCGATCTAGTAAAAGATGTAGTAGCTGAGCTTGGGGTGCCGAATATTGGACTTGCAGGCTATGAAGCGGATGATTGCATTGGTACGCTGGCTTCTTGTTACAGTGAAAACTCTGAGGTATATATTTTGACGGGTGACCATGATATGCTTCAGCTCATTGATGAGAATGTTAAGGTCGTCATTATGAAAAAGGGACGCTCTAACTATAAAGTGTATGACCTTGCAGAATTGCTGGAGGAAAAGGGTCTAACGCCTAGACAGGTGATTGACCTGAAAGGCTTTATGGGCGATACCAGTGATAATTATCCCGGCGTAAAAGGGATTGGTGAGAAGACTGCGCTGAAACTGCTGACCGAATACGGAACAGTTGAAGGTGTAATTGAGAATTTGCATCTGCTCCCTAAAGGTGTGCGTACCAAAATCGAAGCAGATCTGGATATGCTGCATTTATCGCGAGAGCTAGCGGAAATCCGTTGCGATGTGCCGGTGGTCTGCGAGCTGACGGAAGCCTTGTGGCAACTACAACGGGAAACAGCTGCGCGCAAATTTCAGGAGCTAGAGTTCGGCAGCTTGATGCATTTGATTGCTGAGGTGCAGGACGAACGAGGAATTGTACAGATTGAGTTAGGCGATTTGGGTTAAGATCAGACACCCTTCAATGCAAAGATGCATGGAGGGTGTTTTGTTAAACTATAAGAACGTATAAGTTTCACATTATACATTATCCTTATCTTTCTCTCTTAAACGCCTATTGCGTCCTTATAAGGACGCAATAGGCGTTTATACTTGTTGTGATAGCGCTTCATTCGACGTATAATTAGGGCTGGTGATTGCTTTTTTTAATGATATTATTCATTTGTGTATGGGTAGCGTTTGAACTTCTAACTAGAGAAAGGGAGAGAATTGCTGTGAAGCTATTGGGAGCGATTGAAGCAGGCGGAACAAAGTTTGTATGTGGGATTGGTTATGAGGATGGTACCATTGTTGACCGAGTTAGCTTTCCGACAACAACACCGGAAGAAACGATGGGACTAGTAATAGACTATTTTAAAGAGAAGAATGTAGAAGCATTCGGAATCGGATCTTTTGGACCGATTGATCCCGTACTGGACAGCCCTACTTATGGTTACATAACAACGACACCAAAACCTCACTGGGGACAATATAATCTGGTAGGCACAATGGCTGAGCAATTTAACGTTCCGATCGGCTTTGACACGGATGTGAATGGTGCAGCGCTTGCGGAAAGTAAATGGGGAGCGGCTAAAGGTCTGGACAGCTGTCTTTATATTACGGTTGGGACAGGCATTGGAGCAGGAGCGGTTGTTGGTGGCCAGATGGTCCATGGATTGTCACATCCTGAGATGGGACATATTCTAGTTCGTAGACATCCAGAGGATACGTTTGAGGGTTACTGTCCTTATCATGGCGATTGTCTTGAAGGATTAGCCGCAGGTCCGGGGATCGGCAAACGCTGGGGACAACCGGCAGGAGAGCTACCAGTGGACCATCCGGCTTGGGAAATGGAAGCTCACTATCTTGCACATGCACTCATGAACTATGTGCTGATTCTGTCTCCTCAAAAAATCGTAATGGGCGGTGGTGTTATGAAGCAAAGCCACCTGTTCCCGTTAATTCGCACTAAGCTGCAAGAGTTATTGAGCGGATATGTTCAGCATCCATCGCTTAATATTGACATCGATAATTATGTTGTCTCACCAGGTCTCGGAGACAATGCAGGGCTTGCTGGAGCGATTGGATTGGCTACATTAGCTCTAGCTAGAAACTAGTATAAAAAGACATTGACTGTTCGGTAATATATGGTATTCTAGGATCTAACAGTATAGCATTTAATGAGGGAGCACCTCTTTCGCGTTTATCGTGAGAGAGGTGCTTTTTTGCGTTCGGGGTCTGATTGAGAAAGGATTTGTTCGCTCCGAAGGAGGCTCTTCCCAGAAGGTTATTGTGCTTGCTGTAATGTTGAGAAAGGTAGGGATGAATATGCAAATTGTGTTTATGAACCGTTTATCCAGAATATCTGGAGTGGATCAAGAGGTGTACGCCCAGCTGTGGATTGGAGAGGAAGAGGGGATCTGGAGTTTGGGCTGGCGTGATTTTTCAGGTGGGGAGAATTACATTGAGAATTTGTGGTATGAAGGTGGTTCATGGAATGAGATGCTCTGTGTATACAGGCATGAGCTAGCAGTGAAGATGGGAGATGGCTATCGACCCTTAATCGATGGGATATTCCACGAGGAGGATAGTCTTACTGGGCGTAATCAGGAGCAGCTGAAGCTTCAATATTACAGCGAACATTATGGGAATGAAGCCATTTATGAAGAGTTATGTGCTTGGCGCCGTGGTAAGGCTTCGAGTGAACGGAAGGCGCCCTATATTCTCGCTAGTAATCGTCTGTTGCGCTTGTTAAGTACATTTCTACCGCATACGCCAGAGGAACTGATGCAAATTCCGGGTGTGGGAGAAGGCAAGATAGCGCAGTTTGGGGCTGATTGGCTGGCTATAACTACTGCGGTGGCAAGGGAACATTCCTTCCCTCTAAATTGGGTGCATGAAGTAATTGAAGAGGAGTCTTTCGTATCTTGGCTTTATAAACAGAAAGAAGTCAAATATAAGAAGCAGCTAGAACGACTGCGCTTGCGGAGGATTTTGCTGCAGGGGATCGAGAATGGGTTGGGCTTGGAACAGCTTAAGGTGAATAGTGGAGTGAACCGGCGTGAACTGATTGAAGCGGTAGAGGAGCTAGAAAGAGAAGGTTATTCTGTCGAGAAGCTGATCCATGTAGAGCTTGGCAATATGCCGCAGAGTGAGCAGGATGCGATATGGAATGCCTATGTGGAGCTCGGGGATCTTTTCCTAAAACCGGTGTTACATAAGGTGTATGGCGACGACTTTTCCGCTGCTGAAGGATTGGATATTTATTATGAGCGTCTGCGATTGATACGCATCCGTTTCCGTCGAGAGCATACGCATAAAGTGGGCATGGCGACCAGCTTTTAAATTTGCGCATACCAAAAAGACGAAGGCTTCCTTATACCTTACGGTTACAGGGCCTTCGTCTTGCTTATTCGTCCGGTTCGTTTCATAGCCATTCCTTCTTGCGGAAAACATAGAGCATCCCACAGCCTAAAGTCAACATGATGCCTATAACGCCATAATAGCCATATTTCGTATGAAGCTCGGGCATATGATCAAAGTTCATACCGTAGATTCCGGTAATTACGGTCAGGGGCATGAATATTGTTGTGATCGCAGTAAAGACTCTCATAATTTCATTCGCGCGGTTGGCGATACTGGATTGGTATGCCTCTCGTAAGTTGCCCATGAGATCGCGATACGTCTCAAAGGTTTCAGATATTTTAACCGCATTTTCATAAATGTCGCTAAAATATTTCTGCAGCTGATCATCAATCAGACGGAGGTCTTTTTTATTTAGGGTATTGATCACTTCTTTTTGTGGCCCCAGCATTTTCTTCAACCATAGAATTTCACTTCGCAGACCGATAATTTCACTAAGATGTGACTTTTTGGTATGCATGAGGATATCTTCTTCCAGCTTCTCAATCCGAGCTTCAATTCGGTCGCCGACGGAGAAATAGTTATCAACGACAAGGTCAATTAGCAAGTAAAGGAACATATCCGGTTCACTTACTTCTTGCTCCCAGAGCATAGGCTTCAGGATTCGTAGTTCATTGATCTTTTGTTTCGTGACAGTGATGATGTAATGTCTTCCAAGGAATACATTGAGTGCCCGTAGGAAAATTTCTTCATCGTCAAAGCGAATGCTATTTACAACAATAAAGTAGTGACTTTCGTATATTTCGATCTTTGGACGCTGATCCTCTTCGCTAAGGCAATCCTCAACAGCAAGATCATGTAGGTTGAACAAGGGCTGAAGCAGCTCCAAATCCTCAACATCGGCGTCAATCCAATAGAACCCTTCCGTTGGGGGTGTTAGTGTTTCATCAATTTCATCAATAGGTGTAAAAACCCCTGCATTTACCAGCCGGATTTTCATCTGATTTCACTCCTCCTATCCCCAGGTCTTCACTAGGGACTGCTAAATTAAGCACAGAGAAAAAAATCAGCTTGGCCGGCGGTACAATCAATACATAGGGCCAAATGACGTTTCGAGGGCATGAAGAAGAACTGCTCCCGCCGCCGGCAAGCTGATGATTATCCTGTGTGGTTGCTCATTCTGTACACATATTTGCGAGCTCGGGTCGCCTTCCATCCTTCTTCTCACCTCTTCTTTTCGTTCAGGTATGAAATACTTGTCTAGTATAACAACGGAGTATGCCTCTTTCAAGCAAATTTATTGTGATTTTGAGGCTTCTTCAGCATTGTATGGACTTGACGAAAAGGAGGTTCATGATTTAAAGTGAATTTTAAAGTAATTTAATTGAATACAGCTAAATCTTATCAAGAGCAGGTGGAGGGACTAGCCCTATGAAACCCGGCAACCGGCGTGTAAACGCACGGTGCTAATTCTTGCGGAATTTCTGCAGACGTCTAATCGTCTTCAGGAACATTCTGGCAGATGAGAGAGGCGCATATGACTGTAGATATGACCTTTCTCGATTTCCGAGGAAGGTCTTTTTATGTTCAGCAAGCCGCAGTGCGGCAAAATAACTAAATTCAGCTAAGGAGTGGAAAGACAATGCCAATTAAAATTCCCGACAGTTTACCGGCGAAAGAAGTACTATCCGGAGAAAATATTTTTGTGATGGACGAAAGTCAGGCTTTCCATCAGGATATCCGTCCACTACGGATTGCTATTCTGAACCTCATGCCGACTAAAGAGACGACAGAGACTCAATTGCTGCGTTTAATTGGAAATTCGCCACTACAAGTTGATGTTACTTTATTGCATCCGCGTTCCCATATTTCCAAGAATACTTCTGCTGAACATTTGAAGAGCTTTTACAAAACCTTTGACGAGATCAGCCACCGCCGTTTGGATGGTTTAATCGTTACAGGTGCTCCTGTAGAACAAATGGAGTTCGAGGAAGTATCGTATTGGGAAGAACTGAAAGAGATTTTTGAATGGAGCAAGGACAATGTGACTTCAACCATGCATATTTGTTGGGCGGCACAGGCAGGCTTATATCATCATTTTGGTGTTCGTAAAGTGGCATTGCCTGAGAAATGCTTTGGCGTCTTCGCTCATACGATTAATCAAAATAACATTAAACTGTTGCGCGGCTTTGACGAGGTATTCCATGTACCACACTCTCGTCATACCGATGTCTCCCGTGAAGATATTGAGAATAACCCAGATCTGCAGATTCTGGCGGAATCCGAAGAAGCTGGTATGTATCTAGTGGCTACAAACGACGGTAAACAAATATTTGTGACCGGACATTCCGAATACGATCCCCTATCCTTGAAATGGGAATATGACCGTGATGTGTCTAGAGGGATGGAGATGGCTTTGCCGAAACATTACTTCCCTAAAGATGATCCAGAACGTACACCTCCAGCAGTGTGGCGTGCGCATGCCAATTTATTATTCTCTAACTGGCTCAATTACTATGTATATCAAGAAACGCCTTATGATATCGACCCGATTGTTTATTAATAATAGCGCTACAATATAAATTAGGAGGCATTAATCATGGATGACAAACTTAGGATTGAAAGTAGACTGGCTCAAATAGGTTCTCAAGAAGATCCTGCCACAGGAGCAATTAATTTTCCGATTTATAATGCAACGGCATTTCGTCATCCAAAACTCGGTCAAAGCACAGGGTTTGATTATAGCCGCACCAAGAGTCCGACCCGTTCAGTGCTTGAGAATGCAGCTGCGGAACTGGAATCTGGAGATGCAGGATTTGCTTGTAGCTCAGGGATGGCAGCGATACAAACAGTGCTTACCTTGTTCGCTCAAGGCGACCATCTGATCGTTTCGCTGGATCTTTACGGCGGTACCTATCGTTTGTTGGAACGGATTATGTCCAAGTTTGGAATCACTGCTTCTTATGTAGACACGAATGATTTGGATGCACTGGAAGCTTCGCGTCGTCCAAATACGAAAGCTGTATTTATTGAAACGCCAACGAATCCACTTATGATGATCACGGATATTGAAGCCGTGTGCACTTGGGCACGTCACCATGGGTTACTTAGCATTGTAGATAATACGCTGCTGACTCCATTCTTCCAACGGCCTATAGAATTAGGTGCGGATATTGTAGTTCATAGCGCTACTAAGTATTTGGGTGGTCATAATGATGTACTTGCAGGCCTGATTGTATCCAAGGGTGTAGAATTATCAGCTGAATTAGCTATTCTACATAACTCTATTGGCGCCGTGCTCGGACCAACAGACAGTTATCAGTTGATGAGAGGCTTGAAGACATTGGCGCTGCGTATGGAGCGTCACGAAAGCAATGCACTAGCGATCGCTCACTACTTATTAGAGCATCCAGCGATTGCGGAAGTGTTCCATCCAGGATTGCCTGATCATCCAGGACATGAAATCCAGAATCGTCAATCTTCAGGCAATACCGGTATTTTTTCTTTCAAATTAAAAGATGCCAGATACGTAGAGCCGCTTCTTCGTCATATTCGTCTTATTGCATTCGCAGAAAGCTTGGGCGGCGTAGAGTCACTTATGACTTATCCGGCTGTACAAACACATGCTGATATTCCTGTGGAGATTCGAAATGCTGTGGGTGTAGATGATCGTTTGCTGCGCTTCTCCGTCGGTATTGAACATGCAGAGGATTTGATTGCTGATCTTGGCCAAGCACTAGAGGCCGCTAGGGCAGAAATTGAGTCCAAGTAACAGGAAGAAATGTTCAATCGAGTGTTAGTGGAGAAATAGAGTATAACTAGCAGTATCGCTTAGTGCGATGCTGCTTTTCTTCTGGATAGGAATTTGCGAAGAATGTAAAAGCATTTTTCAAGCTGTTCAGATTGTGATACGATGAGGAAATGAACTGTTCAATTGTATGAGAAAGGGTTGTCACCTTGAAAAAGAGACAACGTTTTTTCTTCCTGTAATTTTGTGATTCTACCATACCCCTAAGGGTTTAGAAGGAGGATGCGAACGATGAGTGCGATAGATCTTATTTTGGACAAAGCCCTACGGGGTGAACGTCTCCAATTGGAAGATACCATCCGACTGTTCGAGAGCAACGAAATTGAGAAAATGGGTGCAGCTGCAAACACCATAATGGAACGCTGGCATCCAGACCCGATGGCCACGTTTGTAATTGGTCGTAATATTAACTATACGAATGTATGTGATGTCTACTGCCGTTTCTGCGCATTTTATCGCAGACCGGGCTCTGATGAGGGTTATGTATTGCCGGATGAGACGATTTACCAAAAAATCGCTGAGACTATCGCTGTAAATGGTACAGAAATACTGATGCAAGGCGGTACGAACCCAAATCTTCCTTTCAGCTATTATACCGATATACTTCGCGGAATTAAGCAACGTTTTCCTGAGATTACAATGCATTCCTTCTCTCCTGCTGAGATTATGAAGATGAAAGAAGTATCTGGATTATCGCTCGAGGAAGTTGTGCGTGAAATCCATGCTGCTGGCCTGGATTCACTACCAGGTGGGGGAGCGGAAATTCTCGATGATCGCACACGCCGCAAGATCAGCCGACTTAAAGGCTCATGGCGCGAGTGGATGGACGTAATGCAGACAGCGCATAAGATCGGTATGAATACGACAGCTACGATGGTCATTGGACTTGGTGAGAGTATGGAAGAACGGGCATTACACTTACTTCGTGTGCGTGAGGCTCAGGACGAGTGTATTGCCAACAAATACGATTCAGAGGGTTTCTTGGCCTTTATCTCTTGGACCTTCCAACCGGACAATACTAACCTGAAGCTGGATAGACAAACGCCTCAAGAATATCTGAAGACGGTAGCCATTAGTCGCCTTGTTCTAGACAACATTAAGAACTTCCAGTCCTCTTGGGTAACAATGGGACCAGAGGTCGGCAAGCTTTCCCTTCAATATGGCTGTAACGATTTCGGCAGTACAATGATTGAAGAAAATGTAGTATCTTCTGCGGGCGCGACCTACAAGGTCAATATCGAATCAATTACTCAGCTGATCCGCGAAGCAGGCAAAATCCCGGCACAGCGGAATACACGCTACGATATTCTGCGCGTGTTCGATGATGCTAATGCGAAGATTGATAATGATTTCATCATGCAGAACTAGAACTAATATATAAATTAATTCAGCGCTTGTTGCTCGTTAATCCGTTTTGTGGATGATTGAGCAGCAAGCGTTTTTTTGTATGGTTAAGATTTCGAAGGTTTATTTTACCTGTGAACATAAATTCATTATTTTATTACATTTTTGTATACACATTATTATCCAAAAGTGATATCATAATCATATCAAAAGAATATCTTATGGGGGTGCTTTTTATGAAGGAGAAGACGCTTCGTCCTGTCAGCGGATTTTGGGTTATCGCATTAATTGCAGTTTGTTTGGCTGGTGGAATCTATGGTGCTGTTCAGGAGTATATTGCAGTACCGGTCATTCTGTTCGTTGTATCAGCAATACTATGTACGAGTATTACGGTTGTACAACCTAATAAGTCGGTTGTAGTCACCTTTTTCGGAAAATATGTAGGGACTATTGCAACGAGTGGACTGTTCGCAGTTATTCCGTTCAGCGTACGTAAGACGGTTTCCCTACGCGTTCGTAACTTTAACAGTGTGAAGCTCAAGGTCAATGATGTTGAAGGTAATCCGATTGAAATTGCTGCAGTTATCGTCTTTAAGGTGATTAACTCCGCTAAAGCCCTCTTTGATGTAGATAAATACATGGCTTTCGTAGAGATTCAGAGTGAAACGGCGCTGCGTCATGTAGCCAGCAAATACCCTTATGATAACTTCAATGAATCTGGGATGTCCTTGCGTGCCAATGCAGATGAAATTGCTAAAGAGTTAGCGACTGAGCTTCAAGAGCGTTTGTCCTTATCTGGTGTAGAAGTCATTGAAGCCCGGCTTACACATTTGGCTTATTCAACAGAAATCGCCAGCACCATGTTGCAGCGGCAGCAAGCTTCTGCCATTCTGTCTGCTCGTCAAATCATTGTTGAAGGTGCAGTTGGCATGGTCGATATGGCGATTAAACAGCTTAAAGAGAGCGGTGTAGTGGAGCTTGATGAAGAACGTAAAGCGGCCATGATTAATAATCTGATGGTGGCGATCGTGTCGGAGCGCGGAGCGAGTCCGGTCATTAACGCCGGCTCGTTGTATTAAGGCGGTGCATCATGGCGGCCAAGAAAAGCTTTCCATTGCGGATCGATCCGGATCTGCATGAGGCGTTGGAACGTTGGGCGGGAGAGGAATTTCGCAGTGTAAACGGACATATCGAATACTTGCTGCGTGAGTCTTTGAAACGTGCAGGCCGCTTACCTGGGAAACGCCGAGAAGAGTAACCTGTTAAGGACAGTTCTAGCGCTATTTCCTGGCTGCAGAACTGTCCGTGTAGGTGACTGTTTCCGCGGTTTACAAAATTTTGCCCCCTCTACAGACTTGACTGTCAGAGAGGACAGATTTATAATTACTCCATAATTCACGTTAACAGCTTTGACAAAGATATGAATGGATTGTTCTGGACCGTATCAGAGAGAGGGAACATAGGCTGTAATTTCCTCCGGTATCCTACTATCGATTTACCCCTTTGTAGCTGCGGTTATGAATTCCCTGAAATGGGATAGTAAGAACCGCCGGTTCATGGTCGTTATTCCATGCTTACGAAGGATTCTGACTCGACTCTGCTTTAAGAGCAGATTGAGAGAATCGAATTTGGGTGGAACCACGGGTGCAATCGCTCGTCCCTTTGCGGGACGGGCGTTTTTTGTATGCGTGGATATTTCCGTTTCGAAAAATTTAAAATTGTTGTTTGGCTTAAGGAAATGAAGGAGGAAATTAAAATGGTAAGTATTAAACTTCCGGACGGTTCCGTTCGGGAATACGCAGAAGGTAGTAATATTGATGATGTAGCGGCTTCAATTAGTAGTGGACTTCGCAAGAATGCGGTGGCAGGGAAATTGAATGGTATTGTCGTGGATCTGTCCACTCCGCTAGAGGAAGGCGCATTGATAGAAATCGTAACTTTGGATTCACCAGAAGGCTTGGAAGTTATGCGTCACAGTACTGCCCACTTGATGGCGCAAGCTGTAAGACGTTTATATGGAACAAAGGAAGTTAAGCTTGGTGTAGGTCCTGTTATCGAAGATGGCTTCTACTACGATATGGATTTGGAACATCCGCTTAATCCTGAGGATCTGCTAAAGATTGAAAAGGAAATGGATCGCATTATCTCTGAGAACCTTCCAATCGTACGTAAGGAAGTTAGCCGTAAGGAAGCGCTCCAAATATTCGGTGAGCTAGGCGATCCTTACAAACTTGAACTAATTGAAGCATTGCCTGAAGATAGTGTGATTTCGATCTATGAACAAGGCGAATTCTTCGACTTGTGCCGGGGACCACACTTACCGTCGACTTCTAAGATCAAAGTCTTTAAATTGATGAATGTAGCTGGTGCTTACTGGCGCGGCGATAGCAAGAATAAAATGCTTCAACGCGTATACGGTACAGCTTGGATTAAAAAAGCGCAGCTCGATGAGCATCTTCGTCTGCTTGAAGAAGCGAAGAAACGCGACCACCGTAAGCTGGGTAAAGAGCTTGAAATCTTCACATTTAATCAATTGGTAGGCCAAGGCTTGCCGATCTGGCTGCCTAAGGGTGCTAAACTGCGCAGTATTCTGGAACGTTACATTGTGGATCTGGAAGCAAGTCTAGGATACCAGCATGTATATACTCCGGTTCTTGGTAATGTTGAACTATATAAAACTTCTGGACACTGGGAGCACTATCAAGAGGACATGTTCCCTAAAATGACTATTGATAATGAAGAATTTGTTCTCCGCCCAATGAACTGCCCGCATCACATGATGATTTATAAGAGCTCCATGCACAGCTATCGTGATCTGCCGATCCGTATTGCTGAACTGGGTATCCAGCACCGTTATGAAATGTCAGGAGCATTGACTGGCTTGCACCGTGTGCGTTCGATGACTCTTAATGACTCCCATATTTTCTGCCGTCTGGATCAAATTAAAGGCGAGTTCATTCGTGTAATCGAGTTGATTAAACAGGTATACAGTGACTTTGGTATTAATGACTACCGTTTCCGGTTGTCTTATCGTGATCCTAAGGATACTGAGAAATATTACGCTAATGACGAAATGTGGGAAACTGCACAGCGTATGTTGCGTGAAGTTGTAGAAGAAGCTGGTCTGCCATTCTACGAAGCAGAAGGCGAAGCTGCTTTCTACGGTCCTAAGCTGGATGTGCAGATCAAGACTGTACTAGGCAAAGAAGAAACTCTCTCCACTGTACAGATCGACTTCTTGCTGCCTGAACGCTTTGAATTGGAATATATCGGTGACGATGGTCAGAAACACCGTCCAGTTGTTCTACACCGCGGTATTTTAGGTACTATGGAGCGCTTTGTTGCTTTCTTGTTAGAGAACTTTGCAGGATCACTGCCGCTTTGGCTGTCTCCACAGCAGGTTAAAGTTATTCCTGTTTCGACTGCCTTCGACGATTATGCTAAGGAAGTTACAGACAAGCTGCGTCGCCGTGGTATCTCTGCTGAGGCAGATTTACGTAATGAGAAGCTTGGCTATAAGATCCGTGAAGCTCAGCTGGAGAAGCTACCATACATGTTCGTAGTTGGCGAGAATGAGATGAATGCCGAGACAGTTTCCATCCGTAAGCGTGGAGAAGGCGATATGGGAGCTAAGCCGCTTCAAGAAGTTATTGAGCTGCTGGCTCAGGAAATTGCTGACCGTGTAATCTCCTAATTACTTGTAATAATCAACACCAAAAGTACGTCTAATAAGAACCTCTGTCATATGCCCGTAAGGATCGAAAATTGATCTTTATGTATAAAATTTTGTGAATCGGGAAACCTTCGCTAATAAGGGGGAGGTTTATCACATGAACAAAATGGGCATATTTCAGAGGTTTTGGTGTCTTTTCGTCACAATAGTCCTACTGTTGACTGCTGCAGGTATCATTCCTGAATCCAAGCATCAAGCAGTTGTGGCCAATGGGACAGAAGACACATTACAGCACACAGATATTAGCAAAACGCTTTCGAACGAATTGCAACATACTCAGGCTAACTCAGGTTCAATGAGAACCAAAGATCAACAAGCTATTCTCACCACTGGCCGTGCTACCTTGTTATCAAACGAGCCATATTCCAGCGTACCGATCGTTCCTGCGACAACAAAAAATAAACCAGTAGCTACAAAGTCACCACAGAGCACTAAAGCTCCAACTACCAAAGGGAGTGGGGGTACAGGCTCTTCAAAATCGCCGAATTCTATTCCCGTAGCTGCGCCAGCTCCTGACCAAATTATTACTTCAATGAAAGTGATGGCGACGGGTTATACTGCGGGTTATGAATCTACAGGTAAAACATCTAAACATCCCGAATACGGAATTACCTATTCAGGTGTTAAAGTACGTAGAGATAAGAACACAGTCTCGACTATTGCTGCTGACCCTAAGGTAATCCCGTTAGGGAGTATACTTTATATACCTGGTTATGGATACGGCATCGTCGCTGATACAGGATCTGCCATTAAAGGGCGGAAGATTGATTTGTATTTTGCTACTACGAAACAGGTGTATAAGGAATGGGGCAAAAAATCAGTTGTAGTTCAGCTCATTAAGCGAGGAAACGGTACATGTACAGAAGTGATGCTGAAGAAGCTTACTCAGGCGATTGAGACTTACAATGCTGTACCGCAATCCCTGCTGGAAGAATCCATTTAAGATATAGCGGTTATATTTCAATGAATTTGGTGGATTGAACTTAATTTCACTTGGTCATGCATAATAGTGACATCACCTTGCCATAATACGGACTGGGGCAGAGCAATAGCCTCATCCGAGATGTTCTCTTAGTAAGCATTATCTATGCTGCATAAGGGATAAGGGAGGTGAATTCCGTGGCTAATAATAAAAAGTCTAAAGTTCAAGAAAACTACAAAACACCGAATGAAAAATACAATGCTGAGTTTGCTGTTGAGAATGACGGCACAACTAAGCAAAGTGGAAATACTTCTAAACCAGCTCAGAAACCGCAACAATAATGCGCTACTGAAGCAGAAGACTGCTGAATAAAGAGACTGTCCCAAATCAGTTTATAACTGAGGGACAGTCTTTTTTTTATATTTCATATATAATGAAGTAAATGGAATATTAACCCATTCGTCTCGGTCTAGAGACTGAGTGGAAGTTCCTTCTCTCGCCGCTGTTTATGAGCGCTTCCTTCCTGTAGACTAAGGCTATAAGATTGAAGAAGAGAGCGTTCCACTAATTTAAAGGGGAAATGGAATATGAAAAGAAGGTTCACAAGTCAGATTTTTGGCGGCTTGATCCTGATAGGGATTGGAGCCATGTTTCTACTTAGACAGTTGGGTTACACCGATTTCAGCTTAGGTTATTTAATCTCAAATTATTGGCCTGTTATCTTGATCCTCATGGGGATGAAGCGACTCCTGGGTACGGGAGACGAACATCAAAAAGGTGGATCTTCACCTATCGGCGGTTTTTTCTTTCTGGCGATCGGAGTGTTCTTCCTTGGACGAAATTTGGACTGGTTCGATATTTCAGCCGGGGATTTTTTCAAAATGTTCATTCCAATCATGCTTATTGGTGGCGGTCTTTATGTGATTTTTAAACCACGAGGTTCAGTACCGCCAGTGCCACCTGCGCCACCATCACCACCTGATTACTTTCCTCCAGGAAAAAGCTCGCTAGATGTGGAGCCGCCAAAACCGCTGGATTCCACGCTAGATGAACAATTCGAGCAGAAATTCGGTAAATCTTCTGGAGGGCGAGACTGGAATATTAATCTGCAAAAAGATGAAGAAGAGGATGAGGACGGAACTGGAGCTTTTAAATCCACCGCTGAATCACGTTTTCAGGAGAAACAGGAGCGTCATGAGCGCAGACGTCAGGAACGTCATGAGCGGCACGCTAGAAGACATGGGGAATGGCATGAGGAGTTCCATAAGACAGAGAGTAACAATAAGGAGTCAACCAATCGCTCTGCTTTTATTGGGGATGTCCACATGGGTCGCGAGCATTTCCAACTGAAGAACACAAATGTCTCGCAGTTTATAGGTGATACTGTACTGGATCTGACGAACGCGCAAATTGCTTATGGAGAAACGAAAATTAATATCTCCGCTTTTATAGGCGACATCAAGGTGTACATTCCGAATGATATGGATCTTGGGATCTCAGTGAACAGTAGTTCATTTATCGGCGATATGGAAGTTCTGGATCAGTCTCGGAGTGGATTTATGAGCAGTGTTCAATGCAAGACGCCTTATTATAAAGAAGCGGGCAAAAAAGTCCGCATTAACGTAAGTGCTTTTATAGGTGACATTAAAGTTAAAACGGTGGGTTAGATGGGAACAATCTTTAGTAATACCAAATGGTTGTTGTTGTTTTACTTTTTGCTCACTGGAGCCGTAAGCGCCGGGTTGATGTATGCAGGCACTTGCCTTGGGTATATCGAAGTAATGGATTATCGCATGTGGCTGTACTTATGTCTGGGGATCGTGTTGTTCACTGTTGTAATCGGCTATATGGCAGGTCAGCGCATTCAGCGCCGGATTGATCATCTGGATCTAAATATGCTGCAGGTGGCAAAAGGGAATCTGTCCGTACGTATGCCAGAGAGTGATGACCAGTCTTTTGCGAGAGTGTACCATGAATTTAATGTCATGATGGATACGGTCGAGAACAAGATGCAGCTTCTGCAGCGTTTAGGTGAACAAGAGGTTATTGAGAAGGAACAGGCAGCGGAGAGTGCGGTGTTGGAGGAAAGAAGGCGTATGGCCCGGGATTTGCATGATACGGTGAGCCAACAGCTTTTTGCCATCCATATGTCGGCTTCTTCGCTGCCTAAAGTGCTGAAGGTTAATGAAGCTCAAGGTCAATTGGTAATGGATCAGTTAATTGCAATGTCACAGATGGCACAAAAGCAGATGAGAGCACTTATTGCACAGTTGCGACCGGTGGAGCTGGAAGGCAGGAATCTTTTCGAAGCACTGGAAAAATGGTTCCCTGATTATTGCCGCCAGAACGGCTTAAAAGGAATGAAGGAGCTTGAGCTGCAAGGAGAATTATCTGAGGCTATTGAACATCAGCTATTCTTGATTATCCAGGAGGCTATGGCGAATATTGTGAAGCATGCTGAAGCTAGACTGGTCAGTTTATCACTGCGTGAAGGGTCAAGACAGGTTGTGCTGAGTATTAGCGACGATGGTCAAGGTTTTGAACATATACAGCAAAAACAGGGTTCGTATGGTCTTACCACCATGCGCGAACGTGCGGAGAAACTGGGTGGACAAGTGGAGATTATTAGCCGTAAGGGTGCGGGAACGACCATACGCGTACATATCCCTAAGTTTGTGCAAGGGAACTCTGAGTTAGAGGAAAAAAGAGCATTAGGAACAGATACAGAGGACGAGGAGGAATAGAGCATGAGCGTCATAAGAGTGTTGCTCGTGGATGATCATGATATGGTGCGGATGGGTCTTAAAACATATCTGATGCTGGAGCCGACGTTTGAGGTTATAGGAGAAGCAGCAAATGGACAGGAAGCGCTGGAGATGCTGCGTGCTGGCGGACATGAAGGCTTACCCGATCTCGTGCTAATGGATCTGATGATGCCTGTGATGAATGGTGTGGAGACTACTCGTGCAGTGCTATCGGAATTTCCTGGTCTCAAAATCGTTATCTTGACCAGCTTCTTAGAGGATGACCTCGTCGTGGACGCTATAGAAGCTGGAGCAGTCAGCTATGTGCTCAAAACCGTATCGGCAGAGGAACTGATCTACGCACTGCAAGGCGCATTTCGCGGTATGCCAGTTATGACTGGTGATGTATCGCAAGCGTTGACACGCGGCATTCGCCAGCGTACCGTGCAAGGTGATTCCTCCGGCTTGACGGAGCGTGAGAAGGAGGTCTTACTGCTCATTGCTGAGGGCAAGACCAATAAGGATATCGGCGAGGAACTACATATCAGCATCAAGACAGTGAAGACGCATGTCAGTAACCTACTGATGAAATGCGAGCTGGATGATCGAACCCAGTTGGCTATTTATGCTCATCGGAAGGGTTGGGCTCAGGGTTAGGTTTGTTGTTCAAGATGATTTGGGGTAGTTTATGGGTGCTTAAAAGTAAGTTATAGGGAAAACTTCCCTTTAATCTTGAGTTTTACACTTGTATACAGGATTATAGGGAAATCCTCCGTATAAATTCCTTGTTTTTCTCATAAATAGCTATATTGCTGAGAATTATAGGGATGTATTCCCTTTAAATCTTGATTTCTTGTGATTTTTGGTAAATTATAGGGAGTTTATCCCTATAATTATTGATCGTTGTTTGTTCCTTGTTCTTGGACTTCGTTCACGGACGTCGTTCTCTAGGGTTTTGTTCTAGGTTGTATGTTGGAAGTTCGGGCCACGTTGTTATCCGCGCCCGAGCTTCTTTTTTACTTCCCTGCCTAGGGATTGGGTATCAGAGCGAAAAGTTTACGTCCGCCCTTGAAATCATGTTCCACCCGCAGGGTCAATTCATAGGAACATGATTTCAACAGCGGTGTAGCCTGAAACCCATTCCCGACCAACAGCGTGCGCCTTTTGAACCAAATCCCGTCTATTTGCCTATATCTTTTATCTCCGCTTAAATTGTTTTTAATGTGACCTTAAGGTTTAAAGTACAAAATAAGAAACAAGAAAACAAATTAATCCTTGTCAGGCGACAGGATGCAGGAGGTAAATAAACATGGACGATAACAAAAACAACTTTAATCGAGACAATGGACCAGCACCAGATCGGGATTGGGACAATAATAACCATAATAGCAATAATAATCAGGCATCCGATTCCGGATCATCATACTACTATTCTTATGGACCATTTAAATCATTGAACAAAGATGAAAGTAACGTAGACGGAAGTGCTCAGCATTACAACCGGATGGAGCCGGAGCGTGTCGAGATTACACCTCCACAACCTGTAAAACAACTTCCATATAACAGTTCATATCGCAGTACAGGCTTTGATGGTAATGGCGGTGGACGTGGAGGAAACGGCGGAGGCGGTTCTGAAGGTGGCGGTGGCTGGCAATTTAATAAAAAGCCAAAAAGCTCAGTGAAAACAATATTTGTTTCCTTCTTAGCGGGTATGGTCGTTCTCTCAGGTTCTATGTTCATGGCAGATCGAGGCAACTGGTTCACAGGGGACGCAACAACCATTGCAAGCTCAGGATCAAATGGAACGGCGAAGACGACGAATGAGAGTGCTAGTACTACACCTAATACTACCACTACATCATTGGTGAAAGGATCTCGTGATGTGACTGGCGTAGTTGATGCGGTTGGACCAGCAGTAGTCAAGATTGAGACGCTAGTGAAATCCGGTTCACGTAATGGAAGTTCATCCAGTCCGAATTTGAGTGATCCGTTCTCTCAATTTTTCTTCGGGGATCAATACGGTGGAAGTGGTTCTTCACAAAATGAGCAGGACTCGAAGTCAGGTTCAAATTCTTCATCGCAGCTCATCCCTTATGGAATTGGAACAGGCTTCATTTATGAGAAATCCGGATATATTTTGACCAATCAGCACGTCATTGAAAATGCCGATGTTATCCAAGTTACAGTGGATGGCGTGACCAAACCATACGAAGCGAAATTGCTAGGTTCTAGCAAAGATCTGGATTTGGCAGTACTGAAGATTGAAGGAGATACTGATTTCCCTACAGTTGCTCTGGGAGATTCGGATAGCTTGAAAGTAGGCTCAGAAGTGGTTGCTATCGGTAACCCGCAAGGCTTCGACCATACAGTAACCTCTGGTGTTCTTAGTGCAAAAGGACGCAGCATTGATATTAACGAAGAAGATGGTAGTGGAACACGCAACTACAAAAACCTGCTGCAAACAGATGCTTCTATCAACCCTGGTAACTCCGGTGGTCCGTTGCTCAATATGAATGGACAGGTAATTGGTATGAACGTAGCTGTTAGCACAGATTCCCAAGGTATAGGTTTCGCTATCGCTGTGAATACGATTAAAGAAGTCGTAGATAAACTCGAAGCGAACCAAGCGATTCCAAAAGAACCCGTACCATTCATTGGTGCAACGCTTATGACGATTACAGATGAAGTAGCTAAGCAAATGGGCACGGATATTAAAGAAGGTTCTGTAGTTGCAGACATTATCTTTAAATCGCCAGCGTATGCCGCTGACTTGCGCCCTTACGATATCATTACAGGTGCAAATGGTACAAAATATGCAACAAATCAAGATCTGATCGCTTTCATTCAAACGTTAAAAGTCGGTGACAAAGTAACGCTGAATGTGGTGCGCGATGGTAAAAACATGGATCTTTCCGTAACAATCGGCAACAAAAATGATTTTGATACGACTACTGGGCAAAGTCAGAAGTAATAACACCGGACGGTGAATAACGCGGAAGGGGCAACCCTTCCGTTTTTGTCTAATCATGGTGTGACTGCTACAATATAAATAAATAGAAATGAACAATGGGGGCTGCTTGATGCGACCGAATATTCTTATTATTGATGATGATGAAAAAATTATTTCCATGCTGCGCCGGGGACTAGCTTTTGAAGGCTACGATGTAAAGACAGCGGTGAATGGAGCGGATGGTTTACGAGCAATCCTAAGCAGCGATCCGGATGTGGTGATTTTGGATGTTATGATGCCTCAGGTAGACGGATTTGAAGTCTGTCGTCGTTTGCGAGAAGGGGGCAGTAATGTACCTGTTCTAATGCTTACGGCCAAGGATGAAATTGAGCATCGTGTGAAAGGGCTTGATCTGGGTGCGGACGATTATCTAGTTAAACCATTTGCGCTGGAAGAGTTACTTGCGCGTGTGCGAGCATTGCTTCGGCGCAAGAGTGAGCAAAGTGGCGGCAGTGAGCAAGCGGTTACTTACGAGGATATTACCTTGGATGTGGATTCACGTGAAGTGACACGCGCCGGCAAGAGACTGGAGCTGACAGCGAAGGAATTTGAGCTGCTACATCTCTTTATGCAGAATCCGAAACGGGTGCTTTCGCGGGATCTGATCATGGATAAAATATGGGGTTATGATTATAGCGGTGAATCAAATGTACTTGAGGTATACATAGCTATGCTACGTCAAAAGACGGAGGAGCATGGCGGTAAACGCCTCATTCAAACGATCCGGGGTGCCGGTTACATTCTAAGAGGTGACAACTAACATGTCTATAAGATTGCGGCTGACTGCTTGGTATTCAGGGATTTTGGCCGTTATGCTGCTGGCCTTATCAGCCGCAATTTACGGTTTTGTCTATTTTAATACGTATGGGGACTTGAAGGATCGTCTGAAGGTACAATCTGAGCAAACGAAACTTTTATTTAGCGTTGATCGCTACAATGGTGAGCTGAAACTTGGCGGAGTCGGTCCTGAAAACTCCAATTTATATACGCAGATTTATACTTATGGCAGCAAAAGCTTGTCACAATCGACCAATATGATTAACTTTGGCCTACGGTTTGATTATCCTGCTAAAGATAAAATTGCAAAAGGATTTCGTAATGTTGTTGTGGACGGCAATCAGTTTTTGATCTACGAGATGCCTATCGAACTAGAGCATTATAATAATAATCCAGTGGCTGTATTACAAGTCGCTGCCTATGTGAATGAGCAGAATAAGCTCTTGGAGCGTTTGAAAAATATATTGCTTGTCGGTTCTTTTGCTACCTTGATCGCGGCATTTACTTTTGGTTTATTCCTGGCCCGTAAAGCGATGAGTCCTATTGGAAAGGTGATTGAAGCTGCAAACGGTATCCAGACTGGGACAGATCTAAGCTCCCGAATTGAATATGATGGACCTCCGGACGAAATAGGTCGTCTAATTGAGACTGTCAATAACATGCTTGGGCGTATGGAAGGATTCTACACAGAGTTAGAGGATTCGTATGCGGCTCAGCGCCGATTCGTTTCCGATGCATCACATGAGTTGCGGACTCCGCTAACAACTATTCGTGGGAATATCGATCTACTGCAAAAAGTATGGGAGATGGAGCCGGGCGAAGGGAAGATGAGCGAGGCTGAAATTCGCCAGCTCTCGATGGAATCGGTAAAGGATATCGCGGACGAGTCTAAGCGAATGAGCCGACTTGTAGCAGATATGCTCTCGCTCGCTCGTGCTGATACAGGGCGAACCTTCGAGATAGAGCCGGTGGCACTGGAACCAATGATGACTGAGATCGCGCGTAGGGCATCCTTCCTGCCTCGTCAAGCGGAGTGGGTTACAGGGGATATGTCCGTCTTAAATGGAAAATATGTTGTGGGTAATAAAGATTATTTACAACAAATGTTATTTATTTTTATTGATAATGCTTTTAAATACACGCCTTCTGGTGAGGTAAGTTTAGATACGATTTTCTATCAGAATCAGGTTGGTATTCGGATCACCGATACGGGGATAGGTATGGATAAAGATGAGGTTCCATATATTTTCGACCGTTTCTATCGTGCAGATGAATCACGTGGTATTACAGAAGGGATTGGGCTTGGTTTATCCATTGCTAAATGGATTATTGACGAGCATGGTGGGTCTGTGGAAGTTGTTACACGCCAAGGCGAAGGAACTACTTTTGTGATCTGGTTGCCGCTTCTCTTTGCTCCGCCGCTGGAATAGGGTATAATTTAAAGTGTGTCCTATTACAGAAGTCAACGAAAGCAGAAAGTTGGTGAAGTCATGGAAGTCATTAAAATTTCTCCACGGGGATATTGTTACGGAGTAGTCGATGCTATGGTAATGGCACGGCAGGCTGCGCAAAATCTCGATCTTCCCCGGCCGATTTATATACTGGGCATGATTGTTCATAATAGTCATGTCACGAATTCGTTTGAGGACGATGGCATCATTACCTTGGACGGTCATAACCGTCTGGATATTCTCGATAAAGTAGACAGTGGAACCGTTATATTCACTGCTCACGGAGTTTCACCTGAGGTACGCAAGATGGCTAGGGATAAAGGATTGACTACGGTCGATGCTACCTGTCCTGATGTGACAAAGACGCATGATCTCATTCAGGAGAAAGTCGATGACGGTTATGAGGTTATTTATATCGGCAAGAAAGGCCATCCGGAACCGGAAGGTGCTGTCGGCATTGCGCCAGAGCATGTGCATTTAATTGAAAAAGAAGATGAGATTGCAACTCTATCCATTCCTTCTTCACGGATTGTAATTACGAATCAGACCACTATGAGCCAGTGGGACATTAAGAATATTATGAAAAAGCTACTAGAGACCTTCCCAGGTGCTGAAGTGCATAATGAGATATGTATGGCTACTCAGGTGCGTCAAGAGGCTGTAGCGGAACAGGCGGGTCAATGCGATCTAGTGATTGTCGTTGGCGATCCACGAAGCAACAACTCTAATCGTCTGGCACAGGTGTCGGAAGAGATCGCAGGTGTGCCTGCTCATCGGATTTCTGATATCTCTGAACTAAACACCGACTGGCTGAAGGGTGTAAATATTGTAGGGGTTACCTCTGGCGCGTCTACACCTACTCCAATTACCAAAGAAGTTATTAATTATTTGGAGCAGTACGATTCTGAGAATCCCGAGACATGGGAGATCAAACGTACTGTGAATATGGCGAAATTACTTCCTCCGGTTAAGAATAAGAGCACAAGCACTACTTAATGCGCTGTAAGCGAACTTATATATTTGTGTTAGGACAAAAGCGCGTAACCTCGTCTATCGAGGTTACGCGCTTTTCTATTTAGAAAAAGCGGTTTCATATTATAAATCAGGAAATAGGATTGACGGTAAAGGATTTTTAGAGTAAAATCGCTTTATCGGTTAAAAGCATAAAAGCTTAAAAGCTTAAAAGCGAACACGCGTCGTAGTGTGAGTGTATTGAGCGAAATTATTATAAATTTTAAGTGTAGAGAGGAAGTTATTAAAATGATCGTCATTACATCCAATCAAACGCCAGAAGAGCAGGTTAAAGATATTATTTCAGTTATCGAAAAAGAGGGTCTGCAGGTACATCTCTCTAAAGGTGCAGATCACACTGTTATCGGTTTAGTAGGAAGTGTCACTCCTAAGCTTGCAGAGCATTTGCGGCAAATGAAGGGAGTAGAGAACGTCGTAAAGATCTCCAAGTCTTATAAGCTAGCTAGCCGTGATTTCCATCCAGAGGATACCATTATCGATATCAAGGGTGTGAAGATTGGTGGAGAGAATTTGGTGATTATGGGCGGACCATGCGCCGTTGAGTCTCCAGAGCAGATTGATGAGATTGCCCGTCTGGTTAAAGCTTCAGGTGCTCAGGTACTGCGTGGAGGCGCGTTTAAGCCCCGTACAGGTCCATACAGCTTCCAAGGCGTAGGTGTAGAAGGTTTGACTATGATGGCTGAAGCAGGAAAGCGTCATGGCCTATTAACCATTACAGAGGTTATGACACCAGAGTATGTGGATATTTGTGCAGAGCATGCTGACATCCTCCAAGTGGGTACACGGAACATGCAGAACTTTGATTTGTTGCGCAAGCTGGGTACTTGTGGAAGACCTGTCCTTCTGAAACGCGGCTTCAGTGCAACCTATGATGAATTGCTCAATGCAGCGGAGTACATTTTGGCAGGCGGAAATAAGGATGTAATGCTCTGTGAGCGTGGTATTCGTACATTTGAGACTTACACACGCAATACGCTGGATCTATCGGCTATTCCAGTTCTACAAAGCTTAAGTCACCTTCCGGTAATCTCTGACCCAAGTCACGGCACTGGACGTCGTGAGTTAGTTGAACCTATGGCTAAAGCTTCGGTTGCAGCTGGTGCAAATGGTCTAATCATCGAAATGCACACAGATCCGGACAATTCTATGACAGGTGACGGTGTTCAATCGTTATTCCCTGAGCAGTTCGATAATCTGCTTAAGGATCTCGAAAAGCTTGCTCCGATTGTTGGACGTAAGTTTTCAACTTCGCCAGAAACCGTTTCGGCGCTATAATTTTTAAGAATATAACAACCTTGGAAGTCCTCTAAACCCGCGGTACAGCGGGATAGTAGGGCTTCTTTGCTATTGGATAAGTTAGAAATGTTATGAATATTAGCGAAAATAATGGATTTCACGAAAGCGTTAGAATATCTTACATTGCTGAAAGAAATACCTGACATAAGCATTGACGATGTTAGGTATGAGATTTATAATGACGACAGCAAATAAAAATGAAACAAGAACATTTGCATACTGTGAGGGGCTTAATGTTCGGAACTTGGGGGAGGAAAAATTCATGTCGGTTGAAAAAGTGTTGCAAACAATTAAAGAAAACAATATCGAGTGGGTAGATTTTCGATTCGTAGATTTAGGTGGTCGTGCTCACCACATTTCTCTGCCTGCTTCTGAAGTGGAAGATGAAACTTTTGTAAATGGGGTAGCATTCGACGGTTCTTCCATCAAAGGATTCCGTGGTATTGAAGAATCAGACATGGTTATGATGCCTGATCCGAACAGTGTGTTCATTGATCCGTTTACAGCTCATCCAACGCTGAACGTTATGTGCGACATTTTCACTCCTGATGGTGAACGCTATGAGCGCGATCCTCGCGGTATTGCTGTGAAAGCAGAAGAATTCCTTCAGAAGAGCGGAGTTGGAACATCAGCATTCTTCGCACCTGAGTCTGAATTCTTTATCTTTGATGATGTTCGTTACGAGAGCGGTATGAACAGCTCCTCATTCTTCGTAGACTCTGAAGAAGCGGCTTGGAATACGGGTCGTAAAGAAGAGGGCGGCAATCTTGCATTTAAAGTTGGCGTTAAAGGTGGATATGTACCTGTAGCACCTGTGGATTCCCAACAGGATATCCGTAGTGAAATGTGTCGTCTGCTTGCTGAAGTGGGACTGCGCATTGAGCGTCATCACCACGAAGTAGCAACTGCAGGCCAAGCGGAAATTAACTTCCGTTTTGATACCTTGAAGAAAACTGCTGATAATCTCATGACTTATAAATATATTGTACAAAACACTGCACGTCAGTACGGCAAAGTAGCAACCTTCATGCCAAAACCACTGTTTGGCGATAATGGTAGCGGAATGCACGTACACCAATCGATCTTTGACGGAGACACTCCTTTGTTTTACGAAAAAGGCGCTTATGCTAACTTGAGCGAAATGGCTCTTCACTACATCGGCGGTATTTTGTATCATGCACCAGCTTTGATCGCTTTGACTAACCCAAGCACCAACTCCTTTAAACGTTTGGTTCCTGGTTACGAAGCGCCGGTTAACTTGGTATACTCCAAAGGAAATCGTTCTGCAGCAGTTCGTATTCCAGTAGCGGCTGTGACACCGAAGGGCTGTCGTATCGAGTTCCGTACACCGGACTCCACCGCTAACCCTTACCTGGCATTCTCCGCAATGCTGATGGCAGGTCTGGACGGAATCAAAAACAAGATCAACCCACAAGAACTGGGTTACGGTCCTCTGGATAAGAACATCTACGAATTGTCCGATGCAGACAAAGAAAAGATCCGCAGCGTTCCAGGTAGCCTGAGCGAAGCGCTTGATTCTTTGGAAGCTGATTACGAATTCCTTACAGAAGGCGACGTATTTACTAAGGACTTCATTGATAACTATATTGCTCTGAAACGTTCCGAGGCTCAAGAGGTTGCGATTCGTGTTCATCCACATGAATATTCTCTGTACTTCGATCTGTAAGATTGCTCAAATCATATAAAGCTTTAACAAATAAAGGTGTTCCTAAGTCATGGAAATGACTTAGGAACACCTTTTGTATTGATCCTAACAAAAATGAGGATATCTTTGGCCATTGATATGGCTAAGGATATCCTCATTTTGCTTCTATAGTTTAATATTCTGCCCAGTAGTTCTGCTTTAATTAAGTAGAGGTATCACTTAGGAATCTATACTAAACCCCGCTCAGGAGCTCCGCAGGATTCTCTTATGATGAGCTCTGGCTCGACGCTGAAAGAGCTCGTGCCTGATTGATTGTTTATTAGATCATACAGCATTAACGCAGCTAGACGACCGATCTTATCTTTATTTTGCTTAATCGTAGTCAAGAGTGGTGTTGTGTAATTGCAGGCTTCGATATCATCACAGCCAATAATCGCGACGGTTCCAGGAACAGCAATAGCAGATTCCTTTAGGGCACGCATAGCCCCAATAGCTAGCTGATCAGAAGCCGCGAATATCGCTCTGGGTAAGTTTCCATTCGAAATCATTCTACGCATGGTCTCATAACCGCTGGCTTCAAAGAAGTTGCTGCCGTTTAAGAACCAGTTTTCGTTGATCGGTAGTCCTAAATCTTCAAGTGCTTTGCGGAAACCACTTTCACGTATATTGGAGATTTCTGACTCAGAGGAGCTGCCGATATAACCAAGTTCTCGATAGCCTAATAAGTAAAAGTGTTCGACTACCTTGGTAGACAACTTAAAATTATCAGACATGATATAACCCGAATTGTCGCCTGACAGCTTTAAATCTACGCCGATGCATGGGATAGAACTATTATCCAATTCGCTGATGGAGGTTTCTAGCTCTTGTCCGGTAATAAGTAGGCAGCCATCCACATTAAAATGCAGACAACGGGCAAGATAATCATTAGTATCGCCACTTTGAAATTTTTCGTTAGAGAAAAAGATCAGGTCATAACCTAACAGTCCCATTTGTTTTTTGAAGGAATTTAGAACTTCGATGAAAAAAGGGTGGGTAAAGTCAACGTTCAGCATTCCTGCAAAAATAACACCAATTAGATTCGATGATTTTGTAGCTAGTGTTTTTGCTGAATTGGAGGGAGTATATCCAGTTTCCTTTATGATTTGTTGTACCCTAGTCTTGGTGTCTTCCGAAATATCGCTGTAGTTATTTATGATTTTAGATACTGTCGAAACAGAAACTCCAGCTATTTTCGCTATGTCTTTAATGTTATAGGCCAACTTTAGTCCTCCTTATAATGCGAAATACTCCGTAATCTATGATAAAAGTATAGTTGAGTTAAACTTTTTATGGATTTCAAATATGAATTACGAAACGTTTTCGTAAATGATTTTATAATTATATAGGTAGATAGTCAATGGGATCTTTGGCGATCAAACAGATAAATCCTTGATTTTAAAGGGTTTTGGAGGATTCTAGTTCAAGAATAGTTCAAAGATAGAGAATAAAAAAAGACTTTACAAAGATAAATAACGATGTAATAATAAAAACAACGAAACCGCTTTCTGTATTATAATCGCTAAAGTTTCGTAATTTCAGGAATTAAGATGGTGTTTCGTTAAGAGGTCATACAAATCATCTGGGGGGTAACAAAAATGGTAAAGAAGCTTTCTGCGGTATTGTTGAGCTCAGCGCTAGTGCTCTCATTAGCAGCATGTGGAAGCGGCAACAACACAAATGGTGAGGCTACTTCGGGCAACGGAACAAGCAAGCCCGCAAATGGTGAGAAAAAGGTTATTAAAATCTTGCACTGGAAACAAGAAAACATTAACAAGGTCATTACAGACATTAATAAGAAGTTTGAAGAGAAATATCCAGAATACAAGATTGAGTACACGACGACAGGTCCGGACGATGAATTTAAACAAGCACAAAGAGCAAGAATTACAGCTGGTGACGTAGACGTCCTTGCCGATTTGTCCGGTATGAGATTGTCTCCTAAAGATTGGACACCAGGAGCGAAAGTGCCAGACTGGCAACAATGGATTGATTCCGGTTTGATTGCTGATCTGAGCAACGAAGCTTTCGTTAAAAACTACAATGCGAATGATATTGCCAAAGCGGGTACTTACAACGATAAAGTGTATGCGATCCCAACCGGTAAAGTAGCAATGTCAGGTTTCTTCTATAATAAAGAAATTTTTGAACAAAACGGTTTGACTGTTCCAACAACATGGACAGAGTTCATCAGTGTTCTAGATACTTTGAAATCCAAGAGCATTGTACCAATCGTAGTGGCTGGTAAAGACGTATGGCCTTTGAAACTGCCAGTGTTCGGTTTGCAAGCTAAGATTCTAGGTGGCGGCGACCAACAAAAATGGATTGAAGGCGTTTGGAAAGGCAATTCGGCGTTCAACGATGCTGAGGCTGTAGAAGTATTGGATAAAATGAAGACCCTTCAAGATAACTACATCATCGATGGTTTCTTGGGTATTGACTATGCAACAGCACCTTCGTACTTCGCAACAGGTAAAGCAGCTATGATTGCTGACGGAACTTGGGATGCACCTACAATCGCTGCGGCAAATCCTGATGTGAAATTCGGATATTTCCCAATCCCAGCTACTGAAGATGCTGCTAAGAACGCTTCTCTTGTCGGCAAATACGATGTAACTTGGTATGCAGCAGAAAAAGGTCCGAACAAAGAAGGCGCATTGAAATGGTTGGAATTCTTCTCTGAACCAGAAAATTACACGGAATATGTTAAGGCTGCCGGATTCGTACCAACACAAGATAACATCGCAACTGGCAGTGACTTCATTGACAACGAACTTGCCCAATACATGGCAGAAGACTTTGAACTTGCTTATGAAATCATAATGATTAACCGCGACAATGTAGGCGAGCACATTGCTGCTGAAGGCGTTCACACTGAATACCTGGCACCAGGCGGCGAATTCAAAACCGCTAAAGAACTTGCAGATGTACAACAAAAAGAATGGGAAGCGGCAGCTCCTAAATAAGCTGTTATCCTAATAAACAGACATCTACAACATACTGTGCACCATCATGTACTACAACATCGGGGTCTGTTCGTACAGACCCCGATCATTTTATTGAATTAGGATTGGGTAGGTGAGAGAAATGTATCCGTTCGGAAAAGGTATAAAAAGATATTTACCGCTTCTGCTGCTTATGATTCCATTATCGTTGTATGTTATTTTTTATTTTGGACCCTCTATGATGACGGTCATTTATTCATTTACAGATATTACTAACGTTCCAGGAAGCAAATTGAATTTCGTAGGCCTTGACAATTATTACAGTGTTTTTAACTCCGGAAATTCAGGCGAACGATGGGATTCCATTATACGAACAGTTTATTTCATGGTCATTGTTACAATCGTACAAAACGGTGTCGGTCTCCTTATGGCCGTAGTGATTAATCAGAAGCTGAAAGGCGATTATTTTTATCGCGCAGTTTTCTTTTTGCCGGTTGTGCTCGGTGTATCGGTAGTTGCACTGGTATGGGGCTTGATGTTCGATCCGCTAAGTGGTCCCGTAAATCAACTGTATGATTCATTGTTCGGTTATAAAGATATGTTCTTTGGAAGCTTCACCCATGCGTTTGGTTATATTATATTCACGCAAATTTGGATGTACATGGGTTACTCCATGCTGATTTTCCTTGCAGGCCTACAATCCGTACCGAAAGATCTGTATGAAGCTGGATATATTGATGGAACTACGAAGTGGCAATCTTTTAAGAACATTACATTCCCGCTTATTGCTCCATCGTTCACCATTAATATTATTTTGTCCATTATCGGTGCGATGTCGACCTTTGATATTATTCTCGCAACTACGGACGGTCGCTTTAACACAAGAACGATGGCTTATGACGTGTATAAAGAGACGTTCCGTGGTTCTCTACAGATGGGACTTCCATCCGCGCTTTCTGTGGTGCAGTTCCTTATGATTCTGGTCTTCGTTGTATTTGCAGTTAAACAAATGCGTAAGAGAGAGGTGGAGTATTAATGAAAGATTCCAAAACCGCCAAAACTCTCTCCTATATTCTGATTGCAGTATTGCTTGTTTTGTATATCATGCCACTATTGTTTGTAATAAACATTTCATTCAAGTCTTTTTCGGACTATTTGCTAGACCCGATCGGACTTGTGAAAAGTATTCAATGGGATAATTACAAGGAAGCTTGGTTAAAAGGTAATTTCTCTAATTATTTCATTAACAGTTTGCTGTACACAGTTGTAGCAACAGTGCTAACACTAATCGTGTCGTTATTCGGAGCTTTCCCGGTGGCGAGAAATTATGTGAAGTGGAGCGGGTTTATTTATTTGTTCTTCTTGATGTCACAGTTCTTGCCTAACCCTATGGTTGCACAGTTCAAATTGATGCTTACCTTGAAACAAGAGCTTGGATTCGTGGGCTATGATACGAAGCTGGGTTATATTCTCCTGAAAACAGGAGGAACAGGGATCGTCTTCATGATGTTCGTAGGTTATATTAAAGGGATCAGCCGTGAGATGGATGAAGCTGCAGGTATGGATGGTGCTGGGTATATGCGGTATTTATTCCAGATCATTATGCCACTGATGAAACCTGTTATCGCAACAGGTGTTATCCTGACGGCGATTACCATTTGGAATGACTTTGTAGGTCCAATCATGTATTTGCCAAGTCCGGAACATTATCCAATTACCTTCGGGCTTAAAGAATTCCGCGGTCAATACGGAAACAACTGGCCTATGTTGGCGTGCGGTATCATGATCGTATCCGCACCACTTATCGTCCTGTACACCTTCATTCAAAAGTATATCGTTGACGGTGCATTGGCAGGTGCGGTTAAAGCTTAAGTAGATGTGTAAATGAGAGGATGGGGACAATGGACCGCAAAAAAATTCAAGGCTTTGAATTCACCGGAAAGGACGGGGAGTTCAAGCTTCAGCAACCGGATCATAGTAGTTTCTTATACTTCCCTCTAGTAAATGAGGGGGGAATGATGTCGACTGTAACCCCGAAGCTTCATGGTCAGGCGACAACAGGTCATAATACATTTTTAACACCGCCATTATCTGTTGAAGATTTGCATAATTCACGCGCCTCGCGTAATTTCTGGGTTTACGTCGAAGGCAAAGGTGCTTGGTCTGCAGCTGGAAACTCTGCTAAGCAAAATGCAGCGTTCTACACCCCATCTGCTGATGATGCAGTGCTTGAGGCTGGATTTCTATGGCATCGTGTGACTCGCAGCAACTCTGAGATGGGTGTCAAAGCTGAGATTACCAGCTTCGTACCTAGCGGTAACGACAAGGTAGAACTTATGAAAGTTACGTTGACGAATACGGGAACAGAGGAGCTTACTCTTACGCCAACGGCGGTAGTTCCCTTGTATGCCCGTTCCGCAGATGATCTGCGCGATCACAGACATGTAACTTCCCTGCTGAACCGGATTTACACCTCAGCTTATGGTGTTGAGGTTCAACCTGCGCTATCTTTCGATGAGCGTGGTCATCGCATTAATCACACTTCTTACGGTGTATTTGGTGCAGAAGGTGATGGCAGTCAACCTGATGGTTTCTTCCCGATTCAAGAAGAATTTATCGGTGAAGGTGGAAGTCTTGACTGGCCAGAAGCTGTTATTCTGAATGCTACGCCAGAGATTGGTAAAGGTGGCGGCGTGGATAGAGAGGGTTATGAAGCCGTTGGTGGTCTTCGTTTTGCTTCAATTACCTTGTCTTCTGGTGCAAGCCATTCTTATGTCGTAGTTATGGCAATTGATAGTGATAGAATTAACGTTGAAGCGTTGATGAGTAAATATGGTACATCTGAAGCTTTTGATCATCTGCTAAAGGAAACTAAAGCGTTCTGGGCAGACAAAGTGAATATGGTTGAATTTCATACCGGCGACTCGGATGCAGATCAATGGATGAAATGGGTAACCATCCAACCGG
Organism: Paenibacillus sp. FSL R5-0923; assembly: GCF_038009145.1. Taxonomy (NCBI): domain Bacteria; kingdom Bacillati; phylum Bacillota; class Bacilli; order Caryophanales; family Paenibacillaceae; genus Paenibacillus; species Paenibacillus sp. FSL R5-0923. The sequence continues at coordinate 1,199,328 of NZ_JBBPAT010000002.1, forward strand.
TCCTTAGAAGACTGTATGGTAACTCCTTCTTACCGTATCATGATTATGGAAGAGGCGGACGTGGCTGGCGAGATCTTTGGCAAGACTGTCTGGCACTGCTCATTATGGAGCCTGCCGAAGTTCGTAGCCTACTCTTCAACAATTACGCTGGTGTGAGAATTGATGGCAGTAACGCAACCATTATCGGTCAACAGCCAGGTGAATTTATCGCTGACCGTAACAATATCCCTCGTGTATGGATGGATCATGGGGCATGGCCATTTTTAACAACGATGCTCTATCTGGATCAGAGTGGTGATCTTGATTTCTTGTTGCAAGAACAGACTTATTTCCGGGATACGTTTATGAGTCGTTGTAAGGAACGTGATTCTTCATGGAATACCTCTGTAGGCAGTGATCTTAGAACAGTTTCTGGGGAAATCTACAAAGGTACAATTCTGGAACATATTTTGCTGCAAAATCTAGTTCCGTTCTTTAATGTAGGAGAGCATAATAATATCCTGCTCGAAGGCGCGGACTGGAATGATGGCCTCGATATGGGGGCGGATCGCGGAGAGAGTGTAGCATTTACATCTTTCTATGCTAGCAATCTATTGGATATTTCCCGGGTGCTGCGTAACCTTAAGACTTCTAAAGGTCAGGAAACTGTTGAATTAGCCGAAGAAATGCAGCTACTGCTGGATACTCTTATCGAGTCTGTGGATTATGGTTCTGTATCAGGTAAGCATGAGAGATTGGATCGATATTATGCTGCCGCACCAAATAAGGTGAGTGGAGTTCGTGTATCTCTCGATATTGATAAAGTAGCTGACGATCTGGAGCAAAAAGCGGAATGGTTATTTAACCATTTGCGTAGCAACGAGTGGGTACAGAGCGAGAATGGCGATGGCTGGTTTAATGGTTATTATAATAACGATGGTGAACAGGTAGAGGGTGAATTTTCTGAAGGCGTTCGTATGACGCTTACGGGCCAAGTGTTCCCGCTTATGGGTCATGCAGCGGCTCCGGAGCAAATTCCACACATTATAGCTGCTGTAGATCGTAATCTATTTGACGACAAGATTGGATACAGGCTTAATTCCCGTTTCGGTGGAATTCAGCAAAATCTCGGTCGTGCTTTTGGTTTTGCTTTTGGCCATAAAGAAAATGGGGCCATGTTCAGTCACATGACCATCATGTATGGAAATGCATTGTACAAACGTGGTTATGTAAAAGAAGGTCATAAGGTCCTTGAATCTCTTTACAGCTTGAGTACGGATTTCGAAAAAGCCCGCATCTACCCAGGTATTCCTGAATATATTAACGAGCAAGGTAGAGGGATGTACACGTATCTAACAGGCTCCGCAAGCTGGCTCTTGCTAACCATGGTCACTGAAGTATTTGGTGTGAAGGGCAAGCTGGGCGATCTATTGCTAGAACCTAAATTAGTAAAAGAACAATTTGATTCCGAGGGTAAAGCATCAATTAAGACGATCTTTGCAGATCGTGAGTTTGAAGTGGTCTATAAAGCCACTGGAAGCTTTAACTACGGAGAGTACCAAATACACTCCGTTACGTTGAACGGCAGCGAGGTGACGCTGCAGCGCGGCTCAGGAAGTGCGATTATTCCACGTGAGGAGCTACTTGCTCTGCAGACAGAGAAGCTTCACGTGATTGAAGTGACTCTGGCGTAATCTTAACTAGATTTTTTATAAACGTCTGCACCGTTATGAATAGCGGCTGCAGACGTTTTTTTGAAAATTATAAAAACTAAGGTTCTTCATAAATGATATAATGGGGCTAATTTACTTATTTGTTGAATGATTGAAAGGGGTTTGTGAAGGATGGGTTACAGGCTGTCAAATGGCGTATTATCTGTGGATATCGCTGATATTGGAGAAGATTATAAAGGGACTCGTTTTGACTGGACGGGGTTTATCACACAGGTTACGTTAGAAAAGGGTAACCATACGTTTTGTGTGCCAGAGAGCTTGAAGGAAGGCGAAGGTACTGGCGGAAGTGGACTATGCAACGAGTTTGGCATTTCCCGGGCAATTGGGTATGATGAAGCGCCGATCGGAGGCTGGTTTCCAAAGCCCGGAATCGGATTGTTACAAAAGCTGGATTCGCAGAGCTATAGCTTTCATAATAAATATCCACTAACCCCCTTTGCTGTTGATATGGAGGTTAGGGATGATTCTATTACATATACTGTCCAGCCGATGGAAAGTAATGGATACGCGATGCTTTTGACCAAAACGATCTCTATAAAGGACGACCAATTGAAAATTGCATATGAATTGCATAACAAAGGGGATAAGCCAATCCAAACCGAGGAGTACATCCACAATTTCGTAGGAATTGATGGTTTGAATATAGGTTCGGATTTTGAGTTGCGCCTCTCGAATGGGCTCAAAGTAGAAGAGCCAGAATCTCAATACACGAATAATTTGCTAGAGGTATCTGGTAATACCCTTACTTGGTCAGAAGAGCCAGACCGGTCATTTTACTGCAAGCTGAGTGGCTGGGGAGGTCCAGAGGCTGAGTTCAATTGGGAGTTGGTTCATAAGCCTAGTGGAACAGGAGTACGCGAGAGCGGAGATTTCCCAGTAGCACGAATGGCGCTATGGGGAGAACGCCATGTGGTCTCACCTGAAGTTTTTGTGAACATTAGTCTTTTACCGCATGAAAGCAAGTCCTGGAGCCGAACTTATCATTTTTTCACATCATGATAAGCAGTAATCAAAGCTTTTATGTGAATAATTATACTTGCTGGTGTGTGAGATTATTGCTATCATAAGCGATATCCATATTGATAGGAGAGAAAGGGTGGGGAGTAGTTTTGAATAAGAGAGCATACAATTTTAATGCCGGACCGGCAGCATTGCCGCTTACGGTACTGGAACGCGCACAAGCGGAGTTTGTTGATTTCCGAGAAAGTGGAATGTCTATCATGGAGATGTCGCACCGTGGAGCAATCTACGAATCCGTGCATAATGAAGCGCAGGAACGTCTGCTTTCGCTCCTCGGCAATCCGAAGGGCTATAAGGTATTGTTCGTACAAGGTGGAGCAAGCACACAGTTTGCTATGATCCCTATGAACCTGATTTCCGAAGGCCAAGTAGGTAGCTATGTTATGACAGGTAGCTGGGCAGATAAGGCTTATAAAGAAGCTAAATTGGTAGGGGGCGCTCATGTTGCTGCTTCTTCCGAAGACAAGAAATTCTTAGCTATACCTGAATTGAGTTCGATTAAAGCTGCGGAAAATGCTGCCTACCTTCACGTTACTTCCAATGAGACCATTGAAGGAACGCAATATGCAGAATATCCGGATGCTGGCTCGATTCCGCTTATCGCAGATATGTCCAGTGATATCCTTTGCCGGCCAATCGATGTCAACCAATTCGGAATGATCTATGCTGGAGCACAAAAGAACCTTGGTCCTTCCGGTGTGACTGTAGTTATTGCTAAAGAGGAATTGCTCGCAGAATCACCTTCTAACATTCCAACTATCATGCGTTACAGCACTCATTACAAAAATAACTCTCTTTACAATACACCTCCATCTTTCTCTGTATATATGGTTAACGAAGTATTAAAATGGATTGAGGAGCAAGGTGGTCTTGCTGGTATCCATTCCAAGAACCTTGAAAAAGCGGGTCTATTATATGATCACATCGATGGAAGTGACGGCTTCTACAGTGGCGTTGCTGAGAAGAGCAGTCGCTCCATTATGAACGTTACCTTCCGGATGCAATCGGAAGAACTCGAAAAACGGTTTGTTAAAGCTGCTGAACTGGAAGGTTTTGTCGGCTTAAAGGGACATCGTAGTGTGGGTGGCTTGCGCGCTTCCATTTACAATGCAGTTCCTTACGAAAGTGTTAAAGCACTTTCTGATTTCATGAACCATTTCCGGCAAACTCAAGGTTAATGAACTCTATCGTAAACCTTCCGCCTATGGGTGGAAGGTTTTCAGTTTGTTTGGAGAAGCTATGGTTATGCACTAGAGTAAAACATCTGGCTATTAAGCCTTTAGAGAGGAAGGAACCATATAATGGCACTCCATATCGTATTAGTTGAGCCGGAAATACCGGCCAATACTGGAAACATTGCGCGTACCTGCGCAGCAACAGGCACTCATCTTCACCTGGTTCGCCCGCTCGGATTCCGTACAGACGATGCTACATTGAAAAGAGCAGGATTGGATTACTGGCACGCTGTTAACATTGAATACCACGACTCTTTTGCTGAGGTACTTGAGAAGTACAGTGAGGGACGTTTCTTTTACGCAACGACGAAAGCGGAGAAGAGATATAGCGATTTTGATTTTCAAGATGGAGACTTCTTTGTCTTTGGTAAAGAAACGAAGGGGCTTTCTGCTGAAATTCTGGAAGCGGGTAAAGAAACAAAAATGCGCATGCCAATGAGTGATGCCGTGAGATCGCTGAACTTATCGAATTCTGCAGCTATTATTGTATATGAAGCCCTTCGACAGCTGGATTTTCCTAATCTTGTTTAGAAAAAAGACATTTTTTTTGTTTTTTTCAGCAGGATTCGACATTTTAATAACGAAATATAATGAATGAGCCGAAATATATAGTAGCTACAAATTATTAGTTGAACAGGAGAGGTGTACGTTAGATATGAAACCTGCTGGTGTAGTTCGCAAAGTGGATCAGCTGGGTAGAATTGTTCTGCCTAAGTCCCTGCGTAAAAGGTATCAGATGAATGAAGGCGACCCGGTTGAAATTTTGGTACAGGGTGACCATATCATCTTGGAGCGTTACCGTCCAAAATGTGTTTTCTGCGGATCAATGGAAGGTGTGAGTGAATATAAAGATCGTTATATTTGCGCTGCATGCCTCTCAGAAATGACGCAATTACCAAGACACGCCTAGGAAGTACATATTTACACATTTAGAATTCTGACAGCCAAAAGTTTTCTAAATAAAGAAACTGTCCCATTCGTAGATTTCTCTACTTATGTGGCAGTTTTTTTGTTTCAGGCTTATAAAAAAAATGCCTCAGAGCCAAGTGGCTGCTGAGACATTTCTTGCTTATAGACCTTTTGTTTTGTCGTCGTTGTAAGATGAGGTAAGGATGCCGACCATAAATAACACAAATACGATAGTTACGATCCAAAAGGTTAATGAGAACGACATACTGGCACCTCCATTAGCAAATGTATTCGTTATCAAGATTATACCCTGCAAATCAATAAAAATAAACGCAAATGTGATATGTTGCATAGACATTTTACTATAATCATTTAAAAAACAGGAAATTGGTTGGTACAGCTCTAAGATTTCCGTCTGATGGCTTGTTGACTACTCTTCCATTGAAGATGAGTGATGACGATCCTCCACCATCCAGATTATAAGCATCCATGACACCCATGTTATATAGCTTGTTCTGAATTTCCTCTAGCCGAGCACCAGAGCTGCCAAGCTCATTATAGCCATCCGCTACAAAGATGAGAAGCTGATCATCCTTATAATTACCGATTACTGTACGTGGCGCCCGATTGGGGGATGTTTTCCACTTTTCCGGGATGGGTACTTTGACGTTATTCTTAAGTAGAACAGGCACAAAGGTTGCACCAAATACGGGTTCGAGTTGATCTAACTGTGCGCGACTGTAAAATTTCCCGCCGATTAACTGTCCGGACTTGTTCAGACCTACGAAGCTGAGATCCTTGAATGTCGGCTCGAAACCATTGAGATACTTTCCATCAACCACAGTAGTGCTTAAGGGATAGCGTTTTCCGGCTTTATCCGCAAAACCTCCAGCATTAATACCTGCAATAGCGCCATGACTTTGTACAGCGTGCATAGTGGTTTCTGCGCCACCAGTAGCTTCCTTCGCAAGACTCATTTGCATCGCAGTTGGATCCTTCAATTTGATCTTCAAAGCATAGGCCTTATAGTTACCTGGATTCAGCTTATATAGCTCGATTCTAATCCGGTCGCTAGTAAGGACCTCAGAAGGTATTCCAAGCTTGGCAGATATCCGGCGGTTATAGATAAGCTCAGGACGGCTCGCTTGAGTCTTCGCTGTCTCGACTAACTTATTCATAGCAGTAGTGGTTCCTTTATATAGCTTAGCGCTAGCGCTGACTGCATCTATGGTGTAGGATGCAGTACCTTCGGCTAGGGTTAAATCCTTTTTTAGGACAGCTGTTTCATTCAGAGGCCCTGAGATAGGTGCGAATTGTCCTACATCAAGATCCAGCTCGAGCGGAGGTCGATACCACCACATACATATCAGTAAACCTAAAAAAGGTGCGGTCAGAAGCATAAAGAAACGGTTCACTCTCTTGACTGGCGTCATCATTTGATCAGATCCATTTCTTTCTTCAAAGCTTCTAACTGTTTGCTAACTTCGCTCAATTGCGTATATAGCTTATTACTATTGTCTGTCTTGGCACTTGCATTATCTTTAGTGAAGGTTAATAGTTCGTTAAAACTTTGCACTGTATTCTGCAATTCCTTCACTTCTTCAGTGAGAACGGCAATTTTCGACTCATAGTCGGTCTTCAGAACGGTAAGCTGCTGCTGGCTCTGATTGCTAAGTTCGCTCAGCACTTGCTGCTTCAAATGGTTTGTGTAGCTGTATACAGCATATACACCGATTCCAATCATCACGATCCAGAACAGTAAAAACCATTTTACGGAAGGGCCGCTTCTCACAGCAGCACGGCGCGAGTGTACCGGGGACGTTTCCGCTAGCGGTTGCATTTGATCACCTCGGGTTGGTCTTTTTTTCAAGTCCCCATTCTATCAGACTTTGACTAGTTTCGCAAAAATGTAAGAGAGTGTGAAAACTAGAAAAAGTAATTGCATCCTATTAAACTACTGCGATACAATTTCTATAGATTGGAATTTCTGATAGACGTACTCAAGGTAACCAGCGAGAGAATAAACGAACAAGTCATCATACTTCCTTGCTTGCGTTTAAACCGGAAACGCTGCGGCGCTTTCCTTTCTGGATGATTATATAAAGCAGGGGGTCTGGGCATTAATGATGAAGGTTTGGCAGGTGGTTATTGTGGGGTGTCATCCTACAAGTATGCTGGGGACAAAATTGATTTTGGAAGAGGGAGGAGAGCTAAAAGTTCTAGGAATGTATTCAACTTGGGACGAAGGCGCTTCCATCGTAAGGGAAAAGAATCCCGAGCTAGTGCTGGCAGATTATCATATGCCTGAAGGTAATATTGAGAGTGTGCTGTTAAATATGAAAAAAAGCTCACCAAACTCACATTTTGTCGTAATGACGGATGAAGACGGCAGGGATCTGCTTCAGCCCCTCATAGAGCTGGGAGCCAGCGGGATCTTCTCCAAAGGATCTTCTCCTCATCAGCTTTTACAGCTGATCCTGGGTTTGCGGGTGGGTTTTCTTTCAATGCCGCTAGAATGGATAGAAAAAGGATCCTGGCCGATTTCGACTTCTAAAGGACTGGATGATGTTCTTCAATTGACGCAGACAGAGATGTTTATTATGGAGCGAATCGTTCAGGGGATTACTTATGATAAAATAGCGCTTGAAATTGCAGTAAGTCGTCGTTCGATTGACAATTACTTGCGCAAAATTTATGTGAAGCTTGATGTTTCGACGCGAGCGCAGGCCATTGAGAAATTTGCTCTCTTTTCAAGACAAAACAGGCAAATCTACGCATAACCCAAGCTATACGACATAATGACGGGAAAGGCGGAATATTCTTGAAATAGAAGAAAGAAAGCATATCACGTTTAATGGATAATCGTCCTCGAAAGAGGATAACTTAGCCATTTCTACTTGGTACTAGGGAAGGGGGATTTCGCATGCTTTACCAATTTTCTGCTCGCGCGCACACACTGCTATCGTCACCGCTTCTAAGTATTCGCACCCAAACACGGAGAAGCTCCATGATATCGCTTGCTGAAGAATTACCAGCGGAAGAACTGTTCCCATTATCGCTGCTTGCCGAAGCAGCCTCTACGGTGATATCTGCAGATGCAGGGGCACTTCAATATGGTGATCCTGCAGGGTATGGTCCACTTCGGGAGTGGCTTGCCGGGGATTGGCTCAGAGAAAAAGGGGTAACTGTTACTGAGGGTGGAGTTCTGCTAACAACGGGGAGCCAGCAAGCGATTGATTTGTTGTCGCGGGTGTATATTGATCCGGGAGATCGTGTATTAGTAGAAAATCCGACATCTCCAGGATTCTTGCAAACTCTTCGGATGCAGGGTGCCATCATTATTCCTGTAGAGGGTGACTTGGACGGGCTTCATCCAGATCATTTGCGGAGGCAAATTGAACTGCATAAGCCTAAGATGTTGTTCGCAACACCAAGCTTTACGAATCCAAGTGGCATCCTATGGAGCTTAGAGAGACGGCGTGAGGTGTTGGATCTTTGCATCGCGTATAACATCCTGATTGTAGAAGATGATTCTTATGGTGATCTACATTTCCAGAAGTATGGTGAGCATTGGGCCACAAGATATCCATCCTTGTATGCGCTGGAAAATATAAGTGATGGCGGACACGTATTATATATCGGTTCGTTCAGCAAGACCGTTGCGCCTGCGCTGCGGACGGGCTGGGCTGCAGGTAGCCGGGAAGTGATCGGGATGATGGCTGCTGCCAAGCAGATGGCAGACTGGCAATCGAGCGCATTAAATCAGCGGCTCTTGCATCATTTATTGGATGTGACCGCTTTTGATCTTCGTGAGCATATTGCGCAGCTGAACCGAGAATATAACACCCGACTGAAGTTAATGGTTGAACTGCTAAAACGTCCAGCTTGGAAAGGAAGCTCCTACGACCTGCCGTCAGGAGGTATGTTTCTATGGGTATCTCCACCGGAGGGAATGGATGTTATGGCACTGCTAAAATGTGCGCTAGGTAAGGGAGTGGCATTTTTGCCAGGACCGTTATGTAGCGTAGATGGAAGCGGAAATCACATTCGTCTTAACTTCAGCCATCCCGGCCGGGATGAGCTGCTACTTGGTATGAATCTGATGAGCGAGGCGGTTAAGGAGTTCACGGCTCGGAGTTAGGTGGGTGGGGCTGGTGGGGGTGTGGATGATTAAAGGATCTGATTGTCTGTACCTTGCTTATTCCCTATCTGTCCATTCATCACCACATTCATTCCTTTATCGTGATGAATGAACGGGAGGGAATGACAGACGGTGAGACATACGGACGGACAGAAGGACAGAAGGACAGAAGGACAGAAGGACAGAAGGACAGACATACGGATTGACGGTGGCGGAACGTAGGACCGCTTGAAATGACCATGAATGTACATCTGGTCAGCTGTGAGGTATCGTGTGAGACTATTTTAGGGAATTTATCCCTAAAACTGGAGAGTATAAGCTCTGAAATGGAGCTTTTAGGGAATTTGTCCTAAAAATTAAGGAAAAACCCTTTTCATGGGCAAATCTGACGAAAATCAGGGAGAAATTCCCTAAAATTCGCTTTAGAGCGCGTAAAGAGAAGATTTTTAGGGAGGATTTCCCTAATTTTCGAAGATTTAATATTAGTGGTTGTTGAAGGTAACATCGGGGTTCTAAGGTGAAAGGTTCAGCAATAGTAGCATGTTAAAGCAATAATAGAGGAAATAGTAAATAAGGATTGTGTTCGAAAGTGTAATAAGCTAATTAAAGTATAGTCCCGAAGAGCTGGATGAGGTACTTGCTTGTGATACTAATAAGTGATGAAGTTGGTACGAAATAATTACAAATGTGATATGGATGCTATGTGAACAAGTTACGTAATGAGATACGAATACGAATGTGATACAAATTTGATAAAAACGTAATACGAACATGGCATGTATGACAACAAATGTGATATGAGTGCAATACGAACGTGGTACGAAATCAGATACTAATGTGGCAAGATTGGAATACCAAAAAGCATCCCGTAGATGGGATGCTTTTTGGTATTGTTTAGACATTGTTGCGTGTGTAAGAGAATAATAAGTATAGATACCGAGTAAAAGATTAGGTCGGAGAAAAGCTTGTAGTCGAGTAAAAGATTGAAATTCGAATAAAAGAATTTGAGTAAAAGAGTAAATCCGAGTAAAGGATTAAAGTTGATACATTTTTTTTGTTTAGAGTAGTCAAGCTAATTACTGTGATGATTGCTGTCATGGGGTACGCCGCCAGTTATAGCGGCGTATTCTACTAGCGCGGCCTGACCGGCTGGGGTCAGGGTATAGCGCCCACGGCTGACACGGTGGAACCAGCCGTAGTAGTTGTGCTGCAGCATAGCGGCGGCGTTCGGTACGCCGCTACGCTTCCGCAGCTCGGCCGGTGAGATCCCGGCCGAGCGGGCGCTTGAGGCAGCGCTAGGGGCACCGCTTCGCGTGCCAGCCGCCGCTGCCTCCCGTGCTGCCGTGTCCCCGGCAGCACGCCCCTCCGGCGCTGAGCTCAGCGCCGGAGCCTGTGCAGCGGTGCGCGCCGCTGCACGTTTGCCCGCTGCGAGCGAAGCCTTCGCAGCGGCCTTCTCGGCAGCGACGGCGGCCTCCGCCTCCGCTGCCTGCAGAGAAAGCGCGACACGCAGCGCTTTCTCACGGTAGGCCGTCACGAGCTTGACGCGCGTGCTGCCGCCGGTGTTGTAGTCTCCGCTGCGCTCGCGGAACTCATAGAGCAGGCGCTCGCGCCGCCGCTTGTTGCTGCGCTGCGCAGGTGGCGTCTCGTCCGGCTCGACGAGCACCTCGACCAGCGGGGCCTTGGTCTTATAAAAAACAACGGTGATCAGCCCGAGACCAAGGCGGCGGCACAGTCCGCTAATCTCGCCCCAGCGCTGGTTTACCGCTCCTTTTTTATCACGGACACGTTCTACTGCGAGATAGACCGTAGGACTGAGCTTTAGCCGTTCCACGCCTTGCAGGAGCAAGGCGAGGTTGAACGATTTTTTCATCTCTACGATTAGAGGCTGCTCTAAATCCTCACGAATACCCACCAAATCACAAGTCCGAACCTCACCCTTGATGCTGTATCCTTGCTTTTCAAAAAAAACCTTCAAAGGAGCATACAGCTCCGTTTCATGTCGTACCGCCATAGTGTCACTCCCGTAGCTCTTTTTTTCGGGTTCTCATTAAGGTTTTACTGCGATTTTATGATTCTCTATTATAGCACAGCAAAAAAGAGGTCAACTATTCCGCGCTTGCCGCATAGGTATGTAATACACTTTTTAACGCTATAGGAGAGCAAGTAGGAGCGCAAGAGGAGGCAGCGAGTAATGGATATTTTTGAGCGAATAGCTTCGTATCGGGCTGAGAACGACCGTTTGGCGTGGAGCGGGACCTTCAAGCAATATATAGAACTTTTGAAAAAAGACCCCTCTCCCGCAAAAACCGCTCACTCCCGCGTTTATGACATGATCAAGTCGCATGGCGTAGAGGACATAAACGGACGCAAACGTTATAAGTTTTTTGAACAAGAGATTTTTGGACTTGATCGTGCAGTCGAAAAGTTAGTGGAGGAGTATTTTCACTCTGCAGCACGCCGGCTAGATGTTCGTAAACGGATTCTGTTATTGATGGGACCTGTCAGTGGGGGGAAATCGACCCTAGTCACGCTGTTAAAAAGAGGTTTGGAACAATACTCGCGGACGGATGCGGGTGCGGTATATGCGGTTGAGGGTTGCCCGATGCATGAGGATCCACTACATTTGATCCCCCTGGAGCTTCGTCCAGAGATTGAAAAAGAACTCGGTGTGCGTATTGAGGGCAACTTGTGCCCATCCTGCCAGATGCGGCTGAGAAATGATTATGCGGGAGATATTGAGCAGGTTAAAGTGGCTCGTGTCATTTTGTCAGAAGAAGAGCGGGTAGGGATTGGTACTTTTAGTCCATCCGATCCGAAGTCGCAAGATATCGCCGATTTGACAGGAAGTATCGACTTTTCGACCATTACTGAATTTGGTTCGGAATCCGATCCACGCGCTTACCGTTTTGACGGAGAGCTGAACAAAGCTAACCGTGGGCTGATGGAATTTCAAGAAATGCTCAAATGCGACGAAAAGTTTCTATGGAATCTGCTGTCACTGACGCAAGAAGGAAATTTCAAGGCTGGCCGGTTCGCGCTAATCAGTGCGGATGAAATGATCATAGCTCACACCAATGAAACCGAGTATAAGTCGTTTATTTCTAATAAAAAGAATGAAGCGCTCCAGTCCCGTATGATTGTGATGCCTGTTCCGTATAACCTCAGAGTATCGGAAGAGGAAAAAATCTACGCGAAGTTGATCGCCCAGAGTGATATGAACCATGTGCATATTGCGCCGCATGCGCTGCGTGCCGCTGCTATTTTCTCGATCCTGACCCGTCTGAAAGAAAGTAAAAAACAAGGCATGGATCTGATCAAAAAGCTTCGCATGTATGATGGTGAAGAGGTCGAAGGCTACAAAGAAGCAGATCTCAAGGAGATGCAAACGGAGTATTTGGATGAAGGCATGTCCGGAATAGATCCGCGGTATGTTATCAACCGGATTTCCAGTGCTTTGATCAAAGGTGATCTGCAGTGCATGAACGCACTGGATGTGTTGCGTGCAATTAAAGACGGCCTGGATCAGCATCCATCGATTACAAAAGAGGAGCGGGAGCGTTATTTGAACTTCATCTCCATTGCCCGCAAAGAATATGACATTTTAGCTAAAAGCGAAGTGCAAAAGGCCTTCGTCTACTCCTTTGAGGAGTCCGCCAAGACATTATTTGAGAATTATCTCGATAATATCGAAGCCTTCTGCAATTGGTCCAAAATCCGCGATCCGCTGACGGATGAGGAGATGGAGCCGGATGAGCGGTTAATGCGTTCGATTGAAGAGCAAATCGGTATCTCTGAGAATGCGAAAAAAGCGTTCCGGGAAGAGATCCTGATCCGGATTTCCGCGTATTCACGCAAAGGGAAGAAATTCGAGTACAACAACCACGACCGCCTACGGGAAGCGATTGAGAAGAAGCTATTCACAGATCTCAAAGATATCGTCAAAATCACCACCTCGTCCAAAACGCCGGATGAAAGTCAGCTTAAACGGATCAATGAGGTGTGCGCTAGACTTATTGATGGGCATCACTATTGCCCAATTTGCGCCAATGAGCTGCTGAAGTATGTGGGAAGCTTGCTGAATCGGTAAGCATCAGGATGAACATAGGGTAGTAAGAATAACAGATATACAATGAAAATGAGCTGTGCTCGAAGTCGATTATGACGGAGCAAGCTCATTTTTTTTGTTATATAGATACAATTATTAACCTATATATCCTTCGTACGAAGATTTTTATATTCCTTTGGAGTAACGCCGCTGTATTTTTTAAATACGGTTGAGAAGTATTGTGCACTAGAAAATTGGAGTTTTGAAGATATTTCTGTGATGGAGAGTTCTGTATTACATATGTAATTCATGGCTTTATCAATTTTTGTGATACAAAGATAATCGTTCACCGATATATTCACGTATTGTTTGAAAATTTTCGATAGGTATCGGGTAGTTATATTACAGTTGCTAGCGATATCGTCTAGTGTGATATTGTTTTCTACATTTTGTCTAATGAAATGGATAGCTCGAATTGCTATGGGATTATTTATTCTGAATACTTTACGAACACTTTTTTCAATCTCGCGAGATAATAGAAACAGTAATTCGTAGATATAAATATTTGCTAGAGACTTGTGGTACATATTTACTTCAGTATTTACTTCTTCGCAAATACGATCCACACATGAAAGAATCTGTTTCGTATATGGATGGAAGGTATAGGCTATATGTCTATCTGACATATAATGTAAAAATCTGATATATTCATTTACTTTGGGGTCTGCTGCAATAAAGTTTTCTGGAGAAAAGTGAACTTGTAGGAAGACGGCTTCTTGATCTGATTTTACATGAAAAGAGTGAATCATATGAGGGAAGATGACCATTATTTCACCTTTATGAACGGTAATCCTCTCACCATTAATAATGATGTCACATTCTCCTTCTTTCATTAAACAGATTTCCAGATTCTCATGGCAATGAGGTCCAAAAAAATAACCTGGTTTCAAGGTGCGCTCTAATGCATTATAGATTAATTCCTGATCAGACTCATGATATAAGAGATCAACAACTCGGTTCATAATAATCGCCCCTGATAGTATTCAGACATTTGTGTCAAAATTCACCACTTATTATCACTCAGTGTATCATTGAAACTATTAACATTCCAGAACTAATGTGGGGCGTATGGGTAGAATAATAATTGATTTTAGTTCTGTATTTCAAACGGATTTTTCAATATTGGTTATATTTTGAAAGTATAAATCGAATAAAATTGTTAAAATCAAAAATGTATTTGAAAGCGTTTTAATTTATATCCAATAGACTATTATAAGGGGGAAAGGTACGATGCGAAAAAAGGTTGGGAAAAAGATTTATCGATTCATGATTTGGATGATGATTTTTTTAATGGCTACAAGTCAATCAATCATATATCCAAGAAGTACGTCTTATGCTGCTGAAGGAGAAATTGGTGATTCGTTAAGTGCAGTTCACGAACAAGTAATTAAACGTATTTCTCCAACAAATGTTCAAACTTCCGTTGGTGAACCACCAGAACTCCCTTCGGTAGTACAAGCAGTTTACAACGATGATTCCATCGGCGAAGTAATGGTTAGCTGGGATGAAATCGATCCTTTAAGTTATGCGAAGGTGGGCACTTTTAACGTAGAGGGTAATGTTAAAGCCTCGGATGTCAAAGCAGAAGCGACTATTACGGTAACGGATACACAAGAGGGTACAATTGAAGAGGCGAACATAGAGGACTTCTTAAATGACATCAAATTAAATGTTCCAGAGGGTCAAGGGGCAGTATCATATACGAATAATTATCAGTCAATGGAACCGGAACCAATGACGTTCGTTAAAGGAGCAGGAACAACTTCTGTAAATAATGGACTAACCATTGCGATAACTAAAGTGGATGGCGGTGGAGCCATTGCAACATGGGATAAAGCTCCATGGCTATCTGCCGGAATTATTGATACAACGATGCGCTATACAAGTTCAGTTTCAAGTAATGTTGGTTTTGTTATAGGATCAAATGATACGAATCAAGGGGTGTCTATCCGTTACGATGCCAATACAGATTGGGTAATTCAAAGTCCGGATGGTTCAGGTAATTGGGAAGTATTCGAGGGTCCTGAACTGAAAACAGATATAGATTATCGAATACAAATCGGCTTTCATGGTACGAAGCTCGTGGTTATAGTAGACGGAGTGACATACTACAATAAGGATACGGATTTATTGAATCAGTCGACAGAGATTGGTCAGGTAGGTCTATATAAACGTTTTGCAACAGGAAATGTCTCTATTAAAGAGTTACGTATTGCAGGTGTAGGTACAAAAGATAAACCTTCAAATGTCATTGATTATGTACAAGACTATGAAGATCCTAATTATATACCTCATTGGTCAGGTTTAAATGCTCAAGTAGTGACCGATCTTACGGGTAATAAAGTTCTTTCTCTGAAAAAAGGCACAAAAGAACGGGGTGTAGATCTAGATTCCCCACAAATTCAAGAGGGTACACTCTCGTTAGATTTCAAGCTGATTAATCCAGCAAAACTAGGTAGCGGTCAAGGCTTTGCGTTTGGTTTTAGAATGAATGAAACGGCGAGCATATTCAACGAGATTGGGGTTGACCCTAGCATCTGGATACCAGAGTCTAACTCGGGTTGGGGAAGTAAATTAAATATTCCTTACCCGATCCAAGGCAGATGGAATAATCTCATGTTCAATTTTAAAGGGAAAACAATCACGGTATTTCTGAATAAAAAGGAGATCGGTGATATTACTTTTGCGCAATTCTCAGAAGTAGCTGGGTACTTCGGTCTTCGAATTCGAAGTACGGTAGAATTGCAGATTGATAATATACACTATACAAATCAGATCATAAAACCCAAACAAATTATTCAGTATAGTAATGATTTTCAAGACAGTATAACAGGCGACTGGAGTAACGGTGCAACGTCTACCATTATTACAGAAGGCGGCAACCGAATTCTAAAGTTATCTGGTCTGAACGGTGAAACATGGAATACTGATGCTCCGCTCCTACAGAGCGCGACTTATATGGCTAGTGTGAAACCTACGAATACCAATATAGGATTTGCTATTGGTAACAATGCTCAAATTACATTTGATGGTGCGAAATGGATTTTGAAAAAGGGTAACACCATCATTGATTTTGTTGCATCTGGTACTAGTACTAGTAGTTCAAATCCTAAACCTTTCGTCTGGAATAAAGTGGGTTTACAATATTCCGACTCCTCTGTAACCCTAAGCATTAACGGGTCTGAATTGTATGCAAGCTTACCGGCAGGACAGCAATTCGGAGAAGGACGTTTTGGGGTTGTTGCTCAGGATACCATATATATCGATAATATTCTTTTTACCGAAGAGTTTATGGATATGAATACGTCTACACAAACGGACAAAATGATTTACGAGGAATATTATGAAGGTAATTCTCAGCTTAATTGGGATGGGTATCATGCGACATCGCAAGTTATAGATGGATATTTGACAGGGACTATTGATGCTGGAGCAACTGCTTTTAATAGAGATATAACAGCAGTATCTAATGGAATCTATCAAGTGAAAATGAAGAGTGATGGTCAAGTTGGTGTTAAACTGGGCAATATCACCATATATCAAGAGAGCGCGGGAAAATGGAAATATCAGTTGGAAGGTAGCGAAGCTGCCATTGGCAATACTGATGCCATTGCAATAAGCAAAGATTATATTTTACGTGTGCAGGTCATTGAGAAGGAATTAAGCCTATATATAAATGGAGTATTGGTCGGTAATGTACCAGTATCTGCATATTCCCCAGGGGCATTTGGCTTATATAACACAACTGATGCTGCAATTAAGGTGAATGTAGATGCAATAACCGCAGAAGAAATCAGAGTATACCAACCAAATTATTCGGCACAGAATTGGGGCTCTCTGGATAGTAGTAATCCGGTGGTAGAGAGTAACGGAGATGGTCAAATTCAATTAAACATGCCAGGTGTAGCACTAGCCGTGGATAAGGATAGCCCTAAATTGATGGATCAGAAGGTTACTTTTGATTACAAAACAAATGTAGACGCTGGAGCAACTGGTGGGCGATATGGATTTATATTAAGAGGATCCACGGATAATGCATATGTATCGGTTAATCATGACATTAACGGCGTTTGGAAATTGTTTGCAAATGGAAACGAGGCTACTTTCTCAAACTCATATGAGATGCTAGCCGATACACTTTATCATATCGAACTTCGTTTAGTAGGAACAACCATAAGCTTCAAGATTACGGACCCCGATGGCGTGACAACGGATATGGGATCGGTATCTGAAGAAGAAATGACTATGCAGCCAGGTTGGCTTGGACTTCGATCTTGGTATGGAAGTAAAAAGATGACAGTGAGCAATGTAAAGATGGTAGAGCTAGAGTCACTACCTAAGCTTCAGGTTGCCTCAGAGACAGATACGATCACTAAAGATGGTTTAAACGTTACAGTATATAAAGATTTCCCGGGTATTGTTGAATATCAAGTTGATGAACGTAAACTACAGGCTAGCGAGGAGCAAACGAATAGTCTGAAGATCAACAATATGGATTATGTGCCTCGCACCATATCTAATAAAGAGAGCGATAGTAAGTATCAGTATACAATGATGATTGACGAGATTGGTGTTGTCATCGAAGCACATATTGAGGCGAAAGCGAATCATGTCGTACGTTTTGAAATTGATAAAATAACTGAAAAACCGGATGGGTTTGTTGTCCGTTCGATTCAAATTAACAATTCTCTAATCCATGTGAATAGCGCTATGGAAAATGCAACGTATGCATGGAGTAAATCGGATGGAGCATGGCACGGATTAACAGAAGAACTGGTCGATAACATGAATCTCATGAAACAGAGTAGCGCTTCAGGCGTTACGATGGCTATGGTGAGCGGAAATGGCTTGGGAGCATCGATTGAAGACAATGTAATCAGCGGTGGCAATAAAATGATTGTGACCACGGAAAAGAAACCACTTGTCAATAAAGTGACAGTGAAGCCGGGTACTTGGACGTATCGCCATCTTCAAAGTAATGAAACGGAAGAACTGCCTTGGTATGAGGTAGTTGTGACAAATGATCGGAATAATGACGGTAAAACAGATTGGCAGGATGCAGCTGTTGCTTATCGGACGAATATTTTTAAGGAGCCATTTGGTGCTCGGGATATGCAGAACAATATGATGTACATCGCATTCAACTTTGCTAGCCAGGCAAATGATCCTTTCTTGAATTCGTTGGATACGGGTAAAATTCTGTACAATTATACTGATGGCTTTGGACAGATGATTCTTCATAAGGGATATCAGGCAGAGGGCCATGATGATGATATTCCATCCTATTCCAACATTGGTGTGAGGCAGGGTGGATTGGATGAATTAAACTATCTCATCAATGAGGGCGATAAGTATAATCTTAACGTGGGTGTTCATCTCAATGCAACAGAGTATCAACTTGATGCTAACGAACTGAATTATTCCAACTTAAATGGAGCATCATCAAAAGGGCCGACAGTAGATAGGCTTTCCGGAGGTTGGGATTGGATTGATACGTCTTATTATGTTGATCAGACGAAGGATGTCTTGAGTGGGAATCTAGAGTCACGGTTCAAAAACTTATTTAATCTGACGAAGGATTCTTTGAGCCCGAATGATCCTACATTAGACTTCTTCTATATTGATGTGTATACAGGCAATGATTACAATGCCTATAAATTGCTGCAATACGCTAATAATCTTGGACTAAAAGTAGGAACGGAATTTGCCGGCCCATTAGAGCCCGGTGTGGATTTTGTTCACTGGGGTCCAGATTTAGGATATCCGAATAAGGGGAATTCTAGCATTCTATCAAGAATAGTGAAGAATAATCTAGATATTTTCGTTGGAAATGCCTTATTCAAAGGACAAAAAATACCAGGTGTGACAACGTGGGGAGATTCCAAACCGGATGTACAGCAAGGTGTAACTGTATTCTTTAACGAAGTATTACCTACGAAGTTCATGCAACATTTTGGTGTTATGAAATATGAAGAGGATCAAATTACGTTTGATAACGAAGTGATCTCTAAGAGAAATAAATTAACGAATATGATTGAGTTATCTAAAAATGGCAAGCTTATATCTTCTTGGAAAGATACGGGGACGACAACAGACGAATCAGAGCGTCATACTGGTGAAGCGAATTCGTTAATTCCTTGGGTTTGGGATATGAAGACCAATAAGATCTTGGGTGTAAACGAAGGTGCAAGACTATATCACTGGAATACAACAGGCAACGCGACAACTTGGCAGTTGACGGATGAATTTAAAGATGTGAGCCAATTCAATATGTATGAGCTGACACAACAAGGCAAAGTGTTAGTCGATACAGTTGTTGCTCATGATGGATCTCTCACGATAAATAAGGCTAAGAAAAATACACCTTATGTGCTTTATCCTACATCAGCGGATGCTCTAGTATTGGTCCCTGCTGCAACAAATTGGGGTGAAGGCAGTCTTATTAAGGATTTCGCCTTTAATTCTGAGCAATTGAATGTTCCAGGTTCCTGGACAGCTGATGATCTAAGTAATATTACAATCAAGACAGTGCAAGGTGATCGCGAATACGATACCAGCAAAGAAATGAACAAATCGAATTGGAATAAATACGCTGAGGTTGGAAACAAAGCGGGTATCTTGTCTCAGGAAATTAATGGACTACAGCCTGGTGAGGATTATACTGTCGGGGTGTGGACTCAGACGGAGAAAGGAAGAAAATCTTCTCTGCAGGTTACAATTAACGGTAAAACCTATTCTAATCATGTGACAGGGCAGGACGGTATCCATAACTCATCCTTCAAGTATGTCGATACAACATGGCAGAGAATGAATGTTGAATTTAAGGTTCCTGAAGGTGTTACTACTGCAACAGTGAAGTTGCTAGCTGATTCAGGAGTTGGTACTGTACAATTTGATGATGTTCGTATTTGGAAGCATACGTCAGTGGAGAAGGATCCTACGAATAAAAATTATGTTGTGTATGAGGATTTCGAGAATGTGTATGAAGGTTGGGGTCCATTTGAGTATGGTGGTGGGTCTAGACAAATTCATATTGCAACTGACCAAAGTAATCCACACGATAACAATCCTATCGTTCAGGCAGCTGAGAACAAAGTTGGTCCTGTGATGACTTGGGTTCTGAATGGTGAAAACTCGCTAAAAATGAATGAAACAGATGTGGGTAAACTCATTAAAACAAACGAATCTAGCGTGAAATTGAAGCCAAATAAAGAATATGAGTTAGGATTTATCTATACTTCAGAAACGAATGTTGGTTATGAAGTGTCGGTACAATCACGTTCTTCAAAAGAGATTGTATTAAAGGAAACGCTAGGTAATTTAACCAATCCAGGCAATAAAGCTGGAGAAAATGGCGGTTATATCACATTCAAGCAAAGCTTTACAACCGGTAATCAGGATGATTATCAAGTAATTTTCAAAATGATTACCAAAGGTTCGGGAAAAGCTACATCTGATTTTGCTTTTATTCTAGATGATTTTTATATTAAGGGAAGTAATCTAGACATCTCTAAAGATCTCCTTCAACAAACGATTACCGATGCATCAGCATTAAAGAGTTCAGATTATTCATCTGAAACCTGGGCAATCGTTGCGGCTGCTCTGGATAAAGCGGAGAAGATTCTGAAGGACCCTAGCGCTACGATTACTTTACTAGATGAAACGCGAGTAGAGCTTGAAAATGCAATAAAAAGTCTTGTATTCGCTCTTACCATTGTAGCTATAGAGGATGTAAAGATTGAAACAGAAGTTGGCTTGGCGCCGAAACTGCCTGCGGAAGTAACTGTGACCCTGAGCAATCATACGATACAGAAAACGTTGGTTGTATGGGATGAGATTCATTCTTCGAGTTATGCACAAGCGGGGAGCTTCCAAGTAAAAGGCACGGTTGCTGGGACTGATATGAAAGCGATAGCGATTGTAACGGTCAAAGCAAAGGAAAGTCATCAATCAGATAAAGATTCTGGCAATGTTTCTAACCCAAGTTCTAACCCAAGTTCAGGTGCGAAACCGGAGACTACTCCAAATTCAGGAACCGGATCAGATCAAGGATCTGAAACCAAACTTAAATTCTTTGTCGATACCGTGGGTCACTGGGCAAATAAGGATATTGAGGCTTTGGTGAGTAAAGGTATCCTGAAGGGGATAACAGATCAGAATTTTGCTCCGGACAAGATGATTAACCGTTCTGAAATCGCAGCGATCCTGGCACGAGCTCTAGGTCTTGAAGTAAAAGGATTAACGTCATTTAAGGATGTGCCGCAAGATAAATGGTACAGCGATAGTGTTATTGCTACAGCAGATGCTGGGTTGCTTAAAGGGTATGTAGGTAATTTGTTTGATCCGATGAAGCCTCTAAGCCGTCAGGAAATGGCAGTTATTATGGCAAGAGTGCTTGAATTGAAGGGGAAATCACCTAAAGTATCAGATGCTACGCAAGCTGTACTAGCTACGTATATAGATGCGGATCAGGCAGGTATATGGTCAAAGCAGGCATTGGCTACTTGCATCGAATTGGGTCTAATCCAAGGGACCCCTGATCATAAACTCAATCCGAAGAGTAATTTGACTCGTGCGGAAGCTGCAGTCATGATCAGCAGATTATTAACGTATTTAGGTTAGGAATATTCAATCGAATTGGTAAAAGTGAAAAAGGGATGTAGTGGCTTAATCAGGCTGCTTCATCCTTTTTTTGCGCTTATTAAAGAGAAAGAAAAGGGGTTGAACATAGCTCAGCAAAACAGGAACAATCCTACTCGCTTGCAGTTGATATAATGAAATCACCGTACGGGGGAAGGCTGGTGCTGCACTTGAATTACAGTAAAGATATAGAGAAATGTGTTGAATATATTGAAGCTCATATCAAAGAAAATATAACAGTGGAAGAAATAGCCGCTGAGGTTGGATATTCGGTGTATCATTTTTGCCGAGTGTTCAGCTTATGCAAGGAAATGTCCGTGATGGAATATGTGCGGAGCCGGAAATTATCTTTAGCGTCCATTGAATTGTTTGCCGGTAGAAGAATCATTGATATCGCGCTGGACTATGGTTTTGAGACACAAAGTGGATTCACTAAGGCCTTTCGCAAGGCTTTTGGCTATAGCCCGACACAGTATGCCGCACGGATGGACGGATTTACTAAAGGAAAAACACTAATTGAAATCGGAGGTTTTATAATGAACCCTGTTATTGTTCGCAAGCCTGCATTTAAGGTCGCTGGGTATGGGATCCAAACTAATGTTGCTGGAAGTATGTACACCAAGGATATTGCATCTTTTTGGAGTCATTATGAGGGTGAGAATCTGGAGTCCAAAATGTATAAAATACTAAACCCGCCTAAACACGGAGAAGTCGGCTTATGTATTCCTTCCTCAGATAATGGTAATGCGACTTATCTTCTAGGTGTTATTGTAGAGGACTACTCCAAGGTGGAAGATGATATGTTGACGATGGATGTGCCAGAAGCCGAATATGCTGTGTTCACAACGCCGCCAGTGGATACATCAACGGATACAGAGCAAATACAGTTTGCACAGGTTATAAAAAGCACATGGAAGTATATCTTCGAAGAATGGTTTAAGGATAGTGGCTACGATTATGATGATAGTAAACTGGATTTCGAATTCTATGATGAACGCTGCCACTCGCGTCCGGATACGGTGATGGAGATCTATGTTCCAGTGAAAAAATCGACAGTATAATTTGAACGAAATAATAAAGCAAAGGGAAAGCTCCTCGGTGATGACAGTAACTACGGGAATGTTTGGACTTTCGGTCGCTGTTGTCTCCAGATGTTCTTGATTTTTACCGCTTATGCGGATAACATCCGAAGACAAAGGCGAGCGCTACGCTCCTACAGTTCCAAACTTCCCTACGTTACTTTCACCTCTGCAGCATTTGCCATGTTCTAATTATTCAGTCGATACGGGGTGTCGACGTAAGAAGGTCCGCAGCGGGTTATACGCTGCGGGCTTTCTCATTTATTGTAGGAGGATTGACGCTTATCCCCTCCCGTAGTCTAATAGAGTTAATTAGACATGTAACTTGAAAATCTAGGGGAGTGGAACAGATGATTAGAGAAGCGAAAGCAGAGGACTGGCAAGACATAGCGGAATTATTAGAGCAGTTGGGTTATTCAGAGACAGAAGCGTTCATGCAAGAAAAAATAGAAAAGCTAGTCCTGCATCCGGATGAGGAATTATTAGTTTTCGAGGAAGATCATAAAGTAGTCGCCTGCATTTCCATGCATTACATACCTCAATTAGGGCTCACAGGGGATACTGCAATTATAAGCTATCTTGTGGTAAGTAATGCGATTAGGAGCAAAGGCATTGGACGGATGCTTGAGGAATATTGCACTGATTTAGCTAGAAAAAGAAACTGTGACCGAATTCAAGTTCATTGCCACTCTAGAAGAACTGATGCGCATAGATTTTATGCCCGACAAGGATTTACTGAGGCTCCAAAATATTTTTCAAAGATGTTAAATGAATCCGAGTAATCAACAGACCAAATAAAGAGCGGCAGACCAGGGACGTACTACGCGTCCAGTTCTGCCGCTTTATTATTCAAGCAATAGAGCACTACTCACTTATTCCTCTTTTAAATAAACTTACGCTGCACCTTTTTGCCATCATACGAGAACCGCGCCTTTTTGTCCTCCACGACGGTCTGCAGATGAACGGTGCGCCCCCATAATGAGTAGATATGCGGGAGTGTACGCTCCAGGTACTTCAGATCCAGCTCGATACTTTCATAGCGGTGGGTGATAAATAACTCGCCATTCTTCTCGAAGTCGGCATCTTCTATGACCAAGTAAGGTGACCCGCCATTGACTCGAGCGAGTACCAGTTGATCACGTACGTTTTCCCATGCTTTGTCGGTGATTTTCCATTCCGGACCTTTTTTCTCAAAAACATAAAGATCGAGGTCGTTCACCAGTTCTTTGGAGAGATAGCTGCGGATAAAAGAGGTATCGGATTCCAACTCGCGTACCTCAAATATTTTCTCGCGGTCCCAGCGGCGTTCGATGTCTTCGAAGATTTTTAGACCAAGATAGTATGGATTCAGGCTTTGCCGTGAGGGCTGCACGACGGAGGAATTCAGTTTAGCGTATTCTACGGTTTCTTCAACGGTCAGATCCAGTTCACGGACGATACGCTGATGCCAGTACGAAGCCCAGCCTTCGTTCATGATCTTCGTCTCCATTTGTGGCCAGAAGTAGAGCATTTCATCATGAAGCATCGTCATAATATCGCGCTGCCAATCCTCCAAGACGGTGGAATATTGCTGGATGAACCAGACAATATCTTTTTCCGGCTCAGGTGGGAACGCACGATTTCCGGATGATGCTTCCTGTGGTCCAGAATTGCTCTTGTCTAGATTCCATAACTCGTCGTACGGATTAGCTGATTTGGAGCCACCCGGAGGGGCATCCTTGAGTTCTTTCATTTTGGCTTCCAGCAGATGGGTCTTACCTAGCTTACGCGGCTGAATCAGGCTGGGATCTATATGCTCTTGAATGGCCAGCACGGAATCGATGAAGCGCTCCACTGCATCGGTACCGTAGGTTACTGAATAACCGGCGATCCGATCCGCTGTAGCCGACATGCTCTCGACCATATCCCGGTTGGACATGGAGAAACGCATGTTATTTTTGAAAAAATCGCAGTGCGCCAGCACGTGAGCTACGATCAGCTTGTTCTGAATCAGCGAGTTTCCGTCGAGCAGGAAAGCATAACAAGGGTTGGAGTTAATGACGAGCTCGTATATTTTACTCAGCCCGAAATCGTATTGGGATTTCATTTTGTGAAATGTTTTTCCGAAGCTCCAATGACCAAATCTTGTCGGCATTCCATAAGCGCCGAATGTATAAATAATATCGGCAGGGCATATTTCATATCGCATGGGATAAAAATCCAAGCCGAAGCCAGTAGCTATTTCCGTAATTTCAGCAATCGCCCGCTCCAACGCATTAATTTCTTCGCTTGGCATGATTCTGTGCTCCCTCCTATAATTCTGTAGATCCAACCTGAATAAACCCTCACGAAATGGGGTTTGGCTTCATATAGATGGGTCGATCAATGTAGTTCATATTATGTATATGGGTAGGGGAGGGGCAATATGACGGGAGGGAGAATCCGTTATATATCTTTATGATTTTCTCAAGGTGATTCGTAAGTAGCTTGCAGTTATCAAAATACCATCATATTAATTATCGTGGAGAATTATTAATTCAATAGAAGAATAGAATGGTTATGGCGCACGAGTAGTGAAAGCTGGCGTATCCAAGGTCTGGGATGTGAGTCTCCTTTGAAGCCTAAAGTCGTGATCGCTTTAGACGTGGGAGGAACCTTTATTAAGTCTGGTTTGGTAGTGGATGGAGATTTGCTACAGGCTAGCTGCAAGCAACATCCTTCCTTCGCTGACCAAGATGCCGATGTGATTATTGAACAATTTATTTCTATATTTGAAGATCAATATCAGTTCTATTCCGTTACACTAGGGAAATCCTCAGACTGTACTTGGCGCATCGGTCTCGCCTTTCCCGGGCCCTTTGATTATCAGCAAGGCATCTGTTATATTCAGGGGCTTAGTAAATATGAGGCGTTGTATGGTGAGAATATACGAGAAGTATTATATACCCGGTTCAATACCTTACAACATAAGGAATGGGCGAAGCATCTGCTGCAGGCAGATATTCGATTTGAGAATGATGCGAAGCTGTTTGCCTTAGGCGTAAGCAGATTATTTCCAAATGAACGATATATTTCATTAACTTTAGGGACAGGGTTAGGCTCCGCATTTATTGATCGTGCATTGATCCTGAACGAAGGACCAGGGGTTCCCGAGGACGGTTGGCTTTTTGATAAACCTTTCCTGGAGAGCACCATAGATAACGCCTTCTCACGTCGCGGAATTCTTCGCCTAGCTGAGCAGATGGGAGCTCTAGAAAAAGGAATGGACGTGAAGGAACTCGCAGAACAAGCAAGAAACGGGAATAGCTTGTGCTGCAAGGTGTTTGAAGAATTCGGAACACGATTGGCTAGGATGCTAAAGTCCTATGTTATAGACTATCAGCCAAACCGCATCGTTATCGGCGGACAGATTGCTAAAAGCATCGATTTATTTAGCCCCGCCCTCCAGAAGGGATTGGCTGATTCATCTATTGGTATATTTTCTTCAGAAAATGTGTTCGAACACACGCTTATCGGAATATCGAGATTATTTGACGATTCCTTAGGATTCAATTGATAATTCAAAGATAACCAGTTACCGATCGATGTCGGTGACTGGTTATTTTTATGCTCCATCTTCGGCCAGGAATTGAGCATTTCATCAGGGATTATAAATGAACTTGTCGGTTCATTTATAGTTCATATTCCAGTGATAGGATTCACAGTATAATAATAAGCGTTGGAAGGTCGTGCAACATGACAAAAGTAAAACAAACCGTAGATTATCCTTTGTATAATGGACAGCCGTATTTCATGCCTATTGGCAAATGGGTAGTGATCCTTGCAAGTATCGTTGTAGGCTATTTAACAATGACAGTAGAGATTCCTTTTATGCCTAATGAAGTGCAGAGCAAGATTGCTCCGTTTCTATTCACGCTGTTTCCGTTAATCGCATTAGTGTGGGCAACCAAAGGGAAGTTAGGAATTCTCTTCAAAAAGCCTGAAGTAAGTCATGTATTATACGGGATTTTATTCTTTATTATTAATTTCATCGTAACGTTGGGGGTAGCCGCGCTGCTTTCATCGATGGGAGCTGTAACAGTAAATGCGGTGCTAGGTCATGGGGATACCCTTTCAACAGTTGAGAAGCTCTGGACATTGTTCTTCTCAGGATTTCAATTAATTGGCGAGGAATTGTTAACGATCTTGCCATTCCTGGCGATTATGCAGCTTTGCTTTATTGGCTTTAAAATGTCACGCAAGGCGTCCGTGTTTATTGCATTAATCGTAACAGCGCTCATTTTTGGTGCACTACACTTAAAAACGTACAATTTTAATTTTGCTCAGGCCATTCTGGGAATCGGAATCGCTCGAATTATTCTAACGCTTGCTTACATGAAAACAAAGAATATCTGGACGTCGATCATTGCACATATTTTAAATGACTGGGCAATATTTGGGACTAGTATGTTAGGTGGCGCAGTAGCAGCACCGTTCCTGATGCATTTCTTGCATTAAGAGCCGGAGGAATTTCCGTAGACTCACAAAGAGGTTAAGCATATAGTACGATAGATATTGAGAAGATTTCTGAGGTACAGAAGCACAGCTGATTGGATATCCAATCGGCTTTTTTTGCTATCTAGTTTAAATTTCTATCAATCTCTCTATCATCAGATATCCCTCTGAAGGGATACCCAGCCCCCGTTATTATTGGTATACTTTAACAAAAGATTCTACTTATGGAGTGTTTAAGGAGGTTATGATCGATGAGATCGAGCGGTATTCTTCTGATTTTTATAGCGCTTATAGTAACCGGTTGCTTTAACCAGCCATCCAATGGAGAAGACAAATTCACAACTACCATTAATGAACAAGAAGATGTGATAAACAGCCATGGAATGATTGTTAAGAATCTTAAGAAGTTGGATGCTTTTATCCAAAATAAAGCGGGTAAGCAGCGTGTGGTTCATTACACAATTGAGGGTGATCCGATCTTTAATGACTTGAAATATACTGACCAAGGGATTGAAATGCGGCATGATAATTCCGAAGATACGTTTGGTAGTCCCCAAGTAACCACATACACTTGTCAGAACCTTGTTAGAAACGAAACGGATAAACTTCTGTCGTATACCTTAACGGGCTGCGAGGGCGAACAAGCAAAGATCGAGCTGCTACAGATTCCTTTTGACGTAACGAAACAAGATAAGTTTGAGTTTGTTTTAAAGTATGGTGTGAACCAAAAGAACGAAATGAATACGATAGAGAAGAAGTTGGTCAAAGATCTCCAGAATGGGGAAGTAGTCGAGGTTAGTGATTTCGGGCTTTCTGAACAGGAACGTGGACAAATCTATAAAGAAATGGTTCTAGCGAATTACTTAGATGAAAAAGAATTATCTACTGAGTGTAATCGAAAACCTGCTGTAAGTTACGATTTATCGGTTGAGATTAATAGTGGAGAGCGTCATTATCAGTGGACGGAATGCCAGAATACTGAGGATGACGGTCAGATGACTGAACTAGCCCAAGCGATCATTAAGATCGTGCAGGCCGGAAGCATTTATAAGCAACTGCCTGAGGTTAAGGGGCATTACGAATAATTTAAATAAGTTGAACTAAAACATTCTAAAAAGGAAGAGTGGCGGAGGGGAAGTTTGGAACTGTAGGAGCGATAGCGTTCGCCTGAAAGCTTTCCGTAGGAAAGCTCGCTCCGGAAGCATAGGCTCACCGGATTTCAACCGTGAAACACGGTATATAATCAAGAAATCTGGGGACAACAGCGACCGGAAGTCCAAACATTCACCGCAGTCATGTTTACCTTAAAGAAATACCTTAAGTTTTTAACTAATTTTTATTCTCAGATCATTGGAGGCAGCATTCATGCACCGAATATTGTTAATTGAAGATGACGAAGCAATTAGTGAAATGGTTAGGTCCTATTTAGTAAAAGAGGGCTATGAAGTGGAAACGGCGTTTGATGGTGAAGTAGCGGAAAGGACATTCCGTACTAGTAATCCTTTTGATCTTGTATTATTAGATCTCATGCTGCCCAAGCGCAGCGGTACTGATATTCTCCAGACGATCCGTGCGACAAGTCTAGTTCCGGTGTTGATCATGTCAGCCAAGGACAGCGATGTGGATAAAGCGCTTGGACTTGGCTTTGGGGCGGATGATTATATTACCAAGCCATTTTCAATGATCGAATTAGCTGCAAGAGTGAAGGCTGCGATTCGAAGAGCGGGTTATGCTACCCCCACCATCCAACCGGAAGCTCCAATTCCTGCGAAGCAAAAAATTTCCATTGGTGGCCTGACTGTAGATTTGGATAATTTCTCTGCGCTAAAGAACGGGGAAGAGGTGAAGTTAACGTCTAAGGAATTTCATATTCTTAAGCTGTTCGTTACGCATCCGGGCAGGGTCTTCACCAAAGCGCAGATTTATGCTAGCGTATGGGCAGATGATTATTTCGGAGATGAGAACGTTATTAATGTACATATGAGAAGATTACGCGAAAAAATAGAAGATGACCCCTCGCATCCAGAGTACATCAAGACGTTGTGGGGGATCGGATATAAGCTGGGAGAGCAGCTATAATGAGCATGGCGCTTAGTGTGGTCATTGTACTCCTGCTCGTCGTCATTGGATGGCAATATCAGCATTCGCGTAAAGCTTCCAGAGACCTGAAATATATTCATGACAAGCTAAGTAGCATCATGGCTGAAGGTTCACACGAAAGACTGCTGTTATTCAGTAGTAATGTGGAGCTGCAAAGTGTGCTGATTGATCTAAATCGGCTGCTCGACATTAATCATAAAGGAAGCATTGAGCGCGTGAAGCTGGAGAAGTCCATGCGTAATATGCTGTCGAACATTTCCCACGATCTTAAGACTCCGCTAACGGTAGTACTCGGTTATATTGAGACGATTCAGCAGGATGAACATATGCCAGCCGAAGAACGGGAACGTATGATGAACACAATTCACCAAAAAGCGAATGAAGTGATCCATCTGATGAACAAGTTCTTTGACTTGGCTAAGCTGGAATCAGGGGATCGGGAAATCAATCTTTCACGTGTTGAGGCAGGCGAGGTATGCAGACGTAATATTCTCTCTTTCTATGATATCCTTAGCGCCAAGGGCAGTGAGGTAGAGATAGAGATTCCTGATGACTCGCTTTATTTCATGGGAAACGAAGAGGCGCTTGACCGGATATTGACCAATTTGTTATCGAATGCGATTGCTTACGGGGATGCCGGAGGCGTATTAGGTTTGAAACTCTATAGTGATAAGAACAAAGTATACATAGATGTTTGGGACAGGGGAAAAGGCATTAGTGAAGTTCACCAGGATAAAGTATTCGAACGGCTCTATACACTGGAGGATTCGAGAAATCGATCATATCAAGGGAGTGGTCTGGGTCTGACGATCACCAAAAGATTAACGGAGCAGATGAATGGTACCATTACACTGGTTAGTCAACCGTTTGTGAGAACAGTATTTACCCTTTCTTTTCGTAGATTAAGCTTCTAAAGAATGAAATTGTGTACAGCTTAAGATTTTTGTAAGAATCGAGTAATAAAAAAGAAAATTCTGCTGTGTACAATATGAACTAAGGAAGACGAGACGAAAA
Source organism: Paenibacillus sp. FSL R5-0923 (assembly GCF_038009145.1). NCBI lineage: Bacteria > Bacillati > Bacillota > Bacilli > Caryophanales > Paenibacillaceae > Paenibacillus > Paenibacillus sp. FSL R5-0923. Next base: position 1,229,756 of record NZ_JBBPAT010000002.1, read on the forward strand.
CAAAGGGGAGCACGGAAATGACTACGATACTTCGAACAAGAAATTTAACGAAAACCTACCAAGGCAAAGAAGCCGTTAGCAATGTGAATATGAATATTAAACAAGGTGAAATTTATGGCTTTCTTGGACCGAACGGTGCCGGCAAAACAACGGTCATGAAAATGATCACGAACCTCGTTAAACCTACAAGTGGTGAGATTGAGTTTTTTAATGAAAAAATGACAAATCATTCGTATGAAATGCTCAAACGGATGGGCTGCATCATTGAATATCCAGTGTTTTATGATAAACTCACAGCCAAGGAAAACCTGATCCTGCATGGAGAATATATGGGCTATTATGATCCGCAAGCGATTGGCGAAGCGCTGGAGCTGGTAAAGCTTACGGGTATCGATAAAAAGCCGGTGAAGCAATTTTCGCTTGGGATGAAGCAGCGTCTTGGTATTGCCAGAGCCTTTATGACGAAACCGGAGCTACTCATTCTGGATGAGCCGATTAATGGACTAGACCCTGTGGGAATCAAAGAGATGCGTGAAGTGTTCCGGATGCTTAGCCGTGAATATGGAATGACGTTACTTGTATCTAGTCATATTCTGGGGGAAATCGAGCAGATTGCTGATACTATCGGTGTGATCCGGCAGGGTGCTCTGGTAGAAGAGGTGGCGATGGATTCCATTCGCGGTCAAAATACAGAATATATCGAAGTGGTTACGAATGAGATTAACAAAGCAGTGTACGTGTTGGAGCACAAGCTTGGCCTCAATAACTTCAAAGTACTTGATCATATTACAGTAAGAATCTATGACGGTGGAATCTCACAACGTGATCTGAATAAGGCGTTAGTGCTAGCAGACGTGGAGATTGAGAGCATCAGCAAGAAACAACATACGCTGGAAGATTATTTTTTACAATTGATTGGGGGTGAAGGCGTTGCTTAAATTAATATCTTTGGAGATTCGGAAGAATAAGCTAAAAACTCTTCTTACAGGGGCAGCAATCGTCAATCTCGCTATTCTTGGGTTTATGATTATGGTTTTATTCGTTGATCGAAATGAGAATGAACCGTCGTTCGCTTCTTACGCAGATATGTTTGAGGGTGTGTTCGTTTTTGTTAAGGCTGCTTATATTATTTTCGCTTCCGTTATTATTAGCAAGCTGGTGATTGATGAGTATAAGAACAACACTATTACTCTTCTCTTTATGTATCCTATCTCACGTAAAAAGCTAATGACTGCGAAAATATTGATAGTGTTCGCCTTCACATTTGTTGCCATCATCGTGTCAGACATTGTGGTTGGCGCTATCCTAATAGGATTCAATTCTTTTGTAGGGCTTATTCCGGGTGAGTTAAACCTTCCTATGATCACTTCAGAGCTGATCAAGTTAGGCGCAAACGCATTTTACGCAGCGGGTATTGCTCTGATTCCTTTGTACTTTGGAATGAAGAAAAAATCAGTTCCTGCCACCATCGTCTCGGCTGTGTTAGTTACGTCCCTAATTTCTGGTGGATTTGATCAAGCGCGCTTAGGTAATTTAGCGGCGGTGTCGATCTCGCTTGGCTTGATAGGAGCAGGTATTGCCTATATGGCCATTCGCAATATTGATCATAAAGATATAGCCTAAGATACTTTCAGAAATCCCTCTTAAGAATCTCAGTACGATGTGTAAATCATCGTGGCTGGGTTCTAAAGGGGGATTTGGTGTTTATCTGCGACTGATTAAAGTATATTTGCTATAATGATCAAAATAGAAGAATTTAAAATTTAAGATGATTTCCGTTCATTTTAGGGTAATGATAATGGATGAGAGAGCCTGAGGTGAAATGAATTGTGGATAAAGACTGGACGTCCATTTTAATACGATTGCTTTCGGAAGAGAGCGCTTATAAATCGTTATATGACCATCATCCTAATTTAATATTTGTGTTGGATAGGCAAGGTCGCTGCGTAGGAACGAATCGTACGTTCTATCTAGAATCCAGTGCAGAAGCATCGTTCCAAGATATAGGTCTGACAGCACTTAAAAGAATATACCTTGTTGATGTAGCAAGTTTTGAGGCTACCCTGCAAGGGAATCCCTCTAGCTTTGAATTGCAAGATCTGAACAATCCCAAAGCTGACGTTGTGAAGGGAAACTTTATTCCTATAACAATAGACGAGGGAATTGTCGGGGTATTCGCGATCATACAAGTGGATAACAGCAACTATCATCATTATTCGGAAGGGTTACATGACTGGCTAAACGCATTAGCAGATTCTTTTCATGCTAAATTATCGGATAAGGTAGAACTAGAGTCAAACTTCAAATCTACTTTTGCTGCTGAAGTCGAAGATAAACGAGCGAACCTTATTCTGAACTCCGTCTCAGCTGGAATATTCGTACTAGATATTATAGGGCGAACGCTCTTTATTAACCGTGAGGGAGCAGATATGTTAGGTTACCAGCCTACAGAATTGGTTGGCCTGAAGCTGATGGAATATATTCATCAAATCCAAGGCGATGGCTCACGTTATTCAACCCCTGATTGTCAGATCAGTCTTACAATTGCAGATGGAATTATCCGCAGGAAAGACGATGAGATCTTCTGGCGTAAGGATGGAACCAGCTTTTTTGTCAATTATCGGGTGTCGCCTCTTATGGATGGGGGGATGATCTCAGGAGCAGTTATTGCTTTTAGTGATATCACGAATGCGAAAGAAATCATTCGCGCTAAAGAATCTGCGGAACAAGCGGCGCAAGCCAAATCTGATTTTTTAGCGATGATGAGTCATGAAATTCGGACACCGATGAATGGAATGATAGGGATGTCAGATCTTTTACTTGAAACTGATCTTGGAGAAGAACAGCGGGGGTATGTCGAGATTTTACGAAGCTGTAGTTACACGCTTTTACAGATCTTGAATGACATTCTTGATTTCAGCAAGATGGAAGCGGGTAAAATGCCACTGCAAACCGAATCGTTTGAACTTCGAGAGATGATATCGGACATCATTGATTTATTTACGCCTAAAGCCGAAGAGAAGAAGCTGGCCTTGCGGTGGTGGGCGGATACGAGTGTTCCAACAACGTTACTGGCTGATCCGATCCGTTTGCGACAGATTATTGTCAATCTGGTAGGCAATGCTCTGAAATTCACAGAACATGGGAGCGTTACACTATCGGTTAAGAACATTCCACTTTCGGATTCAAAAGAATATTTATTGGAATTCTCTGTCCGTGATACAGGTGTTGGGATTGCCGATAATAAACTCAATTTATTATTTCAATCCTTCTCACAGCTGCACCCGATCATCAACCGTAAATATGGCGGTACAGGGTTGGGACTCGCTATTTGTAAGCAGCTGGTTGAGCTGATGGGTGGGACAATCTTTGTAGAAAGTGAAGAGAATAAAGGTTCAACGTTCCGGTTTATGTTACCCTTCATAAAAAAAGAAGTCGAGTTAAATTCAACTTCAAATCAGGAGGGGTAAACGCACAAATCCCCGGTCCATTGACTTACGAAGCAATGGCCGGAGGTTTGCGTTAGATTATTAATCTTGAAGCATATACATGAGACCTACAGTATGTGGGCCACAATGGCTACCAATAACACAACCTGCGTTGAGGATAGCGATCTCATTCACTTGAGTCTTCTCTCGTATCGCTGTCTCTAGATAGCGAGCATCTTCTTCCGCTAAGGTATGAACAACGATGAGCAGCTCTTTATCCATCCGATCGACGTTAACCAAGGCGTTCTGGAGCATTTGTTCCACGGCTTTTTCTTTTTTGCCACGAATTTTACTAGTAGGTACGATGCTGCCGTCTACAAGTCTAAGAACAGGACGAATTTTTAGCAGACTACCGATGAAATTCTGCATACCTGAACAACGTCCACCCATATATAAGTAATCTAGCGTATCTACCACGAATTCTGTTTCTACAAGATTACGACTCTGCTTCAGCATAGCTGCAATCTCAATGGCACTGTAACCTTTTTCAGCGGCTCTGACAGCTTTCATAACGAGGAGAGCGATGCCTCCACATAAGGTCTGTGAATCAATAACCTGTACACGCCCCTCTGGGAATTCCCCAGCAGCCAAAAGTGCATTCTGATATGTAGAGGATAGTGATGAGGAGAGACTGATATAAACAATATCATCTCCACGGCTAATTACCGGATGAAAAGCGGCGATAAAGTCAGCTGGCGAAGGCGCGGCCGTCTTTGGCAATACTCCGCTTGCTGCGACACGGCGATACACTTCTTCTGGTGTGATATCTTCACCATCTTTGTAGGTTCCTTCTTCAAACACTACGTAAAGGGGAACGATGCCGATATTAAAAGTATCCTTCCAGCCTTGAGGCAAATCGGAAGTGCTGTCTGAAAATATTTTTACAGTAGACATGAATTTCTCCTTCACCGATAATCGGACGACAATAGTCATTATTGAATCACATAATCTATTTATTATACCAAGATTAAGCCGATTCTCAAAATGAAATCGTAGAAATTCTGAAAGAAAGAAAGACTATCCGGAATTCCGAATAGTCTAAGTAAGCATTAATTTTTTTTCATAACCGGTATCCAGATCTCGCAGCGATAATCCTCTGCATCAGGACTTCCCGGAAGGTATAGCTCAAACTCGGGTCCTCCTGTATGCTCATAGCCTGTTGCAGGGAACCACTCCTGAAAGATCCGTGACCATGCTTGCTGAATAGCATTCGGCATTGGCCCTACTGAGGTGAACACAGCCCAACTCGCAGCTGGTATCGTCGTAGAAGCAAAGCCCTGAGCGTCCGTCTCTGGAGAGGCTTCGACAGCAATCCAATAGGAGAAGGTTTCTTTTTCGTGATTGAAATCTTTACAAATACCAAGGATGTCCTTATCAACACCGATCTCAATCAGCTTATCCGACGTACCATTTTCGTTAGCTTCAATCCACAGCTGGGGGATACGGCGTAAATTCTCCCCATCTTTCGTTGTCATTTCCTCTACTAGTCCGATAACATTAAAAGCGTCTCTTGTCTCAATTCTGTAGTCCATTTCTTTATCTCCCTTCAGTGATAGATGGAAGGAGAGTCTAGGGAAGGCTTTGAGCTGAACCCCTGACTCCCGCGCAGCAGAAGGAGTAATTCCATGTGCTTTGCGGAATGCTTTGGCAAACGACTCGGGAGAGTCATATCCGTATTTTAATGAGACATCTAGCACCTTAACTTTAGAAATAGCGAGTTCCTGTGCCGCCAGAGTTAGTTTCCGTTTACGGATATAGTCTTTGACTGATACTCCGGTGAGCATGTAGAACATACGCTGGAAGTGAAAAGGGGAGGAATAAGCAACCTTTGCTATATCTTCTATATTAAAGGTTTCCTCCATTTTGCTCTCCATATAATCTAAAGCTTCTTTCATGCGGATAAGCCATTCCAAGCCTGCCATCTCCCTTTGAGTTCATACTATCATGCCACCATTTGCAAATCCTGTTATTCCTTGCTCTCTAATGACAGGTTGCTGATGGAAGAATGATCTTAACAAAATCATCCTATATAGTATAACTCAGGAAGGTGGAGAGAGTCAGCTTTGTAATCTGTACACTCTTGCTTCGTAAGGACGCAGAATTTCTCGTGTGGGTGATTCATCCGGGTAATTTCCAATGATTAAATCAGTAGCGGTGCTCAGCTCAGCGGAGAGATCAACGGTTTGAGGAGCCTCGTTGAAGTTGAGCAGGATCAGCCATTGTTCATCATCTAAAGTTCTTGTATAAGCATAAAGGTTCTCATGATCAGGCAGTAGCAGCTTATATTCTCCATATACCATAATCGGATTTTTTTTGCGTAAAGCAATTAATTCCTGGTAGTAGTAGAAGATTGAATCAGAGTCTGCCAATGCTTGCTCCACATTAATTTCCTTGTAAATCGGATTTACTTTGAGCCATGGTTCTCCTTCTGAAAATCCAGCATTAGCAGATGCATCCCATTGCATCGGGGTACGGGCGTTGTCTCGGCCTTTGACATGGATAGCGTTTAGAATCGTTTCATGATCTGCGCCACCCTCAGTTACTTTTTCACGGTACATATTCAGAATTTCGATGTCTTTATAATCTTCCAGCGTTGTGAATTTTACATTCGTCATCCCAATTTCTTCACCTTGGTAAATATAAGGGGTGCCTTTAAGTGTATGTAGTAAGGTAGCGAGCATTTTGGCAGATATTACGCGATACCTCCCATCATCACCAAATCGTGAAACCATACGCGGCTGGTCATGATTGTTTAAGTACAGACTATTCCAACCCTTGTCAGCCAGACCGACCTGCCATTTATGAAGTATGTCGCGCAGTTTAGTTAATGTCCATGGGGCTACATCCCATTTGCCTCCTGGGCCGGAATCTACGTCCATATGCTCGAATTGGAATACCATTTGAAGTTCTTCACGATCTTCGTCTGTGTAAAGAACGGCATCCTCTACTGAAGCCCCTGGCGTTTCCCCGACGGTCATAATGTCATAGCTTGAAAGAACCTTTTGGTTCATTTCATGTAAAAACTCATGGACTCGGGGGCCATTCATAAAGTAATCGCCACCCCAAGCAAGTTCCTCTGGCGCCTCGCCTTCGATTTGGAAGGAAGGTAGCCCTTCTGCTTTAGAAATCAAATTAATGACGTCCATCCGCAATCCATCCACACCCTTGTCGAGCCAGAAGGTAATCATCTTGTATAATTCATCGCGCAGCTTTGGATTGTCCCAGTTGAGATCCGGTTGCTTGCGTGAGAACAGATGTAGATAGTATTCACCGGTAGTCTCATCTAGTTCCCAAGCCGGACCGCTGAATATGGAACTCCAATTGTTTGGACGTTCGCCATTCGGTCCACCTGGACGCCATATGTAGTAATCACGGTATGGATTATCTTTTGACGAACGTGACTCTACGAACCATTGATGTTCATCAGAAGAGTGGTTGATTACAAGATCCATCATTAGCTTAATGCCACGATCATGCAGTCCAGTCAGTAGTTCCTCCCAGTCTTTTAGCGTGCCGAACTCATCCATAATATCTTCGTAATCGCTGATGTCATAACCATTATCATCATTTGGCGATTTATATACTGGTGACAACCAAACTACATCGACACCGAGCTTCTGCAAATAATCCAGACGTGAAATGATGCCTTGCAGATCTCCAATACCGTCACCATTACTATCTTGAAAGCTGCGTGGATAAATTTGATAAACGACAGCTTCCTTCCAAAAGGTTCTTTTCATTAATAATCACTCCTTATATAAGTTATCCATTTAGGAAAAAAATAAAGAGACCCTAAAAAGCTATTGGCTTCAAAGGGTCTCTTGTGGTGTCGGTTTATACTGTGACGGAATTGCTGTCAGCAGTGATGCTGCTTAGTCCGTTCACGGTATATTCTTTGTCATAGATAGTAATAGAAGCTGGAATATCAGTTTCATTCGTAACCGTAACCTGTGCGTCCGAAACGCTTACTTTTAGACGGGAGCCGCGGAACATGATTTTGAAAGAGTACGCTGTCCAGTGACCTGGGTTCGATGGGCTCAGAGTCAGTCTGCCATCATGAACACGTAATCCGCCAAAGCCATGTACGATTGACATCCAAGTTCCGGCCATACTAGTGCTGTGTAAGCCGTCTTCGGTATCATTGTTATAGTTATCAAGATCCAGTCTTGAAGTACGCAGGTACATTTCATAAGCCTTATCCTTATATCCTAGTTCGCTGGCTAGAATAGAGTGGATACAAGGGGATAGGGAGGACTCATGAACAGTGATCGGCTCGTAAAAGTCGAAATTCCGTTTTTTGGTATCCAGATCGTAGCGGTCCCCTAGGAAATATAATCCCTGCAGAACGTCTGCTTGTTTAATGAAGCAAGAACGAAGGATACGATCCCAAGACCATTTTTGGTTTAGTGGCAGGTTCTCAGCTGCCAGATCCTTGACTTGAATAATCTCTTTATCTAGGAAGCCATCTTGTTGCAAGAAGATACCCAGTTCTTCATCTGCAGGATAATACATTTTGGCAATGATATCATTCCATTTTGCAGTTTCGCTCTCTTGGAGTCCTAGTTTGTCAACTAGTTCTGCATAGCGTGTGGATTCGTTCTTTTTCAGATAATCCAGAGCTTCTAAGGTATATTCCATAGTCCAGGAAGCCATCCGGTTGGTGTACCAGTTATTATTTACGTTATTTTCATATTCATTAGGTCCCGTTACGCCAAGCATCACGTATTTGTCTTTACGATTTGCATAGTGAACACGTTCTTCCCAGAAGCGGGAGATTTCCACCAGAACTTCAAGGCCATATTGACCAAGATAAGCTTTGTCTCCTGTGTAGTTCACATAGTTGTAAATCGCATAAGCAATGGCACCGTTACGGTGAATTTCTTCAAATGTAATTTCCCACTCATTGTGGCACTCTTCGCCATTCATTGTAACCATTGGGTACAATGCGCCTTTTACGAAACCAAGCTTACGAGCATTTTCCTTAGCCTTCTCCAAATGCTTGTAACGGTAGATCAACAGGTTGCGAGCAATAGAGGAGTCTGCTGTGCTGAGATAGAAGGGAACGCAATACGCCTCTGTATCCCAGTAAGTGCTGCCGCCGTATTTTTCACCTGTAAAGCCTTTAGGTCCAATGTTCAGACGGTCATCTTCACCATTGTAGGTTTGGTTTAGCTGGAAAATATTGAAACGAATCGCTTGCTGTGCCGAAACGTCACCTTCAATAATGATGTCGCTTTCTTTCCATTTCTCTCTCCAAGCTTCTATTTGTTCTGTCAGAAGGGTTACAAAACCAGCTTCCTTAGCAGCTTGCAAAGCAGTTTGAGCGGCATCGACCAATTGTCCAAGACCGTGATTACGCGAGGTTACGTTAGCAACATATTTATAAATGACGACTTGATCACCAGATTGTACGGATACATTCATTTTGCTGGCTACATATTTCTCTTGTTCAATGGCTTCAGCATCAGCGTTGACTTTCTCACCGTTGATAAGGATATCAAAAGCCATAGCAGAGGTTACATGGAAATCGAGCTTTTTAGTCTTAAGGGTGAGGTGTCCACCTTCAGTGCCTGCTTGCTTCTCAACTTCATTCCAGAATTTCTCGTCGTAGTTGGAATCCTTGTTCTTCACGTCACCGTCGAGATAAGGAGTGATCGTAATCTCGCCTGAGAAATTCACAGGAATGATGGAGTAACGAATAGCACCGATTTCTTGACGAGTCATGCTGACGAATCGGATACTCTCAACTTTAACTTCCTTACCATCTTCGAGTGTGGCAGTGAAACAACGGGAAAGCGTACCTTCCTTCATGTTAAGAACACGACGGAAATCGGAAACCGTACATTTTGCCAGGTCTAAAGGAGTTCCTTCAATGTCGATGTTAATACCGATCCAGTTCGTGCTGTTCAGTACTTTAGCAAAATATTCAGGATAGCCGTTCTTCCACCAGCCGACCCGTGTTTTGTCAGGATAGTAAACGCCAGCCATGTAGCTGCCTTGTAGGCTACTTCCACTATATTGCTCTTCAAAATTAGCTCGACCGCCCATAAATCCGTTGCCAAGGCTAAATACACTTTCAGAGATTTCTTGTGTCTGTGGATCAAAGGATTCTTCAATAATGGACCATTCATCAATTGTTAAATATTGTTTCACGATAACCGGCTCCTTTAAATATGTTGTGGGGATATATAATGAACTATATCTCTACTTTGGTGCTTGTGAGTCGCTCCGCTGGCGAAAGGTTGTTCCGATCGCTGTTGTCCCCAGATGCTTAAATTTGAAGAATTAAAGGTGAGCATCTGGGGACAAAGGCGAACGCTAGCGCTTCTACACAATCCTTTCGCCATCTCCACTTCAAGCGTACCTCTAGATATACATATTTCATTTATAAGTGGAATGCAGCAGGGCGAATCACATTAACACTTTCAGTTGATTAATGTTCGTTAGACTTTAAGCAAAAGATTTTTTGAGTTGTGACACACTCATATGAGCGAGCGATGGAACGACGATGTTCGCCGCATTGAGCGTTTCCGGTGAACCAATACCAACGCTGAACATTCCAGCACGCGACGCAGCTTCAATTCCTGCTTCTGCATCTTCGAAGACAACACAGTGTTTAGGATCAGCGCCAAGTGCTTTAGCTCCTAAAAGAAAAACTTCCGGATCAGGTTTAGCAGCACTTGTGTGTGTGCCATCGATGATTGCATCAAAGTAAGGGGTCAATCCGGTATTATTTAATATCGTCATTGCGTTCTTACTAGCAGAACCGAGGGCAACTTTGATGCCATTCTCACGGCACTCTTTCAGAAAATCAAGCGCACCTGGCAAAATCTCTGAGCTGTCCATTTTCGCAATATATTCGACATATCGATTATTCTTCTGTTCTGCAAGCTTAGCTTTCTCTTCTTCATCGATAGTTAGTCCGCCGATTTCCAGCAAAATATTTAGCGAGGCAGTTCTGCTGACTCCTTTAAGGCGTTCGTTATCTTGTTCTGTGAAGAGAAACCCTAATCCATCTGCAAGCTCTTTCCATGCGATATAATGGTATTTGGCAGTATCAACGATAACACCATCCAAATCGAACAAGCAGGCTTTAATTTCCGTCATTGTAGTACCTCCTAAAATTTGTGACAGTATCATGATCCATTGGGTAATCGTATCTGAATTTGCTTTCAATTCGTATAAGCTTTGCTAAAGATGTTAAGTTTATCTTAACCTCAGATTCGAAAATTCACCCTGAAAAGAACTGGATCAAGAAGTTTTAGTAATTTAGCGCAAACGTTTGTACAGATTTTCAAAAAATAAATGAAGCGTTGATCGCTTCACTTATTCATTCGGTTTTGTTCTTAGCATGAGAGTACATGGATGACTCTCTCACGATCAAGCGATGTGGAATAACAAATCGGTTTGTATAACCAGCATCGTGGTTCGGACTCTTGATATTCTGGATAAGTACCTGAGATGCAGTGTAGCCAAGATGATAAATTCCAATATCAATACTACTGATCGGAGGGCTGGATAATTCAGATAATGGAATATTGTTAAAGCTCACAATAGCGAGATCGTCAGGCACTTTGTATTTCAGCTCATTCAATCCGCGTAAAATTCCGAACGATACCATATCATCCACTGCAACTAGAGCAGTAGGCCGATTAGGCAAATTCATGAAAAAAGACATCGCTCTATATCCGCTATCCTGTAGAAATTCACCTTCTACAATCCATTCATCACGCATTTCAAGACCGCTATTCAGCAATGCTTTACGGTATCCTGCGAGACGATCGCGAGAAACAATTAGATTAGGCGGTCCACTTACGAAGCCAATACGTTCATGACCCATTGAAATGAGGTGGTTAGTAGCATCATATGCTGCCATCACATTATCGTTATCGACAGATAAAATATTCTCATATCGATCACTTCGGCCTACCAGTACGAATGGATAATCGTTACTCTCTAGAAAATCAATAACAGCATCATCTGTACGAGAGTAAAGCAGAATAACACCATCTACTCGACGACCCTTTAGAAGTCTTGAAACGGCTTCCAATTCTTCCTTCTCGTTTGCTCCGGAGCTAATTAACACGTCGTAGCCGGAACGGCTAGCTTGTGTAACGATCCCTCGGATTAATTCCATAAAAAATAGATTTGAGAACAGCTCTTCAGCTGGTTTAGGAAGACTGAAGCATATGCTATTTGTAGTTTTCGACACTAGACTCTTAGCCATCATGTTAGGTGTATAGCCCATATCTTCCATAATAGCTTTGACCTTGCGGGAAGTTTCCAGGCTGATTCTGGGGTGATTGGACAATACCCGGGATACCGTGGAGGGAGATACTCCCGCTTTCTTGGCCACATCCTTAATGGTAACTGTCATAGAAACCTCCTTATGGAACCGTTTGCTTTACACAGTAATATTAATCTAAGAGTTCTAAATTGTAAATAGATAAAGTCATTTGGAAGGGCAATATTGCTACTTTTGGAAAGAGTATTAGAAATTTATGTGTAAAATTGTTTGTTTTCACCAAAAAAGTATGAATGATTTAGCAAGATTGAACTTAATATGTATAAAAGATATCCGATTTCTTTGAAAGGAGCATTTCGTAAATGCAAACGTGTGGCTTAAATTTTTTGGAACAATTCGATTCGAGGAATGGAATTAGAGAGACATTCAAAAAAAGGGATAAATCCTAAATGGGATTATCAGGTTTACTTTTCTTTATTTTTACTTTTATGATAATTTGAGTTCGTTAAACACATAAAAATACTGGTTGACAATACCATAAATACAGCATTAGTATGTAAATCAAAATATAGCAAGCGTTTACATTGGGCGATTTTGGATCGATATCAGTTGTGTTAAGGAATGAATTTTATGTACTTAGGTTTGTGCACGACTTATTGCAAACGTTTGCACTGATTTCATGATTTTTGTGATGTTCTTTTACTTTGATAAGGATGGTGATGCTGTTAATCTGGTTTGACGAGCCGCACACATAGACCTTCTCCAACCACAGAAGGAAGACGCATGATTTCATAACCTCAGAATAATTGGCGGGGTTCGAGAAATTATGTATCCGCTTGCACAAAGGGAATTCATAATTATGGGAGGTTTTACAAAAATGAAAATAAATTTATGGGGTAAGAGGACGTTCGCGATCTTCATGATCGTTGCTCTTGTGTTCTCCAGTCTCGGCTTACACCCAGTTAAGGTTTCAGCAGAAACGACAAAGGTAGTTTTGGTCGGTGATTTGCAATCACAGTTTATTTCTACTGGGGCGGAAAATCCCGGCAAGGATTGGGATGAGACATCAGTAGTCACCCAAATGACTTACTCAGACAATGGGTTGTATTCTTTTACTGGGACTCTGCCAGCAGGAGAATATAATTATAAGGTTGCTCTGAACGATAGTTTTGATGAGAGTTATGGCTACGGAAATTACACCAATCCTAATGGAGTTAATAATAAAGGCGATATCCACATCAAGCTAGAAACAGAAACGACTGTAACCTTTTATTATAATGACATCACTCATAAAATAGCTGATTCTACGTACTACACGCCAATTGCTGCGGATAAACTGCCAAGATTGACAGGAAACCTGCCAGCAGAGGCGTTGTCCACGTTATCAGATCCTGATTTTGATGGTGTGTACAGTACAGTTGTTACTGTGCCGCAGGGAGATTACACATATAAGGTTTCTGTTCCAGGAGTCACAGAAGCAGAGGATATGTCTTATCCAGAAAGCGATCTAGCGTTGAGCCTACCGTTAGATCTTAAGGTAACCTTCAAGTACAACACTGGAGATCATAGTGTAACTGCGGAATATAAAATTCCTTCGGGACCTGTAGAGGTTACACCTGTTCCAGCAGGGCACATCCGTGTTCACTACAAAGCTAGTGATTACTCTGATAAGGGATTGTGGCTATGGGGTGATGTTGTAAGCCCTTCTGTTGATTGGGCTATGGGTGCGACCCCTTTTCCTGATGGACAAATGGATTCCTATGGAGCATATGTTGATGTGCCGATTAAGGATGGAGCTCAGAAGATCTCATTCATCGCGCTTAAGCGTGCAAGTGGGGAGAAAGACGGAGGAGACAAGAACTTCTCGATTAGTACTCCACAAACTAATGAAGTATGGATCACAGAAGGTTCTGATGTAGTTACGCCTTATGAACCGGTTAAGCTTCCGGCAAATACTGTTCGGATCCATTATATGAGATCAGATTCCAATCAAAGTCAGTATGGATTATGGTTGTGGGAAGATGTTGCAGTTTCACTTAAGGATTGGCCTAAAGATGCAGTTCCATTCCAAGCAGATCAAGTAGGTCGCTTTGGTGCTTATATTGATATTCCATTGAAAGAAGCTGCGAAAAAAATTGGGTTTCTAGTAGTGAACCCGTTGAATGGCGATAATAAAGACGGCGGTGACAAAGGATTTACTCTACTGGATCGTTACAACCAGCTGTGGATAAAAGAAGGAGACAACAATGTATATGTATCTCCATTTGGTGAAACACCTATCGGTTTAGTGTCCGCTGAGGTGTTATCGACAAGCAAAATCCTTCTTGGCTTCACGTTAACTGACGGCTTGGATGCAGCAGCATTGAAGAATGAGATTACCGTTAAAGATAAAGACGGTGTTGCTATTCCTGTATCGGCTGTAACCATTACTAGCAAAACTTCAATTGAAGTTGATACAAAAGCCTTTGATCTGGATAAAGTTCCGCTTAGCGTTACTTATTCAGGTAAAACGGTCTCTGCGGCTAGTGGTTGGAGAATGCTTGATGAAATGTACAATTATACAGGAGATGATCTAGGGGCTACGTACAACGCTGACAAAACAGCCACGTTAAAATTGTGGGCTCCTAAAGCTAGCTCGGTTGTCGTAAATGTGTACGATAAGAATGACTCCAACGTGCTTGTGGGCAGTGTTGACTTAACGAGCGGTGAGCAAGGAGTCTGGTCAGTGGACTTAAAGCCGACTGATTTGACAGGCACGACTACAAACGATGTAAGAGGATTCTTTTATCAATATGAAGTGACGAATGACGGTGTAACCAATAAGGTCCTTGATCCTTATGCTAAATCAATGGCGGTATTTACTATGGATACCACAGGTGCAGCTGGTGCTGGCGGGGATACAGTCGGTAAAGCGGCTATCGTTGATTTAAGACAGACGAACCCGGATACCTTTGGTTATGCTGATATTAAAGGCTACGAAAAACGCGAGGACGCAATCATTTATGAAGTCCACGTCAGAGACTTTACATCCGATGTATCGATCGAAGATAGTCTGAGTGGCGAAAGATGGGGCTCTTATAGCGCTTTTGAAAAGAAGCTCGATTATATTAAATCTCTCGGTGTAACTCATATTCAATTACTTCCTGTAATGGCTTGGTATTACGGGGATGAGACGAAGATGGGGACTAGAGAAACAGAATATTCCGCTAAAAACAATGAATACAACTGGGGATATGATCCTCACAACTACTTCTCTCCAGATGGTGCTTATTCGCAGAAACCTGCTGATCCTGAGGCACGGATTAAAGAATTAAAAGGTTTGATTGACGCCGTACATGAAGCTGGAATGGGTGTCATTCTGGATGTAGTGTACACACATATGGCTAAAAAAGAATTCTTAAACGACATCGTACCTAATTACTACGCGTTCCAAGATGCAAATGGCAACTTTATCGGAGGTTTCGGAAACAATCTGGCCACTAACCATAAAATGGCTGAGAAGTTGATGGTTGATTCCGTGAAATACTGGTTTGAAGAGTACAAGATAGATGGAATGCGCTGGGATATGATGGGCGATGCGACAGCGGAGGCTGTTCAGAATGCTTATGATGCCGCGGCAGAAATTAATCCGAAGGCACTTTTTATCGGTGAAGGCTGGAGAACATTCGGCGGTGCCGCAGCTGATCCTTCCCTTGCTGGAAAAGGGGCAGATCAGGACTGGATGGATAAAACGGATAGCGTCGGTGTTTTCTCTGACGAATTCCGCAATGAATTGAAATCTGGTTATGGTTCCGAAGGTCAACCTAGATTTATTACAGGCGGAGCGCGTCCAATAGCGACAATCTTTAACAATATTAAGGCGGAGCCCTCAAATACGCCTGCTGATGATCCAGGTGATATCGTTCCGTACATCGAAGCGCATGATAACCTGACGCTGCACGATGTTATTGCACAAACGATCAAGAAAGATCCTGCCATTGAGAAGAATGAGCTTGAAATCCAGAAACGGATTAGACTTGGAAACATGCTTGTTCTAACCTCCCAAGGCACTGCCTTCATTCATGCAGGCCAGGAATATGGGCGTACCAAGCAATGGAATAGCACTTCGGTTCCTCAGGATAAATACACTGAAATGTTTGATAGTGAAGGCAAATCCTTTGGTTATTTTATTCATGATTCGTATGATTCTTCGGATGCTGTCAACATGTTTGATTGGACCAAAGCAACGGATGAGTCACAATTCCCAGTACAGAACACGACAAGAAAATATACGTCAGGGCTGATGGAATTAAGAAAGTCTACCGATGCATTCCGATTGGGCGATAAGGATCTGGTTGATTCCAATGTTAACCTAATTCCTGCACCAGAAATGAAGACTGATGATCTTGTCATTGGCTATTCAAACAAAGCTACTGATGGCACAGGTATCTATTATGTCTTCATGAATGGCGATAGCACAGAAAGAACTCTGACTTTATCGGAGGATTTGACGAGTGGTCAAGTGCTTGTTGACAATGATGAAGCTGGTGTTAATGCGGTTAGTCAACAGAGTGGTTTCATTTTAAATGCGAGTTCAATCAAGCTAGATCCTTTGACTGCAGTGATTATCAAAATGGAAGCTGAAGCCGCTACGCTTACTTCTATAGAGACCGATAGTGCAAGCTACACGCTGGCAGCAGGCAATACGCATCAAACAGCTGTTTTTGCGAAGTACGACGACAACAGCAGAAGAAATGTTACGCAATTGGCTACTTATACTTCCAATAAGCCTGAAGTGGCTACAGTAACCAATAAAGGTCAAGTGAAGGCAATTGGTAATGGAACAGCTGTAATTACCATCACTTATGGCGGTATTTCTACAACCGTTACAGTTAAGGTTACGGATAAGAGATATGTTCTGTTCAATTATACCCGTAGTGATAAGGATTATAAGGATTGGAACATCTGGGTCTGGAATACAGGAGTGAAAAATGATCAGATTGATTTTACAACCTTTAAGAATGGCACAGCGAGTGTTTTGATTGAGGTTGCTGAGAATGCGACAAGTGTAGGGTTCGTCCTTCGTAAAGGTACCGATTGGTCGATTAAGGACCCCTACGGGGATGACCGTATCATTCCGCTGACGCCTGGTGAATTATTCACTAAAGTGAATGTAACTAGCGGGGTGAAGGAGTTTGATATCAAACCAAGTATTAGCGGTCCTATCCTTAAGGATGGAACGATTACTTTTAGATATCGCGATGATGCCTTGTTCCGTAATGGAAATATGGATGCGATCACAGCTGCAAAAGTAAAAGTGAATGGAAAAACATATCCAATGGTTTATGATTCCGCTAACGAGTGGTTCACTTTCACGTTGACTGATTTAGTAGAAGGTACGTATAAGTATACGTTCTTGATCACGAAAAACGGAATCACTACTGAATTTACAGATCCTAAGAATACAGTGAATGATGAATCTATTGTTGTGTATCATATTCCTGACGTTAAGATTACGACATCCGTGAATCCGGAAGCAGTTACATCTAATCAGAATGCGGTTGTAACCATCAATGTAGTGACTTCAGAGGAGGTAACATATTCAGAGGGATACATGGATTTAACCAATCTTGGTGGACCAAGCAAAGTTAAGCTGGATACGGGGCTGATGAAACAGACAGTTGCTGTGAAGGACACGGTGTCAGCGGGGATCAAAAATATTCCGATTACGCTCGTGGACCAGTACGGAAATTCACATAAAGAAAATGCTAAACTCGAGGTAAAATCGAGAACCTACACAGGTGATAAGCTGGATTTTGATTGGGATGAGGCTCGTATATACTTCGCGCTTACAGACCGCTTCAAAGACGGAGATCCAACAAATAATGAGAATGTAGATAAAGATCAACTGGAAGCATACCACGGTGGTGATTTCCGAGGAATGATCGACAATCTCGATTATTTGCAAGAACTTGGTATTAACACGCTTTGGATTACGCCAATTGTAGATAATATTGATTTTAATAAAGGGGATGGCTTCAAACAATACGGATATCATGGCTATTGGGCCAAGGACTTTACAAAGCTCGACGAGCATCTTGGTGATATGGAGACCTTCAAGGAATTGATCGAAAAGGCACATGACAAGGGCATCAAGATCATGGTCGACGTTGTACTCAATCATACGGGCTACGGTTTAAAGGTTGAGGATAAAGAGCCGACGATTACAGCTGAGGATAAAGCACGTTTTGAAGGAATGCTTCGTACGGATGGTGTATCCGCGGATACAGATCCAATCAAAGGCGAGCTTGCAGGATTGCCGGATTTCAAAACGGAAGATCCAGCCGTTCGTGAAAAAATTATCGCTTGGCAAACAGGGTGGTTAGATAACGCTCGGACGGAACGTGGAGATACGATTGACTATTTCCGTGTGGATACAGTCAAACATGTAGAAGATACAACTTGGAAAGCATTTAAAAATGCACTGACTTCAATTGATCCAAACTTCAAAATGACCGGTGAATACTTTGGCGGAACCATTGATAGCAATGGTGGAATGCTCGAAACTGGCCAGATGGACGGACTGCTTGATTTTGGATTTAATGATGCTGCGAAAGACTTTACTGATGGTAAAGTTAACAGTGTTGATTCCTATTTGCAGGAACGAGAGTTAAAGATTGATAACACGAAGATGATGGCACAATTCCTGAGTAGTCATGATGAGGATGGCTTCTTGTCTAATTATGTGGATGGAGATAAAGGCAAGCTGAAAATCGCAGCCGCTCTGCAAATCACAGCCAAGGGACAGCCAGTCATTTACTACGGAGAAGAACTGGGGAAATCGGGCAAAAATGCAGGAGACATGTCTAAAGGTGAGTTCAGTGAGAACCGTAAAGATATGCCTTGGGATCAGTTGACTGCAGAAAAGCCACTTCATGATCATTATCAGAAGCTGTTGAATATCCGCGCAAAATACTCCAAAGTGTATTCCAAAGGGACGCGCACGAAGCTGGCAGGTTCAGATGATTTAGGTTATTTAGCCTTCAATAAGTCTTACGATAATGAGAACGTCGTGACGGTTATTAACACTAAGACAAGTGAGGAATCCGCAACGATTCCAGTACCGTTTGCTGCCAATTCATCTGTAAAGGATGAGTACAGCGGTAAAACATACACGGTATCCGAAGATCAAAAAGTAAACATTGATCTACCAGGTAGAGATGATGGGGGTACGGTTATTCTAGCTGCTGTATCTAAAGTGACACCAACACCAACCTCAGGTGGTGCTGTAGTTAGCCCAACAACTCCTGCTGATATGCAAGTTGTCAGTGAGGACAGTTTGAAGAATGGTAAAGATGGAAAGGTACAAATCGATATTGCTGCAGGTAAGACAGCGGTATTGTTACCGTTGCAAGCAGCAAAAACATTGGGATCTAATGATCTAGTATTTAAAGTGGGGGATCTATTAGTTACTATCCCTAACAAACTGTTAAGCACAATACCAAGTTTAGCTTCAGGTGTGGATGCGGAAGGTGCTCAAATCCTGTTGGAGCTGAAACCATTGGTCCAGTCTGCTACAAAAGCATTAGTCGATGGTTTAAACAAAGAGGTGGGAACCGTAACTTCGCTTTCCGATGTGTTTGAACTGAGACTTAGCATTCTGAAGAAAGATGGTACCCGGATTGTAGTTAAGAAGTTCGATGAGCCAATCACGATATCGTTTAAGATTAAAGGTCAATCGAATAAAGATCTATTGGGGATCTACTATTTAGGCGATAATGGCGAGCTTGAGTACGTAGGTGGACAGCTGAATGGAGATGTGATATCTACACAAGTCACGCACTTTAGTAAATATGCCGTATTAGAGATTGTGAAGTCGTTTGAGGATGTTCCAACTACTTATTGGGCATTCCATGCGATTCAGTCTCTTGCTGCAAAACAAATTGTTTCAGGAGTTACGACAACCGAATTTAATCCGAAGAGCAATGTTAGTCGTGCGGAATTTACCGCATTACTAGTTCGTGCACTTGGTTTAAATGCGGAAGGGCCGGTTCAATCTACTGATATCAAGTCAGATGCATGGTATTCATCATACGTAGCAACAGCTTCTAAGCTGGGCATTGTTAGTGGTCGAAGCAAGGATACTTTTGCGCCGAATGCTTCCATTACCCGTGAGGAAATGGCTATTATGGTGATCCGTGCGCTTGAAGTGAAGTCTGGTAAGAAGATCGAACCAGCAGTGGGTGTCACGACATTTGCAGATGCATCTAGCATTAGCAAGTGGGCAGATAGCTACGTGAAGACAGCAGCTGGTCTAGGGCTTCTCCAAGGCAGAGAGAACAATCAATTTGCTCCAAAAGGGTGGATGACCCGCGCCGAAAGCGCACAGATTATTTATACACTACTGAGCAAGTAAACTGGACTTCGGTGTGCTGATTGTTAGTGCACCGAAGTATTAGTAATTGGCTAGTAATGTGACAGTCATTCTTAGTCATCTCTAATAGAAAACAGGGTATCCCACAGCTATCATAGCTAGTGAGATACCCTGTTTTGTTATGTTTTATACGGCCAAAGGCATTTAAATCTAGTTGATTGCTTTAAGTATAGCGAAACCATAAGCAGGCATCTTCACGTTCAGCTTGCCACGCTCAGCACGCACTGTATCGGCCGTGAACAAGTTCTCCCAATTTCGCTCGTCTACGTCAATACGGAACGTTTGAGCGGTCTCTTCGCTATTGATCAGTACAACTATAGTCTCAAGATCCAATCGGCGCTCATAGGCTATCTTACTGCCTTGTCGACCTGCCTCTAAGAAAGTAAATGTCCCCGTACGAAGTGCAGGTTGCTCATTGCGGATTTGAATGAGCTGACGGTAGAATTCGAACAGATCACGATCCTGCTTCTCAGGGTTCCACTCCATGCATTTACGACAACCTGGATCACCTTCACCGTCCATTCCGAACTCGTCGCCATAATAGATACAAGGAGTACCCATAAAGGTGAACTGGAATAGTGCAGCTAATCGCATTTTATTTTTGTCCCCAGCAGCCAGCGTGAGTAAGCGTGGAGTGTCATGACTATCTAACAGATTGAAGGCAACTTCACTTGCTTGCAGTGGGTAGCGCGATAACTGTCTACCAATAGAGTTGGCAAACCCCTCTGCATCAAGGTTACCATGAACAAAAAAGTCTAAGACAGCATCAGTGAAGGGATAGTTCATGACGGCATCGAATTTATCACCCTCCAGCCACGGAGCAGACTCATGCCAGATTTCTCCAAGGATGTAGGCCTCCGGATTAGCGCGCTTTACCACCTTGCGGAATTCACGCCAGAAATCATGATCTACTTCATTGGCTACGTCGAGGCGCCAACCATCGATTCCAACTTCTGTAATCCAGAATTCAGCGACCTTCAGTAAGTACTCTTTAACTTCAGGATGTTCGGTATTAAGCTTTGGCATATGTGGTTCAAAGGCAAAAGTATCATAAGTAGGAATCCCGTTTACAACTTGAAGCGGAAACTCACGAATATGGAACCAGTCTTTGTAAATGGAGTCTTCTCCCTTTTCCTGAACATCTAAAAATGGAGCGAAGGTTCCACCGGAGTGATTGAATACTGCGTCTAACAGCACACGAATACCACGTTTATGGCAGAGTTCGACGAGTTTTTTTAACGTTGCAATATCCCCGAAATGCGGATCAACTTTCATGTAATCTTCTGTATCGTATTTATGATTAGTAGTTGCAGTGAAGAGTGGTGTGAAATAAATAGCATTGATGCCAAGCTCGTTAAGATGATCCAGATGATCAATAACCCCTTGCAGATCGCCGCCAAAAAAGTTGGTTGGTGTTGGCTCTGCTCCCCATGGCTGAACATCTTTTGGATCAAGGCTAGGGTCGCCATTTGCAAAGCGTTCAGGGAAGATCTGATAGAAAACAGCATCCTTTACCCAGGCAGGTGGAGTGAACACATCAACAGGGTTAATAAATGGGAACTCGAAAAGCTTGTTTGGATTTTCTGGCCGGTTCGTTTGAAAATCATTTTCGGTCATCCAAACCTTCTCGTTATCCTTTTGCAGTAAGAATCCGTATTTCAATCGGCGATAGATGGGAACT
Organism: Paenibacillus sp. FSL R5-0923; assembly: GCF_038009145.1. Taxonomy (NCBI): domain Bacteria; kingdom Bacillati; phylum Bacillota; class Bacilli; order Caryophanales; family Paenibacillaceae; genus Paenibacillus; species Paenibacillus sp. FSL R5-0923. Next base: position 1,251,583 of record NZ_JBBPAT010000002.1, read on the forward strand.
GAAGCACATTCCCAATAATCGAACATCGCATCAGAGGTGAAGAGGGTCATGGGGATTAGCTCTTTCGTGGTATCCCAAGTGTACTTATCCCCTGCAAAAGCAAATACTTCTGTTAAATCCCCTTTTTTAGCGCGGAGACGCAAGTGAATCGTACTCTCATTATAGGCATAAGACCAATTTAACCGCGGGCGATGGTACACAGCTTCCAGTAACATGAATAAGTCCTCCTAAAGTTTTGTAAGCGATACTTCCCTGACCAGCTTCGGCAAAACTACTTCGAAAGCATACGCTAAAGTTTTGTAAGCGATACTTCCCTGACCAGCTTCGGCAAAACTACCTCGAAAGCATACGCTTAAGTTTTGTGAGCGATACTTTCCCGAACAATTGATTACTGCGTGTGGGTTTTAGAATGTCGCTATTGTTATTGGTTGCACAGTTTTTTATGCAACATGCGCAAATGATGAGACAAACTTGCACATAACAAAGAGGCACAACCGCCGCGAAGTAGCTTGTCCGAGGTTGTACCTTTCATAAGTAACATTGCCTTTTAGTTATATAGAACAGGAGGCAGACAATAGATGCAATGATTCATGTTGGGTTGCCTCTTAACGATTTGGATTATAGCATGGAATAAAAGGGCTTTCAATACTCTTGTTCAAACCATTGCACAAATTTTCACTTGAGTATATGAGCGTTTCTACTGCCCGATAATTGTAAATCTACTGGAAAAGTGAATTTGTGGTATATCAGGGGCAAATAAAATAGCAATTCCATTTTTAAACACATGAATAATCGACTAATTAAAAGATATCATGTGAAAAATGGAGATAAATGCCTATAGTGTTTATCAATTAATGGAAAATGGTCAAATATGGTATGTGCAAACGTTTTTAAAAACAAACGATACTGTTGTATGATGTATTCATGAATGAAGCGCTTTCTTGCACTGCGAAATGCAGCTCAAGAAGGAGCGAGCTAAAAGAATAACTTTTTTTTTAGCTTTTCTGAAATCGTTTGCGCAAATTTCTTGCTCTACTATTTTATCATCTTATGCTTTTTTAAAATTGGGAGGGGTTAAAGTAATGAAGTTAAAAAAAGTGATGGTTATCACCGCTGCTGTCTCTATGGCACTGTCCGTTACAGCGTGTGGTTCGAGCAACAATGGGAATGCCGGGGGAAACAATGCAGCAAAAGCTACTAATGCTGCTAACAACACTACAGAGACTGCAGCGCCAGAGAGCACAGATGCAGCAGCGACAGAAGAGATTGTACCTGAAGATGGAGCGACTCTAGTTGTATGGGAAAGTAAGGAAGAAAGACCATTCGCAGACGAAATTGCTAAGCAGTTCACAGCAAAATATAACGTTCCAGTCAAGATTGAAGAGTTGGCACCACCAGATCAAGTAACTAAACTTACGCAAGATGGTCCTTCAGGATTAGCAGCAGACGTTATCCTTATTCCTCACGACAACTTAGGTAAAGCAGCAAGTGCGAGCTTGGTTCTTCCTAACGATGTCTTCGGTGAAGAAACAAAAGCTAGCAATACTGAAGCTTCGATTATTGGATCTTCGTATGAAGGCGAATTGTATGGCTACCCAAGAGCAGCAGAAACTTATGCATTGTTCTACAATAAATCACTTGTTAAAGAAGCACCTAAGTCTTTCGACGATGTTCTTGCTTTCAGCAAAACATTCACAGATAAATCCAAGAACAGATACGGAATTATGTGGGAAGTAGGAAACTTGTACTTCAACTACATGTTTATCGCTTCCGATGGCGGATATCTGTTCGGTAAAGACGGTACAGATAAAGACGATATCGGACTTGCTAATGATGGAGCTGTTGCAGGACTTAAAGAATTTGTGAAAATGAAAGAAGCATTGCCAATTAAGAGCGGAGATATCAACGCTGATATCAAACGCAGCTTGTTCAACTCAGGTGATGTAGCGATGGATATCACTGGTCCTTGGGAGCTTGGAGGATACAAAGCAGCTCTTGGAGATAACCTTGGTATCGCACCGATCCCTACAGTAAATGGCAAAACAGCTATTACATTCTCTGGTATCAAAATTTTCGCAGTTAACTCGTTTACTCAATATCCGAACGCTGCTAAATTGTACGCTCATTTTGCATCAAGCAAAGACGCTCAATTGTTACTGAACAAAACGATCGGTTCTGTTCCTACAAACAACGAAGCGCTTCTTGATCCACAAATCGTTAATGATCCATTTGTATCCGCTTTTGCAGCACAAGCTAAGAGCTCCCAACCAATGCCTTCTATCCCTGAAATGGGTAACGTTTGGAGCCCAGTAAATGCAGCGCTTCCAGAAATTTGGGATAAAAATGTGGATCCAAAAGCAGCTATGGACAAAGCCGTTCAACAAATCAAAGATTTGAACAACAGTTCATCGCAATAAGGATCATAAATCACAGTCTTAACAGCATACAGTGAATCAAGCTGCCCGTCGCATGTTTAGCGGAGGGCAGCTTCTTATTTTCACTCGGAGAGGAGAACGGAAGCGAAATGCAGCGACATCGCACGAGGGCCGCAGTACTGTCGACGATTTTCATGGGATTGGGACAAATATATAACCGCCAATTCATCAAAGGAATCATGTTTTTAGTTGTAGAAGCCGCCGCTGTTTATTATTTTATTCAGAATCTTGCTACTGCTTTATGGGGTTTTGTCACACTAGGAGAGAACCCTAGCCGTTTGGTAAAAGTAAAAGGCATCGCTAAGATGGTAGCTGGGGATCACTCGATTTATATTTTGATTCAAAGCTTGATCACCATTCTAATGCTTATCATCATAATCCTCGCTTGGTATTTGAACATTAAAGATGCTTATAAGACTGGAGAGAAACGCGATAACGGTCTTCAGGCAAACACCTTTAAACAAAGTGTTCGCTATATACTGGATTATAAGTTCGCTCAGACGTTCTTGGTCTTGCCGGGTATTGGTGTTCTATTCTTTACGATCATGCCAATCATCTTCATGATCCTGCTGGCGTTTACGAACTATTCCGCACCAGATCATCTTCCACCCGCTAAATTGGTTGACTGGGTTGGATTTCAGACCTTCCGAAATTTATTAGTTCTCAAAACATGGAGCCACACCTTTTATGGTGTATTAACATGGACGATTATATGGGCAGTTCTTTCAACGATTACTACATATTTCGGAGGACTATTGGTAGCCTTATTGGTGAGCCAAAAAGGTATTCGTTTCAAAGGAATGTGGAGAGTTATACTGATTGTACCTTACGCAGTACCACAGTTAATCTCTTTGCTGCTCATGCGCAATTTATTTAACGGTCAATTCGGTCCGATCAACCAATACCTCGGGTATTTTGGAATGGGCGGATTGCCATGGCTGACAGATCCATTCTGGGCTAAGGTTACCGTAATTATTGTTAATATGTGGGTTGGTATTCCAGTCTCGATGTTACTTATTATGGGCGTACTGACTACAATCCCTCGGGATATGTATGAAGCCGCTGAGGTGGATGGAGCATCAGGTTATCAGAAGTTCCGTATCGTTACGTTACCGATGGTATTGTTCTCCACAGCGCCTACTTTAATTACGCAATTCGCAGGTAACATTAACAACTTTAATGCGATCTTCCTATTAACAGGCGGTAGTCCTGTAAATGGTGATTATCAATATGCCGGTTCCACGGACTTGCTAGTAACCTGGCTATACAAATTAACACTTGATCAGAATAAAAACAACATGGCTTCGGCAATAGGGATTATTATCTTTATCATTGTTGCATCATTCTCCCTGTACAATTACCGCCGGACGAAATCATTCAAAGAGGAGGATATGATCCAATGAGCAGAAAGATCGCGAACTTTATTCGCTTAAGTGGTAGTTACATCATCTTGATTGCTTTGTCGATAGCGGCACTCTATCCGGCCCTCTGGATTCTATTTGCTTCCTTCCGACCTGGTAAATCACTGTACAGTAAAACGTTTATCCCTGAGCAATTCACCTTCGATCACTACAGAGAATTGTTCACATCACCGAGCTATATGTTTGGAACTTGGTATGCGAATACATTGAAGATAGCCGTATTCTCCATGCTTATCGGTGTAGTTCTTACCTTGTTAACCAGTTACGCTGTATCCAGATTCCGTTTTAAAGCGCGTAAAACAGCGTTATCTACGGTTCTGATCCTTGGTATGTTCCCTGGTTTTATGAGTATGATTGCCATTTATATGCTCCTTAAGGAGTTTAATTTGCTGGATACGCATATTGCCTTGATTATCGTCTATGCTGCCGGGGCGCCGCTGGGGGGAACCTTTATCGCCAAAGGCTTCCTCGACACGATTCCTCGTTCTTTGGATGAGGCGGCTCGAATAGACGGGGCGAGTAATTTCGGGATCTTTATGCGAGTTATTCTTCCCTTGTCACGCCCTATGATCACTTACATGGCATTGACTCAGTTTGTCGGCCCATGGGTGGATTTCATTTTCGCCAGACTTATTTTGCGGACAAAGGAGAACTGGACCGTAGCAGTCGGAATGTGGGATATGGTTAACTCGAACCAAAACACTAACTTTACATTGTTCTCTGCCGGTGCTGTTCTGATCTCTATTCCAATTATGATTTTGTTTGTATTCTTGCAACGTCTGCTTGTTGATGGATTGACTGCAGGAGCTAGTAAGGGGTAACAATTTCGCTTCATACTAAAGAATGAACTGGGTACAGCCTTTGTACAGAAATGGAAGGCTGTACCCTTTTTCCATCATAGGGAGTGAACTTAATGAAAAAGCTATGGACCCTACAGTTTAGATCAGTTGGGATAAAATTGTTCGTTATTCTTTTCAGCTCCATAGTGCTCTTATCTTCTGTTCTAGGATTGACTTCCTATTTTGCTGCTAAAGATATCATTACAGATGAGGTTGCCGCGGCCTCCTCACAGTCTATAGTTCAAGCAGCGGACAAGCTGGATTTTCTTCTAACTGAATATGAAGCGCTCTCAAGGCAATTTGCTCTCGATTCCGCATTAAAAGGTGACTTGGAAAAAATAAATAGTGGAGAACTTACAACGGTAGCCAAAGTCGCTGCAGAAGATCGGATTCGTAGAAAGCTAGACTTGGTTAAAGGATCAGATGAGCGGATGTATGGCGTCAGACTGGTATCTAAGAGCTTGGAAGAAACAGAATCGTATAAATCTGCAGGTGTTAGTGGCCTTCGAAGTGATGAAGGTATTGCTGAAAGACTGAAACAAATTGAAGATGCTAAAGGAGAGCCAGTATGGTTTCCAGTTCGTGAGAAGGGCTTCTTTGATGCTTATACAGAGCCATCTTTAACTATGGGGAGATTGCTTCGGAATCTATTACATCCTGAAGCGGAGTACTACATGCTGATCGAAGTTAAAGGGAAGGCCTTGACCGAAATGCTGTCTAATCTTCAGATTGGAATGACCGGTGAGATTCGAATTTTGAACACAGATGGTAACATTGTTTATGGTGCGGATAATGCTAAACTGGGTCAACCCTCTTACATAAAAGTATCAGAAGAGCAAGATGTGGAAAAGAAACATTCATTTACAGCAGCCGATGAGAAAGGAAGTCCTCAGCTTGTCGTTTATCAACCTTTAACGACTGCAAAGTGGACGCTCATGGGATATGCACCAGTCAGTGATTTTACGAAGTCAGCGGACAAGCTCCTTTATATTACGTTCTCAGTTGTGCTTGCAGCTGCCGTGATAGCCCTATTAATTGGTTATGTTCTTGTTCGTTTGGTTGGGCGTCCACTAGGTAAACTGGCGACCTTAATGGAAGAAGGTGAGCGAGGAAACCTTCGTGTACGAACGAATTTTAAGGGTAAGGATGAGATTGGTCGGCTCGGGCATAGCTTTAACAAAATGATGGAGCAAATTTCTCTGCTTGCAAGCCAGAGTGAAATGTCAGCGGGTGAAGTGCTTGGTACTTCAGAACAATTAGTCAAAGCGTCAGGTACAACCTCACTTCATGCCAGAGAGGTTGCATCTGCTACGGGTGAAATTGCACTTGGAGCAGCAAGCCTTGCTGTCGAAGCAGAAAAAAGCCATGCTAATGTCGAAATCATTGGCAGTAAGATGAGTGAAGTAACTGAACTAAATACAGTAATGGACGCTTCGGCGGAACGAGTGATTGAGGTTAGTGATCAGGGGACAGAGCTGATGAAGCTGCTGGTAGAGCAGAGTGAATCTACGGTGGAGATGTTCAATCGAATACAAGAGAACTCCAATAAGCTAAGAGAGAGTACTCATTTAATTCGTAGTATTCTTAGTCCTATGATTGCCGTAAATAAGCAGACCAATATTTTGGCGCTAAATGCCACTATAGAGGCGGTAAGAGCCGGTGCAGCAGGCAGAGGCTTTATAGTGATTGCTGATGAAATCAGACAGCTCGCTAACCAATCGAATGAGTCGATCCAATCGGTCTCCAAGATTACGGAAGAGATTGGTCTACACATTGAGAACACGGTTAAAGATATCAATGAGACCGCTCCAAAGTTCCGTGAGCAGATTTCTTCCGTGCGTGAGTCGTCAACGATTTTTGCGAGTGTCAAAGAGGAAATGGAACACTTCATGGGACATCTTAGTGAATCCTCTGCTTCTATTCATGAACTGATAGAGTTTCAGCGTCAATTAGGTGAATCCATGGCGAGTGTCAGTTCCATTGTACAGCAGACGACGGCTTCGACGCAGGAGGTAGCTTCTATGTCTTCACAGCAATTTACTGTAAGTGAGGAGCTAGTTTCCTTATCCCAAAAGCTGGAGAGCTTAGCAGCAGATCTTAAGCAATCTATGGTTTCTTTTCAAGTATGAGAATTAAATCTTATTAGTAAAAACAATAAAACGAGCAACTCTCCTGTGTAATGGAGTTTTGCTCGTTTTTTTCTAACTTAATGACTTCAAGTAGCTCTTCTTGTCTTAGAAGTAGTTTGAGAGATACACTTGGGTTAACATTTTAATAGAAGAAAGGAGTGATCGATTGACGGATTTTCCTCTAAATCTTAGTGGGAGTCTTTTTCAGCAGGCATTAATTGAAAGAGATTATAGTCCTCATTTTTTTGCTTATTATTATAAACAGTGGAACAACTACAGTATGTCTTACCATCAGCATAATTCAACCGAAATCATGTATTTGATCTCAGGAAGCTGTGTTGTGGATGTCCGTTCAAAAACAGGTGAAGAAGAGAGATTTAGGTTAAAGCGGGGAGAACTGATCATACTTGATGCAAATGTACCGCACAGACTGATTGTCGAGGATGGGACGCCCTGCCGAATGCTGAATGTGGAGTTTGGATTTATGGAATATACAGGGGTTGCTCCATCTATCGGCAAGCTCGCTCGGAAAGAAACGGCACTTGCTGAATGGTTACAGATGCCCTTTTCCAGTCTAGTCATGCCTGATCCGGAGGGAATTTATCATGTTCTAAAAGGACTTGTACTAGAGCTTGATCAAAGTGGCGGAAAAGGCGGAAGTATGGTCGACTTATTGTTCTGTGAGCTTCTGCTTCGAGTATCAAGCTTGCGACAGGATCAGCTTCATGCCAGTCAACAGCCGTCACAGCTCTATGTGCGGCGAAGTATCGAATTCCTGCATCAGAATTACGACCAGAGTATTCAGGTTAAGGATATCGCTGCCGCGGTCAATCTGCATCCCGGATATCTGCATCGTATTTTTAAATCACATACAGGTAGGACACTCAGTGATTATTTGAATATGCTGCGAATGGAGAAAGCGAAGATGCTGCTGGGGCAGAGTGATATTCCGATTGCTGAAATTGCCGATTATGTAGGGATTAGTAGCAGACAATATTTTCATCTCCTCTTCAAAAAATATACTGACAACACGCCCATAGAATATCGTAATTCCATTGAGCGTCATGCTTGGAGTTATGAAGAGATGGATGTTCAATAGATAAGTTAGGATTTTTGACACCTTCCTTCAAAAGAGGTCATGATATTGGTTACGCTTTCTCTAGCGCCCTTGCTACAATGGACAGGAACAATCAATTCATTACCGGAGGCTGATAAGGATGTCATTTAAAGTGTCTTTTATAGGGGCAGGCAGCATTGGATTTACCCGTGGATTGTTGCGGGACTTACTAACCGTGCCGGAATTTAATAATATTGAAGTCTCATTTATGGATATTAATAGCCACAACTTGGAGATGGTTACCGAGCTGTGCCAACGTGATATTAAAGAGAATGGATTAAATATTCAAATCCAGGCAACGACGGATCGAAGAGAAGCCCTGAAGGATGCGAAGTATGTATTTTGTACTATTCGTATGGGTGGACTGGAAGCATTTGCTACAGATGTGGATATTCCATTGAAATACGGAGTCGATCAGTGCGTAGGGGATACCCTTTGTGCAGGAGGCATCATGTATGGTCAGCGCGGGATTGCGGAAATGCTGAATATTTGCCGTGATATTAGGGAAATGGCTGCGCCGGATGTACTCCTACTTAACTATTCGAATCCTATGGCTATGCTGACTTGGGCTTGCAACAAATACGGTGGTGTACGGACGATTGGTCTGTGTCATGGGGTGCAGCATGGGCATGGGCAAATTGCAGATGTGTATGGGCTGAAAAAGTCGGAAGTCGATATTATTTGTGCGGGTATCAATCACCAGACTTGGTATATTTCGGCGAGTCATAAGGGTAAAGATTTGACCGAAGGTCTTTTAGAAGCTTTTGAGAGTCATCCAGAATTCAGCCGCACAGAAAAAGTTCGGATCGACATGCTGCGCCGCTTTGGATATTACAGTACAGAATCCAATGGTCACCTAAGTGAATATGTGCCATGGTATCGTAAACGCAGCGATGAAATTATGGATTGGATCGACCTGGGAAGCTGGATTAACGGTGAGACGGGTGGATATCTACGTGTCTGCACCGAAGGGCGGAATTGGTTCGAAACGGATTTTCCGAATTGGATGAAGGACTCGGCACTGGAGTATACAGTGGAGAATCGCGGAGAAGAACATGGTTCATTTATTATTGAAGGCTTGGAAACGGGCAGAGTGTATAGAGGTCACTTTAATACTGTGAACAATGGCGTGATCTCTAATTTGCCAGATGATGCGATTATCGAAGCACCAGGGTATGTGGATCGGAATGGTATATCGATGCCGCTTGTAGGTGAATTGCCTTTAGGAGCAGCCGCAGTGTGCAACGTTAGTATCTCAGTGCAACGTTTAGCCGTCGAAGCTGCTGTGCACGGCGATGACAAGCTGTTACGTCAAGCATTTATGATGGATCCGTTGGTAGGTGCCGTATGTAACCCGAAAGAAATCTGGCAGATGGTCGATGAGATGCTCGTAGCTGGGGAGCAGTGGCTGCCACAATACAGCGAGGCCATTGCAAAAGCGAAGGAACGCTTAGCTTCAGGAGATCTTATTCCAACGAATGCCAGCAATGAAGGCGCAGCCCGCCTGAAGGTAAAGACGGTGGACGAGATGATGGAGGACCGGGAAGCAGCGAATAGAAATGCCGGTGAATCTGATAAAGGCAAGGATAGAGAGAAGGTTCAATAGGTTGTAGAGTTTACAACTCATTTGGAATATGACTCTTGCCATCTATTTTCTGAGTGGTAATAAAAGTATTATTGTGGAACGGTTTAGGACAGTTGAATAGATTTCCGTTATGAAAAAAAACCTCCCCTCCCAAGCTGAAGTGCACCCCTTAGAATAGACATTGGATAAAACCCCTGGTTTGTCCGATGAAATTCTAGGGGGTGTATTTTTATGGCGATTAAAGGACAGAAGTTCAAAACTTACTCGGATGAGATTAAAAAAGAGGCCATTCGTTTACATGTGGAGGAAAGATGGACTTACCGGAAAATTACGGAGCATTTTGAGATTCAAGACCAAGGGCGGGTAAAGAAATGGATGAAGAAATACCGAGAGCTAGGGGAATTTGGGTTACTAGATCAACGGGGGCGTCGTAAAGAATATATCGATCAAGATAGGTATGTTCAAAAGCTCAGACGGGAAAATGAAATGCTAAAAAAGTGTTTGGAAATCTGGATGCAGGAGGTGAAACGCACAAATATAGAGCCATTGAGAGCGCTGCAAAAGAGTATGCCGTTAGCGACCTGTGTAAACTCTTTAGGGTCTCCAGAAGTGGATACTACGCTTTCTTGAAGCGCAAAGGAACAGATCGGGATCAGGAAGCAAAGGCGCTCATTCAAAAGGTATATGAACGGTATAACGGAGTCTACGGTTATCGCCAAATTCAATTATTCTTGCTACAAGACCACGGGGTTTGGATGAATCATAAGAAGGTACTCAGAATTATGCAGGATTTAGGCATTCGTTCGAGGATCCGCCGAAAACATCGTTTTAATTATGCTACTTCCGAAGGAGATCGTGTGGCGAAAAATATATTGAAACGGGATTTCAAAGCGGATGCTCCCAACCAAAAATGGGTGACAGACATTACGCAATATCGCATAGGCGAAAAGTGGCTCTATCTTTCAGCTATTAAAGATTTGTTCAATAACGAAATTATTGCTTATCAAATGAGCGCTAGGAACGACAATGAACTGGTTCTCCGGACCTTTCAGCAGGCGTGGAGTCAACAAAAAGACGTGACCGGACTGATCGTTCACAGCGATCAGGGGTTCCAGTACACGTCTCATGCATACCACGACATGCTGCCAAAGGTTGGCGCCCGAATCAGCATGTCTCGCCGAGGCAATTGTTATGACAACGCCTCTATGGAGAGCTTCTTCTCGCATCTCAAAACGGAAGGACTCTATCCTTATGATATCCGAAATATCGATGAGGCACAAAGGAAAATTGAAGATTACATTCGATTTTATAACCAACATCGGCCACAACGAAAGCTAAATAAGCTGCCTCCGGTAGAGTACCGGAAACAGCTTATTGCCTAGGGTCTTTTTTCAGTGTCTATAAAATGGGGGCTTGACCAAGCTCTGGAATGGAGGTTTTTTTATATGGGTAGGACAATAAAACAGGCAGTCTAGCTGTGGGCTATAATCAAACGTAGGAATTATGAATTAACAGTGCCCTTTTGACTGAAGAAGGTCTTTAGCGCCTGGTACACTTCTTTTTTGTCTTTAATGACATAATGCATGAATTGCTCGTGCTTCAGATGACGATAAGCGGACATTAGTGTGCTGCTGCGGTTGTACTGATTCACTTCCCCGTAACCAAACATATTGCTTCGTTTTAGCAGTTCTCCAATTAGCTTTACACAGCGTTCGTTGTCGGAGGTGAGGTTATCGCCATCAGAGAAGTGAAACGGATAAATGTTGTACTGCGCTGGCGGGTATCGGCTGTCGATAATCTCAATCGCTTTTTGATAAGCTGAGGAACAGATGGTTCCTCCACTCTCTCCGCGGGTGAAGAAATCATGCTCGCTGACCTCTTTAGCCTCCGTATGGTGGGCGAGAAAGACAATCTCCACCTTCTCATACTGGCGGCGTAGAAAGCGGGTCATCCAGAAGAAGAAGCTGCGAGCGCAGTATTTTTCAAAAGAACCCATCGAACCTGACGTATCCATCATCGCAATAATGACCGCATTGGAGTGAGGCGTTCGAATGTCATCCCATGTTTTGTAGCGCAGATCATCAGGACTTATGCTGTGAATGCCGGGATTACCTCTGCTTGCATTACGCCGAAGGTTCTCCAGCAGGGTACGTTTCTTATCGATGTTGGACATCATGCCTTTTTTACGAATATCGTTGAAGATGATGGATTTAACCTCGATCTCTTCCTTATTCTTGGGCTTCAGATGTGGCAACTCCATATCCTGAAACAAGATGTCCTCCAGATCCTCCAGATTGACCTCTGCTTCCACGGTGTCCTGACCGGGTTGATCGCCTGCTTTTTCCCCTTTGCCGGGCTGTGCCGACTGTGAATCCCGCCCAAGTACATCACCGACCTGACTTTCCCCGTCGCCCTGTCCTACATGCTTTTGCTTACGAAAGTTATAGATAATTCGATATTCATCCAGACTGCGAATCGGAACCTTTACAATCTGCTTACCGCCTGACAAAATAATATTTTCTTCGGTCACGAGATCCGGCAAATTATCCTTGATAGCTTCTCTGACCTTTTGCTGATGACGTTCCTGATCCTGATGGCCTTTGCGATGAAGGGACCAGTCTTCTTTTGAGACTACAAAGGAAAAGGGACCAGATGATTGCGACAGGATGACCACCTCCCATGGAATATAAATATTTATGTTTTGGGGTTGTAACTAAAGTATATTCATGGGGATGGGGGATATGTGATTTCTTATTCACTGATCTCTTCCACAGTCAATATATAACTGTTCGACTGGCTCTCGCCAGTGTATTCACGTCCATCCAGATTGAAGAAGTGTGGAGCGGTTACTAAGCCTTTAAGGAAACGACCCAGTACATGTTCACTAACCCTGACAAAATAATGGATGTTTACAGTGGTAGCAGCTTTGACTGTCCCTAGCGACAAGATACCGTTAAATGAAGATTGTGGATTTGGAATCCCATCAATCACAATGCTGCTAGGATCAATAAGACATTCCTCCGGTGTGAGCCGATCAAGGGATACTTCTGCTGGCCAATTCCCACTATTCGTTAGGGAGATCCAGCATTGGACATGTTCTCCTTCTTCGACAAGGGTAGGCTTTGCATAAGTTTCGAGAGAAATGATAGGCAAGACTATTAAGGTAGTAACGATATTGGAACGAGAGGTTTGTCTTACTGTCCGTCCGTCCGGGAGCACAAAAGTATACTGAACACTGCCATGATTTTGGACAGCTGCGTGGGCATGAATGTTTATAGCTGCAGGAATGCTCACTTGAAAGACCACGACCGCTGAAGTTCCGCCTCTTAATGTGCCTAGCTGAATGCCATCAGCAGGACGGGCGCCTTTTTGCATCACTCCGTTTAAGAGAACACTATCCCATACGAAAAGAGTGCCCGAAGGGATAGCATCGGTCAGAACCGCATTTACGGCCAAGTTCCCGCTGTTGGTTACCGTTAGTTCATATCTTAGGTTGTCACCTGGAGCTGCTGTAACATGATCTACTCTCTTGCTGATGGTGACGCCTGCCAAAACAAGTGAGACAACGAGGGTGTTACTCTCGGTGGTATTGGGATCGTCGTCGACGGTATAAGTGACAGCTGCATGGTTAGTCAGGTCCAAGGATGAGGGGACCTCAGTAACTCGAACGCGAAAGGTAATATCAATGCTTAGGTCTTTATCAAGTTGACCAATTAATATTCCTTGCGTAGGCTCTGATTCTGGATAATAGACGCCACCTGCAATGACACTCCCTGGAATGAACACAGATCCGTTAGGAATAGAAATCGTTGCGATGATTTGGTTTAATAGGCTGTTACCTTCGTTCGTAAGCCGTAATGTATAGGTAATTACATCACCTATAAAAGAGGTCGGAGTGCTTGCAGACAACAAGGTAGAGAGCTGGTAGGAGCGCAAAGAAACTAGTACGGAATTAGAATATAAATCTCCATTAACGATTCTTCCCTCGGGTGTGGCAAAAGAAAAACGGCCCAGTGCTTTATTTTGCAGCACTAGTGAAGAGGGAAGTGAAATGATAACCACTTGAAAGGCGATGCTCACTTGACTCTGCGGAGCAATAGATCCTAGCGGTATGCCCGAAGACGGTGTAGCCCCTGGGAGAGGCACACCGTCTCTAAGCACGCTGTTGGAAATAAAGGATACACCCTCTGGAAGAATGTCATACACGGTTAGCGAAGCATCTGTGTTTCCATTATTAGAAGCTTTAATGGTATACACCAGAGTGTCACCTAAAGAGGCATGGAGTTTGTCTGTACTCTTCAGCAATGAAAGCACGGGGCCCACGACCGGGGTGTTAACGGTATTGGAATAGACAATGCCGTCAACACCCGCTGCCGAGTTGAAGAGTACCATAGATTGATTGGTTACGACAGGTTGGGTACGTGAGCCGGGAATCATAACGCTACTACCTGAACCTGGAAGGTGATGGTTGAGGAAGCGCCAGCAGCAATCGTTCCGATGGCAATACCGGAAGCCGGGCTGCCATTAGGTCGTGGGGTTCCGTCTACAGTGATGCTGCCTGTTACAAACTGGCTGCCTGCTGGGATAGGGTCAACCATGATGACGTTATTGACTGGTGAAATCCCTAAGTTGGTAACAACAATCGTATAGGTGATGATATCACCGACAACGGCATCAATAGAAGTAGTGCTCTTAACGACACTTACATCCGGAGAAGAGACAGGGATAATTAGGACATTTGAAAGTGAAGTTCCGGTGAGCAGACGACCATCTGGTGGTGTGAATGAGAAAGTTGCTGAAGCCTGATTTACTAACTGCTGCGGTGACGGGAGGGAGGCTACTGTAACCTGCAGGGTTATGGTCACTGTTACCGTGCTTCCCGGAGCAACTGCTCCAATATTTAATCCAGTAGCCGGGTCGGAGCCTGGTTGTGGCACCCCATTAATGAGCACGCTGTTTGGAACGAAGATAGCTCCGCTAGGAATCGTGTCAGTTATGACTACATTTGCTATGAGGTTACCAGTATTAGTCACATTCAAGGAGTAAGTAATCGTATCTCCGACAGTTGCGGCGGTTCTGTCTGCCCCTTTGACTACAACGATGATAGGCTGATACACCGGAATAACAAGTGTATTAGAGAATGAGGATCCCGAGAATGCTCCAGATGTGAAGCTGACGGAAGCTTGATCGGTGAGCGTGGCAGGATTAGGCAGTACATTGACGATAGTGTTGAACGAGATATTGACCGAAACGCCCGGTGCAATTGTGCCGAGCGAGATGCCATTCGCTGGATTGGCATTAGGATGCGGAGTGCCATCAACGATCACACTGCCAGCAACAAACGAAGAACCTGCTGGTATTGGATCACTGATGTTTACATTGCTGATATTGGCGATTCCGCTATTGGTAACTGTAAGGTTGTAAGTAATTGTATCGCCAATAACGGCATCTGTTGCTGGTGATGACTTAGTTACGATCACATTCGGTGAGGATACCGAAATCGTTGTCGAATTGGAATTGATCGAACTGTTAAACGTCCGCCCATCAGGCAAGGTGTAAGCAAATGCTACCGATGCTTGGTTAATCAGTTGCTGGCTTGCTGGCAGTGTTGAAATGAGTACTGAGAACATAACAGATAGTGTTGCACCTGCGGATATGACACCGAGTGGAATGCCAGCCGCTGGATCTGCTCCCGGAGCTGGGGCACCTTGAATAAGCACACTGTTTGGCACAAATGTTGTTCCAGATGGGATAGTATCACTCAGAGTAGCCAAAGCCCCGTAATTCCCTGAATTGGTTACATTAATCGTGTAGGTAATCGTATCTCCAACGGTCGCTTGAATTGAATTCGAGCTTTTTGCTGCGGCTAGAATCGGTAAGTAAATAGGCGTTGATACAATATTAGAGAAGGCAACATTCGAGAGAACTCCAGAGGTGAAGCTCACCGTTGACTGGTTATTTAGGAGGCCTGAAGGTGGCAATGAGACTGTATTCACTGTGAATGCCACAGTTACAGTTACACCTGGTGCAATACTGCCCAAGGTTACCCCGGTGGAAGGGCTACCCCCTGGACGAGGTACGCCATCTACTAATACACTGCCAGATACGAATGTAGTACCCGCAGGAAGTGCATCCGTGAATACGGCATTATTAACAGTATCGATTCCATTATTGGTAATAGCGATGGAATATGTGATGGTGTCCCCAACCGTGGTTGATGTTGTTGTAGTGGATTTAACTACAGCTACATTAGGAGAAGAGACGGGGATAGTAATCGTGTTAGATAGGACTGAGCCACCAAGTGTACGCCCATCCGGAAGCGTGAAGCTATAAGTAACTGTGCCCTGATTGACCAGTTGTTGTGGGTTTGGCAATGAGGTGATATTTACTGTGAACACTACTGCTGTTGTACCACCTGAAGGAATCACTCCGGCTGGAATACCCGTAGACGGATCTACTTGCGCTAAAGGGAGTCCATTAATAAGTACGCTGTTCGTAACGAAGGTAGTGCCGGCTGGAATGTTGTCTGTAACTACCAAACTTGCGGGGTAGTTCCCCGTGTTACTAATGGTCAGGGTGTAGCTGACAGCGTCACCTGTTGTAGCGTTATTCGTACTTGCTGTTTTGACAACCGAGATGTTCGGCTGGTACACAGGGATGGTAACGGTATTGGAGAAAGTCGAACCGGAAAAAACACCTGATGTAAAGGTTACGGATGCCTTATTGATAAGTGTAGCAGTAGGAGGAACAGAGATCACGGTAACACTGTAAGCAACCAGAGCTGAAGCTCCAGGCGCCAGGGTACCAATTGATATCCCCGAAGAAGGATTCAGGTTTGGAAAAGGTACTCCATTTACGGATACGCTACCCGTTACAAAAGCAGCGCCTGCTGGTGTTGGATCGTTAAGTATCACGCTATTAACAGCTTCTAAACCGTTATTAGTAATATTTACGTTATAAGTGACCGTATCTCCGATCGCTACGGAAGTTGAGGTGGAGCTTTTGACTACCACGATATTAGGAGCTGAGACCTGTAGTGTGACGGTATTAGATACAGCAGTTCCGCTTAAGGGCCTACCGTCGGGTGGAGTAAAGGTGAAGCTTGCAGAAGCTTGATTGACGATTTGTTGCGGTGTTGGCAGGGAAACGATATTAACAGAGAAGCTAACAGGGATACTGGTACCTGGTGCGACATTCCCTACAGCGATGCCGGTATTGGGTGCTGCACCTGGTTGCGGCATGCCTCCTACAATAACACTGTTAGGATTGAAGACAGTTCCAGTAGGAATGTTGTCGGTTAAGGTTACATTTGCAGCAAGATTACCTGCATTACTTACAACCACTGTGTAGATGATGGTATCACCTACAACGAGAGCATCGGCATCACCATCTCCATCGACGGCACTCTTTAATAAGGAGATCTGTGGCTGAATGACTGGTGTGCTAGTAATGTTGGATGAAGAAGAACCGGAGAATACACCGGATGTAAAACTGACGGACGACTGATTATTAATTTGTGATGGTATCGGCATCGTTATCCTCACCTCGAATGTTACGGTAGCTGTGGCGCCTGGACCCAGACTACCGATTGGAATGCCGGCGGACGGAACTGCTAGCGGCTGAGTAATGCCGCCTACAATTACGGTTCCGGGAATAAAAGCTACATTCTCAGGCAGAGGATCGCTGAGAATGATGTTGCTTACAGTAGCTATGCTGTTGTTCGTCAATACTGAGGTGAATGTAAGGATATCGCCCGTAACGGCAGTAGCTGCATTCACACTTTTTACGACACTGACGTTAGGTGCGGATACAGGGACAGAGAGCGTATTTGATACTACGTTTCCTCCGAGTTGACGCCCGTCCGGGAGGGTGAAGCTATATGTTGCCGAAGCGGAGTTCAGTAACATCTGTGAAGGAGGTAACGCTGTTATCGTAACCAGAAAGCTCACAGATACGCTGTCACCTGGTGCCAATGGGCCTACAGGGATTCCGGTTACTGGATTATATCCGGGTAAAGGTGTTCCCCCGATGATTACACTGTTCGCGTTAAATAAAGCTTGAGGTGGAAGATTATCAGTTAATAGTAGAGTGGTTGCAATATTCCCGGTATTGCTGATGAGAATCGAGAAAGACAAAGATCCTCCTACGGATGCCTGAGCGGTATTCGCGCTTTTGACCATACTAATAATAGGTTGATACACAGGGGTTACTACCGTGTTCGAAAGTGAAGAACCAGTGAAGGCACCGGATGAGAAAGACGCACTAGCTCTGTTTGCAAATTGTGATGGATTTGGTAAAGAAGAAACATTCACTCTAAAAGAGACTGTAATAGAGCTGCCAGCCGCAATACTACCGATAGATATTCCTGTACCTGGATTTGCGGCTGGTACCGATGAACCGCCAACAATAACGCTCCCTGCTACAAAAGTGCCTCCCGTAGGAATGGGGTCAGAGACGACAACGTTATTCACAGCTACGCTGCTTGTGTTGGACACTTGGACTGTGTAAGTCAGATTCTCGCCGACTGTGACATCAGCAAGGCTTGCGGATTTGGTTAGCGTAATATTTGGAGCGGAGACTGGGATGCTAACGGTGTTTGATTGGCTAGTTCCGGATAAGGATCTACCGCTTGGTAGTTGGTAGGTGTAGCTGCTGCTGCCTTGATTGTTCAGAACAGCTGGTGAAGGCAAAGATTGTACAGAGACAAGAAAGGTTACAGGAACACTAGCCCCTGAAGCTACAGTTCCTAAGTTAATTCCTGTAAGTGGAGAATCAGTTGGTCTAGCAACTCCATTAACTGTGACACTCCCCGAGACAAAGGAACTTCCTGAAGGAATATTGTCACTGAGGACTACAGATGCCCCGATATTTCCAGAATTCTGAACATTCAACGTGTAGAGAATATTGCCCCCTACAGTGGCACTGGAAACGTTCGAACTTTTGACAATCTGGATTACAGGTTGATATACCGGAGTCGTAGTCGTGTTGGAAAGCGAAATGCCAGTAAAGGCTCCTGAGCTGAAGGATGTAGAGGATCTGTTTAATAGTTGAGCGGGAGTTGGCAATGAGATCACGTTGACCTGAAAGGTGACCGCAACGGAACCGCCAGGCGTGATGGTTCCAATAGAAATTCCTGTACCGGGATTAGCAGATGGCTGTGCCGTTCCACCTACCGTAACACTACCTGAGACTAGTGAAGTCCCAGCAGGGATAATGTCTGAAAGCGATACGTTGGTAACTGCTGCAATTCCATTATTGCTGATAACGGAGGTGTAGAGCAGTGTATCTCCTACAGCGACGTCAGTAAATCCAGCGCTTTTGAGCACTGTTACGTTGGGAGTTGTAACTGGAATAGACAATGAATTGGATGAGGCTGATCCAGCTACGGTTCGCCCATCTGGAACTTGAAAGGTGTAAGTGGTGCTCGCTTGGTCGACCAGTTGTGGCGGTGAAGGGAGACTGTTCACCACTACGCGGAATTGAACGGTAGAGCTGCCTCCAGCAGCTATCGTTCCAATAGCAATACCTGTAGCAGGATTTCCAGCGACAGGTGTTCCATTGACGGTAAAGCTACCCGCAATATATGAGCTACCTGAAGGAATATTGTCGGTAAGGGTTGTTATAGCACCAATATTTCCAGTGTTGGTGATTTGAAGGGAATAGGTGATCTGATCTCCGACCGTCGCATTTGCAGTATTGGCAGTTTTTACAATGTTAAGAATAGGGGAATATACGGGTAAAGTTACCGTATTGGATGGAATAACCCCGGTCATGATAGGGCCTCCTGCTACACTTTGAAACGTAAAAGCAGCATTGGCGGTATTGGCTATATTTTGTGGACTTGGTGGTAATGAAGTGACTTTAGCTTGATATGTAACCGTTATTGAAGAGTTCAAAGCTAATGACCCCAAGGAGATGCCTGCTGTAATATCAAAGGTGGGTCTTACGACACCGGCTACTACTACACTTCCAGTGACAAAGGTTGAGCCTGCTGGCAGAGCATCTGATAAAACGACGCTAGCTGCACTCGCTGTACCAGTGTTACTGACAGTTACAGTATAAGTTACCGTATCCCCGACTATAGGGCCGGACACATTGGCACTTTTAGTGAGGTTTATTTTGGGTGCATTTATATCTACTTGTATGGCATTTCCATTAAGCACATAAGCGTCACCAGAGGTAGTTAATTGTAAAATCGCTGAAGACTGATTATTTGCAAGTCTGGCTGACACGTCAACATTAGTAATGTCCCAGCCTTGTCGGCCACCGATGATGTTGGTTCCTGGATTCCCGTTCGTCTGATTGCGTGTTCCAAATGTTCCAGTTGTATTGAGATTACCTGTATCATTGTTTATTTGTGATGCGAAAAAGTTGTTAGCAAAGTTATTGGGGCCAGATAACGCTACGAGTGTAGCAGCAGTTGGACCAAACAAGGCCTGGTCGCCTGAACGGTTTGCATCTCCCTCCTGTGCGCTGAATAATGCTCTGCCTCCAAGCGCACCTGTTATTGGTGTTGCGAATCCAGTTATCGTAGTTGAAACCGGGGCTGATGTTGCCTGTACTAGTATTGCACCTGCCCGAAGGGACATATTGCGGAACGGGAGGGCTGTATTCTGGTAGATAACACCTAAAGTCCAGCCGGCATGGTTGGCTGTCGAGTCTCCTGGAATTACAATTGTGCCTACAACGCCGCCTGTAGTATAGGTACCGGCACCACCTTGTTGTATAATGCTGGTTACATTGGCGGAACGGACATATGCAGAAGCACCACCTCCCAAATCGACTACGTTACTCGTTGCAGAATCAGGTGTAACGCTAAATGAAGTCCCGGCAGGGGTAATGAAGGTGACTGGGTTGTTTATCGCCGAACTGAGGTTTACGGTTCCATTTATATAGGTGCCACCCCATATCAGCTCTGCATACAGCACTGTGCTACCTGAAGGAAGGACCAGTATGGCTGCTGAACTATTGCTTGTATAAAGACTAGTCGTTCCGTTAGGGTAGGTTCCAAAAATAGACGATGTATTGACAGTGGTAAAGCCACCGATGCTGTCCTGTGTCCCAGGTACTCCGACTGTATCAGAGCGACTAAGTCCAAGTGTGTTGCCTGTAAATGTGATAGCACCGGTCGCATTGATCGTTGCCCGTACGACTAGTGGAATGATTCTCACCTCCTTCGAGGTTAATTTTCTTTTAAAAAAGTGAACCGTCCCATAGTCAGGACGGCACAGTTAATACCTGTATGTTAGCCTATGATGTAATTCGGGTATAATTGTATGTCCCATCAATAAATTATAGGAAATTTTGTCTATCGTGTGATTATAGCCTGCGTTTCATAAGAACACGCGGTTCAGCGTAAAGCCCTCTACTCATCAATTCCAGCTCATGAATAGAAATATTTTCTTTGATTACGGTGAAATGGTACATGATTTCATGCACAACATTGGCTTGAAGCGTCTTTAGTATTTCTAGTTCTTCTGTTTCATAAAGAGGATCTTCATAAGGGTATTGATAGAAAAGCTCCATCCGCAGCAATCGATAATCGAACGGCGGCACCGGGATGGGATAGTCAGGAATCGATGGGCATACTGGACCGGACGGGGGCTGGAAAAAGGATCCTGTGAAATACCTCGGAGTATATTCATCAAACTTCTGCTTAAAGGAAGGATTGGACATATGAACAAAACTGTGGGCATACGGGGCCAGTATACAAACAATGGCTTTGTGGGTGCTAATTCTGTGAATTTCCGACATAACCGCGGATAAATCGTCGATATAAGGTAATACACGACTAGCCATTACAAACTCGGCGGTATTGTCCGGCAAAGGGATGCCTTGGCTAATGTCACAGACAATATCTACGTTGGGACCCGCGATGCGATCGATCCCGAGATAACCTGCTTCTTTACTGGATCCGCAGCCGATATCGATTCTCAAGGGGACCACTCCTTAGGGATAAATCAGGCTCAACACTATTGTATTAATCTCGCTTAAGCCTGCATCCGGCGGATGCCTATTAAAGATTGGAAGTTACTAAAAATAACGTATTATGAAACCTTAGCAGAGTTGATACGTTTATAGGAGTAGGCTTATAGAAAATGACTTTGCAAACAACCGCTAAACATAGAGGAGGCAGTCAACATGAAAAAACAACGTTCCTTACCCGCTATAGCTGCAATCGCAGCATTAACACTAGCCCTAACCGCTTGCGGTGCTACTAATAATTCAGCACAGCCATCTGCAGAACCAAGTGCAACAGCTTCTCCAGTGCCAACAGAGGAGACCACAAGCACACCCGTACCTACAGAAGGTACAAGTACCACTGCACCAACAGAGAATCCAAGTACTCCCGCACCCAAACCTACTGCAAATCCAGAAGCTAAAATTCTTAAAGGAACAGGCGTTTACGTCGGCCAAATAGATAGTCATTCTGTTGAGATTGAGACCAAAGAAGGTCCTACGGCTTTTGAGATCACAGCAGGTATGGAGAGCGTTATTGAGAAGTTAAATACGGATGATCCTGTAGCTTTTGAATATGTTGAAAAAGCAGTGGAAGGCGATGCTACAGTTAAACAGCGTGTACTTTCGAAGCTGTCACTTGCAAAATAAAGAAACGCTATCATTTATGAATAACAAAAGGGCTGCTCCTGATTGATTTCAGGAACAGTCCTTTTGTCTTGGAATTAGAAGTGAACGTTATAGCGTCCCGGCATTGACTAAGAAAATAGTAATAAGCAGCATAAAGAGTAGGATAATCACACCGTTGATGATAGTGCCTATAACGCCGAAAACCTTACGTCTCTTCCGGATGGAAAGCCCAATAATGCCGATGACAACACCAATTACATTAAGAGCTGAAAGAATAATAACAGTCATTCCAAGAAGCATGATGGACTGCGATGATTCGGCTAATAGATTCGAGTTCTCGTTAACCATGGAAGAAGCCTTCATAATAATGAAAACGAAGAGAGCTGCATAACCCATTATGGTCACGAGGCTGATGATGAAAGAAGCAATACCAGGTCCAGAGTGTTGCAGGTCATGATCTACTTTCTGGTACGAATACGACGAACGAGCACTTGGCTGACTCAGATCAGGTTGGGTATTTCCTACCTCTACTGTAGGCGCGTCAGATTTTGAGAGAGAATTAAGGTCCATAGGTTGCACTCCTTGAGAGATAAGAATGAAATGTTGTTAATATCCACTTTTTCATATTGATGCTAAAAAAGCAACCCCTGATTGTGGCTAATTCGTAAATGGCTGCTGGAAAAAGCAATCGGTAATCGTTTATGATAGAAGAAGTCTAATATTAAGGAGTTGTAATCGCATGCAACGGAAACTTATGGCCTGGGGGGCTGTGCTAGCAATGCTGGCAGTAGGAGTAGGCGCTTTTGGCGCTCATTTATTAAAACCTGTTATTAGCGAAGAATATATGAAGGTATATGAGACGGGTGTACAGTATCATTTGGTACATGCGCTGGGTGTAATTCTGATAGCACTGGCTGTAGGTCAATGGGGAGAAAGTACCCGGTTACGCTGGGCAGGAAGGCTATTAATAGCAGGGACGATTTTGTTCTCTGGTAGCTTATATGTACTGAGCATTTCCGGGATTAAGGTGCTTGGAGCGATAACACCTATTGGTGGTGTATGCTTCATAGCAGGCTGGTTATGTCTGGCTGTGGAAGCATTCTCACGCAGCAAAGAGGCATCCTAAGCAATCAAGTTACAGAAGTTGATAAATAAGCATCCGTTCCATAAAGGGGCGGATGCTTATTTATCTGTAACGTATACGTTTACAGAAATTCGTCGATCTCATTTAAATTAAAGCTGTATACCTGTTTCTCATCCACGTGATAGACACTAATAGAGTTGGCTGCTTCATCAAAATTTAAAATACGACAGGGCATGGACACTTGTTTTCCGTACCGATTCGCTCGTAAACGTACTAATTGGTTGTTCTGAATATACTGTCGAATTTTCCCGTATGCATCAGCTGGCGTCTCAATAGCTGACTGTTGTGCAGGCAATATTTCCTGTTTATCAATCGGTTTATCGAGCTGCTTTTTAGTGGTCTTTGGTGGCAGCTTAAATGAAGTTGGAGGAGCAGAGCTTTGATTCAAGGCTAGTTTGGCAGAACGAAGCAAGCTGTCAATGGTTCTCCCCAATTCAAGACCGGAGTTAATGTTGAAATCTGTGATTTTGTCATTATTGTTCAACATTTCAAGCAGATATTGCAATGCAAGCGGGTTGGTACGGGCATTAATCAGGATGTCGACATTAAATAAATAGTTGCCGTCTGTGTGTTGTAGTTTCTCGTCCATAGATCCCCCAGCTTTTCGTTTGAACATTTCTTTACAATTATAAGAATGTAAATAAACTATAACATTAAACAAGTAATAATCATATACCTGACACTAGAGAAAATGGGACCAAGGTACTGTGTTTTTTACGAAAAGCCTAGGACTACCAACTGCACATCAGCAGGGGGTGAAGCATACATATACATCGTGGTTGGTGAATAAAGGAGGTGCTGCTATTGGTTACTATGGAGCCCATTACCGTAGGTGAACATACGCTGATCGGGGTAGAAGTTAAGCTTCCGAAAACAACGCTGCTCTCAATCAGCACAAGCCGAGGGTATATTATGTGTGGTGCGCTGGATGTTGGTTTGCTCAATGAGAAGCTCAGTGATCGGCATATTATCGCAGCCCGGGCGGTTGGTGTACGTACGCTGTCACAGCTGTTAGCTGCCCCATTGGAGTCTGTAACCATAGAAGCGGAGCGTCTAGGTATCGTACCCGGCATGACGGGGGCGGATGCATTACTTCTTATGGTCTGACTGAACAATCTTACAAAATCCAAAACACAAGAGGCCATTGGCCTCTTGTGTTTTTTTGCAAGAATCAGTAATTGAACATAATAGAGAGCATCTTTAGTTTAAATAATTTAAACAGAGATTTTATGGAAGGGTTCTCCTTGTTTCGTCTTACATGCTAAGGGGTAAATTAAGAATAGACAAGTTGCTGCCGGATGAAGGATTAAGTAGCCCGGTAAATATAAAGGATAAGGATGGGATCATCTCATGGCTAAAGCATCTAATAAAGTAAATACAACTTCACTGGAACAAATTTTGAATCGTCAGGTTGCTAACTTGAACGTATTGTACGTTAAAATCCATAATTTTCATTGGTACGTAAAAGGAGAACAATTTTTCTCTCTTCACGTGAAATTTGAGGATCTATATAATGAAGTGACGCTGCAAATGGATGAAGTTGCAGAGCGTCTGCTAAGCATCAAAGGAAGTCCCGCTGCAACGATGAAAGAATATCTGGAATTGGCAACGATTCAAGAAGCTACTGGTAAAGAGGATACACGTGGTATGGTCCAGTCTCTGATTGAAGACTTCGCTACTATTTCTGAAGAGTTGACAGAAGGCATTGAGCTTGCTGAGGAAATTAAGGACCAGCCTACCTCTGACATGTTTATTAAAATTCGTGGTGATCTTGAGAAACATCAATGGATGCTGCGTTCCTACCTTAGCTAAACGATAAAGCGTATGAAATAAGGCTTCCTGCGGGAGGTCTTATTTTTTGCGTTAGGTGGTTACGGAAAATAGCGAAACATGCGGTGCATTATAAGGATAAATAAAAAGAGATATTTGTAAAAAGACAGGGTTTGTTATAAAATTGTTGAGAATCATTGATAATCATTGTGATTCAATTTATAATAATTATAATGTGATATAAAATCTAATTGTGCTGGGAATCAGGATCATCCTGTTTCAATACAACTTTTGATTTCGCAAATCGATCAATGGAGGGAATAATATTATGGCAGCAGATTTTGTCATTGAGGGACTTAAAGCGACGATTGAGGGAAAAGAGATTTTGAAGGGGATTAACCTTCAAATGAAAGGTGGCGAAATTCACGCCATCATGGGACCAAACGGTACAGGTAAAAGTACCTTGGCGTCAGCTCTTATGGGTCACCCTAAATATGAAGTAACTGAAGGAACAGCAACACTTGAAGGTGAAGATCTTCTGGAGATGGCGGTTGATGAACGCGCACGTGCAGGTCTTTTCCTTGCTATGCAGTACCCAAGTGAAATTTCCGGAGTAACAAACTCCGATTTCTTGCGCTCTGCCATTAATGCCCGTCGTGAAGAGGGAAGCGAAATTTCTTTGATTCGTTTTATCCGTCTTATGGAAGCGAAGATGAAAGAACTGGACATGAATCCTGAGTTCCTACACCGTTACCTGAACGAAG
The DNA here is from genome assembly GCF_038009145.1 of Paenibacillus sp. FSL R5-0923. Lineage (NCBI taxonomy): Bacteria > Bacillati > Bacillota > Bacilli > Caryophanales > Paenibacillaceae > Paenibacillus > Paenibacillus sp. FSL R5-0923. Next base: position 1,277,375 of record NZ_JBBPAT010000002.1, read on the forward strand.
GCTTCTCCGGTGGTGAGAAGAAACGTAACGAAATTCTACAAATGATGATGCTAGATCCAAAAATCGTGATTCTTGACGAAATTGACTCTGGTCTTGATATTGATGCTTTGAAAATTGTTGCCGAAGGCGTAAACTCCATGCGGAGTGAAGATCGCGGTTTCCTGGTTATTACCCACTATCAACGTCTCTTGAACTACATCAAGCCTGATTTTGTACATGTTATGATGCAGGGCAGAATTGTAAAATCCGGTGGTCCTGAGCTTGCACAACGTCTTGAAGCAGAAGGCTACGAATGGATTAAAGAAGAACTTGGAATTGAAGACGAAACAGTAGGGCAAGACGCGTAAGAAACGCCAGGAAGGAGGAGAACACTTATGACGACACAGACCATTCTTCCGGTGGATGCCGAGCGCTTGAGCGAATTATCGCATAGTAGCGGCGAACCGGGTTGGCTGAAAGAAAGCCGCTTGAAAGCACTTGAACTGGCAGCTACTCTGACACTGCCTAAATTAGAGAAGACACGGATTGATCGTTGGAATGTGAATAATTATGGTAGCTACAAAGCAAGCGAAACCATTGCTTCACTGAAGGATGCACCTGCTTCCATTTCCTCCTTGATCAAGGATCAGGAAGAAGGCAGTCTGATTATTCAACGTAACTCTGGTGCAGTATATACACGACTAGCTCCTGAACTTGCAGCACAAGGTGTTATTTTTACCGATCTGCAAACGGCTGTTAAAGAGCACGGAGATTTGGTACAACGTTACCTTCATAAGGCGATTCAGCCTGACGAGCATTCTATCGCAGCGCTTCATGCAGCACTATGGAACGGGGGAGTATTCCTCTATGTTCCTAAGAATGTAGTGGTTGAAACTCCACTTCAGGCGGTGCTGTTAACAGATGATGCGGAAGCTTCATTTGTTCCTCACATTCTGATTGTAGCGGATACTAACAGCTCCCTGACATACGTAGACAACTACGTGTCGGATAAAGAGGAAGCTGGCTTGCACAATGGTGCTGTAGAAGTATTCGTGGGTGCAGGTGCTAAAGTACGTTATGCTACAGTGCATCAGCTGGGCGTGGATACAACAGATGTGACTTACCGCCGCGCTGTTGTTGAGAATGACGGAACGATCGAATGGATTGTTGGAGAGATGAACTATGGTGATACAGCAAGTGATACCAAATCTGTGCTCAAAGGTAATGGCTCTAGCTCCGATGCTAAAGTAATTGCTGTAGGTACGGGATCACAGAAACTGAATTACACTACTCAAGCTCAGCATTTCGGCAAAAATACCCCAAGTGACATGATCACTCGTGCGGTTATGCGTGATAATGCTACTTCTATCATCAACGGAATTACCAAGATCGAGAAAGGTGCTACAAGAGCCGACGGACAGCAAACGGAGAAAGTATTGATGCTGAGTCCAAAAGCCCGTGGTGACGCCAATCCGATCCTGCTGATTGATGAAGATGATGTTACAGCAGGCCATGCCGCTTCCGTAGGACAGGTCAATCACGAGCAAGTCTTTTACCTGATGTCCCGCGGAATTACACGGCATGATGCAGAAACTCTGATTATCTATGGCTTCTTGGCTCCTGTTGTGTCGCAAATTCCACTAGAGGGACTGCGCAATCAGCTCCAATCTCTTGTGGAAAGGAAGTTAGGTCAATGATTAGCAACGCCATCCGGGAGCAATTTCCCATACTGAACCAGAATGTGAACGGCCATCCACTGGTCTATCTTGACAGTGCTGCTACTTCACAGAAGCCTCGTCAAGTGATTGAGGCGGTCAAGTCGTATTATGAGTGGGATAACGCCAACGTACACCGTGGCGTCCATACTCTAGGCAGCCGTGCAACAGATGCCTACGAGGGAGCCCGGGAGAAGCTAGCTAAGTTTATTAACGCCCGCAGCACTAAAGAAATCATCTTTACGCGCGGCACAACCACTGCCCTAAATCTTGTTGCCTCTTCTTACGGGCCATCTGCAGTGGGTGAAGGCGATGAAATTGTCATCACCCTGATGGAGCATCATAGTAATTTGATCCCCTGGCAGCAGCTAGCTAAGAAGACAGGTGCTACTTTAAAATATATACCGTTGCAACCTGACGGAACGATTACGCTTGAAGATGCTGAGAAGACGATTACGGATAAGACCAAGATCGTTGCTATCGCTTATGTGTCTAATGTTATGGGAGTAACTCATCCGATTAAAGAGCTTGCGGCGATTGCTCATCGAAACGGTGCGGTAATTGTCGTAGACGGCGCACAGAGCACACCTCATGTGAAGGTCGATATGCAGGATCTGGATTGTGATTTCTATGCACTTTCCGGACATAAAATGCTAGCACCGACTGGAATTGGGGCTTTGTACGGCAAAAGAGCACTCCTTGAAGCCATGGAACCTATTGAGTTCGGTGGCGAAATGATCGATGATGTGGGTCTCTATGAATCGACATGGAAAGAACTTCCTTGGAAGTTTGAGGGCGGTACGCCGATCATTGCAGGAGCTGTTGGATTAGGTGCAGCCGTAGATTTCTTACAAGAAATCGGCATGGATGAGATTCACAGCCATGAGAAGCAGCTTGCCGCATACGCAGAACAGCGTTTATCTGAAATTGATGGCTTGACCATTTATGGTCCGCGCAATCGTGAAGTTGGCGTTGTGACTTTTAATCTGGGTGACGTTCACCCGCATGATGTCGCTACAGTACTAGATGCGGAGGGAATTGCTATCCGTGCTGGTCATCACTGCTGTCAGCCGCTGATGCGCTGGCTGGAAGCCAGCTCAACAGCACGTGCGAGCTTTTACCTGTATAACACCGAGCAGGATGTAGATCGACTGGTGGACGCTTTAATCAAGACAAAGGAGTACTTCGGCTATGAACTTGGATGACTTGTACAGACGCGTAATTATGGATCATTATAAAAGTCCTAGGAATCGTGGTTCATTTGAAGATGATGCTCTGAAAATTGAACTGAATAACCCAACTTGTGGTGATCGTATTACACTTCAGCTTAAGGTAGAGGATGGAATCGTCAAGGATGCCCGTTATAACGGTGAAGGTTGCTCGATCAGTATGTCATCGGCTTCGATGATGACTGAGGCGATCAAAGGACAAACGGTTGAACGAGCACTCGAACTAGCCGATAACTTCTCCTTACTGATGAAGGGTGAAGACGTGGATTTTGGAGATTATGAAGACATTGAAGCCCTATCGGGTGTGAATAAATTCCCTGCGCGGATCAAATGTGCAACACTGGCTTGGAACGCGCTTCGTAAAGGAATTGACGAAGAAGAGCAACATAAATAACAGTAGAACAAGGAGGCTGACACCATGGCTAAGAAAGCGCCTGATATGGAAGAGTACCAATACGGGTTCCGTGATGAGCATAAGTCGATATTCCAGTCTGGTAAAGGTTTGACGGCCGAAATTGTTAAAGAAATTTCAGCAATCAAAAATGAACCACAGTGGATGCTTGATTTCCGCTTAAAATCCCTTGAACAGTTCCGTAAAATGCCGATGCCTACATGGGGCGGCAATATGGATGATTTAGATTTTGAGGATATTCAATATTATGTAAGACCTTCCGAGAAACAAGGGAAGACTTGGGAAGAAGTTCCTTCCGAAATCAAGGAAACCTTTGATAAGCTGGGTATTCCTGAAGCGGAACAGAAGTTCCTCGCCGGCGTATCGGCACAATATGAATCTGAGGTTGTATACCACAGCATGCAGAAGAGCCTTGAAGATCAAGGGGTTATTTTTACAGATACCGATACTGCACTGCGTGAACATCCAGAACTTCTTAAGAAGTTCTTCGGGACGATCATCCCTCCAACCGATAATAAATTTGCAGCACTTAACAGTGCAGTTTGGTCAGGCGGAAGCTTCATCTACGTTCCTAAAGGTGTGAAATGTGAAGTTCCTTTGCAGGCTTACTTCCGTATTAACTCCGAGAACATGGGACAATTTGAGCGTACCTTGATCCTCGCTGACGAAGATAGCTTCGTGCATTATGTAGAAGGCTGTACAGCGCCAATCTACAGCACGAATTCTCTGCACAGTGCAGTTGTTGAAATCTTGTGTATGAAGAACTCACGCGTTCGTTATACTACGATTCAGAACTGGGCTCCAAACATCTACAACCTCGTTACTAAACGTGCGGTTGCAGAAGAGAATGCAACGATGGAATGGGTCGATGGCAACATCGGTTCCAAGCTGACTATGAAATACCCTGCGGTTGTTCTTAAAGGCCGTGGAGCTAAAGGTTCAGTACTGTCCATCGCGGTAGCGGGTAAAGGCCAGCATCAGGATGCGGGTGCCAAGATGATCCATTTGGCTCCAGACACAACATCCACCATTGTATCGAAATCGATCAGTAAGCACGGTGGTAAAGTAACTTATCGTGGTCTTGCTTCCTTTGGCCGTCAGGCAGAAGGTGCGAAATCGAACATCAAATGTGATACGCTCATTTTGGATAACGAATCCACTTCGGATACGATTCCTTACAATGAAATCATGAACGATAACATCGTGCTTGAGCACGAAGCAACGGTATCCAAAGTTTCTGAGGAGCAGCTGTTCTATCTAATGAGCCGCGGCCTAACAGAAGCTGAGGCAACTCAAATGATCGTTATGGGCTTCATCGAACCGTTCACCAAAGAACTGCCGATGGAATATGCGGTCGAAATGAACCGTTTGATAAAATTCGAAATGGAAGGAAGTATCGGTTAACCTTGATCTTCAAGGTTCCGGCTTCATTCTAATAAGTAATACAAAATACGTATTCGCAGTGATCTTGATGCTTTTATGCTCAAGTCACTCGAATACGTATTTTTTATTGGAAATTGAAGTGGGGTTTTCATTCTAGAGGGTTAAATCCAAATTTTATGCAAAAAAGCTTGATAAAAGTTTATTTTGGAGGGGGCGATCAGATCAAGGATCATGATGTTTCTTAATTCAACAGCATTAAGGAGGAAACTCGAGTATTTTAAGACAATGATGGTCGTTTATCACCTATATATGGGTCTTTTTTCCGAAATAACAGGATAAACGCTCAATTCTACCCTTTGCCGCTTTAAATTAGGGATGATACACTGCTTAAAGTCACTAAAATTGAAAGCGCTAAAAAATAGCTTTATTTTGTAAAGCTAAGTCTATGCTTACGAAGCAGCTTTACTTCGTAAAGCTTTAAGGAGGAGAGATATGGATGTTCTCAGGCAACTGCGAGGCTATTACCGAGAGAAGCTACATTATTTGATTCTTTCGATTGTATGCTTGGCCGCCGCAACTGCAGTGGGGCTAATTACCCCCAATTTGTTAAGGAAGCTCATCGATGAAGTAATTGTTCCACTCAAGTTTAAAGAGGTGCCCGTGTTGGCTCTCAGTGTGTTAGCTGTAGTAATCGTAAAAGCATGCCTGCAATTTGCACATGGTTTTTTTGGAGGGCGGTTAGGTAATTTTCTAGCATATCGGCTACGTAACGCTTGTTATGAGAAATTACAATTTCTATCTTTCCGTTATTATGATACCGCGAAAACAGGAGATCTGATGTCCCGGCTGACCGGGGATTTGGAAGCGATTCGGAACTTTATCGGTTTTGGTTTTGCTCAGTTGCTAAATGTGTTTTTTATGGTGCTCTTTGGTTCTATCATGATGTTCACCATTAATTGGCAGCTAACATTGGTTACTTTGATTACTATGCCATTTCTGGCAGCAGTAGCTTTAAGATTTGAGTCCAAGATTCATCCGGCCTTCCAAGAGATGCGCCTTGCGCTGAGTTCTCTGACAACGGCTGTACAGGAGAATATCACGGGTGTGCGAACTGTCAAATCGTTTGCTAGAGAGGCTCACGAAGTTGAAAAGTTCTCACACCGTAATGAACGTTATAAGAATAATCAGATTTTTGCCGCTGAGCTCTGGAGTAAGTTTTTTCCTGTCATGGAGCTTTTAGCATCGGTAAGTATAGCTATCCTGTTAGGCGTAGGTGGTACACTCGTCATTAACGGGAAAATGTCACTAGGTGAATTGGTTGCCTTCTTCAGTTTGATTTGGTACATCATTGGACCGGTATGGGGTCTAGGCTTTCATATTAATAACTATACACAGTCCAAAGCTTCGGGAGAACGTGTACTTGAAGTACTTAATCAAAAAATTGATGTCAAGGATAAAGAGGATGCCCGTGAACTGGTGCCTTCCGAGGTTAAGGGGGACGTTGCCTTTAATCATGTCACCTTTGCATACGGTAACAAAATGCCTGCTGTTACTGACATCCATTTTGAAGCTAAATCAGGTGAAATTATCGGATTTCTTGGAGGCACAGGTTCAGGTAAATCCACTATTACTCAACTGATGATGCGTGCTTATGATGTCAATGAAGGGAGTATTACGCTGGATGGCATTGATATTAGAGAGTACAGTGTGCGCAGCCTGCGGTCACAGATTGCCACCGTATTCCAGGAAACATTCCTGTTCTCCTCATCCATCCGCAACAATATTTCATATGGCTTGAAAAATGTAAGCATGGAGGAGATTATCCGTGCTGCACAGCTGGCAAAGGCGCATGATTTCATTATGGAGATGGCAGACGGCTATGACACTGTAGTGGGTGAACGCGGGATGGGTCTCTCTGGCGGACAAAAGCAGCGGATTGCGATCGCAAGAGCCCTGCTTAAGAATCCGCGTATCCTCATCCTCGACGATGCGACCAGTGCGGTCGATATGGAAACGGAACATGAGATTCAAGCGGGATTCCAGGAGGTTATGAATGGGCGTACAACACTTATAATTGCCCATCGGATATCCTCCTTGCGACATGCGGATCAGATCATTGTTATGAACGAAGGTCATGTTCAGCAGCGTGGTACTCATCAGGAGCTAATTGAAGTTCCGGGTCCATACCAAGATGTATACCGGATACAATATGCTGACTATCTGGCCAGAGCTACCGGAAGAGGGGAGGAGTGAGGCATATGAAACTTGAAGCCAAACAGAACACCGCTTCGGGAGCAAAGCGTAAAGCAGCCGAGCAGAAGACACTTGATGAACGTTTCGTGTACAAAGATGATGATGTGATCGACAAAGCGTTTGACTGGAAGCAGTTCACCAGATTATTCAGCTATATGAAGCCTTACGCCAAACAGATGCTTCCACTGGTTTCTATCATGATGATTCTGGGAACCATTACGAAGCTGACCGTTCCTTTCTTGACAAGTTTAGCTATCGACCGTGCTATAGCGCCTAAGGTTGGGAATCCAAGCTTAACACTTCTTTATTCGCTTACCGCAGGTGTCATTGTCTTATATCTCATTCAATGGATTGCAGGTGTGTACCGGATTAAGTACACGAACATCATTGGACAAAGAGTCATTTATGACTTGCGTTCTGACTTGTTCAAGCATATTCAGAAGCTCTCTTTTAACTTCTTCGATAAACGCCCAGCAGGTTCGGTATTAGTACGTGTGACGAATGATATCAACTCACTGCAGGATTTGTTCACGAACGGGGTAGTCAATCTGATGATTGACTGTGTACAGCTTTTGGGGATTACCATTATTCTGTTATTGATCAACTGGAAACTTGGTCTTGCAGTAATGGTTACGGTTCCGATCATGTTCTTTATTTCTACTAAGCTGCGGCAGAAGATTCGGATCGCTTGGCAGGATGTGCGGATGAAGAACTCTAGAATTAATTCTCACTTGAACGAATCGATTCAGGGGATCAGAGTCACACAAGCGTATACACAAGAACGTGAAAACATGAATTATTTCGATTTTATGAATACAGATAGTAAAAAGTCCTGGAATAAAGCATCTGCGATGAACCAAGCTTTCGGGCCGATGATCGAGATCACTGGTGGTTTTGGAACGATGATCCTCTTTTGGCTAGGGGCGTATCTCATCCAATCTGGCGAGCTTACTGTCGGTTTGCTGGTAGCGTTCAGTTCTTATGTCAGCAACTTCTGGGACCCGATCAACCGTCTGGGGCAGATGTATAACCAGCTGCTGGTAGCGATGGCCTCCTCAGAACGGATCTTTGAATATTTGGATGAGCAGCCTTCGGTTCAAGATAATCCAGGGGCTAAACCACTAGGAACGATTCGTGGAGATATTAACTTTAATAAGGTTGTTTTTGAATATGAAAAAGGTCGGGCGGCTTTAAAGGGCATCGATCTGGATGTAAAAGCTGGGCAATCGATCGCGCTGGTGGGTCATACTGGCTCGGGGAAAAGTACGATTATTAACCTGATTGGCCGGTTCTATGATATTAAGAGCGGAAGAATTACGATTGACGGTGAAGATATCCGTGAAGTTACTCTAGATAGTCTGAGAAGGCAGATCGGAATCGTGCTGCAGGACACCTTCATTTTCTCAGGAACGATTCGCGATAATATCCGATTTGGTCGACTGGATGCTACCGATGAAGAAGTGGAAAATGCCGCGAAAGCAGTAGATGCCCATGACTTTATTATGAAGCTTCCTGGAGGGTATGAGACAGAGGTAGAAGAGCGTGGTAGTGCCTTGTCCATGGGACAGCGTCAGCTGCTCTCCTTTGCCCGTGCACTATTGGCGAATCCACGGATTCTGATCCTTGATGAAGCTACGGCAAGTATTGATACAGAGACGGAGCTGAAGATTCAAGAGGCACTCAAAATCTTACTTCAGGGCAGGACCTCCTTTATCGTCGCTCATAGACTATCTACCATTCGCCATGCGGATAAAATAGTCGTTCTGGACCATGGTGAGATTAAAGAAGAAGGAACCCACCGAGAACTGACATCACGTGATGGTGTGTATAACGGATTAATAGAAGCGCAGTTCCGCTTTCTATAGCAAAGAACAACAGCCCATTCCCCTTGCGAAAGCAAATGAGGAGTGGGCTGTTTTATATCGTACGTCCAATTATTTCGGGCGTTTAGGTAATCTACCCGTTATACGTAGCTCAAACATTTGGGAACAAATATCCTGATGCCACTGTGTATCCGTTGTTTGTTCCGCTAACAGTATTTCATTCTGTAGTCGTGCCATCTCCCAACAGTAAGTGGCATTCACCTGTAGGCATTGCTGTTGTTCCGTTTCTTCGGAGGCTGTAAGCTGGCGTAGACGACTTAGAGTGAATAGCTCGGCAAGACGTTCATGGACTGGAAGCATACTTTTTACCTCCTGGAAATATTTAAACCACATATTAGTCTCGCCAAGAGGTTTGTATTTCAATCATCTATTGCAGTATTTACAATAGAAAGCTCCTTATCCACTCATAAAATAGCATCTACTGCACTTTGTGCAACAGTATTAGGAAAATGTGCTTATAAAAGACGTTTTCTTTATTTTTGATTGCACAAAATACAACAGAACTACAATCCAGCTCTACGTACATAAATTCTGTTGTGAAAAATACAACAGAAAAAATCCCCCGAAAGAAAACGGGGGATCATGGATTTCGAAAGATAGCTTTGAGGCCCCGATCTTTGCGCCAGCAAAGCAGGAGCCTCAAGGTGAGGTTACACAAGGCGTTCCTTCTATCCACCATCGCCACAAGTATACATCAAACTTCCGGGTGTCCAGATGGCGGAGCCCTTGGGGCCCTCCCTTGGAAGAAAGGGTTTGGGAGGGAGCGAAGCGCCTTAGTCCATGTAAATTTCTACAATGGCAACGTTCCGTTCGCGGGAAAGGTCCACGAACATTCCGTCAACCTTTACCAGTGGTCGGAAAATATCGACCAGATTGTTCATAATAATTACGCCAATATCACCTGTGTTCAGTAACACACGCTTGCCGATGAAGTTGGGCATTAAATGCTGGATAAAGGCTTGAACGGTTTTAGCGTTCAGTTTACCGAAACTTAGATTGTTTATTTCACGCAGGACGGAAATAAGCTCTTGCTTCGACTGATAGACTCGTTTAGAAGTCATCGCACTATAAATGTCAGCTACAGCTGCAATTTGTGCATAAGGATGAATATCAGATTTGGTTAGACCGCTCGGATAGCCAGAGCCGTCCTCACGCTCATGATGTTGGAGCGCAGCCAAAGCTGTGTAAGAATCGTCCATAGAATTACGTATAATTTCGTAGCCGTACTTAGTATGTAGTTTGATTTCCTCGAACTCATCTGGCGTTAGCTTCCCTGGTTTATTCAAGAGAGAGGGTGAAATTCGGCATTTTCCAATATCAATCAAATAGCCTGCACGACCAATTTCATAGCATTCTTGTTTGGAATAACCAAGCCATATCGCAATATAATAAGAGAGCATGCCTACCTGAAGGGAGTGATTATAGGTATAGTTATCTTCCCGATCTAGCAAAAGCAGGAGGGACACTACATCTTTATGCTTGTCCAAAGTTTGAAGCGAAGGCTGAAGAATGTCGTTTACCACGGATTGGTTGAAGCTTCCTTTTAATAACGCTTCCATATAAAGAGACTCGAAGCCGTCAATCATGGTATCAAAACTAGTGGTCACCGTCTGAATAATTGAAGGTCTGCTGAGGGGTGATACCTCTTCTTCTAACGTCTCGATATCAACATAATCAACTCCAAGCTGCATCAGCTTGGCGATATCATTTATTTGGAGCAGTGATCCTTTTGGTAGTACATGTAAACCCCTAGAACTATATGCGTCCGCGTTAAGGTGATTACCAGGTTTTAGATCCGAGACGTGTACTCTCAATGCCTATGCCACCTTTTATCCGATTTTATCCAGAATATCAACAAAGTTCAGATTTTTCAATCAAAAAGGAGAAAAGATTATTTGTGGATTGTATCGCTAGCTTTTTGATCAGAGTTCACCCAATGTTGGCCCGATTCATTAATGTCTTTTTTCCAAACGGGAACCGTCTGTTTCAATCGTTCAATGGCAAAGCGATTGGCTTCGTAGCAGGTATCGCGATGGGGTGTGGAGACGGCAATGATAACACTTGCTTCCTTTAAACCTACAAGCCCAATGCGGTGAGATATGGCGCAGTTTGCGTTCCAGCGGTTCTTCACCTCTTTACCAATCTCCTCTAGTTTACTTAAGGCCATAGGAATATAGGCATCATAATGAAGTGCGGTTGTACGTTGTTCTCCGGTCATTTCACGTGTAGTGCCGATAAATAATAAGGATGCTCCGTGATTGACGTCAAGCACGGCATCTAGAAGCTTCTCTGCATTTAAAGGCTGGTCCGTTATGCTATAGAGACCATCAGTAGTAGTTTCATATATAGTGCCATTCTCTCCCCCAGAAACTGGTGGAATAAGTGCGACTTCGGAAGACGCTGTGATGATAGAATCATCAGGAGCATATTCCCGGTCAATGGCAATTAAAGAAGCCCCAATTTGGGATGCTGCATTCGGATAAGAGGCAGATAGAAGCTCCTTCAGCTTGCCAGCTGTTAAGGGAATCTCAGTCGCTTGGAAGGACAGAGAAGAAGAGCCGATTGTCTCAGCCAGACCCGCGAATAGTCGGATAGTAATATGCATTTTTATTCTCCTCTGATGTATGATCTGATGTCTTCAATATACCATAATGTGTCTGAAAATGTTATGCTAGGCTCTATAAGATCACGCACCGACTGCTTCATTAAAGAGCAGCTCAAGGGTAGGAGGAATGTTGCTTATGGGGCATGTGCCACAAAGACTGACCATACTTCATACCAATGATATACATAGCCATTTTGAAATGGTAAGTCCGGTGGCAGCGGAAATCGCCGTACAAAGGGCTGCAGCGGGAGAAGAGCCTGTACTGCTGCTGGATATTGGTGATCATATGGATCGTGCAGCTGTTGAGACAGAAGGCACTATGGGTCAGGCTAACATCGATGTATTAAACTTAACAGGATATGATGCTGTAACCATTGGCAATAATGAGGGGCTCACGTTCTCTCAGGAGATGTTGTCATCTATTTTTTCCGGTTTACAGTGTCCGGTAGTATGCTGTAATTTTGTAGAGTCTTCGACAGGAGAGCCGCCAAGCTGGATGAAGCGTCATGCGATCTTGGAGAAGGATGGAATTAGAATTGGAGTGACCGGAGCAACAGCGGCATTTACTTCATTCTATTCCCTTTTGGGCTGGGATGCTTTAGATCCTGAGACTGCACTCCGGGAACAATGCCTACTTTTAGCGCCACAGGTGGATATTTTAATCGTTCTATCTCATCTCGGACTTCCTACGGATAAAATTCTGGCAGAACGGTTAGAGGGCGTACATGCTATTCTTGGTGGACATACGCACCATCTGTTAGAAGAGCCTATTATGATTAATGGTACTGCCGTATGCGGTGCTGGGAAATTCGGTCGGTATCTCGGGCGCCTACAATTTGAGCGACTAGATCCTCAGTCTGATTTCAGCTTAGTGACGGGGGAATGTATTCCTATTGACCCCCTTCTGAAGGAGGAGGTTATAGGTCCTGCAGTCGCTATTCATTTGAAGCATGGCCAAGAATCTCTTCAGACGATCGCTGCGATTACTGACCGTGAGCTTCCTTTGAACTTGCGGGGAGAGTCCCCCTTTGGCAATCTTTTGGCACAAGCAGTACGTAGATTTACAGGAACTAGTATGTCATTAGTTAACACGGGTCAGCTGCTAGGACCATTGCCGGAAGGCGAGGTTACGACAGGGATGCTGCACGCACTTTGTCCTTCTCCCATCAATACTTGCATCATTAAGCTGAAGGGTATAGATATTCGCACAGCTTTGGAACAGAGCCTTACAGAGGAGTTTTATAGTAAGGTCATTTACGGGTACGGTTTCCGTGGGAATCATCTGGGCAGCTTGGCAGTAGATGGATTAAAAATCTTGTACGACCCACTAATGATACCGTATGATAAGAGTGTTGCAGTTTTTGTCGAAGGAAACCCACTGGAGGATGAAAGAGAGTATAATGTTGGTACGCTGGACATGTTTACTTTCAGGGCCGGCTATGAGACGATCGCGAATGGGAAGGATGCTTTGTTTCTATTGCCACATTTTTTACGCGATCTCTTGCGGATGGAGTTACAGCGTCCAAACAGCCTCGATGAATGCATGCTCACTCGCTGGGAGGCTAAGTCTGAATAAGGCCGACAGCTCATAATCTACACTTATAGACTCCATTTAACAGTGCTAGATTCCCAAAAATAGGAGGACATTATGGACACGATTACAGCTATTATTTTAGCAATTGTCGAAGGAATCACTGAATTTATTCCTGTATCTTCGACCGGACACATGATCTTGACCACGAAGCTATTAGGCTTCGCTGAGCAAGATTCGATTATGAAGACTTATGAAATTGTAATTCAACTAGGGGCGATTTTGGCGATTGCACTTGTTTACCGCAAGCGAGTACTCAATTTGCTAGGAATTGGACGTAGTAGTTCAGGTAGAGGAGGCGTTATGCCGGCATCCCGTCTGAACTTAATTCATGTGATTCTCGGGATTGCCCCAGCACTTGCTGTGGCATTTTTTGCCCGCGATTTTATCAAAAGTCTTTTTGGAGCTTCGACTGTACTCTGGGCACTTGTGGCCGGAGGGATTCTAATGATTGTTGCAGAATGGGTGAACAGACGCAAAATACGAATTACTGCTCACGAACTGGATGATTTGTCTTACGGACAGGCGCTCGCGATTGGATTGTATCAGATTATTTCGGTACTTTGGCCGGGCTTCTCCCGTTCCGGGTCTACTATTTCCGGGGGGATGTTAAGTGGGGTCAGCTACAAGGCTTCTGCGGATTTTTCCTTCCTCATAGCCATTCCTATTATGTGTGCGGCTTCCGGGTATGAACTGCTGGATTCGTATAAAAACTTCACAAGTGAGACGATTGGTTATTTTGTAATTGGTTTTTTGATTTCTTTTGTAGTGGCATATTTAGTGGTCATTTTGTTTATGAAATGGATTCAAAAGATTCGATTAACGCATTTCGCGATCTATCGATTTATTCTTGCTGCTGTATTCTGGTTGTTTATTATGCGTTAATGCCCGTTGGCATAGACCTAGACACATCTGATTTTCTTTAAGGTACACCTGTCTGAATTTCCATAGAAACGGTATAGACAAAGCGTGTGACCCAAGGATTTCAATACAGAATAGCATTTTACCGTTAAAGGCAGGAGTGAGTTTAGTGCGTTTAGTATCCGTGAATCAGCTTCAAGCAGGCATGAAATTAGGTAAAAAAATATATAATGATGAAGGTCTAACTCTACTCGCGGACGGGGTGGAGCTTACGGATGCATTGATCAAGCGTCTTGCAAGAATTGATATCGGCTATATCTACATAGAGGATTCTGTCACGGACGATATTGTGATTACTGGTATTCTACAGGATGAGACGCGCAATCAGGCGCTAAAGGTGATTCGTAATCAATTTCAGCAAATGTCTGGGGCTTCAGGAATTACCAAGGGTCTGTATCATCTGGACAAAAAATTTTCTAAGATGATGGATAACATTTTAGACGATATGTCTTTACAAGAAGATCCGATGATCATGCTGATGGATATGCACACTGCTGATAACTATTTATATGTCCATTCCCTGAATGTCTGCTTGTACACTTTAGTGCTTGGTATTGCTCACGGGTATAGTAAGGAGGAACTTCGAGTGATTGGGCTAGGCGCGCTGCTACATGATATTGGGAAGACACAAATCCCGATAAAAATCGTACAGAAACCCGGCAGGCTCAGTGATGAAGAATTCCGCCACATGCAGGCTCATACCGAGATTGGGTTTCAGATTCTAAAGGAGGAGCCGAATATCCCGCTGCTCGCAGCACATTGTGCCTTGCAGCATCATGAACGCATTGACGGTTCCGGATATCCTCGCGGATTAACAGGACCCCAAATCCATGAATATGCCAAGTGGCTGGGTGTGGCGGACTCCTACGATGCCATGACCTCCAATAGAGTCTACAAAAAGGCTATGCTGCCACATCAAGCCGTTGAGGCCCTCTATGTTGGTTCCGGTACTTTATATGAGCAGAAGCATTTAGAATTGTTTAGAGATCGCGTAGCTATCTATCCGCTGGGGCTTACGGTGAAGCTCAGTACGGGGGAGAGCGGGGTTGTGGTCAAAATAGATCCAAGTACGCCTCACAGACCCACCGTTCGTGTGCTTACGGGTCCTGAAGGAGAGAAAGTCGTACCGTTTGAACGAGATCTTAGTAAAGCCCTCTCCGTTGTTATTATTGACGTCGCAGAACAAGGCGGTTCTCTGGAAACGCCAAATTGATTATTTATAGCAGCGTGGAGAGAAGATTAGGCTTGTCCGAAGATATGTCGGAAGCCTATTTTTCGTCTCGCTGCTTTTATTTTTTTTGAAATGTAGCGCAAGTATAGAAGGTCAGAAAGACATCATAAGTGCAGTTTTTTTGACTAACGTGGTATGATATAGGGTAAGTCATCGTTCTTTCTTCATGATTTTGGGTTAATAATAGGAATAAGATTTAAAGGAGCTAGTGCAAATGAATGTTTTAAGACCATTAACATCTTCACCGAGGGAGCTGTCGCCAAGTTACGATCCATGGGATCCAATCACTTCTCTACGTAAGCATGGCCGCCATGTGCTAACGAGTGTGGAATTCACTGTAACCAATTTATGCAATATGCGGTGTGAGCACTGTGCTGTTGGTGATAGTCTAACTTCCAAAGAAGGAGATATGCTACCGCTTAAGAATATGCTAGACCGTTTAGAGGAAGTTGAGCATCTAGAAACTATTAGTATTACGGGTGGAGAGCCCATGTTCCGCGCCGGAACGGTGGATAATATCATTGTACCATTGTTGAAATACGCCAAAGAGCGAGGAATCAGATCACAAATTAATTCTAATCTGACGATGCCGTATTCCCGTTATGAGAAGCTGCTTCCATATCTGGACGTTATGCATATTTCATTTAATTATGTGAACGGTGACGATTTTCATGAAGTCGGTTTTGCGAACAGTGGTCATGCGGTTGCCAAGGAAGCCGCTTACCGGCTATATAATACAATGATTGAGAACTCTCGCCAACTGAGTGAGGATGGTATGTTAATTTCTGCGGAAACTATGATTAATTACCGTACCCACACTAAGCTGCCTGAAATTCATAAGCTGATTCTCGACATGGGAGCAAAACGCCATGAAGTTCATCCGATGTACAATTCGAGCTTTGCTTCCGCTTTGCCAGTGTTATCTTTAAATGAAATGCGGACAGCGATCCATTCGTTACTGGACCAGCGTGATCCAGAGGTATGGATGTTGTTCGGCACGCTTCCGTTTTTTGCTTGTAGCTTCCTTGAAGAAGATCAGAAATTGCTAAGTAGAATGCGTGCAGAGAAGAATGTTACGCTTCGTAACGATCCGGATGGTCGGAATCGTGTGAACGTAAATATGTTTACTGGAGATGTTTTCGTTACAGATTTCGCTGATATCGCAGCCTTTGGTAACATAGACAACCAAAAACTGGATGATATATTTATCGATTGGCAGACGAAGCATCCGCTGAACCAGAAGGTGAATTGTTACTGCGATGCAGCAGGTTGTTGCGGACCTAACCTGTTAGTAGCGGATATGTATTATCCGGAAATTGATTTCAAAACTAGAAAAGCGATCAATCTGTAGAAATGAGGCGTTGTTAAAGTGGCGCATACGGAATTTGAAGTAGGGAGATTAATGCTTAATCTTTTGCTTGTTCTGGTGCTCGTATTATTGAACGGTATTTTTGTAGCAGCGGAGTTCTCATTAGTTAAGGTCAGGCAGTCTCGTCTGACCCAACTTGTCAGTGAAGGTAATAAAATGGCTGGATATGCACTCAAGGTAAATAAGAGACTGGATTCTTACTTATCTGCCACCCAGTTTGGGATTACACTCGCGTCACTGGGATTAGGCTGGGTCGGTGAGCCGGCCATTTCAGAGCTGCTCGTTGAACCGTTAATGTATAAAATGGGGATTACCGACGGTACTCTGATTTCTACTGTTTCTGTTGTTATCGGATTTTCGATTATTACATTTTTACATATTGTACTTGGTGAGCTTGCACCGAAATCACTTGCGATTCAAAGAACAGAAGGATCTGCGCTACTGCTCTCGGCACCGCTGATGTTCTTCTATAATCTCTTCATGCCTTTTATCTGGATACTGAATGCATCGGCGAACGCATTGCTTCGTTTAGTGGGTGTTGAGCCCGCGAATGAGAGTGAGGCAGCCCACTCGGAAGAGGAAATTCGTATTCTTATGAATCAGAGCGCTAAGAGTGGTGTCATTGATAAAGATGAGATGAAGCTGATGGATAACATCTTTGAATTCTCTGATCTTCTCGCTCGTGAAGTCATGTTGCCTCGTACGGATATGGATGTGCTGTACAGCAATCTTTCGCTCGAAGAAAATATGAAGATTATTACAGAAACAAGACATTCACGTTATCCGGTTGCTTTTGAAGACAAGGACCGTATTATTGGTTTTATTCATATTACCGACCTGCTGTTTGCTCCACCTGAGCAGCAGAATGATCTTACGACGCTGGTTCGACCGATTCTTAACGTGCCGGAATCGATGGAGATTAGCCATACGCTTCGTTTTATGCAGAAGAATAAAGCTCAGCTAACGCTAGTTGTCGATGAATACGGCGGTACAGCCGGGTTACTGACAGCAGAAGAAATTCTGGAAGAAATCGTAGGCGATCTGCATGACGAATTCGAAGATGAGCGTCCGAGTGTGGAGCGTAATGGTGATTATATTTCCGTTGAAGGCCGGATGTTGATTGAAGATGTCAACGATCTTACGGGTGTAGTGATCGAGGATGATGAAGTGGATTCCATTGGTGGCTGGTTGTTTAAGGAGCTGGAGGGGAATCCAACCAAAGGAAAACGGGTTAAAGTAGAAGATGTGATATTTGAAGTCGAGGAATCGACAAGATTGCGGATCACTCGAATTAATATCCATCGGGAACCCCCCATTGAGAACGAAGAAAATCCATCAGAGCCGGACGGAAATAAAGAATAACCTATTGAAAATTGTGCGTATTGTTCCGAGTGATCAGGGATAAAATGAACTCCTCCTGCTAGAGCTGCATGGCTCATGACAGGGGGAGTTTTTTTGTGGACACATAAAGGACATAACACTCGACTATGCTAATATTTATAAATGGTTTGAAAGCGGGGTCTAGATTGAAAAAGAAGCTTCTTCTCGTTGAGGATGAAATTCGTATTCGTGAACTGGTGTCTGATTACTTCATACAGAATGATTGGGAAGTACTCGAAGCCGATAATGGAATAGATGCATTGGTTTGGTTTGACTCACTGCTGCCGGATCTGCTGATTTTGGATATCATGATGCCTGCTATGAATGGCTTTGAAGTATGCCGTGAAGTTCGTGAAAAATCAGCGGTACCTATCATTTTGTTAACCGCCAAGTCTACAGATGACGACAAAATCTACGGCTTTGAATTAGGAGCGGATGATTATGTTACAAAGCCATTTAGTCCAAAGGTGCTGGTAGCCCGGGCAAATGCACTTATGAAGCGTGTTGAAGGCTCCCATCAGCCTGAATCCAGCATAATAAAATTTGGTTCCGCGATGTTTAACACCTTAGCTCATCGCTTAGAGGTAGAAGATGCGGAAGTGGAGCTTACCCCTAAGGAATATGATCTTTTATGGCTTTTAATACGAAACAAAGGGATTGTCATTTCAAGGGATACGATCCTTAGTCGGATCTGGGGAATTGAATTTGAAGGAGATTCTAGAGTTGTGGACAGTCATATTAAGAAGCTGCGAAGTAAATTGGGTTATGAATCTCGGTTTATTCGTACGGTAATTGGTACAGGGTACATGTTCGAGGAAGAGGCATGAGAAGACGCGGAATTACTTTTAAACTGTTTGTGATGACCGTTATCTTTTTCCTCTGCTTTTATGGGATGGTCATTCTAAGCCAATTGCTGTTGTTTGATAATTTCTATCAGAAGCAAAAAGAGAACCGCGTGGAGAAACATCTTAAGAGCTTTGCTGCAAGATATATAAGCGAGCCGTGGGGAAGCACTCGAACCTCCCAGGAGCTCGTTCGGTTTATGCTGCGGAATAAAACACAAATGGTTATTTTGAAGCTGGATGGAAAGATGAATTCGGAAGATCCATTTCATATAAAGTTAATCGATGATGGTGGAAAGAGTATGGTTGTCTCTTTATCCCTGTTCATGAATCAGTACGGAGATGCGCTTAGAGCAGCGAACATTAAAGTAGATGATCAGCTCAGCATTGAAGGCGAACTTCTGGATGAAGACAGTTCTTCACCCTTTATACTCTACCCCATAAGTATTACGAAAAAAGGGGGTGGAACAGTAGGGGATGCTGAAGAGAGTGGGATGATTCATGCATCTGGTACAGTTACAGAAATTGTACTGCCTGATATGAAAATATGGAATCCACGCCAGGGAATACTGTTTGAGGCTCTAGAGGAATGGTTTCCTTTGACGCAGGCGCAGATAGACGATTTCAAAAAAATGAAAATACAGAAGCAAGACTGGATTGCTCCCTGGAGCGGGAGTCGCAATTCTGTGATTATTTTGCCCCTTAAGCAAAGTAACGGAGAAATTGAACTATTATTCACAGTGACCTCGTTACAGGAAGTTAAGGATTCGAATGAAGCGTTACATTGGTTCTTTTTATATTTGGGAATTGGCGGCATTGTCCTGATTCTGATTCTTTCCCTCTTTTTTTCGAAAATGGTAACACGTCCGCTAATTAAGTTAAACAACATAGCCAAACGGATGGTTTCTCTGGACTTTACAGGGGACACATCAATTCGGCAGAAGGATGAGTTAGGTAGCCTTTCTAATAGCATGTTCACCTTATCGCTAAGTTTGGATTCTGCTTTACGAGAATTAAGAGAGGCCAATCAGCAGCTAGTTGAGGATATGGAGCAGAAACAAAGAATGGAGATCATGCAGCAGGACTTCTTTGCCAATGCCTCCCATGAATTGAAGACACCGCTCAGTATTATCAAAGGTTTTGCCGAGGGATTGGAAGACGGCGTTAGCGCGGGCAAGCAAGATCACTACATTAAGGTGATTATTGAGGAAGCAGATAAAATGGAGTTTCTTGTTAAAAATATGCTAGATCTAGCGCGGTTGGAGTCGGGCACGATTAAACTTCGGAAAACTTCCTTTATGTTAAGTGAACTGACGGAAAAAGTGACGGACAAGCTGGTTCACTTGCTGAGTGAAAAACATTTGGAGGTCATCATTATTCCTGCAAACGAATTACCGATATATGCTGATGTGAACTGGATCGAACAAGTTCTGCTGAATTTTATGACCAATGCTATCAGACATGCGGAAGAAAGAAGTTCTATCACCGTCAATATTGAGAGTCATGCCCAGACTATTGTATTCACTGTTCAAAATATAGGAGAATCCATCCCCGAAGATCAGCTAGAGCAAATCTGGGAACGGTTCTATCGGTCTGAGCCATCTCGCAGTCGAATGACGGGCGGTACAGGTCTGGGGCTTTCCATTGCGAAGCGAATATTAGATATGCACGCTTGTCTTTATACTGTGAAAAATACGGAGAACGGCGTCAGCTTTACTGTGACCTTTGAAGGTTAAACGGATCAACAAAAATACTACAATGAAAGGGGTGAAATCGTATGAAATTGAATTGGTTGCCTTCAATGTGCACACTTGCAAACTTGGGGCTCGGATCACTATCTTTGTATTTCACGATTCAAGAACGATACAGCCTGGCTTTATTAATGATATTGCTTGCGGCAATATGCGATGTACTCGATGGATTACTGGCAAGAATACTGCAATGTACCAGTGAATTCGGTAAACAATTGGACTCATTGGCGGATATTATATCATTTGGTTTAGCGCCAACCTTCCTTATCTTATTGTATAGGTTAGAAGATGCTCACTGGATTGGACCTGCAGTTTCGGTTCTCTTTTTGATCTGTGGCGCACTTCGTTTGGCCAGATTTAATCTGTCGGCGCCTTCCAAAGGGTTCGTGGGGATGCCCATTACTGCTGCTGGAGTCATTCTGTCGATGATTTCTTTACTAGATGAACGTATGAAACCAGGACTGGTCATCGTATTAATGGCAATACTGTCTGTAATGATGGTCAGTCGTATCCCATTTCCTTCCCTTAAAAAATCCTTCAACAGGAAGTGATACAGCCATGCCTTGGATTATTGAGATCATTTCGCAGTACGGATATTTAGCCATATTTGCCCTTATGGCGCTTGGGATTATCGGACTTCCTGTACCGGATGAGGTGTTAATGCTGTTTGTAGGCTATTTATCCTCCGTTATGGTTTTGGACTTTTCACTTTCGGTATTGGTTTGTTTCATGGGATCTATCACAGGAATGCTTATCAGCTATACCATTGGTTTAAGACTAGGGCAACCTGTGGTAGAAAAATTCGGCAAGTGGGTGGGCCTTACACCCAAGCGTTTTGCCAGTATGAAAAGATGGTTTTTGCGGTTCGGCAACTGGGCGATTTTCATTGCCTATTTCATTCCCGGTCTGAGGCATGTATCAAGCTATATCTCTGGAATCAGTGCTATGTCTTTCAAAAAATATATACTCATAACGACTGCAGGAGCGCTAACCTGGTCACTCCTTTTTGTTTCCATCGGCTTTTTTGTGGGGGCTAAGTTTTCTTTTTTATAGCCAGTGGATGATCAGCAATATTAATCGCAATCGAATGGAGCAAGATCTATGAATGTATTGAAGCGATTCTACGCGAATATAACCACCAGGCGTTTTTTTATTCTCGCACTTATCGGGTTGCTGCTGTTCAGTATTCGAGGGATGCTTAATCTGGTGTTGCTGACGTTTTTGATTGCTTTTGTCATGAACAGCTTTCAGACATTGCTTAGTAAACGAATTGGTAAATTTATGAAGGTTAACAGTAAGGTGATTATTGTCATTTTATACCTCGCTTTAATCGCAGTGATTGCACTGGCCCTTGCTAAATATCTCCCTAAAGTATTGGAACAGATTAAGCAATTAACCATCTTCCTTACCAATCTCAAACCAGAAGATCTCCCGCAGAACAAGATTACATTGTATTTGTATGATATGCTCAGGGACCTTAACTATCAGTCCTACATCAAAAGAGGTATCGATTATGTGCTGAAGGTTAGCAACTGGGGTGCGACTTTCGTTATATCGACCATTCTAAGTTTTGTATTTATTCTGGAGAAGAACCGGGTTGTCAGTTTCACTTCTAGAATGAGAGAGAGCCGAATTGCCTGGTTTTATATAGATCTGGAGTATTTTAGCCGAAAATTCATCGTTTCCTTTGGGAAAGTAATTGAAGCGCAAATTCTCATTGCCTTATTCAACACCTGTCTTACTATTATTGGCTTGTGGCTGCTTAACTTCCCATATTTATTTGCCTTATCGATCTTGATTTTTCTGCTCAGTCTCATTCCGGTGGTTGGTTTTTTGATTTCGCTCATTCCGCTCTTAATCATCGGCTACAACATCGGCGGTCTGACAACAGTCACTTATGTGCTGGCGATTATTGCGATATTACATTTTATCGAAGGGTATTTCTTGAATCCCAAGTTGATGTCCACAAAAATGAATTTGCCGATGTTCTACACCTTTATCGTGTTGTTATTTTCTGAGCATTATATAGGTGTCTGGGGACTTCTTCTTGGCATTCCCATCTTTGTTTTTATGTTGGATATCCTTGAGATTACCCACGAAGATTCGTCAAAAAAGTGAAGTCTAAATCTTAATATTCAATAAGATCCAAGTTATAAGCTGTTTTCGGTACTTTTCCGAAGGCGGCTTATTTGTTGTGCAATTGCATGACAAATCTTGCTCCAGTGCTTTTTTTATAAATAACGTTTTATAATGTGTCCTGCTGTCATAAGTTAGCTAAGGGAGTAATAAACAAGGAACAGGAACAAAGGAGGTACGAAAAATGGAATCACAGCTACGGAGGTATACCCCGTTTAGGGGCCCGTTTGATCCTTGCCCACCGGTGCCATTCAAGACATATGTAGTTCCACCGAATCAGTTCATTAACTTTCAGCCACCCGATCTTCCGCAGTTTAGTTTACAGGAAGCTTTGAAGTATGGCACGCTCTGGCCAGCACTGTTCAGCCCGTATGAATCTAAGTGCAAAGGAGGAGGAAAGTAGACTATGGAGGCAAACCCTTGCGATCAACGATATTATGAAATGCTTGAACAGCTGCAGACTCTTGATTTTGCCTTGGTGGAGTTAAACTTATATCTGAATACTCATCCAGATGATTTAAGAAGTATTGAACAATTTAATCAGCTGACTCAGGAACGTACCAAGCTAGCGAATCAATTTCAGGAATTATATGGTCCGCTGCAGAATTTTGGTCGCGCTTATTCGAAATGTCCGTGGGAATGGAATCAGGCTCCTTGGCCTTGGCAGGTGTAAGAAGTATGTACTGTAAGGAACTAAGTTTCTAGAGGAGGGGAAGTTCCCGAATGTGGATATATGAGAAGAAGCTGCAATATCCGGTACGGGTCGGTAAATGTGATATCCGGATGGCGCGTTATTTAAGTGAGCAATACGGAGGAGCCGACGGTGAGCTCGCCGCAGCCCTGCGCTATATGAATCAAAGATACACGATTCCGGATAAAGTTATTGGCGTTTTGAACGATATTTCTACAGAAGAATTCGCCCACCTCGAAATGATTGCCACGATGATCTACAAGCTGACAAAGGATGCGTCGGTTTGCGAACTAGAGGAAGCTGGATTAGGACCGCATTTTGCAGCACATGATCATGCCTTGTTCTACAATAATGCCTCAGGCGTACCTTTTACAACGGCTTATATTCAAGCTAAGGGTGACCCACTGGCTGATCTTTATGAGGACATTGCGGCTGAAGAAAAGGCTCGAGCTACATATCAGTGGCTGATTGACATGACGGATGACGTGGACCTGCAGGATAGCCTTAAGTTCCTGCGGGAGCGGGAAATCATCCATGCGATTCGGTTTAAAGAAGCGGTGCAGATTATTATTGATGATCGGGATCAGAAGCGGATATTTTGAGGGATACTAAAAAAGAGTAAAGTGACCTATTGGTCACTTTACTCTTTTTAAATTTATACGTCTGCATGTAGTTAAGAGTATAAGGACAGCCTATTGGAGTGTGAGTAAAATCCAGAAGGTGAGCTTATATCTTCTTTACGAAAAGGACTGAATTCTTTGAACCAAGCTTCTCGTAATTCAAAAAATGAAAAGAAATTGAAATGGTGGCAGTTAAGCTTATTAGGCGTTGCAGGTACAATTGGAACCGGGTATTTCTTAGGTTCAGGCTTAGCGATTTCTATAGGCGGGCCAGCAGTACTGATCGCTTACATCTTGGCTGCTATTGGGACGTATATAGTATTTGATGCTCTTTCACGTATGACAGCAGAACAACCAGAGCAAGGATCTTTTCGTTCCTATGCAAAAAAAGCATTCGGCAGCTGGGCGGGTTTCTGCAGTGGTTGGGTTTACTGGTTTTCGGAATTGTTAATCATGGGTAGTCAACTAACTGCTTTATCTATTTTTTCGCGCTTTTGGTTCCCAGCGGTGCCTATGTGGATATTTGCTGCAGGGTTTGCTTTATTGGGACTTGTCATCGTCTTTTTTGGGAATAAAGGGTTTGACCGGGTTGAGAATGTGTTGGCTGTAATAAAAATAGCTGCTATTCTCATGTTCTTAATCATTGCGGCTTCTCTATTGGCTGGTTGGATAGGCGGAGGGAAGTATACACCGAAGGTTCCATTAAACTACACCGCGCTATTTCCTAAAGGAGGGGTGGGGTTGTGGTCTGCCTTTCTGTTCGCTTTTTATGCTTACGGAGGGATTGAGGTACTAGGAATTATGTCCAATAGACTTCAAAAGCCGGAGGATGCACCAAAGGCAGGAAAGGTTATGCTGATCGCCTTGGTTATTGTATACATCTTGTCTATTGGTCTAGCTGTAATCATGGTGCCGTTTAGTGCGTTTAACTCGAAAGAAAGTCCGTTTGTTCTAGCGCTAAGTAGTGATCATTTGGCTTTCGTGCCTCATTTATTTAACGGAGTGTTGATTGTCGCTGGCTTCTCTACAATGACTGCGTCACTCTACGCTGTAACTTCAATGATGATTACCCTGTCTCAAGAAGGAGATGCGCCGAAGTTATTTTCTCGGAAGTGGAAGGATAAATATCCTTTTTATGCCCTTACTTTGATCACCGTTGGGATTACGGCGGCAGTGGTGATGTCACTATTGTTACCAGGAAAAGTGTATGAGTATATCACTACTGCGGCTGGGTTAATGCTACTGTATAATTGGTCGTTTATCCTGCTGTCTTCTGGAAAACTGTTAAAAGGAAGTCGGTTTAGCACGATTAAACGTTGGCTAGGATTGCTGCTCATTGGGCTCGCGGTCACAGGTACTCTTTTTCATTCACTCAGCCGCCCAGGGTTATATATTAGTCTGTTGCTTGTCACACTGATCGCCGTTTGTGATTGGATCGTGACACGTGTTCGTAAGAAACATACCGTTGATACGGATAAGGAAGCGAGTAAAGGGAATTTATTGTTAGAAATTCAGGGAATAATAGATTACTCAAAGGGTCCGACAAAAATCATTAGACCCCAAAAAAACAAAACTTAATGAAAAAACAATAGCTGAGCAGCTTGTATACCAAAATAAAGCCCAAAACCAACAAGCGAAAGACCTGACAGCACGGAGATCGATTTTAAAACACGGGTTGTCAGGACTTTACGAAACATGCTTGTGGCGACCGCCATAGATACATCCCAGATCAAAATTCCGAGTACAATAGCTCCGCTATAAATCAACAGCTGTTGCATCGGATACTCCATGGCCGCTTTGGCCAAAATGGACCCGTATATCCCTAGCCAAAATAATATGGAAAGCGGATTGAATAAAGACATCAGTAATCCGGACCAATAAGACTTAGTTAAAGATGAATCACTGCTTCTCATACCGGGTTCAGAAATCACACCAGCATTTTTAATGCTCTCTATGCCCGTATACACCAGCACAAAGAAACCAAATAACCACAAGAATGCTTTAATAAAAGGGGATTCGAGCAGATGGATCACCCCAAAGTAAACTAATAACATGAAAATGATATCTGCACTTATGGCTCCAAGCCCCACTACCCAAGCATGCCAGAAGCCCTTACGAATTCCATTGTCCAGTTGAGCGGCATTAATAGGGCCAATAGGTGCGGATAGCGAAAGACCAAGAACAATATATCCTATGAAAGTATTGATAGCATTCCCTCCTCTCTAATGTTTGTGTGTAGTACTAGCCTATTCAAAAGAAACATTTTGTAGGACAACCAAAAAAGGCCTCCGATTTATCGAAGGCCTTTTCAGGGTACAATCAAATAATGAGAAATGGTATTATTCACTGTGGTGTTGTAGCTGTTTCAATGATTCCAATCGCATAGCTGTAAAATAGAAGCTCCGCCCCAACAACGGAGCGGAGCTAAACACATTTTAAGAATTATTCAGACTCTGGTCTTTTTACCTGAAGTGGTGGAGGAATTAACCAGCCTTTTTTCTTGCTCAAATTGAGGATTTTAACGCCTATCGCTGCTTTAGTTAGGTGATATTTTGCAAATAATGCACCGATATCTTCTCTGATAGAAAGACCCATAACCTGACTACAAGCTACCAATCCTGTAGCAGTGTCAGCAGCAATTTTAGCAGCAATCTCGGGATCCGTGAATCGTGCACCTACAGGAATATCTTCAAGCTTGGCTTCGGGTCTATTCGGCATCGCTGGTACGGAAGCAATCCCGTTATCTGCCAGCAGCGTATCACACTCACTAACCTCAAGCTCGGCTTGATCAATTAATGCGCCTAATACTTTTTTGAGATCATTATCACCGGCATGATACAAGTAAGCTCGGTAACACGAAAGGGCCCCCTTTGCTACCATCGAAGCTTGCCATACACTAAAGATCTCTCCATAATGCATCGGTTCATCCTTGGGGTTGCCACCTAAAATTCCTGTCATAAGAAAGCTCCTTTATATTTAAATTTAAACGTATGTATTATGCCCATAAAGGTTCAAATGTTGCAGTTTTTGTCTGCTTCATAGAAACCTGCTCAGCTGAACAAAATGATATAATTAAGAAACGTGGTTAATGGCAGAAATGATCAGATTGTTGATCAGCAAAGGAGAGAGAGAGTTGAAGAATAACATCATCGAATATTGTTTGAAAAAGAAAGGGGCGACTCAGGAGCATCCGTTTGGGCCTACTCCATTGGTCATCAAAGTGGCTGATAAAATGTTCGCACTTATTTTTGAGGAAACAGGGAAGGTTGTTCGCTTAAATCTAAAATGTGACCCGATCATTGCGGAGAACTTAAGAGAGCAACATGATTGCGTTCGACCAGGCTTTCATATGAATAAAAAACACTGGAATTCAATCATGATCGATGGTTCCTTGTCAGCGTCGGATGTCTTTGACATGATAGACCATTCCTACGATATGGTTGTCAAAAAGCTTCCTAAAAGCCTCCGTGAAGCTATATTGGAAATGAATAAATGAATAATCAAATGAAGGATCGTTTTGCCAACCAAAGTATACCCAAGCTTATTTTCTTATTGGCTATTCCTGCCGTTATAGCTCAGCTAATCAATGCCATGTACAGTGTAGTTGACCGGATGTTCCTCGGAAGAATGGAGGAGGGGGGAACGCTAGCCTTATCCGCTATAGGGATATCTTTTCCGATTATTATGTTGATTTCAGCATTTGCAGCTCTAATCGGAGCTGGTGGGGCACCCCTAGCTTCCATAAAGATGGGCGAAGGAGAACATAAAAAAGCAGAAGAATTACTGGGAAGTTGTTTTACTATGCTGCTGATGGCATCCATAATCCTAACCGCTTTGTTTCTTATCTTTAAGTCGCCATTCTTAACGTTATTCGGGGCGAGCCACGATACATTGCCGCTAGCCAACGATTTTTTAAGCATTTACCTTCTAGGAACTGTGGCGGTGCTCATTTCTTTAGGATTGAATCCGTTCATTGCAGCACAAGGATACGCCAAAACAGCTATGCTCACGGTATGTATTGGAGCGGTTGTGAATATCGTCCTTGACGCCATTTTTATTTTTGAGATGAATATGGGCATTAAGGGTGCAGCGTTGGCAACTGTAATTGCCCAATTTATTTCGGCTATTTGGGTATTGGGGTTCTTAATCTCTAAACGAGCTCATCTGCGCTTGCGTCTATCGAATATGCGCATTAAACCTAAAGAAGCTGCAAGTGTACTTGCATTGGGGCTTTCTCCGTTTATTATGATGTCGACCGAAAGTTTAATTCAAATTGTATTTAACACGTCCTTAGCTAAATTTGGAGGCGATATGTACGTTGCTGCCATGGGGATTATGGGCACGCTGATGCAAATATTTGGGACGTTGTTATCTGGTTTTGCACAAGGGGCACAGCCTATTATTAGCTATAATTATGGAGCTCGCGATTTCGCACGTGTAAAATCCACCATTTTATATTGCAGCGTTTTTTGCGCAGCTTTCGGATTGTCGATGTGGGGCGTGGCCATTTTTGTTCCGAAGCTGCCCATTATCATTTTTACCAATAATCCTGAGCTGGTGGCTCTGACTGCTACATTAATGAAGATATTTTTCCTTGGCACTTGTATTTTTGGTATTCAATTAGCGTTTCAACAAGTATTTATTGCTTTGGGACAAGCACGAGTTTCTATTTTTATCGCGATCTTGCGTAAGATTATCTTGCTTATTCCATTAGTACTTTTGCTCCCGATATTTATTAGCCCGAAAACAGATGCAGTGATTATTGCTGAGCCTATTGCTGATTTTTGTGCGGCACTGACTTGCTGTGTTTTATTTGGACTCACTATAAAGAAGCTTTTTAAAGATAGGTCTGATAAAGCTGGAATACTGTGAGGATGCCCGCAATGGCGAATAGAAGTCGGTGTTCTGAAAAGTATATTTCAAACAAAAGCCGGCAAGCTTCCCTTAGGAGCTTGCCGGCTTAGTTCGTAACTTACATATATTTAGACTGGGATTCCCGATTATTTAGTTACTCTATTCTTATTACCGAATTGCTGGTTTAGCTCGGAGTAGTTAAGTTCAGCAGTGTGGTTCAAGTTCATATCAGCGATGGACAAGCTCTCCTGTATGGAGATATATACAGCGAACATACCTGCCGTTCTGATCGCTTCTACCCCGGCGACTGCGTCTTCGACCCCGACGCAAAATTGCGGATCTACACCAAGCGCATCGGCGGCGGTCAGGAACACTTCCGGGTCTGGTTTGTTGCGAGCAAGCTTGGCTGCATCTACAATAACTCCGAAGTCTTTCTCCATACCTAGAAGGCGGATAACTGTAAAGGCATTTTTACTAGCGGAGGCAATGCCAGTCTTCACTCCGTGGTCCTTCAGCTCGGCGAGCAATTCAGAAATACCAGGCAGCACATCGGCTGGGGTTACCTGCTGAATGAGTTGCTGATAAAACTCATTTTTGCGGGTCGCCATCTCCTCCATCTCTTCGGGAGAATAGGTGTGCGGAGTTGCCGCTTGTCCAAGTAGCAACTCCAGTGAGGCTATGCGCGATACACCTTTGAGGTTCTCATTGAACTCTCGGGTGAACGGGAGGCTCAGCTCTTTCGCAATCATGCCCCAAGCCTGATAATGATATTCTGCGGTATCGGTAATAACGCCGTCTAGATCAAAGATTACGGCTTGAATTTGAGATGTTGCATTCATTGTGTTTCGCTCCTTATGATTAGGCTTGCAGCGCCTGAGTTACCGGCTTCTCGTTGCCCAGAGTTACCGATTGGCCGTAGAGCGTAAGTTCAAGGGCTTCACCCTCTAGCAGTTCAAGCTCCACACCTTCCTCGCGAATGGTTACAGCAATGAGGCGGCCGCGGAAGGTGAGGCGGAAGTTATATTTCTGCCAGCCCGCAGGTAGGGACGGAGCGAGCGACAGGCCATTTTCCTTGAGACGTGTTCCGGCAAAACCGTAAACAATAGCCATCCACGTTCCACCCATATTGGCGAGATGTAATCCGTCTTTAGTGTTTCCGTGCGTATTGTCGAGATCGAGCCGCGCTGTCTCTATAAAATAGTTATACGCTTTGTCCTTATACCCGATCTTCGAAGCCATAATGCTGAATATGCAAGAGGACAAGGAGGAATCATGGGTAGTGATTTGCTCATAATAATCATACGACTTACGAATGGTCTCATGCGACTGCTCGTCTTCCAGCAAGTAATGAGCCAGTACAGTATCGGCTTGCTTGCAGACCTGATAACGGTATAGCGTGAGTGGATGGTAATGCAGCAACAACGGATGTTTCTCCGGTGGTGTATTCTCGAAATCCCAGACCGCTTTGCGTAAAAAAGTATCATCCTGCGGATTAATGCCCAGCTTCTCGTCGTAAGGAAGCAGCATGGCATTCGCCGCCTTCAGCCAGCTGTCTGCTTCTGGTCCAGTTACATGCAGGCGCACACACAAAGCTTGGAATGCAGCCTCGTCATATTCTTGAAGTCGCGCAAAACTGCGTGCGGCCCATTTTAAATTATGTTTGGCCATTACATTGGTGTAATAGTTGTTGTTCACAAGACATGTGTATTCGTCCGGTCCAGTCACTTCATCGATGTGAAACTTGCCTTCGTAGTAATGACCGATCTCCATCCAAAGCCGCGCTGTCTCAAATAGCACCTCGGCGCCGTATTGGAGCAAGAAGGCGTCATCTTCTTCCGCTAGATGGTATTGGATATAGCTGTAGGCTACATCGGCGCTGATATGATATTGAGCTGTACCGGATGGGAAGAAGGAAGAACATTCCGTACCTGAAATCGTCCGCCATGGGAACAATGCACCTTGGGCGTGACCCATCTCTTTAGCACGTTCCCTTGCCTCCTCCAGCTTGGAATACCGGTATAATAGGAGCTGCCGGGCCAAGTCAGGCGAAGTCATTAGGAACACAGGGAACATATAAATCTCCGTGTCCCAGAAATAATGGCCTTCGTACCCTTCACCGGATAAGCCTTTAGCGGAGATGTTGCTATGCGCGTCGCGTCCGGCTGATTGCAGCAGCTGATAAAGGTTGAAACGTATGCCCTCCTGAAGCGACAAGTCGTTCTCAATGACTACATCGGAACGCTTCCAGAAATCAGCCAAATAATGCTCCTGCTGTTCCAGCATGTCTTCAAAGGAGAGGTGCTTCAATGATTCTTGTACCTGAATACCGGTATCTACAAGCATTTGTTCATGTCGTAGTGTATCGGTATAGACATTCCATTTGGTCAGTGATAGTGGCCCAGACAAGGAGGCGGTTGCCGTCACTGTAGCATCGGTTTCTCCAGCCTGAGTTTCAACCTGCCAGTCCCCTTCCCATTCATGTCGGGTAACACAGGAGGTCCGCAGGGCCGAAGCCATCGTCACGTTCTCCAGGCATACATATTCACCCCGAGCTTCGCACGCTACTACGCTCAGGCGTTTGGAATGTCCTGCAGCTACACGCGGGTCATTCGGGTTAGTATAGTTACTAACATCGCCATTTACACGAGAGACAACCCGGATTGGACCGGTGAAATTGATAGGCTCAACAGTCAGATGAATGGCAAAAAGTTCACGGGTAGTGAAAGAAACGAGTCTACGGAAATGCAGCTTGAGTTCTTTACCGGAGGGGGATTTCCAGTGGATTTTACGCTCCGAATATCCCTTGTCCAGATGGAGGTTACGCTCATAGGCGAGGACATTCTCTGCTGTAAGTGCAAATGGCTCCATATCTTCGCCTATATAAATATTTATCCCTTGGGAATCTATAATATTAACCAATTTTTGCTGTGTACCAGGGAAGGCGAATAGCTTCTCCCCATAGGGAATGTCAATTACATCGTGAAAGGCGTTTAAATACGTTCCGCGGATACTGCGGATTTCTTTATCGGAATACCCTTCTTCAAAATTGCCACGCACGCCCAAATATCCATTCCCCAGCGCAAAAATACTTTCCAAATTCAGTAGGGTATCTGCCGACAATCCCTGATTGGCAATGCTCCAGCTCATGCTTATGTTTCCTCCCTTGATGGTTATGAATTGAATTTTAAGTCCGAAAGGGCTAGAATTATACTAAATTATTTAGGATATTATCAAAATTTTTAGGTGAGGTAACAAGTATGGATCAACTTAAAGGACAACATAAACTACCGGAATATTGGTCCACACGTTCTGTGGATCTGTCAGAGGGATTTGTCCATCCTCCGCTGGATTATGAACAAGAGCTTTTGGAAGCTATCCGACTTGGTGACGAGAACCGGGCACTGGAAGCACTGCATAGAATTAACGCAATGGAAGCTGCTACGCTAGCCCGATATCCGCTGCGCTCCAAGAAAAACGCTATGATTGCATCCTGCACCTTGTTTACACGTGCGATTATCCGGGGTGGTGTTGACCCTGAGACCGCTTTTCAGCTGAGTGATACGTTCATCCGTGCGGTGGAAGCTACGACGGAGATTGAGGCACTTCATCGATACGAATATGAAATGGTCCTGCAATTCATTACAGTGATGCGCCAGCAGAAGGAGAACCTTCACTATTCACATATTGTCAATTTATCCGTATATTTTATACGCGAGCATCTGTTTCAAGATTTGAGCCTTAGCCTGATCTCCCGGCATGTTGGTGTGCATCCCAGTTATTTGTCCGACCGCTTCAAGCGTGAAACGGGTATGCCGCTCACGGAATTTGTCAACCGGCGTAGAATTGAGGAATCGCAGTCGATCCTCATTCACACGAATCAGTCTATTTCCGAAATCGCTTTGATGTTTAAATTTTGTAGCCAAAGTTACTATACACAGTTATTTAAAAAATACACTGGCTTGACCCCCAAGCAGTTTCGTCGGGATGGTGGAGCAATTACGAAATGAGAGAAATTGAATCATTAACGATCCCTAAAATTTGCTGTCCATGCTCCCTGGTTGGGTAATGGATAGCTCTTTTTACGTTTCAGCTTCAATAGCCAAACTCGCCTTTGTCCGCTATAAATGAGATTATAAATCCACTAAATAAGTAAGAGAGACGATCAGATGGCCATTTATTTGGAATTCCCACGACTGGATAAAGCCTTTCCGTACCGCTGTATTGAGAACGATGGCAGTATATTAACTACACCACATTGGCATAAGGAAATGGAAATTATCTGGATTGTTAAAGGGAAAGCTTGAAAATAAACGTTTTAAGGCTCTTCCAAATGGTTTGACGCTTAGAATGAAAAGGGGACCAAACGGTTGGAGTGTCCCATATTACGATGTAAGGGATATTTTTGCAGACATTCAAAATTCATTTAGGAATAATCCTGAAATAATGCGGATTAATAGAGAACAAGGGTATGCTAAAGTAAACGATATGTTGATAGAAGAAATAGCTAATAAAATTGGAGGAATCTATAGTATTTTCAAATAATGATGAAATCTGCCTAAAAAGAGATTTATACGAACAATCAAAACCTGGGATGATCGATACTTCATCGCTAAGCCCTAATTGGTTTACTTTTTATTGATCATGAATGGGATGCACTACAAAAAGATTTCTTTGAAAAGCCTCTCGATGGTTTGTTAGTTGATCTAGTCTTGATATTTAGAAAAGGGAATCCCAATTACATCAATTTAGGCAGTCTATTCGGCATTGAAAAAAAGAGAGTTGAAGACAAGAAAAAGATTATCTACAGTGTTAATCAGGTGAATCGGAAGGGAAATGACATTACTAATGTTACAATGTTTCTTGATCCTGATAGCCATAAAATCACAGAGATTTATATATATGTACAAGTATTACCTCAAATGAATGAACTCAAATGTAGATTAGAGGAGAGTTATTCTGATTTACTTGTTAATGTTAGCAATGAGTTTGTGATTATTGATAATGATTTTAAATTAATAATTAAAAGTGATTAAGTAAAAATAAATCACAATGCGAGCTAACCACTGTGTTGTGATTATTTTTTTATTAACAGATACATAGGAGGTTATAAAATAACCCGTTATCAAAGATATGGGCATTTGTTATTCAAGATCCCACCCAGTGCCGAAGGAACCCATTATTCAACCGGTAACACACTTAACCTATGTAATACCCGTATAGAGATTTAGTCATTTCCTTTGTACGCACATCAACTCTTGAATTTTATAACTTAAATAATGCAATAGCGTTACGTCTAACAGGTTGATTATGGTCAGATACCACCATAGTCAACCTGTTTTTTATTATGTTCGCTTTCTTGCGGTTACTTCAAATTTATCGCAATTGTAGATTAACCTGCAGCGATTGTTTAAAAAGAATAAAACGGAGGATCAACCAAAACCCGAGGATTCTAAAGATGTCTTTTTTAAATCGACAGACAGTTCTAAAGAGATTGGAACGGGTTTTGTAGGTACATTAAGAACTCGTGCGAATAAGGCCACCGATCCCCCTTATGACTATTCCAACTGGTTAACGTTAGGGATAGCAGGAGATATCGCAGTCGGGATATATGAAGCAGCCAAAGATCGATCAGAGCATATGTTTGATTCAAAAGAGAAGTTTGCGGATTGGTTGACACTGGGAACAGAGGAGATGGCGAAGGGAGCATTTAATCCAGACGAAGCTTGGTCAGCGGATTATTGGCTCAACAGTCTGGGAATGGTAACGTTGTTGTATGGTCCGGTAGAAAAATCTTTGCTTCCACAGGAGGCGGAGGTCTAAAGCCTCCCAAAGGATTGGATTCTGTAAAAAGTTTTGAGATACAAAAACCGTTGCCGTCATTCAGCATAAATGAAGATTTTCAATTCAAGATAAATAATCTAGATATAGATACCCCGGCACTTCCACAGACTCCGATGCAAATCAATTTTAAGAATGAAATGGACCGGATATTAAGAGAGAAGATGGAAGGGAAAAGTGACAGTAATCATTCAATAAAGGATGTAGAAGTAAAGGCGGTTGAGGGGACGGGTAAAGTTCAGACAGGTGGGAAATCTGATATTTTTGACCCGGATGAATATTTAAGAAATCTTGATAAAGCCGATGAAATGTACGATACTTTTAGGAGTTCAACCACGGATGTAGCATCAATAACAAGAAATACTGGTATGAAGGATAGTAGGGTTCAGAGAATAAAGGAGCATTTGTTTATCAAAGAACATATAAAAGACCATGGTGTTGGGCGCTTTGATGCTGATTATGATATTGCTCAAGCTTGGGAACGACTACAAAAAGGGACGTACAATCAAAGTGATATAGATTTACTAAATCATGAATTGTTTGAGTCGAGATTCGAAGGAATCTTCAAAACAAATTATAGGACAGCACATGATAAAACTTTAGAATCAGGTCGTCCGTGGAATCCATAATAAGGAGGAGACATATATTGGCTTCATTCGTTTTGTTACTTAAGGAAATGGAAGATGAGGAAAAGGTTATTTATAAATTTGGTCCGAATGAGATTGTTATGGGGAGAATTGAATTAAATAAAATAACAAGGAAGTTTGCCGAATTAGACCCGATTCCTGACCCGAACATTTCAACAAAATTTTATTTCGATAGAGCAGCACAAAAGTTATCAGTTTGTTTCATTAGGGAAAATGGACATTTCCCCGATAGAACTACATTTGAATCTTAATGTTAATGAAAACCTTGATTGGCTTCGTGCGTTTCAAGGTTTTTTTCATTGGTGGGACTACCCAGTGCCGAATGAACTTATCATCCACCCAATAACACAAATAACCCATGTAATACCTGTTTGAAGATTTCTCCCTTTCGGTTGTACGCACATAAGATGCTTTAATTTTATAACTTAATAACGCTATTCCGTTGCAATGAACAGGTTGATTATGGTCAGATATCACCATGATTGACCTGTTTTTTGTTATGTTCGCTTTCTTACGGTTTATTCAAATTTACTCGCAACTGTAGATTACCCTGTGGCGATAGTGAGGGAGAGGAAGACGCTATCGTACCTTTAAAGAAGGATAGCGCGATAACTATAGTAAAGGTGAAATGCAAAGAATAGGACTTTGACCGCAACTTAACAGACACTTGCAACGACGATTACGATGCAGAAAAGAAATCTGGTGACGACCAGTCAACATATACAGGTAAGGTAACTAATTTGTTCTTCGATCACGTTTTGTGCGATGGATTTTTAACGGCAAGAGGCTCAAACTACCATAGACAGTCTCGAGGGATAACGATTTCCTGCTCTCCATACTCACTGACTACCGTTTTCCGACTCTTTCCGTGGAGACTGTTTGATGTGAGCTTCACCCTGACTTCATGCTTGCCATAGCCCAAATGAGTATCCATTTCGGCTTCTAACATCTCCTGAATCGTTTTGGTAAATAGATCCTTTAAGGCATTCTGCTCATTATTTGCAGAAACCAAATTACTGTCCTTGATAAACTCCCGCAATTGTTGTTTTGTCCAAAGTCACATGTGTTTCCCCAACCCTTCTATTATTTTCATTTTAAGTACTTCGAAGAATTTCTAACAATGTTAATTGAATAATATAAAGTATCAGATACAAGAATCAATCCTATGGGGGCTATAACAGAACGCTATAGCGTTCAGTTAAACAGGTTGATTATAGGGAGCTACCAATATAATCAACCTGTTTTTTTGCTATCTACTTATTCTTACATCAGTGATTAGAATCAAAAAAATAAAAGAAAGGATTTAGAGTAAAATAATGGGAGGTTAAGCCGATATATAGGTTAAGTGTGCGCTTCAAATACTTAAGTTTTTAAAGATCAAGTAGTACATAAAGACCTGAGGGGTCGTATGAAGTAGTGCATTGGATGGTCTAAGCGTAAGAACTGGAGGTCATAAATGGCATTGGACAAAATAATATTTAAAGAAGATGAAGTCGAACGCCTGCAGACAAAAATCAGACAGGTAAGCCAAGATACCAACCGGCTGTACTTGCAGCTGAGAGGTCAGACCAATAACTGGGGTGGTATTCCGCTGGGTTCAGATTTGATACGAGCTCAGACACTTATCAATGAACTGACGGTAGAAGCTGAAAAGCTTGAAGATATTATTCGTCTTGCAGTAAAAGGTGTTCAAGGTGCACAGGATGAGAATAAGAGGCAGGCTAATCAACTTTTTCAGCAGCTTGGTACTCTTGGAGGGATGTTCGGAAAACTTGGGGGAGGCAGTGCAAATGGACAGTTTCCGATCCCGACGTATGCCCAGAAGATGGTCACGAAACTGATCACCTCGATTGCTGCTTTAATGGGACGGGATGAGTTGAATAGCGATCCTTTGGTGCAGAAACTCCAAACAACGGTTAAGAATTCCGGACTGGGAACGATCGACTCTATTGCAGCCCAAAGTAAGCTGAAGGATATCTACCAGGCACGGGATCAAATCGCAAAAGCGCAGACCGCATATAAAGTATATCAAACGTTTGGAAACAAGACTCAAATGGACGCAATGCATAAGCTGGCGGAAGACGCACGCCAAAAGCTGAAATACCTAGGCATAGACGAAGTCCATTACCAAGCAGGTAAGGATCTAAGTGGGTATTTCAAGAAACCAGCGGTTAAGGCGTGTGATTATGATCCGTCGATTACTACCAGCAGCGTACCATTAGTTCAGAATGAATCGTATCTGCTGATGCTCCGAATGGCGATGGAACCAGGAGATCAGGGAGCCTGGGCTAAGCGCCAACTCGTAGGGGAACGACTGAATATTCCGCCGATGGAGCTTCCAGATGGGACACCGATTACCGCATATAACAATGAAAATGAGATAACACTCAACTATTTTAATGCGCATGTATTAAAACCTAACGAAACCAATTCGTTATCGGCATATTATTTGTGGTTGGAATCAACCTACGGAATGACCGAATGGCGGAAAAAAGTGTTACAAGCGGATGCGGTTACGCGGGCATTTGTAGGATCTCTTATCGAGGAAACCGTTATGGGTGTTGTGGATACAGTGACGTTTACATTCCATTTTGTCATAGACCCGGAGAAGACGACACAGGAAATGGCAGATACAGCATCTTATCTCATGCAACATCCAGAAGTATTGGCAGAAGCAGCGAAGAAGATGTATCATAACTTTAATGAGGGAACGCCTGAGGAAAAGGCTTCCATGCTGGGTGCAGCGGCTTCTGTATTGGTACCGGGGCTATCTGTGACTAAGGGTACAAAGGTAGGAAAAGTGGTCGATGGGGTACAAGATTTTGCCGCCAAAGCGATGGAAGGCGTGAAAGACCTTAATAAAGTCATTCAGAATTCCGGTCACTTGGCTGAACTCCCGAAATTCAAGCCATTTTTAAGCACGCCAGAAGGTGTGCCTTTCAGTGTAGGAAAAATCCCCATGGATTCGAATCCACTGCCCAAAACATTTGTACAGGAGCATTATTTAAAAGAGATGAATGGGTTTGGGGATGTGAAAGGTGGTAAGATTGAGGGGACGGGTAAAGGTAAGGCATCTGCTGTCATATTAGGAAATGGGAAATCACTTGATGATATGGCTAATATGTATGCTGATAATGTAAAATCAAATAAGAAATGGTCTTGGCTAAAAAGTGTTCCAGATGGAGATAAATTATCAATTAAGGAAAAGAAAGCTATCAAGGACGCTGCTATATCTCAAGGATTAATACCAAAAGTTAATGTGACAAAAGTTGAGGGAATGAAATTTGGCTTTGCAGATTTTAAAGGTGCAGGTGTAGTTCATGAATCTGTAGAACTACCAGACAAACTGTGGAAGGCTTCAGATGCAGAGCAATTTAAGTGGCTTGATGAAATGATAGGTGGAAATAGACCAGGAATGACATGGCATCACACTGAAATTCCAGGTAAAATGGAATTAGTTGAAACTGGTATACATGATATTGTGCCTCATAATGGAGGAAGAACTACAGGTATGTGGGCAGATGCTCCACGATAATGTGAGAGGAGAGCGAGTATGAATATAAAAGAAGATACAATTGTTTATCCTTTACCAATAGATTCATTATTGGATAAAGAAGAGAGCATGTGGAGAGTTAAATTACCGATAGAATATAAGGTGCTTTTAAAAAAATACAATGGAGGAGTTCCAGAATATCGCTCGTTTTTAATAAACCAACGTTCATATGCAATAGATAGGTTTCTTTGTGTTCTTGAAGAAACAGATAGTAATGATTTCGGTATATATGATATTGATGTAACATTAACTCGTATTGAAGATAGATTAACTGAAAATGAAGATTTAGTAGGAGTAGAATTACTCCCAATTGCTATATTATTTTCAGGAGATTATCTATGCTTAGACTTTAAGGTTTCTAATGAGATTCCGGCTGTTTGTGTATGGGATCATGAAGAATCAGGTGAATTAGAACCGGTTACGTATTTAGTAAGTGAAAGTTTTGAAGAGTTCCTAGAAATGTTGACGGAGTAAGGCATAATGGTTAGGATATTTCTAAGTTCTTTTCAGGGGCTACCCAGTGCCGAATGAATTCTTTTTTTAACCAGTAACATACTTAACCCTTGTAATACCACAATAAAGATTTCTTCAATTCGCTTGTACGCACAGCACAGTAATGCTAGAAAAGTATAACCTAGTTATCGCTAAAGCGTTAGACAAAACAGGTCGATTATGGTCAGATACCACCATGATTGACCTGTTTTTTGTTATGTTCGCTTTCTTGCGGTTTATTCAAATTTACTCGCAACTGTAGATTACCCTGTGGTGATAGTGAGAGAGAGGAAGACGGAATCGCACCTTTCAAGATGGATAGCACGACAACTATAGTAAAGGTGAAATGCAAAGAATAGGACTTTGTCCGTAACTTAACGAACACATGTAACGATGATTACGATGCAGGAAAGAAGTATGGTGACGACCAGTCAACATATACAGGTAAGGTAACTAATTTGTTCTTCGATCACGTTTTGTGCGATGGATGCTTTTTAACGACAAAAGGCTCAAACTACCATAGACAGTCTCGAGGGATAACGATTTCCTGCTCTACTCACTGACTAACGTTTTCCGACTCCTTCCGTTGAGACTATTTGGTGTGAGCTTCGCCCTGAATTCATGCTTGCCATAGCCTAAATGACTTCTAACATCTCCTGAATCGTTTCTTTAAATAGATCCTTTAAGGCATTCTGCTCATTATTTGCAGAAACCAAATTACTCTCCTTGATAAACTCCCGCACTTGTTGTTTTGTCAAAGTCACATGTGTTTCCCCAACCCTTCTATTATTTTCATTTTAAGTTCTTCGAAGAATTTCTAACAATATTAATTGAATAATATAAAGCATCAGATACAAGAATTAATCCTATGCGTTCTGTAAAACAGGTTGATTATAGGGAGCTACCACTATAATCAACCTGTTTTTTTGCTGTCTACTTATTCTTATAGCAGTGATTAGAATCAAAAAAATAAAAGAAAGGATTTAGAGTAAAATAATGGGAGGTTAAGCCGATATATAGGTTAGGTGTGCGCTCCAATACTTAAGTTTTTAAAGATGAAGTAGTACATAAAGACCTGAGGGGTCGAAGGAAGTAGTGCATTGGATGGTCTAAGTGTAAGAACTGGAGGTCATAAATGGCATTGGACAAAATGGTATTTAAAGAAGATGAAGTCGAACGCCTGCAGACAAAAATCAAACTGGTAAGCCAGGATACCAACCGGTTGTACTTGCAACTGAGAGGTCAGACCAATAACTGGGGTGGTATTCCGCTGGGTTCAGATTTGATACGAGCTCAGACGCTTATCAATGAACTGACGGTAGAAGCTGAAAAGCTTGAAGATATTATTCGTCTTGCAGTAAAAGGTGTTCAAGGCGCACAGGATGAGAACAAGAGGCAGGCTAATCAACTTTTTCAGCAATTTGGTACTCTTGGAGGGATGTTCGGAAAACTTGGGGGAGGCAGTGCAAGTGGACAGTTTCCGATCCCAACGTATGCCCAGAAGATGGTCACGAAACTGATCACCTCGGTTGCTGCTCTAATGGGACGGGATGAGTTGAATAGCGATCCTTTGGTGCAGAAACTCCAAACAACGGTTAAGAATTCCGGATTGGGAACGATCGACTCCATTACAGCCCAAAGTAAGCTGAAGGATATCTACCAGGCACGGGATCAAATCGCAAAAGCGCAGACCGCATATAAAGTATATCAAGCGTTTGGAAACAAGATCCAAATGGACGCAATGCATAAGCTGGCGGAAGACGCACGCCAAAAGCTGAAATATCTAGGCATAGACGAAGTCCATTACCAAGCAGGTAAGGATCTAAGCGGTTATTTCAAGAAACCAGTGGTTAAGGCGTGTGATTATGATCCGTCGATTACCACCAGCAGCGTACCATTAATTCAGAATGAATCGTATCTGCTGATGCTCCGAATGGCGATGAAACCAGGAGATCAGGGAGCCTGGGCTAAGCGCCAACTAGTAGGGGAACGACTGAATATTCCGCCGATGGAGCTTCCAGATGGGACACCGATTACCGCATATAACAATAATAATGAGATAACACTCAACTATTTTAAGGCGCATGTATTAAAACCTAACGAAACCAATTCAATACTGGCGTATTATTCATGGTTGGAATCAACCTACGGAATGACCGAATGGCGGAAAAAAGTGGTACAAGCGGATACGGTTACGCGCGCATTTATGGGATCTCTTATCGAGGAAACCGTTATGGGTGTAGTGGATACGGTGACATTTACATTCCATTTTGTCGTAGACCCGGAGAAGACGACACAGGAAATGGCAGATACAG
This sequence comes from Paenibacillus sp. FSL R5-0923, assembly GCF_038009145.1. Taxonomy (NCBI): domain Bacteria; kingdom Bacillati; phylum Bacillota; class Bacilli; order Caryophanales; family Paenibacillaceae; genus Paenibacillus; species Paenibacillus sp. FSL R5-0923. The sequence goes on from NZ_JBBPAT010000002.1 coordinate 1,319,065, forward strand.
CATCTTATATCATGCAACATCCAGAAGTATTGGCAGAAGCAGCGAAGAAGATGTATCATAACTTTAATGAGGGAACGCCTGAGGAAAAGGCTTCCATGCTGGGTGCAGCGGCTTCTGTATTGGTACCGGGGCTATCTGTGACTAAGGGTACAAAGGTAGGAAAAGTGGTCGATGGGGTACAAGATTTTGCCGCCAAAGCGATGGAAGGCGTGAAAGACCTTAATAAAGTCATTCAGAATTCCGGTCACTTGGCTGAACTCCCGAAATTCAAGCCATTTTTAAGCACGCCAGAAGGTGTGCCTTTCAGTGTAGGAAAAATCCCCATGGATTCGAATCCACTGCCCAAAACATTTGTACAGGAGCATTATTTAAAAGAGATGAATGGGTTTGGGGATGTGAAAGGTGGTAAGATTGAGGGGACGGGACATCCTAATGGAACTCCAAACCCTACACATAATGCTAATGGAGATAGAATTGATAATGTTGATGTTCCAAAAGTAAAAGAACCTTCTTCTGTCTCTGAGTTTATGAGGCAGGAGGATTTGGCGTTTGATATGTATGGGACATTTAAAAAACTGAAAAATGATACGAGCGACATTACTAGGAATACAGGTTGGAAGGAATCTGATATTCAACAAATTAAGGATCATTTGTTATTTGAAAAGCACAAATTTGATAGTGGAGAAATTAAATCATTTGATCCGAACTATCAACAGGCTTTGGCCTGGGAACGATTAATGAAAGGTAATTATAACAAAAACGATATTTTATTTCTCAATCATGAATTATTTGAATCCAAATATATGAAAAAATATGGGGTAACTTATGAAAAAGCACATGCAGAAGCGCAAAAGAAGTATAATTGGTCAGATAGCGTATATGAATGATTAGGGAGGTGGAATTTTGGCTACTTATGTTCTGTTAGTTAAGGAAGAAGAGACTAAAGATTTTGTAGTGTATAAATTTGGTCCGGATGAAGATTCATTAGGGAAGATAAAGCTAAGTAAATCAGATGGGGAATGTGAGGAAATCGAAAATGTTCCGGGTTCAACTACAAATTTCTATTATTTACGTGCAGCTTCAAAATTAATTAGAATCTTAAAAGAGAGTAACGGTGTTTTTCCAGATAGAACGTCCTATGCTTCTTAAGAATCTGTAGATAACTTGCATAAGCTACTTTACAACCCTAACAACAAGATCGTACAATACAACCAACAAACCAAACACTAAACAATTCAAACACTTGATAAACTTTCAAAAGCTCTTTCCAACTTGAATCAAGACTAGGAATGAGCTTTTTTTGCATGTCCAAAATCAAAGGATGAAGAAACGAATGGAAAAACATGAACAGTTTGATAGGTATAACTTAATTTAACTAAAGCATTACATAAACAGGTCGATTATGGTCAGATACCACCATGATTGACCTGTTTTTTGTTATTTTCGCTCTCTTGCGGTTTTTTCACATTTACTCGTAAATGTAGATTACTCTGTAGCGGTAGTGAGGGAGAGAAAGACAGAATCACACCTTTCAAGATGGATAGCACGACAACTATAGTAATGTTGTTATGCAAAGAGTAGCACTTTGTCCGTAACATAACGGACACTTGCAACGATGATGACGGTGCAGGAAAGAAATCTGGTGGCAACGAGTCAACATATACAGGTAAGGTAACTAATTACAATTCCGAGGACTTGACTGAATTCCCGAAATTCAAGCCGTTTTTAAGCACGCCAGAAGGTGTGCCTTTCAGTGTAGGGAAGATCCCCATGGATTCGAACCCACTGCCCAAAACATTTGTGCAGGAGCATTATTTAAATGAGATGAATGGGTTTGGGGATGCCAAAGGTGGTAAGATTGAGGGGACGGGTAAAGGTCAGTTAGGGTACACAGGAGGAAGAACTCAAAAGGAACTGGACGATTTAGCAGGCGACCCTTCATATGGTGGTGAGATTAGGGATCAAGGTTTGAAAGAAAGAGAGATAGGAATAGATTTGGAACAACAAGGTAAACTAGGGAAAATAGTACGTGACCCACAAGGAAATGGTGGAGCGGAATTTATTGATACAACAAATAACGTTAAATGGGACGTTAAAAGTTTCGTATCTTATCCAAATGGTCATACTTCACCCAAAAAAGGCGCATTCACAGTAAATAACGGGATGAAGGCAATTAATAAAGAACTAGATAAAAGTTACAATGTAATTCTGGATAAAAGAGACATGATTACTGAACATGTTGAACAGTTAAAAGAGGCAATAGAGAAAGCTGGAATATCAGATAGGATTATTTGGTATCCATAGGAGGGTTAGGTATGACAACTGATATAAAAGAAATTATGATTCGATTAGAATCACACCGTCTTTGGATCGAAACTATTGGAGAACAAGGCGAGAAACTAGGTATAGATGAAATTGATTTGCAAAATGTAGATATGTCACAATATCCATTAGACCAAGCATATATTACAGCTTGTATCTTTGATGGAATGAACTTAAATCACAAAGATTTCTCTTCATCTTTACTAAGTTCATCAACTTTTATATCTACAAATTTAGAAGGGGCAGACTTTTGTAAATCTAATGTCTCGTATGTGAACTTCACAAATGCCAATGTAAAAGCTGCTAGACTTGCTGATAGTGAATGTATTGAGACGGTGTTTGTTCAAGCTGATTTATCAGATGCTAATTTAGTAGCTGGTCTTTTTGATGAGACGGATTTTCGCAATGCAATATTATTTAATGCTGATGTGCGGTTAGCTACGTTTGAAAGAGTATTGCTAAAAGGAGCTAAATTAACTGGGGTTCGTGGGCTAGAAGAGGCTTTTATAAAAAGCATCAATATTGGGACGCCAGAACAACCCAATATTCTAGCAGGTGAAGAAGCTAGAAAATGGTTAGAAGATAATAAGTAGACCCTTTACATCAGTAGAAAGTAGGTCGTATAATACAACCAACAAACCAAACACTTGATAAACACTTTCAAAGCTCTTTCCAACTTGTTTTATGAGTAGGAATGAGCTTTTTTTGCATGCCCAAATTCAAAGGAGAAAAAGGGAAATGGCGAAACAGGCACAAAAATTAGAGGAAACATTGGGTTTGATTGCCCAGGCACAAGCAGAGTATCAGGCAATCGTAGAGTAAGTGAGAGGTTACTGAATTGAGGATGTGTACAAGCCAGTAAAGAGGATACGGTTAGCCGAGTTGCTGCATCATCCACCACAGCAGAACAAGCAATACTTTGCAGCGGTAGTGACGGATTGGGGCAGCCTTTCAAAGAAGCGAGCAGAACAAGCGCGAAGGTTAAGAGACGGGGAGCAAACCTAAAGGGAATTATGGAGAAGGAGATTCCCGTGGAATAAAGAAACAAAATGAAACATCCGATGTATTGGCTGATAATGGCTATGACAATAAGATGTTAGATGAAATTGATGGTGGAAATGGTCACGGCATTGCAGACGGGTCGAATCCAGATTTTGTAATCGAAGGAAATGTATTTGATTGTTATGGAGCAAGACTAGATGGAAAGGTACAAAGTATAAAAAGAAATAGCAGGAAAGACGAAGAAACATTCTGTAAGAATTGTTTTGAACATAGACAACTTTCCTAATGAAAAAGTTACCGAAATTATCGAAGCAATTTTAAGAAAAGCAACTCCGAATGGAGATTTAAAAAGACTAGAAGAATTAATTGTAGTGAAGGATGGAAAGATTACAAGAGTATTTGGAGGTTAGAAGTGAGATGGACTTTACGTTATTCTTAGTCTCAAATCTGGATAAGGAAGCACTTATAAGAACAATTTATGACATAGTATGCAATACAGTTGAAGATAAAGTAACTAACTACGGAGATTTTTCTTGTCTTAGCTGTAAATACTTCACACTTGATATTGAAACAGAAGATATTATTAGTATTGATTTTTTAAGAGAAGAATATATAATGGAAATTAATGTATAAATTGGAATTAAATTATTTGGGGAATTATTCGAGGAAGGATTAGAAGTGTTGTTTAAAATTTTCGGTAATATTTTATTGGATTTTAATCCTGACATGGTGTTTGTGGAAAATGGTACAGATCAAATATTCAGAAAAGAAAATGCTACTGTAATCATAAATACTAAGTTAGCTCAATACCAGAAAAAGTATCTATCAAACAAAATAATCACTTTACTACGATTTCCTTATATTTTTCAAGAGTTACCAAACTAAAAGCATGCTACTTAAATATAGAATAAGCCGCCCCGATAGAGATCTTGGAAAGTTAAGGAAAGAGATTGCACCTTCTAGGATGCATAGCCCGACCATTAATATTGTCATGACTTATCTGCAAATTGTCCGCAACAAGACTAAGAAGCAAGCCCTCATATGCGTTGTGAGAAGGCGTGTAAACATCATCTACAGCATGATGAAGCACAAGACAGAATATCGGGCGGCGAGTCCTCTAACAGAACTTCTACCAAGCTGATTTAATGGTGGTAATTAGTGAAATGTTATCAACATTCCTTTAGTGGATTTTAAGATTACTACTTAGGGGACGGGTAAGATTGATGACATTCCACCTGCCTTCAAGCAAAATGAATTTTCCAGTGCATATGAATCTAGATATAATTAAACACCTGCACTTGAGAATCCAAAGGTTGGTTTTGAAGGACAAAGAGGAGAATGTATCTTAAAACCACCTCCTGATCCAGAGTTGAAGAAAATATTAGACGGAGCTGGCATTGACGGTATAAATTATAAGAATGCTGTACCTGATTTTTCGCCTGTAGCAAAAGCAGAATTGGAAATCGATCATATGTTAGGTGGAACTGGAAATAGAGGCGCAGATGCTAGAAGGGCTAATTTTAAGCAAGCAGATAATAAAATTGGCTGAACAACTTAATAACTCGCCTGAGCTGGCTAATCAATTTGGGCTGAGCTCAGGAAAAATTAAAGCAGGAGACATCGCAGATATTCGTGAAGAACTGAAGTTGACATGGCACGAATTGAACGATGGGAAAACGATGCAACTTGTGCCATCAGAAATTAATAGCAAATTTGGACATCTAGGTGGTGTAGGAGAGATAGACGCAGGTGCATTTGCACCGGGAGAATTTGCAAACAATTAGAAAGGAGCTTTTTCAAAATGAAAATTAATGATGCAGTTTTCGGTGAACTTGAATATAATTATGGGTGGGTTAGGTACACTACCATTGAGTTTTGTGAAACAGAAGCCAATATTGCTTTGATGGTAGACGGAGACGACGATGGTGAATTTAGTGAAAAACAGTATGCTTCATATCATTCTTTAATAGAAGACTGGGGGCATCTTCAACAAAGTATTTTACAACCAATTTTAGATTATTACCAACAAAAACGGTTTGAGCTTGGATATGATGTTTCATACAATGAGAATTACCCCATAATTGATACCGTCGACGAACTTCTAAAAAATATCAGGCTAGTAGGTATATATGTACCTTCTGCGAGACGCTTTGAAGGCAGATATATCGGACTAACGTTTGAATGTATATGGGACGCGGAAAATGGGGTTGGTATGCGTCTAATAGATGAAGAAGTCGCTAAGGTAGGATACCAAGATGTTGCCATTTAAAGTTTTATAAGGTTTGCTATCTACTGTAACCATATAAAATTTTTCTGAGTATTTATAAAGAATTACCTGCTAAATTAGAGGTTGTTGACCTTGAGGGGCTTTACGCCTTTCAAGGTTTCTTTTTGGTTGAGCTACCCAGTGCGAATTCTTATTAAACCAGTAACACGCTTTACCCATGTAATACCCATATAAAGATTTAGTCATTTCGTTTGTACGCACAATAATATTTGAAAGCTGTATGACAGGCTTTATATAAATACCGACGTACTACCTTTTAAATCTAGTGGAATCGGAACGTTAAGTGCGAATAATCGTGTCTCAGGTAAGGCGATCATAGCCCATGAAATTGTTGGATACTATGAGGCGTACGTAAATGGAAAAGCGTTTAATCTTTATGATGTTGATCCTGCAACATATGCAAGACATTCTGCTTTAAATGAAGCGCAGGCTAGCATCAAGGCGGCTAGATTTGCTCCGAGTTTAACATTAACTGAAAGAATGACGTTACTTAGGGATGCAATCACACGATTGAAAAACGGTGGTTTTCATATTCGAGACGTGAAGGATGAATTATACATTCAAAGTAGATGAAAAGGAAGGTATCAAATGCAAAAGTTAATGGATGTTGGAGATGTGTTTGAATCCAAAGAATATGGGACTATTATAGTTGGAATTAACCCTGTTCACTCATCATTTAACGAGATCGGGGACAAGATTTTTGTTAGGACACCTGAAGACCAAGAGTTAGAATTGGAAGTTGTTTCATTTCAAGTTTCTAACTCATCTATTAATAAAAAAATGGTAGGCATATGTCTTGGTAAATCAATTAGACCCACAGATATACCATTAGGATCGGTGGTATATTCTTTTTCTTAGATTCATAATATCTTGATTATTAAATTAGAATTTAAATAATCATGGTATTAGTTTTAAGGTTGTTAGTAAAGCTACCCAGTGCCGATCGAACCCAACATTTAACCAGTAGCACACTTAACTGATGTAATACCGCTACAAGATTTCTTGATTTCTTTTTGTACGCAATTTAATGCTTGAACGGTATAACATAATTATCGCTAAAGCGTTACATAAAACAGGTCGATTATGGTCAAATACCACCATATGAATGACCTGTTTTTTGATACCTTCGTTTCTTGAGTTTTTTCAATTTTCTCGCAACTGTAGAATATCCTACAGTGATTATGATGATCGTGAACAGTGGAAATGGCGAAAGGAGCATTTAATCCAGACGAAGCATGGTCAGCGGATCATTGGCTCAACAGTCAGGGAATGGTAATGTTGTTGTATGGTCCAGTAGAAAAATCTTTGCTTCCTACAGGAGGCGCAGTTCTAAAGCCTCCAAAAGGGTTAGATTCTGTAAAAGGTTTTGAGGTACAAAAACCGTTGCCGGCATTTAGCACAAATGAAGGTTTTCAATTCAAGATAAATAATCTAGATATAGATACCCCGGCACTTCCACAGACCCCGATGCAAATCAATTTTAAGAATGAAATGGACCGGATATTAAGAGTGAAGATGGAGGGGAAAAGTGACAGTAATCATTCAATAAAGGACATGGAATTGAAGGCGGTTGAGGGGACGAGTGAAGGTAAACGGGCCTCAGGTAAGGATGAGTATGGCCCATATTATGATGAAGCAAAAAAATTGCATGAATCCAACCCTGATTGGTATCCTAACACTGATGAATCTATAGTAGTTAAAGGTGAAGAATTGAAGCAAGCACGAGCAGACTATGAAGCATTAGTCAGAAGGGGAGAGCTTGAAAAAGGCCATCATGTTCAAGGCTTATCGTTTGGAGGAGAAAATGTAGATTCAAATATAAAAATTACAGGAGAATCAACTATCCGACGAGAAAAGCTTGAAGACTTGGATTTGGATTTTTATCATGAAATGGGTTATGGTAAAGAAAATGCTAAGGTATTGAAAATATTTCAAAATAAAAATGGTATTATTTTATTCGGAAATAATCCTACTCATACAGAGGTCACAGTGTTCCAAAATAAAATTTTAAAATGGCTTCGGGATAATGGCAAGAGATAACGAATTGAGGGTAGGTGAAAAGACATGGGCAATATTATGAATAGTATTTGGTTTGGAGAGAAATCAACTAAAAATATTTCAGATATTAAAGATTGTATTTTACAATCTGATACAGAAACGAAAGTTATATTAAATTTAATTGAACTCTTTAAGATAGGAGATTTTACACAAAAACCACTATTAATTCAATTAATGAATCAAACAAAAGATGATGCTGTATTAAATTTATGTATTAGAATTTTTTTCTCAATCTCTACACACGATGATTTAAGAAATTCTAATAACTTTCATTTATTGAATGAAGCGACAGAAGAAACGGTGAATACATTTGCGTCAGCGGCTACTACTTCACTCTCCCTTGATATAATTCCTTACTTGTTGGCCTTACTTGAAGATTGGGATGAGATTAGTGATACTTCACTAATCCTCAGAGATTCAATTGATTCTTTTATAAACTATGAAGAGCATTTAGGTGAATATGTATCTGTAGATGAGATTGGCAAATATTATGTGAATATCAGTCAAGAGTACGATGTAGATAGTTATTATTTTAATAAAAAGTTAGCATTCCCTGGGGACTTGGCGAAAAGATTGATGGAAAGGGTTTTGATAGCGGCGAATAATGAAGAACCGCTAAGAATGGAGTTAATACCGTCTGTTTTATCTATTTGGACTGGTGTGAAAGTACCTGCTGAGTACAACACAGTAATAAATGCAAATAATTATAAAGATTTTATCAATTATATTAATGTACTTTCAAGTAAGAACTGGGAAAAGGGTCAAAAGTATTTTTACGGACACAAGTTATAATTTTTATTAATGGTGGTAACCGGAATATCAGGTTACCACTTTTTTTATTTCTCAATATCAAGAAACTACTTAGGGGACGGGTGAATCTAGTGACATTTATAAACATCAACAGTATAAGCAATCACTTCTTAAAGAAGATGTTTTATCTAACTCCGATGTCATCATTAAAGGCGAGGATTTATGAGATGATAAGGCTCGAAGGATATTAACTAGTGACGGTAGTAAAATAGAAGATTGGGCTAAAATGACATCAAAGCAACAGTATGAAACTCCGTATGGAAAGGGAGAAGTTCATTTTTATCAAAATCAGAAAACAGGAGGAATTAGCCCGTTTGATATAAAATTGAAGGATCCAAACCTAAGAATCTCAGAGCAAATGAAAACGACCTATTCTGGATAATTGAATTGGATGTCGATTTTAATATTAAAGGAGTAAGATAAATGAGAGTACGTCTTAAAGAGGATTTAGAGAAAAAAGAGAATCTATCAATAAATAAAAAATATATGGTTTATTCTGTGGAAACAAGCAAAAACGGCGAGGAACTATATAGATTGGAAAATGATATAAAACAAGTTGTGCCTTATTCAATCTCTTTATTTGACATTGTATCCGAGAAAGTAAATTCTGATTGGATATTGTGGAACAAGCCCAATAATAGTTCAGCTTTATTACCGAAGCAATTTGCTTATCTAAGTTTTTGGGAAGATTATTATACTGATGAACTAGAGGCTTTAAAAATATTTAATTTGGTTAAGGAACAGCTATTTCAAGAAGAATTAGATGAGAATGAGATGCGTGAGATTTTTGAACTAGAGAACGAGGATGAGATTACATTCGTTCTTAATGTTCTTTTTAAGACAAAAGACAATAGATTTATTAATCAAGTAATTCAATATGTAAAAACAAAATTGGAAGATAATTATGCAATAGACAATACTACACTACTTGCATTTCAATATCTGAGTCTATTCAAACAAAGTGAAGTAGAAGATTATTTCATTTATTATTTGACTAACATTGAGTTAGGAAACGACCAATTAACTGCGGTAGTAAATGAATATTTTAGTTAAAGAAGTAAATGACATGAATGGTGGTTAGGTCTTGCTTTTTGTCTTCGTGCAATTATTATTGTGGGGGCTACCCAGTGCCGAATGAACCCATCATTCAACCAATAACACAAATAACCCATGTAATACCCGTATGAAGATTTCGTCATTTTGTGTGTACTCACATCAATTGCTTTAATTTTTTAATCTGAATATCGCTATTCCGTTACATATAACAGGTCGATTATGGTCAGATACCACCATGATTGACCTGTTTTTTGTTATGTTCGCTTTCTTGCGGTTTATTCAAATTTACTCGCAACTGTAGATTACCTTGTAGCGATAGTGAGGGAGAGGAAGACAGAATCGCACCTTTCAAGATGGATAGCACGACAACCATAGTAAAGGTGAAATGCAAAGAATAGGACTTTGTCCGCAACTTAACGAACACTTGCAACGATGTTTAGGGTGTACGAAAGCAATCTGGTGACGACCAGTCAACATGTACAGGTAAGGTAACTAATTTGTTCTTCGATCCCGTTTTGTGCGATGGATACTTC
>NZ_JBBPAT010000003.1:0-141335 GCF_038009145.1 Paenibacillus sp. FSL R5-0923
CATCGAATATGTATACTTAAGCCCCACATGGACATTTAACATCCACGCCTCTACCCTTAACACATACCTCTGCTTTACCATCACTTGTGATACGGTTCCCCGCGTTTGATCTTCAACTCTCCTGCCCGTTCGTATTATGAGATCAACCAGTTCTTTCTGGTTGATCCTTTTTTCATTTGCATAGAGGATTAAAGTAGCCTGGTCGAACGTACCTGCCCGTGGGACTTGATCCCGAGAGCTATAATGTTCACCCCTACTTGTCATGACCATGATTGAGGCTGGTTGGGACGTAAGATCCCGTATAACAAGCGATGCTATGGAGCGACAAAAAGATCAACCTTAGGGGATGCCGGTGAATCTACACTTACAAGGGGAGATGAAATGAATCCAGTTATCGGTCTAGATATTTCTAAAGAAGAAAGCCATGGACAAGCCTTTCTAGAGCGCGGAAAGCCATTCCAAGGGATATTCCACTTCGAGCACACTCGAGATGGTTTAGCAAATTTCCTTCAAGTTTTAACAGAAGTTGAATTTGCATCTCAACAACGTCCTTTGCTTATTCTAGAAGCAACCGGTCATTATCAAAGTCCCGTTGTTCAGTTCCTAGAGGAACATCATTATATTTATATTGTTATTAATCCGCTCATCTCAAATCGGCTTAGGAAGTCTCAACTTCGTAAAGTAAAGACGGATGCTGCTGACGCTTACCTATTGGGAGAGCTGTACTACAAAGAAGAATTTGAACCGTTTAAGAAAAGAGGTGTGCAACTTCTCAATCTGCGCTATCTTACAAGACAATATGAGTCTCTTTCAAAGATGTGTGTACAAACTAAACTACAATTCCAAGCTGTTTTAGATCAGGTTTTCCCTGCTTACAAAGGTGTCTTTGGAGCTATGTATTCCGGTATTTCATTACAGTTTTTAAGTGAATTCCCAACCTCATATTCAGTATTACAGACGGATGAAAACACACTCAAATCTAAGATGAAAGAACTGCTTTCTTCAAAACGGGGGCGTTCAGAGGACTGGATTAACCAACGGGTGCAACGGCTGCTAGTTGCGGCAAAACAAAACCCATTTCAGCAAACCATGTATGCAAGCCACTTAATCAATTTGAAAGTCCTTATTACCCTCATTCTTCAGTACCAAGAGCATCTTACTGGATTGGAACAGAACATAGAGCGATGCTTTTCTCTCCGCCTGTTCAATTATTGCAGTATTTCTGCTTTGTTAGTTATACGCCTTTTCCTTGCGTGAAGTAAAAAACAAACGGCACGGGGCTTTCCCATGCCGTTTTGAATTCCATTTTTATTCCCGTTCTTACCTTTGAGCTTAACTTAATGACATTGCCTGTTTGGGTGTCCTTATTGTTTTTCTAAGTTTTGCTTGCTAAGCGACTCTATTCAGCATCATTCTGCTCTTCCAGTCATCTCAAAATCGCTTGGTTTGTTTCTTCCGGCTTTTCTTGCTGGATCCAATGACAGCAATCCAGATTGACCACTTCCGCATTAGGCACGAACTTTGTCAGGTTTTCAGACCTCTGGACCGTATCCCGGTCACCATAGATCATGAGGGTCGGCTGTACCATAAAAATGAAGGGGGTTGCGATTTTGGATGAGCTGTTTCATCCCTTCTTCATTTAGCGATTTGATTTATGCCTCGCATTTAAAACGTTCTGACTTTTGATGAGAATTAAACCCTAAATGATTGAGAAATACAGTAGCTCCCCTCTCCTAAAGATCAGGGAAACAATAGACCCAGATTTATGCAGTACCAAAAATCCTTTTAACGATTCTTTTGTTATTTGTATTTCCTTATTCTGTAATATTATTTTTGCAATGTTGAAATTTTAGCCCTTCTTCAGATGAAGCGATCAATATTCCAAGCCTTCTTAATCGTGTTTCTTCTTTCTTGGCGCTCATTATCCACCAGATAGAATCTCTTTTATAGGATGGTGATAAATTAGTGAAGAATAGCCAGGCTGTTTGATTGGCCTTGATTTGTTCTTCATATTCTTTGGCAAGTTCCACGTTTCTTTGTTCAGAGGAATAGCCTTGTGCATCGGTTCTGTTGTTAAAGACGTGCATTCCTTCTGGTCTCATCTTTCCAAGCTGTATTAGTGCTTTTACCTTCTTTACGTTCACAGCACTCCATACACTATTTACTTTGCGCGGAGTAAAGCGAATCTTATAGCTTTGTTTATCAATGGTTTTTCGTATACCGTCAATCCACCCAAAACAAAGAGCGGCATCTACTGATGCAGACCAAGTAAGGCTTGCACGCCCTGTACTTATCCCAAAATAGCCCACCCAAATTTCACTAGCTTCAGCATGATGTTCTTCTAACCAATCGTTAAACTCTTCTTGGTTGTTGAAAAAAACTACATCTCCCATTGTTCCAGCCATTTTAAAATCGCTTGGTTTGTTTCTTCCGGCTTTTCTTCCTGGATCCAATGACCGCAATCCAGATTGACCACTTCCACATTGGGCACGAACTTTGTCAGGTTTTCAGACTTCGCAACCACATCCCGGTCGCCGTAGATCATGAGGGTCGGCTGCTGGATGATTGGGTTCACTTTCGCCAATAAGCGCCAGTTGCGGTCAAGGTTCCTGTACCAATTTATGCTGCCCGTGAACCCTGATGTTTCAAAAGCGGAGACGTAAACGGCCAGCTCGCTTTCGCTCAATACGGGCTCACCGAGCGGTGTTTCTGCTCTGGCGAGATTGATCAACGCCATACCTGGCTCAGGTGCTCTGAGAGGCTCGTTCTTCCGGTACAGGTTGCGAAGGAACCTGTATGTATTGTCTTCGAATACGGCGTCCGCGACGCCTGGCTGTCGATTGAAGTGGACGAAATAGAAATCGCCGCCAAGTATTTCTTCCATGAACTCGATCCAGGGTTTTTCTCCGCGCTCTTGGTAAGGCAAGCTCAGATTTATCACTTTATTGACTCGGTTTGGATGCAACAAGGTCAGTCCCCAAACGACGAATGCACCCCAGTCATGACCGACAAAGGTAGCGTCCTCGTATCCATAGTGATCGAGAAGCGCGATGAGATCACCCGACAAGTGTTCAATGTCATAGTCTGTTACTTCGGTCGGACGGGATGAGTTGCCGTAACCCCGCTGGTTGGGGACGATGACATGGTAGCCCGCTGCGGCAAGTGCGTCCATCTGATGGCGCCAAGAAAAGGCATGCTCTGGCCAGCCGTGGCAGAGTACAATAGGTTTTCCTGCGTTTTCTCGGCCTGCTTCAAACACTTCGAGTTCCACACCGTTGGCTGAAATAAGGGTGGGCTTGGGAAAATCGGTTGGATTAAACATTGAATTAAAACCTCCTTCTTGTGATACTTGTAGTATAATGGATAAAAGGTGACATCAAGGTGTCACCGTTCTGAAATCATGTAAAAAAAGAGGGCAATTATGGACAAAGTGGAGAGACTCATTTCGATTATCATGATATTGCTGAAAAAAGAGGTTGTTTCTACAACGGAATTCTCACAACTATTCAATGTCTCCAAAAGAACGATCCTTCGCGATATGGAAACATTGAGCTTATCGAATATCCCGATCTACTCTGTCAATGGGGTCAAAGGGGGCTACGGCATAATGGATGAATACAAGGTGGATAAACGCCTTTTAAGCAGCTCCGATTTACAGAATATATTAACTGCGCTCGGCGGATTGGAACAAATCCTCCGTACTGAAGAAGTTGAAAGAACGATAAAAAAAATAGAGGCAATGGTTAGTCCATTGTCTCTAAATCGTTCCATTCAACTGTCGTTTTATGATTGGGAAGGTCGGTCCGAGATTCTTGAAACCTTAAAGACATGTCAAGAATCCATTTCAAAAAAGAGGCTGGCTTCGTTTGATTATACAGATAAGGACGGGGCTGTAACGAATAGAATGGTCGAGCCCTATGAGCTGCATTTTAGCGAATCGAGTTGGTACTTGAAAGGATTCTGTTTACATCGACAGGGATATCGAACTTTCAAGTTATCTCGGATCGATCATATTACTATGGATGAACGCGCGTTTCATCCTAGAGACGATTGGTCAGAGCAAGTACACGAAGCAAATTATCTACCTGAATTCGTCACGATTAAGGCATGGATATCGCCTAGCATAAAAGATCAAATCATCGAAAGGTATGGTCGAAGAAGTATTGAAGACCATAGTTCTGGATTTTTATTAGCAACCATTTATGTCCCACAAAATCGTATGGGATTTCAACTTTTAGCAAGCTTCGGCACTCATCTAAAAGTTGTAGAGCCCAAAACCTATGTTGAAGACTTTCGAAATTATTTATATCAAATGATGGAGAACTATTCCTGATATATTTAGCATTAAAGCTTCAACCTTCAACTCAACTTTTCGCCCTATTTATGGTACGGTTCACCGTACCATAAATAGGGCGAACGCAAATATTCTACTTACCTAATTTTTAGATAGTAAAAGCGAATGAAATGTTTCAATCGCTTTTATCTAAAAAGGTCCATTATATATTAGCACTATTCCTTTATTTCATTTGCTTCTTCATCTATTAGACCATGCTCGCCATTGTAAAAAGTATATTTAGTGAATAACTTATCAAATTGGGTTGGAGGTGTATTTTCAACGAGAATTATTTGATGATGATCACCTAATTCAACTAAAATTTTATAAAACTCTTCATAAACTTCAGGATCTCTAACTTGATTTTTTTACTGGACCTTCAGCAATATTTAAATCCTGATTTTCTTTCTTCAAAGTACCCACATACTTGCTAATTGAGTCTAGCAACAATAATCCTGGGTGTCCTACAGCGTAACCAACTTCCTTGCTATTGAGAATAGCACCTAAGTAAGATAGCTGCATACTTTCTAGCAATCCTCCACTTTCATGTGCATAAACGCTAGCTCCATTATAATATGGAATGAAATTTTCTCTATTAATGTAGGTATCTACAAGAAATTCATCTTTCAATCTGATCATGAATTGACGATACTCAAGATCAAGGAAATTAATAATCTTTTCCTTTTCCGCACCTTTAACCTGTAACGCTGCTAGTTTCAATTTCAATTTCTCTTCTTTAATCCCTAGAGAAATAATAGAAGCTTCTTTTTCCTCGATTTTATGGTAAATCCTCATACTTTCTTTAAAGATTTCTTGATCTCTTGTCAGTCTGTTAATCATACTATTTAAAGTTTCTATTTGGGAAAGGAACGGAACTTCTGTTTTCTTGCTGAAAACCTTAATCGCTTCATCAAAAATTTCGCGTTTTTGATTTAGATTTGATATCTCATTATTTAGTTCTTCTACTTTCTTATTTTCAGTCTCTATTAATCCTGATACTAAAGTTTTTTTGCTTTCAATTTCCTTCCTAATCTTTTGTAAATTTTTTTCTGTTTCACCACTATTCAGGACTCCACTAGTATGATTATGCTTTATTTGTGAATTACACAAAGGACACTCAAGTATTTGATCAGCAATAACTAACTTGTAATTTATATTTAATGTTTCTTCTATTTCTACAAGTTCCACGTCATATTCTTCTAACAACAACATTTTAGAAGAGACCGATAAGTTTAATAACTTTTCTTCTTTCCGAAAATTAAACACCTCATTAGAAATATTCTCTATATCTCTTTTGAGCTTAATATATAATTGGTTTTCTTTATTCTCATTAGAAGCGCGGGACGGCTTACCGGCTTCATCCGTCCATTCAGGAAGTTTTATTCTGTATCGTCGAAAAAGCACATTCCGGTCGCGTTGCCGCACTAATCGGAATGTGCTTTAATCAATTGTTTCCGCGTCTACTCCTGCTGCTGCCCCTCGATTAATTTAAGAAAGCGATACAAGAACGTCGCCGCTTCCGCTCTGCTGGTCGTACTCTTCGGCTTCATATAGCCGCCCGAGCCCGTAACCAGCCCATGCTCGAACAGAGTTGCCACGCTGTCCGCAGCATATGGCGCAATCTGGCTCGCATCACGGAAGCCCTCAAGTGTTGAACCGGATGCGGACGGCTTGATTGCCCCCGTCGTTTGAAGCGCTCGGGTTAGCATAACCATAGCGTCCTGGCGGCTGATTGAGTCACGAGGAGCAAAGTTAACTTCGTTCACTCCCGAAACGATTCCCAATTGCTTGACGATGGACACCGCATCGTAGTAATAATCATTCGGTTTCACATCGGTGAACGTCGAGGTAATCTCGGCGCGCAGGTCAAGCATGTTCACCAGCATAAGGATAAAATCAGCTCGCGTTACTTGATTTGCGGGGCTGAAAGTGCCATTTTCGATCGAAGTGCCTTTGACGATGCCTCTTTCGGCCAGCTTCTCTATCGCCTCGCGCGCCCATTCATGCTTGCCAAGGTCAGTGAACGCAACTGGTTTCTTGCCGCCGACAGCATAGACGCCGACTTGGTCGATGGAGAATCGCAGTACGCCCTTGTCTTTGTCATAAGACGTGCCATCAATTGCCGCCGCGCTGTCGCCCGTCAGCTCGAAAGCTTGCAGATCAGCAACTTGCTCGCCCGCTTGAAGCGAATACGGAATCGCAATGGAAATCGGTGCCTTCGCATTGTTCCAAGACAGAGCTTCACCGTCCAGTTGCAATGCAACTTCAACGATTGGCCTGTTGCCGATCCGGCCAGCCGCTTCGTTGCCGCGATACTCGCCTGCATGGTCGCTTACGATAACGAGCAGCTTTCCGGCATTCTCCTTGACTCCAGCCAGCATGTCGCCAGTCAAAGCAAGCTGGGCATACGGCGTGGAGATATGCAGAATCAGATTAGACTGGTTCGTCAGATTAGCTGCGGGAAGCTCCAAAGCATAGCTGCCAGCCGCGTTCGACAGCTTCAATTCAAGACGAATATGCTTGTTGCCGTTGCTGTCGGCTGTTGCCTTGAGAATCGCGGCATTCAGATCCGCTGCTCCGACCGAAGCTACAGCCTGATTGCCTTTCAATGTCGGGACAAGCACGGCTTTGACTGAACCGTACGTTTGCAACGTATACGGATCTTGCGCCGAACCGCCTCCAATGCTGCCTCCATTGCCTCCGCCAGTGGAAGGCGGCTTGCGATATTCGAAGGCGGCCTGCGCTGGAGTCGTCATGTCATCCGTTTCAAGCTCGACCGTATACAGTCCTTGCTCTTCTCCGGTCAACGTAAAGGCGATGCGGAAGCTTCCGTCATCCTCAGTGCCGGTCTGGCCGGTATATTGAATGTTGCCTTTTGGGTCAAGCACTTTGACATACAAATGTTCTTTCTTGCCGTTCATGACTAACCCATTGATCGTAACTTTCTTCGTGGAGGCGTCCACGGCCGCTTGTATGCCGTCCAATGTCTTCAGCTCTTGCCGCTGGGAAAGATTGTACACGCCGAATTCATAGAAGGAATAACCGTAGAACGTTGCCCGATTCAGTCCCTCAAACTTGATGTATCTCGCCGTCGTTGCCGGGAATACCAGCGTATTCTTGCCGTCGGACGCTTTAACCACGCCATTGTTGCCGACTTTCAAGGGCTCCCACGTCTGCTTATCATCCGAGACGCTCAGACGGTATTGGTCCGCGCGCGCATATTCCCAATCGATGCGGACCGTATTGAAGGTTTGCTTGCTGTCCAGATCGATCTGGAACCAAGCCGTATCGCGCACTTGGCTCGCCCAGCGCGTACCCGGTGCGCCATCCAGCGCCTTAGAAGCCTCTAGACCTGCGGCTTCCGTCGAGGATGCCTCTGCTTCTTTGTCTTGTGCGATGCTGCCAATCTCGTAATACACGCCTTCCTTCAGGGCCGTATAAGCGCCTTCCGTTACAAATTCAAGGCCTTTAGCCCCTTCCAGCTTCGCATTGAATGCCAGCAAATAGCCTATGGCTTCCTCAGGATCGCTCTCTTGCGTACGCTCCATCATAATCAGAGCGTTGCGCATAGCGCGTACCGTATCGGCATTGCTAAGCTGCTTGTTGTCCGCGTATTTATCAACAAGAGCCAATAGACCTTCAGCGCCCAAACGAGCTTCTATTACGAACTTAACCGTCTTGGATTTGGAAGCCGCCACCGTCAGCTCCAGCACATGCTTGCCCGGCTTGCCCGTCAGATCTACTATAGTTCCTTGCGTATAAGGTTTGCCGTCATACTTGGCCGTTACTTTGACGATACCGCTGTCATCATCTCCTGGAATGGCCCAGGTGAAGGCGGCCTGTGTCGTATCAGGCACAATCGTATGCTCCGAGATCGGCTCCCCGTTCATGAGCGCTACAACATCAGGCGCAGCGGCGTCTTGCTTCTGATAAGTGCCCTTCACGAATTGGTACAGCCAATCGTAGAGGACGCGGATAGCAGGATCCTCGCTTTTCGCCGCGCTGAAAATGGCGTTGTTGCCTTGATAGTACGCTCTATACCCTTGCTGCATTAGCCCTGTATCCACGCCGCTGTTCAAGTAATCGATGAACCGCTCGCGGAAGACGGCGTCATTGATCATCCGGTCATCGAACTCCAGCTCCAGCGACATGCCGTACCGTTTCGCCATATCCGCTGTATCTTCCAGACGCGAGAACTCCATTTTCTCGAAGAAATAGTTCGGCTGCAGAGATACTGCATCGATGCCGACATCCTTCCACATGAATTTCTTATAAGCCAAAGAATGAGGGATCCAGAACATCTTCAGGTCAGCGTTATGAACGATGTCGCTCGCTTTCTTGACCATCTCCGGGCCAGTCGAATGCGTGCTTATTTGTTCCTCCAGCCAATACATGCCGACGAGCTCCAGATTCGAGTAGCCCGCAGCCGCCCATCTTGCTTGCACTTCATCGGTCCACCACTGAATCGCTTTGGCCCGGTTGTTCAGCGATGCGGCATTACCAACCACACTTAGGTTGAAGTCCAGATTTTCATCGTTAATGCTGCCAAAATCGGACTGATATTCGCCCGGATCGGGTATCATCATAACAACCTTCGTCTTACGGTCAGGCTCGCCAAGCTTCGCGCCTACCTCGGCCGTCGCCTCGTTCAGCGCGCTCATATCGCCGCCGGCGTTAAACGTTTTATTCAAATACCATTCCCATTCCACTCTTCTGGCTTTGCCGGCCGCTTCAACCGCGCCGAAGCCTCTGCCGTTTTCCGACGTCAAACCCAGATACAGCACGCCGTCGAACAGCCAATCGACAGGCTCTCCCTGCTTGTTCACATAGCTGATATTAGGGATAACCCGTTCCTTCGTCCAGGTTCCTGTACCATCCGGGTAATGCCCGTTATACAGCAAGCCCAAATTTTCAATCCCGCCAGTAGCCTCCCCAGGTTGCTGGAGACCATAAGGTTCGGGCTGCACTGGCTGGGCTCCGTCGATCAAGCCGTCCGCGCCGGTTATCGTCACCTCGTCGATCATAGTCCACGCCCTCGGATGCACGGAGAACACCACTTTCACATACTGAGCGTAAACCAATCCTTCGGTATAATCGCCACGCTTGACGACTCCGGTCTCTGGGCTGCCGTCCCATTTATACGTCTCGGTGTTGGTCTGATCGCCCCATAACAATTTAGTTGCATTATGAGACAATACGCCCCAGTTCACCCCATCGTCAGACGCGTAGAATGAAACGGTGAGCGGTACAAGCGTTTCGTTGTTCGGCCAATCTTGCAAGAAACGCGCGCTCACGTCCTTGATCGTTTTTTGCTCGCCTAGATCAAACACAACTGAACGGGATTTCTTGTAGCGGTGGCCCACCCAGTTGCCGCTGTCACGGGATATGTCTACGGCATTGCCGTCCGTCAGCTTCGTCCCGTCATCCGGGAAAGTGTCCTCCGGCTGATCCAACCATGTGTACGTTTTCCCTTGAACCAAATTATAAAAGCTGGCACTCTCTCCGCCCGGCTCCTCCGCATACACGGAGGATATCAACGAGAATAGCATGACCGGGACAAGCAGCAAAGCAGTCAAACTTCGTCTAGTTTTCACTTAAGCTCACGCTCTCTTTCTATACATAATTAGTTCTGCTCCTGCGCTTGCAATTCTGCAAGCGCATCGAGCATGTTCAGAATGACGACCACAGCTTCAGCACGCGTCGCCAAGGCGGCCGGGGCAAACCGGTTGTCCCCGCGACCGTTCATTACTCCCGCCTCCTGGGCTGCTGCCACATATGGCTTCGCCCAATCCGGGATTTGATCCGCGTCCGCATAAGAGAGCTCATGCCCTTCCGAAGTCTTCAGGCCCAAGCTGCGAACAATCATTGCTGCCAGTTCTGCTCGGCTAATCGAAGCCTTCGGACGGAAGGTCCCATCCGCATAGCCGCTGATCAGGCCGGATTCCAAGGCTTGCGCAATATAAGGATTCGCCCAAGCTTGAATTGAACCTGCGTCCGCGAAGCCCAGCGAACTGTTCGTACCTTGCAGCTTCAACGCTTTGACCAACATGACGACGAATTCGTCCCTGCTGACCGTCTTATTCGGCTTGAACGTCTCGTCGGTATAGCCCGCTACGAATCCAAGCTCGACGGCCCGTTTGATGGACGCTTTTGCCCAATGGCTCGCAATATCGTTCAGTCGAACCGTTGTCGATCCGCCAGACTCCCCGCCATTGCCGTTGCCGTTCTCATTGCCATTGCCTGGATCTCCACCTCCCGGATTCGAACCGCCGTTTTGGCCTTCTACCGGATCTGGAGTTATTGGAGTCGGAACCCATCCTCCGCCACCAGAGCTAGGCAACGCTTTGATTTTGATCTTGAACGTTTTTTTCGCGGATGCATCTCCCTTGCTGATCGTCGCGGTCAGCACGACCTCCATGTCGCTGCCTGACGGACGTTGCAACAATTGTCCGTTGGCATTCAGATAGTCGGGCTTCGAGCTGCTCCAGACGATACGCGTGCCGAGCTGTCCTTTCTGCGGTAGATAGAGATTCGCGGCAATGCTTTCATTCACATTAAGCTCGATCAGACCCATTACGTCTTCGATCGTTAGACGATCGCGCGCAATGCTCAGCCCGGCATACGCCTGCTCGGCCTCAGGACGAGTCAGCTGGGCGGTTTGAATCGCCGCAGTCGCTTGTACCATCGCCTGTTGAAGCTGTGCCCAGCCCTCAGGAGAGTAATTGTCCTCCACGAGCTTGTAGGCCTCGATAGCCGTCAACAGGTCGATAATCGGCCGTATATTGCCGAGCTTATATTCCTCGCCGTACACTTCAAATTCCTCAAAGGAATAGCCGAACATGGTAGCTCTGGATACGCCTTCGAACTTCACGTATCTGGCTGGCGTGCTTTGGAAGGTAGTCACGACGCGTCCCGGCTTGCCGTTAATCTCGCCGTTGTTGTCTTTCACGACATTCGTCCAGTTCTCCTTGTCCTCGGACACGAGAATGCGGTACTTCGAACCGTAAGCCGTTTGCCACAAAATAGATACAGCATCAATGTTCTTCACTTCACCCAGATCCACCATGAACCAGGTATCGTCCACCCAATTGCTGGACCATCTGGTGTCCCCTCTGCCGTCCACCGCTTTGTCCGCCGTGTAGGACGAGGATTCCGGCAGCGAGGATTCGGCTTGCTTATGCAAAGCCAGATTTCCATGCAGGTCCACGTAGGTGTTCCTTACGATGAGTTCGTCAATCAAGCCTTTAAAAGCATTCGTTTCACTGCCTATTTTGGCTACTGGCAATACGAACGTTTCCAACTTGGAGCCGTCTTTTAGAGTAGCCGTATACTCACTGCCGTTAATGAAGATGGAGGTCCCCGTGTCGTCGCCGATCATAATGACATGGGTCCAGCGGTCGGTCGGCAGCTTATAATTGAATTCGCTGACGTAGTTTTCTTTCGTGATGGCCAGTTTGCCACTGCCCCCGATGTTATATCTCAGCTGTCCATCCGGAGATTCCAGCAGCACAGCTCCTTGCGGGTTGTCAGCGTCCGGTTTGATCCACATGGACATCGTCCATCCGAAACCGAGCGTGCGAAGCGGCGTTTCCACGTAGCTGGCTCCGCCTTTGAGCCTTACTGCTTGCCCGAAGATTCCCTTCTCCGTGCCTGCATTCACCGCGTTGCCGTCAAAGCCGTTGCCCGAACGATCCGCGAAGCCCTCGTCGAAAGTATAATCGAGAACGATATTGCGCTCATTGTCGACTTGAAGCTTGTGCGACTGATGAACACCCGGCGGGTCCACGTACTTTGCGGCATCCGCCTGGAAGCTTGCAAAGTTCCGGTCGACACGGTTGCCTCTCCACAGCTTCTCCGCCAACACTTGCATGGAAGGCAAGATACGCTGATGCGAGTCCGCCATGGAGACGCCCTTCTCTACGGACACGTCGTTCCAGAGCGCGAACATGCCGCCTTTTACCTGCGGGTGCCCATAAGGAAGCTTCGTCTCCAGCCAATCGTTAGGCTCCCACTCATTGTAAATAAAATCGTAATTCAAATAGCTGCGGTACAGTTGCGGAACGATATAGAGCAAGTTCGTGTTGGTATTGACAACGTCGTAGCCAAGCTTAATAGCCTGCAAGACACTTCCGTACGGCTCATACCAGATGTCCATCGTCGCATTGTTGCTGACTGGCGTCGTGCCGTCATATGCGGACAGACTGCCCCACAGACGAGCGCGCTTGCCTTTGCTGTTAATGTGGTTAAGGAGCATATCCGCGTACCTGCGGAACGCCTCCTTGTCGTCGCCGAAATATTCATCCGTGCCGACGTGCACGTCCGGGCCGACGAAGGTCGGATTGCTGCCGTCGAGATACTCGTCAAAGAGTTCTTTAATGAAGTCGAGCGTCTCCGGACGATTGATATCCAGCTGATTGTTGCTGCCCAACCTAGGGTCGTAAGCGATGAACGCGCCGGAATGGCCCGGTGTATCGATTTCCGGCACGACGTTTACGCCGTATTCCATCCCAAGCAGCTGCAGGTCTCTGAATTGCTGCTTCGTATAGAAGCCGTCCTTGCTCGTCACTCCCGGGAATTTCTCGCTCTCCAGACGGAAGTAACCGACATCGCCGACATCATCGTTCAGATGAATCTGGAACCGGTTCATCTTATAGTAGGACATCAACTTCACATAATCCCGCAAAAATTCGATCGTATAAAACTTTCGGCCCACATCGAGCATGAAGCCTCGATCCGCGTATTTCGGATAATCGCGCGATTGCCCCTTGGGCATCGTCTTATGATCGGCATCGTGGCCGAGCAGTTGAAGGATCGTTTTTGTGCCGAACATGACGCCCGTCTGATCGGAGCCAGCGACGGAAGTATATTCGCCGATATTCAGCTCATAGCCCTCTGTCCCCAATCCCGTTTGCGCGGCATCCAGCACCAAATAGATGTCCCCCTCTTGAGGTGAACCAACCGTAACCGTCAGCGGAAGCTTCGTTAAATCAAGCAAATCCTTCCGCAAAATATTGGCCGTCCCCTGCAGAGCCGCCTCATCCTCCGCGCGAATGACGATATTGGATTTATCCGTCAAGCGGAACTCGCCGGTTGTGCCCAGCCACTCACGCAAAGAAGGAATGACTCGCGGCTCCGGGTTCCGATCGCTCGTCTGCTCGTAGAGACCGGGTACGGTGACTAGCGCATTATCCGCTAACAGATATGTCGGATCGCTGTCGCTCTCGATTTGCAGCAGCAGCTGAACCTGAGTATCCACAAGCGGCGCATGAATATTGCCCTGCTCGTCGATCACCGGCAAGCTGTCCGTGTTCACCAGCGTCAGCGTATAACCATCCGGTACAGCGGGCAGGTTCAGCTGAGTGTCTCCCTCGGAGACGACGATGCTGTTTTTGACCGCATCCATCATAGGCGGCAACAGCGGTTTGCCCTTGTATACCTCGAATTCCCAGAAGGAGTATCCGTAATAGATACCCTCAATTGGACGTCGCGTTACTCCTTGGAACTTAACGTATTGCGCCAGTGTCGGCTCAAAATCGATCGTTTCCTCGACTGATCCGCGGGCGACGAGCACGCGGTTGTCCGCGAATACGTTCCTCCAGGTTACCGCATCGTCAGACACGAGAACTTGATATTGTTCCGCCGGAGTCTGCCAGTTGATGATTACTCTTCCAATTTCTACAGGCTCGCCCAGATCAACGTAGAACCACTGGTCATCCGTTCTTTCCGAAGACCAGCGGCTTGCATCCCGATTGCCACCGTCGACCGCTTTCTCAGGCCCGAAAAAGTCTACTTCGTTCGACGACGAATAAGCCGTCTTTCCTAAAGCCAGATTACCTGTTGCGGCGTCGGACTTCTCCGATGAAACGGCAACTAAAATGAAAGCGGTAACAAAAAACACTAAAAAAATATTCCTATACCGTAAACGCACTAAGATCCCCCCCCCGTTGTTTATTAGCTCGAATTTTACTCCAGCTTACCGCATGACCCTCCATGCTCAACTGCTGCAGCAATTTTATTATAAGTAGGGGCATTCGTTTCATCGATATACTTGTCTTTACAATACATATACAAATGTGGACATTCGGCCTTCTATGGTGAATCAAGCATGCCAACATTTCTGTCATATCTCATGCTAATTAATAGTACAAAATCGTGATCCTTTCGAAGAGTAGTGAAAAAGAAAAAAGCCATTTCAGTAGAATTGGCTTTTCTTCATGTTATGGAAATAGAGCCTAGGGGGATACGCTACGCCCTGCACATTCTCCGTCTACCCGTCATGGGAGTCTAAAACGACTATACCCATGAACAAATCTTGGCATTTGATGTGGAATTAAGGAGAATCGCCCTAGGCTTTAAGCCCTATTCTCGAGGGGGAGTATATCCGTTGCCCTATTCAGGACCCGCCTATCTTATAGGATAATATAGAAAATGTATCCACTTGAATAGGGATGGGAGTGATTCCTCTTGTTACAATTAAACAGCGAACTGTGGGGCAAGCTAACCGGTCCTTACGAGTCGGGCGAAATGGTACCTGAACTGTTGGAGCGTCTGATGCTTGATTTCGATAAAGAAGTTTTCGACGAGCTATTCCAGGAGCACTTATATCACCAAAATACGATCTATACCGTCACTTACGCGGCAGTACCTTATCTGGCCAAACTTGCTCTCGCATCAAAAAATATGGAAGTGCGCCATGAAATCTACATCACTTGCGGGATTATCGAGTCGTGTCATGACAAAACAAGATCTGAGCCGTATCCCTCGGATTGGAACGAACTCGCTGCTGAAGCGGGAAACGAGGTTTGCGCGGAGATGTACCAATCTTACTTAAAAGCGATAGCGGAGCTTGCTTCGCTGGTTCCAGAGATGTTGGCCTACGCCAAACAAGAAATAAGCAGCGATACCGAAAAAAGATATGTTCTCATTGCCGACGCGGCTTATCGGGAATCCCAGAGCGTGGCAAACATGTTTCTGAATTTTACGGCTGGCGACGAATATGTGGCCGTTTGCGGAGCATGTAATCAAGAGGCTTACTTGTGGCCGAGCGGAGAAGGCGGTCGTATACAAGCATTCGCGGAAGATCCGGTATTCGAACCCCTTCAGGCAGCACATGAGGTTACTCCCGTTGAGGCATTCGTTGAAGCGGAACATCAAATACTGGCGGAGCGAGCCGATCAGCTGGGCGATTCCTCTTTTTTGAACCAATTGCCGTATTTGGCCGGGGAAATGAATTGTCCTTCATGCGGCGCCAGAATGCAGGTTTGGCCTAGTTTGCTTTCGACTTTTGGAGGGTAATAAACAGGAACTGGATATCGCATCCATTTCTATGTTTGGGGGGAATGACTTATCAGTGTTTCTATTTATTACACATGCACGAGGGAATACGTCCTAACAGAAAGCGAACAACAAGCAATCACAGCCATTGTCCAACGTTATGATCAGGATTTTGAAGGGAAAGACCGGGCGGAGTCTTTCACAGTGTACAAATTCGATTCGTCCAGATCAACGGAGATCTTCGCTGGCGCTACCAAGCTGTCCATGACGGATCAGATTGAAGATTTGCTGAACGATTTATTTCATTGGTTGAAATGTTTGACCGAGATACGTAGAAAAGTAGACGGTGGTGAATGGCATGTTCACCTGGATGATATCGATGCCGTGTGGGATGATGAATTAGGCTGGAAAATGCCTGAAAACTGATTTCCATAATGAATGCCATGCACTTGCTTGCCAGCATTCAAATCATAATCATTACCTTTTAGACTACTTACACTTGAAGTCGCTAAAAACGAGCTAATGTTCAATTTTAACGTCAGTTCTACTGAATCTCGGTAAACCCTAACACACTCAATGATCGTACTAAGCATCATTTTCTTTTTAGCAGTAGAAGCTTTCTTAAATACCTCGCGCCAAACAGGAATATAGGTCTAGAGAGCCTGCATTTCAACTTGTTCTACCTTTTTAGCATTGAGCTTCTGAATTACCTCAAAAAGAAATAGACCGCCCTAGTCCAAAGGATGCGGTCTATTTCTACCCGTAATACGTGAAAGCCGCCGCCCTTAAAAGCGGCTATTGCACTGGGAGCCGTGTTTCCGCACGGCTCTCTTTGCATTGTACGATTTATCTACCCAAACTATACCACGATCAAAACCAAATAAAAAGTCACTCCGCTTCCTGAACAACAAAAGAAACGGCATTTCTGCCGTTTCTTTAGGATGGACTCTCAGGGGCTCGAACCCTGGACAAATAGATTAAGAGTCTACTGCTCTACCAACTGAGCTAAGAGTCCATATGAAGTTTGGTGGAGCCAAGGGGGATCGAACCCCTGACCTCATCGCTGCCAGCGATGCGCTCTCCCAGCTGAGCTATGGCCCCAAACGTAATTTTCAGATGTATGTAATCACACATTCTAAAATTCAGTTCGGTGTATTTAAGTCATTCTGACAAATCCAAGCGCCGTAGGCGACTCCTATATAATATAAAAAATCGCCTTCGCTGTCAACACTTTTTTTAGTCATTAGACTAGCCACAACCCTACAATCTGTCCAGATCCCCAGTACTCTTAGATAACAGACCCTTCAGTTCCTTCATAAACATGTTAATATCCTTGAACTGCCGGTATACGGATGCAAAGCGAACGTAAGCGACCTCATCTACTGGATAGAGCTGCTCCATAACCAATTCACCGATCTGTTGGCTCTCTACTTCAGCTACAGCGATCCCACGTAGGGATTTCTCCACCTCAGAGACGATCTTCTCAAGACGTTCTACAGAGACGGGGCGTTTCTCGCAAGCACGGATAAGACCACGCAGTATTTTATCACGGCTGAACTCCTCGCGGCTGCCGTCTTTTTTGATCACGATTAACGGTGTTTCCTCGATCATTTCAAAGGTTGTAAACCGTTTGCTGCAACGCTCACATTCACGCCTGCGGCGGATGGACTTATTCTCATTCGCTGGTCGCGAGTCGAGCACTTTAGTATTTGTGTGATCGCAGTAAGGGCATTTCATAAGCTTCATCACTTCCTATTACATAATGTTTTTAGTCCCGGTATGTTAAACATCCGGCTTTTAAAGGGCTATTTCATTTTTTCCAGAAATCACCGTTTTTTTATTGTAATGATTATGGCAAGTCCGGCACATAATACAGTTACCAACAGAGGAGGTGAACAGCAATGAGCCAAAACAACAGCTCCAATAACCTTGTAGCTCCAAATTCCCGTGGTGCTTTGGAACAACTTAAATATGAAGTTGCCCAAGAACTCGGAATCACGCTTTCCCCAGATGGTTACCAAGGCAATAAAACTTCTTATGAAAATGGTTCGATCGGTGGTTACATCACTAAACGTCTTGTAACCCTGGCAGAACAACAATTGGCAGGTCAATACAAATAACCTGTCCACATAAGCTTACTGAAGAAGTATTAAACGATCGCAAGATCGTTTAATGCTTCTTTTTATACATAACACGGTTTTAGAATTCGTTGTAAATATCCGTGTACTGATCATAGTAATAGTTGACGCGCTGTACATAATGGCGGGTTTCACCAAACGGAATATCCTTAATGGTAGCATCCGTTCCATCCCAGATCCCCTCATCCAGCCATTTTTGAACTTTACCCGGTCCAGCATTATATGCAGCGATAACCGCTGTACGTTTACCTTCGAATTGACGGGATAATGTTGAAAGATACCAGGTACCTAGTTCAATATTTGCTGATGGTTCATGCTTTAGCTCCTCCATAGAAACATCAGGAAGCTTGGCCTTTTCAAGGGCCCATTTGGCGGTATCCGGCATAAGCTGCATTAAACCTATAGCACCTTTTCTGGATTCTCGTCCAGTTTTGAAGTTCGTTTCCACTCGGATAATCGAAGCCACTAGAAATGGGTCAATATCGTACGTAACGCTGTGCTTACGGATCTCATCTTTATAATGGATCGGATAAAACCAGGACATCCAGTTCGTACTCAGAAACAATATCGCAGTAAAACCAATGAATAACAGAAGAAGGACTCTTTTTTTACGTAACCATTTCATGATAAGCCCAGCCTGTCCCAAAGAACAGCAACCTGTTGCTCAGTGTGCGCAAGTTCGCCACTGTTGTCAATGATATAGTCCGCTTTGTTACGCTTCGCTTCAATATCCATCTGTGCATTTAAGCGTGCTTCTGCTTGTTCTATAGAAAGTCCGTTACGTTCCATTAATCGAGCGATTTGCACTTCACGAGGCACGTAGACCACCAGTATTTCATGGAACATGTTCTCGAGTCCTGATTCGAAAAGAAGAGGGATATCCACAATGGTTAACTTCTTTGGATCTTCTTCCTCCATGCTGTTCATACGTTCTTTAATCTCCCGCCGGATTGCGGGATGCGTCAGATTGTTCAGGGCTTGCAGGGCCGCCGGGTCTTGAAATACAATGTCCCCCAGCTTGCCCCTATTCAGTGTGCCATCCGAAGAGAGGATCTCGCTTCCGAATTGTTTCACAGCCGCAGCCAGCACCTCATGACCGGGGAGCATAACTTCTCTGGCGATCACATCCGCGTCAACCAGCCTCGCTCCCTTGCTCACAAGCAGTGCGGACACCGTGCTTTTTCCGGATGCAATGCCTCCGGTTAAGCCAATAATCATGTACTCACCTCAT
The DNA here is from genome assembly GCF_038009145.1 of Paenibacillus sp. FSL R5-0923. NCBI lineage: Bacteria > Bacillati > Bacillota > Bacilli > Caryophanales > Paenibacillaceae > Paenibacillus > Paenibacillus sp. FSL R5-0923. The sequence goes on from NZ_JBBPAT010000003.1 coordinate 18,977, forward strand.
AATAGCTTCAGTATTCCCATTGTAATTAATAATAACGCGGGTAGTGCAGCAGCATGCTTCATCCAGTAGTTCCCGGCGAATCTTAATCCAGTCTTCATGCCCAGCAATAGAAATGTACCACTAAACAGAGCAATTGTAAGTGATGTCCATATCGGATTGAACCCCAGCAATGCTGCGCCAAGTCCAGCTCCAAAAGCATCTAGAGAGAGGGCAATCCCGAGCAGCATAGCCTCCATCGAAGAAATACTCCCGGAATCATCCATATCTGCAGAAGACGGAGTACGCAAGATCTGTACAACAATCCCCAATCGTCGTAACTCAAGGGAAAAGACAGCCGACTTTGCCTGCTCAGGAGCCATGGTAACCTGTTCTACAACATCTTCAGTATCAACAGCTACCTCTGCCCGAGCTTCTGTGGATAGCACATTTTCTTCACTACCTACTTTACGCTCACCTGTCTGTTCCTTCTCTTTCTGCATTAACATCTGGACGAGCGACCAGCACCCCATTAGCACGAGTATAACAGCGCCAACCTCAGAAGCTGCATGTGGAGACACTACCTTGGCAAGCAGAACACCCACTTGCATAGATACACAGATAACTACCCCCGAACAAAGCGAGATAATCAGAATGGAGAGCAATGGTATTTTCATTTTACGCAGTCCATATGTAATACCAACGCCAAAACCATCCAAACTCAAAGCAAAAGCTAGTAATATTAGTGAAAAAAATGGGCTGAGCACCCGCAATCCCTCCTGTGAAGAACCGGAACACTGAAGAATACACTTCATTCAGCTTCCGTTCTCTATTAAGCATTCTTCACACAGTATATGGGCGGGACAAGTAGTGGGTGCCAACCTAATTACCTCTTCAGTTTTCAACCTTACGCTGACAACTTGGACAATAATGCGTGCCGCGGCCACCTACAACCGTTTTCTCAATCATCGTTCCACAGTGGTTACACGGCTGATCTTTACGACCGTAAATCAACAGCTGTTGCTGATAAGTGCCGCTCTCACCTTGACCATTCACATATGATTTTACAGACGAACCACCAGCGTTTACCGCTTCCGTCAGCGTACTGACAATAGCGTGATGCAGCTGATCAAGTTGCTCATCCGAAAGATCTTTGGCGCTGACTTCAGGATGTATCCCTGCACGATGTAACGACTCATCTACATAAATATTACCTATGCCGACGATATATTCCTGATTCAGCAGCAGTGATTTAATTTTTGTGCTTTTGCCTGATACAATCTGCTTAAACCTCTCCGGCGTAAAGGATGGCTCCAGCGGCTCCTGTCCTAGCTTATTAAGAGGAGGCAGCTGGAGGTCTTCACCAATCTGAAAAAGATGCATTGTACCAAACTGACGAACATCCGTGTAACGCAGCTCAGTGCCATCGGTAAAATGGAATATCACATGCGTATGCTTGTCCAGTGGATCTTCGTTCGAAAAAAGTCCGTAACGGCCCTCCATCCGTAAATGAGATACCAGCACCAAACCGTCTAACACGATGCGCAAAAATTTCCCTCTTCGTTCAACATTAACAATGCTATGACCTGCGAGCAGGTTGGCAAAAGCCTGAATATCATCCGGCCGCTGAATAATCCGGGCCAACCGGACGGTTACACTCTCTATCTGCTTTCCATTAACTAAATCATTCAGTGTTCTCTTGACTGTCTCTACTTCCGGTAATTCCGGCATGATGTCTTCACCTCAACTACATTATAGCTGATATGCACACCTTAAAGGGAGCCTATTTCGCTTCGTACCAGTTGCTACCAAAACTTACCTCTGCTTTAAGCGGCACCGATAACTGCAATGCTCCACCCATTACTTCCGGCAAAAGCGTCTTCATGAGCTCCATTTCATCCTCTGGCACCTCGAATACAAGCTCATCGTGTACCTGAAGCAACATACGGCTCTTTAGCCCACGCTCAAATAGCGCCTTGTCCATATGCACCATCGCCAGCTTAATAATATCAGCGGCAGTTCCTTGTATAGGTGTGTTCATTGCTGTACGTTCCGCAAAAGAACGTAGATTAAAGTTCTTCGCATTAATCTCAGGCAAGTAACGACGGCGTTCCAGCAGCGTGGTTACATAACCATGTTTCCTTGCATCAACTACGATATCATCCATATATCGACGTACACCTTGGTATACCTCGAAATACTGCTCAATAAATTGAGCGGCTTCTTTGCGAGGAATATTCAAGTTCTGCGACAGACCATAATCACTGATTCCGTACACGATACCAAAGTTAACGGCTTTAGCAGCACGACGCATATTGCTATCAACCTGATCGGCGGTAACTCCAAATACATCCATCGCTGTCTTCGTGTGAATATCCATATCATGGAGAAAAGCTTCCTTCATCCGCTCATCACCGGAGATGTGCGCAAGTACCCGTAGTTCAATCTGCGAATAGTCCGCCGCCAGAATGGACCAGCCCGGTTCGGATGGAACAAACACTTTACGGATTTTACGTCCTTCTTCTAAGCGGATTGGAATGTTTTGCAGGTTCGGAAATTGGCTGCTAAGACGTCCTGTCGCAGCAATCGTCTGCCGATAGAATGTATGCACCTTCCCTGTTTTCGGGGAAATTTCCTTGAGCAGCCCCTCTACATAGGTGGATTGCAATTTAGCAATCGTGCGATATTGTAGAATCAAACGTACCACATCGTGATACGGTGCTAACTTTTCCAGCACCTCTGCGTCTGTTGAATATCCGGTCTTCGTCTTCTTGACGACAGGAAGACCCAGTTTTACAAATAAGATCTCGCCCAACTGCTTTGGTGAATTCAAATTAAACTCTGTGCCACAAATTTCATAAATTTCGGTGACCAGCTTGGAAATCTGAGCTTCGAATTCTTTTCCTAATTCTTTAAGATCCCCTTCGTTGACTGCAATCCCCTGTTTCTCCATATCCGCAAGAATACGTGATAATGGCATTTCGAGATCCTCGAACAGTCCGGTCATCGCCGTTTCAATCAATTCCTGCTGTTGTTTCTGGGCGATGCCAAGTACCGCAGCACTCTTACGTGCGACATGATTTCCTAAGATTTCAAGCTCAGGAATTTTATATTTGGCGCCCTTACCAAATACATCTTCATCAGGTGACAATCTTGGCAAACCGTATTTCGTAGCGAGATCGTTTAGGTTCTGATTAGCTTCCGTCGGATCCAGCAAATAAGCCGCCAGCTGCACATCATGGGCTGCACCTGCAAAAGCAATCCCCTGCCAATGCAGTGCCAAATCAGCACGGTGAAGATCATATCCGCTCTTCGGAGCCTTCTCATCTCCTAACCAGTCGCGTAGCTTCGCAGCCGCTGGTTTCTGTAGTAATTCAAACGGCACATAATAATGTCGCTCCAGAGTAGATAGCCCTACCCCGATCACCTCGGCACGATGCGGATTATCCCCATTGGATTCTACATGCAGTGCCGAAATACTAGGGAGCGCTTCATTTAGCGCCTCAAGTTCATCTTCACTCACGATCGAAATATCGAGTGTAGCAGCTTCTACTTCCGCTGCACCCTCTTCTCCATCAGCTACTGGAGCATAGGCACTAAGTGACAACCTTTCCAGAAGTGATTTGAATTCTAATTTTGCGAGTGCGGGTCCTGCTGTATCCGCAGAGATTCCGTTAAAGATCATATCTTCCCACGAATGTTCAAGAGGCACTTCACGATAGATGGTTGCCAGTTTCTTACTCATGACAGCGTCTTCCGCGTGTGCTTCCAGTTTTTCTTTCATTTTACCTTTAAGCTCACCGGTTCCTGCTAATACACCTTCAACCGATCCGAATTGATGCAGCAGCTTGAGCGCTGTTTTCTCACCAACACCCGGAACGCCCGGAATGTTATCACTCGCATCACCCATCAGTCCCTTAAGGTCGATGATCTGCTCGGGTGTTAAATCATATTTCTCACGAATTTGTTCTGGTCCATAAAGCTCAACCTCAGTAACACCTTTGCGGATCAACGCAACGGTCGTATGTTCGGAAGCCAGTTGAAGCATATCCTTGTCTCCCGACACGATCATAACCTGCCGGCCTGCTTCATCTGCTTGGCGAGAAATGGTTCCAATAATATCATCGGCCTCATAATTGCCAATTTCAAACTGCGGTACACCCAGATTTCTGAGCAAATCTTTCAGCAGTGGAAACTGCTCGGAGAGCTCGGGAGGTGTCTTTTGCCGACCGCCTTTATAATCCTCATAACCTTCATGCCGAAATGTGACTTTTCCTGCATCGAAGGCAACAATCATATGTGTCGGCTTGTGTTCTTCAATTAAACGGAGCAGCATCGTTGTGAAACCGTACACCGCGTTCGTCTGTTGCCCTGCTGTATTCGTTAGCGGGGGCATCGCGAAGAATGCGCGGTAAATAATATTATTTCCATCTATAAGTATCAACTTGTCCATAGTGCACCTCGCCTTTTTCATGCTTACTTCTTACATCTTAACATATGGCCTGTCCAAGTAGAAACGGCTATACAACAAGTAGCCGTCCTAATATAAGGACGGCTACTCAATTTACCTAAAAATAAACAAAAGATGTGAAGGTGCAAGTAATGGAGGAGAGGTTTGGAACTGTAGGAGCAGAGCGCCCGCCTTTGTCTCTGGATTTACACCACTAAAGGTGGTTAAAATAAAATAAATCTGGAGACAACAGCGGCCGAAAGTCCAAACACTCTCTGTAATTACCAGCCACTGAACATCTTTTGCAAAACACTACTCATTCAAATCTGGACGACTACCGGTAACTAGGTAAACTACGCTTTCACCAATGTTAGTAGCGTGATCGCCAATCCGTTCGATATAACGGCCTACCAGTGTCAATAACATAGCTTGGGATACTGTCTCCGGCTTTGTTACCATATAAGAATACAACTCATTGATCATCGCACCATACAATTGATCGACCTGATCATCATCCTGTGCCATTTTATAAGCCAGATCAGTGTTCTCATCCAGGTAAGACTGGATCGCCTCATCGATCATAATTGTCACGATTTCAGCCATACGAGGAATGTCTACAAGGGGCTTAATCAACTGTTGGCCTTGAAGACGCATGGTCGCCTTAGCTACATCAATCGCCAGATCCCCCATGCGTTCCAAATCGCTTGATATTTTGAAGGCAACGATAATGCGGCGCAAATCCTTAGCTACGGGCTGCTGCGTAATAATTAAGCGTGAGCCAATTTCCATGATTTTATCTTCCATGGCATTCAGCTGTAAATCCGCTTCAACGACTTCCTGTGCGAGCGTTGTATCTAGATTTTGTAATGCATTAATTGCACCTTCAAGAGCATCCTTAACATGCTCACCCATCTGCTGCAGCAGACTGCGCAGCTCTTCCAAGTCTTTATCAAATTCTTTTCTGCGAATCATAATAAGAGCGATCCTCCTCATTAACGTATGGTCAGCTTGCCATTTCCAGGGACGAACACCCTTTTAAATCTGATCAGCCGAAACGTCCGGAAATATAATCTTCAGTGCGGGAATCTTTAGGGTTCGAGAAAAGCACCTCTGTGTCCGCCGCCTCTACAATTACACCATTTAAGAAAAACACGGTTCGACCGGATACACGTGCGGCCTGATGCATGTTATGAGTTACCATAACAATGGTATACTCACTTCTTAATTCCTGAACAAGCTCTTCTATCTTGAGAGTGGATACAGGATCGAGCGCAGAGGTTGCCTCATCCATTAGCAGAATATCAGGCTGTACTGCTAACGCTCTAGCAATACAAAGCCGCTGCTGCTGTCCACCAGACAAGCTAAGGGCAGATTTCTTCAGAAAATCTTTCACTTCCTCCCATAGGGCGGAGTGACGCAAGCTTTTTTCTACGATCTCATCCAGTTCACTTTTGGAACGGATGCCGTGTAAACGGGGACCGTAAGCTACATTGTCGTAAATCGACTTAGGAAAAGGATTCGGCTGTTGAAACACCATACCGACCTGCTTACGCAGGCTTTCCACCTCTACCTCATCACTATAAATATTTTTGCCACCGATGTTTACAGTTCCTTCTATACGTGTGCCAGGAATCATATCATTCATACGATTCAATGTGCGAAGCAACGTGGATTTCCCGCAACCGGAAGGTCCAATAAAAGCGGTAACCTGTTTCTCCGGGATTTGCAGATTCACATTCTTCAGTGCGTGGAACGACTCATAGTAGAGATCAAGATTCTCTATGTCAATGATGGATTTCATTAGTGTTTACGTCTCCTTCTCATCATCTTCGATCTCCATGATAAGCTTTTAGTGTAAATACAGTTGGAGAGAAATGTTAACGCAATGTAAAATCAGTGAGATGAATGGGTCCACATCACAGTATTTCCCCAGAAGCCAACTAGTACTCCGAGCATTTCTTATTTATGAAAAGTATAGAAAAAATAGAACTCCAGTCACTCTAAATGACCGGAGCTCTTTTTTTATTAACCACTAATTTATAGCCTACGCCTCGAATCGAATCGATATGAACGGATTCTGGATCGAGCTCAAGCTTTTTACGAAGTGAACTCACATGCACGTCCACCGTACGCTGCCCACCAATATAATCAAAGCCCCATACAGCATTCATGAGATCATCTCTCGTCAACACAACCCCTGGCTTACGAGCCAAATATAATAGCACTTCGAACTCTTTAGGCCGTAAATTAATACTATGACCACCGAGGGAGACTTCATATCTCTCAGGGTAAATCTCTAATTGACCTAAGATAATGGTAGAAGCAGAGATAGGTGTTTCTGTCGGTGCTTCCTCAGCAAGTCCAGAAATCCTCCGAAGTACAGCACTTACTCTAGCGAGCAGTTCAGAGACGCCGAATGGTTTGGTTATATAATCATCAGCACCTGATTTCAGCCCTCTAACTACATCTTCTTCCGCATTTTTAGCGGTCAACACAATAATAGGTGTTCGGATACCTTGTCCACGCAATTTATCAAGGATGTCAATGCCATTCATACCTGGCAACATCAGATCTAATACGATCAAGTCAAAAGGTTCCCTCGTCGCACGATCATATCCTGCCGTACCATGATCCTCTACTGTTACCTCGTAACCTTCCTGCGTTAAGTTATAGGACAGCAGCCGGGCCAGTGTCGGTTCGTCTTCAATGACAAGCAATCGTTGAGCCATAGGTTCCCCCGTCTTCCATATAGTTTGATTTTTACAAAGCAACAACAAAACAATCATATCACCACAATGTTAACTTGGTGTAAAATCAATAAGATGAATTTACAAAAATCTAATCCACCTTTTCTTCCTGCAAGAGCGGCAACTCAATAATAAATGAACTTCCGATCCCCAGATCACTTTTAACCGAAATCACACCATGGTGCAGATCTATCAAGTGCTTCACAATAGACAGTCCCAACCCCGTTCCACCGGAACTTCTTGATCTTGCTTTATCCACTCGATAAAAACGTTCGAAAATGCGCGGCAGATCCTTTTTGGGAATCCCCATCCCTGTATCGGTAACGGTAAATTGGACATTCTCTGAACCATCTGGCTTCAGTATATTCTTAACGTAGACTTTTACGCTACCCCCTTCATGCGTGTAATTAATCGCATTGGAGAGCAGATTCATAAAAATTTGACGTAGTTTATCTTCATCGGCCTCAATGAACAGCTCCTCAGGAACCTCTACGTTAAGACTAATACTTTTCTTCTCAGCCACTTTGCTAATGGTTCCCAGCACGGAATCAAAGAATTCAATGATATGAACAGGTGAGCAATCGAGCTGCACACGTTTAGATTCGATTTTAGATAATTCCAGAATATCTCCAATCAATCGATTTAAGCGTTCGTTCTCATCATAAATAATTTGCAAGAAGGAACGGGCTGTCTTCTCATCCTTAACCCCACCACCCAGCAAGGTCTCGGCAAATCCTTTAACAGCGGCAACCGGCGTCTTCAATTCATGGGATACGTTAGCGACAAATTCACTTCGCATCCGCTCCAGGCGACGAATCTCTGTTACTTCCTGCAGCAGGAAGAGCATGCCTCTATACGTCCCGTCCTGGATCATAGGTACTGCGTCCATACGTACAATCCGCTCTCTCGGATTGTAAATACTTCGTTCTTCATGGAGCGGTTCTTTATTCGATACCCCTTCTTCAAGCAGACGTGTTAACTCATAATGACGCTTTAGCTCCTTGTACGAATGACCCGCCATTTCACTGTTGCTAACATCCAGCATCCGCTCTGAGGCTCGGTTCAGCAGGGCAATTTCTTCGTCCGCATTGATCATTATGATGCCGCCAGTCATGTTGTCCAGTACGCTTTGCAGCAGATCCTCATTATCACGAATAGTCTTAAGCTGAGCTTGAAGACTGTCAGCCATGGCATTTATCGCTGTCGCCAGCTGCCCGACCTCATCTTTACGCTTCAAATGGACTCTTGCATCATAATCAAGATCTGTAATACGCCGCGCGACTCTCGTGATTTGTTCAAGCGGTGAAGTCATGCTCGATGCCACTTTGTAGCTGACAATAGTTGCTGCCAGGAACAAAACAACTAACCCCCCAGCCATAATCATCCAAGCACGGTTAAGCCCTTCCGTTACTGCATCCAGTCCCATCGAGACCCGAATGTAACCGTCAAAACCATGATCTGAGGTCACCCGCTCAGCTACATATAACATCTCGCGATCTAAAGTTTCGCTGTAACGAATGGCTCGTCCAGTCCCCTCTTTAGCCGCAACAATCTCCTCTTCACGATTGGCGTGATTGTCCATCTCCAGAGGATTTTTCTCTGAATCCCCTAAAACTTCACCTGACTTACTGATAAAAGTAATCCGGGAGTCTAGAAGCTCGGCGACATGCTCTGCCTGCTCCGTGTAATACGGAATGGCATTGGTGGCGTTCATATCTACAAATTCCAATGTGCCTGCGAGTAAATTTATTTCCCGGGACATGTTCTCTTCGAGAGCAGCTATATGGGAGCTCTTAAACAGATGAGCCATCGTAAATCCAGTGCCAATCATGGAAATACCGATTAAGGCCATAAGTATAAACGTAAGACGAGCGCGAAACGGTTTCATCTGAAGTGTGCCTCTCCCTTTTTCATTGTATCTTTTATCCTAACTTCATTTTCATCAAAAAACCAGTGCTACTATTTTCGTGACATAAATCCCTACTATAATAGATTATATAAAAATAACAGCCCAAGTTGATTATCTCTGGACTGTTACTTTGTATTACTTTTGTAAAATATCATGATTTCATTCTATACAGGTTGCAAGAAACCACTGATTGCCCTGAGTATCTCTAATACCCGCTCCTCTTTCCCCATAAGGCTTATCTAATGGTTCTTCAATGATGGATGCCCCGGCATCCAAGCACTTACGAAAGGTCTCATCCACATTTCTTACATATAGATGAATAGCGAGCTGTACTGGTGAATATTTCTCATTAGCCTCGGAAACCTCGATGATCGAATCTCCTATTCTAAGTTCTGCATGTCTAATCTTGCCTTCATCATTCCGCAGCATATCATTAATTCTTGCATCAAAACAGTTCACAACAAAATCAATCAATTGATCTGCACCAGCCACGATAAAATACGGAGTAACGTTAAGAAGACCATTTCTAATATAATGTGGTACCATTCGTAAACCTCCTTTAGACAAGCATAAACACCTTCGGCGTCCCTATCTATATAGACGCTAAGTGATTACACGAGGAATATAAGGATAGATTATAGCGTGGAACATATAAATTCTTATATTTTCGATAAAACCGGAGAAAAAGCCATAGCAGCGGATGTCCCCACTTTATGACTATTTCACCGGACTGTACCCGACTTATTTAAATACAGGTTCTTTAAACTGAGTTAATTTTGCTGCGGAATCTTTCTCTACATCTGCGTGCAGACTGTTGCCATGGGCATCCATCGTTACAATAGCAGCGAAACCATCCACATCCAAATGCCACATTGCTTCAGGAATGCCAAATTCCATAAAATCAACAGCATTTACCTTCTTGATGCATTCCGCATAATACTGTGCAGCGCCACCAATCGCATTGAGATATACGCCCCCGTGCTCCTGAAGAGCTTTTAACGTTTTAGGACCCATTCCACCTTTTCCGATGACGGCACGAATTCCAAATTTTTTGATAATATCGCCTTGATAGGGCTCTTCACGGATACTAGTAGTCGGGCCTGCTGCTTTAACATGCCAGCCTTCCTCGTCCTTCATCATTACAGGACCACAGTGATAGATAACTGCACCGTTCAAATCCACCGGAGCCTCATGATCCATTAGATATTTATGAAGTGCATCGCGGCCCGTATGCATTTCGCCGGATAAAATCACTACATCCCCAACTCGTAAACTACGGATATCCTCTTCACTTATCGGTGTGGTCAGGCGGACTTCGCGAGATCCAGTAGCTGCATTATCTTCACCTGCATCTGTATCTGCCACTTCTGTTTCCGACGCCTGGTCCCGTCCATCATCAACCGAAATCCCTGTACCACTCTCGTACAACCAGTCCTCTATATTGCCTGTTGACGGATCAACCAGCACACCTTGGCGACGGAAAGCCCAACAGTTGTAGGCAACAGATACGAAAAAGCTGGCTGGCAAACGATTCATAACGCCGACCTTACAACCAAACAGCGAAACTTCCCCACCAAAGCCCATCGTTCCAATACCCAACTTATTGGCATTCTCCATGATGTAGTCTTCCAGCTTGCTGAGATCCTCTATTGGATTAACATCCTCCACTTTGCGGAACAGCTGCTTCTTAGCCAGCTCATAGCCAGTTGTGCGGTCGCCGCCGATACCAACACCAATAAAACCAGCGCTACAGCCTTGCCCTTGTGCCTGATAAACAGCATGTAAAATACATTTACGAATTCCGTCCAGATCACGGCCTGCCTTGCCCAATCCTTCTAATTCTGCTGGAAGGCTGTATTGAATATTCTTATTCTCGCAGCCGCCACCCTTCAGAATCAGTCTGACATCTATTTTTTCCTCTTCCCATTGTTCAAAATGAATGACCGGTGTACCTGCTCCCAAATTATCTCCGCTGTTCTCACCTGTCAATGAATCTACAGAATTTGGGCGAAGCTTACCATTCTTGGTCGCCCGTACAATGGCGTTGTGAATATCTTTTTTCATCTCAATCTGATTGATTCCCACAGGTGTGTGAATGATAAATGTAGGCATTCCCGTATCCTGACAGATCGGTGATACTTGCTGCTCAGCCATTCCGATATTTTGAGCAATCGTAGTTAACGCAAGACCTGACCGGGTAGCTCTGTCCTCTAGTGCGCGACCCTTGGCGACCGCCCGGCGTACATCACCCGGCAAGTTCGTGGACGTTTCAACAATTAGATTATAAATGCTGTCTTCAAAATGCTGCATATTCATTCAAGCTCCTCTCAGCAGATCCAGATTATCAAAAGTCTGATACAATTAGTATAATAATATCATACCTAGCAGCTCATGAAAGGGGTTACTTTAAAATTGAACTACCATTTTTCCGCCTATTTATATCGGCTTCAATATATTCAGCGCTGGAGCCTAATGCGCAGCACCGCACCTGAGAACGTCGCTGAGCATTCTTTCCATGTAGCTCTGCTCACACATATGCTCTGTTCCATTGGTAATATTCATTATGGACGTTCATTAAACGCCGAAAGAGCAGCAACTATGGCCCTGTTCCATAATGCCAGCGAAGTGTTCACGGGTGACATTGCCACACCAGTGAAATACAATAATCCTCGGCTACTAACCAGCTTCCGCGAAATGGAAAGAATTGCTGCGGAACGCTTGACCGGTATGATTCCTCCCGAGCTTCAGGGCATTTACACGCAGCTCATGCAGCCAGAAGACAGTTCTCCCGATTCGGAGGACGTTCTCCTGCACAGCTACGTTAAGGCAGCCGATCGACTGGATGCTTACCTAAAATGTGTCTGGGAGGTTGCTGCGGGCAACCGTGAATTCGCAGCAGCGAAAGAGCAGACAGGTGCGAAGCTACGCGGACTCGGCTTACAGGAAGTGGATTATTTCCTCACTCATATGGCTCCGAGCTTTGAAATGTCGCTCGATGAGCTGTCTGCTGGAAACTAAATCCCAAGATCAATACAAAAAGCTCTAATTCGGCTAACCCTGAATTAGAGCTTTTTAAATAAGTATCTAGGTTTGGTTGGCTGAGCGTCTACCCGTTTACGACCTCGCCACCATTTACATGGATAACTTGTCCGGTCACATAACTCGAATCGTCGGAGGCTAGATATACATAAGCTGGGGCCAGCTCCTCCGGTTGTCCCGGTCGCTTCATAGGCTGCGTACCGCCGAACTCACTAACCTGTTTTGCATCAAAAGTAGATGGAATAAGCGGTGTCCAAATTGGACCCGGAGCAACGCCATTTACCCGAATGCCTTTCTCTGCCAGATTCGTAGATAAGGAACGCGTGAAGCTCAGAATGGCTCCTTTCGTTGACGAATAGTCCAGTAATTGTGGACTACCACGATAAGCGGTAATCGAAGTCGTATTAATGATAGCTGATCCTGCTTTTAGATGAGGCATAGCCGCTTTGGTCAAATAAAACATTGCAAAAATATTCGTACGGAATGTACGCTCTAGCTGCTCGGACGTAATATCCTCGATCTTAGCTTGTGGATGTTGCTCCGCCGCGTTATTGATGAGAATATCCAGTTTCCCGAGGCCCTCTACCGTCTGTTTAATGAGATCTTTACAGAAGGTTTCCACACCAATATCTCCTGGAATCAGAATGCATTTGCGACCTTCCTGCTCCACCTGGCGTTTCGTTTCCTCTGCATCAGAGTGTTCATTCAGATATGAAATAACTACATCGGCGCCTTCTTTTGCAAAAAGAACAGCCACTGCCCGTCCGATCCCGCTGTCTCCTCCAGTAATAAGTGCCACCTTGCCCTGCAATTTACCTGCCGCCTTATAATTAGCCGGTTCATATTTCGGCAACGGCTTCATTTCGCTCTCAATTCCTGGTTGATGATGCTGTTCTTGCGGGGGTAAGGTTTTCGTAGCTTGCTTGTCGTTTGACATAATCCTAGCTCCTCTCGTTAAGTAATTGATAGTTAACTGATCGTCTTAGGATGGCTCAAGCGTATACGTTTATACGCCGGCTTTATCATTTTTTTAAATTGCTGTATGAAAAGTTACTTACCACAATGCAGGTAGAATCAAACACCCTGAAGTTCATTTGAACGCAAATAAGGACTGTCCCCTAAGCCATGAAATGGCGATGTGGAACAGCCCTTATCGTTTAATGAAATTTAGCTTTGCTTCAGAAGAAGCAATTTTGCCTTAAGCTCTACAATTTTAGTTATAAAATCTCCCGCAATCAGATTCTTTTGATCGTCGGTTAGCTTGATATATCTGTCATACACCCAGTTTACTGCTGGCTCATCATTCAATACTAACAAATCTACAGCAGGAAGCTTGCCAATCTTAAAACCCACATTATTTGCTTTCTGTTGGTCGGTTAAGTTAGTCTTTCCCTGATAGTAACCCAACACCTTTAACTCCGAGTCATATAGAAGAACCATATATTCCTCTTCAAAATTCGGTTGAGTATAAAATGGTGATTCATCGTAATCAAAACTTTCATACGAATACTCAACAGCGCTATAACTTTTAGAAACCTCATTAAGATACGCTACCGTAGATGAAATATGTTCTACATTAAAATCCTTAGTAGGGTCCAACATATAGAATGCTGTATTTGGGGTTGTAGTAAAGTACTTCACTTCAGGATGTTGCTGAACAAATGCACTAGCTATCGAGATGCTATTTTGAATGTATTGCGAATTGCTCGCTCCTGTAATGTTTACACCTTCACTATATTTAGTTACCATTGACATATCAAGAGTAGTATATTTCACATTAAGATCCAATTTTATTGTCTTATAGCCAATGGGTGCACCATTCTTATCAAATAAAATTATCGTCATGTAATCCTTTACATGCTCTGGATAGATCGGAAAGGTTACAAACATATCAAAAGGAAAATATCCTCGTGCTTTATCCATATCTGGTGATATTTCGAGTGCGGTAGTGAAATAATATTCTGCATGATCAGTTTGAGAACGTATTGCATGCGACACCTTACTTAAATTAACAGTTATAGAAGCAGCATTCGTATATTTATATACAGCCTCCTGTACTAAAGTTATGCCGTTCACTTCGGGAACATTCACCGCAGGTGTCGGTGTTGGTGTTGGTGTTGGCGTTGGTGTTGGTGTGGTTGTTGGTGTTTCCCCGCCACTACCGCCTCCACCACCGCTCGAACCACCAGCAGCCGCTCCTACAGTAGGTGTAACGGTGGGAGTAGGCATAGTGATGGAATCCTTCAGAGATCCCTCTAACAGATCGGGCTTTTTCTCAAACGAAGACCCTTTAGCCCCATCGTTCACTGTTGCAGATAATAGCTGACCTTGTCCAGTTACCTTTGTGAGTGCATCCAGAATAACCTTATTCACAGTAGTACCTTGGCCTAGTTTAAGAATTGCTCCAGTCTGTACAAATATACTCTTGATTTGGGTTGCTCCTTCAGTTACAAGACGAACAACTCCGCCTTTTCTCTGAACGACTACTTGCTCTATGATAGAATTCTTGAAGTGTATAGAATCAACACCTCCACCCTTAACAAAGACTTTCCCTTTTACAGTTACATTATCTAGTGATACTTCACCTTCTCCAATGCCTTCATCCAAAAGCAAATCCCCGTATATAACAGCGTTCTGAAGGTTAACCCCATAAGTACTCACTGTTACACTCTCATAACCCGTTAGGTGAGCAGGGTCTTTGCTGCCAAAAACTCCTGACTGCGTGATATGAAATCCACCACCCATTGGTGTATTCAAGGATTCCAATATAGCTACTGCTTCAGCCCGGGTCATAGCTTGCAATGGAGCAAAATTCCCGTTAGGATATCCTTTCATTGCTCCTAGATTCACCATTCCCGCTACCTTGCTCTCACTCCATGACGCTATCTGGTCCCGATCTTTGAATTGATCCAATACGACAGGGTCTGGATCTTCCAATTTCAGCAGCATACTGATTATTACCGCAACCTCCTGGCGGGTAACAGGATCATTTGGGCGAACCTTATCGCCATAGCCCTTTATGTAACCTTGCGTAACTGCCTTGGAGAATTCCTCATACACCCAGCCACTTGCAGGCAAATCAGTAAATTTCACTGGTTGACTCTTTGTGATCTCGAAGAAACGATTCACAAGGGCAACAAATTCAGCTCTCGAAATGCTTTGATTAGGCTTTACCGATCCATCTTCAAATCCTTTTAACCAGCCCTTCTCTAACCAGCTTTCGATCTGCTGCTGCGCCCAGTGACCCTCATAGTCTTTAACCGAGCTATCTGCTGCTGCGGATACGGAACCCAACGAACTAAATACTAAACTGAGACCCAAGCTTACACTCACAATCCTTCTTAACTTCACACCCATCCAAACTCCCCCGTAATCCCTCAGATAATAAAATAATTGTAATTTTAAACCAATCGCATAAACATTTTTATATTACTCTATTACTACGTAATTGAAAACGTTTTTTTCTCTAGGAAATAACTACTGTGATATTCTCAACACACAAAAAAACCCGCTCTCCTTTACGGAAGCGGGCTCATAGTCGTACAGATTAAATAATATCGTTAAATACCATGAAGAATACCATCAGCAGCAATGACACGGACAGCAGCGCACTAAGCGTACGCAATTTGCCTGTTTCTGCTTTGACATCACGGTTCTCACGAATTCCAGCAGCAGCAAGACGCAAAGGCTTGCTCATAATACCACCAAGCGCAAACATTGCTAGCAACAATACAACGATAATGATCATCCATGCTACAGAATAATCACCCTTGGTCATCATGTAACCACCTGTAAGTAGTTGAATCACTAAACCGTATTGTGCAAAGCGGTTAAATCCAGTAACTGCACTTAACGTACCTTCTTTTGCTGCAGGCGACAATTTTTCAGCACGACCGATGATGAAAGGCAGTACAAGGTAAAATCCTAGTGCCAGCGTCCCGATCATATGTAAGAAAAACAAAACGTTCCAATCCATATCATATCTCCTCCAATTTAACTGTGATAATAGTTACATATAATTATACCCATAATATTAGAATAAGAAAAGCAACTTAGGTGTCCATTCTTTGAAGTTGTTGATATAAAAAAAGAGAGCGCCCTTAAGCCATTTCACGGCCTTCGGGACCCTCCCCTTTCATCTGGCACAATCTACACAGATAATATTGCTGTTACACTACGTACGGACTCTGCGGACTTATCTAAAGCCGCTTTCTCCTCAGCCGTAAGCTCCAGTTCAAAGATCTTCTCAATCCCATTCGCACCAAGAAGAGCTGGAACGCCCAGAAACAGATTGTCATAACCATATTCGCCTTCAAGCAAGGCAATAACCGGAATGATCCGTTTCTTATCCTTCAAGATCGCTTCCGTCATCTGAACTAAAGAGGCTGCAGGAGCATAATACGCACTACCATTTCCTAAAAGGTCAACGATTTCCCCGCCACCCACACGTGTACGCTTCACAATCTCCTCGATACGATCCGTAGGAATCAATGTATCGATTGGAATGCCTCCGACACTAGAATAACGAACGAGCGGTACCATATCATTGCCGTGTCCTCCTATTACGAAACCACGTACATCTTCAACGGATACGTTCAGTTCTTGCGCAATAAAAGTGCAGTAACGCGCTGTATCCAGCACGCCGGATTGTCCAATTACGCGGTTTTTCGGAAAGCCTAACGCTTCAAATGCAGCATAAGTCATCGCATCTACCGGATTACTCAAAATAATTACGATGGATTCCGGTGCTACATCTCTTACGTTCTCGCATACCGACTTTACAATCCCTGCATTGATATTCACAAGATCGTCGCGGCTCATCCCAGGTTTACGGGCAATCCCTGCAGTGATAATTACAATATCAGAATCTACAGCATCTTCATAACTTGAGGTTCCTATAATATGACTGTCGAATCTCTGCACAGGACCTGCTTCTTGCATGTCAAGCGCCTTACCCTTGGTTGGGTTCTCCATTTGTGGAATATCGAGCAGCACAACGTCTCCAAGTTCCTTTTGAGCTAACATAAGAGCTGTAGTAGCGCCGGTAAAACCGGCGCCTACCACTGTAATTTTATAACGCTTGATCGCCACAGATTCGCCTCCTAGAAATGATAAAGGTAAGGCTAATGTTATCTGGCTAATCTAACCTATAGGTGGTTAATAATTTCGTCTGCAAATGCGGAGCATTTCAGCTCAGTTGCACCTTCCATCAGACGGGCAAAGTCATAAGTCACGGTCTTATTGTTGATAGCAGTTTCCATACCTTTATAAATCAGGTCCGCTGCTTCCTGCCAGCCCAAGTGCTCCAAGAGCATTACGCCGGACAGAATAACAGAACCGGGATTCACAACGTCTTTGTCTGCATATTTAGGAGCTGTACCATGGGTAGCTTCAAAGATGGCGTGGCCAGTAATGTAGTTAATGTTCGCTCCAGGAGCGATGCCGATGCCGCCGATTTGTGCAGCCAGTGCGTCGGACAGGTAATCCCCGTTCAGGTTCAACGTAGCAATAACATCGAAATCAGTTGGACGAGTCAGAACTTGTTGCAGCGCGATATCCGCAATTGCATCCTTGATAATGATTTTGCCAGCAGCTTCAGCATCCTTCTGAGCAGCATTAGCGGCAGCCTCACCGTCACGTTCCTTAATCACATCATATTGACTCCAAGTGAAGACCTTATCTCCGAACTCTTGCTCAGCTACTTCATAACCCCAGTTTTTGAAGGCACCTTCAGTAAACTTCATGATGTTTCCTTTGTGAACAAGCGTTACGCTCTTACGTCCGTGCTTGATCGCATATTCAATTGCAGCGCGCACCAAGCGCTTCGAACCTTCGGAGGATACCGGTTTGATACCAATACCAGAAGTTTCAGGGAAACGGATTTTGTTAACTCCCATTTCTTTTTGCAGGAATTCGATGACTTTCTTCACTTCAGCAGAGCCTTCTTGATATTCAATCCCTGCATAGATATCCTCTGTATTCTCACGGAAAATAACCATATCCACCAGCTCAGGACGTTTAACAGGAGAAGGAACACCTTGGAAATAACGAACTGGACGCAGACATACGTACAAATCCAATTCTTGACGCAAAGCTACATTCAATGAACGAATACCGCCTCCGATTGGAGTAGTAAGTGGTCCCTTGATCGCCACAAAATATTCGCGGATTGCTTCCAACGTATCATTTGGCAACCATTCACCATATGTATTGAAAGCTTTTTCGCCAGCAAATACTTCGTACCAAGCGATTTGCTTAGTGCCACCATAAGCTTTAGTTACTGCTGCATCAAGTACGCGCTTGGAAGCTTTCCAAATATCACGGCCTGTGCCGTCACCCTCGATAAAAGGAATGATTGGATTATTCGGAACTTGTAGTTTTCCTTCTTTAATCGTGATTTGTTCGCCTTCTGTAGGTAGATCGAATTTTTCTAGTTTCAACATTTGAGTGTATTCCTCCTAAAGTTTTGTGGGATTTAAATAGCATTGACAAGCATCGAACAAAACTCTCATCATCATTAAAATCAAAAATTTAAAACACTATTGCTAGGGTTCATTCTACTAAACTTTAGGAGCAGCCCGCAAGGCTGCTCTTCTATCTTTCGTCTACTGGAACGTATTTCTGTTCAACCATACCCGTGTATTCTGCACGTGGACGAATAATGCGGTTATCTGTATATTGCTCCAGAATATGCGCAGTCCAACCTGAAGTCCGGCTAATTGCAAAAATAGGAGTGAACAGTTCACGATCTATGCCTAGCTGTGTATAAACAGAAGCCGAATAGAAATCAACATTCGGTCTTAATCCCTTTTGCCCGGTAATCAATTGTTCAATATTTACGGACATGTCGTAAAGGGTGGTGTCATTTTTCATCGTGCCAAGCTCCAGCGACATTTTCATCAAATGTTTTGCACGTGGATCACCATTCTTATATACTCGATGACCGAAGCCCATGATTTTCTCACGGTTATCCAGTTTCTTACGGATAAACGGTTCAACCGCTTCCAAACTTCCGATCTCCTCTAGCATCTTCATAACTGCTTCATTCGCCCCACCGTGAAGCGGGCCTTTGAGCGCACCAATAGCGGAGGTGACCCCAGAATAAATATCGGATAATGTCGCAACTGTAACCCGGCCAGCAAAAGTTGAAGCATTCAGCTCATGGTCCGCATGAAGAACAAGTGCGGTATCAAGTGCTTTGACAGATACGCTGTCCGGCTCTTTTCCCCACAGCATATAAAGGAAGTTCTCAGCAATAGAAACGCCTTCTTTCGGAGCCACTGGTTCAAGCCCCTTGCGAATACGCGACAGTGCCGCCACAATTGTTGGGAGTTGTGCCTGCAGTTTTACCGCCTTAATCTCGTTCGCTTCTCTGCTCATATCGTCAGCCGCTTCATCATAGAGAGCAAGGCTTGATACAGCCGACCGCAATGCTGCCATGGTGTTGGCGTCTTTTGGATAGAGCTTCATTTGCTCGATTACCTGTTCAGGAATCTGTGCGAAGGCACTAAGATCCCGCTTGAGCGCTTCCAGCTCTGGCACCGTCGGCAGACTGCCGAACCATAACAAATAAGCTGTTTCTTCGAAGGTAGCATGTTCTGCAAGTTCATCAATATCATAACCGCGGTAAGTGAGTACACCATCCACAATAGAACTAATGGATGAAGTTGTTGCAACGATACCTTCCAAGCCTTTGGTAGCTGTCATAGCATATCTCTCCTTTGCCAACAAGGTATAAAAACAATCTTAGTTCCATGAAAACATTTCCAATTGAAAGCATTAAAAAATCTAATAAGTGCGTGTAAGAACATTTCCGTCAGGAATGCTGTATGACCAACATGCTTCGTATCTTTATTCATCATACTGGATTTTGTCGGTTATGTGAACAATGTGGAAGCTTTGGAGCGCATCAAATGATTTTATCAGAGAGATAGAAAAAAACTTCTAATCCCCTGATTCAATTTTTTCATTTCAGTTTAGAGATTCCGGCCCATTCTAATATTTATCCCGCATTCTAGTCTTTAAATCGATCCTATGAATATATATGAAGACGAGCTCTTATTCCCCTGTCTATGCAGGAATGAAGAAGGTGTGGTCTCGGTATGGATCGTTTGGTATTAAAAAGACTGCTGCGCGGCCTGTGGGTCGTTCTGGCAACTTCCATCCTCCTGCTCGCAATCTATTTATTACTTCCGCTGTTATACCCCCTGTTGCTCGCTTGGCTGCTCGCATATATCATGCATCCATTAGTACTTATTCTTAAAGGCTTTAAATTACCAAGCTGGCTTGCGGTATCACTCGCGCTGCTATTTTACATAGGCGGAATCACACTAGTCTTAACCGCGATGATTACAAGACTCGTAAAAGAATTAATCGTCTTGCTGCAAACCTTTAATCTCCACACCGACCAATGGAAGGATCTTCTGATGTCCTTAAGCCAGAATGCAAGCATTCAGAACATCATCAACCAGATTAATCAATTCTACCGAGACAATCCTGACTATCATGCTACGATTGACAGCAATATCAGCAGAACAACGGAAACTGTAGGTTACGCAGTCACGCAAGTGGTCACGGGATTTTTTAATGTAATATTGAAACTGATCTCCGCACTTCCTAGTATGGGTACGATTCTTATCGTGGTTGTCCTTGCTGCCTTCTTCATTAGTACGAGTTGGGAGCATCATAATGATAAACTTACAGGCTGGCTGCCGACAGTATTCCTGAAGCCTGTGTCAGATATCTGGAGAGATTTACGCAGAGCGCTCTTCGGTTACCTTCGCGCCCAGGTCATCCTGATCTCCATCACAGCGATCATTGTAGTAATCGGGCTGTTGCTGCTGGGTGTGAAGTCTGCATTTGCTATCGGCTTAATGATTGGCTTTGTGGATCTATTGCCTTATCTCGGTGTGGGAATTGTGATGCTGCCTTGGGCGTTATATTCTTATATGACGGACAATCTGGCACTAGGGATAGGACTATCCATACTTTACGCTGTTATTCTTATTACCCGGCAGGTGCTTGAGCCGAAAGTGCTCGCCAGCAGCATCGGACTCGATCCCCTTGCCATGTTGATTGGTATGTTCGCCGGTCTGCAGTTGTTCGGTATGCTAGGGCTGATCATCGGACCCGTTGTCCTAGTAGTCCTTGTCGCCTTTAATCGAGCGGGCGTATTCCGAGCTTTGCACAGCTACATTGTTAGCGGCAGATTAAGATAGGAACCGATAATCATCAATTCGTAAAATAGCAAACAGAGCGGTCCCTTCAGCAATGACAGGGGTCCGCTCTGTTATTGTTGTAAAAAGTATACTAACGACGGTAAAAGGTGAAGGTGCCATTCTTCATCTTCTTCTCAATCCACTTCAGCAAAAATATACGGTACAAAGGCCGAGTTAATGGAAATACTAGCGTGAAACCGACAATATCGGTTACGAAACCCGGCAATATCAGTAGCAATCCTCCGAAAAAAATACATAAACCATCCAGCATCGTCCGACCAGGAACGCGGCCCTCCTGCATATGTGTTCTGCTGTCCTGCAGCACTTTCTTACCCTCAAATCGCATCATTAGTAGACCGATTACTGAAGTGGTCAGCATAAGCAGCAACGTTTTAAATGCTCCAAGTTGATCTGCTACGTAGATAAAACCGAATAATTCCACAGCAGGAATAATAAATAGTCCAGCCCATAACCATTTGCTTCTAATCATACTGAACCCCCTTCTTCCCGCAGCGCCTCTTTTATTGCGTGAAAGAGCTCTGGAAGGGCTCTATCCAGCCTAGCAGGCCTCCATTCCCGGTTCACCCAAACATGACTTGTCGTGCCGGTAACCAGCAGCTCCCCAGGTGGATCCATCGACCGCAACTCCCCTAGAGTAGCCAATAAATCTTCTGAATTTCCACCTTCTTCTTCCGAAAGCCTCCGCACTTGATACTCAAATACGACTCGTAACGCTGAGAAGGTAGTCATTCGCGCATACACGGAGATAAGATCATCATATCGCGCCGGACTTTTAAATTGCAAATCTGCTGAGGTGACAGGAAGTAAGACGCCTTGTTTCTCAAGTTCACGATAAGTAAAACCAACCTGACGAAACATCTCCGTACGACCAGACTCAAACCAGTTCAAATAATTCGCATGATACACGACACCCATCTGATCACTTTCCTGATAGCGAACACGCAGGGTCGACTTATACCATCGGCTGGGCAAGCCAGCTCGTTCTAATTCCATCTATAAATACTCCTTTCAGCATAGCAGCAGGGAAGCGTTTAAGCCTGGGCCCCGCCTGAAGATAGCGTCGTCGATAATTTGCGCCGAGAGTTTCTGGCAACATAGAACAGCAGCATTGCTCCTGCGATAGAGCTCAACATACAAGACAGATTCATTACTTCTACCCCGCCTTGATTGAGCAAGAATCCATTCAGTAAATTACCGACAATGCCAGAAAAACCTGCAAACACCATATTAAATACACTTTGGCCAGTGGCCTGCATCTCGTTAGACGTGATCTGAGATACATATTCGACTGCAGCAATATAAAAGAACCCAAATGAAAGACCATGCAGCACTTGCACTCCGATCATTACCGATGGATAAGGAAAAGCAACCTGAATACCCCACCGCAAAACATAAATAAGAGCCCCAAGGAGCAAGGTCCGCTCACGACCCAACCTCTTAATCACCTTAGAAGCAAAAAGCATGGAAGGCACATTCGTCACCGATGCGAGAAAGAGCGCAATCCCTGCATAGCGAGTAGACCCTCCAACCGATTGAAAAGCAATTACAAAGTATGTACCAAAAGCAGCCATCGTCTGGTTCACAAGAAAGCTGCCACCCAAAAACGCAAGGAAGACCCGATTCCCCAGCAGTTGTCTTACCCCCTGAGTAAACGATTGCCTCATCATATGATTCTCTTCCGCCTGCTTCGGCAATGTAAACGCAATAAGGACTGCAATCAGATTAAAAAAGAGAAAAGGTAGCCATATCGTGGATACAGAGAAGGTAGATACGTACACCCCTCCTGCATAAGCTCCCAGAGCCGCCCCAATGCTCATCATAAGCCGGATGCTACCGTAAGTGGCTCCAGCTCTATTCGCCGCCGAGATCGCGTAAGAATCGGCTATAGGAGCCTGTGTAGAGGAGAAGATCGTTGAGCACGTATACACCAGAAGAAGTACAATGAAATATTCCGAACGATAAAAGACAGCTAGTAAGGCCGGAACCGCCACACTTAGGATAAGTACTAAACGCGTCTGATTATACCGATCAGAGATAATCCCCCACATCGGCTGAATGGTGATTGCAACTAGTGTGCCTGTTGCCATTAGTATACCTATCTGTCCACTATTAAGTCCATTATGGACCAGCAGCAGCGAAAGATAAGAGCCAAATGAACCGCCGGCCAATCCTAAAAATAGATAAAAGCCGCGCAGCTTCGATAATTTTTCCATTTGTACTATGAGTCCTCCAGCTTTATATTTTTATATTTTAACAGAACACCCGTACTTCATATGTAATCATCGCATTTAATATAGCAGTACTATAAAGGCGGTGGACAAGTTGAGCATAAAATATAACTCTCTCATGGTAAATCATCCTTGTCTAACAGACAAATCTAATGCGAGCAATAGACAAAGCTCTGCTTTTGGCTGGTCATCTAAGAACTGGAGTGGCTACACTGTTACTGGTAGAAAAGGTGCCTTCAATCGCATTTCCGGTGAATGGACCGTCCCATACGTAAAACCAACCCACAAATCCACCTATTCCTCCGCATGGATTGGCATCGACGGCTTCAAGAACAGCAACCTTATTCAGACGGGAACAGGTCATGAATTCGTAAATGGGATTGCCCGTTATTACGCCTGGTGGGAAATACTACCTGACGTCGAGACCGTAATCCCTTTTCCAGTATACCCCGGAGATCATATGAAGGGTACTATCACAAAAATAAGCCACACGAAGTGGTCTATCACACTCCGGAATTTAAGCCGAAATTGGACCTTCCGAACGCTTCAGCGATATACTGGTCCGCAGACCTCCGGCGAATGGATTATGGAGGCTCCTGAGGTCGATGGTTCCATCGCAAAGCTGGCCCGCGTGGGCACTACCTGCTTCAACTGCTGTCGAATCAATGGAAAACAACCTAGGTTAACTCTTTCTAATGGAGGGATCATGGTCCAGAATAACACCACCGTTGCGGTTCCTTCCAGTCCAAGCCCTCGAGGGGACTCTTTTAGCGTCAAACGTATATACTAACAGCATAAATGGATTCAGCACAAAAAAAAGAGCTGCCTCATTTGTAGATTTTCACTACATCTGAGACAGCTCTTCTATTTTGCGTAAAATCTACGAATCAGGCAAAGCACAGTCGAGTACTACTCGATTGTGCTTACTTTTACCAAGTTAGTGGAACCGGAACGTCCAAGTGGAATTCCTGCAGTAATCACAACTAGGTCGCCAGCTTGAACCAGACCGGAATCCTTACCACCTTGGATTGCTGTTTCAAGCAATTCATCTGTGGAAGTAGCTACTTTACCGAATACTGGCGTTACGCCCCAAACGAGGGACAATTGACGCATAGTTCTTTCTTGTGTCGTAACAGCAATGATTGGTGCTTTAGGACGGTATTTGGAAACAACGCGTGCAGTATGACCTGTAACAGTCGAAGAAAGAATAGCCTTAGCGTTCAGATCCAAAGCGGAAATTGCAACGGATTGGCTGATAGCTTCTGTAACTGTAGTTTCTTGTAAAGTTTGTTGTTTTGAGAAAATCTCACGGTGGTCCAAAGCGGACTCCGCTTTCTCAGCAATACGGGACATTGTAAGAACGGATTCTACTGGATATTTACCAGCAGCAGTTTCTCCGGAAAGCATGATTGCATCTGTTCCGTCGAAAATAGCGTTTGCTACGTCACTTGCTTCAGCGCGAGTAGGACGTGGGTTACGTTGCATAGAATCCAGCATTTGTGTAGCTGTGATTACTGGTTTGCCAGCAACGTTACATTTTTGAATCATCAATTTTTGAGCCAAAGGTACATCTTCAGCTGGAATTTCAACACCAAGGTCACCACGAGCAACCATCAGGCCATCGGAAGCTTCTAAAATTTCATCAAGGTTGTCAACACCTTGTTGGTTTTCGATTTTGGAAATGATTTGAATGTGAGAAGCGTTGTTTTTCGAAAGCAGCTCACGAATTTCCTGAACGTCGCTAGCTTTGCGAACGAAGGAAGCGGCGATAAAATCGATGTCCTGTTCGATACCAAAAAGAATATCGTTGGTGTCTTTTTCCGTAATACCCGGCAAGGAGATGTTTACTCCTGGTACGTTAACGCCCTTCTTGCTCTTGATCGTACCACCGTTTACAATACGGGTCTTGATTTCAGTTCCTTGAATGTCGACAACTGTCAAACCAATCAGACCGTCATCAATAAGGATGGTGGAGCCTACTTGAACATCATTAGGAAGCTCGCTGTACGTGATGGAAATACGTTCTTGGGTGCCAAGGATTTCTTCCGTAGTTAGTGTCAGGTACTCGTCCTGAACTAGTTCAATCGGTTCTACTTCCAACTTGCCTGTGCGAATCTCCGGTCCTTTTGTATCGAGCAGGATAGCAACAGTTTTGTTCAGTTCCTTAGATGCTTGACGGATCGTTTTAATCCGAGCACCATGCTCTTCAAAATCGCCGTGGGAGAAATTCAAACGGGCCACATTCATACCAGCCAAAATCAATTTTTTGATATTCTCCAACGATTCACTCGCAGGTCCGATCGTACATACAATTTTACTTTTCCGCATTAGGTTTTCCTCCGTTTTTTCGTTCTCTCTGTCTCACTTTTTCCAACTACAAAATCTACTACAAGGCTAACTAATTAAATAGGAACTTTGTCACATGTGCCTTTAACTACGCCCTTATGAATATTACTGCAACTTAGACACAAAATCAATGTTGTAGGCTCTTTTAGATGTAATTTGAGCTCGAATTATCTGAACGCACAAAAAAAATTAAAATAATCCCGGCATTGCGTCGAGATTATTTTAATTCCAATAAAATGTATAATTTACACTTAATTCAATATG
Source organism: Paenibacillus sp. FSL R5-0923 (assembly GCF_038009145.1). Classification (NCBI taxonomy): domain Bacteria; kingdom Bacillati; phylum Bacillota; class Bacilli; order Caryophanales; family Paenibacillaceae; genus Paenibacillus; species Paenibacillus sp. FSL R5-0923. Next base: position 45,175 of record NZ_JBBPAT010000003.1, read on the forward strand.
GTCCACTAAGTATGGTTATATGTCTTAAAGTGCAAATGGAAAGGCACTATTCACACTTCAGATTCCACTTCTTCTTCAAGGAAAATCTGCTCCTGCTGGACTTCAGCAAACTCACCAATTTTACGGAATTTACGATAACGATCTTCTTTCAATTCCGCTCTATCCAGAGGAATCAGCTCCTGCAAGTGACGCCATAATGCATCCTTAATTGCAGCTGCCGTAGCTTCGTAATCACGATGTGCGCCGCCTTTTGGCTCAGGAACAATCTCTTCGATGACTTCCATTTCAAGCAGATCAGATGCCGTTATCTTCATGGCTTCTGCCGCTTGATCAGCCTTCGAAGCATCCTTCCATAGAATTGATGCAGCACCGTTAGGAGATATCGCCGAATAAATGGCATGTTCCAGCATAAGCACTCTATTACCAACTGCCAGTGCTAATGCGCCCCCACTTCCGCCTTCACCGATAACCACACAGATTACAGGAACACCAAACTGAGACATCTCGCGTAAATTACGGGCAATTGCTTCGGATTGTCCTCTTTCCTCAGCTGTATTGCCTGGATATGCACCTTTCGTATCTACAAAGGTTATAATGGGACGATTGAACTTGTCCGCTTGCTGCATCAGACGCAGTGACTTACGGAAGCCCTCAGGGTGTGCACTGCCGAAAAAGCGTAAAATATTCTCCTTCGTATCTTTACCGCGCTGCTGGCCAATGACCGTAACCGGGACACCGTTAAGTTTGGCGATACCGCCTACAATTGCAAGATCATCCCCAAACATTCGATCCCCGTGAAGCTCGATAAAATCTGTGAAGATCTGCCCCATAAGATCAAGAGAAGTCGGACGTCCTTGATGTCTAGCTAGATGCATTTTTTGGGAAGGGGAGATATTAGAATAAACTTCCTCCTCAAGCACACGGTACCGTTCTTCCAGTCTTGCTACCTCATCCGTAAAATCAATACTTTTCTCTTCGCCAAACTGCTTTAGCTCGGCAATTTTCTTGCGCATTTCAACCAGAGGCATTTCAAAAGGCAACTCTCCTGCCAACCTAAAATCCCCCTTTCACATCATGCAATTCCAAAATTTTGGTCAGTGTGGCGCGCATTTCTTTACGGTGCACAACCATATCAATCAAGCCATGCTGCAAATTAAATTCAGCCGTCTGGAAATCATCCGGAAGCTTCTGGCGAATTGTCTGTTCAATGACTATACGTCCTGCGAAACCGAATACCGCCCCAGGCTCAGCAATAATAATATCGCCAAGACTAGCAAAACTCGCAGATACCCCGCCAGTTGTCGGATCCGTAATTATAGAAATATAAAGGCCGCCCACTTCGTTGAAACGAGCAAGCGCTGCACTGGTCTTCGCCATTTGCATAAGACTTAGAATACTCTCCTGCATTCTCGCTCCGCCAGAAGTAGAGAAAATAAGGAGTGGAAGCTGCTTCTCCGTGGCTTCTTCAATCGCCCGGGTAATCTTCTCACCAACTACAGATCCCATACTGCCAGAGAAAAATTCGAAATTCATCACAGCTACGATCACTGGATGTCCGCCAATAGATCCCTGACCCGTAATCACGGCATCAGTTTGTCCCGATTTTAGTTGCTGTTGCTCCAGTTTAGAGGCATAACCCGGGAATTTCAGCGGATCTATAGAATACATTTCACTATCAAACTCAATAAAGCCCTCTGGGTCTAACGTCATAGCAATACGCTCTACGGCGTTCAAGCGCAAATGATGACCACAAGTAGGACATACTTTTAGATTCTTTTCCAATTCCTTGCTATACTGGATCGTTCCGCATTTATTACATTTACTCATTAATCCTTCTGGAATTTCCCGTTTGGGGCGTTCGCCTTCTGCAGGCACGCCGCTTCGCTCCAGACGTTCTGAAGGAATAGTCGCGTACTTCCGTTTCTTCTGAAATAAATCTTTGAACACACCCGCACCTCTTCAGCCGTTTATTTGCGTTATGCAGCTTGCCGCTGTCATGACTTTTCTCTTGATAGAAATTCAGGGATGCAGAATAAGATTAAGGACTTCCTGTACTTCCTCCAGTTCACCCGAAGGAACCAATATCTCAAACTGCTGCTTGGACATATTGATTGGACGGCATTTTACTAAAAAACCTTCTTCAGTCAGCTTACTCTTAATCATATCCGCCACTTTGGCGGTCGGCGCGATATATATTACCGTCCACATGCCTTGCAAGGCCTCCCCAATCTTAATTCCCAGCCGTATCCCGTATAATGGAATTATGATAACACAGTTTACTTTTTTCCCGCAACAGGCGTAGGGCAAAGGAAGCAAGACTGAGGAACTCGTTCAAACGAAATGAATCGGGTCATTTATTCCGTATCCGTGACCAGAGGATATACTTTTGCCCCTTCCTGCCGATGAGCGATTCTAGCAGAAGCAGCTGCAGCGATACCCGCTACTAAGTCATCCAAGAACACGTGAATCCTCCCCTTATCATCGTTCAATTCACCAATGATTCCAAGCTTTATTTTGTCCAAGTACCCAAATCCTGTAAGTCCGATCATCCCATATACCCCTGTGATGCCAAGGGCTAGAGTCTCGTCCGCTCCATAAAGTGATTCATCCGCTTCCATTACTGCCTGGAGCGGCTGCGGAAGCAGTCTTTTCTCTGCCAGCTCATCAAGTGCGATCCCCGTCATTAACGTGTACTGCACTTCTCTTTTTCCCAATACAGATTTCACACTGGAAAGGCATTCTTCCTTGGATAAACCGGGATAATAGACCGATTGTAAAATATATACGATTTCAGCAATGGAAGAAAGTGTTACGCCTCTACGTTCCAACAGATCAACTGCCATTTGATAGGACATGATGTGATTCCCCTTTCCGCCCAGGGATTCGCCCTGTGGTTTCCTAATGTATGCGGAAAAGGGTGGAATTGTTCTTATTTTATTCTTACGGTACCTGCCCCCAGCATAGACTCGATAGCCGCGAATAGCTCCTCGGTAGGCTTAATCCGATAATTATCGCTAAGGGCCAGGAGCTTCTGATCCCGTTCGTAGAACAGAATCGTCGCTACTGGGCCTGGATGATTCTGCAGCAGCTCCTTCAGGCGCGACAGCTGCGCAGCATTCTCGGCGGCCGGCGTGATCTTGATAAAGACACGCTGGCCTGAGCCCGGCGCTGGCGCAGCGGCCGGTGCAGGTGTTGCAGGCGCAGCTGCGCCGCCTGCAGGTCTGCCAGCGGGGCCAGTGGCGGCCCCGCTAGCCCGCGAAGCAGGAGCCGCGCCACGCGGCTGCGCTCCTGCTGAGGCCGAGCGTCCCGCGCTATACGGGCGGGACGCGGCGGCACTACGGCGCTGCAGCAGACCGCGGAGTGTCTCCGCGGATAGCAGCGCCACTTCCTCGGCCAGCAGCTTGAAGCCTTCGTCCTCCTGCTGCACCTTGGCGCGCAAGGCCAGCAGCGCGCCCTTGGCAATCAAGCCGCGGCTTCGCTTCCACACCTCGGGGAAGAGCACGACTTCGCAGCGCTCGATCTGATCTTCCCATTCGATGAAGGCCATCGATTTTCCTTGCTTCGTCGTAATTTCCTTAACGGATACGACCATCCCGGCCGTAACCGTCTGGCTCTCATCTGCGGCTTCGCCGAGATCCATCAGCCGCTGTATACCCGTCTCCTCAAGCAGCTCAGCACTATCGTCGAGCGGATGACCTGATAGATACAGCCCCAGCAGCTCACGTTCCATCTCCAGCTGCTGTCCTACTGTAAACTTAGGGATATCCGGATAGCGAATCTCCCAATTCGGCGTCTCCACCAAATCATCGAACAACTGAATTTGCAGTTCATCCCGCTCCTTGCGCCATTTCGTCGCGGCGTCAACGGTCTCGTCCAGCATAGCCAGCAGCTGGGCCCTATGACCCGGCAGACAGTCAAAGGCTCCTGCCTGCAGCAAAGACTCCACTACCCGCTTGTTGCAGACCCGCAGATCCACACGTCGACAGAAATCGAGCAGGCTGTCGAACGGCCGCTCCTTGCGAACCGACATAATATTCTCCACTGCTAGCGTGCCGACGTTCTTAATCGCTGCGAGCCCAAAGCGGATATGCCCTATTCCCGTTTCCTCTCCTGGAACAGGGGTAAACAGTACGCCGCTCTCATTCACATCCGGCGGTAATACGCCAATGCCCGTGCGGCGGCAGTCCAGTACATATTCCGCCACCTTACGGTGGGTTCCCATCACGGCGGTCAGCATAGATGCCATAAACTGTACCGGATAATGCGCCTTAAGATAAGCCGTCTGAAAAGCCAGCACACCATAAGCCGCCGCATGCGCACGCGGGAAGCCGTAATCGGCAAACCGTACGATCATATCATAAACGGCATTCGCATCCGTTTCGTTATATCCTTGCTGCAAGCTCCCCTGTACAAAATGACTGCGTTCCTTATCCAACGTCTCGCGCTTCTTCTTAGAAACCGCTCGGCGGAGCAGATCCGCTTCACCAAGCGAGAATCCAGCCATAAGCGAAGCAATCTGCATAATCTGTTCCTGATACACAATTATCCCATAGGTATCCGCTAATATAGATTTCAAATCAGGATGCGGATACTCTACTTCGATCTGACCGTGCTTACCTGCTATATATTTCGGGATAAACTCCATCGGACCCGGACGATACAAGGCTAGGACCGATACGATATCTTCAAAACCATTAGGCTTCAAATCCTTAAGCACACGTCTTACACCCGCCGACTCCAGCTGGAAGACCCCAGTCGTCTCACCAGCACCTAGCATTTCATACGTGAGCGGATCATGATCTGGTATGATTTTAAAATCTGGAACACTGCCACTCATTTCTTTAATCGAATTCATGCAGCGTTCGATAATCGACAAAGTACGCAGGCCCAGAAAATCCATCTTCAGCAGCCCAACACTTTCCAAATGCTCCATAGAGTACTGAGTTAACGCTGTACTTTCGTTGCCCTCTTGAAGGGGTACAGCATCAGTCAGCGGACCTTTGGAAATAACAACCCCGGCAGCATGTGTCGAAGCATGACGAGGCATACCTTCCACTTTCATTGCCATATCCAGCAAGCCTTTGATCTTCGGATTACTGTCATACAGCGCTTTTAGGTCTGGAGTAGTCTCCAGCGCTCTAGCAAGGCTGATGCCTAGTTGTCCTGGGATGAGCTTGGCAGCCTTATCTACCTCGTTATAAGGTAAATTCAGTACCCTGCCCACATCACGAACTGCAGCCCGTGCAGCCATGGTTCCGAACGTAATGATCTGTGCCACATGTTCTTTGCCGTATTTCTCCACCACATAAGCGATAACCTCATCACGACGCTCATCACTAAAATCGATATCAATATCCGGCATCGTGATCCGTTCTGGATTTAAGAAACGTTCAAAGAGCAAGTTATACTTAAGCGGATCTACATCCGTGATTCGTAGGGAATAAGCGGTAAGACTCCCCGCGGAAGAACCCCGGCCCGGACCAGTAGCAATCCCCTGACGATGACAATAAGCGATAAAATCCCACACAATTAGAAAATAATCGCTAAAACCCATATTCTCGATGACGCCAAGCTCATAGGCAAGACGCTTTTCAGCGGTTTCTCTTTGCTCAGGCGATGCCCAAAGCGGTGTGTCTATATACCGTTCTTCAAGCCCTTTAAAGCACAACTCTCGCAAATATGCAGCGGAGTCCTTACCTTCTGGAATTGGTGAATAGGCAGGCAGAATATGTTGACCGAAGGTAAGCTCCAAATTACATTTTTCTGCGATCAATAGCGTGTTACTGATAGCTTCAGGCACATGCGGGAACAACGCCGCCATCTGATCACTGCTTTTGAGAAACAGCTGATCTGTTCCGATTTTGAGCCGTTCCTCATCATCCACAGTTTTACCTGTTCCAATACAGATCAGAACATCCTGTACCTCTGCATCTTCCTTGGCCAAATAATGGACGTCATTCGTAGCTACAAGTGGGATCTCACAGGCCTTGGCAAGTGCGATCAGCTTCGGATTTACTCGTTTTTGCTCGGAAATTCCGTGATCTTGAAGCTCCAGGTAGAAGTCTTCGCCAAAAATCTCCTTATATCGCAGCGCAGCTTTTCGCGCCTCGTCATCTCTTCCATGCAACAGATGCTGCGGCACTTCGCCGCCAAGACAGGCACTGAGGCATATGATCCCCTCCGAATGAGCGGCCAGAACCTCCATATCAATACGAGGTTTATAGTGATGACCTTCCAGATGACCGATAGAGATCAGCTTCATTAGGTTCTTGTAGCCGGTTTCATTCTTGACGAGCAGAATCAGGTGATAAATCGGTTGATCTTTACGACTGCCTCGCTCACGGCGAGAGCCCGCGGTTAAATAGGCTTCACAGCCGATAATCGGCTTGATTCCATTCTCTTTACACGCTTTATAAAAGGGGATCGCCCCATACATCACTCCATGATCCGTAAGCGCCAGCGACTTCATGCCGTATTCGCCGGCCCGGCGCACGAGATCGGTAATGCGCGCCGCCCCGTCCAGTAAACTGTATTCGCTGTGCACATGCAAATGCACGAAAGGGCTCATCATCCCACTTCCTTCCTACTACATAAATCAAACATAAATAGTTGTTCAAAAAAGTCCGTTTTTATCACGAAGTAACCCAAGAAGCTTACTCGACATCGAAGATTGAATTCAGGCGAAACTTCCGGTGCTCACGTAGCTTCCACTACGCTCCACTCCTCATTTTCTACCTTCTTTCAATCTTCTCGGTGCTGAAAACCGTACTTTTTGAACTCGCACTATAAGATGAAACTATTTTATCATATTAAAGGGGGACCCGCCCATAGAATGGATTAAGAGCATATGGACAGGCAACGTTTATAGATGCCTCGTCCGGGAAGGGGCCTTTATGAGCATTTTTATGAGCAAAGCCATCCTCGATTTCTTTATCGCCTTCGGCATCGTACTTGGCGGAGCTATGGTCGGCGGAATCGGCGCCGTAGTATCCCTGCAACCACCGACGCAAACGATGCTAGATGTAGCAGACCGGATTAAAATATGGGCACTTGCCGCCGCTGTAGGGGGTACTATGGACCCTTTACGGGTCATTGAAAGCAATGTGATTGGAGGTAACCTCTCCCCCGCCATCAAGCAAATCATGTATATTGCCTTCGCTTTTCTCGGAGCTCATATGGGCAGCGAGCTAGTAAAATGGGTGTGCGGCAGGGGGTAACGCCAGTGAGAGTTCCACCATTCAGTCGTTTTCGTAGATTCACCCAAATTTCCGCTATATTCATGCTGGGGATCGTCGTAGGAGCTGTCATATACAATGCTATTTTCCATGTTGGGTATAATGTGTTGTGGCTGCAAAATCAAGACTTACGCGTAGACATTGAGCAATATCAGGAAGATATTAAAACGCTCAAAAAATACAATAATACCTCTACCGTAATCAGAGAAATCAAAATCCGTTCGGAAGAGAGCAAGTCCAAAGAAGATAACCCCCTTGACCCCGTAACTGTAAAATTAATTATAAGCCAAATGGGCTCAGATCTGGAGCCCATGCGTGGCCGCAGCATGTTCGATATTGACACAGACAGTAAACTGGTTAGACTGCTGCTGGATGGCAAACTTTACATTGTGCGTGATAAGGAATACTCTGTCAAAATCCGGACGATGCTCGTCATGGAAGGTGTTCTGCAAATCTGGGTGGAAATCAGTCCTTTTAAGCGCAACTAACAACAATCGTGTGATACAATAATGGACAGACAAAAGTGGAAATTACTTCAAGGCTTTTGCAAGACATGATAAAGGAGCTGGCTGTCCATGGTTTTATTTATCAAGTACTTATTGTTTATCCTGCTGGTGATCTTTGTAATCGGCGCCGCTGTGTACAGCTTATCCTCTCGCCGTGCCTTAAATCCCCAAGATAAGGGGCTAAAACGCTCCGTCATGAATGTGATGCTGGGCGCTATGCTCGTAACGCTCTCCCTGATTTCCATGTTTCTATTTCGCGGCTCCACCGTTAATATCATTGTTGAAGCTGCCTTTCTTCTAATCGGTGTGTTTAACATCTTCTCAGGAATACGCAGCTATAGTTATTACAGTCGTAGCCGTAGCCAGGAACAACACCAGTCGAAAGCCTAGACTATCCCTCTGATAGGATTACAAGAATAAAATAGACTACCCTCTCTATCATCGTTGAGGGCAGTCTATTTAGCATGTTTGTGATTCATTATCTATTAGCCGTGATCAATGGATTGCAGCATCAGGACAGCTTTCGCTACCAGGGTATCCGAATAGCTGATCTCTATTTCTAGCTTACATGTACGGCGACTTATCTCGAGCAGTCTCGGCATTACAATAATCGCATGTTCGATCTGTACCGGCCGGATAAAATAGGTGGACATATTATCTAATACGTAGTCATTTCCTGTAATATCCTTAGCTGCCTTAAACGCAGAGAGCGTCATTAGCGTAGACAATACACCTTCAGAAATGGTACCAAGGTCTGTGGCCATCTGAGGCGTAATAAAGCCGTGAAAAAACAATCGTCCCTCTTCATCCCGCTCATCCGCAAAACCGTTCCAGATGAGATGATCGAAGGTCTCCCCAAGCTGTGGAGTGTTACGGACATCTCGCAGACTTTGCAGCACTTCTTTACGGGTTAGGGAGCCCACCAATTTGCGGTTACGGTCTACAATGGGTAGGAAATCGACACCTTCCCACATCATGATCTGCGCAGCTGAAGCTAGTGAGGTATGCAGCGCAGCGGTAACCGGACTCCGAACCATAGCCTTTTCAATACTTTGCCCTTCTGTCAGGTTCTCTACTTCGCGTCGGCCGATAATCCCAATCACTCGGTTCCATTCATCTGTAACGGGAAAACGTTGCTCTCCAGTTTCCTCTGAAATCTGTCGTAGCTCACCTACGGTGCTTGAAATTTTTAACGTAATCATACGCGGTTTGCTGTCGACAATATCTTCTACCAGCATAATTTTTTTCTTAATCAATCTATCAAAAATCGCTCGGTTAATCATTGATGCCACGGTAAACGTGTCATGTCTTGATGAAATGATGGGGAGATCCAGTTCGTCGGCTAATGCCTTCACTTCACGACTCGTCCCGAAACCGCCTGTAACCAGAACTCCGGCACCCTGCTCTAGCGCCAAGGAGTGAACATCATCGCGGTTACCCACAATAAGCAGACTGTCTGCGTCTATATAACGAATCATCGCGTCGACCTTCATCGCACCGATTACATATTTATGTAGATGTTTACTCAGTCCGCTAGCCCCGCCGAGAACATGACCTTCCACAATATCAACCACGTCACCAAACGTCAGCTGTTCAGAAATGTTACGAGGCTTCTTTTCTACACGTACTGTACCAATCCGTTCCTTCGTAATGACAATTCCAAGATTCTCAGCTTCCTTAACGGCACGATAAGCTGTTCCCTCACTGACCAACATTTCTTTTGCAAGCTTACGAACAGATATTTTGGAGCCTACCTTAAGACCTTCAATATGCTGCAGCAGTTGCTCGTGTTTAGTAATTGCATCGCCTTGACCTTCCAACTGTTACACCCCCGTACTCCGATCTGTACTATACTGTACTCATTATACACGGAGAGAATGGCACAGTACAACCGATTCATAAGCATCGAATTCGAATTTAACTGCCCGTTATTTAGCAACCTTTTCCTCTTTTTTATAGTCTGAGAGTTAAAGAAAGAGGAAAGGAGCATTGTGGATATGAACAAGACCATGTTAATAATATTTACCATTACTTTGCTTTTCATAGGACTGATCGGCTGTGGAAATGCGAGAACCGAAGTAAAACAATCAAGCCAAATAGAACTGGATGCACAAAATATAGTTTCTATTAACTTAATTGAAAAAGACCAGCCGGCGACGACTATTTCTGAAGCATCATCCTTGGAACGTTTCGTTCAAGCCATAACTGCTGCTGAATATGATAAAGGACAACTAGATATTGCTCCAAGCGATTACAGAACCACCGTAAACATGAAGGAAGGCATAAGTTATGAGTTCTCTTTTTGGATCGTCGGAAGCAACAGTGGGTTACTCATTAAATCGGGACAAACGGGTCACTATCGTCTTTCGGATATCAGCAAAAAAGATCTGTTGGACTTATTCCAATCGACTGTTAAAGAAGATAAGATTTCTCCAGCAGACACTACTAACCCACAGCCCCCTAACGTCCAAGTTACTGTTGGCGGTGAGCATTTCGATGCCATTCAAGGCTCTTATTGCTGGAATGACAATGGCAAAGGCGTCTGTGTAGATATGGCTTCTTACGATCAATTAGTTACCAAACAGAAGGTACATCCCAAAGCCATCAGCCGTGATCAGGTAGAACTCAAATTCTCATATGCACCCAAGGAGATAGAGGTTGTGGCTTCATTTCCTGGTGAGGAACGTCCGGACGAAGCTCTTTCCGTAGAAAATAACAGTTTTCAGCTCGCAGCAGGTAGCGGAAAACATCTGTATATAATCCAAGCAAGATGGCCTCAGGGGAGCGCCAGTTATGTATTTGAAGTAGAATGCTCTGTCAGTAAAGAGTAACCCGTTTATTAGACAAACTGGGTAGTGGGTAGGCGAATAGAGAATAGTCCCTTAAGAAAAAAGGAAAAATATGTTATGATGGAGAGGTGAAAGGGGATGACTTTATGCAATTTCTTTTTATACTCGCGATTCTCGTTCCTGCGGTGTGGTACTACGCGGCTCTAGGTAAACGGATATCTGCAGAAGAAAAGAAAGCTGGAAAAGATCTCTCGGATGAGATCAATCCTTTTACAGGTGCAAGATAACTTTAATCCCCCTGCTTTGCAGGGCAATTTTAAAGCCCACTGGCTTAAGCTAGTGGGCTTTTCTGTGAATCTAGGGGATTTATACCCTTCTTTTCGCCATTTCAGCGCTTTTCACGGCAATCTAGGGGATTTATACCCCTCTTTTAGCTAATTCGGCGCTCTTCACGGGAATCTAGGGGATTTATACCCCTCCTTCAACTAATTCAGCGCTTTTCACGGGAATATAGGGGATTTATACCCTTCTTTTAGCTAATTCGGCGCTTCTCACGAGAATCTAGGGGATTTATACCCTTCTTTTCGCCATTTCAGCGTTTTCCACGGGAATATTTAAATCTAGTTACTTAAGGAAGCTACCCAATTCTATGATCTTTGTGTAACTCTAGTTTCTTCTTTCCATTTGGACTGCCATTGCTCCAATTTTGCTTTTCGCACAGCTTCCAAACGCTTGGTCTTCTCCTCATCAACACCGATAATAAAATGCAGATGTGCCGCGATGACCATAAAGGCAAAAAGTGACCAGACCACCCCAAAACCAAACACCCAGCTAGGCCCATTCGCAAGCGATAACTTCGGCAGAGCATACAAAAGCATGGCCAACGCCAGCAACAGATAGACACCATGTTTAAACTTGTTTCTTTTTCTCATTACTAACAGCTCCTCGTAGACAAGATATTCGATTGAATCTATATCTCTACTCTATGAACATGAAGCCCGTAATATGAGACAAGTCCATAAAAATATACTTCTACTCAAAAAATTATATAAAATAGTATGCATTTATGTAGCTAGCAAAGCTTATATATGAGATGATTATTTCATTTAGGGGGCGATTTAGAATTGAATGCAACTTATACTCATACCGAATACATAATTCGAAAAAAGGTATTTTCGATCATGGGTGCGAAGCTTCATATTTATGATAACGCCGAGCAGCTTGTACTCTATTCACAAATGAAAGCATTCAAGTTGAAAGAGGATATTGCACTGTACACGGATGAGTCTATGCAAAAGGAGCTTCTGCGTATAAAAGCCCGCAATGCCATCGACTTTAGTGCCGTTTATGATGTGCATGATTCGGAGACTGGCGAGCATGTTGGTGCTCTTCGGCGTAAGGGACTCAAATCGATTTTGAAAGATGAATGGACGATTCTCGATCATCATGATCAGGAAATCGGAAAAATCAAGGAAGATAGCACCGCAATGGCTATACTCCGCCGCTTCATCTCTATTATCCCTCAAAAATATAATATCGAGATGAATGATACAACGATCCCGACTTTCAAACAAAATTTTAATCCATTCGTTACAAAAATCATCGCTGACTTCTCTGAGGATCCCAAGGGAATGCTTGATCGTCGCCTAGGTTTGGCTGCTGGTATTCTTCTCTGCGCAATCGAAGGAAAACAAGATTAGCGAGTTTACTCATGTGCTAGTCACAAGAATAAATAGGGTGTTCCCAATGCCAACCGGCTTCGGGAACACCCTATTTAGATTGCACTGATCAAACTTTTCAGGTGAATACCCGCTTACTAAAAGCGTTTATTCGCCATACAATTGCGACAAGCTCTCGGTAATGATCTTGTTTACATCCTCGATTACAACACTCAGACGGCGTTCTGCATCGAACAGACGGCGAATCCCAAGATTCATGTTAAGCACCTCGAATAATTTCTCCATCTTCTCCATTTCTTCCTGTGGAGGCATATCTCCGCTCATCATCCGTTGTTGAAGCTCCAATTGGCCATTACGGAAGTTGTCGAGCATCGCCTTGGCTTCAGGATCTGTTTCTACCAGTTTCATCGCGTTGGTGATATCCGCTACCTCAGTGCTTTCTTTAATGGCTTTCGCCAGTTCATGTGCTTTGTCGTGAATACTCATTATGATTCCTCCTAAAAGTTTTGTAAGTCACTACTTCTCGATTCGTCTTCGTACAAAACTCACTTCGAAAGCGTTGCTTAAGTTTTGTTAGCGTTCGCTTCCTAGAGTTACTTCGTACAAAACTCGCACCGGAAGCATACGCTTAAGTTTCCAAATATTGATTCATCCCATGCTTGTTTCGCTTCTTGGGTCAGACTTATGAAATGATGCGGCAAGGTTTTTAAAGAGTAGGTCAATCACCAAGGGTCATATGTCTCCATATGATGAATGATATGTAACCCTTAGCTACCAAATTGCCGGCATCATGCTGCCTACCGGAAGGAGATCCACGATGTCCCAATTCAAGATCCCGGTCCATACGGTCCACACGGGCATCCTGCAGGAAAACGCTATAATGCTTGGCGAACGATCCATGAAAAGACTCAAAATCCCGGCTCACGGAACGCTCCAGCTGGCTTTCGGCTCTTTCCGGCAGGAGGTTACCATTATCCCGGCTCCCAAATCCGAAAGCCTGCGTGTAAGCGAAGGACTGGCGCGGCGGACCGGATGGAAACATCGGCAAACCCTCAACGCCTCATACAGCTCCGTAAGTCGTACCTTGCGACTTGGACCGTTGATCGGTGTACTCGTCAGCCGTGACCATCCAGATAATCTCGACAGGCTGTTTGGACCCATTACCATGTTCTGTCGAGAATTAACAAATGCCTGCCACTCACAAGGCGCCTATGTATATTTCTTTACCCCGGAAGCGCTGGAAACAAGCAGCTCTTCCATCCAGGGCTGGGTATACAACGAGGGTTGGAGGAAAATGAGTCTGCCCATCGCCGATGTAATCAACAATCGGCTAACGACGCGAAAGGTGGAGAATAAACCTAGCGTACAGCATTTTTTGGCGGATGTAAAATCACGGTATGGAACGCATTTCTTCAACGAAAAATTTCTTGACAAGACAGAAGTATTTGAAGCTTTAGCGCAAGACCCTTCATTGAAGCGGTATTTACCGGAATCGCATGCTTTAAACGGTTTTGCCGTTGTAAAGAAGATGTGCAGCCAATATCCAAGCGTGTTTCTAAAGCCTGTACGGGGCAGTCTCGGCAAAGGCATTCTCCGAATCTCCAAAGATGAAGGCGGAGGATACCGTTTGTTATCTACTACCTCAATAGGTACACGCAAGCAAAGCTACCCGACTTTAGCTAAACTGTACCAGTCCATTGCTCCCAAGATGAAGACAACGCGCTACCAGATTCAACAAGGATTACCTTTGATGGAGCTCGGTAAGCGTCCTGTAGATTTCCGAGCACTTGTACAGAAGAATGGTACCGGGAAATGGGGCGTTACCTCCATTGTCGCTCGCACCGCTGGTAGCAATCATTTCGTCTCCAATCTAGCAAGAGGTGGCAGTCTCAGTACTGTCCGTGAAGCCGTTAGCAAGAGCAGCCTTCCTCCAGGTACCAAGGATAGCGTACAGCTTCAGCTTCCAAGAGCAGCACTAGCCATTGCAAGAGGAGTAGAAACCTTTATCCCTGCTCATTTCGGAGAGCTCGGAATCGATCTGGCACTGGATCAATCCGGACGAATATGGCTCTTGGAGGTTAACTCCAAACCTTCCAAGAACGATAATACACCGCTAAACGATCAAAAAATCAGACCGTCCGTCAAGCAAATGATTCTGTATTGCCGCTATTTGGCCGGTTTATAAGGAGGACACAATGACTGAAACAGCTATGGGGTTCCTCGGCATTATGACGGGCCGTCGCCACGGGAATCCTCCGATTGCCGAGCCAGAATTTTGCAGTCATTTATGCCGTGCAGCTCCGCGCTATAACCTTAAAGTCCTCGTGTTTCATCCGGACGGAGTAGCGGCAGACGGGTCATCTATAACCGGTTATACATGGAAAGACGGAAGCTGGCACAATACGACCTCTACACCACCAGATATCATTTATAATCGTTGTTTTTACAATAGTCCGAAAGAAAGAAAAGAAGCCTCGTCTGCACTCTCTTTCCTTCACCGCTCACTACCTTGGTCAAGAGGTCTACCTGATAAATGGGGCGTATACGAGATCTTGAAGCGTAACCGAAGAGCCGCTATTTTACTGCCGGAAACTGTTCTTTATACCGGTACACGCAAGTTAAGCAATATGCTCGCTGAAAGAGAATACGGGGTCTTCCTAAAACCCAAAGCAGGCTCTCATGGCAAACGTACATTACATGCCATACTGCAGAACAGACGCTCTGGAGGAGGCATAAGAGTACGAGGGCGTGATGGGACAAATACACCCTTTCAATATGTATTCAGCTCGCAGGATGAAGGACTGAACTGGATTCATGAATTTATCGGCACACGCCGCTATATTATACAGCCTTATCTGCACCTAACTAATCGTAAGGGGCAACCGTTCGATGTGCGTGTATTGATGCAAAAGAATGGCCTCGGTCGCTGGGATCTTACTGGCATGGCCGTTCGGCTGGGTAATCATGGTTCACTGACTTCGAACCTGCATGGCGGTGGAACTGCGGTTCCTCCTTTGCCCTTTTTGCTTGCAGAATATGGTCAGGACGGAAAAGACATCATGCAGGAGCTTGCTGCAGAAGCTGCATACTTGCCTCCTCTTCTGGAGGCTGCATGCGGTAGGCTTGGAGAACTCGGCCTAGATTTCGGTATTGATTCGAGCGGTCGGATTCATTTACTTGAAGCAAATTCCAAGCCAGGGCGCACGGTATTCCGGCTGACGGGCGACCGCCGGGCTGCTAAGCTCGCCGCCGAGAATCCACTGTCTTATGCGCGCCATCTGCTACTCACACAGCGACGGATACCATCCCTATCTACGGACAGCTCCGTTATAAACGGGAGAATGATAACAATGGTTCCTAAGGAGGATTCATAAATGAGTCTCACTTTTTGCAATGTGCATTTTACTAAGCAGCCCCAAAGAGTTGTATATGTATCAGGTGCACTGATGAAAAGCTTGAAATTAACCGGGAAGAAGAACATTCGCCTTAGACTCGGTAAAGATGCCATCCCGACCATGATCAAGCCCATCAAGCGCGCCGGAAATCATCTATTCCTCGCCACTGGTGTAAAGAGTGCTATCAAGGTTCCGAAATCTGGTGGTATCTATTTACGCAATCTGCAAAACGACGAGGTACAGCTTGGACCTTTGGTCGGTGTATTGACCGATGGGCCAGCATCTCCAAATCAACCCTTCGGTTCTCGCACTGGCTTTATAAAGCAATTACTGCGGGAAGGCAGTAACAAATGTTATATATTTGCCTTTATGCCGCGTGATATCAACTGGCAACAGGAGCAGGTCTATGGTTATTTCTTAACCGCAGGCGGCAAATTCGAACGTAAAATGGTTCCTCTGCCTGATGTCGTCTACAATCGGCTACCCAGTCGGAGAGCGGAGACTTCACCTTATATCAACCAGCTTCGCGAACGCTTTATGCGCAAGAAAATCCCTTACTTCAACTGGAGCTTTTTCAATAAGTCCGATATTTATCGGTTGCTAGAGAATGACGGAGCTGCAAACCGTTACGTACCTGAGACACACAGCAATCCCTCCTCCGAAAAAATGAGAGAAATGCTGGATCACCACCATTTTGTATATTACAAACCTTCCGCAGGCAGCCTGGGTCACGGGATTTACCGACTTACCTATCTGCCGAAAAAAGGATATTTTGCCCGCTACCGCAAAGGTGGAAAAAACGTACTTCTGCGCTTCACTACCTTTGAAAGCCTCATGCGTATGCTTCGGTCACGACACGGTCAAGGCCTGCAAAATTATATCGTCCAACAAGGAATACGTTTGATTGAAATTGATGGCTGCCCCATTGACTTCCGATTCCATATGCATAAAAACGGCAGTAATCAATGGATTGTAGTCGGTATTGGCGCTAAGAAAGCCGGCCGGGGCAGTGTCACCACTCACCTCAAAAACGGGGGGGCATTGCTTACACCTGGGCAGGCGCTCGGGCGTGTATTCGGCAGCCGAGCAGATGAAGTATTACAGCGTGCGAAGAGTACAGCCATTAAGCTGGCAGAATCCTTAGAAATCCAGCATCGTCATTTGCTCGGTGAAATTGGCTTTGATCTCGGCATTGATCAGGATGAAGACATCTGGATGTTCGAGGCCAACGCCAAACCAGGACGTTCCATCTTCCGTCATCCTTCCCTGCGCGCTGAGGGCAAAGCTTCCATCGAGCACATTCTGGAGCATTGTCTATACCTCAGCAAATTCCGCAGGAGGGATGAGATGTGAACACCCATATTCCGGATGAAACAAAACCCGTTATTGCCATACTGACAACCAGCGATAAAGTAAGGCATTTTAATGGCAACCGTAATAATTTCCGGGACATCATTCGCACAGGCAAGGAACTGGGATTTCTTGTCTACGTCGTCACTGTCCGTGACTTGAAGCTTGAGGAACGGATGGTGAACGGTTATGTCCCATCATCCAGCGGAAGAATATGGTACAGCATTCCGGTACCTCTTCCACAAATCATATATAACCGAATTCCTACCCGTGAGGATGAGGAAAAACCTGCTGTCGTACGCAAAATAGCTCAATGCCTGGAACATCCAGGCATTAAGCTATATAATCCATATTTTTTCAATAAATGGAGTCTATTTGAATGGTTGAAAGGCTCATATGCTACCTCGAAGCATGTTCCAAAAACCAGACGTTTACGCAGTGCAAACACGCTTATTGCCATGCTAAATAATCATACCAGTCTCTATCTTAAACCTGAGAATGGCAAAGCAGGTAAAGGAATTATGCGTTTAAAATACCGTGCAGATACCACCTTACCCTATCGTCTGCAAATTCAAAGCGGCAAAAAAAATGTGACCTACAAAGCTGCCTCAGTAGAACGCCTCTGGGCACGGATA
Organism: Paenibacillus sp. FSL R5-0923; assembly: GCF_038009145.1. Classification (NCBI taxonomy): domain Bacteria; kingdom Bacillati; phylum Bacillota; class Bacilli; order Caryophanales; family Paenibacillaceae; genus Paenibacillus; species Paenibacillus sp. FSL R5-0923. The sequence continues at coordinate 62,764 of NZ_JBBPAT010000003.1, forward strand.
GGCAAAGAAAAGGGAAGCTCACGCTATATCGTACAGCAAGCTATTGAACTAGCAACTCACCGAGGACGACCATTTGATCTACGTGTACTTCTGCAGAAAAACGGCAGAGGCGGCTGGGCAATGACCGGCATAGGTGCGCGTCTAGCTGGTGCCCGCAGCATCACTACGCATGTACCTCGTGGCGGAAGTATCGAGGAGCCCTCCACCATGCTGGAAAGCACATTTGGAACCGAAAGAGCAGCCTCTATCTTAAAAAGTGTACCTACAACTGCTCTGTTAATTGCCAGACAAATTGAAAGAGCCTCTGATTCTATGCTCGGGGAGATGTCGATGGATCTCGGTGTCGATGAGAACGGCGGACTCTGGTTCTTTGAGGCAAACTCCCGGCCGATGAAATTTGATGAGCCTGCGATTCGCAAGCTTTCTTTGGAGCGAATCTTTCAATATGGCCAGCACTTAGCACGCCATATCAAATAGAATCCATTAAAGGATGTGACACAGCATGCAGATATCCTCTATCTACGACACTGATGCTAAAAAGTGGAAATCGCGGCTAACCGGACTGCTTGAGTTTATAAGAGAGCATGGGGAGCGTCGGATTACAAACCAAGCTTGCAAGGTAATGGCCCGATTAACTCCAGAACAGTTGTCAGAGCCGGGTGTCTCGCTGCTTGTCGCCACCGTACGCGGTCAGAATGGGCGCCAGCTAGCAGGAGTAAGCTTCGTATCCGGTTTCGGTGAAGAGGCTTGTCTCGTTGCCGTGCATCCCTTATACCGAAATAGGCATACCGGCACCGCCCTTATGGCCGCCCAGTTAAAGCGTTTAGGCCGTCTGGAATGCAGTGTTGCCAGCGATAATACGGCCAGTCTGAAAATGTGTTTCAATGTTGGTCTTGCCGCAGTAGCGCTTACTAGTGGCCCTACTGGCAAGCCAACTTTATTGATCCGGTCACTACAGAATACCGTCAGTACTACAAACTCTCCACAAGAAGGTGAACTCCTGTGCCAGAGCCCGTCTTAGGCATTCTTACTTTGTATATAAATGAAGCCAAGCAGCTTGAAGAAAAGGCCGTGTACCGGAGAATGATCATTGAGGGCAATCGAATGGGCTTGGATGTTTTTGTGTTTACCCCCATGGATGTCCATCCCAGCAAAGAGCAGATCCATGCCCTTGTCTTTGATCCAAAGAGCGGGAAATGGTCACGCAAATGGCGTTCCTTCCCGAACATGATTTATGACCGTTGCCGTATCCAGCGCAGCACGCGCTTTCAACAATTGCTTCGTTTCCGTGAACGCTATAAACATCTGCTGTTTCTGAATCGTCCACTGCGTAACAAATGGACCATACACCAAACATTCTCACAAAAGAGTCGCTTCCGGCAGCATATGCCAGAAACATTACTGTATCATTCCTCTGCCGATCTGCACCGAATGTTGAAGCAGAGCCCGGTACTCTATATCAAGCCAGCAAACGGCACAGGTGGACGCGGTATCCTTAGAATTGAGCGGGTAAAGGACAGTAAAGGGGGATTTGATATTCAAGGCCGTCGCCAAGATCGCCGGATTATTCCACCCCGAAAGGTCTCTGCCTCCCGATTGGATTCCATCGTTCGACAATGGTGTATTGGTGGACGTTTCCTCGTCCAACAGGGGATTCCACTACGTCTGCCTGGTGGACGTTTCCATGATTATCGCATGCTCGTTCAAAAGAATGGGCAAGGCGTCTGGGAACTGACAGGTATGGCAGCAAGGGTCGGTGCGGCGCGAAGCGTAACCTCCAATCTTCATGGCGGTGGGCACGCCGTTCGAGCTGAAACGCTCCTGAAGGAATGGCTGGGTAGTCAAGATAAAACCGATAAGGTTATGAAAACAGCCGAAAGGTTAGGTCTTGATGCCGCTGCCTTCTTGGAAGAAAGTTTCGGAGCCTTATGTGAACTTGCACTGGATCTTGCCATTGATCGAGAAGGAAAAATCTATGTGCTGGAGGTTAATCCAAAGCCTGCACGTGAAGTGTTTGCCCGATCAGGGGACGGCAACACCTATCGCAAAGCACTAGTGCGACCTTTAGAATATGCGTTATGGCTATATAATAACAAAGGTGCCCCAACCACAGCTAAGACTACTGAGGAATAAATTGATACTCAACAACAAAACGACCGCCTCTCTGCAATATGCAGAAAGTGCGGTTGTTGTATGACTTCTGATGTTCTGAGGAACTTATATTAGAAAAAATCGTTGTATTGAAGATTTTGATTAGCTGAGCCAAGGCGTTAGAAAAAAGAAGAGCATAGTTGTACCCACACAAATATGGAGTAAGAGCTGTAAGTCCTTCTCTAATAGATGTTTTATAAACAAAAGATAGCTCACGATACACAACAAAAAAACAGCAATATAAAAAAATAAGGAGTCATAATGAGTAACTATAAATAAGTCTCCGCCACCAATAGAAAAGACTATACCTATTACTAAAAACCACATGCCCACTCCAAGTGCAGCGCTTAAAGCAATAAAAATGAAGCTCATTATCATTTTTTATACTCCTTTAACATGCTTCTCGATTCCTTATCATCACATAGGAATAACCCCTTTCCATGATCTATCGGATCATCCCCTTTGTTTATGTATATCTTTTTAGCTTTGAGCTATTCCTGCATCTGCATTTAGAACCTTAACATTAAAAAAGGCAACCCTCTGCTTAGATGAGGTTTGCCTTTTATTCGTTTACCAAATATAAATCGCGATATTCCTATTCGCTAACCGATGCGTTGTCGTACAAGTCTATCAACTCATCGAAGGAAGTGATAATTACATCGGAGCCCTTTAGCTCATCCTGACGGCCAAAACCTGCATACGCACAGCCGATGACGGTTTGAGCATTTCCCTTACCTGCCTCCACATCGGACGAGCGATCGCCTACCATCCAGGCACTCTTGATTCCATGATTGTCCAGCAAAATGCGTAGCAATTCTGTCTTCGTCGCAGTGCCTTGACCACCCGCACTATACAATCCTTCAAATAACTCTTTAAGCTCATGCACCACAACTATACTGTGAATGTATTCCTCCAGCCCATTACTAGCCACAAACAACCGTACTCCCCGCTCTTTTAGAGCAGTCAGTGTTTCGACCACCTGAGGATACAGTAACGTCCCACCTGCTTCAAGTCCTTCGACCTCAAGCTGCAATAGCAGCTCATCTGCACGGCGGTGCACCGCCTCATCGGCATCAGGCATAACCTTCTTCCAAATATCTGCCAGCAGCATCCCTAAGCCGCTTAGAATAAGCTCTTCAGGCGGTGTTGGTCCTGAGTATAATCCCTCTTCCCGCAAAATATCGAACATTTTATGATATGCAGGTAATAAAAGACTTTCAGTCTGGAACAATGTTCCATCCATATCAAAAACAATCGCTTCCGGCTTGTTCAACTCCGAGTGAACCGCGTTCAGTTCTGTTCCTTGTACCTCTTTACTCATCTGTTGTTCCTCCCCATTCTCTTTTGCTTCAGGTAAGCACATTCATCTGCACGAAATTTCCAGTACAAGCCCTATGATATATGATATCACTTCGGAATGTCCATGCTCTCCACTTTTCTTGTTGCAGTTTATATTTCAACATGGTATATTACAGACTGTAATATACCATGTTGAAATATAAAGGAGAGATAACCATGTCACGTCCATTAATCATGCGCTTCCTCAAGCAGCCCGCTACCATTGTCGGGATTATAACTGCACTGTTGTTCCAAGTCTTTTTCAGCTTAATCTGGATTACAGGGTATGACCATGTAACTGATCGGGTAGATCAGTTGCCCATTGCTATTGTGAATGAGGATGGTGCGAATGCTCAGCCTGTAGTCGATGGTATTACCCAGTCCCTTCAGTTCGTAACCAGACAGGACCTTCCACTAAAAGCTGCCAAGGAAGCCCTTGAGCATAGAGAAATCCGCATGATTATCAATATTCCACAAGGGTTCACCGGAGCGATTAGCAATCCTTCCGCAAAGGCTGAACTCCGGTACCTCGTAAATGAATCCAATCCGCAAATGGTTAGCAATGTTATGCAGACTGTAGCCCTTAAAGTCACGGCTGCCATGAACACTCAAAGCAGTGATACAGCACTAAACCAAACCCTTGAAGCTATGAAGCTGCCGAAGGCACAAGCAGAGATCATCAAAAGTGCGGCAAGCAGCCGAATCTCCGCAAACGTTGAAGTCATCCATCCCACAACTAATTTTGCACAAACTATGGTTCCGTTAATGATTGTTACCGCCTCCTTTACCGGAGCTATGTTACTCGCCATGAATCTCCAAAAAGCATCTTCCAATTTATCGGGTCAATTTGGTAAATGGGATCGCCTTGCAGCCCGTTTTGCCATTATGAGTGCAACGGCTGTATTAACCTCTCTAGTGGGGACTATCATGGTTAACTCGCTCGGGATCCACTCCAGCCATGGCTTTCTGCTCATGTGGCTGTTCGAGTTCACTGTGATTCTCTCCTGCATGATTCTTGCACAGTTCAGTCTGCTGCTACTCGGCGACGCTGGCGCCTGGCTAAATATCGCACTTCTCTCCATACAAATGTTGGCTTCCGGAGCAACGATTCCTCGTGATGTGCTTTCTCCTTTTTATAGCTGGATCGGTCCCTTCTCACCTGCTTACTACGCGGTAAATGGCATGCTCGACCTAGTTATCGGAGGCAATGGTGTATGGAAAGATATGTTCTATCTACTCTGCATTGGTGCAGCAATAGCTGGATTAAGCATTATCCTAACCTTCATTCGCAAGGAAACTCAGTTATCACAAGAACAAGAGCCCGTACCAGCAAATGTGTAATTATTTAGTTTGCCTCCTTGGTTATGCCTTTTCAAATTGAGAGCGAAATGCAGTTGTGATATGGTAGGAGGTGAAAGAGAGGAGCGACAATGATTCATGAATATACAAGATGTCATTCTAGGGATATTAAGTGAAAAACCTCATTCGGGTTATGAGATAAAACGGCATTTCGAGGAATACTTTTCTTTTTTCTTTGATGCCAGCTACGGCACCATCTACCCAACCCTAAGCAAGATGGAGAAGCTGGACCTAATCACCAAAGAATCCATACGGCAGGAAGGCAAACCTGACAAAAATGTATTTACCATTACCCGTGCCGGCTTGGATCAGTTCCATGCTTACTTGCAAACACCGGCTGAAAAGGAAGTTCTGCGTTCAGACTTTTTTATGCATCTGTATTTCGGAGATAAGACCGATAAAGAGAACATAGATAATCTACTTCGGCAAGCATTGATAGAAAAGCAGGCAATGTACGATGATCTTGATCAGAAATTAAAGCAACTAGATTGCAAACTGTCCCCTTACCAAAAGCTGTGTATGGAATTGGGCCTTGTGCAATATGAAGCCTTTATCAAAAAAATTCAAAGTGTGCTGGAGTCTGAATAAGGATCATGTGGGCAGTAGGTTTCCTATTATTCTAGGGGATTTGCTGCTTTTTTTTGTTGTGCTATCATAAAAAAGAACCGGCAGCATGCACAAATTGTGCTTGCTGTACCGGTTCTTTTTTAGCAAAAATGTGTAATCTATCGATTATACTCTGTCAAAGCTGGAAATCAGCTCATCGAGAACATCTTTGCTTACCATTTTACCTTTGAAATTGATGAGGTTCTCTGCGCTTCCGGAGAAGATACAAGTTGGCTCGTATTTTCTAAGAATAATTTTCTCTCCATCTACAAAAATCTCGAGCGGGTCTTTTATGTCAATTCCCATCGTTCTACGTAGTTCAATAGGAATTACGATACGTCCCAATTCATCTACTTTTCTTACTATGCCTGTCGCTTTCATCATCGTACATCCTCCCTTGAATTCACATTAATAATCATTTTTGCTAAAAGCTATGTAGGCTTCTAAGTGATAGTAATGATTACGCTATACTCTAATATTAAAGTGCTATTCATTCCCTGTCAATTTTATTTCTACAAAATATGATATTTATCGACAATTATTCGACAAAAATATGTACACTTTCGACAAAATGCTGTAAAGCGATCCAAATTATTTGTCTTGAAATTAATAAATATCCAACATTGCGATTACAAATCAGCTTGCAGAGTATCCCAATTGATACCCTCATTTACCCAATACATCAAGTCTGGAAACACTCCGACGTATATCAGAGCAAAGAAACGTTTAGTAGAGTTAATACAGACTATTTATGCTTTATGCATCTACTTTTTTCGACAATCAAGCTTTCTACTATGTACTGATTTAATATAAGTATTACATATTATTAATAGAAAGATCAAATATTGGATAAATTTAGTACAATTAATTGAATTTAATTACAAAAAAAACCGACCAGTGATCTCTGGTCGATCTATTCTATCGTTATAATGGCTTCTCCGTAACCCTGCCATTCGCATCAATAATTGCATTATAAGATAGGCTATTCATTAGCTTGATCGTCTTCTTATTATAAGAATCGTCCATGAAGTTCGGCTGTCCACCAATAATTTTGACTGGCGTAATCTTACTAGTCACCTTGGCCTCATTAATCTCAAAATTCACCAGCATCGAGTGAAGTGTCTTTTCTCCACCACGTGTTGAACGATTAAACACAAAGTTTCCAAGTGAATAATAGATCGGTTTATTTTTGTAGTATTCGATGCCCATCAGGCAATGGCTGTGTGCGCCGAGTATGATATCTGCACCACTATCAATCATCTGTTTGGCTAGCTTGCGGGCGTATTGTTCAGGATAATCCTTAAACTCTTCATTCCAGTGAATGTACACAATCGTGTAATCATTCTCCTTAGACATCTTCTGGATAGCCGTAAGCATAGGCTGCGAGGTGTACGCTGAGGCAGCTCCCGGTTTATTGTTGCCGGCATACCAAGAAGGGCCTGAAAGCACTCGACTTACACCTAAGATAGCGATCTTCTTCCCCTTTACCGTCCTTGTATACGGTTTGAACGCTTCCTCTACATTTTCACCAGCTCCTGTATGGCCAATCTTGTTTCGATCCAGATGCACCAATGTATCGAGCATAGCGTCTGTTCCGAAATCTAAAATGTGATTATTAGCCAAAGAAACGCCGTCAATCCCAGCATAGGTTAAGCCACTAAGCACTGCTGGTTTAGACCTAAAGGCAAAGGTTTTCTCTGCTGCCTTCCCTCGAATAGACACTGGCGTTTCCAGATTCGCGAAGGCGATATCTGCCTTTTGCAAGGTAGGTGCGACTTTCACAAACGGAAAGTTCACTCCGTATTTCGCGATCTGATCACCCACAAAACCGTCCAAGAGAATATCACCAGCAAAAGCAAGTCTGATAGGTTCTGAAGATGGCGAAGCTGCACTAGATGCAATCGTCGAAGGGAGAATCAGTGATAATAGAAGTGTAGTAAGTAGCATGCTGCGCAGTACATTCGACCCTAATCTCAAAAAATACAGCCTCCTATCCTCATTATGGAATCTATATTAGCTATTATTCTAGCTTACTGGAAATAGATTACTAATTTAAGGGTAAGAAGACCTGTTATGCCTTTGATTTTTTCAAAACAGCCCGGAAGCATTGTAACCCACCCCACAAATCTGTGGACACAGCATCTGCAGGCAACTCAAAATCCGTCTCCCCCCAATATTGAAAACCAGCCTGCAGCAGCAAATCATTCATAAGATTTAAGTTTACCGTCGGGTAATCAAACGTTAGCACGAGTAGCCCCTCTTCATTCAACGTTCGGTGAAATTCCCGTAAAGTGCCGACCGTATCCTCTAAGGTCAAATGCTCCAGCACTGATATGCAAAAAATAGTGTCAAAGCTCTCATCCTCATATGGAAGAGCCGCAAGATTGGCCTGAGCAAGATGTAAGTTGTTCGTTCTTCTAGCTATAACCTGCTTTGCCGCTTTTTCCCCGATCTCATCAGTAATCGCATCTAGGATGTCCTCCCGGTAAATAACCCTGCTGTCCATATCGCAAGCATAAACCTCTGCACATACCCCAGCTAAATAAAATTTCAAGGGATGAGGAATTCCACAAGCAGCATCCAGCACCACACCATGTGGTGAAATAAAGTTAATACACCACTCATATTCAAAGGGACGGCTCCACCAGGATTCTGGCAAATCATAAATTAACTTCTCACGGCTTGCATCTGAGTTTACAAAAAAACGCGAGACAAAGGGATGTGTTGGCATGGCCAGGACTCCTTTTTAACGGAATTTAAGGTAGTGAGAGTATATTCATGATTTGCTGATTCATTCCATAACCTTACATTGAGCTAGACAAACCCAAAAAAAACGGCTGCTCCCTTAGGAACAGACCGTCTTTAAATATTAACCGTACAAATTTTATGAGTAAAAGGATAGAGGCTTGGCCTCAACTCCATGTTTCTCGATCAAATGATCTAGTAAAGCAGACCATTCCGCATCAACCGTGCATTGATCTGGATGAGCCTCGAACCAAGCAATTGACTGCTTTATCCCTTCAGAGAAAGGAACGGCAGCCTGGAAGTCAGGCACGAGACGTTTGATTTTACGATTGTCAAAAACACTGCTGACCGCTTGATCGCCGATCAAGCCATCCGCCGTCCCTGGAGGGGAGAAGGCTGTGATAAAGTCTGTAGAGATATGAACCACTTTCGGCTCCACACCTGCCGCTTGCCCAATGGCCGCATAGATCTGATTCCAGTTCAACACCTCATCAGAAGTAATATGAATGGCCTCCCCAATCGCTTCCGGATGCCCAAGCAATCCGACGAACCCTTTGGCAAAATCTGAGTTATGCGTCAGTGTCCACAAAGATGTTCCATCTCCATGGATGACTAAAGGCAAGCCACGACGGATACGATCAATCAAGGTCCAAGGATGCTGTCCGCTCGTGAGTGCCGCAGGGATGGCTGTATTTCCGTAAGTATGGGAAGGACGAACAATCGTAACCGGGAATCCGCTGTTCTTGTGTGCTTCCATCAATAGCTGCTCGCAAGCAATTTTATTTCTCGAGTATTCCCAATAAGGATTCTCCAGAGGTGTCTCTTCTGTGATTATATAATTACGCTGTGGCTTCTGATAAGCCGAGGCCGAGCTGATAAAAATGTACTGCTTCGTTTTACCTGTAAACAGGTCAATATCTGTCTGCACATGTTCCGGTGTAAAAGCAATCCAGTCTACCACTACGTCAAATTCATAATCTCGCAATACTTCGGCAGCCTCCGCCGGATTACGAATGTCACCTTGAATCACCTTCGCCCCATCCGGAACGAATTCGCCTCTTTGTCCTCTGTTGAACAAATACAGCTCTATTCCTTGTTCTACGGCGAGCGGGGATACAGCCTGACTAATCAGTCCCGTACCTCCGATAAATAATACCTTCATTTCACACGCTCCTTATAGAGGATGTTCAAAAAGCGTACTTTTTGAACTCTCATTTATAGTAAAAGTAAACCTGGCTCGTCATTTATTCGTTAACGTAATCTCGCCATAAGTGCTTTGGCTGCCAATTCAGCAGCTTCTTCGCCTTCGCATTGCTGAGTAACGACTCATGGCCTTCCAGCGGCTGGCGGAAATCCGTCACCTCTGGATAACGTGCGGCCATTAACTCTCTGCTAGGAACAGCCATACTGGTCTCATCTGCGCATATATTAAGAGCAACTGCGCCCAATCCGTCCGTTTCAATCGCCAATTGGCAAGCTGTCGCTACATCCCGTGTATCAATATAGCTCCACAGAATCCGATCACGCTGCGCGGGATCATGAATGAAGGAAGGGAAACGTTCATACGTCGATGGGTCAATGACATTTCCGATTCTTAGGGAAACGACTTGTATGCCCGTTCTGCGCTGGAACATCTCTGCTGTCTTTTCATTCACAACTTTAGATAGACCGTAGCTGTCTTCAGGAAGTTGTGGATGATCTTCATCCATCGGTACATACTGGGGTCCCAACGGGTTAACCGCAAAACAGATGCCATAAGAGGATTCACTGGAAGCAATAACTGCTTTGCGAATGCCTAGTCCAGCAGCAGCCTCCAGAATGTTATAGGTGGATACTACATTATTTTGAAAGGTGACTTCACTCGTCTTTATATTTGCGGCCGGGATCGCAGCCAGATGCACAACTGCATCAGCGCCTGCAAGTACGCCGTACACTTCACCTAAATTATTCAAATCAGCAATGATCGTTTGGCACAAGGAATCTGGAGATTTTTGCGTATCCACATTCACAACCTCATACCCTTGCTCAACAAAATGCCGGACCACCCATCTGCCGAGCATCCCGCTTCCGCCAGTAACAACTACTTTCGCCATGATCATATCTCCTTTTTTATGAATCTATCTCTAGTTAAGAATCTCTTCAATTTTCTTCAAAATATCCTCGGAAAGTTCTATTCCCGAAGCCTTAACATTCTCTTCGACCTGCTGCGGACGACTGGCACCCACTAGCGCACTAGAAACATTAGGCTGACGCAAAATCCAAGCCAAAGCCAGATTTCCCACAGTAATATTTAGCTCCGCAGCTACCCCGCTTAGTTGGCGAACCTTTTCAATCTTCTCTTCTGTAATCGCCTTTTTCAACCGATCCAGCTTAGCCGCACGGCTATCTTCAGGGATGTCCGCGTTATACTTACCAGTTAACAGCCCTTGAGCCAGTGGAGAAAAAACAACCTGTCCAATGCCACGTCGCTCGCCGAGCGGAATAATTTCTTTCTCAATATAACGTTCGAACATATTATAAATCGGTTGGTTAACCACGATATGATCCAGTAAATAGCGGTCTGCTACAGCTAGCGCATCTGTCATTTGCGCCGCAGTCCACTCACTTACACCGACATAATATACCTTGCCTTGACGAACCAGATCATCCAGCGCACGTAAGGTCTCTTCAATTGGAGTTTCCGTATCAAAACGATGGCAATACATAATATCCACGTATTCTACGCCGAGACGCTGCAAGCTTGCGTGACATTGTTCCGTAATATGCTTGCGGGATAGACCACGATCGTTAGGCCCCGTCCCCATTTCGCCAAATACTTTAGTGGCCAGCACATAGGATTCTCTCGGATAGTTCCGCAAGGTCTCGCCTAGCACTTTCTCAGCAGCACCCTTTTCGTAAACATTTGCCGTATCAAAAAAATTTACGCCTAGGTCGTAAGCGGTTTCAATGGCTTTAACAGCATTATCTCTTTCTACATATCCTCCGTATGTCAGCCAGCTTCCCAGACTAATCTCGCTAACTTTTAGGCCTGTTCCACCTAATCTACGATATTTCATAATAACTGCTCCTTCCATAGTTCCGTGTTATGATTTCGGCAGGTTGCCTAACGCACATATTCATTCTAGAATAGTTTGTATATAATAGGAAGAAGTGAAATTTAGTTTACTATATGATCTCTAGAGTAGTTACTATACAAGAGTATAGTGGCATCAAAAACAGGAGGAGATTCTTTGACAACAGCTAAATCTAGCAATAATCATATCCCTAAAACCCCACTTACTATTGAATGTAATGTAGAAAAAACACTTGAGGTATTGGGCGGAAAATGGGCTTTTCTCGTACTAAGAGAGTTATTCGACGGTACCCAACGCTTTGGAGCGCTTCAGCGAAAAATCACTAATGTCAGCCCTCGTGCTTTGACTAGTACTCTACGCCATTTAGAGGAACACGGTGTGCTAGAACGCCATGTTTTTCCTACCGTACCGGTAACAGTGGAATATTCTTTAACTCCAAAAGGTGAGGATTTGCATCAAATTTTGAAGGAAATGAAGCTATGGTCGGCCAAATGGACGTAGCATAAATGGTAGGTTGTGATATGATCAAAATAGCCCCGGGATCATCGTTCCCGGGGCTTCTTTTTTACTATACGATCTAGTATTTATCCACAACTGCGCCGAGTACTGCCGTATTTACATACGGTTTTCCTCTAAGGCTCTGCAGCTCCTTAGCAGTTCCTGTAACAACAACTCCCAATAGCTGTACGTCACTGGCATCCGGTGCCGCTTTATCCTTTTTCAAATAGTTCGAGATTCGCTCAAATTCTCCGTAATACTTGCCCTCTTTCTGAAGCCCATATGCTAGTGATTGTAAAAAATTCTCTGGTTTCGGTTTAAATAACCCTTCCCAATTGACACCGTAACCGTATACTTGTCTCGCTGATTCCGGTAATGCATATTTATTCGGGCTGCTGTCATTCGTAATAAACTCAAGCTTCTTTTTATTGTCATACGTATCTACCCAATACCACTTCTGTGTCAGCTCTGTTGGCAGCATCTTCTCTACTTCTGCTTGTGTATAGCTTTTATCCAATGAAACTGCCATTTCTACCAGCTTACCAGGTTCCATTTGATCAAGTGCAGGTAGGTCATTCAACACCTTTCCGTTATAATTCACCCCAGGTACGTAGAACATCATTTCCCGCTGTCCATTTTGACTGTTATATCCTCGGTAATATTCATAATTTTGGCTGGTCATTACTGGATCAGGAACATTTATACTAGAGTAACCCCTATTAAGCAGAGAAAAGCGGCTGCTCATACTGAATTCCAGCTTTTTAGTATCCCACACGACAGGTACACCCTCAACAACCTTGTACGTACTCAATTCAACTTTGCCCGATAAAAAGCCTAAATCCAGCTCAGTTCTCAGCTCATGAAGATTAGGACTGCTAATTTCCATCATAATCCTCTCCTCATCCAGACCACGCATCGCTAACCAGCTTGTCAGTTGAGTGATACCGAGCATGCCGCTAAGCAATACAATAATGGTCACGATCAGAGAAATGACCGTATTACGGATCATTGTTTTTCGTTTTGCTTTCTTAATTATTTTTGAAAGGTTTTGATCATCCTTTTGTTCCCATGGAGCCGTCATTCCGCTTCACCTCTGTATTTTTTTTGAAATTGCTTGCGGGCACGAAACAATGCCGATTTGACCGTATCCGTTGTGATCCCAAGGAGCTCAGCTATCTCCTGATAGGACAGCTCCAGCTCGTACTTCATAATAATGAGCTGTTTGTGGAGAGGAAGAAGCTCATCTAGTACACGTTCGATGTCCTCTCGTTTCTCTTTTAACAGCACATGATCCTCCGGCAGTTCCATATCTGGCACATCCACATAATCAATAGGAATGACTATCCGCTTGCTGCGGCGGCACAGATCATAATAACGATTAATCGCCACTTTATATAGCCATGCACTGAATTTGTTCTCATCAATGGAATCGATATACAAAAGCGCCTTATACACCGTATCCTGTACAATATCTTCAGCATCGGCTGCAGGTGCCCCGAGACGAATCAAGTATTTTTGAATTTCTAACATTTTCGGTTGAAGTATCTGATGTAGCTGCCCGGGCTTCATCCTGCACCTCCCTTCGTATGTATAACGGTTAACTTCTCGAAATGTTAGCTGATAGTAGAAAAAACTTATAAAAGAAAAGTTTCGCAAAAAAACCCCCTTACCGCTAACAGTATATAGATACCGTATAGCGTAAGGGGGTTCTCTTTTAAAAAAATATTTATTCACTTATAAAAGATTCATTTATTTTACCTCAGGAATGTATTGCTCTCCACCAATTTGCTGTCTCTCAAAGGAATGGTTCATACTAGCTTCCTGAATGTGTCCGTACGCCCAGTGTTTATCGCTGACGTCTTTCCACTTCTGCTGTGCTCCATGCAATGGTCCTCTGCCCAAAAGTCTGTTAATCATCACAACGGCTTCTGCACGAGTTAATGTCTGATTCGGACGGAATGTTCCATCCAAATATCCGTTGATAATACCAGCTGCTTTGGCCCCATCAATCGCATTTTTTGCCCAATGTCCACTATTAATGTCTTTAAAGCTGCTGGTCCCACTTTGTGCATTATCCAGCAAGCGCTCTACAATGATAGCCATTTCTGCACGAGTAATTAGCTGATTCGGCTTAAAGCTGCCATCTTCATACCCCTTCATTAATCCTTGTGCTGTAACTATACTAATAGACTGCAAAGCCCAATAAGTTGTATCTACATCTTTATAAGATGAGGAAACTTGTGCTTCATTCTTACCCCATAACCGTGCCAAAATCGTTGCCATTTCCGCACGGGTAATCATTCGTTCCGGGTTGAAGCTGCCATCCGCATAGCCTAAAATATATCCTTTATGCGATTCATGGACTACATTTGGATTGTTAGGTTGTTCCTTGTCCGTGCCACTATTTTTAGTAGGATTAGTGATTGTAGTGCCACCGGACGTGTTCGTTCCTTCCGAATTATTCTCTTTATTCGGCTGAGCGGAGAAACTGACGATTTGAAAACGACTGAACTTCGAAATCTCAAATTGGATCCCTTTTGCTACGCCGTTCTCATATTGAATAGTTCCTGATACCAACTCTGTCGTGCCATCCGTATGTTCAATGAACACCTTTAAAGCGTCTAGGAAAGCTTGTCTATTCTCAGTTGGAATGGTAATTCCACTTAATGGGAGAACAACCTTTGTGGTAAATCCACCAAAGTTTGTTTCAATCTTTCTTGGCAGACCCAGTAAGTTAATCTGATTCCCAGCAGCGGCTAAAGTAACCTTAGGATCAGTATTCGCTGCTTTTTTAGCCTCACTATCCTCTTGTGCGTTCTTAATCGGTACAATTCGGAAATAAAGATCTGTACCCTTAGCTGCTGCGTCTATTAAAGCTTCCTGACTCAACTTTACAGAACCTTCATCGGTAAAGATATTCATACCCGCATTTCTGTCAGCCAGTGCCGAAACAGCTGCAGCTGGAATCTCTATGGCAATCTCATCTGCCTTATCATCTGCTTGCTGCTTAATTTCAACAGTTAGCGTCCGGTTGTTAATATCTCCATCCTGAGGATTAAATGAATTCGTCAGACTTTCCACTTTTGAAGGATCAACGATAACAGTATCAATCTTAACCTGATTGCTGAGCGTTGTTCTGAGTATGTTCAGACTCTCCGTGTGAATCGTGTCATTTGCGTTTGCCTTTACATCAGCCGTTCTTCCACTCTCTTGGCGTGTATTTTCTTTTTCCTTCACTATGTTCTTGTTAGTAACAACCAGAAGGAAACTCTTTGTGATGTTGGCGGTACCCTTAGAGATCGTAGCGGTAACAATTACATTCTTATCACCAACTTCAGGTCTGTTCACGGTACCATGTTCCTCACCATCTTTGCTGGATAGCTTAAGAACATCGATATTGGTCGAGGTCCATGTAATCTTCGTTCCATGTTTTCCTGTACCAAGCAACAAGAATTCATTTGTAACTGACTCCCAAGTATCTCCATCCGAGAATTTAAAAGCCTTATCTACCCCTAATGCTTTAGCAGCATCTCTAACAGCATCCTCATCTGACATTCTGACAATGGTCACTTTAAATGTCTTTGTACGCTTCTCACCAGTCTCTTTATCAAGAATCGTTGCAGTTAAAGTGACTTCAATATCACTTTCATCAGGTCCAGGCTGAACTACTTTACCCGTTGCACTAACGACATCCGGTTTACTTGATTCCCAAGTGATTGATGTATTTCCAGAAGCACCTTTTTCAGTCAAATATAACGTTTTGGTCACATGTTTCGCATGATCCCCTGCACCATAGATAATATCCAACTTATTGTAATCATTTATTAGATGACTTAAGGATGGCTTCGTGGCATCCGTTGGGAACGGATCATCCTTATCGTTGATTCCATCGCCGTCTGTATCCGCCTTTTTTGGATCTGTTCCGAGCACGATTTCCTGCTCATCTGTCAGACCGTCGTTATCATCATCTGGATCTAGACTATCTGGAATACCATCTCCATCTGTATCCAGTTCACCACCGTTACCTGGCTTCGTTGGATCCGTTGGGAATGGATCATCCTTATCATTGATTCCGTCATGATCTGTATCTGGATGCTTCGGATTGGTGCCTAGCACGATTTCTTGTTCATCGCTCAGGCCATCATTATCATCATCCGGATCTAGACTATCCGGAATACCATCTCCGTCGGTATCCAACTCGTCACCGACTTTTCCCGGTTTCGTTGCATCCGTCGGGAAGGGATCATCCTTATCATTGATTCCATCGCCGTCTGTATCCGCCTTTTTCGGATCTGTGCCAAGCACGATTTCCTGCTCATCTGTCAGACCGTCGTTATCATCATCTGGATCTAGTCTATCTGGAATACCATCTCCGTCTGTATCCAGTTGACCGCCGTTACCTGGCTTTGTCGGATCCAATGGGAATGGATCATCCTTATCATTGATTCCGTCATGATCTGTATCTGGATGCTTTGGATTAGTTCCGTTAATGAGTTCCTGTTCATCGGTCAGGCCATCATTATCATCATCTGGATCTAGACTGTCCGGAATGCCATCTCCGTCGGTATCCAACTCATCACCGACTTTTCCCGGTTTCGTTGCATCCGTCGGGAAGGGATCATCCTTATCGTTGATTCCATCGCCGTCTGTATCCGCCTTTTTCGGATCTGTTCCAAGCACTATTTCCTGTTCATCCGTCAGGCCATCGTTATCATCGTCTGGATCTAGTCTATCTGGAATACCATCGCCGTCGGTATCCAGCTCACCACCACCGTTACCTGGCTTTGTCGGATCTGTTGGGAATGGATCATCCTTATCATTGATTCCGTCATGATCTGTGTCTGGATGCTTCGGATTGGTGCCTAGCACGATTTCTTGTTCATCGCTCAGGCCATCATTATCATCATCTGGATCTAGACTATCTGGAATGCCGTCTCCATCTGTATCCAGCTCATCACCGACTTTTCCCGGTTTCGTTGCATCCGTCGGGAAGGGATCATCCTTATCGTTGATTCCATCGCCATCCGTATCTGCCTTCTTCGGATCTGTTCCGAGCACGATTTCCTGCTCATCTGTCAGACCGTCGTTATCATCGTCTGGATCTAGACTATCTGGAATACCATCACCGTCTGTATCCAGTTGACCACCGTTACCTGGCTTCGTCGGATCTGTTGGGAACGGATCATCCTTATCATTGATTCCGTCATGATCTGTGTCTGGATGCTTCGGATTAGTTCCGTTAATGAGTTCCTGTTCATCGCTCAGACCATCATTATCATCATCTGGATCTAGACTATCTGGAATGCCGTCTCCATCTGTATCCAGCTCATCACCGACTTTTCCCGGTTTCGTTGCATCCGTCGGGAATGGGTCTTCCTTATCATTGATTCCATCGCCATCCGTATCTGCCTTCTTCGGATCTGTTCCGAGCACGATTTCCTGTTCATCTGTCAGACCGTCGTTATCATCGTCTGGATCTAGACTATCTGGAATACCATCACCGTCTGTATCCAGTTGACCACCGTTACCTGGCTTCGTCGGATCTGTTGGGAACGGATCATCCTTATCATTGATTCCGTCATAATCTGTATCTGGATGCTTCGGATTAGTTCCATTAATGAGTTCCTGTTCATCGCTCAGGCCATCATTATCGTCGTCTGGATCTAGACTGTCCGGAATACCATCTCCGTCTGTATCCAACTCATCACCGACTTTTCCCGGTTTCGTTGCATCCGTCGGGAAGGGATCATCCTTATCGTTGATTCCATCGCCGTCTGTATCCGCCTTTTTCGGATCTGTTCCAAGTACGATCTCCTGCTCATCTGTCAAACCGTCGTTATCATCGTCTGGATCTAGACTATCTGGAATACCATCTCCGTCTGTATCCAGTTCACCACCGTTACCTGGCTTCGTCGGGTCGGTTGGGAATGGATCTAAGCTATCTGGGATACCGTCCCCATCCGTATCTGGTTCAGTCGTAAACGTCCAAGCTGCTTTATCCGTAATTCCAGCGTACTTGTTATCGGCAGCATCCTTAAACGCCCCAGCTGCAACAAGGACATAATATTCTGTACTTGGTTGTAGATAACCCACTTTCACACCGTTGCCAGGCGTTACAATCATTGGATTAAACGTTACGGTGTTACCCAATACATTGACGCCCATAGTACCCGTCTCGAAGCTGTACACGATACTATCGTCGGACTTTTTGCGGATTTCAATTTTCTTACCCCAAACATCCTGAACAGCTGAGCTGAATGTTAGCTTCAGATTTGTATCCGCTACTACATTCATAGCCCCTTTTATCGGCGAATATGCTGTAGCCGTAAGATCCGTCTTTTCTGGAGCTAATCCTGTCGTGAAGTTCCATGTAGTCTTATCCGTAATCCCTGCAAAAGCGTTACCTTTCGCATCTTTTAGTGCTCCGGATTCAACCTGTACATAATATTTCGTATTGTAGTCCAAATATTTTCCGTCATGATCTGACAGCATCAAATAAGGATTGATCCTCACTGTTTTGCCTGAGACGCTAACACTGGTTATATCGCCCATATCAAACGTATAAACAGTACTGTTATCGAGCTCCTTTTTGAGCATAACCTTTTTGCCTGTCACACCTAGTACATTTTCACTAAACGTAAGCTTCAAATCGGAGTCCACTCCAACATTTGTTGCTTCATCAGCAGGAGATAGTGTCGTTACAGTTGGTAGTGTAGTATCCGGTTTGGCTACCATTTCAAAGATCCATGTATTTTCTGCTACTTCCTTACCTACCGCAGGTGACCCTGAGAAATGTCTATATTCCGCAAAACCGTATAGACCTTCATAGCTGTTTCCTGCTATATCTACCAAAGCACCTTGATCAATGGTTACATAGTATTCTCGGCCATAATCCAATTTGGTCTGTTTAATCGTTACTACGTTCCCTGTGATTGTTACTTTATTAGTATCATCAATAGCAATCAATTCTACCTCTTCAGGGGGATGAGATTCATAATAATCTTCAGAATAAAAAGCACTACCCGGTAACATGATTCTAATATATTTTTCTTCCCCCACTAATGCCCTTACTTTCTCGCTGAACGTGACAGTGAGTTCCGTGTTCAGAGGTACTTTTGTTGCATTAATAGCGGGTGCCAAAGAGGTCACTGTTGGAGCAGTTTCATCTGGTGCCACTGTTGTGAAGTTCCATTTCGTCTTGTCACTGATACCTGTATAGCTATTACCTGCGATATCTTGAACGGCTCCAGCTTCAATCTGCACGTAGTACCCAGTACCATACGTCAAATCTGTAGCAGGCTTAATCGTTATTTTGTTTCCAGATACCGTAACTTTCGTAGGATCACTCGCTGTAATCGTCTCTATAACACTGTCGTCTGCCTTGTTAAGAATCTTGATCGTTTTACCAGTCACCTTGATATTTTCGCTGAATGCCAATACGAGGTTGGTATTCACCGGAACATCCTTGGCATCATTGGCAGGAGTCAATCCCACTACCGTTGGCGCGAGTGTATCCGCTGGAGCTGCGGTTTTGAAATACCACGGAGCTGTGCCAATCTCCATTAGTACATTATTAATATACTGTACCGAAGTGACCATCCCAACATAATCATTATTGAAGGTATCTTGGAAAGCTCCACTATCCATGGTCACATAATAATATTTATTATTTGCCATGTTTTTTGCTGGATTGATCGTAACTTTATTGCCTGAAATCGTCACTTTTGTAGTATCACTCGTGGAAATCCGTTCGAACTCGACAGCCTCAGTATAATTGTTAGATGATCCATCCGAGAACATTGTTCCCGGTACCATAATCCTTATAAATTTCCCCCTGCCCGCTCGTACGTTTTCACTAAAAGTTAGAGTCAAATTAGCATCTGTTGCTACATTCAATTCTTTCTTCGCAGGAGAGAACTCTGTTGCTATAGGTGCAGTGGTATCATTACCGGCGCCTGTTTTGAAATCCCATACCTCAGCACCCGTGAAGCCATCCGGCACATGGACTTGGCCATCAAGAATCTCTATCTCTCCATTCAATCCCTCATAGAGATTACCTGCTGAATCCTTAAACGCTGCCGGGTCGATCTTCACGAAATAATTCGTTTTATAATCTAGGTCAGCAGCTGGGTTGATCTTTACAACATTGTTCGAAATCGTCACTTTACTTGTATCATCAGCGGCGATCGTCTCTATTTTGGTTGAGTTTGCAAGCACCTCCGGATATTCGGAACCACTGGCGTTAGAAGTAACTTGTGGTTTCCAAATCGATATATTTTTACCCGAAACGGCCTTTACACCTTCATTAAAGGTCAACGTAAGGTCTGAGTCGACCTTTACATTCTGCGCATTTTTCTCAGGGGCATATGTCGATACTATCGGCGCATCTTTATCCTCTGGACCACCACTATTCCCGGGGTCTGTATTAACAGCTACAGCTACAGGAACCATGAAGGTACCTACCATAAAAGGTCCTGGGCTGAGATTTATAGTTTTTATTACTGTATTTTTTGTTGTATCTATTACACTCATATTGCTAGCACCATAATTAACCGTAAATGCTTGACTCCCATCTTTGGAGAGACCAATTACATATGGCGTAGAACCCACACTCATAGTTGTTTCCACCTGATTCGTTATTGCATTGACAACAGTAACCGAATTACTTAAAGCGTTAACTACATAAACCTTACTCCCATCCGGACTGACTTCTGTTGCGTAAGCTGGACCACCAACAGGAATGGTAGCTTCCACTTTATTTGTTACTGTATCAATCACATCTAAAGTAGTACCTGAAACTGTCGCTACGTAGATCTTGGAGCCCGCGGGATTAACTGAAAGACCATAGGGTGACGAAGATACCGGAATTTTAGAAATCACAGTGTCGCTCTTAACATCCAGTACAGAGACCTCACTTCTACCGGATTGGGTTAAATACAGACGATCTCCAATCACCACCATTGCTACTGGATTATCACTTACAGATATTGTACGTATCACTGAAAGCGTAGCTGTATTGATCACTGAAACAGAGTTACTGGAGTAATTGGCCACATAGGCTTTACTGCCGTCTGAGTTAAATGCAACGCCATGAGGCCACGTCCCCACTGCAATGGTTGAAATCACAGTGTCAGTGGATGGATCTATAACAGAAACAGTCCCATCCGCTCTGTTAGTTACAAAGACCTGGGTCTTATTCGGATTAATGGCGGCGCTATTCGGCTGATTTCCCACCTTGATCTTCGCCTTTTCCACCGATAAATTCGTTAAATCTATTACATCCACTACACCACTCATAAAACTTGTAACATATGCCTTCTGAAATACCGATGTCGTATCCATATCCGCAGAGTCAGCGTAAGCCATTTCTCCGCCTCTAATAAATAGGGACGAGCATATGTTGACCAGTAATACCAATAATAAAATGCTTATAGCCTTCTTGGACCTGACTAATCGAAGCACACTCTCAACTTCTTTCCTATGTATTTTCACTCCCATGTTTAGGAAAATCATATCAACCACAACTCACCAAATTCTCACAAATTGTCGGTTAATGCCGAACAAAAGAAAAAAACAGAGAGATTTCTCCCTCTGCTGTAACTTTTTTCATATGAATATTAGGCCAGATATGCAGCTACATAATCTTTAAACTCTGTTGAAGGAACCATTCCCAGCTCCGTACGATAAGCCGTCTCGAATTTTTCATAAAGCCGTGCGATCTTTTCTTTATTTCCGAGTTTGGCATAAATATCAATCATTTGCTGGTTCATTTCTTCATGCAGCGGATATAAGCTTATGAACTTTTCTAATCGTTGCTCGGCTTTATGCCAGTCCTGAGCAGCACAATCACTGCCCACTAGCAAACGAGTCCAGGTTGTGAAATGCTTGCAATATGCTTCCTCCAGCGATATCTTCCATAGATAAGGCTTTCCATCCAGCAGAGGCCCCTGATATAAGATACAAAGCCGCTCCATTTGAGTAGTGTTTTGTTTCCCTTCAGCCATTTCTAAATGAAACCTTTGATAATCAAGAGCATCATAACTTTCATTTCCGGTCTCCAGCATATAACCATCATTCATTTTACGTATTTCCATGCCGAAGCCCTTTTCTTTTAGCATTTTTTTCAAGAGGTAAATCGTATTATACAGGTTGGATGCCCCTCTCTCATCCTGCATATCTGGCCATAACAAATCAATTATTCTCCATTTACTGATATAACGACCTGCATTACATAGAAAATATGCGAATAATTCCTCTGCTCTGCGCGTTCGAAAATGAATGGGCTTGCCTTCTGAATCACAAACTTCAAATCCGCCAAAACAGCGAATCATAGGCCCCGTTTTCTTTGGCTCTAGGATCAACGCAGGTTTCATTCGTTTAACAAGTCGTTCAGTAACCCTGTGGATCGCTTCGGGAGTTATTGGCTTAAGTATATAATCTAGTGCACTAACCTCGAACGCTTCCAGTGCATAATTCTTGTAGGCCGTTGTAAATACAATTTCCGGTTGATGCATCAGCTTCTGAATTCTGCTTGCCAGCTCAATACCATTCATCTTAGGCATTTCAACATCTATAAACACGACATCCGGTTGTAAATCAGGTATGCACTCCAGTGCCTCTAATGGATTTGAGAAGGCCCCGCTAATGGTATAATCTGGATTACGACCGATCAGTACCTTCATCAAATTCAAAATTGGCTTCTCATCTTCAACAATCACTACACGAATCATCGTGTTTCTCCCTCCATGCCCCCAAGGCTTGCTGGTAAATACATTGTTACTTTGGTCCCAAACCCAAGGTCGGAATGAATGGTTAGGGTAGCTCCGGGTATAGCGCCTAGACGCTTTCGAATGTTATGGATTCCAATACTGCCATCCAGTTGCTCGTCTCCAGTTAATTGATATAGCAAGTCATCTGGCATACCCACACCATCATCTTCGATGATAACTTTCATATAGTTACTACCTGCTTGAACCGTGAGCGAAACTCTGCCCTGACCCTCTTTTTCAAACAATCCATGTCTGATCGCATTTTCAACAAATGGCTGAATACATAAGGAAGGGATTTCAACAGAACGCAGACCCTCATCCATATAAAAAATAAAATCAAACCGTTCTCCAAAACGCGCTTTTTCGATCTCCACGTAGGCTTGAATCAGCTCTAACTCCCGGTGCAAAGGAACAACTAAAGTGGAACGGTCCATATCGAGAATATAACGGATGTATTGACTTAACATGGATAACAAATAGGCGGCTTTCTCTCCATCTGTATAACAGAAAGAGATCACACTGCTCAGTGCGTTATACAGAAAATGCGGTTTGATTTGCGCTTGATGAAAGGCATACTCATTTCGTATCGCTTCTTGTATCGATGTCTTCATTGCAATCAGCGTTTGAATTCTCGCAATCAGCGTTTCTCCATCAAATGGTTTAGTTATATAATCATTCGCCCCAGCCCTGAAGCCAAGCGCAATATCTGTTGGCGCGTCTTTTACTGTAGCAAACAAAATAGGTAAATCCAGAATGGAGTAACGCACCCGCAACGTTCGGCACAACTCAATTCCTGAAATCCCCGGCATCATGACATCTAATATAACTAGGTCCATATTAGGGTATTGCTCCATTTTGTCCATTGCTTCATTCGCTGAAAACGCCGTAATTACATTGTAATGATGCCGTCTTAAAATATTCAGCAGAATATGAATGTTAGAGGCCTCATCATCCACAATTAGGATCGTATATCCACTCTGATCCACTATATCTAGCGAGGTCTGCTCAAAATGCGCGTGCTGCCCCACCCCTGTAGCTGCTACTTCGCGGTAGCCTGGGATCCGCTCGATTTTGGGCAAGGTGAAGATCATTCGAGTGCCTTGACCAACCTCAGACCAATCCACCCGAATCTCACCGCCCATCCGCTCAATTAGCTTTCTGCTAATATACAGACCCACACCCATTCCTGTGTAACCATCTTGCGGAAGTGGTTTATCGACTTGTTCAAAATATTCAAATATGGCGGTATGCATATCAGGGGATATCCCAGTTCCTGAATCTTCCACCGTAACAGATACTGTATTTCCCTTTACATAAGCTTTTATGGTAATAAATCCTTTATCCGTATGCTTGATCGCATTGTGAACTAAATTGTACATGACTTGTCTTAATCGACTATCATCCGCAAGCACCCAAACATCGGGTTCCACCTGATTATCTAATCGCACAGATTTCCCTGCGAGCTCAAACTGCAACACATCAAATACAATTTGTGAAGCCACCCTTAGATCAACCACTGTCTGCTGTAGTCGTAATTCTCCATGCTTCAAAAGACTAACATCAATCAAATCCTGAATGAGCATAGACAGTTTTGTAGAAGTGTCCTTAATTAACCAAAGATTCTGTTTCTGTAATGGATACAGATTATCTTCGCCATCTTCTAATAAAAAGGATGTCATATTCATAATGCCATGCAGCGGAGTTTTGATCTCATGAGAAGTGTTCATCAGAAATTCATCTTTAAGCTGGTTCGAGATTAGCAACTGACGGGACAGCATTTCCGTCTTATCATAAGTATTTGAGAATCGTACAGCTAACATAATATTGAAGAAAACAATAAAACCAATGACTCCGCATTTACCCACCAAATCGGTCTGCAGAACATTTTCAGAGTAAAGACTTACATCAAAGAAAAATATCAGGAGCGAAATCGCACCGCCAATGAACAAAAATAGTTCTTTTCGATCCGTCGTCTGGCTCTGGCTGCGAACATATAAATAGATCATTCTGACTATGATTACCACCATAACGATTCCAAGATAGGTTACAAATAGATACTTCATACGAATGTGTACACCATACGGGAGCACCAAAACCGATACCAGATATAGGACAAATGGAGACAACACAATCTTCATCCTCTTACTTGACATCAACCGGGACTCGACCGAGCAGTAAAACATAATAATGATAATCGAACCGACAAACTGGCTTATTTCCAATAGCTTGTAAGTTGATTCAAAAGGGAAATGGGGTAATAACTGTTGAAATATCTTCTCTCCATATAGAGAATTGTTCAAAGAAAGAATAAGCAAATATAAACCGCTGAGCAAATAGGCCTTTTCTCTACGCCCAACGAAATAGAAGCTGAGATGATATGCTCCAAACATCCCCAGGATCAATATAATTCCAATGTCAGTACCCGTCTGAATACTGTTCAGTTTTGTAATATCCGTGTGCACGCCCAGTGGGATTGAATTCACGATCCCCCCAGTAATAAAGTTGAAGTTAGACACTTGAATTACAATTTCTATCTCTTGGGTATTAGACTGAAAAAATACCGTATACGGAGTATTCCCTGGCTTAAATGACTCACTTTCTGTTGAAGGAACCCCGTCCTCTCCTTCCTGCTTCCCATTGATAAATAACTTTTGAGACATACGGATACTTCTTATTTTCAAACCAAGAATCTCATCCGAATCTTTGACCAACACTTTAAGTCGATAGGTGCCAGCCCCTTTACGGTCCATTCCATCTTCTATGATCTTGCCTTTCCATGTGCCTGGGACAGATAGATATGTAGATTTCTTATCTATACTTTGCTGAATCTCAGAAGGACTCAGTAATTTATTTTCATAAAACTCCCATTCTCCGTCTAGATCAACTAATCCCTGTTTCTCAAAGTCCCATCTCGACAAATCCAGTACGCCCTGCTTGGCCACCGGGGTATCTTGGTCCTGAATCGTTGGGGAAATAATACTTACTAATAGGGAAAAGGCAAGGATAAAAAACAACCCCATCCCAACTATTCCACGATATTTCATCGTCCTCAACCTTCAGGCTCCTCTCACAAGCGAGTAATTCTACCATTCTACCCCGCTGCTCTCACAAAAATCTCTCAAAGCCCCGCCTGTAAGTTACTTCCAGACACTCTAATTGTTTGCTGACGTTACTCAGTATAATCGGCACTTAGGTAGGCGTCTATCTACATTTCAAGCCTTTAATCGACGTTCAAACGCCTTTGGAAGGAGTAGCGTAGCAATCACACCTATAACTATCACCGAAACGATGGATACGGTCAGATACAATATCGGTATACCAAAAATATTATAAGATACATATTTTTCGATTAAGGATGTGCTCATGATTACACCTGATGGCAAAAAATCTATCCAATCACCAACAACACCTGGCAGTGAGAAATAAGGCAACATGACTAAACATGCCGCTAGTCCAAGAGTACTTAGACTGCTCCGAAACAAAGCGGAGATCAGCGCAGTCAATAATAAAAGGCCACATGCTGCTAGCAAGGTTACGGCATATTTTAAGAGCATGCCCTGAAGCTGGGTTAAGTCATATGGGCTCTCTACAAAGTAACTATTCAAGGGCGCATTCCAACCCACGAAACCAAATGGCAAACAAGAAAATAATACACATACACCGTAAAAAAGTGTCACAAATCCACCGGTTACTATAAATCCCGCTAACAATTTTGCAGTAACAATCTTCAATCTTCCATATTTACTGGATAGAATAAGTGAATCCATTCTATAATTTGCCTCACCGGAATATAGTGGTGCCAAAGCGAAGACTAGAATCAGACCTATCAGAATATTGCCTACACCCGGGATTGAAAAAAATCTGTACAGAGATCCCCAGTCATTTGTCACATAAAATCCGGGTGGCC
This sequence comes from Paenibacillus sp. FSL R5-0923, assembly GCF_038009145.1. Classification (NCBI taxonomy): domain Bacteria; kingdom Bacillati; phylum Bacillota; class Bacilli; order Caryophanales; family Paenibacillaceae; genus Paenibacillus; species Paenibacillus sp. FSL R5-0923. The sequence continues at coordinate 89,211 of NZ_JBBPAT010000003.1, forward strand.
GAATTCCTTCCAGCATTGAAAGTCTTTTCGTAACATCTTTTAATACATATGACCCTTGATCCTGCCTCTCCAGCAGAGCTTTCTGCCCTCTTAAATCGTTCAAATTTTTATTGAATAGATCCAGACTATAAGCCGAAGCTGCATAACGCTGCTCCAGAATTCGAGTCATTTTTTGCTCTTTAGATCCCACGCTATCCTCGGCATATTCTTCTTTAAGCCTTGGTGCGTATTTAAGAGCTAACTCTGGTTGAATCGGTCCCGTATGTGCAGCGATAACTTCGGGTTTTTCCTTATTTACAACCAACAGACTATTTGTACCGGATGGATAGAAGCTGATAAAATAGAAAATTGCAATCGCCAAACCTCCTGCTATGGAAATCCAGACTCTAGGAATCATGATTTTACGGAACTCAAATATAATCAGACGTCTCATGCGAATTATCCCCTCCGAAAGTAGTGCATATATACATCCTCTAGTGAAGGATTCACTAACCTTGCGTCCTCACATGGTGGATCTTTACTAACTACCCGAAGCGCTAATCCGTTATCTGTCTGCTGTACGTTAACCACAGTACCCTTTTCTTCGATTTGAGCGAGCATCCGTCCAGGGACATCTGCCTCCCAAACCTCCCCTTCCAAATCAAAGGTCAAGTCCTTAATCGTTCCTTGACGGAGTAGCTCTCCTCGCCCCATCAGAAGCACCTGCTTGGCGATATGATCGACATCGGAAACGATGTGGGTTGACAAAATAACAATACGCTCAGCTGAAATTTCAGAAATCAGATTTCGAAATCGCACGCGTTCCATAGGATCTAACCCTACCGTCGGTTCATCCAGAATGAGAATGCTCGGATGATTAAGCAAAGCTTGAGCGATGCCGAGTCTACGCTTCATGCCGCCGGAATACTTTCCGCATTTTTTATCCATCTCTCCAGATAGATTCACCGTTTGAGCCAACACCTCTATACGGTCGCCTGCCTCCTTCTTGGACAGCCCCTTTAGTGCGGCAACATAATACAAGAAATCGCGAGCTGAAAAATGATTGTACATCCCCAGATCTTGTGGCAAATAACCAATCTGAGCCCGGTACAAATCCCCCATCTCATCCTTGTTCTGTTCATTCAACAGTACCTTTCCACGAGTTGGATATAGAACATCTGCTACAATACGCATCAATGTCGTTTTTCCTGTTCCGTTGGGACCTAGAAGGCCATACACACCAGGAGACATAGTAAGGTTAATGCTATTCAGAATCCGCTTCTTGCCGAAATTATGTTCGATACCCTGCAGCTTAAGCTCCAATCAGAAAACCTCCTTTTCTCAGCATTCTGGATTGAAAGATCATAGCCACCGTAAAAATAGCTACTGACAGAATAGTGAGTCCCATCAATCCAAGTAATTGGACGGAGGTTGCCCAGTTCGCTACCACTTCTCCTGAAAAGAGAAGCATCCAAAAAAAAGGCAGCATGGAGAGCACAGTCGTCAGATGTCTAAAATTACGGATCTGACCAGACAATACTAACGCTGCAGCCCCATTGATTAGAATCGGAATGAACCATAACAGTGTCGTACGGAACACCAGTTCATGATCCCTTACTGGGAATGCCATTGCGGTAACACTAAGGTTAAGCAGTATTGAAATCACACCTGCTATAAGGAAGCGTGCTTGTACATACTTATGCAGAGGGATTCGAAAGCTCCGTGCAAGTTCACCCATCCCACAGAGTGTATTACGCGCCGTATAGGAGACGACCACCAGTAAAGGCATGCAACCCACAATAGACAAAATAAACATAGGACTGACCATCTCTGTAACACTTAAAGCTAGATATCCAATTACAAACAAGATCACTCCAAGTACAAGCTCTCTCCACCATCCTTGTGAAAAAAGAATCTTTATCTGTTGCCGAGCCGATAGAGGAACTGGAGATTCCTGCGCCCGTAAAGCTCGCTTGGAGCTTCTCCATCGATTCATTGCTTCTTCTGCAAAACCGTCAAGTAGCGGCGGTTCAGGAATATACTTAATATGAGTCAAGATCTCATTCAGTTCCTCTGACGTCATCTCGTGCTGTAAATTCAATTTCATGTAATCTTGTTCATTACGTTGAGTGCTCATTTCTTTACTCCTTTCTTAAAAGGGTGGGATAAAGCATTTGGCTTGGTCTGCTTAAGTAGCTCACGTAGTTTTAATAAAGAGCGGCTCACCCTAGATTTCACTGTAGATTCCGGTTCATGGGTTATTGCAGCTATTTCTGTAAACGTAAATTCATATTTATACCTTAATAAGAGTGCATCTCTTTGATCGTCTGGAAGTGAGCAGATTGCGGCGTATACCGTTTTAACCTCTTCACGAAGTAATATGCCTTCTAAAAAATCTTCGTCAACTGTGATCTCATCAGATATGCTTTGGTTCAACTCTGCTTGCCGAGTACTTTTACTGCGAAAATAGTCAATGCAGACATTTTGTGCGATTGCCATCAGCCAAGCTCGAAAGCTTCCGTGTTCATTTTGATAGCTGTCGAGCTTAGCCCATGCTTTTTCATATACGGTCTGTGCAAGATCCCAAGCTAATTCATCATTATGTATTTTCCATCTGATAAATCGATAGACATCACTATAGGTATGCCGAATTAATAACTCCACGGCTGCTTCATTCCCTTGCTGTGCTTCTACGATCCATTTGTCCTCGCTAATTTCATTTCCCCTCCAATCTTTCACTCTACTACATATAACGAAATCACCTATGAACTAGACGCATCCTACTATGTACATTTTTACTAGAATCCATAATTCCACATAAAAAAGCCACCCAGAACATGGTTCTGACTAGACTAAAATAAGATACAATCCAGATACAACTTACCTATCCACCCCAAGCATCTCCAGCCCAAGCCGTACACGAATATCTTCTGCATTCTCAGTTAAATAAAGAGCGTAAGCCTTTATAATCGGCGTGTCTAACTCACATTGAAGTTGAAATAGCTTCTGTTGATCGAGATAAGGTTGGGCTATAGATCGTGGTAGAAATCCAAAGCCTGCTCCTAGTAGCAGCATGTCCAGCATAATCATTGAGTGATCGGTCTGAAGTGTCGGCACATAGCCCGCTCCAACGATACTAGTAAACCATTCCGGAAACGGACCTCCCCACTCTAAATGACAATACTCCCGCTGAAAAAAATCCTCCCTGCTTACAGGCGTTTCTCTTAATCGTGTGGAGACCAGAATAATCTCATCTTCAAACAGGAGATGTCTGGTCACCTTAGGATGTTCCGGCGGGTCATATTTAATAGCAACCTGGACTATTCCATCCAGCAAAAGATCACGGATCATATAGCTAGAATCAATATAACTTAGGAATTTGATAGCTACCTTGGGATGATCACGTCTAAATGAAAGAATATGCTGCAGGTAATAATAATGCCATACGGACCCGGGTCCACTCAAAATGATATAGTTCTCCAGTTCTTCGGATAGAGTTACCTTACTCTCTTCAAACAAACGAAGCATCCGCTCAGCATATGGAACAAAAGATATCCCTGCCTGCGTTAAGCTAACATTCCGGTTATCACGAGTAAAGAGCACCTTGCCCACGGAGTTTTCTAAAGCTTTTATTCTTGCAGTAACAGCGGATTGGGAGATATGTAGATGTTCTGAGGCCTTGGTGAAATTTCGAATTCTGCATACCGCCAAAAAAGCTTCTAATTGAGATAAGTCCATGGATAACACCCTCTATGATTCAAAATATTAATGATTAAGATCTATAAAATTCGTTATACAAATTATATGTATTCAGTTATGATTTCGCTATATTTTTAAACTTATAAGTGCTGGAGGAATTTATATGGTTAGCAATGTCAGAATCGAACAATTATTTACGATTAAGGAATCTATTAATGAGCTTTCAAAGCTTCTAATACAGGTGGTGGAGGATGGAGCCTCCATTGGTTTTTTACCACCCTTAGATCCGTCAGACTCTACATCATATTGGCACAATGTTTTGGCGCCCGATGTGATTCTTTTTGTCGCAACAATGAATGATATTATCGTGGGAAGTGTACAACTACATTTATGTACAAAAGCAAACGGAAGACACCGAGCCGAAATCGCAAAGCTAATGACACACCCTAATTATCGTCGTAATGGTATTGCTCGTTCTCTTATGGAAAAGGCTGAAGAAAGAGCTAAGCAGGAAGAACGATCGTTATTAGTGCTTGATACAAGAGAAGGCGACCCTTCCAACCTCCTCTATACTTCAATGGGCTACATACAAGCTGGACGTATTCCGAGCTATGCGATATCAGCAAATGGTGAATTACATGCCACGATTTTTTATTATAAGGTTATCGGCTAGACATTTTGAACTTAAAAACATTCTAAAAGGAAGAGTGGCGGAGGGGAAGCTTGGAACTGTAGGAGCGATAGCGCCCGCCTTTGTCTCCGGAGTTCAACCGTGAAACACGGTATATAGTCAAGAAATCTGAGGACAACAGCGGCCGGAAGTCCAAGCATTCACCGCAGTCACACAATTACCTTAATAGAAAAATCTTAAGTTCAACTAATATAGACAATTATAAAACACCAAGTTATAGTATTGATAATACTTTTAATAACTATTTTCAAAAGTCTAGAGGTGAATAAAATAAACCAAATCGCAAACAATTCTATTCGTGTTAAAAAGATAAATCAGGAGCTCATCAAGCAAGCCTTGAAATCGATGAAAGAAGGAACCAAATCAACGATTGCAACCGCCACCGGGTTAAGTATTGCCACTTGCGGAAATATTCTGAATGAGCTTATGGAGACAGGTGAAGTCATTGAGACGGAGCTGGAGGCTTCGAATGGAGGTCGGCCGGCCCGAAGATTCATCTATAATGCCGATTTCTCCTACATCGCATGCATCTATGCCAAAATTGAAGATGGCCAACAATCCTTAACCTATGCAGTAACGAATTCTGTTGGCGAACGTGTAGATGATGGATATATCAAGGCTGAGAGTATTGACGCTACAACCATTGATCATTTAGTAGGCACACTAATTCAAGCCTATAACAACATCAAAGCCGTTGGCATTGGAATCCCGGGACTGGTTCACCGAGGCGTCATCAATATTTGTGATATCAACACTTTAATTCATGCTCCCTTAGAGTCACTCCTCAGAGAGAAATACGAGGTTGAAGTCACAGTTGAAAATGACATGAATCTAACCGTTTACGGATTCTATAAACAGCAGGATTACGAAGAGGATAAGACCATCGTCGTGTTGACCTTTATCAAAGGTGCCTTTCCAGGTTCAGGGATGATGATCGACGGGCATATCCACAAAGGCAATACTAGATTCGCGGGCGAAGTCTCATTTTTACCGTTTGGAATCTCGCGTGACGAGCAATTCATTCGTTTGGGGCAGACAGAAACGTTTATCCCATTGGCAGCTCATACCATCGCTTCATTGACGGCAGTTATTAACCCTGAGACGATTGCGCTCACAGGTGAACAAGTTAGACAAGAGGATGTGCCACATATCTATCAAAGTTGTCTGGCGTTCATTCCAGAAGAGCATATGCCTCATCTAATTGTGCTGGATCACCCTGATGATTATTACATGAACGGATTAATTGCGATCACGCTGGAAAGCTTGACCTATTCGTTGCAGCTGGTTGAGAAGCGCCGGTAAGTATTTTTTATGACCCTAACATTTGCATTATCGATTAGATCTAAAACCAACAAGAACTTCAGGAGGAATTACGAATGGCAACAAACAAAGAGAATATGATTGCAGGAAAGCTTTACATGGCTGGTGGAGAAGAATTAGCTAGAGATAGTAAAAGATCCAGAATGCTCACTCGTTTATTTAACAATACGACGGAAGAACAAGGCGAATATAGAGTAGAATTACTTAAGCAATTATTCGAGTCTACAGGTGAATCGTTGCATATTGAGCCACCTTTCCGCTGCGATTATGGCAGCAATATTACCGTCGGAAATAACTTCTACGCCAATTTCGACTGCATTATCCTGGACGTAGCAAAAGTAACGATAGGTGAGAATGTTCTCTTTGGACCTAGAGTAAGCGTATATACCGCTGGCCACCCTATAGATGCGGACGTTCGTATTAGTCTGCTCGAATTCGGTACACCGATTACCATTGGAAACAATGTCTGGGTTGGCGGAAATGCCGTTATCAATCCCGGGGTAAATATCGGCAACAATGTAATCATCGGCGCAGGCTCCGTCGTGACTAAAGATATCCCTGACAATGTAATCGCAGTGGGGAATCCTTGCAGAGTGCTAAGAGAAATTACAGAGGACGATAAACAACACTGGGAGAAGCTTAAAGAAGAGTACTACAGAGACATCGAGCAATAAAGATACCCGATTCTGGAGGTTCTCACGTTGAAAAAGCGTTTTGGCGGATTTAATAAGGTTTATGCCATGCAATTGGCAACGATCTTTTTGGGGTTTATTGTGTTTGGGATATCGGAAAATATTAAAGGGCCAGCCATTCCAAGAATTCAGTTTGACTTCAGTCTGGACGAAAAGCAGCTGGGTACCCTTCTATCCCTAAACGCACTAGGTTATTTGATCGCCTGTTCCTTCACAGCTGTATTGGTTCGTAAGTGGGGGATCAAGGCTGTCAGTATTATCGCTTTCGCATCCATGATATTCTCTGGCGTTCTAATTTACATCTCCCATAGCTATCCCCTCTTCTCGGCTTCATACTTCCTGATGTATATTGGAAACGGAATGCTTGAGATTGGACTTGCCATTCTGGGAGCACGTATCTTCGTTAAAAATACCGGGACGATGATGAACTTATCCCATTTCTTTTACGGGTTTAGTTCCACGTTAGCTCCACTAATGGCAACAGGGCTGATGACAGTAAGTATATTCGGTCATACTCTGGATTGGCGCGGAATGTATCTAATAATGCTTAGCTTATCTTTACTGCCTATTGTATTTGCCTTACGGAGTACGTTTCCGGGTGACGATCTTCCACATGAGGACCGTATTCCCTTAAAAACGCTTGTCCGTGATCCTGCTTTATGGCTAATGGTTCTTATCCTTTCCTTCGGAGTAGTGTCGGAGCTTGCTGTAGGCGGATGGCTCGTAAATTTCCTTGAAAAAGCATACCTGTGGGATACGGTTACTGCATCTGGGATGCTGTCTACCTTCTTTCTCTGCTTCTCGTTAGCAAGACTCCTACTCGGACCCGTTACTGATAAAATTGGATTTAACCTATCGCTTATCATCTTTTCAGCCTTCTCTGCCCTGTGTACGTTTGCCGCAATTTTGGGTGGAGAAAAGCTCGCATTTCTATTTGCCGCTGCAGGAATCGGGATTGCGATGATTTATCCTACGGTTATGGCTTTTATCGCGAAAAGATATCCACATGGTAGCGACACCGCCATCACATTTACAGTCACATTAATGGGAGTGGGTAGCGTAATCGGCAACTATGCTATAGGTGCTGTGATCGAAGGCGTGAAGCGGCTTTACGGTGCAGAGACGCAAATAGGCTTATTACGCGGACTTCAAGCCGGTTATGGTTTTATCGGATTATGTGCAGCGATATGCGCGATATCCGGTTGTATTCTATATCGTTATTTACATCGCCGCCAAGAACTTATCTAACCTCATCTATATTACTTAAAAAACCTGTCGATTGAATCGGCAGGTTTTTTGGATTTGAACTATAGTTTCCCTGTATGTGCTGCACTGTACGATGAGCTAAGATCATGTATGATACGCGTAACAATGGCATCTGCTCTCGCGATTCCGCCAAGACACCTACTGCAGCCCACTCATCAGCCCCAGTATTTTTCTAACAATTTGTTCCTCTTCGTTGCTCACCTTTTCCGTTGCCAATTCACCAAGCTCTGTGTGTTCTCCAACACAAACTGAATGAGCGGAATGTCTAAACATTTCTATGTCGTTAGCATCGTTACCAAAAGCAATAAATCGCTGCATTTCTACGCCTAATTGTTGTAATCCTGTCCATTTATTTATGCCTTTAGGGCTAATATCTATAATGTCCTCTTGACCATGTCTATAAATCACAACAGGTAGTTTATGTAGCTGATCTAATAACTGTTCCCCGTTTAGGCTTCTCAAAATAACTACTTTCACAAGCTCATCCAGCTCAGATGGACTTACATTTTTGGCGCGTTGTTCTGGATCTACATTTCTCCGAATGGGATGATCATCAGAACCCGAATATGAATAATCCCAGTGACTGTCAATCAAATAAGCTGCATTAAACTCTTCAATTAATTTCAAGAGGATGTCCGAAGTTTGCGCGTCAAAATGTATAGTCGAAATAACCTCTCCACCTTTTGCAATAAACGCACCATTCCCGCCAACCATTGAAAAATGATGCATATGTGCAGGCAACACAGGCAACAAATCACGAATAGGTCGGGCTGACGCAAAAATAACCTCATGACCTTTGTCAATTAAAGTATCCAAGGCTTGTACGATTCGTTTACTCAGAGGTTTGCCGCTAAAACATATGGTTCCATCTAAATCAAAAATAAATTTCATCGTCTATATCCTCCCCTTTTTCTCTATAATAACGAGTTCGTATATAATAGAAAGGACCGATGTCCAAAAAGGAGTACGCAATGAAAACTATTCAGGATCCAAATCTTATAGCACATTACATTACACAATTTAATCTAAATCTAGTATTCACGATATCAAAACATGCTTTAATTCAGTTACGTGTCTATGAGCAGAATGAAATCATTTTGCATGAGGGCGATGAGCTGGACGGAATTTATTTTCTAGTGGAGGGGCGTACTAAGGTCTCTTCTAGTGTGGGAACGGGAAAATCCTTGTTATTACGGTTCTGCTCACCCTTGTCATTATTCGGGGACATTGAATACGTGCAGGAGGTTGTGGTCCAATCCCAAGTGGAAGCGGTACAACAAACCTCTCTCTTATTTATCCCGAAACAAAAGGTTGAGTCTGACCTAATGGATAACCATAGCTTTAAAGATTTATTGCTGAAACATCTTTCTTACAAGCTTCTAACCTGCACATCCGCATCACGGACGAACTTACTAGGCGCTGTCGAGGAAAGGTTTGCAAGTTATCTATTAACGATACAGCTCCAACGGGAGTTTGGAAAAGAAATTCAGACACCCTATATCCCAGATATAGCATCGTTAATTGGGACTACTCCCCGCCATTTAAACCGTGTCATTCAGCGACTCACCGACATGGAGATCTTATATAAAGTTAAGCAAGAAATTGTAGTACTCGACTGGGATCGTTTGGATGAAATGTCTAACGGAATAAGATTTGAATAACCTAAAAGCCCATCATTTAATTCGGATAAAATGATCGATGTCATCATAACGGATATCGATCTTTTCTCCGTTTCTTTTGACAAGATTTATATACAGAGGAGCTGTATCAACACTTCCGCCACCAACTAATACATGGTAGTCATCATTGATTTCATATTTGCGGATGTACAAACCTGAACCGACGTCTTCAAAGGGATAACCTTCAAAATCCTTCCACGACAACGCCTCGCCTTGCTGAGCTAGATCCCGTACTTCATCCATTGACAATATCGCAGCTTTTTTATCATTACAGGCTGAAAGTATAATCGTCAAAGCAAACAATAACAGCATTATCAAGTTACGCTTACCTCTCATTCATAAACCTCCCAACTCTATATTTTGTTATTTATAGGAAAATATAAGGTAATAATATCATAGCTTAGACTAGATGTTAAAAAGGAGTAAAGCCCTTTTGGGGGTGCTTTACTCCTTTTGAAATCTTTAATTGGGAGGGATATTGGATTGGCACCGCAAGCTACAACACCGGAAAATGAATATAAAAAAACAGGTCAGTCATGGTGGTATCTGACCATAATCGACCTGCTAGACGTAACGCTATTGCGTTATTTAAGTTATAAACCTAAGCATTGCCGTGCGTACAAACAAAATAGTAAAAATCTTTATATAGGTAATATATGAGATATATGTGTCATTGTTTGAATGATGGATTGAGTCGGCAAATGATTGATTCCCCTCGAGTTTAGACTCTTTTACTCATCATGATCTTCATCAAAGATAGCTTCAAACTCTTCATCGCTATAATTTCTATTGCTTGGTATATGATAACGTTGAGGTATCCCGTTATGATCTAGCACATGATCAACAGCACCGTCTTCATCAGAAACAACGAAAGTAATTTCGTCATCACCTTCATAATCTTTAGGAGTTATATCCGCCAAAACAAGCCACACACAACCCTTAATTCTATAAAACTCATTATAAAATCTAACAGACTTTTCTATATCATCATTTATAACTCCATACAGTTTAAACTTATCCTTATAATCTCGAGCTATCTTCAAAGCTTGGTTAGCTGTTAGATTAGTATTTATTCTTTCTTGCATTATTCATCAAATCCTTTCCAATTCGATAAAGGCCATTGTCCGTTCCTTAGTTTGAATATATATCTTTGTGCTTCATATATTTCTTCAATACTAAATTCACCTTTATTTTTCATAATTTCTCTATAAACATACTCTTCCTTTTCTAAAGTCGTTAATTTCATATAATTTTCTTTTCCAAGTTCACCATAGTGCTTAGCGTGATAAGATTCATGAACTACACTTAAGTAAGAAGCATCAGGTCTTAATACGATCTGTCCAGTATTTGGATTGAAACCTCCCACAGCCTTTTCAGGTAGAATAGTTCCCTTCTTATCCATAATAACTTTTATATTATTTAAATTCATTTCGCTTTTAAACTTCTTTATGTCTCTGATACTCATAATTCTTAATCCATCAGTGGTTAATTTATTTTGTCCACTAACAGGCATTTCTTCCCATAATTTAAAATCAATAGTCTCTTGCACTAGATCTATTTCTTTTGGAAGCTTTGGCTTTAGCAATCCGCCTTCTGTGGATAATAAAGATTTTTCTACCGGACCATACAACAGAGTTACCATTCCCAGACTGTTGAGCCAATGATCCGCTGACCATGCTTCGTCTGGATTAAATGCTCCTTTCGCCATCTCCACTGTTCCCAGTGTTAACCAATCCGCAAACTTCTCCTTTGAATCAAACATATGCTCTGATCGATCTTTGGCTGCTTCATATATCCCGACCGGGATATCTCCTGTTATCCCTAATGTTAACCAGTTGAAAAAGTCATAGGGGGAGTCTGTGGCCTTATCCGCACGAGTTCTTAATGTACCTACAAAACCCGTTCCAATCTCTTTAAAACTGTCTATCGATTTATAAAAGGCATTTTTAGAATCCTCGGGTTTTGCTTGAACCTCCGGTTTATTCGTTCTAAACAGATTATAGGAATCCAGTTGGGCGACTGATGAAGTCAATTTTATAACATCTCCCCAAGCCTTTCCACCTTGGTTTGTAATCACGTGTGCACCCAGACTTACTCCAGTAGCAATCATCTGTTCCATGGTGGTTTGAATGCCTTCCAGTTGGCCTTTTGCCCAGGCTCCCTTCTCCCCTTTTTCCATAGCCGTCCGTAGTAGCAACTGATATGCTTCACTCTGCACTAGTGGTATGCTTCTACTAGTAATCGACGGATCATAATCACATGCCTTAACCGCCGGCATTTTGAAATAAGTGCTTAGATCCTTACCCTCTTCGTACTGAACTTCGTCTATACCCAAGGATTCCAGCTTCTTGCGTGCGTCTTCCGCCAGCTTATGCATTGCGTCCATTTGAGTCTGATTTCCAAACGCTTGATATACCTTATAGGCGGTTTGCGCCTTCGCGATCTGATCCCGCGCCAGGTAGATATCCTTCAGCTTGCTTTGCGCGGCTATGGAGTCGATCGTTCCCAATCCTGAATTTTTAACAGTTGCTTGGAGCTTCTGCACCATAGGATCCCTCTTCAACTCATCCCAACCCATCAGAGTAGCAACCGAGGTGATCAGATTCGTGACTGCTTTCTGAGCCGTCGTCGGGATAGAAGAATTCCCTATTGCACTTCCGCCCCCAAACCTATCGAACATACCCCCAAGAACACCGAACTGCTGAAAAAGTTGATTTGCCTGCCGCTTATTCTCATCCTGTGCGCCTTGAACACCTTTTATCGCGCCTCGAATGATGTCTTCCAATTTTTCCGCTTCTACCGTCAGTTCGTTGATAAGCGTCTGAGCTCGTATCAAATCTGAACCCAGCGGAATACCACCCCAGTTATTGGTCTGACCTCTCAGCTGCAAGTACAGCCGGTTGGTATCTTGGCTTACCAGTCTGATTTTTGTCTGCAGGCGTTCGACTTCATCTTCTTTAAATACCATTTTGTCCAAAGCCATTTATGACCTCCAGTTCTTACACTTAGACCATCCAATGCACTACTTTTTTCGACCCCTCAGGTCTTTATGTATTACTTCATCTTTAAAAACTTAAGTATTTGGAGCGCACACCTAACCTATATATCGGCGTAACTTCCCAATATTTTACTTTAAATCCTTTCTTTTATTTTTTTAATTCTAATCACTGCTGTAAGAATAAGTAGATAGCAAAAAAACAGGTTGATTATAGTAGTAGCTCCCTATAATCAACCTGTTAACTGAACGCTATAGCGTTATTTACGTTATTCTTTTCGAGCATTACTGCACGAACAAACGAAATGCCTAAATCTTTATAGAAGTATTACATGGGTTTTATGTGTTGTTACTGGTTAAATCATAGGTTTATTCGACACTTTTTGATAGCCCTTCATGCTTTCTATTCAGATAACATTGTTAGAAATTCCTCGAAACTGTCTGCCACATGATAGCTGATTGGATCAAGTTCACCAGAATTTTCATGATCCCACACACAAACCTTAGGATTATTTCTAGATTCACAAAAATCTAAACATAGAAAATCACCAGCAAATAGAATCGCTATTGGTAAAATATCAACTCCAATCAAATCCTCGTTATCGGTAAGCCTATCTTCAATTTGAGTTAGTGTTACATCAATATCATACATTCCTAACTGATTATCTCTGGGTGTTTTTAATAAGCATAGAAATCTGTCTATAGCATAGTCATGATTATTACATTTAAAACTACTATTTATTGGTCTACCACCGTTATTCACTTCTAAAAATGAAACAAAATCATTTGGTAACTTGATTCTCCAGAATCCTTCTTTTCTTTTAAACAGATCTTCCGTTGGTAATGGTAGTATTATTGTGTTTGGATCAACCTTCATTTTATCCCCCCTCAATTTTCACTTTATGATTATGATTGAAATAAAAGTTTTAATTCAATTAAAAGATTCACTTGTCTTTGGGTATCCTCAGCCCGAAACGTCTCCTTACCTGTCTATGTCAACTGGTCGTCACCAGATTTGTTTATGCACGATAACCATCGCGGCAAGTAGTCCATTCGTTGTTCGTTGTGGACAATATGCAGATAAGTCCTGACAATATTAATGGTCGGGCTATCCATCCTAGAAGGTGCGATGGTTTAGACAGCTTATCTATCGGGGCGGCGTATTTTACAATTGCAAGTAAATTTGAAAAAAACGCAAGAAAACGAAGATAACAAAAAACAGGTCAATTATGATGGTATCTAACCATAATCAACCTGTTCAACGTAACGGAATAGCGTTATTTAGGTTATAAAATTAAAGCATTTGATGTGCGTACAACCGAAATGAAGAAATCTTTAAACGGGTATTACATGGGTTATTTGTGTTATTGGTTGAATGATGGATTTATTCGGCACTGGGTAGCCCCACCCTTGAATGGAAGCAAAAAGGCGTAAACAAATTTTTGCAAGACTCATTCGGTTAACATATTTAGAAACTCATCAAAGCTGTTACTTGTAAAATAAGTTACAGGGTCTAAATCTGAAGATTCTTCATGATTCCAAACGCAAACAGATGGCTCTGTTTCATCAGTATTTCTATAGTCTAAACACACAAAGTCACCTGCAAATAGAACAGCTACTGGTAATAACTCAGTACCTACTAAGTTTTCGTCTGAAACAATTCTCTCATCTAACTGAGTTCTAACTACTCCTATATCGTAGAATTCATCATCCCTCTCCCCAGTTACCTTCAAGATACTTAAAAACCTATCAATTGCATAACTATGATTGTTACACATAAAACTATCTTTTACAGGAGAAGCACCATTAAATTTTTTTATAAATTCTTTATATTCATCCGGCAATTTAATTCTCCACTTGTTTTCTTTTTCATTCAGCAGAACATCATCCGGCAATGGATATATTATAGTTTCATCCTTAACTTCCATGTCTCTACCTCCTAAAAAATATTATCTCGGAGCGTCAGCCCACATACCTGCCGTCCGCCCACCATTGTGAGGTGTAATATTGTGAATACCAAATGGAACAAGTTCCATTTTACCAGGGATTTCCGTATGATGCCACGTCATTCCTCTTCTCGTGCCACCTATCTGCTCATCTAACCACTTAAACTGTTCTTTATCCGATAACTTCCAAAATTTTTCTGGTAGCTGAACAGTCTCTTTAACTACACCTGCACCGGCAAAATCAGCAGATCCATATCTCATTCCATCAACTTTTGTAACCTTTATTTCAGGAATATGTCCATTTGCTACTGCCATTTCTTTTATCTTTCTTTTTTGAGCAGCAGACAAGCTATCCCCACCAGGGATAGTATCATCCCAAGACCAAGGTTTGTTTGAATCAACTTGTTCTTTGTATATTTTTGCATAATCTTCAATTACTTCATTAAATTTCTTATTTCCTTTTATAAAGCCATCTATATTTTTTAGATTTGCTTCTCCCGTCCCCTCAACCGCCTTCACTTCCACATCCTTTATTGAATGATTACTCTCACTCTTCCCTTCCATCTTCTCTCTTAAAATCCGATCCATTTCATTCTTAAAATTGATTTGCATCGGAGTCTGTGGAAGTGCCGGGGTATCTACATCTAGATTATTTATCTTAAATTGAAAACCTTCATTTGTGCTGAATGCCGGCAACGGTTTTTGTACCTCAAAATCTTTTACAGAATCTAACCCTTTTGGAGGCTTTAGACCTCCGCTTCCTGTAGGAAGCAAAGATTTTTCTACCGGACCATACAACAACGTTACCATTCCCAGACTGTTGAGCCAATGATCCGCTGACCATGCTTCGTCTGGATTAAATGCTCCTTTCGCCATTTCCACTGTTCCCAGTGTTAACCAATCCGCAAACTTCTCCTTTGAATCAAACATATGCTCTGATCGATCTTTGGCTGCTTCATATATCCCGACCGGAATATCTCCTGTTATCCCTAATGTTAACCAGTTGAAAAAGTCATAAGGGGAGTCTGTTGCCTTATCCGCACGAGTTCTTAATGTACCTACAAAACCCGTTCCAATCTCTTTAAAACTGTCTATCGATTTATAAAAGGCATTTTTAGAATCCTCGGGTTTTGCTTGAACCTCCGGTTTATTCGTTCTAAACAGATTATAGGAATCCAGTTGGGCGACTGATGAAGTCAATTTTATAACATCTCCCCAAGCCTTTCCACCTTGGTTTGTAATCACGTGTGCACCCAGACTTACTCCAGTAGCAATCATCTGTTCCATGGTGGTTTGAATGCCTTCCAGTTGGCCTTTTGCCCAGGCTCCCTTCTCCCCTTTTTCCATAGCCGTCCGTAGTAGCAACTGATATGCTTCATTCTGCACTAGTGGTATGCTTCTACTAGTAATCGACGGATCATAATCACATGCCTTAACCGCCGGCATTTTGAAATAAGTGCTTAGATCCTTACCCTCTTCGTACTGAACTTCGTCTATACCCAAGGATTCCAGCTTCTTGCGTGCGTCTTCCGCCAGCTTATGCATTGCGTCCATTTGAGTCTGATTTCCAAACGCTTGATATACCTTATAGGCGGTTTGCGCCTTCGCGATCTGATCCCGCGCCAGGTAGATATCCTTCAGCTTGCTTTGCGCGGCTATGGAGTCGATCGTTCCCAGTCCAGAATTTTTAACAGTTGCTTGGAGCTTCTGCACCATTGGATCCCTCTTCAACTCATCCCAACCCATCAGAGTAGCAACCGAGGTGATCAGATTCGTGACTGCTTTCTGAGCCGTCGTCGGGATAGAAGACTTCACTATTGCACTTCCGCCCCCAAACCTTTCGAACATACCGCCAAGAACACCGAGCTGTTGAAAAAGGTGATTTGCCTGCCTCTTATTCTCATCCTGTGCGCCTTGAACACCTTTTATCGCGCCTCGAATGATATCTTCCAGTTTTTCTGCTTCTACTGTCAGTTCGTTAATAAGTGTCTGAGCTCGTATCAAATCTGAACCCAGCGGAATACCACCCCAGTTATTGGTCTGACCTCTCAGCTGCAAGTACAACCGGTTGGTATCTTGGCTTACCTGTCTGACTTTTGTCTGCAGACGCTCGACCTCATCTACGTTAAATGAAAGCTTCGTTGTTGACAATACGTTCCTCCTTAATCCAAAATTAACGAATCACAATTCATTTCTCACATAAAACTAAGTAGGATTAACGGTTGTACACATCCTCGCTTCACCTTTATTAACCTATTTTAGAGTTACACCGCTACCTACTAGCTCCATACCTAACTGCTCAATTTTTAGTTCTTGTTGTAACATCACTTATATACCTCCGCTAACTCACTCCTATTAACCGTGTTAATATATTCGCCACCTTTGTATTGCGCGTAGATATTCTCTTTCACTGTATCCCCACTTCACTTATATAATGGTTCCTAAAGTAGTTTTACAGATGACAAGTTATGCTCTATGTAATTCAATATATTGCTAAATATATTAGATGTATCCTTTTATTATCGGATTATTATCCCGTAAATTATATATATGATTACAGTGAGATTATCTAGATTTGTATTTCTTACATGTTCAGCCCTACTAAAATTTTTCTTAGAATTTCCAGACTATATTTTTGGTCAAACCAGTCAGCATAAAAGATATTCTAACCTTTATATTTCGAATGGTCGTCATCAGTTAGTTTTTACTATGTAATTATCGTAGCAATAGATGTTGTTAATTTTTTTACCGACCTTACTAAGGTTACTAATCTATCCATCGTAAATGTCCTGATTTATGATTTTCTTTCTTACCTTAACTATCGCTCAAGGGTATCCTACAGTTCCAATAAATTTTGAAAAAACCGCAGATAACAAAGGTCACAAAAAACAGGTCAATCATAGTCGTATCTGACCATAATTGACCTGTTTTTATGTAACGCTTTAGCATTATTTAGGTTATACTGGTCAAGTATTATTGTGCGTTCAAACGAAATGAGGAAATCTCTATCGGGTATTACATAGGTTAAGTGTGTTACTGGTTTAATGATGAGTTCATTCGATACTGGGTAGTCCGTTAAAGTCGGATGAAATACCCTATTTTTTCAATTTTTCTTCGATATAAGAATGATCAAGTAGACTAAGTAGACTTGGGGTTAAGTACTTTATCTGGTATTGATCCAAATCACTATTGACAATTAACTGACCATTCTCTTTTCTAAGTAGCTGATCTGAACCATTTTCTAAAAACAACAGATTCCCACCACATTGTTTTATAAACTTCCCTATAACTTTAATCAAAGCTTCTAGTCCTTGATAAAAGGTGTTACCAAATAACTGACCCCTAATGCAAATATTAACATCTAAGTCATAATGATTTCTAACAAAATTTATGTCGGAAATATCCTCA
Source organism: Paenibacillus sp. FSL R5-0923 (assembly GCF_038009145.1). Classification (NCBI taxonomy): domain Bacteria; kingdom Bacillati; phylum Bacillota; class Bacilli; order Caryophanales; family Paenibacillaceae; genus Paenibacillus; species Paenibacillus sp. FSL R5-0923. The sequence continues at coordinate 106,886 of NZ_JBBPAT010000003.1, forward strand.
AGTTCAAGAGCCAATGAAAAGTATTCAGTTCCGATAACTATTTCTTCTTCATCATTGTGAATCGATACCTTTTCGTTCAAAATGTTAATTATTATTTTTTCAATAACTTCTGCCAATGATTCACAACTCAAATTAGATTCTAAAAACAATTCAAAATCCATGCATATCTATCCCCCAAATATCCGTGTGATTTTACCATCAACCACAATTAATAATTCTTGCAAGTTCTTTAAATCTCCGTTTGGATTAGCTTTCCTTAGAACCCCTTCAGTGATCTCAGTTATTTTTTCTGAAGTGAAACCATCTAAATTAAGTACAATTCTCTCTGCCTGTGATTTTGTCTTTGTTCTAATATTTCTTAAAATATTGTCCACATTTGTATCTATTGTAGGTGCATAACAGTCAAATACTTCACCTTCAATTAGAAAATCTGGATTTGATGATTCCTTTATACCACGTCCATTTCCACCATTTACTTCATCTAACATTTCAATGTCATATCCCTGATCTGCAAAGATATCTGCTGTTTCAATCTCTTTCTTAACACCATGTGAATCACCTTTAGTATAATTCCCTTTTGGTTTACCTCCATTAGATAAAGAAGGTTCGGTCAGGTTAGCTCCCCCTTTACCCGTCCCCTCGAGAGCCTTTTTCTTCTCTATCTCTTTAAGTAATTCCTTCTCTTTCTTTAAATACTCGCCGTAATTTGAGGTTTCTCGGGCGGCTTTACTTTTCCAAATGTTCTCCAATACATTCTTTTTGATCGCTTCAAAATTGGGTACCTTTATCTTCGACAGCTTCCCACTCACAAATCTCATCGTACTTGCAAGTACTTTGCTTCCCGCCCTGATCGCTACATCTCCCGCACCTGCAATTACGGTATTGATACCAATCGCACCTATCCGTTCACCCAAGCTTTGCTTTCCATCATCCCGATAATCATTAATGGTATCAAATGCTTCTCCTATCGTACCACTGATTGCTCCCGATACCATGGATTTCAATAAAGTTGGTGAGAACTTCCCTAGCATGCCTGGGGTCTTTACTGCTTTTAAATACTTAAACGGTAGTCCTATGCTGATTAGTTGCCCTGCAAATTGCCCAGCCTTTTTCCCGTACGGATCGTCCATAGGATCTACATAACCCTTCGGTTTCGGTCCTACAATCCAATCGGTGATCGTTCCTGCCATTCCAAACGACGCCGTATCGATGGCATGGGTCAGGATACTACTTCCGCCTTCTAAAATATTGGCAATTGTCTGATTTCCAACGCCACTTCCCAGTAGACGGTTTTTGTCCGCTACCTCCTTCTCATGTTTTTCATAATAGGCCTTTGTCTCTGCAAATCTCCGATCCTGTTCCTCTATCGATAGGTCGAACCAGTACGTACCTTGCAATCGCTTGATTACTTCAGGATTATTCCGATTTAAGATATCCTCATCCGAAACAAAATCATGTGGGTCATATGATCCTATCGTAGACTGTGGCTTCATCATTGCCAATTGTTGCTTCGCCCAGTCCCCCTTCGTGCCTTTCTCCATCGACATTCGTAGCAGAAATGCATATTTTTCATTCTCCATAAGTGGTACACTTTTGGTGGTAATCGACGGATCATAATCACACGACTTGACCGCCGCCTGCTTGAAATAGCCGCTTAGATCTTTCCCCACCTGGTACTGAACCGCGTCGACTCCCATGGATTCCAGCTTCTTGCGTGCGTCTTCCGCCAGCTTATGCATTGCATCCATTTGCGCTTGGTTCCCGAATGTTTGATATACCTTATAGGCGGTTTGCGCCTTCGCGATCTGATCCGGCGTTAGGTAGATATCCTTCAGCTTACTTTGCGCGGCTATGGAGTCGATCGTTCCCAGTCCTGAATTTTTAACAGTTGCCTGGAGCTTCTGCACCATAGGATCCCTACTCAACTCATCCCAACCCCTCAGAGTAGCAACCGAGGTGATCAGATTCATGACTGCTTTCTGAGCCGTCGTCGGGGTAGAAGACTTCCCTATTGCACTTCCGCCCCCAAACCTTTCGAACATACCGCCAAGAACACCGAGCTGCTGAAAAAGTTGCTTTGCCTGCCGCTTATTCTCATCCTCTGCGCCTTGAACACCTTTTATCGCGCCTCGAATGATGTCTTCCAGTTTTTCCGCCTCTACTGTTAGTTCGTTGATCAACAGTTGAGCCTTTACTTGACTTGATCCGAGTGGTATACCACTCCAGTTACTAGCTTGACCTTTCAACTGGAGATACAACCGATTGGTGTCCTGGCTCACCTGTCCTATTTTCGTTCGTAGGCGCTGAACTTCATCTGCATTGAATATCAGCTTCGTCGATGCCATATATTCCCTCCCTTAACTGAAACATGCTTATAATGCCTCAAGGACATCTATAACGGTTTCCGGGAGATGCTTAATTCCACTTCAGTTTTTTGAATCCACTTTTGGTACACACCTCTATCTACCATTTTCATGCCCAGTTGTTCGCAAATTTTATAATCCATGTTAGTTGCAATAATTAACAATTTATCACCTGAATCCTCAGTGACGACAAACTGGTAATTCTGATATGTCGCTTGATAATATTTCTTATATATATCTGTCAACTCAGTTCTCTTAACTTTTTTGATGTACTTTATTCCTTTGTACAAAACAAATCCTCGATTTAGAACTGCCGGGTCATCCGAACGCAAAACTACTTCTTGGTCATTAACGACTCCTGCTTCATACTCGGTTCCATTGTATATAGCGTATATATTTTCCTTCATAAAATCTCTGCCTCCTAAGGATTAACTTTTATAAACTGCCCTAAGATCACATCGTAAGTGGCTAATAAGACTTCTGAACCTTTTTTACTTACTGTGTATAATTCCGCCCCATCAAAAAGGGACAAATATCCATCACACTTATACTCTGGAATCGACTGTCCATTTGTCGCTTTAGTAAAGCCATTTCCAGTAAACGGTTGTGGCTCGGAAACAATCCCTCCCATTTCATTGCTATATGGAATTTTTATATTTGAAGACTCTGGTGTTTTAAATCTTATGACCCCTAAGACTTCATCCGTTGCAGCATTAAATTTTGTGTCAGTGTAATCTAATCGTAGGCTCTTATAAATGTTCATATAATCTTCTAACTGAGTTACATCTGATGCCTTGGTAATATAACCTCCTACTTGGCTATATGTTCCTTCAAGATATTTTGAAATGTCTTCATTAGGTATAACCTTTTGCATTATAGTCGTGTTATCAGGCATGGGTATACTCTCTCGTATGGACTTCATCATAATTTTTTCACTATTGGATAACAAACTAACATCTTTAAGACGGAGGTCATTAAACTCTCCAAGAGAAATATTATGTTTAGACAAAAGTGAATTAATTTCATTGGTAAAACCAGAAATGTCCTTTAAATTCCCTTTGTTAAATCCCCCCGCGTCTGATACTGCCCCTTTAACTCCATTCTCTATCTGAGTTGCTTTCGTCGGCAGCTTCCCGCTCACAAATCTTACCGCACTGGCAGCCAATTTGCTGCCTACCGTAATCAATGCATCTCCCGCACCTGCAATGACCGTATTGATTCCGACTGCCGTTATGCGCTCTCCTAAGTTTTGCTTTCCATCCCCCCTGTAATCATTGAATGCGTCAAACGCTTCGCCCACGGTTCCGCTAACCGCTCCCGCTACCATTGACCTCAATAAGGTTGGTGAAAACTTACCTACCGCTCCCCCAGTTTTTATTGCATTTAAATACTTTACAGGGAGGCCTATACTGACCACTGTTCCTAAAAACTGCCCGGCCTTCTTCCCATACTGATTATCCAGCGGATCGACATAACCTTCCGGTTCCGGCCCCATGATCCAGTCCGTAACCGTCCCGGCCATTCCAAACGACGCCGTATCGATTGCATGGACTACCATATTGCTTCCGCCTACGAGAATATTGGCCAGCGTCTGATTGCCTACACCACTTCCCAGCAGACGGTTTTTGTCTGCCGCTTCCTTTCCCTGCTTTTCGTAATATGCCTTGACCTCTGCAAACCTCCGGTCCTGCTCCTCGACCGAAAGCTTGAACCAATACGTCCCTTTCAGCCGTTCTATCACCTTGGGGTCGTCCCGGTTTAAAATGTCTGCTTCCGACACCGCGTTATACGGATCAACGGGTCCTATCGTAGCCTGCGGCTTCATCAGCTCCAATTGTTGCTTGGCCCATTCTCCCTTCGGTCCTTCCACCACCGCCATTCGTAGCAGAAATGCATATTCTTCCTTCTCCATTAGCGGTACACTGCTGGTCGTGATCGACGGATCATAGTCACACGCCTTCACCGCGGGCTGTTTGAAATACGCACCCAGATCTTTCCCCGCCTGGTATTGGACGGCATCCACACCCAAGGATTCCAGCTTTTTGCGTGCGTCTTCCGCTAGCTTATGCATTGCGTCCATTTGAGTTTTATTTTTAAACGCCTGATATACCTCATAGGCTGTCTGCGCCTTTGCGATCTGATCCCGCGCCAGGTAGATGTCCTTCAGCTTGCTTTGCGCGGCTATGGAGTCGATCGTTCCCAGTCCAGAATTCGTAACAGTTGCTTGGAGCTTCTGCACCATAGGATCTCTATTCAACTCATCCCGTCCCATCAGAGCAGCAACCGAGGTGATCAGATTCGTGACCACCTTCTGAGCATAAGTTGGGATCGAAAACTGCCCAATTACACCGCCTCCCCCAAGCCTTCCGAACATACCGCCAAGAGTGCCAAACTGCTGTATGAGCTGTTTCGTCTGGCGCTTATTCTCATCCTGAACACCTTGAATACCCTTTACTGCAAGACGAATAATATCTTCAAGCTTTTCAGCCTCAACCATTAATTCGTTGACGAGCACTTGAGCCTTCATCTGGTTTGACCCCAGTGGTATGCCACTCCAGTTACTAGCTTGACCTTTCAATTGGAGATACAGCCGGTTGGTGTCCTGGCTTACCTGTTTTATTTTCGTCTGCAGGCGCTCGACTTCATCTACGTTAAATGTAAGCTTCGTTAACGCCATGTGCTTCCCCCTGCTTGCTTCTAATAAAATTAGCTATGCAGCACTCTGCATAGCTAATTGCATTCTTATGTAGTGGAGCTCATGAAGTTTGTTTTACTTAAAAACTATACTAGAATTTTTGCGAATTCTTAACCGCATTTGAAAGCTCTTTATACTTTGTAGATACAGTATTCATATGATCTCCAAGATCCTGAAGTGATTCTGCAAACTTATCAAATGTCGGTTTCAATTTTTCCACCTTATCTGTAAAATCCCTTGCCGCCTCATCCTCCCAAACACTATTAAGATTTTTCATTGTAGTCATAACTTTTTTAATCAATGCGTCTACTTCCGTACCGTAATTTTTAATAATTTTTGCCTGTCCAGCCAATCCATCATAACTCAATGTAACTTTACTTGTTGCCATCATTAATCTCTCCTTTTAGTAATTGTTTTTTATATAAAAATGAACTTAAAAAATGCTTTTTCAAACCTATAAGATCTTTTAAGTTCATTATTATAACTCCAGTTTCCTTATTAGTTATTATTTCAAGTTCTATCTACCCTGCCCCTGATAATCATTTCGTACAGAGTAATCCGATTCAAACAGAATGATATCCCCAGAGGAAAAAGAGAACGTTTGCCCCATTTCATCTGTGCTCCCAGTCATCTGACCTTCAATCGCCCACATGTTAGCAATCGGTGCCTTGTAGCCTAAAATACGAGTGTCTGCATCTCCATTTTTAGTCGTATAGATTTGGAAATTCACCAGAATATAACCACCAGTGACGAACTCCTTCTCATGCCCATCTAATGTGCCTCCATATTGATTCGCCAGAGTGACGATGTTTGTTCCCTTTGGCAGGATATATGGTGCAATCGGCAAGTTATACTCCCCGTACCAATGCTGTACGCTGCGGACGGCTGTGATCGGATTAACTACATCCGGGATGTCGGTCGGGCCGACTAAAGTTCGCGATTCAAAGGGCAGGACTTCCATGTCGTAGCCGTAAGCGATTTTGGTTTTTCGCTTTAGATACTGTTTGTAGAACTTAAACCAAGGCGTCTTATCTCGCTCCGCTTGAGTCATTATATAGTTGTACTCATAGCTAGCTGCTGTCGATAATTCACCATTTGATATATTCCGCAAGCCATCCGCCAAACGATAGGTTCGGGTGTACCCCAGCTTGTCCTTGGGGGAGCCGACGCCAATCATCTTATTCTTCGAGCCTGAAATATCATAGTACAGATCGACGGGTGTCGCTGTGCCTCCAGTTTTCGGAATAAAATAGAAGCTTGGCTCGATCCGGATATTCTCGCCCGGCTGCCACAGGTTCCCGATGGTCCGGAAGTCAAACAGGAAGGAATAGCCGTTATGTGGTACCGTCCTTTGCTCCGTGGGGTGAGAACCCTTGCGGATCGGCAGCTGCCACTGTGGCTGTCCACTTAAAACGGTTGGTATGCCATTCTCATCATTTCCGCCCGTATAATACATCGCGCTGCTATGTTCAAATGTCCCAGCGCCAGTTCGAAACACCTTCTCAAACCGGAAATCCCCAATGTCCCAGATCCGAAAATCGAACAGACGACCGACCACACCCACATTGAAGCTCTCCGATGCGCAATAATTCATCCAATTACCGTTCAAGTTGACCTCGCAAAGATCCGAACTATCTGATGGAGCGTTAATCGCCCAAGACTGTGTCAGAATCGTATAGTTTCCTTCATCGACCCAGGTCGGCATCATAAAGGTCATGAATGGCGTTCCTACCGGAATGTAGATCCAGGTGTTCTCCGGGTAATATTGGCTCCCTTGAAATACACCGAACGGAAATTGAATCCGCTTGTTTTTCGTGTATTTGGTATAATCCCGGTTGCCGTATCCAGGGATATTGAGATGCTGGCCACTCTCCGTAAAATGAATGGTGAACGGCCGATCCAAGATCAGCACTGCCCTAGTCATATCCGGAACCATCCTCTGATCGAATGGACGGTTATCGTCAGGGAGGAGTGAGTAGTTGACGACCGGTGTGTGCACGGTGACGGAGTTAATCGGAGAGATCAAAAATTCCTGATCTCCGTTTCCCTCTACGTTCTCCGACAGCATCGTATAATAAATGATACCCGTGCTGGTTGTATTCTGCCGATTGAGTAAACCGCTATTGATCATCAACTGCCCCTCGTAAAGCACCTCGTCTCCCATGATTTGCGGATCAGGAATCCTCCCTGGGGTGGGCCCGGTCTTGTTAGCGACGGTATCATCCATAATCGTTTCCCCGTTAAATACTAGACGGTCATTCTGCACCTCAGGATCTTTGGTCTGCATTTCCGCAAGGTCTGTCAGCACGTCTGTATCATCAACATCGTTAGGACCCGGTTCGTGGTCTCCACCATCTACCACTTCTGGCTTGAATTCTATCCCTCCCGTATCTTGGGGAACAACATGGTCTTCTACTTCTGTACTATTGCTAAGCTCGACCGTCGGCGAACCATAATTATTAGGATATAGAGTGACTTCTCCTCCAGGCAGCGCATAGTTCTCCATCTGGGCACGATCGATTTGATAAACAGCTAACTGATCTACCTGCCAGTAAGCATATTCTTTTGGAGTCAAGTCAAAGGTATAGGTTTTATCAAATTTCCCTGTTCTAGGAAGTGGCGATTGAGGAATCGATGTTCCATTCGGTCCCGGAAGATTCGGCTGCGCTTCCTCCCACTTCGTCGGATATGTAACTTTTACACTGCAAGAATAACGAATCTGACCTGCCATATTGGCGAAGGTATGTTCAAATAAATAGTCCTTTGTCCAGGCATTGGCATATAGATTCTCTGATGTAGGGATTCCCGATGACACATCAAAATGACGTCCATTTGCCGCGTCGTCACCAAGAATCACTCCGTTCGCATTGGGTTCCATAAATGACGTTTGCGGAGCAGCGATCTTGTTTGGCGGTTGAATGGTGTATGTGCACTCGCCTGTGCCTTCCCCCGGTTCAGGCGGGTCATTGTCTTTTTTGTAGCTAGCTACCATATTGACTCCGCCTACATAAACCTTAAAATTACGCTGAATCACAGCAGGATCATTCGAAGCCTTACTTTGAATATATAATTGTTCACCTGGCCTTAGGATCGGAGAAAGCCAGGATTTGGTGATGGCATATGTCTGCCCCCCATAGATAACTGTCTCGGGGAAAGATTTGATTACATTATAGCCAGCTTTATAATTGCCTATTTCTTGAGTCCTCACCACCGTCCCGTTCGACAGCTTCAGAGTCATATTAACAGGATAGTCTTTTCCTTTAAAGGTTATAGCGACATCGAAATATTGCCTAAAATCTTCGGGGTGAGCCCAACTCTCTGCATGTTTTATTTGATATAGCGTATGGAAGGGTCCTGAAACCTGGGTGGGGTTATTTCTGGGACCCGTCACTACCCGAATAATGGCGCTAGCGTATAACGGGGTGCCTTCAGAAATATTTTGTTCCGCTTTAGCTTGTTTAATAGCCTGGAGCACTTCGGTTTCAGTCCACTTGAAATTTGTAGTCACTATCCCTCCTGCAATAGTTTCTGAAGTCACATGTCCTCCACCATTATCCTGTAATTTAAAATGTTTATTAGCTGCTAATTTGGTAGGATCACATTGTACTTCACCTCCATAAGCTTCAGAGGACGCACACGTTGGCTCGGTATGAATATACCAGCCTACTGTTTGGAACCTTATACTTGAGGTGGCTTCATTGGAAGTAGTTGTATATAAAAAACCCCCATTTTCAAACTTGGCATATGGGACAGCCTCAACAAGACTAGTCAAAGGCGAAAGCAACAAAGAAATTAGTAGAATAAACAGTATGCAATGGAGACATTTACGTCGCATCTTTCATCACTTCACTTCATGCAGGGTAGTATTTTCAAACAAACTGGAGAGTCCATCTAAATTCTTAGTTTCACCGTAAGCACCATCATAGCCAGCACCATCATAATAGTTCGAAGAAATAGCTATATCAGCATAACCTTCATACCAGACACCCTTCTTTAATTTTCCAGAGAGTCTGATATCAGCAAGTTTGAGATAAGTATCATTTAACAATTCTTTATACTCTATATAATTATTTATTCTGAACCGGAACTTGGATCGAACGAACCAACCAAAACCGGAATCATATACCATTGAAGGCTCTGGATCGATTGATCCCTCTATTTGAATCTTGTTCTTTTCCACCCATTCGGCATACTCTTTAATATTCTGCTCACGGTAAGAAATCGCCTGATTCTCGTACTTAAAGGATTCTTTTGCATAACTTGCCGGATCAATCGTTTTGTAATCCACGTTCAACCGTAAATCATACCCAATCTTCATACGGTTGATGATCTTGGCCATATCTTCACTTGTTATCTTTTTGCTACTATACATTAGCGATCCGGTCATTGCATCCTTGGGATCATAGAATGTTATGGAATTTTTCATTTCGTACATTTCATTTGGGATGTCTTCCAGAATGTATGGATAATTTTTATAGTTCTTAGGTAGGTTTGTCGTACGTATATTCCTTCCAAAATAATCAAGTTCCCCTAAATCTTTACCCGGCGTGTGAATGTACACGCTTTGAGTAAACTCGTCCACCTCCACTTCTGCGGATAACAGATCAGAGACAACGGTTAATGGAATCATCGTTATTCCATCTTTTTGTACAACCATGGCACCAAGCGCTACTGGTTGCTCGTTCACTTTCGCAAAAGAAGAACCTACTGTCAGCACAATTTTGTTTTCTTTTTGCTGCAGAGTTAACGTCTTGCTTGCTGCATTCCAGTTGGCTTGTGTGCCGAGTTTTCCTGAAATCATGCGGAATGGGATCATTGTCGTCCCATTTTCTGAATAAGGATGTCCCTTTGTCAGTGGATATTTAATGCCGTCCATGATGACGTTTACTGCTTTGGCAGCTGTTCCTGCCGCTCCCGCTGTAGTAATTAACAACACTAAGCTTGCGAACACACACATGACTATAGTCATGCCTCTTCTTGCCTTATTTGATCTAATAATTGCAGATAGACTATTAAATTTAAAATTCCTCATGTTCTCACTCCTCCACAATGAAACTTTTTTTAATCCAATGACCCTATTCTCCATACCAAATCTTTTACTCCCACATCTATCACTTAACCGCACAATCCTCAATAAAATACCCTTTTCGAGCGGCCTCCTCTGGATCGAACAGGCTTTCTATAACAGTAACCCCCGAGGGTACACAGCTTTCTCCGTAAGCAATATGTCGCCCAGCTGAATTCCGGGTACCTACCAGAACCTTTCGTCGTATTACTGCCCCACTACCTAAGGAATATGCATCCAGCAGTTCTCCCCCAGGAAGTGGATAACCTTGAATAAAAGCCATGATCCCTACATCCTGTATGGATTGCTCCTGCAAGCCGCGGGGAAGGGTGAACTGAATCGACAAGCCCATTCGTTTCACCAGCTCCAAATGTCTGTTAATGGCTGTTGCCAAGTCTTTTTCAACGAGTGATGTGATCGTACTCTGACGTATTTCGTGAAATAGTTCTATAGAGGTCAGAGGATTAAGATTGGTCTCAGCCGCCAGAGCTGTATACTCCCCCTCATAGAATTCATTAGAGCTAGTATCATACACCCGCGCATTGTCATCCAAAGTGAAATAAAGCAAATTTCCGTTCCGAAGTTTATAGTAATAGGGACGCTCAGGCCAACTCACAGGCTTAAGTTCATCCTTCCCATCAACACTGGCTGTGTCGTCCAGAGTAACCAACGTATAGCCGCTATATCCAAACATCACCAATGCGGGTATATGCATTTTTAAATTGTTCATTTCAGTCTGGTTGTTCTCCAGCCCAAATTTCAAAGCTAAATTACTGTAAAAAACACTTAGCACATCCTGATCCAGTTGCAGCTGGCGTTCCCGCCCATAGTGCACTGCTGTGGTAGTAGGCTGCTGTTCCAGTCGTGACAGATAATCACCAGCATCATCCACTGCGGCTTGAAAATCATCCGAATAGCGTTTATACATGTCCTGATTGAAGACCTGAAGATCTTCTCGAGTGTCGCTCATAAGAACAAGAGGAATGACCAGAATTAGAAAAATAAGCACAACACTAAGGGGCTTCACTTCGTACCATCCCCCCATACTTCAAATTGACCGGAATCATTTCACTATGAAACAAGAGCGATCGCATCCGTGAGGCAAGTGTCGTCCCTTCAGATTCCAGTCGGACATTGAACAGATCGCCTACATGCATAGTAAACCTTCTACCTGGATCATCTGTAGCCAGTAAAGGTCCTGAACGCGGATATAAGATTTCCAAAATATCCTTGCTGAAATATCCGTCATATCGGACACTAAAGCTGTTCTGGAATGTAGAATAATCATCAGGATTCGTATATAAAGGCTGTAAATTCTTTTTGTAATACTCCATTTGCACTTTGAAAACACCATATGAAGCATCCAACGAATGAAGAAACAGCTCATAATCGGAAGTATCCACGTATCCTTTAGCACGAACGGTATCCACGAATTCCACCACAGCCGCATTGGCGGCGAGCTTAGTATTCCTTTCTACAACTTCGGATTGACGGAATGCCGGATAGACTCCGAACACAAATGCCAGCAAAATAATAATAATTACACCTTTCAGCGCGTCTGCCATACGGCTCCTCCTTTCTAGCGGGTGGCGGAGATTTCCGTAATCATCTCATCGGTTCGCGTGACTCTTAACTGATAAGCAGCATCAGGCACTCCACGTAAATCCACTGCTGTAAGGTCCGTTTCCTCATTAATTGCAATGCCATCGATATATAAAATATATTCCCCCTCCAATGCTGGAGGGATCATACCGATGACCTGCTCACCGCTAATTTTGTTCAAATCACCTGTCCCTTTGTAAGGTGCCACTGCAACTGTCGGCAGCTCATAGTGCCTGTTTGGAACAGCACTCTCCATCTCCAGCCGCAAAAACGTAAATCCGCCTACGGCGAATAAAATCCAGGCAAAGAGGGTTAGGAGGAATTGGGTGCTAGTTTTCATTTAGCCTCATTTTGATCAAATACAATTAATCGGACCTCACCATTGTTGTCCCTATGTACGTTAGCCCTGAATAATGAAAGTGTATTTATATTATAATTTTCATCATTTTTCAAATCCTCGCTCTGATCCAGCATTTCCGAAACACTGTGTGATTTTGCCGAATTATTCTTAACAAAACCACCAGTGGGATTCTCATCAGTCTTTCCTGTTTCAGTATCATAGTAAGTCTCATAAGTATTTTTCGCATAGAATCCTTTGTCATTTATTCCTGTCTTAATAAGTATAGAAAACTGAGGGCGACCTTTAAATTTCATAGCCGCATTAATAACATCCTGACCAGAGACATTCTTATTGTCATAGCTATTGAACTCCGCTTGATTAATCATTTGAGTCTGTGCCAGGGTCTGCTCCTGAGCGCGGATGAAATAATTATTAATGACCAGATAAATACTTACACCTGCGGCAATAATCAAAATAGTCACTATAATTCCGATAACCCATTTAAGTCCGGTCGAAATATTTTCCATATTTTCTCTCCTTACCCCTTATTTGGGCTGTGTAAATACAATCAGCCTAACCTCTTCGTTCTTATCTCTGAAAATTTCAGCCTTGAAGCGCCCAAGCGTATTAATGTTATATTTATCATCTTCTATATCCATCATTTGAGAAATAGTTTTAGAAACGCCTGTACCCGGAGTAGTAAAATCTAGCACTCCCCCAGATGAAGATGGAACTGCATACTTAGCTCCATATGTATTCTCCGCATAGAATCCTTCTGTATTTTCCCCTGTTTTAATAAAAATCGCGAACTGTGGACGTCCCTTATACCGCATTGCCGCATTAATCACATCCTGGCCGGATACATCCTTGTTATCATAGCTGTTGAATTCCGCTTGATTAATCATCTGGGTTTGGGCCAGAGTCTGTTCCTGTGCGCGGATGAAATAGTTGTTGATAACCAGATAAATACTTACGCCTGCAGCAATAATCAGAATGGTAACAATAATGCCGATAACCCATTTAAGTCCGGTCGAGATATTCTCCATGATGTTTCCTCCTCACCTTATTTGAAGCTAGTTTTTATTTTATTGCTCTTGACGCATCTACTCCGCTACGAAATAAATAGCTGCAATCCGCTCATTTTTATCTTTGATCAGCTTCGCCTTAAATCTGGCTTGCGGACTAATATAATATCTTCCTGAAGCCTCCGAGAGTTCTTCTACATCTACACCTCTAGTGTCAGGTCCCTCTTTGAAACTCCCACTGGAATAATCGAACGCACGGCAATAATCTTCTCCGTTTGGATTCATGCTAAATCTTCTATATGTCTCATCTTGACCGTTGACATAAGGTCTCTCTACGTATAGGCAAAATCCCTGCTGCGATTCGTACCTCCGATAAGCCGTAAGAATCTGGGATCCGCTGACAATCTGATTGTCAAATGCGGAATATTGCTGCTCCGAAAGCTCCCTGGCCTGTGCCGCCGCCTGGCTATTCGCCAATTCGACAACTGGCTGTGTCTTCCCCCACAAGAACAGACCGGATGATATAATGGCCAGCGTGATCAGAATCGATATCGTTGTTTTCAAAAAGCTTGCTATATTCTCCATGCCTGTATCTCCTTCACATTTTGCCAGTTACAACAGTCAGGTCACCCAGCTGCTGGAAGGCCATATAGACGAAGGGAAGCAGTAAATATAAGGTGAACGTTGCCTGCATCGGCAAGAACCCGAACATTTTACCCAGTGTACTTTTCCTGCTGATGACCTTCTCATAGTGCTCCTTGCGCTGATCCATCGCGAATGCCCTCTCCGCATCCATATCATCAAACGCCTTCTTCACCGGAATCAGATCGGCTGCCACCTGCAAGCGGTCTGCGAGCCGTTCGAGGGGAACGAACCGCGCGTCCTCCTTCAGATTCTCAATGGCGCTCCAGCCTCCAGCCTCATAATCCAGCATGCAGCGCAGCAGCTGCCGCTCAAAAATATAGCTGTAACGATGCAGCCACTCTATCATTTCGTACACGCTGATATTCGGAAATTGAGACAACATCATAGAAAGCGTATTGAAGCCATCCACCTCATTCTGCATTTCCCACTTTCGCAGCTGGGTACGAATGATTAAATAAGCGTCGGGAAGATAGAAGCCGGCCACCGCCAGCCCAAAGGCTAGTAGCAGCTCATACCATTTGTAAATTTCCGCATGATATTGTTCAACCCTGTTCACTAACTGTGCAGCATAGGTATTCTGATTCAGACTGTTCTGCACAAAAGACTTGTTCTCAGCTTTCTCCTCAATGTAGGACAACATCTGATCCGGTGTAATATCCTTCGCTACCAGTTCTCCAATTAAAGTCTGCTCAAAAGCGTACCGTTCCTCGCTCAGCATCTTCTGAGATTCTGTCTGATTGCCCCCTGTTGTAATCTGCTTATTGGGGTGCAAAATGTTGTGCTTGATATTGGCATGGATCGAGAATTGAAGCGATACGATCAGCATAAAGATAACGACTGCCGCTAGTGTTTTCTGCAGAAAGAAGGCATGTTGCGACAACCCAGAGTTAGCATCCTTCAATTTGCCGGCCACCTTGAAATGAAGAGGCTCATGTTCTGCCGGTGTGATCCGATCCACCAGTTTGAAAATCCATTTTTTCTTCAGGATCCGATTTAACCACTTACCCTCATCTTTGATTGATTGAGTATCTTCATCCACACCCTTGAGAATCCGCAAGGCAATAAACGATATTATGAACGTGATATAAAGTAAGATTAAAGAATATAACCCCCAGGCCGAATTGTAGTAATTAGATACAATAGGAAACATTCCCTCCGCCCAATTGCGGATTGGATCCAGCATGAATACCGGCGAAATGGCTACAAAAACAATACCGTATAACAAACGATCGATTCGCTCACGCCGATTAATATCCATATGAATCTCTTCTCTAATATTGCCAAGCATCGATAGATAAATCGAACGCTCCCCTTTATGGATATCCGCATCGCCATATTCACCTATTTTGTAACTCACTCCAGCTAGTTGCTTCATATAACGGTTAGGTGCAATCTCATAATATTTCTGCAGTTCATCTTCCGGGTCCACCGCTGCCAGAATTCCAGCAATCTGCCGAGCATGCACGGCTACCATTGGTTTCGAACGTTCCGCAGAATTCTCCAAGCTGACTTGCACCATATGTGTCTGATGATATTCATGGCGAATATCCAGAATCATGGACGATTGGTCATATAACATCTGCTTCACTAAACGCCCAATGAAGAGATCGCTAAGGACACCTCCAAGATAAACTGAAACTAGCATAATAGTCGCACGGCTTACCCAGGATGAAGTCCAGAGGAATGAACTCAACGAAATGATCAGAATACAAGCAACAATCATTAGCGTCAGTGCAGCCGCGCGACTTCTGATCATGATTTCATTGCCTGCGTGAACCAAGGTCAGACGCGAGCGCATCCGGTGAAGAAGTTTCTTAACTAATGGCAGTTCATCAAGTACCGGATAAGTTTTATGGGCCTGCTCCAACCATCTTTTTTCCTTAGTTCTCGTTGGCAGCAGAGCCTTTAGTCGCCTTTGCTCTTGATATTGTGTTCCCTTCAATTTACGCTGCACTATATTAAGCAGCACAAGCAGGATAACCAGTAGCACTCCCGAGGTTCCCAAAATAATCAACAATAGTTTTTGCAGATTCATGCGGATTGCCCCCAATACTTCTCAAGAAATGCAGTGAATTCTAGTGCATCCTCTTCATCCATATTTTTGCGCATTTCATCGATTTTGCGGCTGCTGATCGGATGTTTGGCCACGTATTCTCCGGCTTCCCACATAATTACATCCTTATAATCATAGGAACGTCGATCTGTCATCCGGCCAAAATATTCGGTCACGGTATCCATAAAAGCATCCAGCTTGTCCGTAATATTCTCAGGATCCTTGTAGTTCTGAGGATATTCGAACTGGGGATCTGCCGGGATAATCTCTGTAATCCGTTCGATATATCTTTTCCCAGCACGCAGTACCAGATGGACGTTGAAGCCAAGCGCCTCAACAACCTGAACCTCAGCAATTTTCTCATTACTGAAAGCTCCCGATGCAATAAGACTATTACGCAAAGCGCTGACCAAATTGGGCAGTGTTTTGCCGTGGTGTGTAAATAATGTATATTCAGAAGCTACCTGGGCTGCCTGAATCACATAACTGACCACGCTATGAGTAGCCGCCTCACCGACGATATTCACAGCGCCATCCGTTTTTTTCTGCACATCCAGCCCATCCTGCCCACTAACGGAGGGGGTTTCTCTGAAGGATAAAATATTTTTACCCGGGTACATTTTTCTCGCCCAGATCTCGAAGGAAGTCTCCTGAATCCGGATATTCTTCGCATCAATATATTTGATCAGTGCCTTAAGCAGCGTTGTTTTCCCCGAGCCCTGTCTGCCAGTGATAGCAGTGACCTGATGGCCCAGGATGAGAAAAACAAGCATATCAATCGCAAGCTGTGCCCCTTGATCTTGGATTTGCTGATCCAATTCCACGAGTGAATCGTTAAATTTGCGGACAAAAAAAGCCCAGCTTTCAGCCATTTTGGGCCGCACAACCACGACCCGGCTGCCATCAGCCATATCGTTGATGATATAACCCTTGGATTCATTTAATTGCCCGGGGTTACCAAACCCATAGATATTTTGGCAAACCCGCTTAAGCTCCTTCTCAGAACCAAAACTTAAGAATTCCAGGTGAAGCGACTTTCCGCGGTAGAAAGTCCACACTGCATCATAGGATTGTGGTATGAAATGCTGCTGCTTCGTATATTCCAGAAAATCTGTAGTCTGCACGACATCAGGAGGCATGCCACTTGTTCCTCCATTGACTCCGTCGATGTTCTGATCTCGAAGCTCATCAATAACGCCGAGCCCCTTATAAATTTGATAAGCTCTCTGAACAATAATTTCAATCTTGTCCTGGATGGACAATCTCGGCTGCTCGGACTGATAAATATGGCGAATCTGCTCTTCGGTGATCTTATACCCCTTAGATCCATCAGGCAGTTTTTGCAGTGTATCCAGGCTATATTTGCTTACTATTACATTAAATGCATTCTGACCATGATCTTTTTTGAAAACATAAAGCAAGATATCGAAGCAATCCTGTGAAGTCAATCGATTCGTATGGCCGAAGCTGATAATCTTATCTACATTTCCTTCATCCAGACCGTAGGTCTGAACCAATAGATCCTTCATATAAAGCTTCACGTATTTCTTAGCGGATAGATCGCCGTGCATGCAACTTCGGAGCGCCTTCTGCAATTCCCTTCGCCGCGCCTTCCGACGGTTGTATTCTTCCTCACTTGGGCTTCCTTCATAAAGAGACGCAGCTATAATCTCCTCAAATGCCCTTCTCAGAAACAGCACGATTTCATTCATATCATATTTCAGTTGGACGGAAGGTGGAGCAGCATCCTTACGTCTGCCCAGCCATAAGTACAGGAACACTCCAATAGCTATCAGGACTACAAAGATCAGAATCAGATTAATCATTCGCAGCATCCAATTCCGATACTGGAGAAATCTCCAGCATCCGGAGAATGAGCTGTCCCATATGTCGTACCGCCTCAGTGAAGCTTCCGTCCTCACTAAACTCCAGAAAACGGGATTTAGCTTCTCTTGCCTTCAATAGAAACTGAACAAAACGCCGTTCATTTTGAGCATCCATATAACCAATATGATGTGGGATAACACCTACTGCTTTTTTCTTCAATTCATACAGCTTAATAATTCTCTCTTTATTGAACCTGGAGCTACGCTCATAAGCCCCAATACAATAGAGGACTGGCTTATGACTCGGCACAGGAGTTTTGTTTTTATTCAAAAAATAGGAATCCAGACTTACCTGATTCTGATTTAGGTTAACCACAATCAAATCTGCCTGCTCCATAACCAGAGACACAACATCCGGATCATCTTCAGAGGAAAGGTCCACAAATAACAAATCATAAAACCTGCGATAATCCTTGTAGATATGCGGAAGCAAGAGCTTTGTCTCATGTTTCTCAGTACTCATAGATCCCCTAAGCAGTTCCAACCGATCCTTAAGAATGGACTCCGCATGATCTCTAATTCCTTCAGGTGTAAGCATTCCACACTGCACTAATCTCTCAATCGCATCCATTCCGCCGGTGGTCTGCGCAGACTGAAGCGTTGTTCTTGTCTGTGAGAACAAATGCTCAAGCACCCCTTGCTTCAAATGCGTATGTGTCATTAAAACGCGGATATGATGATCTAGCGCTATGGTAGCCGCAACAGCTGCCATATTCGAAGTTGTTCTCCCCTGCCCTTGAGCAGGTCCCCAGAAAGCCACTAGCACAATTACCTACCCCCGTTTCCTTGCATACTGCCACAGCTTCTTGATGTCTTGCTTTGGAACATCGCAAATTTCAATCAAAAAGTCATTTACAGCTTCAGCAAAATCCTTATCTACCTTAAGATCCACCCTTCCATCATGGACCCAATCAATTCTTCGCTCCGGACTACTGATGTAACTGATCTTCGAAGTAATCACCGGATAATATTTATCCACATACTTCAGTCCAAGTCCGCATTCTTCTTCTATGACAAGCAGTACAGTAGGCATCCGTTT
The DNA here is from genome assembly GCF_038009145.1 of Paenibacillus sp. FSL R5-0923. NCBI lineage: Bacteria > Bacillati > Bacillota > Bacilli > Caryophanales > Paenibacillaceae > Paenibacillus > Paenibacillus sp. FSL R5-0923. The sequence continues at coordinate 125,599 of NZ_JBBPAT010000003.1, forward strand.
CTGATCCAGCAACATATCTACGTTCTCCATAGCCTGACGTTCATATGTGGTTGCTAAAACAATAATCTCCTCCTCAAGACCCTCAGGATACCCATGATGCCAGTCATACAGAACGATATCCGGTTTGTCAGCTACGGTTGAATCAGCAATCTTTATACCAGACACTTCGCCTTCAAAATACTGATAATTCCTGCTGTTATCCGAAATAATCATGACATCGTTGTTGAAATAACTTTTCAACAGAATAGCCGCTGCCAGTATGAAATCGTGCTTCTCGCAATCCCCTGCGACAACAATGTGCAAATCGGTCACTCTCCTTCCAGCAGACTGTCATCTGTGGCTGCTTCTTTATTCGTCACACCCGTTGAACTCTGGTCTGCACTTGAATCGATCGGCGCTTGATTGGTCCGATCTATCACTCCGTTCACGGATTGGCTGTCATCAACTTTCGCAGCCTCCTCTGCTGCCGCCGCTCCCTGCACAGCCTTTCTCTGGATCACACCACTGCCGCTTGGTGCCTGTGCTCCCACACGAATTCTATCTTCATCCTCCATAACTTCGAGCCGTTTCTCCAGTTCCTTACGAAGATTGGCAGCAAGACTCCACTTGGCCTGATCTATAATGAAAGGATTATCCTTAATTACTCCAAGTACATCCAGATTAGGGACATAATTGACTACAGGTTCAGGCTGAAGCTCCGGTTCTACGTACTGTTTCATATACAGCTCTGCGTTATTTATGTATGCATCCACCAGGGCAGCTTGCAGGAGCTGTGCTTCTTCTTCATTGTCATTAAAAAATGTATATTGATTCGCTAAATCTACGTCCTTCAGCGACTTCTTTCCTACGACTATGTAATCCTCGCCATTTGGGAAAACTATCCGAATATCTACGACATCTTTTTTCGTTAACCGAAGCGGCAGTTTAATATATTCAGTCTCTTCTTTTCGTTCTGAAGGCTCCAATCTCGCTTCATCACGTACCATTTCAGTAGTTACCGCTGTACCTGACAATGCATCAATCTTCAAGTACTTACCTACGATTGCTTTAGACTCGCTGATCAGATTATCCGGTGAGGAGAATTTGGGTAGCTTCTCTTCCATTACATCCTCAGCAGTAATCACCTCTCCAGCTAGCTTTGGAGATATCAGCACATAGGCTGTCTGGGATTGGTCCATATAGCGCTGCAAAACTTCATCTTTATCATTCAGCTGTTCTTCGTAAGCTGCCCGCTCGTCGATCAGCTTAGCGTTATAATGGCGATAAGTTGCAAACCATACCCCGGATGTGGCAACGGCAACAAGACAACCTGATAGGATCGTATATCTCAGAATTTTTTTCCGCTTACGTATTGCCACTTCAAGACCTCATTTCCATCCCTATTTGATTTTCCCTTTCGATTTTGCGGCCGCGGCCGCCGCTGCTGCCCGCTCGGAGGCTTGTCTCTCAGCTTCCTTAAGTCTGGCTGCCTCCGCTCTCTCTTCCTCCACCTGTAATTTATCTGCATATTTCATCATATTTGATTCAATTTGGGCTATGGCGGCTTTAAATTCGTTCATTTTCTTTATCCATTCCTCACAATGCTGCTTAAACTCTTCCCCACCTAAATCTACCCAATAACCTGACACTCCCGTGATTGCTGCTCTCATCTTATCGCTGCACTCCTGGGCAGGGGAGAGAAGTCGATGGCAATCAAAAGCAATGCCCCTTACCATACCTGAATTCATACCCAGCCTCCTGATTGATAATTACCGGCTCTCCGGAACAAATGAAAATCCTATGCCTATTAATAACAAGGTCACAAACAAAACCGTCCCAACAATTCCCCAGAGCAATGTTTGCTTGCGAAAGAGCTTTTTCTGAACGGTCAGCAGCTTCATTACCCACTCGACAGCCGCTTTATCTGGATACAAAGGATCTTGATGTGCAGGCATCAGAGTCGTTTGAATTTCTGCAAAATCCTTTTTCAACATTTGTAATACTTCCTGATGTCCATTTTCCAGCAGTAACCTGCACCGCTTGCGCTCAAAAGGGTTAAGGGTGTTCAGCTTCTCTTTCAGCAGTTCATACTTCCACATAGCCCCGTTGCCTACCAAAATAGGAATTTGCGAGTTCCACCACAGCTCGAGTCCGCTGGTGCCCTTCCGCTCCCGATGGATATCCACCCATAGAATGATATGCGTGAACTCACTGGCCAAAAGCTCCGAAATATCCCACGAATACCCTCTGCGATAGAAAGTGACTCCTTCATATTCGAACATGGTAGAAACCGAATCTTCTTTCTCACCCTTAAAAACAATCTGTTCAAGCGAACTGATTTCGGGTCTGTCATCTCCGCATACCAGAGGCTTCCAGCCCAGTTCTGCCAGACCCGCAGCCAGCAGAAATGCCGCCGCACCTACATCTTCTTCCCCTCCGACACCACAAACTCCGATAACAAGTGGTACATTGCTGCCCAGAATTCTCGCACTCACTGCTGGCGTAGATTTCTCTTCTACCGGAATAGATTGTTCCAGACTCTCCAGCGTTTCCGCTTCGGCTAACGACGGGGTCTCCTTTCTGGCCGGAGGCCCCGGTCTAGGCGGAGTTGATCCTGCTGAAGAGCGAGGAGCAACGGATGGTCTCCTGTTGGCGGCATCCGCTACATTGCTGGAACCGGTCACTGGCTGTGGACGGGTAAGCGACTCCACCGGTCTCGGAGGAGCAGACGGTGCCTCTTCCACTGCCGCGCCAGAAGCTGCTCTTGATGATGAGCCTTTAAACGAAGAAAAAAGGCCTTTCTTTTTACCCAGGATATGATAATAATCTCTTGTAGTTTTTTTCTCTTTGATCCAATTCAGAAGATCATCGCCCTGGAATTCCGTAGTGAACTGAAGATCATGTATGTTCATATTTACCAGGGTCCGTATAAATTCAATATCCGTTTGCAGCGCCGGGTCTAACTGAACGATCAGCCGCGTATGTTTAAGATATTTACGGATCAGTGTCATGAAACTGATAATATCCGCAGCCTTGACCGGTGTGCCCAGACCCGCGCCGCCCTCCATAATTACAATGGATGAAGGATCGACTTCCTTACTACTGAAACCACTTATAAAACTATGTAATGTAGAATGTTTACCGGAAATTACATAACCCTCATGCTCCAGCGACCTGGATAGCAGCATTATAAGTTCAGGTGAGCAGACTAAGTGTACGCTTTTCATAGGAATCCTCCTTTACGATCTCCCAGTTCAATAGGGCAGAATACGAACTATGGCTCCGTCCCCTTGTATAATCTCTGCGAGAACAGCATGTGGCCCCAACTCAATCCATTCTTCGCCCGTACGGCTAGCTTCACATTTAAATTCCCAGTTATCCGGAAGCCAGTTGGCTTGCTTAAGTAGCTCGATACATTGCCCTGTAGAAATAGAAAGAGAGACTTCCAAATCCAAGTACTTCTCTCTTTCACCTTTAAATACAAAAGTAGTCAGTGCAGTTGACATAGTCTGATCCCCCAGATTTGTTAAACTTCTTGCAGCCAATTACATAATTCATTTACTACTGTAGACAAGGATTGCGTGGTTTGACTGGCGTCTTCTTCCACCCCACGCAGCAGCCACATTTGATCTTCATGAATCATCAGGTTCAGTTCGCGAATCACCTGTGCCTCCTCGGTAATACATTGGATTTCTGCTAAGGAAGTTATGAATGCACCTGCTTGAAGAGACTTCCCCACCCACGTTTCAAGATCTACTTCTTTATTTATCGCTTTTTGTAATTTATCTTTATCGCTCAATTCCCACACTAAAGGGATTCTCTCAATGACCTGATACATCAGCTCATGTAGTGCATAAATCTCCTGAAGCTTATAGGTGTTACTTTCCGGCTGATACTCAAGTTCAAACCAAACTTCATCCTGAACAAAATAGAAGACCTTGCAAGTCAGCTGATTTGTATGCATAAGCTGGCAAAAATAAGATTTGCAGCTGGATGCAATAGCGATACCTCTATGAAGCACTTCATTCACTTTAGCGAGCCCCACAAAATCAACCTCTAAATATCCCTTCACTTCCAGCGACCTCATCTGAGTATCCATTAGGGAGCGTATATTACGCCCCGATTCGTCTTTGAGATCGATTTCCAGACCTGGAAAACTAGTTCCTCCTATCAAAGCAGTCAAATAGATAATTTCTAAAGGATGCAATTCAAACATTTCACGAGCCGGCTTCATCGCTTTTTTTCACCTGCTTATCTATAGTTCTGTAATCATTTTAAGGCGTGAAATGGCCCCCTCAGTTAGCAGTATCGCTTCAGTATTATCCAATACCTCGTTCAGCTCATGGTATTCCATACTCTCGAGTAGTGGAGCATAAGACAAATGATCATTGGGTCTTCCATCGGACAACAACGCATGTCCACTGTTAATCAGTTCACCCGCAAAATCAGTGACCAATTGCATTTGATTCAGTTCAAACGAATCGCTGCCGACCAGCAGCATTACACCAAGTCCACCGCCAAACCTCGCTATCCGCTCCAAATGATCCAGTGAATCATTCTCCATCAGATCAAAAGCGGACTTAAGATGTGGCATTACAATGACCAGAAGCGGATACTTAGACAGAATATACTCCGCCTCGTCAAATTCTTCACGATTTTGGGCATCTGCAAAAGCTTGCCGGGCATCATTTTTCCTTAGTTGCAGCTGATCCACTAAGGATTGTGTGAGCTGTAAAAACTCTTCAGCTGTACTCATATAGCGCGTAATCGTTGAACTAGCTTTCAGACTCGGTATACTGACAACACCACTGTCAAACAGATGGAATTCCATATTTACTTCACCTGCTGATTTATCAAGAGCTTGTATTAAGGCGTTAAATCTAAAGTCCACATGCTTTTGAGTAGTATAAGACACTACAAAATTGCTAACCTGCTTTACATTAATCTCTACCGGAAGTGTAGTATCCCAATCCAGCCCGAGCGGTACCAGATAATTCCCCTGCGGTTGTTCCTTCGGCACACGTTCCAAAAGCTCTGCCAGTGAAAGCTTGTCCGGGATCACTGAAATCCCCACAGGGTTATTCACTCCTGCCACTGCTTTCATCTCCGAACTAATCTGGCGGAGAGAGGCAGCAATCTGATCATCAGAGCTGCCATCCACAGGAAGCGCGGTATGAAATTCCAGAATCCGGTTATCTTTGAGCAGTCCGCGCCCTACGGTATTCGTTGGCTCCATCCCTTCTGTTCTGCCCAGAATACTGGAATAATCCAATCTATCAGACATTTGATATACTAGAGCCTGCTTAATATTCTGGCTGATTCGGTAAGGATAAGAGTTTACAGCATTGGCAGCGAACACGAAGTATATCCCGTAATTACCGCCTTCACGCACCAACTTGGAAAGCTCTAAGATAAAGTCATCATATGCTTCTGAGAATCCTGTGTAATTATCGAGCAGAATAACAATGTAAGGAACCTTCTCTCCAGTGGCCGCACTGTACGAGACCAAATTGCTGATTCCAAGCTGAGAAAACTTACGTTTGCGTTCATCCAATTGGGACAACAACCAACTGATCAGTTTTCCAAGCTTTTGTTCGTCCTCTGGAAAAATAATATCCCCTACATGTGGAAGCTCGTGGAATACTCCCAAGGTACGTGTACCAAAATCCAATATATAGAAATGAACGTAATCAGGTTCATATTTCAAGGCGAGGGACATGATAATTGTCTTTAACAGCGTTGTTTTACCGCTGCTCGGCGCTCCATAAACCAGTAAATGTCCATCCTGATTAAAATTAATATCCAGATTGTATTGCTCCTGATCTGACGGATTATCAATTCGTCCAACGGTGGCAATAAGATTCTGATCTGGCTGCTTCCATGATTGCCCATCCCAGATATGATTCTGATCCACAACATCTGTTAAAGTCATGGTCTCCGGAAGTGGAGGCAGCCACAGCTGAAAGGCCTCTCCGATCGATTGCTCAGCAGAAATGGCAGCTATATGATTAACCACTGCCTGCAGCTCACTCAGTTGCGAGGCATGATCACTGTTTTTCGCCTTCGGAATCAGGGCTCTGCGTTCACCACTTAGTGAAACGATATCCATCTTTGGACTTCCATCCTGATCTGTCTCCCCTGCTTGATAAGGCGCTCCGCTCCAGGAGGATTGGAACAAAGTGAATACCTCATTATTACCAACTTGCAAATATCCACGGCCTTTTTCTTTGATCTCTGCCGCCTCCGTGCGTTTTAGCATCTCCTGACTATCCGAAGGTGTCTGCACCTTCAGACATAGCTTAAATCTGGAGTTACTCCAGATCTGGTCATCAACTACGCCAGAAGGTTTTTGTGTTGCCAATATTAAGTGAATCCCCAAGCTTCTTCCGACCCGTGCCGCACTGACTAGCTCTTTCATAAATTCCGGTTGATCTGATTTAAGTTCTGCGAACTCATCTACCACTATGATCAAATGCGGCAAGGGAAGGTTAACTTCTTTATTACGGTAAAGAACGATGTAATTATCAATGCTGGTCACTCCGGCTTCACTGAACAGTCGCTGTCTCCGCAAAAGCTCACTTTTGATGGAGGCAAGGGCCCGATTGATCTGATTACCGCCAAGATTGGTGATTGTTCCCACCAGATGTGGAAGTCCAAGAAAAGCATTAGCCATTCCTCCACCCTTATAGTCGATCAGTACAAAAGCAATCTCATGCGGATGAAAGTTCACTGCCAGACCCAAAAGTAGAGACTGAAGCAGCTCACTTTTCCCCGATCCGGTAGTGCCGGCTACTAGACCATGTGGACCATAGCTTTTTTCGTGCATATCGAACAAAAGAAATTTCCCGCCTGCCCCGAGCCCCAGAGGAATGGACAATGTACGGTTAGCCTGGTTTTTTGACCAGCGCTCCATTACCTTTAGAGCCTCTACCTGCTCAACCTCAAAGCTCTCCAGAAAAGTCACCATTGGTGGGATATAGCTGTTATTTTGACCTTCCTTAATTCTGAGCGGAGACAAAGAACGGGCAAAAAACTCTGAATTTTTTTTATCCAGAGAATCGGCAGAAAAATAATCCGCTAAATGACTTAACAGCTGATTAGTATCTTTTCGAACCATCCCCTTACCATCCTTGATTTCCAGAATCGCCTGGGAATTCAGCGGCAGCGCAACATCAATCTTTTCCGATGTAAAAATGCTGGTCACCCCAAGTGAAGCATTACCCGAGAGCAAATACTTCATCATATCCGTGCTGTCCCACAGTTCAGGAGCAAAAACCAGAAAAACATAATGCGGGGTCTGCATTGGCTGTAGTCCATAACCATTCGTGCTGTTTTCTTCTCTTTTTCTAAGCTCTGGAAGTAATTCATCCGCAATATTGGAGGCATCAAAGGATGTTGTAGCCAAGCTTCTCTGGCTTCGATTTTTATTCCATGTATGGGGCAACCATTTCAACCATTCCCAGTGCTGCAGATCATCAGGCTGCATCACGCATATTACTCTTACATCATCGTAGCCTTGGTGTGTTGTTAAATGAACTAGAACACCATTGAGGAAATCACGAACCTCCTGCTGTTTGCCGTATATTCCGAGCGTATTAATATTCCTTAGCGGTATGTAGACCGGAATATCTCGCACAAAATACATCTCTTCGCATATTTTACTGGCGATTTCTTCAAGAGGGTTGTCATCGTCAATCGCTTTCGCTTTCGAGCTATATATTGGCACCAGAGCAATCGGCTGGATACCAACACCAACCCTGAGATTCAAAAAGTCATCTTCAATTCCGGTTTTTTCCCACAACTGCTTGCTTCTCCCCCGTACGATTTCTACGCAGGATTGAATACTTGGATGGATATATGTATAGGCTTCTCGTTGCGTACTGGCGGCACTTTGTAAATCATTACGAACCTGGAATAAGTAGTTGAGATATTTCTTTTCAAGTTTTTTGTTCTGTTCATGATGTTTTTTCACACTGGATTTATAATTCAAAATTGAAACCATGACCGTCAGAACAGTCATACCCATGGTTGATATCAGCATGGTAAACGACCTGGTCAATGTTGACATAAATATAGAGATGACTAACATCCCGATGGGGGGGACTATAATCGTCAACCATGAGAAGGTTGGTTTTCCCGATGGCCGGGCAGGATCCTCCAAAACCAATTCACCTTCCGGGTAATTTGGTTTAATTCGAGGGGTTCTTTGTACCTGATTAGTTAGCATTTCTTGAGCACTCATCTTTTTCATCACCACTGGATAGGAATTTTGGATTAACAAGAATAAATAGTGTAAATTTTAAATAAAAAATAAATTATTTTCCAATTTAGGAGATACATACTGCATTATCGGTTCGACGACTAAATAGTTTATATTTTCCATAACATTTTTTGCTAAAATGGTTCAAAGCTCCCCAATAAATTACCATTATTTTCATAAAAGTAAAATTACTAGTGTACATAGATCCAGTTCTAAGGTCACCTCATCGCACTTTCTTTTTGATATAATTTAAGACATTTGGCACATTTACTTTTTTTATTTCTTTTTGTTCATCTTACTTCTCAGGACTAAAATTACGAGTTTTTTGTATCCAATATTCCATTTTAGACCCTATGTATTAGACCATTTCTACCAAACTGGAGAGAATTCATACATTTGGAAGGAATTAACCCGTGAAAAAAATAGGAAATCCCTGCTAACTCGAACTATTTCCCGGTATCAAATCTCATATATGTTAAAGCAAATTCAAACAGACAACCTCGTAAGAGGCTGCCTGATGTAGTGTTTACGGGCAGAATGAGATCATTTTACGTGAGGGGGTTGAGCTGGACGGAATTTATTTTTAAGTTGAGGGGCGTATTAAGGTTTCTTCTAGTGTGGGAACAGGAAAATCCTTGTTATTACGGTTCTGCTCACCCTTGTCATTATTCGGGGACATTGAATACTCGCAAGAGGTTGTGGTCCAATCACAAGTGGAAGCCGTACAGCAAACCACCCTCTTATTTATCCCGAAACAAAAGGTTGGATCTGACCAAATGGATAACCATAGCTTTAAAGATTTAATGCAGAAACATCTTTCTTACAAGCTTCTAACCTACACATCCGCATCACGAACGAACTTACTAGGCGCTGTCGAGGAACGACTTGCAAGTTATTTATTAACGATACAGCTACAACGGGAGTTTGGAAAAAAAATTCAGACGCCATACATCCCAGATATAGCCTCTTTGAATGAGACTCCCATCGCCATTTAAACCGTGTCATTCAGCGGCTCACCGACATGGAGATCTTATATAAAGTTAAGCAAGAAATTGTTGTACTCGATTGGGAGCATTTGGATGAGTTATCTAACGAAATAAGATTTGAATAACCTAAAAGTCCATCATTCAATTGAGGATAAAATGATCGATGTCATCATAACGGATATCGATCTTTTCTCCGTTTCTTTTGACAAGATTTATATACAGAGGAGCTGCATCAACACTTCCGCCACCAACTAATACATGGTAGTCATCATTGATTTCATATTTGCGGATGTACAACCTGAACCAACGTTTTCATAGAGATAACCTTCAAAATCCATCCACGACAACGCCTCGCCTTGCTGAGCTAGATCCCGTAATTCATCCATGGACAATATCGCAGCTTTTTTATCATTACAGGCTGAATGTATAAATCGTTAAAGCAAACAATAACAGCATTATCAAGTTACGCTTACTTCTCATTCATAAACCTCCCAACTCTATATTTTGTTATTTATAGGAAAATATAAGGTAATAATAACATAGCTTAGACTAGATGTTAAAAAAGAGTAAAGCCCTTTTGGGGGTGCTTTACTCCTTTTGAAATCTTTAATTGGGAGGGATTTTGAATTGGCACTGCAAGCTACGACACCGGAGAATGAATATAAAAAAACCAGGTCAGTCATGGTGGTATCTGACCATAATCGACCTGTTCTATGTAACGCTTTAGCGTTAATTAGGTTATAAATTCTCAAGCATTATTGTGCGTACAAACGAAATGACAAAATCTCTATACTAGTATTACATAGGTTAAGTGTGTTACTGGTTGAATGATAGGTTTATTCGGCACTGGGTAGCCTCCACAAATACTCAAAGTGCCACATCTTGGTATCCCACCCTAGCTACTTCTTCATTAATTAGACGTATACCAACCCCATTTTCTTCATCCCATGTACAGTCAAATGTTAGTCCAATATATCTGGCTTCAAATCGTCTTGCAGACGGTACATAAATCCCAACTAGCATAATACTTTCAAGAAGTTTATCATTTGTCTCAATTAAAGGGTACTTTTCATTATATGAAACGTCATACCCGAGTTCAGATCGCTTCAGTTTGTAATAATCTAAAATTGGTTTCAGAATACTTTGCTGAGTAGCCCCCCAATTTTCTTTCAAAGTATTATATGAAGCATACTGTTTTTCACTAAATTCGCCATCTTCTTCACCATCTACCATCAAAGCAATATTGACTTCTCCTCCGAAAAACTCAATTGTAGTATCCTTGCTCCACATATAATCAAATTCAAGTTCACCGAAAACTGTATCATTAATTTTCAATTTGAGAAATCCCCCTTCTATTTATTTGCAAATCTGCCCGGTTCAAACGCTCCTGCGTTTATCTCTCCAACGCCACCTAGATGTCCGAATTTGCTGTTAATTTCAGATGGTACAAGTTGAATTGTTTTCCCATCATTTAATTCGTGCCAAGTTAGCTTTAATTCTTCGCGAATATCTGCAATGTCTCCTGCTTTAATTTTTCCTGGGGTTAACCCAAATTGACTAGCCAACTCAGGTGAGTTATTAAGTTGTTCAGCCAATTTTATATCTGCTTGTTTAAAATTCGCAGCTCTAGCTTTAGTTCCATTACTACCAACTCCGCCCACCATGTGATCAATTTCCAGTTGTGCTTTTGCTACAGTCGAAAAATCAGGTACTCCGTTCTTATAATTTATACCATCAATACCTGCTTCGTCTAATATCTTCTTCAAATCAGGATCTGGTGGTGGTTTTAAAATACATTTTGTTTCGCCCCTTTGCCCCTCAAAACTAACCGTTTTATTATTTGGTGATGGCGTTTGATTAAGTCTCGATTCATATGAACTGGAAAATTCAGTTTGCTTGAAGGCAGGTGGAGTATCAACTTTACCCGTCCCATCAACCGCCTTCACTTCTATATCCTTTATTGAATGATTACTCCCACTCTTCCCTTCCATCTTCTCTCTTAATATCCGGTCCATTTCATTCATAAAATTGATTTGCATCGGGGTCTGTGGAAGTGCCGGGGTATCTATATCTAGATTATTTACCTTGAATTGAAAACCTTCATTTCTGCTAAATGCCGGCAACGGTTTTTGTACCTCAAAACTTTTTACAGAATCCAATCCTTTGGGAAGCTTTGGACCTCCGCCTCCTGTAGGAAGCAAAGATTTTTCTACCGGACCTTACAACAACGTTACCATTCCCTGACTGTTGAGCCAATGATCTGCTGACCATGCTTCGTCTGGATTAAATGCTCCTTTCGCCATCTCCACTGTTCCCAGTGTTAACCAATCCGCAAACTTCTCCTTTGAATCAAACATATGCTCTGATCGATCTTTGGCTGCTTCATATATCCCAACCGGGATATCTCCTGTTATCCTAACGTTAAACCAGTTGAAAAAGACGCCCTACTCTTAATAGTGACGGTATCTAGATGCGATTATTGTTATTTCATCCTCCCTATCGGAGCGGAGTATCCTACAGTTGCATAGCATTTTGAAAATCCTGTGAGAAAGAGAAGATAACAAAAAACAGGTCATTCATATAGTGGTATCTGACCATAATCGACCTGTTCTATGTAACGCTTTATCGTTATTTAGGTTATAATTGTAAAGCATTATTGTGCGTACAAACGAAATTACGGAATCTTTATATGGGTATTAAATGGGTTAAGTCTGCTTCTGCTTAGCCGCCCGATTCATTCGGCACTGGGTCGGGGGCTACTCATTTACAGACTTCGTCAAGAAAAAGGTCACAACACGACGGTTAGCTTACATTGTGGCGTCGTTGTTGGTTATGTTTAAGCTCTTGTTGTTGGAGTTGTAAACAAGATTTGATTATTTGTTTCTATCTAAGTCATGGTACGGGTTAGAAATGTTCTCGCTAACTTATGCAATATTGAACTTTTGTTTGATTTCCATTAATCGAGCTTCAACCTCATCCTTAACAATTGGATTCCGTATTAAATAACTACGTCCTCTCTGAAAGAATTTTTTAGGTGACAGAAAAACCCGATTGCCCGAAACGTCATCCTTACTGTTCTATGTCAACTGGTCGTCACCAGATTTATTGACTTGCACAGTAACTATCGCGGCAAATATCCAGATTGTTGCGGACAATTTACAGATAAGTCCTGACAATATTAATAGTCGATCTATCCATCCAAGAAGGTGCGATGGTTTAGACAGCTTTTCTATCGGGGCGGCGTATCCTACAGTTGCGTAGCATTTTCAAAAAACTGTGAGAAAGCGAACATAACAAAAAACAGATCAATTACGGTGGTATCTGACCATAATTAACCTGTTTGATGTAACACAGTAGCGCTATTTAGGTTATAAAATTAAAGCATTTGTTGTGCGTACAACCGAAATGAAGAAATCTTTATACGGGTATTACATGGGTTATATGTGTTATTGGTTGAATGATGGATTCATTCGGCACAGGGTAGCTCCACCAAGGAAAAAGCCTCAACTAACATTCGCTAATCAGGCTGCACCTTTCTAAAAGGTAATTTCATTTCCTAAGTTTTGTTTCTCTTTGTCTAGGAAAGAATTAAATAAGTTGACTAATCTAGCTACGTTCTCTTCATGTGAGTATAACAATGGATTGTACCCATCTTTAGGAGTTAGATAATTAATGAAGTCCTCCATGTCCTCTGGATAATCCATATCAGCATACACTTCAGCAATCTTGTTTAACATTTCCTCATAATCATCTTGATACGTAGTCTTTAAATAACTCAGGATACCCAATCTCCATTTTCTTTTTTCAACTTGCCAAACATCTGAATCTGGAGATAATTCATTGACAATTGACTCTTTTAATACATTCATCAGTAATTCCTCACAATCAAAATCATATTCTCCCCAAGCAAGCTGAATAATATTTTGATTGTTTGAATCTGGATGACTAGTTAAAAACTCAATTGCATACTTAGTTATGTCACTGTTACTAACTAAGCCAAGTTTTAATCCCACATAAAGTGTTGTCCAATTGTAATTTATTTTACTTTTCTTGAAAATATCTATAGAAAAACTCATTATTATCACCTTTAACCTTAGGGTCTTTGATTTGGAAGTCCTGTTATTTGGCCGTTAGGAATAAACCTTCTGTGCGTTACTCCCTTTGTTGGATCGACAATCCACTCGAATATTCCATTTTGGTCTTTAATAGTTGTTATTCTTTCATTGATTCGTAGGTCTTTGTTATATACGTCTTTATAATCGTAGTACTTCATACCACCTTTGATTTGATACAATTTCCTTTTCACTCCGTCACCACTAACGAATTCAAATTCCTTAGCATATGGAGTGTAATTGTCAATTATATCATTAAACCCATGCTGACCATCTGGTTTCTTTAAACCACTGCCAGAACGTGCATTATCAAGTACTGGATGGGATATATCTTTACCCGTCCCCTAAGTAGTAATCTTAAACTCTACTAAAGGAAAGGTGATAACTGTTTTCCAATTACCACCATTGTATCATCCGGCTTTTAATTCCGTTAGAGGACTCGCCGCCCTGTATTCGGTTTTGTTCTTCATCATGCTGTAGATGATGTTTACAAGTCTTCTCATGACGCATATGAGGGCTTGCTTCTTGGTCTTGCCTTCTGCTTGCTTCCGTTGGTAGAACTCGTAGAAGACGGGATTCCGTTGCTTCTTGTTATCGCCTTTAGCTACTTGGATTTGTTGAACAGCTAGGTTATGGAAGATTGCGTTTTGACGCTATGAATACATTGCTCATCGGATACGGAAAATCATAGGCTAACTCACATCGGTTGAAATAAACCTCCTGAGAATGGTTGTACAGAGCATCAAGCAGTCTTTGAAACTTAATTAAGTGGTCTGGGTGGGTTTCAATTTGTAGTGAATACTTTCTTGATTTCTTCTGCCACCAAGGTTAATACCGCAGATAAAGATAAGCATCCTTATTCCTTAAATTCCAATGGTATACATACCCTTTGTGCCGAATGGTAGGTTTAATATCAAACCATTCTCGGAATGAAAGTGCCAGTTGGTTGTAAAAGTTGACTGTTACTCCATGATATTCAACGGCGACTTTATCGACGGAAAGTTGTACATTGTTCATGCGTCCCCCCTCCGGCAAAACTTTTGACGGATTTGCCGCTTGTATTATAGGAATGAGGGAGTCGGTGGCTAGCCTTTAACACATGACCTTCCCGTTAATAGATTTCCGTCCTTACAATAACAGTAGTCGTCTTACTCCATTCATAAGTTGCGACCAAGTCCTTTCACCATATCTATCGTTATGGTAATGTACATTGTTGCGATTCATTTTGAAAAAACGCAAGAAAGCGAAGATAACAAAAAACAGGTCAATCATGGTGGTATCTGACCATAATCGACCTGTTCATTGTAACGGAATAGCGTTATTTAGGTTACAAAATTCGAGCGTTGAAGTGCGTACAAACGATTTAAAGATATTTTTACACGGGTATTACAAGGGTTATATGTGTTATTGGTTGAATGTTGGGTTCATTCGGCACTGGGTAGCCCCCAAATTATAAAACAATATCTTGAAAACCAACCTCGACTATTTCTTCATCCTCAAGTTTTACCGCAAGACCATGCTCAGGTTCCCACGTGCATTCAAGTAACAAACCAACTTGTCTTACATCTTCATCAAAGACCATAGGAAATATCAGTTGCTTAGGTTCAACAATATTAGCTATCTCGTCCTTTGTGGATATGATAGGAGCCATCTTATCAGCGAATTTTTCACCGAGTCGCTGTCTGTAATCTTCGTAAACTTCTAAATAATAGTTCAATATAGCATCCTCAGCCAAGTTCAAAAGACGTTCTTTGTCATTAAAAAATTTATGATAAGCATTGACCTGTGCATCTTCAAATTCTGCATCATCTTCTGCGTCAATATTTAATGTTACAGTCTTTTCATGTCCAAACAATGTAATATTGATATCCCTCTTCCAACCATAGTTGTAGGCTAATTCTCCAAACGTTTCATGTTTAATTGTCTCCATTGATTCCACCCTCTATTAGTTTTTGTTCGGCTTTACCTGCCTCGGAAACTCCACCTAAATGACCAAACTTACTATTTATTACAGAAGGCACTAGGTCCATAGTCTTCAAATCATTATCCTCGTGCCAAGTATATTTATTTTGCTTACGCCATTTCTTTACTTCCTTAGGGGTTACCCCCCATTTTTTAGCTAACAGTTCATCAGCTTTTTTAAAATTAGCGTCTCTATCAATAGACATGCCTTCTATCTCAACTCTTCCTTTCGAGACAGGAGAAAAATCAGGGACAGCATCTGAGTAATCAATGCCTTTCTTATCAACTTGACTTAGGATTTCATTGACTTCCTCATTCTCATGAATAAATGTAGATTCACCACGTTCTCCACTCCATTTTCCATTATTTACTGGTGTTTGTGCAAGTCTTTCTTCATAAGTACTGTTAAAGGTTCTAGTTGCACTCTTCTTCGAAACT
>NZ_JBBPAT010000004.1:0-37622 GCF_038009145.1 Paenibacillus sp. FSL R5-0923
CATGTGGAGTGCGTAGTGTCAACATATAGAAAAGATCTTCTTATAGGTGAAGGCGATGAGTAAGCTCATCGCCTTCTGTTCTAAACTTTAAAGTTATAGGTTATATTCACATTTCCAGATTCTTTGACTTCAATCTTCTTCACGAGCATTAGTAGTAATTCACGATCCAGTTTTTCAAATGAGGTAAGTTTTGTGATATCAGGTAAAGTCAGTTTCTTATTCTCATTTTCTTTTTGAATGTTACTTAACTTTTGTTTTGCTGTAAGCAAAGTCTCACTAAGACGTTCAAGAATTTCATGGTACTGATCCTTAGTGATATCACCATCAAGCCATTTATCTTCGGCATTTTGTTTTCGATTTTCGAGCTTCTCTACCTCTTTTTTCAGAAATGTGATTTCACTGGAGGATGTTCTTTTTTTACTCTCAGCTTCCTTTTGTAACTCTCTTCTTAAGTAATCTGATTCAACATGCCCCCCCTTTAATTGCTTTATATCAGTGAGAATAAGTTCGACTAGTTCATGTTCATATATGGAATGCCGTGAGCAGAATCCTTTACCCCTAAGTTTATATTTACCGCACATGTAATGAGTCTTTCCGTAAGGGCGTTTAACACAGTGCATACCAGAGCCACAGTCAGCACAAAACATCAGATGGGTAAATAAGTTGGGTAGACCGCTAACTTTGTTATGAGACCTACGTTGTATCAAATCTTGAACAACTTGAAATTGTTCCCTTGAGATAAGAGGTGGATGATTGTTCTCCATTATCACTTGTTCTTCCTTATTTTTCTTCTTTCGCTTTGAACTACCTAAAGCTGCAGCTTGTTCTCTCTGTGCAACTAAATCACCTACATAAACAGGATTAGTTAAAATATATTCGATCGTGCTTTGTCCCCAAAGGGTGTTCCCTCGCTTTCGACCATGTTTTTGAGCAGGTGTTGGGACCATCTTATCATTCAGTAGATTTGCTATCGCTTGCATTCCAAGAATTCCTTCTTGGTAAAGATTGAAAATCTTTTGTACGATTGAAGGGGTATCATCGCTAGCTAGATTAAGTTTTTTGTTTACACGTTGATAACCATAAGGGGTATACGAGCCTGTGAACTCTCCACGTTTTGCCCGAGCACGTTCAGCGATCCTGATAAACTCCGAAGTTGTTTGGCTTTGCATGTGATATACCATCGAGTACATTGCCAATTTACCTTGCCAATCATTGTTATTAGAATCTATTCCCTCGGATAAAGCTACAAATCGAATCCCAATTTCAACCAAATTAGTGATATCTGTATTCAATTTACCTATATTTCGACCAAACCGACTAAGTGACTTAACAAGAATAATTTGAAATCTCTTGGTCTTTCCATCTCTTATCAGACGGTCATAGGCTTCTCGCTTTTTAAAGCTTGATCCTCTTTCTCCATAAGTCTCGTAAAGAACCCAACCTTTCTTGCGATAGTAGTCCTGTAACCCCTCCTCTTGATTAATAATGGAGGAATCTTGCTCCTCAAAAACCGTAGATACACGAACATAAGTTGCAACCTTCACTTCTTCTCCCCCGTTCGAGGGAACGCCTAAACCGTTATTGCAAGCCAGATTATATCTCATTTTTGTTCACCGTCCAATTGTTTTTTTAGCCAGAGTAAGAGGACAGTTTCAAGTTTTTGTTCTCCTTCGAAATGCCGATCTGTTATTACTAAATCAACTTGAATTTCTTTCTCTTTTCGCATGCGTATCACTCCAGAACCTAATATTTTTGGAGATGAACCCCGCATTCATTGGGAAACCTCTTGAAAAATATCTTGAAATTGAAAATATGTTCACCACATAGGTCAAACTTTGGAGAGGAAAAATTCACCGAATCTCATTGCAACAGATGTGTTCGTAAAATAAGTGTTTAAATAAAGGTAATCCCTGATGGGATCACCTTTATTAGTGGTATGAATGATTATGCATAATTCGGTAAGCTCTGTAGGTTTGCTCAAAGATGATAGTGGTATTTAGCAAAAGGTCGAGTAAGATGCGGTCAATACGGATGTTTGTCTTATTCCGTTTACTTGGACGGGAACAACTTCCTGAAATACAGCAAATTATGCTCCAATGGTCAAATTGTAGTGCAGCAATCTCCGAAGTTTAAAGCTACAAACTCATCCGTTCTCGACACATTTAACACAGTTCAGTAAAGTGAAAAATGAAGAAAATGGACCCTTAGTTGGGATATTTTTTTGTCTCCAGACATGCTTCCCCAAGTAAAACTAATACGCTATGATACATATCAACTTTTCTTGGGAGGGATTTTGCTTTGCATAAACTATCCGAAATACGTCTTTACAATGACTTTCCTTGGGCGGCTCCAGTTGTCCCTGATGTTTCAGAACCTTATTTTGCTAAGCCCATACCATGGCAATTTCCAGATCTGTTGATTGAGTTAATCGGAAAAATGTTCACCGAGATCGAGGAATTCTTCAATTCGAGTGACCTACCCATCGAGGTAGCGATCTACGAAATAAAGGAGGTCTTTGGGCGACTCGAAATTTCGAGTTTTTCTCCGTATCCTGAGGTTTCAGCGATCTTTCGTAAGTACACTGAGCTATCCAAGGGTTACTTCGAATAATGGGGTAGGGGAGTTGACGAAAAAACTGTCAGTTTCTTTTTATGTCCAAATAATTTCATGCCGCAGACAAACAGAAGTTCTCTTATTCTTGTCCTTTTCTGAAATTCTGAAAAATGATTCCGCAGTTCGTCCAACTTTAACAGTTGAACGTTGATCTTAAACATAGTTACTAGCAGAGAAATGCTCAAAAACCAACTAAAGTACAACTTCAATAATACTACCACCTCAACTCAACTCGAACTTAGGGTTGAGTTTTTCATATTCTCCACCCGAGCACCCACCCCTCCCACGACCTGACTCTTGCATGAGATATGTGAACCACTTCTGACGGTGCTTGAATGTTGAGTTCAAGACAAATTTCAAGAGGTGCAAACATAGTGGTGTAAACAATCAACTAAACCATTCCCGCGGGAGGGCACAAATCATGACAACTAATAACAAAGCAGTACAGAACGCTGGAGCAAGAAAGGCACTAGACAAAACAATGAGCGGAAATCTTGTAAAAGCATTGGAGCGCTTCGAAGTGAAAGTATTCTTGGACTGGAGCAACTGTGAAGCGAGAAATGTATTTTATGTAGAACTGATAAGTAAATTTTCAGGCGAACGTGTCACTTTCGTGAAAAGCTACTTCGAGGCTCAAGGAAGCGAAAAGAAAATTCTGGACAAGTTGAACCTGATAGGTAGCGCCAATGGGCATATCCTTGACGCTTTGATTGAACACATTGATGACCTACTTGTTAACAAGGAGTTCACTAAAGGAGGGTTCACTGCAAGTTGCACCAAGTTGTCTGAAAGGGATCAACAGAAGGCGTTGAAAAACGGAAGGTTGGTCGTAAGGAACTACCTGCTGAACGAAGTTCAATTCGCATGCCAATCCGAAAGGGATTACGACAGTTATAAGCATTTTGGGGTAATTCTTGATCAAGAAAAAGGACTCCCCGAAGGTACAATTGCAGTCGGATTTCAGGGAGAAGCCCTGCAAGCAGTTCTTAATCCTCTAGGTCGAACCCAATCCCAACAGTACCGCCGGGAAGTATTAGGAGGACTTATCCATATAGGGATGTTGGATGCCAAGATTACAGAGTATGCCGATGAGGGCGAAGACGATGAGGTTATTAAGGAAGAGCATGAAGTAGAGGATTACTTCGATGGTTATCCCATCATTAATGGGAAGGTTGTAAAGGATCAGGGAAGACAAGAAAAAAAGAATCGAACAAAGAAAAAGAGTAGATCGTGCTTGAGAAAACAAAGACTTGTTAATGGAAATGAGGATGGGATTAAGTTTTACATCATGCGCTTCACCCAAGCCCTTCTCGAGGAGATGAAGCAGTATGTCGCCGCTTAACCTACAGATAGATCGCGTCCGAGATTTGCTGAATGGGGTTCATGACCCCATTCCTACCCTTGGCGGGAAGAGTGCCTTGTTGAAGACGCTCATTCGAATATTCGATCACTGCATATATGAGCACGACCTGAATATCTTCGGAGATCTCTTCCTCGGCGGCAACAGATTTCATACTCACTACAAAAATTATCGAATTGATCGTATCGGTAACGAATTAGACCGAGGGCTACTCAGTTTCTACCGAGCCATTCAAGATCCAGACCAGTTCGATTATTTGACTAGGGGTATCGGAGCCTTTAGTAGACCGAGACTTGTAACAAAGGGTGACTTTGAGGACTTCAAAAAGTGGAGACGTGACTCGAGTACGGATGCGGTAGACGCAGCGATCCTAACCTACGTGGTAAGCAAGTATAGCCGCGCAGCCAATCGGCAAGATTTTTGTCACCTCAAAGCCGGTGAAGGGATCAGCATCAGTAACCTCAAAAGGAAGCTGATCCCGCTAACGAAGATATACCACGATGTCCAATTTCTAAATGAGGGGTACGACAAGCCCTTTAAACAGCTCATGCGCCGCAAGGATGCCCTGATATATCTAGACCCACCGTACCTCACAAGTGTTGATAATTACACAGAGGAGACCGAGGGTTATGAAGACAAATACTCCACAGCAGACCACATTATTATGCTAGACAGAGTCGTATCTGAATCATGCAAGGCAAAGGTTATCATAAGTAATTATTTTAACGAACTTTACTTCGACTACGTGAGAAGGGGGCTTCTGTACTGCTACTTTGTTGGTATGGTTCATGTGAGTAGCTCAGGAACAGGTCGAAAACGTCCTGAATTCATTTTCTCGAACTATCCGATTCCAGAGTACGTACTTCCACATATTCCACATGACTTCAGGTATTACTTTTAGTGGCAGATTAGATTTCAGCAGGGGGATGCGCCCCTCAAAATCTTAGAGGTGTTCCGTATGTTGAAGGTTTGTACCGAATTATAGACATGTGTATGTGATAAACGATGAGATTTACTTGCTTGTCTTTGATCCAGAGCAAGTAGCTAAATTGACCGAAGACTGTAAGAAACAAGCTGAGACCCTTTACTCGATTTATGAAGGCAGTTATGAGCAAGCCAGCAGTTCCATCAACTCAGTAACACAGAGTGGTAAAGGGATCGAACCTTTGGTGAATAGGTCGAAGTGTACATAGCGGCTCACGCAATGAACGAACAGTTCTTCCCGAGTTACTATGCCGTTCAGCAGTTGGTCGACAAGGTTGAGTCCCAATATGCAGGCTGTGTTGTCGGATTGGAAGACAGGACACATATGGACGTTGACAATCAACGATTTCACTTGAGATGTAACCAATTCTTCGAGTTAGAATCCACAACCTCCATCCTTAATGCAAGTTTCAACCGGAAGGGCGTATTTTCTGGCAGCATTTAGACTCCCCCGTTCGGGGTCAGCCTCCTGACTAAAACGCCCTTCAAACTTGCCCTCTAAGCCTCGTTCGTCCCCCTCGTGGCTTTCTTTCGGTATTCGGAAGCCCCCAAAGCCCTCTCAAATCGCCGTACAAGCTCTTCAGAATTGGTCCGTTAGTCTCGCCCTAACCTGCCCTAAGGGTACTTACCTAAATTTTGCTCTTAATTTGCCATTTTGGTCGCCAATGCCTGAGCGAAGGATCTTCTCAATTCCCCTGTAGATGAGGAACACTCCAACCGATATTATTGGAGTAAGGGGTGTGTGAGAGTCGTGATTACATTCAGCGTTAATGATAAAAGGTTCAATGAGGAAGACCTTAGTAAAATTGATAACCTGTTAAAAGAGTTAGAAAAGCTAAATGAGTCGAAAGAGCCTAATTATGCTGATTATAAAAGAGTTGCCATAAGCAAGTTGGTTAGCGACCTCTTAAATGGCGAAATGAAGGAAGATATATCAAGAGTTTTAGTAATTATGGAGAGAGCGCAGATAATGAAGAGATTTTAGGTAAGTCGAAAAAACAAATTAAGGACAAAAAAGTGTCTCATCTAAGGGTAGATGCGCCTATCAAGTCAAAAGGTGGTTCAGAACAGAGTTTTGAACTATCAGACCGTAACGCATCAATTGAAGATAAGGTAGTAGCTAATGAAGATCGGGAATTTCACTTTAAGCTGCTCGGTATTGTGGAAGCTCACCTCAATGAGTTGGGAGTATCCTTGATCGAGATCATCGATCCGTTAGTCGATGTAGTATTGGTTCAGACCAAGGGGGAAGTCCGAAACCCGAGATTGACGAGAGATTTCGTCTCCCACCAGAAGGCAGCTCTAAAGTTTGTCGATAAGTATAACAATTGTTTAGCCGATATCAGAATTGAGCTCGACGGAACAGAACTTATCGAAGAAGTGATTCTCTATTTGGAACAGAACACGCTTCTCAACTTGATCGTATTAATTTACAGTGACAAGTTTCTTTGATAGATGGTGAAACTGAGTCTACATTTACAAACACAGTAACAGGACTCATACCGAAGATCCTTGATTTAGATCAGATGGAATGCTCTGCGTTATCGTAAAGGAACACATCAAACTTATATCAGCGCGGCGTTTTCGTAGAAATTTCGGAAGCTGTCAGTAACCCACAATTATGGGCACCACACGAACAAGTCCATAATAAGCACAAAAAGAGAGCAGCTGCGACTGCTCTCTTTTTGTTTGAACCGAACTGAGCCTACATGCTAGCGTTACACGTACAGCATATGCCCACTAAACTGTCCATTAGACGTTGTCCCGCGATGAACAGTTTTGTAAAGATGAGTCTTTTCTTGCAGAGTAAGAAAGTTTGCTAAGAATATGAGCTTTTTTCTTTCCGTTCGTATTAAAGACAGCTTGGAAGAGAAGGCACTTCACGTTCAAGACCCACCCGTCCACCCAGGCAGAATAATAAATATCACGACATAACCAACTGACTAATGATTATTCGATCAGCCACGAAACACAGCGTCCTAAAAATATATATAATTGTTGCCTTTTGAATTTCTATTCACTGTCTTGGGGGTAGCCCTAAAGGTGTGCCCTTCCTACGCGCTCAAATTGCCCCTTACGGCTTGGTTCAGCCCTTCTCAGGCCTATTTGCTCGCCCTTGCCATGTTCTAACCATCACGATGGCTGTAATAGCGTTACGGGTGTTAGCTAGTATTCCCGTTTTCGCTGTTTTATAGGGTTTTTACTATCTTAGCAACGTCATTTTGAGGATTGCTAGTTTAGTTAATTAATTCTCGTGGGGGGGTGGTGGACATGAAATTTTGCTACGTTACGGCAGAATACTTAAGCCGAGGCTGAGGACAAATCAAAAATGAAGAATATGGGGGCATGGACGATAGGCACAGACGGAAATCAATGTGTACATATAAGCCAGGAGAACTTATAACGGACCGAAGTTTACGTTGTGAGTAATTATTAAAAACCGAAGTTTACGTTATATGCAGTTATAACCGACTGAAGCCAGTTTTATAAAAGAAGACCTAATATTTTTAACTAAGCTAGTTAATCATTCCTCGCCGCTGCTACTTGTTCGTAACTACTAATTATGTTGTTTATCCCCGATTTCGATTCCATCCATTCGACTTTGTTGGGCGGAGCGCGGAAATTTGATCCCCAAACACAATAGCTGGCTGAACTCGTAGTTATTTTTGTTTCTACATCTTAATTATGTAGGTTTCAGCCGACTTGTCCAAACGAACCCCTAAACTAACACGATAACAACGGAAAGATACTGGACATCCCCGATCTTATTTCTCCGATTAGGATAAAACCTAGCTTGCTCTTGCAGACAACTTCAATTTGGACAGATTTTGACCAAGCACTTTTATACTACCTAGGTACTTCTACTGAGGATATTTTTCCAACTAATTTTCCCACAGATCAAATACCTTAGAACGCTTGGTTCTAAATTCTTTTTCAAAATAAAGGGATGCCGTAATCTCGAAAATTATGGTATACGTGCTTCCCTAACCCTAAGTAGGGGTTAGGTATGAAAAGTACATGCTAGTTTTGTTGCTTTAAACCGACTTCGTTCTTAAGGTCAGCAGTTGTCGCAATCGAACATAGAAAGAAGGGATGGTGAGTATGAGAAAGGACATCGAGAAGGCGTTACCACTTGTTGCAGAAGAGTACCGCTTGTTAATTGAGGGCTATGAGGAAGTCAAAGCCAAGTCGGAGTCAGCAGCTTTGACTCATGAAGAGCGACTCTTACACAAACTCAAGCTGGATACCATTGAAAGAATCAGTTTAGTACTAAAACTAATAGAGGACAGCTCTGAAAGAAATAAAGTCCTTCTAGTTCTTTGTCTTAACGGGGAAAAGTGCTCGAAAAAGTATTGGAGTGAAGGATTCAAGAGTCAAGCTGCTTTGAGGGCGGCAAGGAACCAGCTTCGTTTCCTGTTGGCAGTAACTTTGTTCAGGCGCGATAAGGTCAAAGCCCTTCTAAAGAGTGAGTCGCATCAGGAAGTAGATGAACTGAGACAGTGGTATAACACTGTATTCGGTAATGATGAATTGAAGCGTTACTATTTAAAGCCTTCTAAAGGAGGGAGACCTCATGAGTCGTAAGCCGAACATCTTTCGTGAAGTTAGGGATTGGAGGGAAAGAGTCCAAACCCGCATCGCTGATGACGTCTACAGCGATGACCTTGAAATTGAGCATAAGAGGTTGGAGGCTATTGATGAAATTTTGCATTATCTCAAGACACTCGCATGGATTTCACATGCAAAGACAAAAGAACGCATTCAGTATTATTTGAAGAAAGCTGATTTGAATGCGAGAACGACTGCAGCTGCCTTAGGTACCTCGGTAAATGCCATCGAGGTAAGCGTTAAATATGTATCGGATAAAATCAGGTCGCTGATTGACGATCCTCTTAGTGTAATTGAGCAAGCGAAGGATGTATCGAATGTCGAATCAGGAATGGCTGATTTTCGTAAAGTAACAGAAACAGGGGCACCGGTTTACCGACACTTCCTTGCAGGGGTAGAGCCTTATTTGCCAAAACCACAATACAACCCGAAACTTCGTTTGGAAGACTGCCGAAAGGAGATCTCTCGGATCGCTGTATTTGCCCACTATGCGGAGCATGTTCTGGCTCGAGAATGCGATCTGGACAAGCTGGCGCATGTGCTTTCTTTGGTAAGCTCCCTCAACGGTTCGAAGTACGACCGTGCAGCACTAAATCATTTTTTTAATGGAGAATTCAGCCAACTGGAAACCAGAGAGTATCTAAAGATCGGAGAACAATTGAATCAGATGTACCGTTGGCATCAGACCAATAAACAAAATCCTTACATCGATTGAAGTGGAGGCGGGGAAACATGGCTAACATATTCATGTTAATGAAGCAGAGCATTGGTTTACTGAATGCTGAGAAAAGGTTTTGTAGGGACACAGCAAAATTAGAGTTAATTCAGGAAAAGGTCGATGCCCTTGAAGAAGTCTTTGACTTTGCTAAGGAGTACGCTCCATCAGCTAACCATCAAGTATTCAGTACTGTTGAAGAGCGACTATGGTTTTACTTAACCGAGGGTAATTTGAACTACCATAAGGTTGCAGATAGGTTTGGGGTTTCCGTTCAAGCGGTGGCAGGGAACGTCCACTATGCATCGAGGGAATTTTCTGATTTGGTTGGAAGCCAAATCAATCAAATTAATGATGCTGGAGATATCGAGGCTGTTTGGGAAGCTTTATCTGAGTTTCGCAATATTAGGAAGTCAGTGGTAAATCCTCATGATCTGTCCGAGATATCAGAAGAATTGTTGAAGTCCTTATTGAAAAGAAAAAAATATAAGATAGGGGGCGTTGAATATGCCAAGAATACACCGCCTATCATCATTCCATGAGTATCGTCCACCAGACCCGTCCTCAGGTCGCCTCATTGGGGTATCGAATGCTAATACTGCCGATCTACTCAGTATTGCAAATGATTTGTATGATGATTCGGGTTACTCAAGATTCGTTTATTCTGTAACTAAAAGCCAACTTCGAACTTATTGTGATGAATTCTTTGCGGATTTTGTTGAAAATGTACCAGTAGAATCCTATGGTTCTGAGGACATTTCTTCAAAAACAGCAGTAACCTTAGAAGAGCCGGTTAGATGCCTGGTCTATGATGCATTTCGTTCACCGTTATTTACCGCACAAGAATTTAAGTTTCTAACCGGCACAGACTTTCTTACTGGGATCGGAATATACTCACTCAGCTCGAAATTCAGTTTTGGCGATTCCAAGAAGGAGCTTCTCGGTAAGATCGCTCAATATAACCTTCAATCACAGAACTTATCCTTAAGGTTGATGGTCGCCATTATTCAGCCAAATAGTAGCTGGCAATTAGCCCTCGGACAGATTCGCGTCCATAAGTACACGAAAAGTAACAGTGGCAGTGTAGGCTTTGCTTTGTTCGATCCTGCAGTTTTTATATCATCAATCTTTACTAAGAAGAGTTTGAAAGATGTTCAACATGAGAAGTTTGACATGTGTATTCCGTTAATAGGAGATATGAGCTACTACAAGTAGTCGTAATATGCTAGTTTATAAGGACTTTGTAAACAAACCTCAGATATACATAAGAATAACCCTAACTGAAAAATGGAATAATGGTCAGAGTTAATGATTCCACTCACAACTAAGCATTTTTTGGCATCAGCTTGAGTAGTATAGCATCAGAAGTATTAGGTGAATTGGTCGCCTCTTCTACCGATCCACTAGGGGGGCATTATAGCCCGGCTTTCCTGATCTATTTCATTAGGGTATGAGTAATTTTGGCTCCCCTCTTCAAAACAAAAAAATCTTGTTCCTTTACCTCGGGTTAGGTTATATTTGATACAGGTGAATAATTCGGAATGCGGAAGAACCGCATGATAGGTAGACCATAGGCAATGGTCTGTCTCATCATGCGGTCTTTTTGCATTCAAAACTAAATAGGGGGTTTCTTAAAAATGAATAACTGCACTTTTTGTTCCAATGAATCCAAGATCTTATTCAGTCATATAACCCACGAGATCGGAAACCTTTGTCTTCAATG
Source organism: Paenibacillus sp. FSL R5-0923 (assembly GCF_038009145.1). Classification (NCBI taxonomy): domain Bacteria; kingdom Bacillati; phylum Bacillota; class Bacilli; order Caryophanales; family Paenibacillaceae; genus Paenibacillus; species Paenibacillus sp. FSL R5-0923. Next base: position 11,005 of record NZ_JBBPAT010000004.1, read on the forward strand.
CTACCTGCAACTCCACGGAACATGCTCAGTATGTTCAGCATCACTTTTACCAGTAGAGGTAAAGCCTGATGTAACCTACAATCTTCAGGCAAAGTTCATAGGTATAGGGGACAAGAAGACGATTCTTGTCTGTGACTCCTTCCATGATTCGATTCGTAAGGAAGTCTCGATGTTGTTCGGATAAGGGGTATTGAGGACATACGTTAGTGAAGCACTACAAATTCTTATCAGATACCTTAGCGTTCACCCTAAGCATATTTCCAATGCAAAAGGAACGAAGTTTTCTGGAATAAACAAGGTGGACAAACTTGCAACTTTGTCACAATGAAGTTAGAATACAACGAATTTATATTATCCCCTATGTTTTTTTGGTAGTGAGATCAGTGGCTCTTGTCGGTTTATAGTGCTATACATGGTTACCAAGGATACAATGATGCCTGTTTATTGTCACTACAACCCACCCTTCCACCCGACTACAGGGTGGTTTTCTATTATCCCTCAGATGTAATCAAAACACGAATTATTTCTGGATAGGAGGTTCCATATGCAAGTTACGTTCAATGAATTGGACTTTGGCGTAGAGATCGAGTTTAGTGGTATCACCCGACATCAAGCCGCCAAAATCTTAGTACAGTATTTTGGAACGACTTTCGTAAAATACGGGGGATGGAATAATGAGGAGTTTCACATACCTGATCAACAAGGAAGAATCTTTAAAATTGTAATGGATGGCTCCGTTGATGCTTTGCGCAGAGAAGGAAATACAGACGTACCAGGAACAGATGAATACAAATGCGAAATGGTCACCCCTGTGCTTCATTATTCTGATCTACCGACTCTTTTAGGTACAATCACAGCCTTAAAACTCGGAGGAGCAATAACAGGAGTAAACTGCGGAACTCATATTCATATTTATGCATCATTGTTTACGTCACAACAACTTCGGATATTATGTAATCTGGTATACAGACATCAGTACTTGTTGACCAACGCCCTCTGTATAAGGGAATCACGAAAGAAAAAATTCTGCGCAGATCTCTCGGAAGAGTTCATCAAGAAACTGAATAGAGTTAAACCGGAGACTTATGAAGAATGGTCTGAACTATGGTATTCAGGATACAATGCCCTTGAAGCGACAAGGTACATAAGGAGGAACGATTCTCGGTATAGAGTTTTAAACCTTCATAACCTCTTATCAGGGCGGTTTAAGGCAGTCGAGTTCAGACTGTTTAATAGTTCACTTGATGTCGGGCATATCAAATCTTACATTCAACTATGTCTGATTATCACTGCGCAAGCCCTTCGACAGAAAAAAGTCATAACTCGTATCGCAATGTCCGACAACGAGAAATTTACTTTCAGGGTTTTCTTACTCAAAGCAGGTGCAATTGGCGATGAATTCTGAGAGATGCGCCTTTTGCTTCTGAAGCATTTAGAAGGTGATTCTGGCAGACGTCACCCCAGAATTGACAAAAAAACAGTTTCAGGCAACATTTGATATAAAAATCTATCCGAAAAGGGTGATTTATCATAAGTTCGATTTTTTATGCCGCATATGGAGTTAATATCAATACAATTGAAATGAAGCGTAAGTTTAATGTCCATTTGATTGGTAAGGGGTTTCTTGAGGGATATGAACTTGAATTTAGAAGTTTTCCGAGCATTAAGCCCCGCCTTGGAATGAGGGTACCTGTAGTCATTTGGCAAATATCGATGAAGTCTGAAATTAAACTCGATTATGATGAATTCATCAACATCGGTGATTTTAAGAAAGAATATCATGAAATAAAGATTGAAGCCTTCACCGAAGATGCTAAAAAGGATAATTTTATTCATAATCAAGTAAGGGCTTTAGTTTATGTCTTAAGGGAGTTTAAACCTTTGGCTCAGCTATCATTGGATGATTACAACACCTTGTTTCATGCCTATCAAAAGCAGCATGATTTCGATACCACCATTCTTATTAGGGCAGCGAAAGAGGCTAATAAACAATATGAGGAACGAAAATATGAGCAGTTGACTGAGATAATGAATTGTGGATTTAATGAAGAAGAATCCGAGATAGTTTATAACGTCCTTATAACTAAATGGTTAATTAGCGGTATGCCAGAAAATTATCCATCAAATTCGTGAGGGGGGGGAGGGAATCAAAATGGTTTTTGTTATGACTCCAGGTGTTGAGCGACTCGAGTCTCAAGACTGGGAACTAATCCACTCTATTATAATAAGACTTTATCGGGACAATGAGTACTTTCTTTCGTTCAAGGAGAAGGGTGGAAAGACGATTGTAACTGACGGTAATGAGAATGAACTTTGCTCAGTCGATAAGATGATATTTCCTCCAAAGAACAAGGTATGGGCAATCTATGGAGATGATCAACAGTTCCAATATTACAGCTTTCTATTGCCCGAAGAGTATAGCGTGAATTTCGACTCGGATAAAAGGAAATTCTCCACGATATATGAAATAGCAGGGAGTACTGCAAGACAATTACTATTCTTTACTGGATTTTAATATTGATTAACTCATTATTGTGGATTCTGAGAAGTTCATATGCTGTCTCAACCTTTTCGCAACATTGCTTTACGAGGTGGGTATTAAAGATGCGATTTCATATGGAGAGGCGGGCATGATAAGCTGGTTAGCATCGCGAAGTCCTTGTACTTCGAGGCTTTCGCGAGTACTAATGCCCACAGAGGCTCCATGTCAAATCGCTCTATTACTCTATCAAATGGATCTTTATCCGCGCAGTATAGTGAAGAACACCCTTTCCTAATCTCGCTCATGTGATATGAAGAAGGCTAACATTGCGCTCTCCTCGCTCAACCTCATTTAGATATGTACTCTCTAACTATGCTCCATATTCAAGGGCTTCTTGGGTCGTTTCTCTTCTGTGGTTTACATACTCTTTTACAAATTAATGAGTAGATCAGTCAAAATAAGCACCACTTCCATATAATTTCTAATCTCAATATCAGGAAAGTAGGTCGAGAGATAGGAGAAGAATATTAAAAATCCTGTTTAGGTTAAGGGAAATATGACTTGAACTCAAGTGACTGAGTGTAGGCATTTACTAGTATGTTTAAAAGGACAGTAGCTTTAAACAGGCGAACGTCTATCTTTCCACTCATCAATTTTTCGAGGATCGACATTAAGAACTTCACAAATGTGCAATGCAATGTTTACTGTGGGAGTTGTTAAGCCATGTTCAATATTTTGATAATGCTTCAAGGATATATTAACAGCACGGCTAACGCCTTCTTGACTGAGTTTCTTTTTTTCTCTAACCTCTTTTAATTTCATGAAGGAAACTCCTCATACTCGTTTCCTTTATGTTAAAAAATATACGAACTTCTGATAACTAATTATAGTTGGCGAAGTATAATACGTGTATTATACTTAATGATATGCCGTGAGAAGTGCCTGCATAACTTAGAGCTTACGCAACGGTGTATTGCTTCTATTGGTAGTGGCTATATTATCTTTTTTGTAAGTGTTAGATTTCACATGGATGCTAGGTATATTAGTCGTTACTGATCAGGAGGTTATCTCAGAAATTTATGGAGGAATTAGTTACAATTAATCAATTATATTAATACGGCGTATGCGCAGATGGATTAATTATGTATAAGTGATAATTAGATCCAAACATGGAGGTGTCCAAATTAACTGTGGCTTTGGTTTGAATTCAATTGAAAATTTCAAGAAGATTTATGGGGTAGATAGCGGTTAGTGGAGGTGAATATTGATGGTCTTTGAGTAGAGCGGCAGGATTATTTCTTATTTAAGCAAGTTACAAAAACAATAAAATTAGGGAGTGTTTCAATTGAAAAAAATACTGTTTATTCCAATAATTTTTCTCTTAACCACCGGGGGTATATCGACTGCACACGCTCAAAGTAATAGTAATTTTGCAATTCAACCGAAATTCGAAAGCGTTTCTATATATGATGGTGAATTTACTTTTAGTGAAGGTTATGCATGGGTATACGATAAAGACAATAGTAACAGAAATTTTGCTGGAGTTATCGATGCTGCAGGTGATTGGGTAATTGAACCTAGTTTTAATATGAATTTTTATTCATCAGGAAACTTTCAATTTAGCGAGGGACTATCTAGAGCGAAATTAAATAACGAATGGGTCTACATTGATTATGCCGGTAATATCATGTTTACGACACCATATAGTAAAGTTGGAGATTTTCATGAAGGTTTGGCAGCAGTGCAGAAAGGTGGAAAATGGGGTTTTATTAATAAAACTGGAAAGGAAGTAATAAAGCCTCAATATGATAAAATATCTCCTTCTCAAAGTAGGGATGTCAGTACCCCAGGTAAGTTCAGTGAAGGATTAGCTGCGGTGGAAAAGAATGGATTGTGGGGGTATGTCAACAAAAAAGGTGAGATGATTATTCCACCGAAGTATGGTTTCGCTTCTGATTTTAATGATGGGCGTGCTATTGTATTTGTGAAAGTAGGAGATTCGGTTTCCCATTACCTAGTAATTGATAAACAAGGTAAGGTTATCAGTAAGCATAAAGAGATAAGTGATTATAAGGATGGATTTGCATACTTTAATGACAATAATAAATTCGGAATTATGGATACTTCGGGTAAAGTAATTTATCAGTCCTCTGAACAATATTCCTATTTATTTGGAAATCGAGAGGGTGTATTCTTGTATAATTCCTTCGGACATGGTGATGGGGTGGTAGATAAACAAGGGAAAGTGTTGATTAAGCCTCAATATGAAGAGATTAAACCCTTCTCCGAAGGTCTTTCATATGTAAGGGTTAAAAAAAATAATGAAAACTATTCAGGATTTATCGATAAAACTGGTAAGGAAATCATTAAACTCAATTCTTTTGATACATACTATGGGAGTTTTCATAACGGATTAGTTTCTGTTCGGACGAAAGATGGATATGGATTTATCAAGAACCCACTTGATGTGCCTTCTGCATGGGCAAAGGACGAAGTGAATCAGGCTATATCTTTGCAGCTTGTTCCTAAGGCACAGCAAATTGAGTATTCTAATAGTATTAATCGTTCTGACTTTAGTCGTTTGATTGTCCAACTTCTTGAGGTTAAGACAGGAAAGTCAATCGATGAACTGCTAAACAGTCAAGGGAAGTCTATCGACAATAATATATTTTATGATACTAAGGACCGTAAAATACTTGGAGCTTATGCTCTAGGTCTTGTAAGTGGGACAGCAGATGGCGAATATAATCCTAGTGGAAATATTACCAGGGAAGAGGCTGCAGTGATACTCAGCAGAACAGCAAAATTTCTTGGCATTGATTCGGAGTCCTCAAACATCACATATTCTGATCAAAAGATGATTGCTTCTTGGGCTCAGGGAGCCGTCAAATTGGTATCCGTAATCAAGGATTCATCGAATAGTGCCCAATTGATGGGAAGTACAGGGGACAACAAATTCAGTCCTAAAATAAGCTATACTAGGCAACAGGCATTCATTTCGATGAAACGTTTGTTTAATGCAAAATAAGGTTAGTTTGAAGTAGGATACAAACCTGTGTTCAAATACTTTATGTTGCTGTCTATAGTCTGTCAGAAAAGATCTTGAAGGATTGTGTCCTGATCTAGTTTCATATCTCATATTAAGTAGGCGACCTATTCAGGTCGCCTTTGTGTTATTTAATATTTTGCAGAATCTAAAAAATTTCCGCTCAGAAAAATGATGTGCGGTAATTAATCTTACCTGTTCATCAGATCAGTAAAAATTTTCGCAATGCGAGCCCCACGACTCAATTTTCTTATAAATTACTCGACCGTATGCCGTTTAATCGCACACAAGTCGTTACACGGCTCAGGTGGTAACCAGTCCAAAACTCTACAGGGGAGATCCTTTAGTTTATTTATTTTAAGTATTTTTTTCATAACTTATAGAAGGATCGCATCGCAGCTGCCGACTCCTGGATTAGTATCTAAAGCCCTGCAAAAGAACCCCTGACAGCAATGATTTTCTGTCAGGGGTTCAATATACCTTCGATTCAAGGTATCATAACTCTTAAGTTTTGGACTCCCCAATTCTGCGCGATTTTTGAACGGTAGAAAGCGGGTTCATCCGGTGTCAAAACTTAGGGTCATAATTTTGCCGTAAATACTGGGGGGAATCCTTGAAATGTGTAAAACCATCGGCTACTGTAGGGTATCAACGAAGGCTCAGGTGGAGGGTAATAGTCTGGAGCAGCAAAGTCAGGAAATTCTTAATCGTTACGGTAACGCTGAGCTAATAATCGAGCAGTACAGCGGAGCAAAAGATGATCGCCCGAAGTTTAATAAAATGATTAATGAACTGCAGACAAACGATACTATTGTAGTGACCAAGTTGGATCGCTTCTGCAGAACAACCAAAGAGGGACTTATCTATGTTGGGAGACTCAAGGAAAAAGGCGTTCGCATACATATTTTGAATATGGGATTAATCGAGGACACGCCGATGGGGGATTTAATTATTACCTCACTATTAGCCTTTGCTCAATTCGAAAGGGCAATGATCCTCGAGAGAACACAAACAGGTAAGGCAATAGCTAAGACCAAGGAAGGTTTCCGCGAGGGTCGCCCACCAAAATTCTCGAAAATGAGTCTCGATCACGCTATCAACTTACTTGAAACCAATACGATTAAACAAGTCTCTAACTTGACTCGTATCAGTGAAAGCACGATTAAACGTGAACTAAGAAAACGCAGAGGAGCGTAACGATAATAATCCACGCAAAAGGTATATCGGAGAGGGGAACACCGCTATGCTCCAATCCACCACCCAACCACCCGATCAAACTGCAAAATGTGTGCTATTTTGTCTAGTATTCGTAACTGGTTGATATAGGTCCTTAACGCCTAAGTGGGTCTTTCACTTAGGTGTCTCTATTTATAAAGGAATTTTTCTAGTTGTCTGAGTGGAGTTCGATTTGTGCAGTTAGTTTATGAGACCAAATATAAGTACAAGGATATAACTGAACACAAACAACCAGTTCAACCAACATCAACATTCAATCGTAAGAAAAAGAAGTTCTTACCATGAACCTCATCCGTTTATCCTTCTTTCTGGATCGCACCCACATCCTATGCGATTCCACCGAGTATGGAGTTCAGTCCTTGAGGCTAATGTAAGCGAGAGGAGAATATTTGAAGAGTAGAGCAGTTCTCAATAGCCCCAATTGAGCCTCAAAGATTTACAGCAGCTATTTAACCAAGTGAGCAATATCGAATTTAGTTCGTTAGAATCTTTTTTTTCGAGGTAGTTCTGAAAAGGTTGAGTTTTCCATGAACGACGAACTTACAAATGAGGACTTATTGAACTTGTTAATCCGTTGTGTGTTTAGAAATTCAAAAGGTGATCGAGATTTGTTACAATCGGTAAAAAGAGGTAATAAAGAGTTAGTATTCAGGACTGGACGTGAAGTCCACATCACATTTCGATCTAGAGAGGGGTATAAATATGCGCTTGCGTCATATTTGCGAGGTTTGTGGTAAAGAAGAAGTTCTAACTCCAGACCAGGGTTATGAACAAGGATGGGACTACCCACCTAAAATGGGTCAGTTCAAAATCGTATCTCCGAGAACCTGCGGGAGTTGTGGAATTGACGGCACTTTATGGTGGGCAATAAGTGTGGAAGGTAAAGAACCAGCCGACCTAAATGAAAAGCAACTTCAAACGCTTAATCGTATCTTGCAAGAGCCAGAGAGTATTTCCGTAACGTTTGACATTGAGCAGTTATCATAAGTCTAAGGGGTATGAGAGTGTGCGAACTACTCACTTGAAATAAACTTCAGCACCCTGTCGCTGAGAAAAGATATATAAACAAGACGACGAATGTAAAGAATGAAACAACTAGAACAGAGAAAGAACGCTGATTAGAGAGATGACCTCGACCCGATAACATAAGCATCTTATTCTGCCTTCAACCTACTGCGTTGTTTGACCCAAATAATGGGGCTAAAATAGAAGATACCAAGTGAGATAGGCGGTGTTGTCGGATGACATATCGTATTACACACAAACCAGTAACAGACAAGCGTTTTGAGTTTGAGCGTAAGAAGGGTTATATAAGAGTAAAGACAAATATTTCGCCAACAAATCTGGATTTCCACGATAGTATTTCAAATAATAGCCATAGTAAAGTGATCGAGTATCATGATCAAACTCGATACTCCGTAGCATATGACGTTGAAAAAGGGAAAGAAGACAAATATAAGGTACGAGGTGTGATAGTCTGCGAGCCAGTTAATACAGTGGACGAGTTCAAAGCGATGTTTATTAATCAAAAGATTAGGAAGGTTATTCTTAATGTAGAGTCTGCAAAAGATTTGCTTAAGAGTTCTTTAGTCTTGGAAGATGGAACAAAGATTAGTAAGGATTGGCTTATTGAGTTTGAAGAGTCGAAAAGTTACCAAGATACTGATAGGTTTGTGAACATTATACGGCGGTTTCTTGAGTTTATACATTCTACGATTATTGATGTAGAATCAATGATCTTTCAAACGGAAGAATCACGTAATGTCTTGCATATCTACCCTAAACCTATTTTCATGGTATTAAGCGTTCCTCGTCGGGAAGAAATATTTCGATTATTAGCTCCTGATTTTCAGTCAGAGGATGAGGATATGAGGATACTTCAAGCGTTAGAGATCTGGATGAGTTTCTTTCTAAAGAATCCACAACATGCTTTTCTTGAAAGTATGGAAAAGGTAATGCGACCATATGAACATAAGGCGAAGAATGATATCATATCGGATCGAGTGGACTTCTTAGTTGGAATAATTAAGATTGTACGCCCTGACTTGTCTCTTGGTATAGACGGAAAGGTAAAAGGTGCTGGAAGAATACTTAAAGATTTATTTAGAGCACCAACAAGAGCCACTAGGTTTGAGTACAGTCAAAGAGATAACATTATTGAGAGATGTAAAAATGTCAGAAACTTAGTAATTCACAAGATACAAGATAGCAATGCAAAGACCGATGTTAGTAAAGATGATTATGAAATTTTCAGCACGTTTTTCTACAAGAGTTTCGCTCACTTAATGATATTGTCTCTGGAGTCATCTGCTGAGGATAGGACATTGAACCAAGCTTAGTCCCTCAATTAAGAAGCCGACAATAAATGCAGAGATCGATGGGTTAGAAAAAAAGAGAGGGTGTCCTTAATTTGGCACCATCTCTTTTTCGTTCTTGGCAGGTTTTAATTCTTGATGGAGAAGTATATTCAACATGGCAGTATTTCAGCAGTTAAGGTAAATCTTGATGATTGTTTGATCTACTCATGAAGGGAAATCCAGATTATCAGTTTATTATTCGGATTTGGTCAGCGTAGGGGTATCGCCTGAATTGATAAGAACAATCTCCTGCTGGAGGTTCAATCTGCCGAAAAAATCGACAGCTATTTTTAGTGAATTCTACATTTAGCTACTCGCTTTGGATAAATGGTCTTTTATGCTCTACATGCTGTGAAGATCGTATATTGTATCTCTAGGTTCTTGATGGGCTTGATCACATACGCCCTCGTGCAGATGTATTCAGTAAATGCTCCCCATATGGTATAATTTGGCGTAACATATCAGAGGTGAAAGTGGAGGAACTGCATTGAAATATTTATTGCTTGACACCAACATCTATATCGACATGATCGTATCTAGGAATAAATCACATTCGGCAGACTCCTATGAGTTGTTGAAAATGTTGCTGGATCACGATAAGGTAAAAATTTTATTGCCTGCTATTATTGAAACCGAAATAAAGAGACATATTGCTGGTGAGGTTAAAAAGGTTGGCAAATTAGTGCAAGAAGCAAGAAAATCAATAAGTAACGTGTATTGGATCAATCACGTTGAGGAGATCACAAAATATAACGAAAAGATCCGACCTCTAAAGCAAGCTCTTGGAAATATGGTTGATGAGTTTGGAAGAAATGAAGAGGGATATATAAATGATGCTACTCAAAAGATAACGGGATTAATGCAGTACAGAAATGTGATAAGAGTTGAGGAGAATAGAGACCTATTACTTAACGTACAGAGAAAAAAGTTATATAAGCAATGCCCATTTCATATCGAGGGTAAGGAATCATGGGCAGATGCTATGATTCTTGAGACGCTGATTAATATACGTGATTTTGTGACAATTAATGATGAAGACCAGATTTATTTTATCACTAGAAATCACGAAGATTTTTCACAGGGAACCGAAAAGACGGAGAAAGAACTGATTCACCCCCATATCGAAGAGGGACTAAGACAAAATAACTTACTTCAGTTATTTAACTACAGGTTACACTACAGCAAAACTTTAATTGAGGATTTTTCTGAAGAGACCCAAGAAGCTAACATTTATCAACAATTGATAGAAGAGGAGGAAGCGGAAAGAAGGCAGATGGTCGCGGATTCACGTCATGATTTAAATAAAATGGAAAGAGAATCAGTTGGGCTGTCGTCATTATCCTCTGATGATGCATACATAGAAGGTATTTGTGAGAGCACTGAGGTAGAAGAGCTAACTAATACGATTGAGTCTTTGCTTTCTTCTTTAGGAGCTGAGATTGAAGATGCCATAGATGAGTACTATCAATTTGAAACTGATAGCAATGCCAAGCCCCTCGCAGACTTAATTGCTGAGATTCAGACTTATAATGTAAACTCGCCGTTCTTACAAATTAATCATAATGTTACTTTCACGGAAGAAGAGGTAAGAGATGCGATAGTGGAGTTTGTGAATGAACACTTGTGTTCAGTAGAAGATCTAGAAATTACTCGAGATAGTATAAAATACAAGGATTACTTTGAAGTTGATGAGTTGTTAAGCTTTATTGATCTTGAAGGTAATACAGTCAAGCTATTTGTGGAAGGTCAACTTGATCCGAGGGATGACGATTCGGATTCTTTATGGATTGTGCTCCATAAGAATGCAGAAAAAATTTCAGAAGGTGAAATCGAAGTGTATTATGGGTATATAAACTTCGATGAAGACGGTGGAGCCGCTGATGGTTCAGATGAGTCAACTACATATCGACTTGAAAGAATCATTCGTGATCTATCAGAAGTTGTTCAGAAAAGTAGAGACTCTGTAAACAAGATGAGGGATGATCTACAGATTATGAGGGGTCTTCTTGCGTTATAAAATTATCAAGTGGCGGTGTCTCCCGAGGCACCATCTTTTTTTTATGTCACTAAGCTTAAGTGCGTGGAGTGTCGTTCAGAAAATATGGTTCATATAGCCCGATATGGGGCATTACCGTGAAAATGAGGGGTATTCTGTAAAAAAATATCTGGGGATGGTGTCCAAAGGGGCATCATCATCTTTATTTCAACACAATGCTGCTTTTACGGAGTGGAGAATCAGGAATTTTTTTTAGGGGGGTTATGGAATTAATAAAGGGTCACGAAGTTGGTTGCTATATCTTTCCGAATATCGAGATATCGTTAAAGTCTAAAATTAAGCTCCTGCAGACTGCCCTGAGTGGAGATACAATTATTGCAGCTTCAGCGGGATCGCTGACTCGTGATTCTGCTAAGGCATTAGAGTTAGGTAATAGGTACAGTTTAGTATTGTTGGACAAAATAACTTCATAAGGGTAATCAAAGCCGCCACATAAGTTGGCGGCTTTGATTACTTTTTTTTTGTTTCCTTATCACTAATGGTCACTTCAAAAACAACTGGAAAGGTTTATCTGGAAAAATGTCGAAATATTACAGTGAATGGGGTGAAAGAACTGGTAACATGGAGTTGGCGTAGAGGAAGATCGTAAGAAATTCTAGAGATTTTGTCACGAATAAAACTGTCGTTTCACAGCAATTGGGCAATTGGAATTCAACCTTGGGATGGTATTCAATATTGAATGGGAAATGCTCTTATGGACATAGGGATTTTTGATGTAAGGGGGTATTCGATGGCTAGTATTAACGAACTCATTGATGCAATAGTTCAGGTTCTGCTAGAGGAGAAGGCATACGACATCCCAACCGTTTGCACTAAATATGGATTGGAAAGCGGAGATGAGTCTGAGGCGTTTAGCAGCAGAAGGGTTTATGTCCAAAAGAGACTTAAGGGTAAGGATCAATTGTTCCTCTTGGACTTAGCCCAGCGGATAATAAACGACTACGGTTCAAAGGCGAACTCATTATCAAAGTTGGTTCTCCGAATTAATCCAACGGGGCTGTATACAATCAGTGAGATCACAAGGCGAAATATCATGGATGAACTCCATGCCAGAAATAATATTCCAGGTAAATACGAATTGGTCGACTTCTTGAATCGGATATGGGATTTGGACAGCGTGCCTTCAACTGATTCCCGTTTTAAGACCGCATCAGGTGATATATGGCAACATATGATCAACAACTCAGATTGGGATGAAGTCTACCTATACGAGAAGTACTTAGAACTAATGATAGCGCCTGATGAAATGTTTATAAAATTCTTAGAACAGGTCGTACATCCATTGGTTCGACAACAGGAAGAGCAGGACGAGTATATTGAGTTCATTAATAAGCATTTAGGAAATGACGGATATAAGTTTAATTTGGCGGACAATATTTCAGGTTTTCCAGTATACCGTATCGATAAAGTGCTTGATGGAGTAAAAGGCAATGTAAAAAATCTGATCTTCGCCGCGGTGGGACAGAAACCCGAAATTGTCATTAGTGACTCGATCAATAACGACATTAGAATTGTGAAGCATGAAGAAAATTGTTTAGTCTACGACCGTACTATTCCGAATACTGGTCTTTATTGGGCTGACCTCGTAATGTGGTGGGCTGATATGAATGAGGTATCAGAGCCAAATTTAGAGACGGAAAAACAACTTTACTTGCGTTTATATCAAACGTTAGCATCCCCACCAGAGAAGCTATTATTTAAGAGTTACTTTAAATGTTTTAAGGATTTGTTCGATAAAAACTTTCCTGCATTAATACCTCAAGTCTATTTACATTATGATCCCTACACAATAAGACAGAGAGCGGGAAAGCCTTATTTATCAAGGCAGCGTATGGATTTCCTCTTATTGTTTTCAAATAAGCAGCGTATCGTCTTTGAAGTAGATGGAAAACAACACTACTCTGATGATGATGTGTCAAGTCCCAAAAAATACGCTGAAATGGTACAAGCCGACAGGGAATTAAAACTAAACGGGTATGAGGTCTATCGATTCGGCGGGTATGAATTGATGGATGAGGAAGCTGGAGCTAAGATCATTAAAGAGTTCTTCGAAGGATTGTTCAAAAAGCATGGGGTTAAGCCTTCATAACTTTCAATGCAAAATGACTCCCAGATGCCGATAAATCCTGAAGTTAGTTAATCGGCTTCGAGTAATGGTTAAGGAATGAATTGATGAGAAATTCAATAGAAGCGGCTATCCATCTAGGATAGCCGATCTTTCTTTTTGTTGATTCGTACTTTTGGAGCAGGAGTTAAGACCTTTGTTAGTGAATATTTACAGATGCCAGTGAATTCAAGCTTTGGAGTGATAGGTATATGACATCGGAGATACAATGTCCGCTATGCGGTTATTATGCAGTGCTAAAACGAGACGGTTCTGAGGTATACCAGATTGATTGTCCGAGTTGCGGTGAATTTAAGATTACCCACGATTGCTTTGATGATTTACCAGCCGAACGTAAACTTCAGCCGCAGTTGATGAAGGTTTCAGCATTTACTCGATCCCGAGCAATCAATAAAGACCCTGTACCTACATTATTCATTGGAGATCCAGGTGATCATCCCGAGGGGTATTCGATTCAACAAATCATTGACCAGTTCCCATTCATTACAGATCGTAAGTGGAAAGCCCTGAGTAATCTTAAAGGACTTTCAAAATATTTTGGCGATTCTGTTTTGATTGAAACCAAAGACTACCCTATTTTCTACCCTGAGGTAAATCATGAACAACCTTGCCTAATGATGATGAGAACATTGGTCGGAGAAGGTCTGGTTACTGGTGACGCAAAGTTCCCAACTCATATCACAGTAACGGAGAAAGGTGTATCCCAGATAGAAGCTCAAGCTTCTTCTACAGCACCAGTAGTAACCCTGCCAGCACCTAAGGCTCCTGTGATTGAAGATCCGACTCCGGTCGCCGCTCAACCTAGTAAGCTGGAGGGGCTACATCCAAGAGTAATGGAGGTTGCCCAAAAGCTTTTCCAAGATGGATATTTCCGTTCAGCTGTCCTCGATACGTATGTAGCGTTGGATAATGATGTTCGGCGTAAAAGTAGGCTACAACTTGATGGGACAGAACTAATGCAAAAATCTTTTACTAATAAATCAACTATTCTAAAGGTAGCTGGTGGTGACTCCCCGCAGCAAGGAACGATGTGGCTGTTTTCTGGTGCTGTGATGGGGGTTCGTAATGTCCTGGCACATGACCATTCGATACATCCATCAGAACAGGAAGCATTAGAGTTGCTTTACTTCGCATCCACTCTGTTCAGGAGACTCGACCTTTCTGTAAATGTTGAAGCAGAACAACTCATGAGGCAAATATCCCAGATAACGTTCGTGCTAACAGGTAATGAATCCTCCAAAGACAGCGCAAAACTTGAGGCGTTCCTTGCTCCTGCCAGAGAGTTTGTTGATGGCGAATTACACAGGTTGTGTTTTCGTAAGATCCTTGAAATAATTAGGAGCAATTATTACAAGGACCAAAATGCAGGTATCAGTTTGTTGTTGAAGTGGGATGCGCCGATCTTTGACCATATAACCTATGACGACCATATCAATTTGGTTTGTTCCATTTATAAGGCGGTAGGTTATTCGTTGCCGTCTCGAGCTGCTGAGGCGTTAATTAGGGATGGCTTTAAGCCAATAACAAGGAGCCTTAAGCTATTCCAGGAGCATTTGCTTTCTAGTGCTGAAGTATTTGATAGGTTATTGGAGAAGATTTGGTGGAAGCCTGAATTCTTCAAGTCAATCGTTAATTATGCTGACTTAGAGTTTTTGGTTGCATTCCTCAACAAGGTAGTCAATAAGGAGATCGTGTTGAGAAGGAATGATTTGGATACTCTGAGCTATGAGTTAAATAATGTAGGACGAAAAGGTCTTGAAGAACTGATTCACAAAATTGATAAGATGAATGAGGAATCTTAGTATCCGAGTCAAGAAACTGATAGAGCAATTTTACTTAGCTGCCGTGAAAATCGGCAGCTTTTCATTTTGATACGGATAAATATCTCTTAGGCAGCAAAGTTAATGTGTTTTATTTGTTGAAGTAGGTCAGAAGTAACAATCACTTTGACCTACTTCAAAGCTGTGGAGTAAAATGGAAGAATATTATAGAACTAGAGGTTAGGGGGACAGAAATTGCTCCAAACTACTTCATCCTTAAATTCAATTCTTGATATTCATGATTGGTTAAATCAGTGTGCGGATATTAAGAATGAAATAGAAATATACGATAATTTTTCTGTCGATTTATCGAACTTGAAATGGGTATCGCCAGTCGGAATAACGGTTTTACTCTCAACGTTTAATTACTTGGACAAGGCTTACTATTTAAAGACGGTATCACCTGAATATGATGAAGGAACTGATAGATTCGATATCTTAGGTTACTTGGAGCGGATGAATTTCTTGAAGTTATGCCCATCGGATGTCAAAGTCTCCTTCGAAGAAGATAATAATATGGAAGTTTATTATCACCGCAATCGTAAAAAGAAGGATGAGGAACTAGATGAATTGCGAGTATCCAAATCTGACGGTGATATTATTGACCTTGATAAGTCAGTAAAGAAAATAATGAGAGCAAAAGGGCTTCATAAAAACCGGATAACTGATATAGCCGGTATTGTAACGGAACTTGGTCAAAATGCCGTTGAACATACCGGAACAGACTGTTTTTCGTGCGTACAGTATTACCCAGCGAAAGGTAAGTATAAGGAAAGAGTCGAGATAGCCATCTGTGATACGGGGCGGGGGATTGTTAAGTCTTTAAGAAAGCATATAAGCTCTAAGGGGAACGATGACATTGTTGAACAGGCGATCTTCACTAGGGCAACAAGTAAACCCGAGGAAGATAGAGGTAAAGGCTTAATGGACGTTAAGCAAACTACCTTCGACTGGTCTTCTGATGCGGAGTTCTATGTTAGAACGCATGATAGTGCATACCGAATTCATGAGGACGGGTTGGAACTGTTGGATGTAGGCAAATATTTTTATGGCACTTACTTCTATATTGTAATAAATGTCTAGATAAAGGCTTGACAGATAGGACAAGATAAACTAAATTTAAGGAAGAGGTTGATTTCAATTTATGATTTGAAACCTCTCCCTCCAATCTACATAGAAAATGGTGGATCATTATGTTTAAGATTAACTTACTTACTGGTGGTGAAGAGAAGGTAAATTTAATCGGTAGACGGATAATGATTCCGCTGAACCAGTTGGTAATGCATCAGATCATCGAGGCTCCATATGGCACAGTATTCGTTTATGATATGGAGCAAGTGGAAGGTATGAATGGTTCTGGAATCGATGAGGTTATCGTCAAACCGTTAAAGTGGCTTCGTCAGGAGTTTAAGGCCCAGGACAAGTACCTGTATCTTATTAACTTGAGTGAAGAGGAAGATCATTTATACAACCTTAGGAAAACTCTACGCGACGAGGATGTTGTAGTTGTTGCTCAGACTGGGGTATCGTTTGAACTAGTTGGTGACCTTGGTGATGCCTCAAAAGAACTTCTTGAGTTTACCTATAAGCATAAGCAAATAACCGCGAGATTTGCTTCTGATTCACTCGGGAAAAAGCTTAATCTTGTAAGTACCCAGCTCAACAAGCTTCATGAGCAAAGGTTGCTGAAGCGCCAAGAGGAGCAGCTTGAAGAAGGCGGAAGACAGTTCGTATATAGCAGTTTATTTTAAGGAGAGTGATCTCCTTTTAATAATAAGGGACTTCAAATTACGGATTGAAATCGATGGATTCAGTCTTTATTTATATCATTGATTTCAATTTTGTATTTGAAAACGATGAAAGGAGGTGAATAGTGTGGGGTTAGCACCTAGGTTGATCAACAGATTTGCTATTCCGTTGGTGGTGTTTTTACTAATTGTAGTGATAATAATCCTTCCTTTGGGAAGGTCGGCTTATAATTCATTACTTGGTGATAAGGTGACAGTAGAGTACAAGGCAAAAGTGGTTTCTATGGATGGGGATAAAGCAACTATCCAGTGGAATGAGGACAAGATGGTTGTTGTCACACAAGGAAATACATATGTGCCGCAAAGTCAGGAGATCGATTTGAATAAGTACAGCAATGTAAAGATCGGGGATACATTCACTGTTGCGGTTACAGAGCCAGGATTGCTGAAAAAAGGTGGGTTAGAGGAGCAGCGCACTGTCGAGGTGAAAAAGCACAACATTAATTTTTTTAAGTCAACGTGGCGTAAGTTATTTGGTTAGGGGGTCGGGAAGATGTCAGACAAAAAAGTAGCCCGCAAATTCCCTTGTCGGGAACCCACGGGCGTGTAGCACATAAGCCAAATCTTAGTGCCTGCCGTAAATACTTTAGCTGGGTTTTATTCTACCACTGGGATTGGTTCACTTCAAGCAAAACAATTTGAAAGGACTGATAATATGTTGATTTGTCGTAAATCTATCCGTCGTAAAGACGGTACCATAGTCACTGCAGCACAGTTGGGTTTGAAAGCAATATGTTTTGAAGTAACTGACGAGCAGCATCAAGCCTATCTCGATAAAAAGAAAAATGAGAAGGCTGACAAAGCAGGATAGAAACTAAGTTTTCGATTGGGCGGCTCCGTGGCAGGGGAGCCGTTAATAATTACAATAAATAAATCATGGAGGTAGTTAAAATGGCTAAAAACACAGGAAGCGGCTTTCGTAAGGGAGCAGTTACTGATCGGTCCCAATTCCAAACACCAAACGGGAATTGGGCAAAACGTGATGCAGAAACAGGTCGCATCATGGATCAAAAGACATCCGGCGGAACATTTAAAGGTGTACGTAAAGAGAAATAATATTAATGAGGGAAAACCGTCAGGGCTAACTTGAGCTGACGGTTTTGTCTGTTCTTAGAGTAACACGAAGCGTAATTGTCCAAGGATCGTTTAATTTGAAAGCTTATATAATCACAATCATCGATCACATAGTTCAATCACAACACTCCAATTACTTATGAAAATGCTTCCAGTTAAGTATAATGATCTTAATACTTATCCTTAGGAGGTTGAAGCAAGTGAAAGCATCTCAGGACTTTATTAAGCAATTGGAGTTATTGTATGAACAGTACGAGAAAGAAGTATTAGAAAAGCTGAAAGTCGATATTCTTAAGGACACCACCGCCAAGACATACCTTACCCACTCCAATAACTTTATCAGATGGTGTCGAAATGACTTCGTACCAGGAGGCAGAAACCAGTAATGCAACCACGTTTAGCCGACCTCGGATAACGGCATGTTGTTAGCTCTTCAAAATCATCTGCAGGTTGCAAAACCATATGTTATGATGTGGAAAAATACGACATATGGGGGTTGTAAAATGTCTGTTTCTGACAAGAAAATCGTCGTTAACAAATTGACTCAAAAGTATGGTTGTTCCCTTTCAACGATCAACAGGAAGCAAATCATGTTTCAAGGTGTTAGCGGTGGAAGGCGGATCGTTGTTTGCACGCCATCTTCCAAGCTCCATCCGAACGGTAAAGGCTGGTTCGACCTTTCGATCAAACAAGTGGAGCTTTTAGACAATGCAGATATCGCAGTTCTGGCGGTTAGATTAGAAGGAAGAAGTATCTATTACGTAGACTTCAAAGAACTGCGTAGAATGATGACTCTCGACCTTCAAGTTGTGAACAAAGTTGAAGGTGAACATTGGAAGTTATTCATTTGGGACAGATATATTCAGGTGCAGGGTAGCCGATACAAATTTACCGTTGTGCCAGAGCAGATTGCCATATAAGTCACATCATTCAATGGTTTAGATAATGTAAGAGGAGTGACCTGTTAGATGAATTTTTCCCCAAGCTGTATTAAGGGATGTTTAATTGGTTTAGAGGAAACATGGTTTCCTGATGAGCTTGCCACGCTTTATAGCAATTCTAGAACCGAAATGAACATACGAGAAAATTCAATATCCATTTTTCCAAGAAGCTGAAAGGTGATAACAGTTTCTTTATTCAAAGAGAGTGGTTTAGAACTGACTTAGCAATAATACAGTATAATGGCATCGAAACTAAACCAGCATCACTTTTTGAATTTAAGGCTAGACATACCTTCTTTATAGCAGACAGTGAAAGTGGAAAGAGAAATGGTGACAGCGGGTATTTTAAAACTTTCTACGGAGATGGGGGTATAAAAATGGTGTAATTCAGGATATCCAAAAGCACGCATTCCGATCCGATAAAATCCCCTGTTATAACATATTGATTGGCGACACCCTCTAAGTCCAATTCCTCAGAAGTATGATGTATTTAGGCAAGATTGTAAGGAGATAAAGCCAATAAACGAATCCTTTCAGAAATTTGGTAGTGCAGATCGAATTAAGCAACTTTGCAATTCTAATGTTGTTACATTTTGTGAAGAAAATAATCTCGGTTTCATTGGGCTAGAGTATAATATAGGTCAATCTCTCGATGTCGAGTGGGAAATGCTCTTGTGGGTAATTTACAAAGAAAACCGTGATGCTTTTGAACGGAGGACATTATAATAGAGACTTATAATAGAGAAGATGAATTAAAGGAAAGGTTCAACCAGTTCATTACGAACAAAATAACAGGTGCCCTTGAAGATTACTATGCCAAGCTCTCAGTAGATGATTTTGAGGACATTAAGACGACCTTGAAAGACATCCATAATATCATTACATACAAAACGACAATCCGATTCATTGAATGGATAAGCGAACGCTTTCCGTATGTTCGGGAAAATTATAAGGTGTATCTGGATCAAGTTCTTAGAGCAAGACCCAACGATAATGGCTACGACCTTACTGTAACTGGTGAACTTACCATTATTGCTGAAATTAAATGCAACAAGCCGATTAACGATGGCTACAAATTCGGTTCTGCTCAGAGAAATGGTCTGATTAAGGATATCACGGGGTTGCTTGAAGGGAAGTCGAAAGCAAGGTCGATTGATCCCGCGGCAGCGTTTAAGTTTTTGGTGATCTATGATTTTGGTGAGCATACTTTACTCGCCACTCGAAACTTAATTAAGAATCTTCCGGTTGATTTAAAGGACAAGGTAGTAATTTATGAAGAAAATATTCCGTTGATGCTTGAGAAGGTGAACATTGTATTTATTAAATAAAGTGAGCATATTAATTTAAAAAGAACCTAGTTGACGTGCTAAGAAAACACACATCGACTCGGTTCTTTTTTATTGTGACGGGGTTATTTCTTTTCGTACATTTGCTGATTCTGAGGCGTTTTACCTAATGGGTTAAGTTGTGAACTTGCTTCGTTTAACGCATAGTTGTAGAACATGGAACCGAGCCGAGTGCGGTCACCTTTACCGATGCGGTTCCACTCAAATCCCCGAAACAGGTCTTTCACTAGAAACTTCTCACCTTGATTCAGTTCTTCAATAGTCTCCTTTGCAACGTCCATGAGCTCTTGAAGCGATGTGTTCGAATCGATTCTCATTTGGCATGCTCCTTTTATTCATACTAGCTACTAGCTAGTAGCTAGTAGCTTATAGCTACATAGTACCACCTGCCTTTTATATCCGTCAAGGTTAATTTGTATAGTGTGGGGTAGGCACAATAATTACTTGCAATTCGCTTTGAAGGAAGCAAAAATACAACAACCTCAATGAAAGGTGGCTATCGCCTATCTCATTGAAAACGCCAAATTATCTTGGAGGTTGTTATGAACAGAAAGAGCAGAAAGGAACTAGTCAAAGTACTAAGTAATCACTTCGGCGTTCAGCCGCGCTACATGGGAGCACCGAGTTTTACCTATGCATTCGAAACGTCCAACGGTATCTATGTAGTCGACCAGAACGGAAAGGTAATTGATTCAGAGGCAAACCTTGTCGATCTAGAGAGCCTGTTGAATGGCTTGTCTGTTAGTGGGGTTGCCGCTTTTGCTGATCCTGAAGATCCCTCCAATCCTGTTGCCCCTGCTGAACCGGAAGCCTCGAACGATCATGCTCCTTCAGTCGAAGCTGAGGCTCCCCCAGAACCGGCAGTGCCTTCTGAACAATCCGAATCGAGTATTACTGACCTCGAGATTACAGTGGAACTGGAAGGTCATACGGGGCTTACTTTGAGAAACTTGGTCAACCTGATTTACAGCCGCCAAGCACTCATTGCGAGAGCACTTGGCTATAACGGGAACATTATTGAGGAGCCGTTCATTACGGCAATCCATGATCGTACCGTCGACACCAGTGAGAAGCTGATGGAGAAGATTGCGGAAGTAGCAAACCTCTGCCCAGGCATCGGCTTCGATTTCGAAAATAGGAAGCTCACCTTTAAGTTCTTCCATGGCGAGCTAAACGCCGAGAAGGTACAAGCCTACACGCAGTTTGTTGACCTGCTGAACCAAACGGCAAAGACGTTAAAGTACGCTTCATTCAAGTCCAAGGATAACGACAATGACAAATTCACTTTCAGGCTTTTCCTCATTCGTCTCGGAATGGTGGGAGAAGAGTACAAGACGGCTCGAAAGGTCTTGTTGGACAAGCTCGAAGGTAACAGTGCCTTTAGAAGCGGCAGCAAGCCTGAGAAGAGGGTAGCGGAAATTGTGGAAGCATCTGTAGAAAGTGCAGATTCCGCAGAAGCAGCCGAAGGCGTATCGTAAGTACTATATGGAATTCCGCAGCTGCTGCGAACAACGGGAGCTTTTTCTATATTCTCACTCTTCATCATTAATTGAACAATACCTTGCAGGTATCTACCCTATACAATATAATAATATGAGAACAAATGTTCCGTCTTTGTATGAGTCCTGAAGTATGGAATGGTGTAAGTTCTACCATGTCCTTTTTTGATTGATCTCCATCTTTTTGGTGAAGGATTTTTCTAGGTCAATATTTAATTTATTGGCGAGTTCGCAGATATTCCAGACAATTCATACATTTCAAGACCGAGACGATCTTTGATTTCCTCAATATGTTCATGATCTGGATGATAGGAAATATGTAATAATTCTCTAACCATTTCACCAAATTCAGTAGAAAGAAAGAAAGAGTGCTCTTTGTTCAATAGTAGACCTATCAAACCCTTGCTTGATACTTAACTCATTAACATGTTTTTGTATATCTGTTATTTTCATGTGACTCATCCTTTATGTTTAAGTCTTAGTGTTTTACTCATTATAGATCTCAGAAGATTTACAAAGTTGAAATTACAAGTATTGAGCCAGATGTTGGGTTTACTTGGAAGCGAGAGTGAACACCTGTATTACATGTTATAATGATTTGACTAAGCAAGAAGAGGAGTAGACGATGTCACAATTACTTGAAACTTTAGATAAAGAGCGATTAGCAGTAAATCCTTTATTAAAACGTAAATCCGAACTCGGTCAATTTTTGACTCCATCCAGTGTTGCAAAATTTATGGCTTCTCTTTTCGATAAGTCCAAACTATCAAAGCCAAAGATTCTTGACCCAGGAGCAGGCATAGGGGTATTAACGAGTGCTGTCTTAGAACGTATTACATTGGAAAAGATAAGCAAACAAGCTGAGGTTACTGCTGTTGAGATTGATGAGTTATTAAGAGGACGACTCCAGACCACATTGGGTTTGTTTGAAGACGGGCTTTCCTTGAAAAGTGAAGTGATATCTGAGGACTTTATAGAATGGGCTACGAACGCTTTATTGAATGAGGATAGCTTACTTGAGGGGACAAAAATTCGCTTCACCCATGCTATATTGAATCCACCTTATAAAAAAATTATGAGTTCATCTCGTCATCGTAAGATCCTACGTGGAGTTGGCATAGAGACAGTTAATCTTTACTCTGCTTTTGTTGGACTTGCCATTCAGCTCACGGAGGAAAATGGTCAAATCGTAGCAGTTATCCCTAGAAGCTTCTGTAACGGACCTTATTTTCGTCCATTTCGTCAACTACTCCTTGAAGAAACAGCAATAAAACATATGCATTTGTTTGATTCGAGGGACAAGGCTTTTAAAGATGATGAAGTACTTCAAGAAAACGTGATTATTCTCCTTGAACGTGGAGGAAAACAATCTAATGTAACAATTTCAACATCAACGGACGATAGCTTTATCGATTATTCATCTAACTCATATCCGTTTGAGAAAATTGTTCAACCTTTGGACTCAGAGAAGTTCATTCATATCCCAACTTCAAATGAACCAAGCTTTATTGAAAGGTACCCATCAGTTCACTATTCATTAAGCGAGATCGGTGTTGAAGTTTCAACTGGACCTGTTGTAGACTTTCGGGTCAAGGGTCATTTGCGTGACATGCCAGAAGAAGGAACCGTCCCTCTTTTCTACCCTAATCACTTTGTTGGCACATTAACCGAATGGCCAAAAGTAATGAAGAAACCCAATGCAGTGTTTGTCGATGAGGACATGAAAAAATGGCTCTATCCTAATGGATACTACACTGTTGTAAAAAGATTTTCCTCAAAAGAGGAAAAGCGCCGAATCGTTGCTGGAGTACTAACTCCCTCAAGTGTTGATTATTCTGAAGTGGGGTTCGAAAACGGACTTAACGTTCTTCATTTCAAAAAACAAGGAATACCTCCAGAGTTGGCATTTGGTTTATATGCTTATTTAAACTCAACCGAAGTTGATAAGTACTTCCGAGTATTTAACGGACACACGCAGGTCAACGCAACAGATCTTCGGACTATGAAATATCCTAGTAGGGTTACCCTTGAAAAATTTGGAAGGTGGGTTATGTCCAACTCTGATATAATTGGTCAAGAAGAACTAGACCAAAAGTTGGAGGAGATTTTGTGACCGAGGGAACTCACCCTAATATTAAGGGGGCTTTGGAAATACTTAAAGCTCTCGATTTACCAAAAGCTCAATTAAATGAACGATCAGCACTTTGCCTTCTTGCAATATTAAACTTAACTGCTGATAAGACATGGTCAGATGCGGAAAATCCGCTTGTCGGTATAACGCCGATGATGGAGTTTAGCCGTATAAATTATGGAAAAGAGTATGCCCCAAACACTCGAGAGACGTTCAGACGTCAAACGATGCACCAGTTTATTGAAGCAGGAATTTCATTATACAATCCAGATAACCCAACACGAGCTGTAAATAGTCCTAAGGCTGTTTATCAGATCGAGCCAGAGGCTTTGGAGCTTATAAAATTGTATGATACTTCACGCTGGAAACCAGCATTAGAAGCATATCTTTCAACAAGAGAATCTCTTGTTAAAAGATATGCCAAAGTGAGGGATCAAAATAAAATCCCAGTTCAAGTTGCCCCAGGCAAAGAGATCATGCTTAGCCAAGGTGAACACAGTGAATTAATAAAGGCAATTATCGAGGATTTTGCTGAAAGGTATGTCCCAGGAGGCATTTTGATATTTGCTGGCGATACTGGTGGAAAATATTTTGATGAGGATTTATTAAATCAACTTGGTGTTTCCGTTGACTCACATGGAAAAATGCCAGATGTGGTTATATATTATCCTAAGAAGAATTGGTTACTACTGATCGAGTCAGTAACAAGCCATGGACCGGTGGACGGAAAACGGCATGATGAATTAGCACGGCTTTTCAGAGATTCTACTGCTGGTATCGTGTATGTTACTGCTTTCCCGAATCGCTCTGTTATGGCTAGATATCTAAGTGTAATTGCATGGGAAACTGAGGTTTGGGTAGCAGATGCTCCTTCTCATCTCATACATTTTAATGGTGATCGTTTTTTGGGACCACATTGATTGATCCATTTTAAAAAATGCATCTATTCTATAAAGCATGACTTTCTAGAGGTCTGCAAAACAGAATAGGTGTATTTTTTATTGTTAACTTGTAAACCGAAGAGGACTAATCATTTGTTTAGTTGAATTAGCACTTAATACAGAATTATTGATACCCCAGGAGGTAGTTATGACAGAGACAACACCTAAAAGTAGTTCTACTTCACGACGGAAGTCAAAGAAGGGGAGTTCATATTATGCTAAAACTAATGAAAATGAAGCTTTTAAGGAGTATGGTGAATACCTGCTCGATGAAATGGAAAAAGTTGATCCAGAGAAGCGTGCAATAATCAATAGTAAATCAAGTACATTACATTTTGTGAACCTGCTTGGAACAGCTTCACGAAGAAAGTCTCGCTCAATAAAAGGATATGTATTTAAAGATACTGATCCAAATCAAGATAGATACATGGATGCTTCAAAGGTAATTGGAGTTACCTTAAGGTCTGATGAGCCATTAATGATTCGACAGATAGATATGAGTACAGTAAAGAAGTTAATAACAAGGGGGGATGAGTATTACTTTGATATTGAAAATGACTTTATGGCAGAAGATATATCAATATCAGCTGGTGAAGAGTTTCATCTTTCGATGTATGAGTTCTTCTTTTTGATAATAAGACCAGAGTATTCAGGGTTGTTTGAAGTAAATGGTGACCCACTTGGAGCTGAACTGAGAGCAATAGCCAATAAAGTCATTGATGTTGATAATAAAGATAGACTAGTTAGTCTTAAAAATATTCAAGGCACTAGACAGTTTAAATTACCCACTCCCACTATTCAGTTTTATGCAAAAGGTAATAATAGTCCGAAATCAACAATGATTGATATCGATATAAAACGTTCTAGTGGTTGGGAAACTAAGGAAGAGTACAAACGGTTTACTCCGTTAGTAAACACGACCGATAATGTAAGGAGGAATAAAGATAAGTTAGAAGAGAAAGAAAAGAAGGAGTTAGCTGAACACCATGCTCAATCTAAGTCAAACAATGAGGTTCAAATTTATAATAGCTCAACAATTCAAGCAATTAGTTTAAATCGTTGGTTAAAAACAAGTCCAATATCACGACAGAAGTTTAAATCTACTGATGAAGTACAGAATTATGGGTTAGGTTTAATAAATATGATGGAACCTGCACAGAAACTCTTAATTGGAAGTAAGTCGAGTGAATTACATTTTATAAATAGATTAATGTATGTAACTATGACAAGGAATAGATTTGTAGGGTTTAGACTTTGGTCTGAATTTACCATCGAAGTTCCTGTTATATCAATTACAAAGGATGGGAGTACTGACATTTTTCCTGAGTCGGATATAACAACTCGTGTTATTGCAGCGGGGGATCAGTTTAATCTGAACTTTTTTGAGTTCATGTTCTTAGTTTGTCATCCAGACTATGCGGGGTATATTGAGGCGTTTGGAAATCCAAAGGGTGTTTCTTTTTCCCCTAATTTTAAACAATACTTTAATGGGCATAGTAGGTTGCCTTTACCTTTATTCAAGTTTGAAAATGAAAAATTGTTAAAAGAGCTTAATCCAATTGAGATATCAAGCACGAGTACTGGGAAAGTACTAATAAAGCATGAATTTTTAAATCAATTTGGTGAACTATAGTTGACTAAAGATAGTGAGCATAATCCTCAGTTAATCTGAGGATTATGCAATAATAATATATTAGGGTTTAGACGTCCCCGGAAATTAGTTAAAACGTGTTGACTCTGTATATTCCACACATAT
>NZ_JBBPAT010000005.1:0-5107 GCF_038009145.1 Paenibacillus sp. FSL R5-0923
CAAAACATTTGTGCAGGAGCATTATATAAATGAGATGAATGGGTTAGGGGATGTGAAAGGTGGTAAGATTGAGGGGACGGGTAAAAATAAATTACCTAATCGGACAATAGATAGCTTATATGAGAAGACTCAAAATGTTAGAGGCGATATTAACAGAGAAATAGAAAAAATAGGGAATTCCGACGAATACAAAAATCTCTCAAAAACACAGAGAGATAAACTTGATAGAAAACTAAGAAAGTTAAGTAGTGGGAATGTCGCAGTGGCAGATGTAAGCATTCCTGATATTAAAAAAGAATTTCAAGCACACAGTCAGATTCATTCCTCTGATAGCGTTGGTAGTAATGTTGGAGATTTTAGTTCTTCCAAAGTTGATAAGTCATTGGAAACCTATGTTGATGATGAATTTCCAAGATTTAATGACACGGAGGCAAAGATTCTTGAAGATATTGCTTCTCAAATAAAAGACCCTAATGTTAAAGGGCGAATAGATTTGTTTACAGAACTAGATGCATGTCAAAGTTGTTCCAATTTAATTATGGAATTTAGACGTAAGTTCCCAAATATTGAGTTAAATGTCTACTCTAAAAATATGAAATAAGGACTGATGATATGAACATGACAAGTTATGAATCAATAAAATCATCTATAGTTTTAGACTTTGAAGAATATATTGAAGAAGAAGGTTTAAATGTGGCGCAGGTTTCAGCAAAAACTTTGGAAGAGGATTGGAGAATAGTAAACGATAGTTTGTTTACTAAAACATTATATTTTGTTTCTATTACAATAGAGAGTTTGAAATATAAAGAAATTGCTGATTTTATATATTCTAAACTAGAGAGTTATCTGAAAATCACTAACTTTGAAGAGCATATAGATAAATATGACATTGATAAGCTGTTACAAGACATTCAAATCTGTAAACAATTAATTAATAATAAAAGTGAATACACAATCAGGGAAACAAGCGATTCTACTAAATCAAGAGTAGAATACATCTTAGGTTTGAAAGCTGATTAATTGTAGTGTTGTATAGGTGGTTGCTACGAACATAATCATGTGGGGGCTACCCAGTGCCGAATGAACTCATCATTCAACCAATAGCACACTTAACTCATGTAATACCGCTACAAGAATTTCTTGATTTCCTTTGTACGCACGTAATGCTTGATTAGTATAACCTAATTAATGCTAAAGCGTTACATATAACAGGTCGATTATGGTCAGATACCACCATGATTGACCTGTTTTTTGTTATGTTCGCTTTCTTGCGTTTTTTTCAAATTTACTCGCAACTGTAGATTACCCTGTAGCGATAGTGAGGAAGAGGTAGACAGAATCACAACTTTCAAGATACATAGCACGACAACTATAGTAAGTAGCCCAAACCGACTACAAACTCGAGTCGATGGACGGAATCAACATCGTTACAGCAGCGGAACTGGTCCCTGAAATCGGAAACATTTATCGCTTCTCAAATGCAGATAAGCTAGCCCGTTTCGC
The DNA here is from genome assembly GCF_038009145.1 of Paenibacillus sp. FSL R5-0923. Classification (NCBI taxonomy): domain Bacteria; kingdom Bacillati; phylum Bacillota; class Bacilli; order Caryophanales; family Paenibacillaceae; genus Paenibacillus; species Paenibacillus sp. FSL R5-0923. The sequence goes on from NZ_JBBPAT010000005.1 coordinate 1,504, forward strand.
AGGAATCGCACCGATACGCTTTAGTTCGGGCGGCAAGGGCAAAGACCAAGCAAGTGGTCAAGGTAATGTTCTGAATAGCATCTTCCACAACCTAGCCGTACAACAAATACAAGTAGCCAAAGGGAAGAACAAGAGACAGCGTAATCCCTTGTTCTACAAGTTCTATCAACGGAAGCTAGCAGAAGGGAAAACCAAGAAACAAGCCCTTATATGCGTAATGAGAAGGCTTGTGAACATCATCTACAGCATGATGAAGAACAAAACAGAATACAGAGCATTGAGTCCTCTAACGGAACTAAAAGCCGAATGATATAATGGTGGTAATTGGTAAAACAGTTATCACCTCTCTTTTAGTCGAGTTTAAGATTACTACTTAGGGAACGGGTAAAGGTCAGACAGATGATAGAATTGTTCACCAATTTGACGAAGCTGAGAATTTTATTGGCAAAAGAACACAATCTGAGATTGACGATTTGGCACATGATCCAGCTCATGCAGGTTCCACAAGGCAGATTGATATTGAAAAAGGAAAACATGAGGCAAGGGTTGGGTTAGAACTTGAGGAAATGAAAAAATTAGATGGACCTATAACTAGAGATCCATCTGGAAAAGCAGAATTTATAGATGCAAAAGGGCAAGCTTGGGATGTCAAGTCCTTTAATTCAAATTATCCGCCTAAAAAGGGAGGTTACAAACTTTCGAGCGCTATGAGATCAATTAATAAATCTCTAAGCGAAGGTGAAAATGTGATACTAGATGTCTCTAACTTAAGTATCGAAAACAAAGCAGAACTTTTGCATGAAATATCAATTCAAGGTTTAATAGATAAAGTAGTTACATGGCCTTAGGAGGTGGTATTAAATGGATTTACTTACAAAACTAAAGAAATACACTGAGTTTTCAATGGGGCTTTCAAATGAAGTGTGCGAACTTATTTATCAAGATACTTCTTTTGATGGGATAGTGTTTACAGGTTATGATTTAAACAATAGTAGTTTTTTAGAAATAGTATTCAACGAGTGTGACTTTTCAAATGTGTATTTAAGTGGAGCATCGCTCTGCGGTAGTAACTTTAATAGGTGTGAATTTTCAGATAATATATTCAGGAAAGGTAAGGCGGACAATTCGAGGTTTAGTTCAACTGTTTTCAAAAACTTAGATTCTTTTAGAACGACCTTTTATGAATCGAAGTTTTTTGATGTGGAAATTTCAAATGCTAAACTTGAACTAACATATATGGATGATTCAACTTTTTCTGAAGTAGAATTTAAAAAGACTAAATTTTTATCATCAACATTTAATAATTCTACTTTTAAAAATGTGAAATTCCTCAATTGTCACTTTGAAAATACGAAATTCTTAAATATCACTGGTTTTGATGAAATACATTTTGTGAATTCAAGTATTACAATACATGGAGAATTGCTAGTTGGCATATCAAGCCATGAGATGAAAACTCTAATAGATTTTAGCAATACTAGAAAACCGAATAAAGGATTAGATTAGGTTGACTTGGGAAAATCAGGGGAAAGATAAGGCATCGGTTCACAATGATAAAGAAGAAATCTAATTGGTTCTTGAACTTGAGGATATTTCTGACATGAATTTTGTTAGAAACCATTATGACGTAAATGTTAATAATTGCATTAGGGGTCACTTGTTTGGTAACACCTTTTATCAAGGATTAGAAGCTCTGATTAAAGTTATAGGAAAGTTTATATAACAATATGGTGGGAATCTGTTGTTTTTAGAAAATGGTTCAGATCAGCTACTTAGAAAAGAGAATAAGTTAATTATCAATAGTTATTTGGATCTATGCCACATAAAGTACTTAAATCGAAGTTTACTTAGTTTGCTTGACTATTCTTATAGCGAAGAATAAAAAAACATGGGATTTCATCCGACTTCAACGGGGCTACCCAGTGCCGAATGAATTCTTTATTGAACGAGTAACGCACTTAAGTATGTAATACCCGTATAAAGATTTGTTCATTTCGTTTGTACGCACAGTAATTCTTGAAAGGTATAACTTTAATAACGCTAAATCGTTACATAGAACAGGTCGATTATGGTCAGATACCACCATGATTGACCTGTTTTTTGTTACCTTTGTTATCTGCGTTTTTTTCGACATTACTAGCAACTGTAAAATGCCATATAACGATAGTAATACTGAGAAATAAAAAGCAAAGAGTAGCACTTTGTCCGTAACATAACTGACTTGCAACGATGACGGTGCAGGAAAGAAATCTGGTGGCGACCAGTCAACATATACAGTTAAGATAACTAATTAGAATTCCGGTCACTTGGCTGAACTCCCGAAATTCAAGCCATTATTAAGCACGCCAGAAGGTGTGCCTTTCAGTGTAGGAAAGATCCCCATGGATTCGAATCCACTGCCCAAAACATTTGTGCAGGAGCATTATATAAATGAGATGGATGGGTTTGGGGATGTGAAAGGTGGTAAGATTGAGGGGACGGGTAAACTTAGGGACTTGTCTGGTATCCTAAACCGTGTTAAAGAGTTACGGTCTCAGCTACCCAGTAAGTTGAAAAAATCAGGAAACTTTGGCTATGCTGAGGTTGATGTTCAAGGTATTAATAAAAAGGGATTTTTCGCTCATAGTTCTGTAAACGAAGCTACAGATAAGGGGGCGCTATCGGATATATCTTTAAAACCTCAAGGCGAGCCGATATTTAACGCTAAGAAGGTTGACCCCGATAACGCAAGAATTGATACACCTGAAGCATACTTAAGAGACTATGACACTGAGTACAAAATTTTAAATGATATTGCATCTCAACTTGGAGGTAACAAAAATGCTGAAGGAACAATCAATCTGTTTACAGAGCGTCTTACTTGCCAAAGTTGTTCTGATGTAATATTGGATTTTAGAAGAGAATATCCAAACATTACAGTAAACATACTTACAAATGATGGGAAAGTTGTAAAATAGGCAGGAGGGGGAACAACATGCAAGATTGGGAATATAACGAGTTAATAGAATATGTTGATGAGGTCTTTATTAATTCAATTAATGATGGTCTAAATGCTCTGCAAGCAGGAGGACGATGTTTGTATGAGCTTGCTAACGTGATTGAAGAGGGAGATACCGAGAAGACTATCTTTTACATTTGTTTAGCTCATCTACAAATTGATAAAGGGGTGCTATCCTCCCGAATTTATGAGGTAGTGGATAGTATTGTTCAGGTTTATGATATTGATAGATTTGGTAATGAGCTAGGCTTTGATGATGCTAAGGACCTAAGTGAGCGTATTGAATCAGTTAAAACCAAGTTGCAGACTGTTGCGATTATTAGTTGAATCGGGTTACTCTTGCGTTAACAGAGGTTGGGGGCTACCCATTGCCGAATGAATCAATCATTCAACCAATAACACATATAACCCATGTAATACCCGTATAAAGATTTCTTCATATCGTTTGTACGTACATCAAATGCTTTAATTTTATAACCTAAATAACGCTAAAGCGTTACATGAAACAGGTCGATTATGGTCAGTTACCACCATGATTGACTTGTTTTTTGTTATCTTCGCTTTCTTGCGTTTTTTCAAAATGAATCGTATCTGCTGATGCTCCGT
>NZ_JBBPAT010000006.1:0-1815 GCF_038009145.1 Paenibacillus sp. FSL R5-0923
GCTTGAATTTCGGGAGTTCAGCCAAGTCGGTTGAAATAAACCTCCTGAGAATGGTTGTACAGAGCATCAAGCAGTCGTTGAAACTTAATTAAGTGATCTGGGTGGATTTCAATTTGTAGTGTGTACTTTCTTGATTTTTTCTGCCACCATGGTTGATAACGCAGATAAAGATAAGCATCCTTATGCCTTAAATTCCAATGGTATACATACCCTTTGTGCCGAATGGTAGGTTTAATATCAAACCATTCTTTGAATGAAAGTGCCAGTTGGTTATAAAAGTTGACTGTTACTCCATGATATTCAACGGCGACTTTATCGACGGAAAGTTGTACGTTGTTCATGCGTCCCCCTCCGGCAAAACTTTTGACGGATTTACCTCTTGTATTATAGAGATGAGGGAGTCGGTGGCTAGCCTTTAACACATGACCTTCCCGTCAATAGATTTCCAACCTTACAATAACAGTAGTCGTCTTACCCAATTTATAAGTTGCGACAAAGTCCTTTCACCATATCTATCGTTGTGGTAATGTACATTGTTGCGACTCATTTTGAAAAAACGCAAGAAAGCGAAGATAACAAAAACAAGCCAATCATGGTGGTATCTGACCATAATCGACCTGTTCAATGTAACGGATTACCGCTATTTGGGTTATAAAAATAAAGCCTTTAATGTGCGTACAATCAAAATAACCAAATCTTTATACGGGTATTACATGGGTTAAGTCTGCTCAGGCTCAACCGCCCGACTTATTCGGCACTGGGTAGGGTCTATTCATCAACAACCTAAATAGGATAAAAGACCAATAGTAAGGGCGGTATTTCTCGTATTAACAATCCTTAATATAAATTTTCAAAAAAATCGTTAAAACTGTTTTTCAAAAAAAACATATTTTCCATTTCTACATCTGACTCCATGTCATGCATCCAAAAATATATTTTTCCAAAGTATTTCTCACTAACTCCAATACAAATCTCGTTTCCTCCTGGATCACTAGCAATCGAAATAAATCCCTCAGGTAGCTCACCATCTAAAACCTCAAACACCTTAGCCAAATTTCCCTTCATATCACCGATCCCGTAAAATTTATTTACGACACTTTCACCCTCTTCATCAGAAATCTTAAATGTAGATGTTTCAGGATAGCCTCCATTATATTTAAGCAAAAAATCAATATACTGTTCAGGAAGATTAAGAACATATTTACCTTCAAATTCACGAATTTCATTTATAGTTATTTTCTCATTTGCTCGATCCATATTCGCCATGGTTATTCTCCTTATTTATTTTTTCCATTTACTGTAGACTGACCACCGATATGTCTAAACTCTCTATGAATATCTTCATCAACAAGAATCATTGTCTTTCCATCTTCATGATGATGCCACGAATAACCTTCAGGAGGTTTATTACTTGCTGGCACAGGCGGATCAGAATCCTTATTAAGCCCTGCTTCTAAATTAGCTTTTTTGAAGTCTTCTTGAGGGTTCTTAGGCACAGTAACTTCAATTGGTACTGGTTTAACAGTAGGGTGGTAATATGCTGAAAAGTCAGGATACCCATTAGGATAACTAACTGATATCCCTTCTTTATTAGTATAAGTCCAAGTCCCACTCTTATCTAACGAAATAGTACCGCCTTTATCATACCACTTTTTAGGAACAGGTGAGTTCATAGGCTTGGTATTCATTATTTCTTCTTTAAAATCTGACAGTTCTAACTTCCCTGTCTTTTTACCCGTCCCATCAATCTTACCACCTTTCACATCCCCAAACCCATTCATCTCATTTAAATAATGCTCCTGCACAAATGTTTTA
>NZ_JBBPAT010000007.1:0-1367 GCF_038009145.1 Paenibacillus sp. FSL R5-0923
TGTTCGTTCTTCTGTAATTAGTTCAGAAATGGAAAAGAAAATATTAGATGGGCAAAGAAAACTTCCTACGAAGAATGAGTTGATCGGTGGCCATTCTCCGCAAATCAACAATGTAAATCCTAATTATGCAGTTCAAGAAATAACAGTTAATGCAGATGGAACAAGAAAAGTTAAGTTTACTACTCAATTTCCTGATGGTAACTTATCTAATATTAAAACGAGTACTTTATTCCCGGATTCATGGAGTGATTCGCAAATTATTAATGGTATAAAAGATACTGGTAATACTGCATCCATTGGAGTTCGTGCCTCGGATGGTGCAACTCTTCATAGAGGAACTGTTAATGGTGTTCAAGTTGAAGTTATTAAAATAGGTGACAATGTTGTATCTGGCTATCCAACAGGTGGGGGAGCTACACAACTTCTAAGTGGTTTTACAGCACCTTAACTTGTAATCTGATCCAAAGGAGTTTTTTAATGTTTACAGAATTTGATGACTATCTTTCAGGATATTTCTCAGATGATTATTGGTATGATGAAGGTTATTCAATTGCACAGGCGATGCTGTTAAAATTCTCCCCACGGGATTGGGAAGAATTATCAAACGGAGTGTTAAATAAGCCAATAGAGTGGCAAAGAAAGTTAGCATATTGTTTGCATAATGAATCTAGCATGGATGAATTGAATATGTTGTTGAAACTGCTAAGTACTGAAGATGAAGAGTTATTCGAAATATGTATTGATGCATTAAGAAGTTTTACTAGTACTGAAAGTAAAAAACGGATATTAAAAAATCCTTCAATTCTACAGAGGATTTATGAGTTAATCCCCAATTCAGGGGACGCGACAAAAAAAGTATTTGAAGCTTTTCTGGAGAAGATACAAAGCCGATGACGATATTATTGGTGGGGGCTACCCAGTGCCGAAAGAATCCATTATTTAATCAATAACACATTTTACCCATGTAATACCTGTATAAAGATTTCACCACTTTATTTGTACGCACATCAGATGCTTTAAAAGTATAACCTAAATAACGCTATTGCGTTACATTGAACAGGTCGATTATGGTCAGATACCACCATGATTGACCTGTTTTTTGTTATCTTCGTTTTCTCTCGGTTTTCTAAATCAATTACATCTGATTACTTTGCTAATGGGTGGTGAAACATAGATCGCAACGATCACGATAGATAGAATGACTACTGATAGTGAGGGGGGCAGAAAAAAGTAGGATGTCGACCGCAACTTTACTGACCGTCGTTACGATAGCTATCTTGTAAATACAGTCTGGTGACGACCAGTCAACATATACAGGTAAGGTAACTAATTTGTTCTTCGATCACGTTTTGTACGATGGATGCTTT